>NZ_JBIVRB010000001.1:1043224-1098170 GCF_044755465.1 Streptomyces sp. NPDC092296 | reverse complement strand
TTCCCCGCGCCCCTGAAGGGGGTGCCGGGCTGGGCACGGGGGCTTGGTGCGGGTTTGGTGGGGTTGTTCGCGCAGTTCCTCGCGCCCCTGACGGGGGTGCCGGGCTGGGCACGGGGGCTTGGTGCGGGTTTGGTGGGGTTGCTCGCGCCCCTGACGGGGGCTGCCCGGCCGGTGGGCGCGCAGCAGGGCCGGTCCCGGGTCGGGACCGGCCCTGCTGTGCTCCGTGCCGCTCCCCCACCCGGGAGGGACGGAGGCGCACCTCGCGGTGCGCTGGTGTCCGCGGGGGCCGCCGCACCCCGGTGGTCGGTCGGGACCACCAGGGGCGGGACGACGGCGCCCCCCGCGAACGGACGCGGCTGGCCGGGTCAGGGCCGGCCGGCGCGTCCCGCCGGTGGCCGCACTGCCGGGGAGCCGCTCCCGCCAGCCACCGCCACCGTGCTCTGTTCGGCGTGTTGCCGTGCTCCCTACGATGACGGTCCCGTGTTAAGCGCATGCTGCGTACACATGTCGCCGGTGTACCACTTCCGGGGCGAAGTCGTGTGCGCCCGACGGCCGATCAGTGTGCACGGTCGGCCATGAAGGCCAGCAGGTCCTGCCGGGTGACGATGCCCTGCGGCTTACCGTCGACCAGCACCACGGCGGCGTCCGCCCGTTCCAGCACCCCCATCAGCCGGGTGACGGACTCGCCGGAGCCGACCACCGGCAGCGGCACCGACATGTGCTTCTCCAGCGGGTCGCCCAACTGCACCCGCTGCGCGAAGAGGCCGTCCAGCAGCTCCCGCTCCACCACCGAGCCGATCACCTCACCGGCCATCACATCGGGGTGCCCGGCGCCGGGCGAGACCACCGGCATCTGGGAGACGCCGTACTCGCGCAGCACCTGAACCGCCTCGCCCACGGTCTCGCTGGGGTGCATGTGCACGAACTGCGGGATGCCGCCGTGCTCCACCGCGTCCTTGCGGGCGAGGACGTCGGCCACGGTGGCCTCCTCGGTGGGCGAGGAGAGGAAGCCGTAGTCCGCCATCCACTCGTCGTTGAAGATCTTCGAGAGGTAGCCCCGGCCGCCGTCCGGCAGCAGCACCACGACCACGTCGTCCGGACCGAGCCGGCGGGCGACCTCCAGCGCGGCGACCACGGCCATGCCGCAGGAGCCGCCGACCAGCAGCCCCTCCTCCTTGGCGAGGCGCCGGGTCATCCGGAAGGAGTCCTTGTCGGAGACGGCGACGATCTCGTCCGCGACGCCGCGGTCGTACGCGGTCGGCCAGAAGTCCTCGCCGACGCCCTCGACCAGGTACGGGCGGCCGCTGCCGCCGGAGTACACCGAGCCCTCCGGGTCGGCGCCGACCACCCGCACCCGGCCCTCGGAGACCTCCTTGAGGTAGCGGCCGGTGCCGGAGATGGTGCCGCCGGTGCCGACGCCGGCCACGAAGTGGGTGATCCGGCCGTCGGTCTGCTGCCACAGCTCGGGGCCGGTGGAGTGGTAGTGCGAGGCGGGGTTCTCCGGGTTGGAGTACTGGTCGGGCTTCCAGGCGCCGGGCGTCTCCCGGACCAGGCGGTCGGAGACGTTGTAGTACGAGTCGGGGTGCTCGGGGGCGACGGCGGTCGGGCAGACCACCACCTCGGCGCCGTACGCCCGCAGCGTGTTGATCTTGTCGGCCGAGACCTTGTCCGGGCAGACGAAGATGCAGTGGTACCCCTTCTGCTGCGCCACGATGGCCAGGCCGATCCCGGTGTTGCCGGACGTGGGCTCGACGATGGTGCCGCCGGGCCGCAGCGCCCCCGACGCCTCGGCCGCCTCGATCATCCGCATGGCGATGCGGTCCTTCACCGAGCCACCGGGGTTGAAGTACTCGACCTTGGCCAGCACGGTGGCGCTGATGCCCTCGGTGACGCGGTTGAGCTTCACCAGGGGCGTGTCGCCGACCAGCTCGATGATCGAATCGTGGTACCGCACGGGGATCCTCCCGAGTCGTGGAACACCTGCACACAGAGTTGCGGTGCAGGGTTTCTGTATCGGTCAGCGTAGAGGGGCGGACAGCGATACGCCGAGGTCCGGGCCACGCCGGGTGATCACCGGCCGTACGGACGGTAGTCGGCGGCAGCGCTGGGTATGCAGGCTGTGAGAGATCGGGCCGCTAGCAGGGTGAGGGGGTCGATGGATGTCGCGGGCACGGGTGGCGCGGCGGATCGCGGCGGCTGCCGCCTACGGCGGCGGCGGGATCGGGCTGCTGGGCGTCGGGGTGGTCGGGCTGCTGGTCACCGAGGTCAAGTTCGCGGAGCGGGCGGTGGGGGCGCTCGGCGGTGAGCCGCCCAAGGCGGACGGCGTCTACGGCGGGGCGTTCGCGGACGGCCCCGGGGCGGCCTCGCCGCCGCTGGTGCTGGCGTTCCTCGGGGACTCCACGGCGGCCGGGCTCGGCGTGCTGCGCGGCCATGAGACACCGGGCGCGCTGCTGGCGGCCGGGCTGGCGTCGGTCGCGGAGCGACGGGTGCGGCTGGTGAACGTGGCGCTGTCCGGTGCCCGGTCCAGCGACCTGGAACGGCAGGTGGACCTGGCGCTGGAGACCGTCCCCGATGTGGCGGTGATCATCATCGGCGCCAATGACGTGACCCATCGGATGCCGCTGGTGGAATCCGTCCGGCTGCTCGGCGAGGCGGTGCGCCGGCTGCGCGCGGCCGGCTGCGAGGTGGTGGTCGCCACCTGTCCCGACCTGGGCACCATCGAGCCGGTACGGCCGCCGCTGCGCTGGGTCGCCCGGCGGCTGAGCCGCCAGCTGGCGGCGGCGCAGACCATAGCGGTGGTGGAGGCCGGGGCACGCAGCGTGTCGCTGGGCTCGCTGCTCGGCCCGGAGTTCGCCACCCGCCGGGAGCTGTTCGCCGCCGACCGCTACCACCCCTCCGCGCAGGGCTACGCCACCGCCGCGATGGCCGTACTGCCGTCGCTCTGCGCGACCCTGGGACTGTGGCCGGAGGAGGAGCGGCCGGACGTGTCGCGCGGCGAGGTGGTGCTGCCGGTGGCGGTGGCCGCGGCCGAGGCGGCGGGCCGGGCCGGTACGGAGGTCGCGGCGGCCGTCCGGGGCGGCTCGCACAGCGTTCCGCTGGGCCACTGGGCGCTGCTCAGGAACCGCAGACGGCACCGGCTGCCGGTGCCGCCGCCCACCGCCGGGCCCGCCCCGGCGGACGGAACGTCGCCCAGCTCACACGCCGCGCTGGGTGACGACCGCAATACCAACCGGTAGCTTGCGGCGGAACCGCCCGTACGCTCGTCGAGGAGTCACCGTGCCCGAAGCCGTCATCGTCAGCGCCGCCCGTTCGCCGATCGGCCGGGCCGTCAAGGGCTCGCTCAAGGACGTCCGCGCGGACGACCTGACCGCCGACATCGTGCGCGCCGCCCTGGACAAGGTGCCGGAGCTGGACCCGCGCGACATCGACGACCTGATGCTGGGCTGCGGCCAGCCGGGCGGCGAGCAGGGCCACAACCTGGGTCGGGTCGTCGCGGTACGGCTCGGCATGGACCACCTGCCGGGCTGCACCATCACCCGCTACTGCGCCTCCTCGCTCCAGACGACCCGGATGGCGCTGCACGCCATCCGGGCCGGCGAGGGCGACGTCTTCATCTCGGCGGGCGTGGAGATGGTCTCCCGCTACGCCCGGGGCACCTCGGACGGCATCGCGGGCACCCGCAACCCGGTCTTCGAGGAGGCCGGGTCCCGTACCGCGCAGCGCGCCGCCGAGGGCGCCGACAGCTGGCACGACCCGCGCGAGGACGGCCTGCTGCCGGACATGTACATCCCGATGGGCCAGACCGCCGAGAACCTGGCCCGACTGAAGGGGATCACCCGGGCCGAGCAGGACGAGTTCGGCGTCCGCTCGCAGAACCTGGCCGAGAAGGCCATCGCGGACGGCTTCTGGGCCCGGGAGATCACCCCGGTCACCACCCCGGACGGCACCGTGGTCGGCGCCGACGACGGGCCGCGCGCCGGGGTCACCCTGGAGGGCGTCTCCGGGCTCAAGCCGGTCTTCCGCCCGGACGGCACGGTGACGGCCGGCAACTGCTGCCCGCTGAACGACGGCGCCGCCGCGCTGGTGGTGATGTCCGACACCAAGGCCCGGGAGCTGGGCATCACCCCGCTGGCCCGGGTGGTCTCCACCGGGGTCTCCGGCCTCTCGCCGGAGATCATGGGCTTCGGCCCGGTGGAGGCGTCCCGGCAGGCGCTGCGGCGGGCCGGGATGACCATCGGGGACATCGACCTGGTGGAGCTGAACGAGGCGTTCGCCGCCCAGGTCATCCCCTCGTACCGGGAGCTGGGCGTCGACCTGGACCGGCTGAACGTCAACGGCGGGGCCATCGCGGTCGGCCACCCCTTCGGGATGACCGGCGCCCGGATCACCACCACGCTGATCAACTCGCTCCAGTGGCACGACAAGCAGTTCGGCCTGGAGACCATGTGCGTGGGCGGCGGGCAGGGCATGGCGATGGTGCTCGAGCGGCTGAGCTGAGCCGAGCGGGGCCGGATTCGGGGGCGGGCGCGCCGGATTGGGGGCCGGGCGCGCCGGATTCGGGGCCGGATCGGGGCTGCGGAATCACCCGTTCGGAGTGACGGTTCGTGTTTGAGGGCTGGATCACATGGAGATGGTGATCCAGCCCTCTTCCTATGGTTTCGACGCTTTTCGATCCACCGGCAGAAGCCGATCGGCTGCGGAGCGTATACCATCCCCGGCCGTCCGGACGTGGACAAGGTCACAGCTCACTCACGAAGGTGACTCCTTACCCTGCCGTCACGCGCACACATGCGGCACTGTGGTGGGTGATCCCCCGTTCAGCTCCGTGCGAGGAGTACGTTCCGTGAACGCCGTGTACACCGCCTTGCTGCTGCTCCTGCTGGTCCTCACCGCAGGAGTGCTGGTCCATGTACGCGGCCTGACCCGCCGCCTGGACGCCACCCAGGCGCCGGCCGCGACCGTGGACGACGCCGTGATCCGGCGGGCGGTGGCCGAGGCGCTGGCCGAGGACCGGGAGCGGGAGATCGCCGAGGCGCGGGCCTTCTGGGCGGAGCAGGAGGCCCGGTCGGCGGAGGACGGCCCACTGTTCGACCAGCCGTTCCACGGCGCCGACCCGGTGGACGGCTGGCCGCTGTACTTCCCCCGGCCGACCGGCCCGCAGGACGCCCCGGAGAGCGCGGAGGACTTCCCCCGTACCGCCACCGAGCGGATGGACCCGGAGTTCGCGGACGCGCTGCGCTCGGCACTGGAGGAGCTGATCGCGGAGGGCAACGGGATGCGTACCGGCCACCCGGTGCAGAGCGCCGCCGGCGCCCCCGCCGACCTGGAGGTGCAGGCGGAGCCCGCCCCGGACCCGCGCCGCCACCCCTCCCACCCGGACTTCGTGCCCTCCCAGGCGCCGTCCCGCGAGTGGACCGACAGCACCCTCAACCGGCTCGCCGGCGAGGGCACCGCGCTCACCGACGTCCGCCCCGGCCCGCTGGGCACCCTGGATGTCTACGCCTTCGCGGACGGCACCACGCTGTGCGTGGCCCCCGGCGACCGGGAGGCGGCGGAGCGGCTGATCGAGGCGGTGCGCTGCGGTGACGAGGTGCGGCTGCTCGGCGGCTCGCGCTTCTCCGGCTCGTACTCGCTGACCTTCGCCACCGGCGAGGGCACCGTGTACGTCCTCGCGGACCGGGTGGTGGCCAGCCTCTGAGGTAGTCGGAGCCGGCTCAGACGGTCGGGCCGGCTCAGACAGTCCGACCGGCTCAGACGGTCCGATCGGCTCAGACCAGTTTCGCCAGGGCGCCCACCGCCGCGACCGCGTCCGCCAGGACGCCGGACGCGGCGGCGCGGGCGCCCTCGCGCGTGGTGACCGGTGCGTCGCCGGGCAGTCCGGCCAGCGCCACCGCCAGGTCGTGGCCGGCCACCGCGAGCTGGTCGCCCGCCGCGAAGGGCCCGGCGTCCGGCAGCGCGCGGAGCAGCCCGGCGCCGTCCTGCTCCACGGCCTGTGCGTCCGCCGCCAGCCGACGGGCCAGCGCCAGCGCCGCTGTGGCCCGCGAGGGGTGGCCCGGTACGGGGGCGAGCAGCCTGCTCTGCGGCATGGAGCGGAAACGATCGGCCAGCCGGTCGACTGCGGTGAGAAGGGGAACGGGATCGGGCATGGAGGGAGCGTAACCGGGCAATCGACCGGACTCCCTCCGCTTCCAGGCGTCAACCGCGCGGGGGGTGGGTAGGGAGGCGGCAACGAGGACCGTCCGTCCCTTTCCGCCCACCGCCCCGACGGCGAGTGTTGCCAAGGGTTACGACCTCAGGCACGGTAGGAGAACGGAACGCTCTACCGGAGGCGCTTATGTCCCTGATGTACTCCGCAGCGACCCACCAGAACCTCCTCTCCAGGATCCCGGCGGTCACCGGCCGTGAAATCGGTGACTGGCTGAAAGCCGTCGACGAAGGGCCCGGCCTCGTGCGTTGCGAGGAGAAGATCGACTGGCTCCGCCGCGAGTACGGCATCTCGTACGGCTACGCCAAGGCCATCGTGCACGAGCACGACATGCGGAGGGCCGCGCGGAAGCTCGCCTGAGCAGCGCTCCCCGCCCCAACTCCCGTTCCCCACTCGCTTGGTCAGTCCCCCACACGCACGAGGGCCCGGGAGCCACCGGCTCCCAGGCCCTCCGTATGACTGCCCCCGTATGTACGGGCGGGCGCGCGCCAGATCAGTCGCCGCCGTCAGTCGCCGCCGTCAGTCGCCGCCGTCAGTCGCCGCCGTCAGTCGCCGCCGTCAGTCGTCGCCGTCAGTCGTCGCCCCGCAGGATGGCGATCAGCCGCAGCATCTCCAGGTAGATCCAGACCAGCGAGACGGTCAGACCGAAGGCCGCCCGCCACGCCTCGCGCTCCGGGGCACCGCCGCGGATGCCCTGCTCGATCTCGTTGAAGTCCAGCGAGAGGAAGAAGGCGCCCAGGCAGACGCCGAGGATGCCCACCACGACACCCAGCGGTCCGGAGCGCAGCCCCAGATCGGCGCCGAACAGGCCGGCCACCAGGTTGACCATCACCAGCAGCAGGAACCCGGCCGCCACCGCCATACCGATCCGCTGGTAGCGCGCGGTGACCCGGATGCGCCCGGAGCGGTAGGCGATCAGCATCCCGGCGAAGACGGCGGCGGTGCCCAGCACCGCCTGGATCGCGATGCCCGGCCAGTAGGTGTTGAAGACCTTGGTGATGGTGCCGAGGAAGACACCCTCCAGACCCGCGTAGGTCAGGATCAGCGCGGGGCTGACGCTCCGCCGGAAGCTGATCACCATGCCGACCACGAACGCGGCGATGGCCGGCACGAACGCGATGCCGTAATTGGCGGCCGGGATGGCGAACCACGCCACCGCGCCCCCGACGACCAGGGTGAGCAGCGTCATGGCCGTCCGGGCCACCACGTCGTCCATGGTCATCCGCCCGGTCTCCAGCGGACCGGCGGACGGCGCCTGGTACATCTCGCGCAGCTCCTGCTCGGAGAGCTGCTGCGGCGGCGGTGGCTGCTGGGCGTACGGGTTCTGGACGTAGGGGTTCTGCGGGGCCTGCGGCCCGGCGGACTGCGACGGCCCGAACCCGGCGTAACCGGTATCGCGGGTGAAGGCTCCCTGCCGCGAGAAGACCGGGTTGCTGCTCCTCATGTGTTTCCTCCCAGGGCGGCACGGTGCTGCCCGCACGCCAATGGTAATGCCCTGGTAAAGAATTCTCATGCCACCCGGCCGCGACCCGCCCACGGTGTCGAACGCGAACGGCAGCCGTGCCCGAAGCCGGATTCGAACTCCGCCCGGCACCTCACCCGACCTGCGGCAACGCTCCGACCCCGCCGACCCGGCCCGCACCACCCCGCCCCGGCGCTCCCAGGCCGGGAGCCGGACAAGCAGAAGGCCCGACCGGCCTCCCCACTCCCCGAACCCCCAGCTCACCCCGGCCACTGACGGGCCATCACCCCCCGGTCGGCGGCAGCGTCCGCTTTGGCCGAAACACTACGGCCCACCCATCCCGGAAGCTCCTACCCACCGGGCAGCACCCGGGCCACCAGGTGCCGCCGCACCGCCTGGCCTGCGGGACCCGCTCAGACCTTCTCGACCTCCATCCGGACGTGGCCGGCCGTAAGCATGCGGAGATCCTCGACGTCGGAGGTCAGAATCGTCACCCGCCCCGGGTGTGCCAGGGCCGTTGCGCACAGCATGGCGTCGATGGCGTACTTGTGCCCGTGCAGCCCCGCTTTCCGCAGGAGGGCAGCGGCGCTCTGTGCGATGACCTGAGTGACCGGTTCCACCCGAAGCCGGGACAGCGTCCACCTCAGGGCAGCCTCATTGATCCGCGGGTGGATGGCCTCGACCAGTACTGCGGCCGACGTGAGGACCGGAAGATCCGCATCACGGGCCGCTGCCAGCCACTCGTGCACCTCCCGGTCCCGCTGCACAGCCTTCGCCAGACCCTCGCTGTCCAGGACCAGCGCGCCACCACTCATGCGGCCGCACCGGCGTCGGAGTCCGCCCCGAGAACGGCCCTGGTCAGCCGGGCCCGCTTGGCGGCCACAGCTTCCGGATCGGCAGGACCATGGGCCTCCTCCATGGCAGAGATCAGTTCATCCAGGTTGTCCCGTTCGATCTGACGCTGCGCCGCCCGCTCCAGATACGCGGAGACGCCTCGCTTACCGACCCGTTCCCGGATCGCCTGCAGGGTGCCGGCAGTCAGGGTCACGGAGATGCCGCTGGTGGGGCCGCCCCCAGGAAGGAAATCGGTGTCATCAGTCATATCCCTGAGTATGGCATTCGCGATGCCATAGCGCGACCGCTCTCCGGACACGCCCGATTGCGTGCCCGGTCAGGGCGGAACGGTGGCTCCCCAGCCTGGCGTCAGCGTGCCGCCGGGCAAAGGTGATCAGTGGATTTCCCGGGTCGCGCGTCTGGTGCGGCAGGCCGGGCCACGTGTTCCCGATCGACGGTTGGGAGGGGGCGGCTCCTCCACCGTGGTCCGGCGCTGTGCCCCGCGTGTCTGCTGCTGACGGGCCCGGGTTCACCAAGGAGGGTTGCATGGTGGCCCAGCTCAGGGGCAGGGGGCAAGATCAGCACCGGCCCCCGGGGGCAGTACCGCCGGCTTCTGAACGGGGGTACGCCATGGCGTCAGGCAGTGCTAGACCCAGCCGCCGAGATACGCCACCCAGTCCCGGCCGACGGCGGCCATCTCGGCCTGGTAGCCGCGCAGGTAGGGCACCCCGGGAGGGGCCGGCAGGCGGGAACTGCGTTCCCAGTAGCCCGCCTGGGCGACGGCGAACGACAGGGCCGCCGCAGGGGGCGCCGCGCGCCAGGAGGACACCCTGGCCAGCAGCTCGGTGACCTGCCCGGGGGTGTGGCCGGCCCGGATGAGCTGCGGGCCGAGGAACGCCGGGTCGAGCCACGGGGCACCCTGGTGCAGATACGCCCAGTCGATGACCAGGGCGGTGTCGGGGTCCCGCATCAGCATGTTGTCGGCCCGCAGGTCGATGTGGAGCAGGCAGGTTCCCGCCGAGTCCTTCGTCCAGTCCCGCTCGACGGCGGCCAACCGGTCGATGTGCCGGGTCGACCACGGGTCGAGCGGGGCGCCCTCGCGGGTGAGCGCCTGCCAGCCGTGGAGCATGCCCGCCAACTCGTCGGCAACGGCCGGCGCATCGGGGATCGGTGACGGGCTGACCACCTCGGGGAGCACGTCCAGGGTCCGCAGGACGGCGGGGAGGTCCGCCGATCCCGGGCTGAGGTCGGGGTGCCCGCCGGCGATGTCCTCGAAGGACATCAGCAGCCAGCCGGCCGCCTCCCAGGTGTCGAGCATGCGGGGCAGCGGCGCCCAGGCCGGCATGGCGCGGTTGACGGTGGCCTCGTCCGCGTACATCGGGTAGGCGGGGTGGTCCGTCCTGATCCCTTTGAGGAAGGCGCGGCGGCCGTCGGCGAGGACGGCACGGACGGCGAGGCCGGGGCTGAAGCCACCGGCCTGCGGCAGCGTGGTGACGACGGGGGAGCCGAGTGTGCCGTCGGCGGACTCGCGTACGGCCGGGGGGAGGTCAGCCCACAGCGGCCGCACCGAGGTTCGCGGCTGGGTGTCGTCGGAGGGCACGGCGTGGTCCTTACGGTGCGGGATGGTTCCACGGTAGGGCGGGAGGGCTGGTCGCTTCCACCGGTTTCGTCCAGGTGCGCACCAGCGCTCGACAGTCCGGGTGACACGGTCCTGGACGAGGTCCGTCAGGTACTCGGCCGCCGGGATGAACGATGGATGAGGACGGGGGCGGGTCTGTACGACCCCGGGTCGTCCCGGGCCGTCGGTGGGCCCGGTGCCCGGCCGGGCCGGCGCGTGGTGGGCTGATGCGGGTTTCGGGGGTGCCGGGCCGGGCCGGTGGGTCGACGGCGGTGGGGGGTGCCCGAAGCCGGATTCGAACCGCAACCGGCACCCCATCTGACCTGCGACGATGCTCTGACATCGAAGAACCGGCCCGCATCTCCCCGAATCTTCCTGCCCCCGTGCACCCGTGGGCGCACGGCCGGGCGCACCGCCAGGGGGCCGGGCAGGTGGCATGCCCAGCAGTTCGCCCGCCCAGCTTGCGGAACATGGGCCCGGGGCGTACCCCCGCCGCGACCCCCCAGGTAGCGGTGAGCCATGCGCGTCTTCCCGATCTTGGCCGAAACACGACTGGTGAGGCTGCCGTGGGCAGACGCATGGCCCGTGCCACCGTTCAACCCGGAAGCGTCCTGACGGGGCGAGGCACTCGGCTGCTGTGCTCGTACCGGAAGGACCGGGGTCTGCGTGCGTCGGCCGGTGGCCGGCCGGGCGGGCGGACGCCCCGTCACCTCTTGATCAGGACGATGCGTGGGGTGGTGGCGCTGTGAACGATGCATGGGGCGGAACCGGCGGGCTGGCGGCAGGGAGCGCAGAGCCGAGGTTCGACGGGGTGATGTTCGACGGGGTGGTGTTCGACTTGTTCGGCACCCTGGTGCCTGCTCCGTCCGGGCCGGAGCGGGCGCGGCTCGCGGGCGGGCTGGCCGCAGCCTTCGGGGTGGGGGACGGGCAGGTCCGTGCCGCGCTGGCACAGTCCTGGCGGGCACGGCACGAGGGCGAGCTGACATCAGTCCCGGAGATCGTGCGGGACCTCGCCGGGCGGTGCGGGGTCCGACAGCCTGACCTGGACCGGGCCCTCCTGACCGTCCGGGAGCACGCCGCTCTCCGCCTGCGGACCGAGGAGAGTGTGCTGGCTGTACTAGCCGGGCTTCGGGACCAGGGGGTGCCGGTGGTGGTGCTCTCGGACGCGGCAGCGGAGACAGTCGAGGCATGGCCGGGGTGCGCGCTGGCCGGGCTGGTCGACAGTGCGTTCTTCAGTTGCCGTGAGCAGGCGGTCAAACCGTCGCCGGCGCTGTACATGAGGGTGCTGGCCGCTCTCGGTGTCCCGGCGGGGCGGGTGCTGTACGTCGGTGACGGCGGCGGGGATGAGCTGGCCGGGGCGGGGCGCGCGGGGATGACGGCCGTTGGGGTGCCGCGCCGGGGCGGAGCGACGGCGGTTGCGTACGGCGTGCGCGGCTGGGATGGGCCCTATGTGGCCGGGGCGGAGGAGGTGCCGGGCCTGGTGCTGCACGGTGCGACGCCGCGCATGTCGGTGCACCGGCCGAGCGCGTAGGACGAACGAGGGGGCGGGCGGCCCTCAGGCCGCCCGCCCCCTCCCCCATTGTCAGATGTGGTCGCGGAGGAGTTCCAGGGCGGTGCGCGGATGCTCCAGGACGGTCAGCGGCGGCGGAATCGGCTCGTCGAACGGATCGTGGCGGCGGCCGTTGAGGACCGCTTCGACCAGGCGCCAGCAGGTGCTGTGCCCTACCACGGTCAGCGTGATCTGCGGTGCCAGTGTGCTGTGCAGGTCGAGCAGGCGGGTGAAGACGCGTGTCTCGACGTCGCGCAGCGACTCGCCGCCCTCGGGCCGTACGTCGTAGTGGGTGTCGACGGCCGGCCAGGCGGGTTCCTGCTCAAGGTCGGTGAACGTGCTGAGGGTGTACCGGCCGAAGTGCCGCTCTCGCAGGTGCTCGTCGGGTGTCGGGCGGAGCCTGCCGGGGGCGCCGATCAGGTGGGCGGTGCGCAGGGCGCGGGGCTGGTCGCTGCTGTAGATGACCGTCGTACTACCCAGGGCGAGGTTCCGGCCGAGCTGTTCGGCCTCTTCGAGGGAGGCGGGCAGCAGCGGCGCGTCAGTGCCTCCCATGAGGACTCGGTTGGCGTTGGCGGTGGTGCGGCCGTGGCGGACCATCAGGAAGCGGCCCAAGGCGCTGTTCATGAGCGGGCCTCAGCGGGCATCCAGCCGCCGGCGGTGGTGATGATCACCTTGAGCCGGTCGTCGGCAGGCTGTGCGTACGCGCGGTAGGCGGCGGCCTCGGTGACGGGGAAGGTGTGGGTGAGCAGGAGCGACATCGTCTCCAGATGGGCGCAGAGGTAATCCTCGGCCGGGCCGTACACCTGTTGCCAGGGCGGGGTAATGCTGGTCTTGAGCGTGATGTTGCCGCGCAGCAGCGCTTCGTAGGGGAAGGCGTACTCGGCGTCGTCCGGGACTCCCAGGGCCAGGATGGTGCCGCTGTGCCTGGTGAGGGCGACGGCATCGCGTACGGTGCGCTGCTGATGTCCGACGGCCTCGATGCAGATGTCGACGGGCTCGGTGGCGTGGGCGCTGGCGGACCAGGCGGCGGCGCTGTCCTGGAGGTGGTGTTCGATGCCGAAGGCGGTGGTGATGTCCTTGCTGCGCCCGACCGGGTCGACGCCGGTGACGCGGGCGCCGCGCCGGCTCAGGACGTAGGCGCACATGAGCCCGATCGGTCCCAGGCCGAGCACGGTGACGCGGGCCCCGGCGACGTCGCCGAGTTTTGCCGTGGCGTACAGCACGGCGGCCAGCGGCTGGATCAGGGTGGCCTGGGCATCGGTGAGATGGCCGGCGCTGACCGGGTGTGTCGCGTCGCGGTTGGCGAGGTAGACCTCCGCGAGGCCGCATTCGTCGTCGGGCATGGCCAGGACCCGCTGGCCGGGCTCCAGGCCGGCGTCGCCGCCCGCGTCGAGGACGTGGCCGACGCACTCGTGGATGGGGAACCCGATCCGCCCGGAGCGCGGATCGGCGGTACTGCGGAACTTGGGCAGATCGCTGCCGCAGAGCGCGGCGGCGCTCAGGCGGACGGTCACCTGGCCGAGTGCCGGGGCGGGAAGGGGAGCGTCTGGGACGCTTTCGAACGTTCCCGGGGCGCGCAGGCGGAGGGCGTGCACAGTGATTCCTTTCGCGGAGATGGTGACGCCGCGATCCCGGCCGGTGAGCAGACAGGTTACGGCGCATCGGAGTGGAGGAGGGCGGAGAGCTGGGTGGCCAGGGCCTCGATGTCCACGGCGTGGAAGTCGGTGGTGTCCTGGGTGAGGACCGGTCCGGGCACGTCCAGGGGCTCGTAGCGGCCGGCCAGCAGTTCGGCGCGGAACTCGTCGAGGTTCTGGTCGTCGCAGTGCCCGGGGTGGCGCCCGGCGGAGGAGGAGCGGGTGGCGAACCGCTCCAGGAGCACGTCCCCTTGGGTGGTGCACTGGACCTGCACCGCGCGGGCCCCGGTCTCCTCCAGCAGGCGTCGGAAGTCCGGGGAGGACTGCACTCTGCGGAAGTTCGACTCCGTCAGGCAGCTGGCGCCTGCGGACAGGGTGTCGCTGAGCAGGGTGAACAGCACGGCCACCGAGGCGGCCCCCAGTTCCTTGGACCTCTGCCGGTCCGACCAGCCCAGCGTGTCGAACAGCGACTCCTTGATGCCGTCGCGGCTGTACCACGGCAGGGTCAGGCGGGCGGCGAGCTTGCTCGCGAGGGTGGACTTACCGGTTCCGGGCGGGCCGGAGACGACAATGAGGGTGGGGGTGGGCACAGGAGAGCCTTCCGAGACGGTGTGACAGCGAGATCAGCCAGCGTCTGCACGTGGAGCCAGTCGCCGGTGAATTCGCTGAACGCTACCGACGCATGGGGCACAAGCGCGGCCAGGGCACGGGTGTGGCTGATCGGCTCTGGATCTGCCCGCATCCGACTGATGACCTGCGGGGTGATCAGGTAGGAGTCGACGACTTCGTACCGGCCCGCCTCCCGGTGCGGCAGGCGGTGCCAGGAGGCGACCGTGCCGTCCTGGGCGGTCACGGTGTGGTGGCTGTGGGTGCGCCACTGGCGGCTGCCGGCCACGACCGGCCGGCCGTCGCGGGACCATTGCGCGAGCAGGTGGGGCAGCAGCCGCGCGTACGGGAGCAGAACGTTCCCGGCGACGATCAGCACCGGAGCGGGCAGACGCTCAGCGAGCTGAAGTACCCCAGCGGCGCCCGGCGCACTCTCGGCGACAGCCTGAATCCGCGCGTCGATCCGGCACTGCCAGTCAGCGGCTGCGGCTTCGACGTCTTCACTCCGGTGGCCGGTGAGCAGCACGACGGGGGCCGGGGCGGGGACGGCGGGACAGACCTGGGAGAGCACCAGTTCCAGCATCGGTGTCCCGCCGACCTCGTACATCGTCTTCTGCCGATGTGCCCCGGCCGGGCCCAGGCGGCTGCCCAGCCCGCCGCACAGCACGATGACGGACGTCACGAATCCGCCTCGTACAGCGGCAGGACCCGGGACGACAACCACTCAAGAAGGCTCAGGTCTTCGGTGCACACGCTGAGGTAGTCCACCCCCGTCGCGGCGCGCTCGCGCAGGGCGTCGGCGATCTGGCCGGGGCTGCCACCGACGCTCCACCAGTCGCCGTCCGGGTCCTCCGGCGCGCTCGGGCCGAGGCTGCGGATCTGCAGATGGAACCGGCAGGGCGGCATCGAGGACGGGCGGGCGCTGCGGGCCGTCGTGATCTGCGCGGTCACCGAGGCGGCCGTGGGGGTAACGCCAGCCAGGCGCGGCCGGGTCGGCACCGTCAGCGCGATGTCGTCGGCGAAGCGGGCGGCGAGCTGGAGCATCCGGGACGTACCGGCCGCCACGATCACGCGGGGCGCCGGGGTCCCCGCAGCCAAGGCGCGCTCCAGCGGCTCGGCCCCGCCGTCCCCGGTTGCCGTCGGAACGGGCCACACCTGCCGCAGCAGCTCCAGGGTGCGTTCCAGCGAGGCGATCCGTGCCCCGGCCTCGCGCAGGTCCGGGGCGAGGGCGTCCAGGTCGGCTTTCTGCCAGCCGACGCCGATGCCCAGCTCGAACCGGCCGCCGCTGATGTGCTGGAGCGTCGCAGCGCTGCGCAGGGTCTGCGCGGGCAGCCGCAGCGCGTCCAGCACGGTCATCGTGCCCAGGCCGATGCCGGTGCTCTACGGCGGCCGGGCGGTGGACCTGGCCGGCGCCCGTGCTGTCCTGGCCGAGCGCGGCATCGTGGTCGTGGAGGACGCCGCACAGGCCTTCGGCTCGCACCACGGCACGCGAAGAGTAGGGGCCACAGGGGCGGTGACCTGTTTCAGCTTCGGCCCGATCAAGTCGCTGACGTGCGGGCAGGGCGGCGCGGTCGTCCCCCGCAGTCCGCAGGAGGCGGACAGAGTGCGGGCCTTGCGGATGCTGGGAATCACGAAGTCCCAGACGGACCGCATCCGGTCGACGTCGTACACCGTCGACTGTCCGGGGATGCGGTACCCGATGTCGACGCTCAACGCGGCTGTCGGTCTGGTCCAGCTGGCGCGGTTCGCGCAGGTGGAGGTGAAGCGCCGGCAGTTGTGGCGCGCGTACCGGGATGCGCTGGCAGGAACCGAATGCCTGGACCTGGTGGACGTGGACGTGGACCGCAGCGTGCCGTTCAACTGCGTCGTGCGGGTGTCCGGTCGTGACCAGGTGTTCCGGCTGCTGCGGGACGCGGGGATCGGGGTGGGCGTGCACTACCCGCCGAACCACCTCCAGCCGGCCTTCGCGCGGTGGCACCGCAGCCTGCCTGTGACGGAGCGGGCCGGGCGGGAGATCCTGAGCCTGCCGTTCCACCCGGCGATGGACAACGAGGACGTGCACGCGGTCGCGGCGGCCGTCCGGCGGACCGTGCACGCCACGCGAGGTGGGAGGCGGTGAGGCGGGCGGCCGTACTCGGGAAGGGCGCGCTGGCGGCTCACGCCTGTGAGGTGATCGCGGCCTTGCCCGGCACCGTGCTGGACACCGTGGTCCCGAACGCGGCCGAGCCGGATTGGGACCTGCGGCTGTCGGACGTCGTGGCCGAGCGCTGGCCTGCGGCGCGCATCGTGCGGTCCGGGAACTGGCGGGAGCTGGAGCCGGGACGGTGTGACCTGGTGTTCAGCGTCCTGTACGACAAGATCATCGGTAGTAGCCTGATCGACAGCACCGAGCGGATCATCAACTGCCATCCCGGGCGGCTGCCCGAGTACCGAGGGGCGCGGCCGGTGAACTGGGCGCTACGCAACGGCGAGAGCGTGCACGGCATCACGATCCACGCCATCGACCGAGGTATCGATTCCGGGCCGGTCCTCGCCGAGGCGGTGTTCTCCATCTGGCCGGACATCGACGAGGTCGCGGACGTGTGGGAGCGTGCCATGCGGTACGGACGGCTGCTGATCTCGGACACACTGCCCCGGCTCGACCGGATCGTGCCCCGGTCACAGGACGAGTCCCGGGCGGTGACGCACTTCAGCCGGGACAACGCGGTGCTCGGTGACCGCGGGGACTGGACCCGGGAGTCGGCCCGGGGCAGGAGCTGACCGCCCCCTGGAGAGCGGTGAAGCCCGGGGCGGACCATCGCCCCGGGCTTCACGGTGTCTCGGGCTTCACGGTGTCTTGGGGGTCAGACGTAGGAGATGGCCGACAGCAGGACGTCCACGAGTCGGTCGGCAGCGTCCGGGCGGCCGAGCGCACGGGCACGGCTCGCCATGTCCTTCCGCAGGACCGGGTCGGCCAGCAGCTGGGTCATCGCCTCTTGCAGGGCCCCGGGGGTCACCTCACCGAACAGTGCCACCGCGGCGTCGGCGTCGACCAGGTGGCGGGCGTTGTGCGCCTGTTCGTTGCCCGCCGAGGAAGCGAGGGGGATGAACACGGCGGCTTTGCCCAGGGCGGTGAGCTCGGCGATCGTACCCGCGCCACTGCGGGAAACCACCACGTCGGCCAGGGCGAGTACGTCAGGCAACTCGGGACCGATGAAGTCGGTGAGGAGGTAGCGGGCCGCCGCGATCGGGGGAAGGTGCGCGGTTTCCCGGCGCAGGTCCGTGAGGTTCGCCGTCCCGCACTGGTGGATGACGTTCGCCCGGGTCAGCAGCCACGGCAGCAGGGCACGGACGACGGTGTTGATCTGCTGCGATCCCTGGGCGCCGCCGGTGACGTAGACGGTGGGCAGGGCGCGGTCGAAGCCGTGGAGACCCAGGGCGGTGATCGCCCTGTTGGCCTGACCCTCCAGGACTTCGGGACGCACCGGGTTGCCGGTGACCACGGCGTGCGCGCGGGCCGACTCCGGCAGTAGCGGCAGCGTGGACTCCGACGACACGGCGATGCGGGTCGCCCGGGGGGCGAGGGTGCGGTTGGCCAACCCGAGCCGGACCGTCTGCTCGTGGACGACGAGCGGGTGACGGCACAGGCGGGCGGCGAGGCCAACCGGGACGGCGACATACCCACCGGTCGCCAGCACCACATCCGGGCGGAAGTGGGAGATGACCGAGCGGGCCTGGACGACGCCGAGCGGCACGCGGCCCATGTCCTTCATGTTCGCCGGGGACATCAGTTTCAGGGGGTTGCCGGAGCGCCGCAGCTTGCCGGTGGCGACCGGAGCGAAGGGAATCCCTTCGGCCGCTGCGACGCGGGCCTCCAGACCGTCAGCCGTTCCGACCCAGAGGGTTTCCAGCGTTCTTCCGGAGGTCGAGAGCCGGGCATGCAAGGTGCGCACTGCGGTGAGCGCGGGGTAGGTGTGTCCGCCGGTGCCGCCTCCTGTGACGATCAGGCGTAGCGTCCGGTTCGGGTCGAGAGTGTCCACCAGGTTCTCCGATCGGGTGCGGCCCCAGCGTAGACCCCGGCTTGCCGGGCGCCGGTGCACCTGGTGGCAGGAGGCCTCGCCGGACCTGCGCCGGTGCGGATGCGCGGGTGCCATGGGCGGCGCGGCGCGGCCTCGTGTTCCCAGCGTGTTCCCGTCTCGGGAGGGATCACCAGCCCGCAGCGGCCTTGCTGCTGGTCATGGGATTCACGGCGGGGGTGCCCGGAGCCGGATTCGAACCGGCACGGCCTCACGGCCAAGCAGTTTTAAGCTGCCCGTGTCTGCATTCCACCATCCGGGCGCACACCCCACGACCCCCTGCGGGAGCAGCATGAGCCTAGTGGCGCAGAGCACTCCCTGCCTGCCCACAACAACTGAAGTTGTCTTGTTTTCATGTGATCTGACGCATCATTAGCCATTCTCCGCCGCTGCTCAGCCACCGCTCCACCAGCGCTCAAGCGGGCCTCCAGCGGCGCTCAAGCGGCGCTGGAGCCGGGCCTCGGATCACTCCCCCGGGCGGGGGCGGTCCCCGGGTACGAGAAAGCCCCCCGATCGCAGGGCTGCGATCGGGGGGCTGACTCACGCCCGCGACGGGTCGCGGGGCGGCTCCGCCCGGCACCGGGGCCGGCTGAGCACCACGGAGGTCGTGGTCCGGCAGCGCTGCCGGGCGGAGAGCCTCCGGACTACCGGGAGATCAGGAGGAGACCTTCTCGGGGAGGGGCTTCTCGCTGCGCGGGGCCGGCACCGGGGTGGCGGCCTCGTAGAACGCCTCGCGGGGGTTCTCCATCTGGGCCAGGCCCACGGCCTCGCGCTTGAGGAACATGGCCAGCGTCCAGTCGGTGAAGACCCGGACCTTGCGGTTCATGGTCGGCACCCGGCTGCCGTGGTACAGCCGGTGGAACCACCACGCCGGGCGGCCCTTCAGCTTGTACTTGCCGAAGAGGATCGCCACGCCCTTGTGCAGGCCGAGGCCGGCCACCGCGCCGAGGTTCTTGTGCTTGTACTCGGCCTGCGGGAAGCCGCGCATCCCGGAGATGACGTTGTCACCGAGCACGATGGCCTGCCGCACCGCGTGCTGCGCGTTCGGCGGGCACCAGGCGCCCTCACCGGCGGCGAGGTCCGGCACCTGGGCGTTGTCGCCGGCGGCCCAGACGTTGTCGAAGCCCTTGACCTGGAGGGTCGGGGCGGTGTCCACGTGGCCGCGCGGGCCGAGCGGCAGGCCGAACGAGGCCAGCACCGGGTTCGGCTTGACGCCGGCGGTCCAGACGATGGTGGAGGCGTCCGCCTCGACACCGTTCTTCAGCACCACGTGCTTGTCGACGCAGGACTCCATGGAGGTCTCCAGGAAGACCTCGATGCCGCGCTCCTCCAGCCGCTCCTTGGTCCAGACGCCCAGGTCCGGGCCCATCTCGGGCAGGATGCGGTTGGCCGCCTCGACGAGGATGAAGCGCATGTCCTCGCGGCTGACGGTGTTATAGATCTTCGCCGCGTCGCGGGCCATGTCCTCGACCTCGGCGATGGTCTCGACACCGGCGAAGCCGCCGCCGACGAAGACGAAGGTGAGGGCCTGGCGGCGGACGTCCTTGTCCGTGGTCGACTCGGCCTTGTCGAGCTGCGCCATCACGTGGTTGCGCAGGCCGATGGCCTCCTCCACGGTCTTCATGCCGATGCCGTGCTCGGCCAGACCGGGGATCGGGAAGGTGCGGGAGACCGAACCGGCCGCCACCACCAGGTAGTCGAAGGGCAGCTCGTAGGAGTCGCCGGCCAGCGGGGAGATCGTCGCGACCTTGCGACCGTGGTCGACGCCGGTGACGTGACCGGTCAGCACCTCGGCCTTCTGCAGGACGCGGCGCAGCGGCGCGACGAGGTTGCGGGGGGCGACGTTGCCGCCCGCGGCCTCCGGGAGGAAGGGCAGGTAGGTCATGTACGACCGCGGGTCGACGACCGTGACGGTCGCCTCGCCGTAGCGCATCTTCTTGAGGATGCGCATCGCGGCATACAGGCCGACGTAACCACCGCCGACGATGAGGATGCGAGGACGCTCCGTGGTGCTCATATCCGAAAGTATCCAGCACGCCGGGCAGCGACCCTCCCGAGGCTGGTCACCTGCCTCTGGACACGGTGTGCTATATTTCGCGGCCCTCGTTTCGGGGCCCCGGCGGCCGCTCGGGGGCCGTGCCGGAGCCGCCGCGACGCGGGGGCGGTGGTCCTGCGGACGGCGCTCCCGGGCCACCCCGCTGAGCTGCCGTAATCCCCGGCGAGGGCGTCACGCCCGGCACGCGTTTTCGATTCTGCCCGTGGATCGGTGGACGGGCCTGCGATCCGCACCTCTGAACGGCCGGGCACCTTCGGTCCCACATATCGGACGGTCCCCCCGGCAGGTGACGCCGATCACGCGGAACTCCATGTGAAGAAATTCACGAAGTTGGTCCGGCGGGCCGGGCGTGTGACGCCCGGCCCCGGGCCCGGCCGGCCCCCGGCGGGGTTCAGCGGACGATGCTCCAGGCGATCCCGTCCAGGATGTCGTGCTCACTGACGACCACTTCGGCGGCCCCCGTCCGCTCCATCAGCGCCAGCAGCACCAGGGCCCCGGCGCCGATCACGTCCACCCGGCCGGGGTGGATCACCGGCAGCGCGGCGCGCTGCCGGTGGTCGGCGGCGAGCAGCCCGCCGGTCACCTCGCGGACCTGGTCCAGCGAGATCCGGGAGTGGTGGATGCGCGCCGAGTCGTACTCCGTCAGGCCGAGCGCCAGCGCCGCGACCGTGGTGACCGAGCCCGCCAGCCCGACCAGGGTGCGGGCCTGGTCCAGCGGCACCCGCTCGGCGGCCAGGTCCAGCGCCCGCTCGATGTCGGCGCGGGCGGCGGCGATCTGCCCGGGGGTGACCGGGTCGGCCCCGGCGAAGTGCCGCTCGGTCAGCCGTACGCAGCCCACGTCCACCGAGCGGGCGGCGCGGACCGTGTCGTCGCCGAGCACGAACTCGGTGGAGCCGCCGCCGATGTCAACCACCAGGTACGGCTGCTCCAGGCGCACCCCGGCGGCGGTCAGGCCCCGGGTGGCGCCGGTGAAGGAGAGCTGGGCCTCCTCGTCGCCGGTGACCACCTCGGGTTCGACGCCCAGGATGTCGACCACACCGCGTACGAAGTCGTCGCGGTTCTCGGCGTCGCGGGAGGCGCTGGTGGCGACGAAGCGGGTCCGCTCCGGGCCGACGCCGTGGCTGCGGATCAGCTCGGCGTACTCCCGGCAGGCGGCGAAGGTGCGCTCCAGCGCCTCGGGCGCCAGCCGACCGGTGCGGTCCACGCCCTGGCCCAGCCGGACGATGGTCATCCGGCGGTCCACGTCGCGCGAGGTGGCGGCCGGGGCGCCGTCCGGCCGGGTCAGGTCCGCGATCAGCAGCCGGATGGAGTTGGTGCCGCAGTCGACGGCGGCGGTCCTGGTGGTGGTCACTGGTCGTCTCCTCCGGTCTGGGGGTCGGCCGCGCAGACGCAGCGGCCCTTGCGCCACCACTCGGGCAGCTTGGCGATCGCCTCGTCACCGAGCGGGTTGACGCCGGGGCCGGCCGCCAGCGAGTGGCCGACCAGGACGTGCAGGCACTTGACCCGGTCCGGCATCCCGCCGGCGCTGGGGAAGCCCTCCAGCACCTCGATCGCGTCGCGGCGGGCCAGGTAGTCCTCGTGGGCGGCCCGGTAGTCGGCCGCCAGCTCCGGGTCCTCGCCGAGGCGGGCGGTCATCTCCTTCATCACGCCGTCGGCCTCCAGGGTGCCGATCAGCGAGGCGGCCCGGGGGCAGGTCAGGTAGTAGAGGGTGGGGAACGGCGTGCCGTCCTCCAGCCGGGGCTGGGTCTCCACCACGTCGGGCAGGCCGCAGGGGCAGCGGTGGGCGACCGCGCGCAGCCCGCGCGGCACCCGGCCGAGCTGGGCGGCGATGGCGGCCACGTCGGCGGGGCCGACGGGCGCGTTGGGTTCTTCGGCAGTGGTCATGTGGGGGCGCTGTCTCGTGCGGGGGCGGCTGTGCGGTGCTGGCTGTGAAGGGGGTCTTACCGGGCAGGGGCGGCCGGGGGCTTGCGGGCCGGGCGCACGGTGCGGTCGGCCGCGTCCACCGACTCCCAGACGCTGGTGTACCAGGGCTGCCGGGAGGTCCCCCGGGCGGCCGCGTCGTCGGGGTCCCCGGGCCGGCCGGCGGCCGGGTCCACCGCGACGTACGGGGTGTCGCCGGGCATGGCGTAGTGCAGCCGCTCGCGGGCCTGGGCCCGTACGAAGGCCGGGTCCTGCCAACGGGCCTTCTCCCGGCGCAGCTCCTGGACCCGGGTGCGGGCCTGCTCGGCGGCGGCCCGCTGGGCGGCGATGTCGGCGCGCTGGGCGATGAACTGCCGGGTGGGGTAGGCCAGCGCCGCGATGAGCGAGCAGAGCACCAGCGCGAGCACGGCGGCCCGGCCGGTGAAGCGGAAGCGGGTCCGGGGGCGGGGGGCGCTCGCGGGTCGGCGGGTGCCGGGGCCGCGTGCGGGCAGGGTCGCCTTGCGGATCGCCATGGTGCGTCCCCTCCGTGGTCGTACGGATGCCCCGCCGCCCACCCCAGAGGGTGAGCGCCGGGGCACCGGTGGCCGAACTGCCTTGTCAGCCCTCGTACTTGTAGCGCGGGAAGGCACCGCGCCCGGCGTACTCGGCGGCGTCGTCGAGGATCTCCTCGATGCGCAGCAGCTGGTTGTACTTGGCGACGCGCTCGGAGCGGGCCGGGGCGCCGGTCTTGATCTGGCCGCAGTTGGTGGCGACGGCGAGGTCCGCGATGGTGACGTCCTCGGTCTCGCCGGAGCGGTGCGACATCATGCAGCGGTAGCCGTTGCGCTGGGCCAGCTCCACCGCGTCCAGCGTCTCGGTGAGCGAGCCGATCTGGTTGACCTTCACCAGCAGCGCGTTGGCGGTGCCGGACTCGATGCCGCGGCCCAGGCGCTCCGGGTTGGTGACGAAGAGGTCGTCGCCGACGATCTGGACCTTGTCGCCGAGCTTCTCGGTGAGGGTCTTCCAGCCGTCCCAGTCCTCCTCGTTCAGCGGGTCCTCGATGGAGACCAGCGGGTAGGAGGCGACCAGCTCGGCGTAGTACTCGGTCAGCTCGACGGCGGAGAGCGCCTTGCCCTCGAACTGGTAGGCGCCGTCCTTGTAGAACTCGGAGGCGGCGACGTCCAGCGCCAGGGCGACGTCCTTGCCGGGGGTGTAGCCGGCCTTCTTGATCGCCTCGACGATGAGGTCCAGCGCCTCGCGGTTGGAGTCGAGGTTGGGGGCGAAGCCGCCCTCGTCGCCCAGGCCGGTGGAGAGCCCGCGCTCCTTCAGCACGCCCTTGAGGGTGTGGTAGACCTCCACGCCCCAGCGGACGGCCTCGGAGAAGGACTCCGCGCCGATCGGGGCGATCATGAACTCCTGGATGTCCACGTTGGAGTCGGCGTGCGAGCCGCCGTTCAGGATGTTCATCATCGGGACCGGCAGCACATGCGCGTTCGGACCACCGACGTAGCGGAACAGCGGCAGGTCGGACGCCTCGGAGGCGGCGTGCGCCACGGCGAGCGAGACGCCCAGGATGGCGTTGGCGCCGAGCGAGGACTTGTCCGGGGTGGCGTCCAGGTCGAGCATCGCCTGGTCGATCAGCCGCTGCTCGGTGGCGTCGTAGCCGACCAGCTCCGGGCCGATCTGCTCGATGACGGCGAGGACGGCCTTCTCCACGCCCTTGCCGCCGTAGCGGGACTTGTCGCCGTCGCGCAGCTCCAGCGCCTCGAAGGCGCCGGTGGAGGCGCCGGAGGGCACCGCCGCGCGGCCGGTGCTGCCGTCGTCGAGGCCGACCTCGACCTCGACCGTGGGGTTGCCTCGCGAGTCGAGGATCTCCCGGGCTACGACGACATCAATGGACGGCACGAGGCATCTCCTTATGGCGGATATGAAGTCGTTACGACCAGAGCCTAACCGCACCGGCCGTCACGACCACCGCTACCCGGGCCCTGTCTCGCCGGTCGAACACTTCTACCCATCGGTAGCGCGGTGCCCGGCACCGCACCCGGCGGCCGGTCCCGGGAGGTCGGGAGCGGCCGCCGGCGGGGCGTCAGCAGCGGTGCGCAGCCGGTCAGCCGAGGGTCAGCACCTGGCCCGGCAGGATCAGGTCGGGGTCGGCGCCGACGGTGGAGCGGTTCTCCTGGTAGAGGTGCTGCCAGCCGCCGTCCAGGTGGTGGGCCTCGACGATGGCGGAGAGGTTGTCGCCCGGTACGACCGTGTACCGGCCGCCGGCCGGGGCGGGGGCCGCGTGCCGGGGGGTGGACTTCTTCGCCGGGGTGGCGGCCGTCTCGGCGGCGGGCGCGGCGGCGTGCTTGGCGGTGCTCCCGGCCGGCTTCGCGGTGCCCTTGGCCGGGGTCGCGGCGGTCGCGGCCTGCTGCTCGGCCGCGGCGAGGTGCTGCTGGTAGACGTCCTTGTGGCTGGTCCAGTGCCAGGAGTCGTCCTCCTGGTACCAGTAGACGCCGTCCTCAGCGTCCCAGCCGGCCGTGCCGTCGAAGGTCGGCAGGTGCTCGGTCTGGGTCGGGGCGGTGTCCTTGGCGGCGGTGGAGTCGGCCGCACCCAGGTCGTCCCGGGCGCTGCCGCGCGAGGCGGCGTCCGTGGTGGCGGAGGAGACCGGGCTGCCGCCGGTGTCCACGCTCGCGGCGGGGCCGCCCGCCGTCAGCCCGGCCTGCACCGAGCACACCGGCCAGGCGCCGGGGCCCTGACCGTCCAGCACCTTCTCCGCTATGGCGATCTGCTGGCCCTTGGTCGCCAGGTCCGGCCGGTCGGCGTACGCGGAGCCGCCGTAGGCCGCCCAGGTGCTCTGGGTGAACTGGAGGCCGCCGTAGAAGCCGTTGCCGGTGTTGATCGCCCAGTCGCCGCCGCTCTCGCACTGGGCGACCTTGTCCCAGGTGGCGGTGGAGGCGGCGGAGGCGGCGCCCGCCGTCAGCAGCGGGAGCGCGATGCCCGCGCCGGTGACACCGGCGACGGCGACGAACTTCTTGGTCTGGCTGGGGCGGATGCGGCGATGGCGGCCGTTGCCGGGAAGCAGCATGAGGGGTCCCTCTCCGACGCCTACGAGGTGAGCTGTCGGGTTCGGACCGGGAGGTGGCCCGGCCGCGCGGAGGCGGCTTCACCCCGAGCCGCGCACCGGTTGGGCGCACGGCGGCTTACCTGGTTCCCCCGCTCCTGTCCTCAAGGTCGGTCTCGGTGGCCCGGAGCACGGTGGACAGGACTCGGCGTCCCACGCTCCGGGGCCCGCGTCAGCGGATGGACGGGAGCCTAGACAGTTCGTCTGATGGATAACAACCCGACATCACGAACATCACACAAAGGCAAACCCATCGTCGCGGCGTGCCTACTGTCGGTCGGTCATCCGCTCACTCCGCCACCGGGGTGAAGCCCACCGGCAACTCCCGCAGGCCGCGCATGATCAGACCGCCGCGCCACCGCAGGTCGGCCGGATCGGCGGCGAGCCGCAGATCGGGGAGGCGGGTGAGCAGCGCGGTCAGCGCCGCCTGCGCCTCCAACCGGGCGAGCGGCGCGCCCAGGCAGTAGTGGATGCCGTGGCCGAAGCCCAGGTGCGGATTGTCGCGGCGGGCCAGGTCGAGGGTGTCCGGCCCGTCGAACCGCTCCGGGTCGCGGTCGGCGGCGGCCAGCACCACCAGCACTGGATCGCCCGCCGGGACGGCCGTGCCGCCGATGGTCAGCTCCGCGGTGGCGAACCGCCAGGTGGCCAGCTCCACCGGGCCGTCGTACCGGAGCAGCTCCTCCACCGCGCCGGCCAGCAGCCCGGTCTCGCCCCGGCCCAGCGACTCCTGGAGCAGCGCCCGCTGACCGGGGTTGCGCAGCAGGGCGTACGTGCCGTTGCCGATCAGGTTGACGGTGGTCTCGAAGCCGGCGAAGAGCAGGATGAAGGCCATCGCGGCGGCTTCGTTCTCGGTCAGGTGCTCGCCGTGGTCGCCGGCCCGGATCAGCCCGGAGATCAGGTCCTCGCCGGGCTGCGGCTCGGCGGTCAGCTCCGCGCGCTTGCGGTGGATCAGCTCGGCCAGGTACGTCCGCATCCGCTTGACCGCGCGGGCGACACCGCCGCGCGGGCCGCCGCCGTGGCGGATCATCATCCCGGCCCAGTCGCGGAAGTCGTCCTGGTCCTCCGGCGGCACGCCCAGCAGGTCGCAGATGGCGTAGATCGGCAGCGGGAAGGCGAACTCATGGATCAGGTCGGCGCTGCCCCGGGCCGCGAAGGAGTCCAGCAGCCGGTCGGTGAGCTGCCGCACCCGGGGCTCGAACTCCGCGACCCGGCGCGGGGTGAACGCCTTGGAGACCAGCCGGCGCAGCCGGGTGTGGTCGGGCGGGTCGATGTTCAGCAGGTGCGTCATCAGGTCGGCGCTGCGCTCCCCGGGGATGCCGACCCGGCCGGAGCGGTGCGCCTGCTCGCTGTGGTGCACCGGGTTCTTGGACAGCCTGGGGTCGGCCAGCGCCTGCCGGGCGTCGGCGTACCGCGTCACCAGCCACGCGTCCACACCGCTCGGCAGGGTGGTGCGGTGCACCGGTGCGTGCTCGCGCAGCCAGGCGTACGCCGGGTACGGATCGGCGGCGAACTCGAAGGTGAACAGGTCAGGGGCGTGCGCAGGCATCCCCCGACGTTAGCCTGCGGGTCCGACAGTGGCGCGAAGCAGGTCACCTGGCGGACATGCCCTGTTGCGGTGGGTGCTGCGGAGCCTACGATCCCCCGCAGCGTGATTCAGCGGCCCGCCGCGGGGCGGATGCGGCCGCAGGGAGGAGCAGTCCATGCAGGTGCGCGGTGCGGTGGTGGTCATCACCGGGGCGGCGGGCGGGATCGGCGCGGCGCTCGCGCGGCGATTCGCGGCGGAGGGCGCGGCCGGGCTGCTCCTCGCGGACCTGGACGTCGGCGGCGCCGAGGACCTGGCCGGGGAGCTGGACCGGCACGGCTGCCGCGCGGTCGGCGTGGGCAGCGACGTGTCGCGGGAGAGCGACGTACGGACCCTGGTGGACATCGCCGAGGAGCACCTCGGGCCGATCGACCTGTTCTGTAGCAACGCCGGAGTGGGGACGGCGCAGGGCATCGAGGCGGCGGACGCGCTCTGGCAGGGCTGCTGGGACGTCAACGTCATGGCCCACGTCTACGCGGCGCGGGCCGTGCTGCCGGGGATGCTCGCGCGGGGGCGGGGGCGGCTGCTCAACACCGCTTCGGCGGCGGGGCTGCTGACCATGCCCGGGGATGCGCCGTACAGCGTCACCAAGCATGCGGCGGTGGCGTTCGCGGAGTGGCTGGCGGTGACGTACGGGTCGCGGGGGATCGGGGTCAGCGTGCTGTGTCCGCAGGGGGTGCGGACGGCGATGTCCGCGTATCCCGGCGTCGAGGATGTGCTGACCGCTTTCGGGGCGATGCTGGAGCCGGCCGAGGTGGCGGAGGCGGTGGTCGCGGGGCTGGCGGACGAGCGGTTCCTGATCCTGCCGCACCCCGAGGTGGCCCGGTACGAGCAGGGGCGGGCCGCGGACCGGGACGCCTGGCTGACCGGCATGCGGGACACCGTCGCCGCCCTCCCCGCCCTGCCGGAACCGGCTGCCTGAACCCCGGCCACGGGTCACCACCAGGAGCGCGAGGAACTGCGCGACCAGCCACCCGCTGACACCAGCGCTTGAACAGGCGACCAACCACGCACCACCAGGGGCGCGGGGAACTGCGCGACCAGCCACCCACTGACGCCAGCGCTTGAACGGACGGCCAACCGTGCACCATCCGGGGTGCATGGGAACGGTGCGTTCGGCGTGCTGCACTGGTGAGGGTTGCTCGCGCAGTTCCTCGCGCGCCTGGAGTGAACCCCGGCCGGGAAGGCACCCCCGCCGGGGAGCGGGGAACGGTGCGTTCAGGGCACTACGAACGCGGGGGTTGCTCGCGCAGTTCCTCGCGCCCCTGGAGTGAACCCCGGCCGGGAAGGCAACCCCGCCGGGGAGCGGGGAACGGTGCGTTCAGGGCACTACGAACGCGGGGGTTGCTCGCGCAGTTCCTCGCGCCCCTGGAGTGAACCCCGGCCGGGAAGGCACCCCCGCCGGGGAGCGGGGAACGGTGCGTTCAGGGCACCACGGACGCGGGGGTTGCTCGCGCAGTTCCTCGCGCCCCTGGAGTGGACCGTGGCCGGGAAGGCACCCGCCGGGGGCCAGGGGTGGTGGTCAGGGGTGCTGTTCGGCGGTGCGGATGGCGGTGCGGTAGTGGCGGGCGGCGGTGCGGAGGGCGGTTTCGGGGTCGAGGCCGGCGTGGGAGGCGGCGGCGGCGAGGCCGAGCAGGGCTTGGCCGAGGGTGTCCTCGGTGAGCGGGGTCGGGACGGCAGCCGGGGTGCCCGCCGGGACGTCCAGGGCGGCCTTGCGGGCGCGGGAGGCGAGCTTGGCGGCCAGCGCCAGGGCGGGCTGGGCCAGCGGGACGCCGTCCACGGCGGACTCCCGCTGCTTCTCGGCCGCCTTGAGCCGGTCCCAGTCGGCCTCGACCTGGGCCGGGGTGTCGGCGTCCGCGTCACCGAAGACATGCGGATGCCGGTACATCAGCTTCTCCACCAGCCCGGCCGCGACATCGTCGATGGAGAACGGCTCCTCCGGGTCCTCCTCCGCGATCCGGGCGTGGAAGAAGACCTGGAACAGCACGTCGCCCAGCTCCTCGCGCAGGCTCTCCCGGTCCCCCTCCTCGATCGCCTCGACCAGCTCGAACGCCTCCTCGACCAGGTACTTCACCAGCGAGGCGGAGGTCTGCTCGGCGTCCCAGGGGCAGCCGCCGGGTGAGCGCAGGCGGTCCATCACGGCCACCAGGTCCAGCAGCCGGGCGCCGGGCAGGTCGTAGGAGCCGGGCAGCAGTTCGATGACCGGGGCCGGGTCGAGACCGCCCTCGACGGCCAGCCGGGCCAGTGCGTCGGTCAGGCCCGGGTCGCCGTCCACGCCGCCGATCCAGACCACCGTACGGCCGGGCGCGGCGGCCTCGGCCAGGCTGCGGGCCAGGGCCGGTACGGTCTCGGCGGTGTGCGGCTCGACCGTGACCCCGGCCTGTCGTACGGGGGGAAGCTGCGGGTGCCCGGGGTCGCCGGTCAGCACCAGGTCGGCGCCGCGCAGGGTCTCCCAGGCGGGCCAGGAGAGCAGCCCGGGGGCCACCCGGTGGGTGGTGGTGAGCAGCACCAGGCGGCCGGGCTCCGGCTGCGGCTGGGGCTGCGGGGACTGCTGGGCCTGGGACGGGGTCTGCTCACTGATCGGTGCCACGCCAAGAACCTACCGCCCGCGCGGGGAAGCGCGGCAGGCCGTCGCGGCGGCGGTCAGTTCGGCGGGCCGTCCGACTGCCGGGGCCGGTGGGCGCCGTGGTCGCGGTCGCGGTCGTGCTCGTGGTCATGCTCGTGGTCGTGGTCGGGTGCGTCGGTCCGGCCCTCGGCCTGCCGCTGCTCATGCTGCCCACGCGTCTCCCAGGACTCGCTGCCCGGCCGGTGCGTGACCGGCGGCGGCGGCTCCTCCCGCTTGCGGCGGTCGCCGGCGATGAAGGCGGCGATCAGGGCAACAACGATCAGCACACCGATCACGACGATCACGATGACGACCGGCGTCACGTTGCTGACGACTACTGCTTCCATCGACATGGCCGACGCCTACCCGGGGCCGGGCCGTGCACACCGGGGCGGTCCAGCCCCGGCGCGTACGGCCCGGCGGGTGCGGCGGCCGGTCAGGAGGAGACGGTGTCCTGCTTGACCGGGCTGTGCAGCCACGCCTCGGCGCCGTCCCCGAAGCTGATCTCCTTCGGGTCCCAGGTGCCGTAGCGCGGGTTGAGCTCCACCTTGAGCTTGCCTGCGGTGTCGGCCAGCGTCTTGCGCAGCGCCTCGGTGCCCTGCTCGGTGTTGGGGTCGACTCCGGAGGCGGCGGCCAGCTTCTGCATGCCGATCATCCGCCGGTAGAAGTCGTCGACGCCGTCCGGGCCGATGCCCTTCTGCTGGATCAGGGCCTGCTTCAGCCCCTCCTCGCCGCCCAGCTGGGCGGCGTCGGCGGCGTGGGCCTGCTGGATCTCGGAGTCGCTGACGGTGAGGCCGTGCTCGCGCAGCGACTGGGCGACCAGGTCCGCGAGGACCATCTCGCGGACGGTGTTGCGGGCCAGGCCGCCGTTCTCCGGCTGGGCGGCGCCCTTGCTGGCGTCGGCGACGGCGTCGCGGAACGACGTCACCCGCGCCTGCACGGCGGAGGTGGTGATCCGGTGATCGCCGACCACGGCGGCCGCACCCGGGTGCGGGGCGGCGCCGCAGGCGCTGAGCACCACGGTGGCGAGCAGCACCCCGGCGGCGGCGGTGGCCCGCCGCCGTCGGGGAGCTGCGGGGCGGTCGGGGACGGAGGTGCGGATCACGGAGCCTCCCGGCGGTGGCGTGCTGTGTGTCCTGCCGCGCAGGGGCTGCGCGGTGTGCTGCGGTACGTCCTGTGCGAATGCTGCCGGGAGGCAGGATAGGGACGTCAAGGGCCTGGCAGCCATGCATTCACCTGATCGCGGCGGGTTAATTCATGTAGCGGGGGCGACAATTATGTCGATAAGACGAAAAGAAGGCGCTCCCACTTGACCCCCACTTGGTCCCGTCCCCTGGCGACACCCGGACACGCAGGGTAGCGTCGGAGGGCGTCCGGGTGACCGTACGTGACACCCGACTCTGCGGAGCCCGGGTCCGTGGCAGGCGTTGGGCTGCGGACCCTACCCGGCCCGCCGCCGCAGGCGAACCCCCCGCGCCCGGCGGCGGGCCCCTTCAGCCGGGCCGCCTCACCACGGCCGGGGCTGCGCGGCGTACGGATTGCCCGGCACCGGCCCCGGCACCGGCCCCGGCAGCGACCCCGGCAGCGACCCCGACCCCGGCGGGACGGCCGGCCAGGACCCGCCGCGCGGATCGTGGCGCGGCGCCGGGTCGGGGCCCCGGTCGCGGCGCAGCCAGTCAAGGTCCTGCCGCAGCCGTACCACGTCCGGGTGGTGCGTACCGAGACCGCGCTCCTTGTCCAGCAGCAGCCGCAGCAGCGTGTCCCGGGCGCCCTCGGTGTCACCGTCGGCCGCGAGCAGCCGCCCGATCCGCTCGCGCAGCTCGCAGGCCCGGTCCCAGTCGGCGGCCAGGGCCGCCGCCCCCGCCGGCCCGGGGTCGGCGCCGCGCTCCAGCCGGGCCTGGTACAGCGGCAGCAGCGCCCGGTACTCGGCCAGCGCGGCGGCCCCCTCCCCCAGCTCCTCCAGGCAGCCCGCGGCCTGCCTGCGGCACTCCAGCGCCTCCGCGTCCGCCGGGCCGCGCTCGGCGGCGGCCACCCCGGCCAGCAGCCGCCATTCGGGCAGCGCCGTGCGGTAGCGGCGCTCCACCAGCAGCGTGCGGGCGTACAACCGGCGCAGGGTGAGCACCAGGGGGGCGTGCTCGCCGTGCTGCGCGCCTGCGGCGGGCAGCACCTGGGCGGCCAGGTCGATGACCTCACTGAGTCGGCCCGCGTCCAGCAGTTCGGGCACCCGCAGGCAGACGGCCGCCAGGTCCGGGGCGCCGACCGGCTGCGGCGGGACGGCGGCCGACACCGGCGCGACAGCGGGCGGGTACGGCGCAGACAGGTGCGGCCCGGCGTGCGCCCCGGCGGTACGCGCCCCCGGCTGCGGGGCGAACGGATGGCGGTACGGCCTGGCCGGGTCGGGCAGCGCCCCGTACGGCCGCAGCGCGGCCGCCGGGTCGGATGAGGCGGCGGGCAGCAGCGGCAGCAGCAGCCGGTACACCTCCTGGGCGTCGGCGGGCCGGTCCCGGGGCTGCTTGGCCAGCAGGCGCAGCACCAGCGTCTCCAGCTCGGCGGGCACCTCCGGCCGCAGCTCGCGCAGCGGCACCGGCGGGTCGTCGGCGTGCCGCCGCAGCACCCCGAGCGCGGTGGGGGCGTGGAACGGCGCCTCGCCGGACAGCATCTCGTGCAGCATGCAGCCCAGCGCGTACAGGTCGCTGCGCGGGTCCACGGTGCTGGAGAGCGCCTGTTCGGGCGCCATGTAGGGCGGGCTGCCGATCATGCCGCCGGTGCGGGTGATCCTGGTCGCGTCCGGTTCGAGCACGGCGGCGATGCCCAGGTCGAGCACCACCACCCGGCCGTCGTCCCGCACCATCACATTGCTGGGCTTGAGGTCCCGGTGCACCACCGGTACGGCGTGCACGGCGGCCAGGGCGGCGCAGATCTGGGCGGCCACCGCGGCGGCGCCCGCGACCGGCAGCGGGCCCTCCTCGGCGATCAGGTCCGCCAGGCTCAGCCCGGGGACGCGCTGCATCACCCGGTAGAGGTCGTCGCCGTCCTCCCCGGCGTCGTACACGGTGACCAGCCCCGGGTGGTCGAAGCCCGCCGTCACCCGGCACTCGCGGCGGAAGCGGCGGCGCAGCTCGGTGCGGGCGGTCTCGGAGCCGCCGGCCGTGAGGGCGAGGTCGGTACGGAGCAGTTTGACCGCGACCCGGCGGTCGAGCTGCTGGTCGTACGCCGACCAGACCTGGCCCATGCCGCCGTGGCCGATCTTCTCCGCGAGCCGGTACCGGCCGCCGACCAGCCGCTCGCGAGCGGTCACCGGCCGCCGTCCCGCCAGGCGTCGGGGTTGCCGCCGTCGGCGGCCTGGCGGCGCAGCAGCTCGCCCAGCTGACGCAGCTCGGCGCGGGCGGCGTCCTCGGGGGCGGGCGCGGGCGCGGCGTACCCGGGCTGGGGCTGCGGCTGGTAGAGGGTGGGCGTGTACGACGTGGGCGGCGGCTGCGGCGGCCAGCCGTAGCCGGGCTGCGCCGGGTGGGCCGCCGGGGGCGCGGCGAAACCCGGGGCGCCGGCGAAGCCCTGGGCTGCGGCGAAGCGCTCCCACACCGCCTTCCGGTCCATCACCAGGAAGTGCACCGGGGCGACGACGAAGCCGATGCACATCGCGGTGATGCCGATGACATCACCGGAGGTGTACGGCTGGCCGGGGTCGGCGGCGAACACCATGCCCAGGCAGAAGGCCGCCGTGTTGACGGCGAAGAAGGCCACGCCCAGCCAGTCCGCCGGGCGCCTGCGCCGTGCGGCGAGATAGGTGGCGGGGGCGAAGGCCAGCAGCGTGAAGGTGACCACCGGCACCAGGGCCCAGAGCACCTTCACCACCGGCCGCGACGGCTTCGGGGCGGCGAAGGACGAGGCGGGGCTGCCGGGCTGGCGGCCTTGCATGGCTGCTCCTGGGCGGGACGGGCGGGGCTGGGTGGCGGGGCAGTTGCCTTCGTCACCGTACCGCTCCGGACCGACAGCGGTCCGCGCTCGGGCCGAGCCGAAGCCAAGCCGAGATCACGTGAACACCCTGCCAATCCCGCATGGCGTTGACAGAGTTCACAGCCTCTGCTGTCATTGACTCAACGCTCGAATACATCCCACGAACTCGGGGGTCCACCCATGCTTCGCACCGCCCGCACCGCAGCCGTACTGCTCACCGCCTCGCTGGTCGCCCTCGGCGCCACCGCCTGCACCTCGGGCACCGACGACTCGGTCGCCACCGCCGCCAAATCCACGACCGGCGGGTCCACGGCCGGCAAGTCCGGCACTGACGAGTCCGGCGGGGCCGGCGAGCAGGGCGCGCCCGAGAAGAAGGCGCCAGCCAAGGTCGGGGACACCATCGCGCTCAAGGGCATGGACACCCGGGCCGACGTCACCGTGCTCAAGGTGGTCGACAAGGCCAAGGGCGCCGACGAGTACACCGAGCCGGACAAGGGGAAGCGGTTCGTCGCCGTGCAGTTCCGGATCAAGAACACCGGCAGCAAGGCGTACCAGGACTCACCGTCGAACGGCGCCAAGGTGGTCGACACCGAGGGTCAGGGCTTCGACGCCGACTACTCGGACACCGACGCCGGCCCGGCCTTCCCCGCCGACGTCACCATCGCCCCCGGCGGCACCGCCAAGGGCTTCATCACCTTCCAGGTCCCCAAGGCCGCCAAGCTCGACACGGTCCAGTTCGGCCTGGACAGCGGCTTCGCCGACCAGACCGGCCAGTGGAACGTCCGCTAGTCCCCGCTAGTCCGCCTCACCGGTCCCGCCGGACGGCCCGGCGGCGTCGACCTCGCCGAAGCGGGCCAGCGCCAGCGCCCCCGCCACGGCCAGGGCGAAGCCCGCCACCGCCAGCGGGACCAGCCCGGGGCGGGTGCCGTCACCGAGCAGCAGCACTCCCAGCAGCGCGGGCACGCCGGTCTCGCCGAGCACCATCCCGGCGGTGGCCGTGGTCACCGAGCCGCCGCGCACCGCCTCGGTGAGCAGCAGGAAGGCCAGCGCCCCGCCGCCGACCAGCGCATACAGGGCGGGGTCGCGCAGCAGCGGCAGCACATCCGGCAGGTCCACGGCGGGCAGCACCCGGACGGCCAGCCCGACCACGCCGAACCCGAAGCCGCACAGCAGGCCCAGCGCCGCCGCCCGGACCGGCTCGCGCAGCCGCCAGGCGGCCGCGCCGAGCAGCCCCAGCGCGACGGCGGCGGCGAGCAGCGCCCAGTGGAACGCCGTGCCCGGCTGCCGGTGCCCCTCCTCCCCGGCCGTGGCGCCGAGCAGCGCCAGCCCGCCGCACACCCCGGCGATGCCCAGCCACTCCGCGCGGCCGAGCCGCATCCGCAGCAGCAGCGCCCCGGTGACGGCCGTGACGGCGAGCGCCCCGGCCAGCGCCGCCTGCACCACGTACAGCGGCAGCGAGCGCAGCGCCACCAGCTGGGCGACGAAGCCGAGGCCGTCCAGCCCGAGCCCGGCGACGAAGGGGAGGTTCGCCATCGACCGGACGGTGCCGGCCACGCCCCCGGCGGCGGGCGGGCCGGAGGCGCGGGCGTCCGAGGTACGGGCGTCCGAGGTACGGGCGCCGAGCGCCTGGAGCACGGTCGCCACGCCGAAGCAGAGCGCGGCGGCCAGCGCCGCCAGAAGGCCGATGAGCACGCCCCGAGCGTACTGACCTCCGCCGGCCGCCGGTGACGGCGGCCGGGGCGGGACGGTCGCCGCCCATCGGCGGATTCGCCCCCGCCCGGCCGCCGGGCGGGGCAGGATAACGCACATGCCGACCACCGAAGCCGCCGTCGTCGACCTGATCCGCGCGTCGCTGGAGCCCGCCTCTCGCGCCGCCGTACGGCGGATGGACTCCCCCGCCTGCCGGGTCGTCAGCGAGGTGCTGCGCGGCGACATGCGGGACGGCGGCACCGACGGGATCGTCTTCCTGGCGGTCGGCACCGCCATTGCGGCCGCCGTCCTCACCGAGACCTGGGCGGATGCGCAGGACCAGGGCGCGGCGCACTTCCTGGACGCCTTCGCGGCCACGCTGCCGCCCGGTGAGCGGACGCTGTCGCAGCTGCCCCCGGTCCTGCGGTCCTTCCTGGTGCCCGGTGAGCGCGCCGCCCATGAGCTCCTGGCGGAGATCTGGATCGCGGACCAGGAGAACTTCTTCGACGTGGTGGTGGCGTTCGGGGACTTCGCCGCCAACCTGATCACCGCGCTGGCGTACAAGCGCATCCGTACGGTGGACGAGAGCTTCGAGCAGCTGGAGAGCACCCTGCGGATCTTCGCGGGCGAGGGCTGACCCCCTGGCCGGGCCGCTCAGCCGTGGGCGGCCACCGCCTGGGCGAGGCGGTGCAGGCCCTCGCGGATCTCGTCCGGGGTGTGGGTGGTGAACGACATCCGCAGCGTGGTCGGGTCCGGCGGTCCGGCGAAGAAGGGCGTGCCCGGGACGTACGCCACATTGTGGGTGATGGCCCGCTGGAGCAGCGCGGTGGCGTCGTAGCCGGCGGGCAGGCTGACCCAGAGGAACATGCCGCCGTCCGGCCGGTTCCAGCTGCTGCCCGCCGGGAGCGCGTCGGCCAGGCCGTCGTCGAGTGCGTCGCGGCGCTCGCGGTAGGCGGCCCGCACCCGGTTCAGGTGCACCTCCAGGTCGTTGTCGGTCAGATACCGGGCGGCGGCGGCCTGGTCGACGGTGGAGGTGTGCAGGTCGGCGGCCTGCTTGGCGATGGTGCAGGCGCGCCGCAGTACGGCGGGGGCGCGCAGCCAGCCCAGCCGCATGCCCGGCGCCATGATCTTGGAGAAGCTGCCCAGCAGGACCGTGCGGTCGGCCGCCGCCTCGTACGAGGCCACCCAGGGCACCGGCTCGCCGCTGAACCGCAGGTCGCCGTACGGGTCGTCCTCGACCAGCCAGAGCCCGTGCCGCCCGGCGACCTCGGCGACGGCCCGGCGGCGCTCGGCGGACAGGGTGCGGCCGGTCGGGTTCTGGAAGGTGGGGATCAGATAGAGCAGCTTGGGCCGCTCCCGGAGCACCAGCTCCTCCAGCGCGGCCGGGTCGATCCCCTCGGCGTCGGACGGCACCGGCAGCACCCGCGCCCCGGCGAAGCCGAAGCTCTGCAGGGCCGCCAGATAGGTCGGGTCCTCGACCAGGACGACATCACCCGGCCCCAGCAGGGCCGTGGCCAGCAGCGACAGCGCCTGCTGCGAACCCCCGGTCACCAGCAGGTCGTCCGCCCCGGTGGGCAGCCCGCGCCCGGTGAGCCGGGCCGCCACCGCGCGGCGCAGCTCCGGATCGCCCTCGGTGGTCGAGTACTGGAGCACCCGCTCGGGCGACTCCGCCAGCACGGTGGCGAACGCGGCGCTGATCCGCTCGGCGTCGAACAGCTCCGGGGCGGGCAGCCCGCCGGCGAAGGAGATGACCTCGGGACGGGCGGTCAGCGCGAGTATCTCCCGCACCGGGGAGGCACCGACCGAGGCGGCGCGGGCGGCAAGGGCGGGGGCCTCGGCCCGGCCGCCGGAGGTCGGGGGTGTGGTGAGCGTCATGCCAGCAGCGTAGAGAAGTCCCGCGCCGCCGAACCCGCCGCGACCATCAGACGGACCATCAGCCCGGCCATCAGACCGGCCATCAGACCGGCCGCGAGCGGGCGGCCGACTCCGGGTCGCTCCGCTCGCCCGGCCGCTGCCGGGGCCGCGCTGCCGGCTGACCCGGCACCGACAGGAGGCGCGGTGCGGGCGCGGCATCCGGCATCGGCGTACATGATGAATCCGCAGCAGCGCCCCATTCCGGCTGTCAACGGCGGCGATCCGCGCAAGGGCAAGGTCTACGTGGAGCGAAAGGACCGGGCCTCGGGTGCCGTGACCACCAACCTGGGCGCGACGAGCCTCGGAGCCTCGGGGTGGACGAGTATCGACGGGGCCAATGTCTCCACCTGGAGCGGGATGTACCACACCCCCACGACCAAGCAGGTCCGCGCCTGTGTCAGCGTGTCCGGCGGCACGGCCTGCACCAGGTGGTACTGACGACCGCCGGCCCTGGCCCGAGGGCCTTCGACTGCGGTGCCGATGCCCGCTTCGGCCCCCGCACCGGCTGGTGCGGGGGCCCGGGGGCGGGGTCAGCGGGGGGCGGGGAGTTCGTCGAACATGGCGGTGAGGAAGTCGCGGCACCAGGCGAGGAGTTCGCGGCCGACGACCGGCTTGCCGCCGATGCGGGCGGTGGTGGGCCGGGGGACGAGCAGCTGGCGGGTGGTGCCCTTGACCAGGCTGCGCGGGTAGAGGCGGTTCAGCCGCAGCTGCTGGGACTCGCGCAGCTCCACCGGGCCGAAGCGGATGTTGGCGCCCTGGAGGGTGATGTCGCTGATCCCGCAGCGGCGGGCGAACAGCCGCAGCCCGGCGACCAGCAGCAGGTTCTCCACCGGTTCGGGCAGCTTGCCGTAGCGGTCGGTGAGCTCCTCGCGGACCTGGACGATGTCGTCCTCCGAGTTGACCGCCGCGATGGAGCGGTACGCCTGGAGGCGCAGCCGCTCGCCGGGGGCGTAGTCGTGCGGTACGTGGGCGTCCACCGGCAGCTCGATCTTGACCTCCAGCGGCTCCTCCTCCGGCTCGCCGGCCCCGCCCAGCTGGTCGCGGAACTCGGCGACGGCCTCCCCGACCATCCGCATGTAGAGGTCGAAGCCGACGCCCGCGATATGGCCGGACTGCTCGCCGCCCAGCAGGTTGCCGGCGCCGCGGATCTCCAGGTCCTTCATGGCCACGTACATGCCGGCGCCCATCTCGGTGTGCTGGGCGATGGTGGCCAGCCGCTCGTGGGCGGTCTCGGTGAGCGGCTTCTCCGGCGGGTACAGGAAGTACGCGTAGCCGCGCTCGCGCCCCCGGCCGACCCTGCCCCGCAGCTGGTGCAGCTGGGAGAGGCCGAAGGTGTCGCCGCGCTCCACGATCAGGGTGTTGGCGTTGGAGATGTCGATGCCGGACTCCACGATGGTGGTGGAGACCAGCACGTCGAACTCCTTCTCCCAGAAGTCCACCACGACCTTCTCCAGCGCCGTCTCGCCCATCTGCCCGTGCGCGGTGGCGATCCGCGCCTCCGGGATCAGGTCCTTCAGCCGGGCCGCCGCCTTGTCGATGGACTCCACGCGGTTGTGGATGTAGAAGACCTGGCCCTCGCGCAGCAGTTCGCGGCGGACGGCGGCGGCGATCTGCTTGTCGTCGTACGGGCCGACGAAGGTCAGCACCGGGTGGCGCTCCTCCGGCGGGGTGGTGATGGTGGACATCTCGCGGATGCCGGTGACCGCCATCTCCAGGGTGCGCGGGATGGGGGTGGCGGACATGGTGAGCACGTCCACGTTGGCCCGCAGCTTCTTCAGCTGCTCCTTGTGCTCGACGCCGAACCGCTGCTCCTCGTCCACGATCACCAGGCCCAGGTCCTTGAACCTGGTCTCGGAGGAGAACAGCCGGTGGGTGCCGATGACGATGTCCACCGAGCCCTCGCGCAGGCCCTCCAGCACCGCCTTGGCCTCGGTGTCGGTCTGGAAGCGGGAGAGCGCCTTCACCGTCACCGGGAAGTTGGCGTACCGCTCGGAGAAGGTGGAGAAGTGCTGCTGGACCAGCAGCGTGGTGGGCACCAGCACCGCCACCTGCTTGCCGTCCTGCACCGCCTTGAAGGCGGCCCGCACCGCGATCTCGGTCTTGCCGTAGCCGACGTCGCCGCAGATCAGCCGGTCCATCGGCACCGACTTCTCCATGTCGCCCTTGACCTCGGCGATGGTGGTGAGCTGGTCCGGGGTCTCGGCGTACGGGAAGGCGTCCTCCAGCTCCCGCTGCCAGGGGGTGTCGGCGCCGAAGCTGTGCCCGGGGGCGGCCATCCGCGCCGAGTAGAGCTTGATCAGGTCGCTGGCGATCTCCCGGACCGCCTTCTTGGCCCGCGACTTGGTCTTGGCCCAGTCGGCGCCGCCGATCCGGTGCAGCGAGGGCGCCTCGCCGCCGACGTACTTGGTGACCTGGTCCAGCTGGTCGGTGGGGACGAACAGCCGGTCGCCGGGCAGCCCGCGCTTGGCGGGGGCGTACTCCAGCACCAGGTACTCGCGGGTGGCGCCCTGCACGGTGCGCTGCACCATCTCGACATAGCGGCCGACGCCGTGCTGCTCGTGGACCACGAAGTTGCCGGCCTGGAGGGCCAGCGGGTCGATGGCGTTGCGGCGGCGCGACGGCATCCGGCGCATGTCCTTGGTGGAGGACTTCTGCCCGGCGAGGTCGGTCTCGGTGACGACGGTGAGCTTCAGCTCCTCGTCGACCAGGCCGTGTTCGATGGAGCCGCAGGAGACATGGACCAGGCCCGGTTCCGGGGCGGTGGCCAGGTCAGCGACCAGCCGGGCGGCGATGCCCTCGTTGCCGAGCATCTCCGCGATCCGGCTGGCCGGGCCGTGACCCTCGGTGACCATGACCACCCGCCAGCCGTCGGCCAGCCGCTCCTTGGCGTCCGCGATGGCGCGGGCGGTGTCGCCCCGGTACGCCTCCACGGCGTGCATCCCCAGGGTGAGGGTGTCCGGGTCGAAGTCGAGCCGGGTCTCGAAGGACTCGGCGGAGTCGCTGGTGGCGAACGGGCTGACCGACCACCAGGGCAACCCGATCTCGTCCGCGTGCTCCCGGATGTCGGCCAGCGACCAGAGCGAGGCGGCGGAGACGTCGATCGGCGCCAGGTCGATCGGGCGGTCGCCGCCGGAGGCCGCCGCCACCCAGGAGGCGTGCAGGAACTCCTGGCTGGTGGCGACCAGGTCGGCGGCCCGGGTGCGGACCCGCTCCGGGTCGCAGACCACCGCGACGCTGCCGTGCGGCAGTACGTCCAGCAGCAGTTCCATGTCGTCGACCAGCACCGGGGCCAGGGACTCCATGCCCTCCACCGCGATGCCCTCGGCGATCTTGTCCAGGATCTCCGCCAGCTCCGGGTGGGCGGCGGCCAGCTCGGCGGCGCGGGCCCGGACGGCGTCGGTGAGCAGCAGCTCCCGGCAGGGCGGCGCCCAGAGGCCGTGCTCGGCCACCTCCAGCGACCGCTGGTCCGCGACTTTGAAGTACCGGATCTCCTCGACGTCGTCGCCCCAGAATTCCACCCGCAGCGGGTGCTCCTCGGTGGGCGGGAAGACGTCCAGGATGCCGCCGCGCACCGCGAACTCGCCGCGCTTCTCGACCAGCTCCACCCGCTGGTACGCGGCGGCGGCCAGCCGGTGGGCCACCTCGTCCAGGTCATGCTGCTCGCCGCGCCGCAGAAAGACCGACTCCAGGTCGGCCAGCCCCTTGACCTGCGGTTGCAGTACGGAGCGCACCGGGGCCACCACGACCTGCACCGGCCCGGCGGCCGGGTCGTCGGCGCGGGGGTGGACGATGCGGCGGAGCACCGCGAGGCGGCGGCCGACGGTGTCCGAGCGGGGGGAGAGCCGCTCGTGCGGCAGCGTCTCCCAGGCCGGGAACTCGGCCACCGCGTCCGGCGGCAGCAGCGAGCGCAGCGCGGCGGCGAGGTCCTCGGCCTCGCGGCCGGTGGCGGTGACGGCGAGCACCGGCCGGCCGCGCTCCCCCACCGCTCTCCCGGCCAGCGAGCGGGCCAGGGCGGCGATCGCGAAGGGCCTGGCGGCGGGCGGGCCCACCAGGTCGAGGTGCCGGCGGTTCCCCGTGGCGGCGGCCTCGACGGCCTCGGCGAGGGCGGCGTCCCGTGCGACGACGTCGAGCAGTCCGGTCAGGGTCATGGAGTCTTCTTGTCCCGTACTTCCGGTCGGTCTGGGTGGGGGTGGTGGTCTGCTGAGGGGGCGGGCGCGAGGCGCAACGCGAACCGCCCGGCACGCGCTGCGGGCCGGGGGTTCAAGCCTACGCCCGCCCCCGGCGGGCCGCCGTGCGACGGGGTCGGCGGGGGCGGGACGGGCGGCGGGTGGGCGGCCGGGTGGGGTGTGGGGTGGGCGTCGTACGGGTGCCATGGAGCTGACACATGGCTGTCACCGGCCGTCCACACCGGGCGGCAAGCATGGTGGACGTGCCGCCGCCGACCGTGGGGGGAAGGCGGTGGCCGGGCGGCCGTCCGATGAGGACGGGCGGCCTGCGCTTGGCTGCCGGGTGGGGCAGCCTCCCTCCCTGTCCGTACCGGCCGGTGCGGACAGGGAGGGGGCGCGGCCTGCCGCGTACCGGCAGACGGCCACGCCGGACCGCACCGCTCTCCGTACGCCGTGCCGCGCAGCCGGTCCGGGGACGGGCTCCGCCGTGAGGGGCGGTGCAGGGGGCGCGGGCACGTTGCGCGGGCACGATGCGCGGGCAGGTTGAACGTGCTGATCGCGGGCCAGGGGCATGCCGGGCTGTCGCTGCCGCCGAGGTCGGCCACCGGGCCGACGGGTACGGCATCGACGAGCGGTGGGCCGTACGTCCCGGCCGCGTGGGGGCCGGAGTGTGCGGGGGAGAGCGCGGCTGGGTGGGGGCCCGGTCAGGCGGGGCGGTGGTCTTCGCCGGTGGGGCCGGTGCGCTGGGCCGGGGGAAGGGGGATCTCGGCGGTCTCGGAGTCGGGCTCGGTGGCGGGGGCCGGGACCGAGGGGGTGGCGGCCATGCCGGTGAGGGTGGCCAGGGTCTGCCGGATGTGGCCCAGGTGCAGCTGGACCTGCTCCCGCCGCTCCTCGTACGCCCGCTGCTCCCGCTCGGCCCCGGCCGCGATCCGCTCCGCCTCGGCGCGGGCCCGGTCCAGCAGGCGTTCGGCGCGGGTGCGGGCCTCGGCGTCGAGCTCCTGGACCCTGGCCCCCACCGCGTTCCGGTGCTGGGCGGACTCGCGGTCCCGCCGCTCGCCCACGGCGGCGATCCGGTCCTCGATCTCCTGCTCGCGGGCGTTGTCGGTGGCGGCTTCCTCGACCGCCTGGCGGAGCCGGGCAGCCAGTTCCGCCTCGGACTCACGGCGCTGCTGCTCGGCCAGTTCGCGCCGCTCGGCGGCTTCGCGCTCGGCGGTCTCCCGGGTCTCCCGGCTCTCCCGCTCGGCCGCCTCCAGCAGTTCGGCGGCGCGGGCGCGGGCCTGGGCGAGGGTCTGCTCGGCCTCCTCGTCCGCCGAGCTGCGGGCGGCCTTGGCGGCGCTGTCCGCGCTGTCGGTCTGCCGCTTGGCGTCGTCCAGCGCCAGCTTCCGCAGCTGCCCGGCGGTGCGGGCGGCCTCCTCGCGGACGGCGGCGGCCTCCGCCTCGGCCATGGCGAGCAGCCCGGCGGCGCGCTCGCCGAGCAGGCCGAAGTCGGGCGGTGGGGCGTCCTCGGCGGCCTGGAGCGCGGTGGCGAGCCCGGTCTCCAGCTCGCGAATCTCGGCGCCGAGCAGGCTGAGCCGCTCCCAGGCGTCGTCCCGCTGCGCGACCAGCGCCGTGACCGCACGCTCGACCTGCTCCGGAGCGTAGCCACGCCGAGCGGTGGTGAAGTCGTAGGCAGAGACGGCGTCGCTCATCGGTGCTGCTCTCCTTCGTCGCCCGTGACCGAGCACAATATCGATCACATTTGGTCCGATTTGACCACCAACCTACCTTCTTCGATCGGCTCAATCCCCGAGGCGCCGCGTGAGATCCGCCGCCGCACCGGGCTGCCGTCACCCGGATGCGCCAGCCGGGAGGCGCCGGCGGGGCGGACGCGGTACGCGCGAGGGGCGCCCCGGGAAGATCCGGGACGCCCCTCGGGCTGGTACGGCACCGCTAGAGCAGGCCGTCCCAGAACTGCTCCAGGATCACCGCCCACCAGGTGTCCGGCGTCTGGAGGGCGGCCGGGTCGATGGCCGCCAGCTGAGCCTGGAAGTCGGTGGTCCAGCGGCCCGCCTGCTCGGGCGTCAGCCCGTACCGCAGCCGCCACATCCGGCCGAGCAGCGCCAGGCAGCGGACGAACTCCGGCACCCCGGAGTTCACAAACCGCGGCTGGGCCTGCTCCGGGCCGCCCTCCAGATCGACGGCGACCACCGCGGCGGTGCCGTACTGCACGCACAGCTGGCGGCCGTAGTCATTGCCCAGCACCAGATAGCCGCCCGCGTCCGGCGCGGCCGGGCGGCCACGCTCGGCCGCCAGCTCGGCCAGCGTCGGGATCGGCCGGCCCGGCTGGGCCAGCGCCCAGAAGAACGGTCCGAACTCCACCGGCAGCCCGGCCCAGGTCAGCGTCTGCGCCACCGCCTCGGGCACGCCCTGCCGGGAGACGGCCCGCTGCTCGTACCGGAAGACCGCCGGGCCGAACGCCTGCGCGAGCTCGCCCGCGAGCTGCTGCGGCGCCGGCGGCGGCAGCCGGGGCACGGCGCCCGGGTCGGGCAGCGGCACCCGGGACGGCTTGGGGCGCGCCGGGCCGGAGGCCAGCGCGTGCAACTCGTCCAGGTGCTCCAGCAGATGGCCCATGCCCGCCTGGCGGGCGGCGTGGTCGCGGCCGTACGCGGCGGTGTGGCTGATCCGTACGTTGGGCCACGCCTCCTTGACCATCCGGGCGCAGTAGCCGGCCGGCAGGTCGCAGCACTCCAACTCGGTGTGCAGCTCCAGCACCTGGTCCGGCGGCACATTGAGGCGGCGCAGCTCCTGGAGGATCTTCCACTCCGGGTGCGGGGTGCCGGGCTCGCTGCGCTGCATCACCTTCTGCTCGGAGCCGTCGGGGCCCCGGTAGCTGAGCACGGCCAGGTAGCCGGGGCCGACGGTGGGCACGCCGGGGACGGCAGCGGGCGCGGCGGGGCCCGGCGGCGGGCCGGGCGGGAACGGCGCCGGACCGCCGGGGCCGGGCTGGTTGGCGGGGCCGGGCTGGTTGGCGGGGCCTGGCTGGTTGGCGGGCGGCGGCGGGGGCGGTGCCGGGTAGCCGTAGCCGACCGGTACGCCCGGGGGCGGCGGCAGCGGGACCGCCTGCATGCCCGGCGGGGGCGGCGGCGCACCCGCCGGAACGCCGGGGCGCGGGCCGGGCCTGCCGGGCGGGGGCGGCGGCGGGGTGCCCGTGCCGGGGCCGATCACCGGGGAGAGCTGGGTGGGGGCGTAGCCGAGGTCCGCCGGGGGCGGCGGCGGGGGGCCGGGCGTACGCGAGCCGTGGTCGGCGTGGGGGTCGTCGGCGCGCAGGCCGGGCGGCGGCGGGGGCGGCGGGGTGCTGCCCGCGCCGCGTCCACCGGCCGCCGGGCCGCCGTGCGGACCGCCCAGCACACCGGGCGGCGGCGGGGGCGGCGGCGCACCGGCACCGCGCCCGGGACCGGCGGGCGGGGGCGGCGGCGGGGTGCCCGGACCGGCGCCGGGGCCGCCGCCGGGCATGCCGAGGCTCTCCGGGGAGGCGAGCATGGTCGGGGCGTGGTCGATCGGCGGCGGCGGGCCCTGCGGACCGGCCCCGGCGAACGGCGGCGGGGTCGGGGGCCCGGCGAACGGGGGCGGCGGCGGGGGGCCTGACGGGCCATCCGCGAACGGCGGCGGCGGAGGCGTCGGCGGCCCGGCCGCGAACGGGTCACTTCCGAGCGGCGGCGGAGGCGTCGGCGGACCGGCGAACGGGGGCGTCGAAGGTGAACCTGACGGACCATCCGCGAACGGCGGCGGAGGCGGCGAGCCCGGGAACGGCGCGGCCGACGGCTCCGGCCGACCGGGCGGCGGCGTCGGCGGCCCGGCGAACGGCGGCGGCGGAGGCGCAGCCGGGCCCGGGGCGGGCGGCGGCGGGGTGCGGTCCGGCGGCGAGAGCATGGTCGGTACGTCACCCGGCCCGTCCGGCACCGGCGGCGCGACCAGCACCGCAGGCGGGGGCGCGGGCACCGGCGGGGCCGGTTCCGGCGCCCCCAGCTCGGCGGCCTCGGCGGCCAGCGCGGCCGCGCCCGCCTCCTGGAGCCACTGCGGCGGGCTGAGCAGGAACGACGTCGCCTCGGCGGAGTTGCGCTCGGGCGGCGCCGGGGTCCCCGGCGGGGTGGCGCCCACCGGGCGGCCGTACGTCTCCTCGTACCGGCGCACCACCTCGTTGACCGGCAGCGCCGGCCAGAGCGTGGTCGCCCCGCTGTCGCGGGCGATGACCAGCCGCACCGCGCCGCCGTCCTCGCCCGCCCGGGGCGCGGCCGGGCCGGCCGACCGGTCCGCCGACCAGCAGACGAAGCCCAGGTCGAACTCGCGCACCCGCACCTCACGGCGCTGGTACGGCGGCACGCCGCCGTTGACCCACTCCTCGGCGGTCTCCTGCGCCTGCGCGTACGTCACCACGGCCCGATCACCCCTGCCCCTTCACCGGGACGGCACGGGCGAACCCGCCGTCCACCATCAGCTCGGCCACCGTCTCCAGCTCCGGCGGGCTGCCGGCCAGCCGCAGCAGGAACGCGTCGAAGTCGTCCCCGCAGGGCAGCAGCAGCCGCTCGCAGCGCTGCGCGGGCGGCTCCTCGGCGCCCGTGTCGCGCGCGTCGTCGTACGGGCAGAACCACACCGAGCCGGTCCGCTCGCCGCGCACCTTGAGCGCCAGCAGGCCGCCCTGCGCATAGGCGACGGCCAGGTAGTCCTTGGTGAGGTGGTCGCGTACGCACTTGTTGACGTACACCAGGTCGTCCAGCTGGTAGCTGTCCCGGACGCCCAGGAACGGCTGGTCGAGCAGCAGTCCCAGTTCGGTGTCGAGGGCCGCGCCGACCGGGGCGCGGCCGCCCGCGAGCTTGAGGAAGCCCCGGTAGGCGCCGGGCAGCCGGTAGCCGAGCCGCTCCTCGACCCGTTGGAGCTGGTCCTCGGTCACGGTCACCGGGTCGCCGCCGTCCGCGGCGAGCGCGAAGTGCACCGGCCGGTGCTCCTGGAGCGGCCGGGTGCCGCGCCGGCCGTGGTCGGCGGAGGACAGCGCCAGCCCGGCGTGGTGCCGCAGCAGCGCCTTGACCTCCACCGGGACCAGCTCCAGTCGGCGGCGCCCGGCCGGGGCGCCGCCGACGGCGTGGTGCCAGGTCCAGCCGTGCGGGGTGGCGACGGCGCACTCCAGGTCGGCCCAGAGCTCATGGCCCTGGGTGAAGAGGGCGGCGTTGGCCGAGACGTAGTCGGTGAGCCGCAGTTCGTCCACGCCGAAGCCGTCGGGCGGGTCCGCGATCTCGGCGGCGGCGGCCGCGTACGGGCCGAACTCCGGGTGGCCCTGCTCGTCCACCCGCACCCCGGCGGGGTGGCGCTCCGCGCGCACCGGATCGGGGAAGTGCACCGTCTGCCCCGCGTAGGCGGCGTTCGGCGCGTGCGCCGAACCGGGTCCGGCGGGTGCCCCGGGCCGACCTGTCGTCATCGAGATGCCCCCACTGGCTCAGCTCCGACTTCTCGCACCCCAGCCTAGGGGGTGGACGGCGGGGCGCCGCCCTCGCGGGGGCGGGGGTGCGGTCCCGGTGTACGGATGCCTCTGGCGCACGGGGGGCGCCGCCCAGCAGGATGGGGCGCGGCGCCGATGCGCCGCTGCGGCCGGTGCCGGGGGACCCACTGCGGAGGGACACATCATCCAAGGTCTGCTGATCGCTCTCGCCGAGGAGGGGCCGCCCGGCGGCTCCTGGGCCATCGACGGCGGGACACTGACCATGACGGCGGCGCCGCGCACCGACCTGTTCGCCGACCCGTTAGGCCGCGACGGTGAGCAACTACCGGACGCGGCCCGGCTGGTGGGGCTGCCGCCGGACGGCGACTTCACGCTGTCGGCCCGGGTGACGGTGGACTTCCGCAGCGGGTACGACGCCGGGGTGCTGCTGCTGCACGCCGCCGAGCGGCTCTGGGCGAAGCTCTGCTTCGAGTACTCACCGCCGGGCCGCCCGTCCGTGGTGACGGTGGTCACCCGGGGCGCGTCCGACGACGCGGGCGGGCTGGAGGTGGCCGGCGACCGGACCTGGCTGCGCGTCACCCGTACCGGCGGCGCCTTCGCCTTCCACACCTCCGCCGACGGCCACCGGTGGCGGCTGCTGCGCTACTTCACCCTGGGCCCGGAGGCGGCGGGCCGGGTGCGGATCGGGTTCATGGCCCAGTCGCCGCTGGGCGAGGGCTGCACGGTGGTCTTCGACCGGATCTCCTTCCAGCCCGAGGCCCCCAAGGACCTGCGCGACGGCAGCTGACCGGCGGGCGTCCGGGCGCCACCGGTGCGGGGCCGGGTACGCCCCGCCACCGGTACGCCGACTGGCCGGCCCCCTCTCAGGTCGGGGGCCCGTCGGGGCTCAGCAGCCCGGCCGCGTGGGCCAGGTGGCCCGCCTGGAAGCGGCTCTCCGCGCCCAACTGGTCCAGCATCTCCGCGATGTGCTTGCGGCAGGTCCGCAGCGACATGCCCAGCCGGCGGGCGATCGTCTCGTCGCGCAGCCCCTCCGCCAGCATCCGCAGGATCGACCGTTTGAGGTCGTCCAGCACCACGGCCCGGCGCTGGTCGGGCACGAAGGGCGACGCCAGGCTCCACACCTGGTCGAAGGCCCGGCAGAGGAAGCCCACCACCGAGGGGTCGCGCACCACCACGGCCCCCTCCGGATCGCGGTGCAGCGGCAGGAAGACGACCCGGCGGTCGAAGGCGACCATCTGGCCGAAGAGTTCGCCCAGGGTGCGCACCTCGGCTCCGGCGGCGGTGATCCGGTCCGCATACGCCCTGGTCGGGCCGTGGCTGCGGGCCGTGTGCTGGTACAGCACCCGCATCCGTACGCCGCGCCGCACCGCCCGCAGGTCGCGCTCGGACGCCTGCTCCAGCAGGTGCGCGGGGCGCCCGCCGCCGGGCTGGCAGGTCAGCACCTCGGTGGCGGCCCGCTCGCTGGCCTCCTCGATCAGGGCCAGTACGGTCTCCAGCGACTCCACCTCGGCCAGCGCCCGCCCGGCCGCGCCCGGGTCGTGCCCGGCGGCGGTGTAGAGGGTGCCGAGCGTGGTCAGCGAGTCCCGCAGCCGGTGCAGGTCGGCCAGGCCGCGGCGCAGCCTGGCCTCCGCGAGCGCCGCGCCGGCGGTGGCGGTCACCGGACTGGCGGCCAGCCACTCGCCGTCCGGCGCGGGTCTACCGGGTCTCTGCCGGCCGTCGGGTTCATCGGGCCGGGCCGGGCGCAGCAGTTCGAGCCGGGCCAGCGCCTCGACGGCGGCGAGCAGCCGCTCCGGCCGCATGTCCAGCCCGGCCGCCGCCGGTCCGACCGCCAGCCGGCCGTGCTCCACCGCCCAGGCGTACACCTGGACCTCATCCGGGCCGAGGGCGGCGAACACCTCGGGGGCATCTGATAACCGACTGTTCGTCAACGGGGGTCTCCTCGCAGGTCGGTAGGTGCAGCTTGTTGCGCTGCACGATGGTGCGACGGGGGTCATCTGGACGGTACGGACAGTGATGTCTCAGTCTTGTAACCGAGGGGTGGAGAAGCGGTCAAGAACACCCGCGGCCGTGCTGCGGGCCGCCCCGGAGCCGACGTACGGACTGGCGAGAGGCGACGGAGACCATCGATATGCGGGTGGCATCCCCCCAGACCGCACAGTTCGCGGGAGTCCGCGACCCCCAGGTGCGGCCATGCCCGGCGGCGGGCTCCTCTGACGACACCGGTTGGGGAGGCAGGCCGCCGCCGCCCGACCGCTGACCGGACCGCGCTCACCCGGTCCTCCTCGCCATCGCCATGAAGCGGGCGGCCGCCGCCCGCCGCTGCCGACCGCCCGGTGGGCCGGGCCGGGTCGGCGATTTCCCCGTGCCCGGGAGGAGAGGACGATGGAACCCGACCACCCGCAGCAGCCCGGTGGCCTGCGCTTCGGCATCCTGGGACCGCTCACCGCGTCGGCGGACGGCCGCCCGCTGCCGCTCGGCCCGCACAAGCAGCGGACCGTGCTCGGCCTGCTGCTGTGCCACGGCAACAGCGTCGTCCCGCTGGACCTGCTGGCGGACGCGGTGTGGGCGGCCCGGCCGCCGCGCACCGCCCGCAAGAACCTCCAGGTGTACGTCTGGGCGCTGCGCAAGCTGCTGGCCACGGCCGGGTACGGGGACCGGCTGGACCATGAGCACGGCGGCTACCGCCTGCGGGTCGCCCCCGGGGAGCTCGACGCGCTGCGCTTCGCCGAGCTGGCGCGGGCGGGGCGGCAGGCCGCCCGCGACCGGCGGGGCGGCGCGGCCGGGCTGCTGCGCGAGGCGCTGGACCTGTGGCGCGGGCCGCTGCTCACCGACCTGGCCGGGCCGGACGCCATCCGGGCCGAGGCGGAGCGGCTGGGGCTGCACCGGCTCTCGGTGTACGAGGACTGGGCGGAGGCGGAACTCGACCTGGGCAACCCGGCGGCCGTCGCGGAGACGGTCGGTGAGCTGGTCCGCGAGCATCCGTTCCGGGAGCGGCTGCGGGTCTCCCAGATGACCGCGCTGCACCGCTGCGGGCGGCTCAGCGAGGCGCTGGCCGTCTACGACGAGTACCGCAGGCTGCTGGCCCGGGAGCTGGGGCTGCGGCCGAGCCCCGCGCTGGAGGCCGGCTACCGGTCGCTGCTGGAGGACCGGCCGGTGCTGCGGGCGGCCGCGTCGCCGGCACTCCCCCGGGCCGACCCGGCGGGCGCCGCGCTGCCCCGGGACCTGGCGGACTTCACCGGCCGGTCCGAGCACCTGCGGGAGCTGCTGGGGGTGCTCGGCCGGGGCGCGGAGCAGCCGGTGGCGCTGACCGGCCCGTCGGGCGCGGGCAAGAGCGCGCTGGCGCTGCATGTCGCGCACCGGCTGCGGGACGCCTTCCCCGACGGCCGGCTGCTGGTCCGGCTGCGGGAGGCCGACGGCAGGCCGCGCCCGGCCGGTGCGGTGCTCCGCGAGCTGTACCGGGCCGCCGGGCTGCCCGCGCGCCCTGCGGTGGGCGACGACCCGGCGGAGGCGGCCGCCGAGTGGCGGGCCCGGTTGGCGGGGCGCCGGGTGCTGCTGCTGCTGGACGACGCCCCGGACGAGGCGAGTGTCCGGTCACTGCTGCCCGCGTCCGGCCCGGCCCAGGTGCTGGTCACCTCCCCCCACCGCCTGGCCGGGCTGGAGTCGGCGTACCGGGTCGAGGTCGGTCCGTACCCGCCCGGTGAGGCGCTGGAGCTGCTGAGCCGGATCGTCGGCCCGGCCCGGGTGGCGGCGGACCGGCCCGCCGCCGAGCGGATCGTCGCCGCCGCCGGGCTGCTGCCGCTGGCGGTCCGGGTCGCCGGGACCAAGCTGGCCGTGCTGCGCCATCTGCCGCTGCACGAGTACGCCGCCCGGCTGGCCGACCCGCTGACCGCCCTGGACGAGCTGTCCGCCGGGGACACCGCCGTCCGCCCCTGCCTGGCCCGCTGCTGGCAGGACCTCTCCACGGCCGCCCGCGACACCCTGCGCACCCTCGGCACCCTGCCCGGCCCGCTGTTCACCCTGGCGGAGGCGGACGCGGCCCTGCGCCTCGGCCCGCACCGCACCCGCCGAGCCCTGGAGTCGCTGATCGAGTCCTGCGTGGTCGCCTCCCCCACCAGCGAGGTCACCGCCCACGCCGTCCTCTACGAACTCCCCCGCCTCCTCCACCTCTACGCCCGCGAACAACCCCCCGCCACCCCGGCGGTGACATCCCCGGGGACAGCGTCCATCACGATCTCGTCGCACCTCTCACCGTCCCAGTAGCCGGAATCCCGCCGTCGCCCGACGACTCGGAACCCGGCGTTCTCATAGGCGCGAAGAGCAGAAGAGTTGGGAGCGAGCACGTTGAGCAGCACATTACGCAAGCCGAGCCGGTCGAACCCGTACTCCAGCACCAGTCGCACGGCCGGCGCCGCGTACCCGTGCCCGCGTCCTTCGCTCCCGAGGCAGATGAAGAACTCGGCCACCCGCACGGCCCGGTCGATGCTCAGGCTGGCGATACCGACCGGCCGGGGCTGCGCTCCGGTGAGCTCGTAGACCGTGAAGTGGGCGTTGTCGCCGTGAAGTTGCACCTCAAGGCCGGCCTGCCGGTCCGCCAGCGACTCCGGTTCGGTCCGGCCGTAACCCCGCATGACGACAGGATCGCTCTCCCACCGCCAGTATGTCTCCACCAACTCCCGCCGCAGCGGGCCGATCCCGACCCCCCCGCCGTGAGCGGTCAGCTGTGGACTGTCCATGCCTGACTCCTGGGTTCGCGGCCGATGCGCAGCGTCCGGGTGTACTCCCGGACGTCAGGGGGCTCACCGACGCGAGCACCGGTGTCCGTCTCCATCCAGGCATGCAGCCGGACAGGGTCCGGTGCGACGCCGTGGCACCAGTGTGCCCGCCAGCCGCAGGCGGCGAGGGCGGTGACGGCAGCGGTCGTTCGTTCGAGGCAGGCCACCCGGAGCGGGACCAGCCGACCGACCGCATCGACGGCCCGGACCATCGACAGCGCCGTTCCCTCGTCCACCGGCCTGCGGCCCAGCTGCCGCGCGAGTCGCGCGAGGGCGACCATGCGTGCGAAGCGACGGCGGCGGGGGCCGGTGTGGGCCACGACGAGGGCGAGGGCGACCGCCATGAAGGCGAGCGCTCGGCGGGCAGCCGGCTCGCGGGCGGTGGGGGTGAGCGCCACCGTCACCTCGCGGGTGCCCCCGACGGCGGAACGACGTGGACGCCTGCACACCGACCTCGCCCGCGCCTGGTGGCAATGGGGCAAGCCGGAGCAGACCGCGTCCGCGCTGCTTTCCGCGTACCGCGAGGCTCCGAGCGAAGTCCGCGACCGCCCGGCGATCAGAGCCATGGCCTCAGACCTCGGTGAACGCCATCCACGCACCCCGGGGGTACGGGAACTCACCGCGGCGCTCGGCACGCACCGGGCCCGGCGTTGATCGCAGCGACGACACGACGGGCGGTGCGCGGCGGGCCGGGGGCCGCCGCGCACCGTTCGGGGGTGGGGGGCGGTCGTCAGCCGAGGCTGCTGGTCATGGCGTTGAGGAGGGTGCCGGAGCTGTCGTCGTTCTCCAGCGAGAAGGCGAACAGGCCGGCCAGGCCCTTGGATTTGGCGTAGGCGCCGCGCGCCTGGATGGCCTGCGGGGTGTCACCGGTCCAGAAGTCGGTGCCGTCGTACACCCAGGAGCTCTCGGTGACGGGGTCCCAGTGGGTTTGGGCCGCCGTCGGGTTGAGCTCCTTCCAGGCGGCGAGGCCGGACTCCTGGCTGAGCGGCTTGGCGGCGGTGGGGCCGGTGGCGCTCTGGTAGAGGCCGTAGTTCGAGCCGGCCGGCACGCCGGTCCAGCCGCGCCAGTAGAACGGGATGCCGAGCACCAGCTTGGACGCCGGGAAGCCGCCGGGGATGCCGTACTCGGGCAGTCCGGTGGTGTAGGCGGCGACGGTGGTGTCGAGGTTGTACCTGGCGGTGCCGGGGGCGATCGGGGTGGTCGGGTCGGCGGGGCTGTCGTGCAGCGGGTCCTGGAGGTTGGTGGGGCCGTGGCGTCCCAGGCGCCGTGCATGTCGTACGTCATCACATCGGCGTAGTCCAGATAGGCGCCGATCTTGTCGGTCTCCAGGTACGCGATCTTGTCCTGCCCGCTGGGCAGCGCGGCGGTGAGCAGGAACCGCTTGCCGACGGTGGCGCCGTACGCGTCCAGCTGGGTGCGGAACTCCTTGAGCAGCGCGGTGAAGTCGGCCTTGTCGGCGGCCGAGTAGTGGTTGCCGGTGTGGCCGCCGGGCGAGCCGGGGTACTCCCAGTCGATGTCGATGCCGTCGAACAGCCCGGCGGCGGAGGCGGGGCCGCCCGCCGCGTCACCGAGCACGCCGGTCGGCAGGTTGCCCTTGAGGAACATGTCGATGCAGGACGAGACCAGCGCCTTGCGGGAGGCGTCGGTGGCCACCGCGTCGGAGAAGTACTTGGAGTAGGTCCAGCCGCCGATCGACATGGTCAGCCGCAGGTTGGGGTACTTGGCCTTCAGCTGGCGGAGCTGGTTGAAGTTGCCCTTGAGGGGCTGCTCCCAGGTGTCGGCGGTGCCGTCGACGCTGTCGCCCGCCGCGTAGTCGGCCTGGTAGTCGGCGTACGCGTCCCCGGCGCCGTCACCGGCGTCGGGGTTGTCCTCGTTGGCCGCGTCGGACGCCTTGATCGACTCGAAGCAGGTGTGCGAGGTGGGGTGGATGTTGGCGAAGGCGTACTCGATCACGTCGAGCTTGGCGGCGGCGCCGCTGGTGCCGACCTGCTTGGGGAAGTACGCGTTCTCGTAGATGCCCCACTGGTCGAAGTACGCCGAGGTGACCGGCTTGGCCGCCGGTGCGGCGGCCGTGGTGGCGGTGACGGCGGCGGACTGGCCGGAGGCGTGGCCGCTGCTGTCGTACCCCTGCACGGTGAAGGTGTAGGAGGTGTTCGGCAGCAGCGAGCTGACGTCCACGGTGGTGCCCATGGAGGTCGCCACGAGCTGGCCGTCGGAGTAGACCTTGTACGCCGGGACGTCGGCACCCGGCGAATCCCGGCGCACGAGTTCGACGGCGATGCGCCCCGCGTGCGCCCCCGGCGGGCCGCCGGGGGCCACAGCCACCGGAAAATCGGGGCCAACCACCGCGAACCTCCGCGCCGCCCCCACCCCGGATTCGTGATCACCACCGGGATTTGGCAGTCTGACCCCTGGAGTCCGCCGACATCGCTCGGCCGGGCGGAGTGACGGGAGGAGAGACGATGCCAGTCCGAGAGCGAATAACGGCACCCGCCGCACCGCTGCTCGACGCCTCCCCCGCGCACCCGGCCGGTCCGGTATCGCCCGTCGCCGCGCCGCTGCTGCACCAGCACCGCGACAGCCTGCTGCCCGCCGTGGCCGCCGCGCTGTCCGTACGGGGTGGCACGCACACCCACCCCGGCTACAAGAACGACCCGCTGCCGGAACTGCACCCGCTGGTCGCCGGGTTCCTGGCCGGGCTGCCGCTGGAGCACCGGGAGCGGTTCACCGGGCGCTGCCCCGAGGCCATGCTGCTGTCGCAGTACCTGGCCACGGCGGAGGCCAACCGTTCGCGGCGCGCCGCCCGCAAGCCGCTCAGCCTGGCCGAGGCCCGCAAGGCGCTCAAGGGTGCCCGGCTGACGACCGTACGGATTCGCGAGGAGGGCGACCCGGCGCACGGTACCCACCAGCCGCCCTGCCGCTCCTGCGAACCGATGCTCGCCCACTTCGGCGTGCGCAGCGTCGCGGTGGGGCCGACGGCGGACTGAGCTGCCGCGCCCGACCGCCCTGCCCGACCGTGCTGTATGGCACCCTGTCCCCGCACCGAGGAGCCCACCCCTGAACGCCCGCTTCCCCGCCGAGGTCGCCTCCGCCCTCAAGCACGCCGGCTGGCACCCCGGCCGCTGGCAGATCGGCGAGGCCGAGACCTGGGCCGACACCCTCGCCGCGCACGACTCGCCCGACGGGCACCGCCACAGCGTCTTCCCCGCCGCCGTGGAGGCGTGGGCGGAGTTCGGCGGCATCGCCATCGACCTGGCCGGGGCGGGTGAGCGGCAGGCCCGCACGCCCTTCCGGATCGACCCGATGTGCGGCCTGCACCAGCCCCGTACGCTCGCCGACCTCGGCCGCGCGCTGGACACGCCGGTGGCGCCGCTGGGCGAGGAGAACGACGGGCGGGCGCTGCTGGTGATCGACGCCCTGGGTCGGGTCCACAGCCTGGACCACAGCGGCGAGTGGTATCTGGGGCCGACCGTGGACCACGCGGTGACGGCCCTGGTGATGGGGGCGGCGCCGGAGCGGCTCCAGACTGCTGCGCGGGTGTTCTGAGGGCGTCCCGGGGCGGCGGCGCTCCGCGCGAGTGGGGGGCTGATCGCGTGGGGGGTGCCGGGCTGGTCAAGTGGGATCGGGTGCGGACCGTGCGGGGATCTCGCGCAGTTCCCCGCGCCCCTGAGGAGGTGCCGGGCTGGTCAAGTGGGATCGGGTGCGGACCGTGCGGGGATCTCGCGCAGTTCCCCGCGCCCCTGAGGAGGTGCCGGGCTGGTCAAGTGGGA
>NZ_JBIVRB010000001.1:899536-1043127 GCF_044755465.1 Streptomyces sp. NPDC092296 | reverse complement strand
GGATCGGGTGCGGACCGTGCGGGGATCTCACGCAGTTCCCCGCGCCCCTGAGGAGGTGCCGGGCTGGTCAAGTGGGATCGGGTACGGACCGTGCGGGGATCTCGCGCAGTTCCCCGCGCCCCTGAGGAGGTGCCGGGCTGGTCGAGTGGGATCGGGTGCGGACCGTACGGGGATCTCGCGCAGTTCCCCGCGCCCCTGAGGAGGTGCCGGGCTGGTCGAGTGGGATCGGGTGCGGACCGTACGGGGATCTCGCGCCCCTGGGGGGCTGCCGGGCTAGGAGGTGGGCTCGACCGGTTCGCGGAGCAGGCGGGCCGGTTGGATGGCGAGGCGGGAGGGCAGTACCGCTTCGACCAGGAAGCCGCCGCCGTCCACCGGGCCGGCGGCGAAGGTGCCGCCGAGGGCGGACACCCGTTCGCGCATGCCGACCAGGCCGTTGCCGCCGCTGGGCAGCGGCGGGCGGTCGGCGTCGGCTCGCAGGGCGTCCCCGGGGCGGGTGTTGTGCACGGTGATCCGCACCCCGTTCGGCACGTACGCCACCGTCACCAGGGTGTCCGCGCCGGTGGCGTGCTTGTGGGCGTTGGTCAGCGCCTCCTGCACCACCCGGTACGCGGTGTGCTCGGCCTGCGCCGTGAACGCCCGCCGGGCCCCGTTCAGCGTGAGCCGCACCGGCAGCCCCGCCGACCGCGACTGGTCCACCAGGCTCGCCAGGTCGGCCAGCCCCGGCCCGCCCGAGCCCGCCGCACCACCGTCCGCACCGCCGTCCGCAACAGTGTCCGCACCGCCGACCGCCCGGGACCGCGCGACCGGCGCGGCGCCGCCCGTCTCGCCCTCGGACATCCGCAGCACGCCCAGGATCTGCCGCAGCTCGTCCAGCGCCTGGCGGCCCACGTCGCCCAGCAGCCTGGCGCTCTCCGCCGCCCGGCCCGGGTCCTTGGCGACGATCCGCTCCAGCGCCGACGCGTGCACCACCATCAGGCTCACCCGGTGCGCCACCACGTCGTGCATCTCCCGTGCGATACGGGTGCGCTCCTCCATCCGGGCCCGCCTGGCCCGCTCCTGCGCCTTCTCGGCCAGCAGCCCCAGCTCGGCCTCCAGGCCCTCCGCCCGGTCCCGCAGCGACTCCACCAGCCGGCGCCGCGCCCCCAGGTACAGCCCCAGCACCACCGGCGGCACCGTCAGCCCCACCGCGACCACCAGCGCCAGGAAGCCCAGCAGCCACTGCGGCGTGGCGTGCTCGCCGGGCGCCGGCCGGCCCAGGAACGTCCCCAGCAGCATCGTCAGCGTCTCCACGAACGCCACCGCCGACAGCCAGGTCACCGTACGGCGCCGCGCCCGCCAATCCCGGCAGGCGGCCAGCGTGTAGAGGGAGACGACCAGCAGCACCACCCCGACCATGCCCGGCACGAACACCAGCGCCACCGCCACCGGCACCACCGGCCGCCGCCGCCGCACCAGCAGCGAGCCGCCCGCCACCGCGCCCACGACGAACGCGCCGTAGGCCACCCAGCCGCTCCAGTCCAACCGCTCGACGGCGAAGCTCTCCGCCCCGATGCCGCACTCCACCGCCGCCAGCACCGCCAGCAGCACGTCCAGCGCCATGCTGCGCCGCCGCTCCCACCACCACGGACCGCCCGGCGGTGCGGCCTCCCCCGTCGAGATGCTCATGGGCACCAGCCTAGGCGCCGCCCCCACCGGACCGGTCCCCCCGTGCCCCAAGCCGCCCCCGCCCCGGGGTCACGCGCCCCCGGCGCCGCTCCCCGACCCCGGGGCGCCGTGTCCGGCATCCGACCTCGTCGACCTGCGAAGGGACCCGGCGACCTATGCTGGTCGCGTCGGACAGCGCGGTCCGCACCCGCTGCGGCGGCAACACCGCCTCAGCGGCGCAACGCCGGACACCGCCGAGAACTCCGCATCGGGCAGGTGCCGCCTCCCGGGCGGGCCCTGCCGCCCTCCGCGGGGTGCGCGGCGGCGCCCGTACCGTCCCGTCGCCGTATCCATGAGCAAAGGGAGCAAGCCGTGACCGCACCGGTCCCCACCTCGGCCGAACGCCCCGCGGCAGAGAACGACCCCGCCGCCCTCGCCGCCAACGCGGCGTTGCGGGCCGATATCCGCCGCCTCGGAGACCTGCTCGGTGAGACGCTGGTCCGCCAGGAAGGGCAGGAGCTGCTGGACCTGGTGGAGGAGGTCCGCCGGCTCACCCGCAGCGACGGCGCCGCCGCCGCCCGGCTGCTGGAGCAGACCGACCTGGAAACCGCGGGCAAGCTCGTCCGGGCGTTCTCCACCTACTTCCACCTGGCCAACGTCACCGAGCAGGTGCACCGAGGCCATGAGCTGTCCGTACTGCGCGCCCGCGAGGGGTCGCTGCTCTCGCAGACCGCCGACCAGCTCGCCGAAGCCGACCCGCAGCACCTCGCGGACACGCTGGCCCACCTCTCCGTACGGCCGGTCTTCACCGCGCACCCCACCGAGGCCGCCCGCCGCAGCGTGCTCAACAAGCTGCGCCGGATCGGCGAACTGCTCGACAAGATCCACCGCGAGCATGTCGCCTCCGGCCTCGCCGAGGTCGACCCGGCCCGCGTCACCTCAGCCCGCCGCCAGGCGGACCGGCGGCTGGCCGAGGTCATCGACCTGCTGTGGCAGACCGACGAGCTGCGCATCGCCCGCCCGGAACCCACCGACGAGGCCCGCAACGCCGTCTACTACCTGGACGAGCTGTACAAGCAGGCCGTCCCCGAGGTGCTGGAGGAGCTGCACGAGGAGCTGGCCCGGGTCGGCGTGGCGCTCCCCGAGGGCGTCCGGCCGCTGACCTTCGGCACCTGGATCGGCGGCGACCGCGACGGCAACCCCAATGTCACCCCGGCGGTCACCCGCGATGTGCTGATCCTCCAGCACGAGTACGGGATCAAGGACGCGCTGGAGACCGTGGACGACCTCCGCGCGACCCTCTCCACCTCCGTCCGGCTGGCCGGCGCCTCCCAGGAGCTGCTGGACTCGCTCGCCGCCGACCTGGAGGTGCTGCCCGAGCTCAGCCCGCGCTACAAGCGGATGAACGCCGAGGAGCCCTACCGGCTCAAGGCCACCTGCGTCCGGCAGAAGCTGGTCAACACCCGCGAGCGGCTCGCCGCCGGCACCGCCCACCAGCCCGGCCGCGACTACGTGGGCACCCAGGAGCTGATCGCCGACCTCAAGCTGATCCAGGAGTCGCTGCACGCCCACCGGGGCGGCCTGATCGCGGACGGCCGGCTGGGCCGCGCCATCCGCACCATCGAGGCGTTCGGCCTCCAGCTCGCCACCATGGACGTCCGCGAGCACGCCGAGGCCCACCACCACGCGCTCGGCCAGCTCTTCGACCGGCTGGGCGAGGAGGCGTGGCGGTACGAGGACATGCCCCGCGACTACCGGCAGCGCCTGCTCGCCCGGGAGCTGAAGTCCCGCCGCCCGCTGGCCCCCAGCCCGGCGCCGCTGGACGCGGCCGGGGCGAAGACCCTCGGTGTCTTCCAGACCATCCGCGAGGGCTTCGAGCGGTTCGGCGACGAGATCGTGGAGAGCTACATCATCTCCATGTGCCAGGGCGCCGACGACGTCTTCGCCGCCGCCGTGCTGGCCCGCGAGGCCGGTCTGATCGACCTGCACTCCGGCGTCGCCAGGATCGGCATCGTGCCGCTGCTGGAGACCACCGACGAGCTCCAGCAGGCCGACCGCATCCTGGACGAGATGCTGGCCGACCCCTCGTACCGGCTGCTGGTCTCGCTGCGCGGCGACGTCCAGGAGGTCATGCTCGGCTACTCCGACTCCTCCAAGTTCGGCGGCATCACCACCTCCCAGTGGGAGATCCACCGGGCCCAGCGGCGGCTGCGCGACGTGGCCAAGCGGTACGGCATCCGGCTGCGGCTCTTCCACGGCCGCGGCGGCACCGTCGGCCGTGGCGGCGGCCCCTCCCACGAGGCGATCCTCGCCCAGCCGTGGGGCACCCTGGACGGCGAGATCAAGGTCACCGAGCAGGGCGAGGTGATCTCGGACAAGTACCTGATCCCCTCGCTGGCCCGGGAGAACCTGGAGCTCACCGTCTCCGCCACCCTCCAGGCGTCCGCGCTGCACACCGCGCCCCGGCAGTCCGCCGAGGCGCTGGCCCGCTGGGACGCCTGCATGGACACCGTCTCCGAGGCGTCCCACACCGCGTACCGCACGCTGGTCGAGGACCCCGACCTGCCGAAGTACTTCTTCGCCGCCACCCCCGTCGACCAGCTCGCCTCGCTGCACCTGGGCTCCCGGCCCTCCCGCCGCCCCGACTCGGGCGCCGGTCTCGACGGCCTGCGGGCCATCCCGTGGGTCTTCGGCTGGACGCAGTCGCGGCAGATCGTCCCCGGCTGGTACGGCGTCGGCGCCGGCCTGGCCGCCGCCCGGGACGCGGGCCTGGGCGACGTCCTGGACGAGATGCACCGCGAGTGGCACTTCTTCCGCAACTTCCTGTCCAACGTCGCCATGACGCTGGCCAAGACCGACCTGCGGATCGCCCGCCACTACGTGGACCAGCTGGTCCCCGCCGAGCTCCGGCACGTCTTCGCCGACATCGAGGCGGAGCACGACCTGACGCTCAAGGAGGTGCTGCGGCTCACCGGTGAGAACGAGCTGCTGGAGCACAACCCGGTGCTCAAGCAGACCTTCACCGTCCGCGACGCCTACCTCGACCCGATCTCCTACCTCCAGGTGGCCCTGCTGCGCCGCCAGCGGGAGGACGCGGCCCGGGGCGCCGAGGAGGACCCGCTGGTCTCCCGCGCGCTGCTGCTGACCGTCAACGGCATCGCGGCCGGGCTGCGCAACACCGGCTGACCCGGTCCGGAACGGCGGAAGGCCCGCCCGCTTCGCGTGGTGCGAAGCGGGCGGGCCTTCCTGCGGTACGGGTTCGGCTGCCGTACGGGGCCGACTGTGCGGTACGGGACCGGGTCAGTGCCGGGCCGCGCGGCCGCGCCGCACGAAGAACAGCACCGCGCCACCGGCGACGGCGAGCGCACCGGCGATGCCGGCCAGCGTGCCGGTGCCGCTGCTGCCGGTGCTGGCCAGCTCGGTGCCGGGCGCCGGGCTGGCGGACGAGGTCGCGTCCACGGCACCGGACGTCGCGCCGCTCGGGGAGGCCGAGTCGGACGGGGTATCGGTGGCCGGGCTGCTCGGGGTGCCGCCGGTGGTGTCGCCGCCGGTCGCCGTGTCGCCACCCGTGGTGGTGTCGCCACCGGTGGTGGTGTCGCCGCCGGTCGTGGTGTCCCCACCGGTGGTCGTGTCGCCGCCGCCCGTGGTGTCGCCACCCGTGGTGGTGTCACCGCCGGTCGTGGTGTCCCCACCCGTGGTCGTGTCGCCACCCGTGGTGTCCCCACCGGTCGTGGTGTCCCCACCCGTGGTGGTGTCACCGCCGGTCGTGGTGTCCCCACCCGTGGTGGTGTCACCGCCGCCCGTGGTGTCCCCACCCGTGGTGGTGTCACCGCCGCCCGTGGTGTCCCCACCGGTGGTCGTGTCGCCACCGCCCGTGGTGTCGCCACCCGTGGTCGTGTCACCGCCGGTGGTGCTGCCGCCCGTGGTGTTCCCACCGGGCGGGGTGGTGCAGTCCTTGGTGCCGCCGTTCCAGGAGGAGATCAGCAGCTCCTTGATCACGGCGTGGTCCGGGCCCTCCGGCAGCGGACCGTGGCCGGGGCCCTTGCCGCCGTCGAACTGGGTGTCGCCCTTGTACAGGTCCACCTGGGCGAAGCAGCCCGCGTCCGGCAGGTTCACATTGAGCCGACCGGTCTTCCCGGCCTTGAGCGTCACCGAGTCGTAGTCCTGGAAGACCTGCTTGCCGGAGGTCTCCCAGGTCGGACCGTGGGTCAGGTACGAGGCCAGCGAGACGGTGCACTCGCCCTGCCCGGTCGCCTTGACGTCGACGTGGACCTTGCCGTCCTTGCCGGGCGTCAGCGGCTTGTTGTTCGCGACCGACAGGTCGCACTCCTTGGGCTTGTGGCCGCCGTTGTGCACCGGCAGCGTGTGGCCGCCCCAGTGCTTGCCACCCTGGCCGGTGCCGTGCGCGCAGGCGAGCGCGGGCGAAACGGCGGCCACGGAGAGAGCGACGGTGGCGGCACCGACGCTCAGCAGACGCGTCGTGTTGACGCGAAGAGATATGGACACTCTGACCCCTCTGGTCTCAGATTGTGGCGCCTCGGTGAGCGGGTGCCGCGGCGGAGCGGGGTCTGCGGAGCAGTTACCTGGGCTCGACAGCAGCGCGGAGACACACCGATCCCAGGCGCATCAAGCATCGTCAATGTACGCACGGGCCGTTGTCAATGGGTGGACGGCCGACAACAGCCGACCGACCGGTCAGAGACCGACCGGTTCCTGACGGCGCCGCAGCGCCCACATCGCCCCGCCCCCGGCCGCCAGCAGCAGCCCCGCGTAGACGACCAGCAGACCGGTGTCCCGGCTGCCGGTGTCGGCCAGCAGCGGGGTCATCTCCGCGGACGCCGGGCGCAACTGCCCGCTCGGCACCTGCTCGGCGTCCGAGGAGGCCGCCTGCGCGGAGCCGGCGCCGCCGAGGACCGCAGCGGTGGTGATTGCCGCGGCGCCGAGGAACTGCGCCGCACGGGTGCGTCGCGAGTTGGACACACGTACCCCTTAGATCTGGTCGCGCGGGGCCCGGACGGGATGGTCAGGCGGCATCCGGCGGCGGAAGGGCCGGAGGGGGGAGAAGGCGCTGAGACGCCGGGCCCAGGAACACGACCCATCGTCATACCGCAAGGGAGCGAAATCAATTCTCCCCAGAAGTGACAAACCCACCGGACCGGACAGACCATCGCCCCCAAACCGCCCCGCACCCGGACAGAACCCGCTCGACGGCACGCGGGTAACACTTCGGCCACGACCCGACACAACTGCTGCACACGACAATGAGATTGTGCAGCAGCTCCACTGACAGCGCGTCAGTCGGCGGACGGCCCGCCGTCCGCTCAGGAGTTGTACGTCTGCTGCGCCCGCTCCAGCCCGTCGCCGAGCAGCCCCTCCACCGCGTCGGCCGCCCGGTCCACGAACCAGTCCAGCTCCTTGCGCTCGGTGGCCGAGAAGTCCTTGAGCACGAAGTCCGCCACCTGCATCCGACCCGGCGGCCGGCCGACCCCGAACCGCACCCGGTGGTAGTCCGGCCCCAGCGACTTGGTGATCGACTTGAGGCCGTTGTGGCCGTTGTCGCCACCGCCCAGCTTCAGCCGCAGCGCACCGAAGTCGAGGTCCAGCTCGTCGTGCACCACCACCAGGGCCGAGGTCGGCGCCTTGTAGAAGTCCCGCAGTGCCGTCACCGGGCCGCCGGACAGGTTCATGTACGTCATGGGCTTGGCCAGCACCACCCGCTGCCCGCCCAGCCGGCCGTCCAGCACCTGGTTGCGGCTCTTGTGCGCCTTGAACCTGCCGCCCATCCGCTGGGCCAGCAGGTCCGCGACCATCCAGCCCACATTGTGCCGGTTCCTGGCGTACTCGTCGCCCGGATTGCCCAGGCCCACCACCAGCCACGGACCCGTGTAACCGTCGCCACCGCTGCTCATCGTCTGCTCCGCTCCCGTCATCGACCCGGCCGGCCACCATCATCGCCGGACCGGCCCCTGGCACACCCCCCGCTGGCACACCTCCATCGGCCCCCGCCGGCACCGCTCCCGCCCCCGGGCACGCCGCTGCCCCGACCCGCCGGAGCGGGCCGGGGCAGCGGCCGAGCGGACAGCCGGCCGGTCAGGCCTCGGCGCCCGCCTCCTCCTCGGTCTCACCCTCGGCCGGGGCCTCGGCCTGGGCGGAGACGACGTGCAGCACGACGGTGTCGGCGTCGACGGCCAGGGTGGTGCCCTTGGGGAGCACCAGGTCCTTGGCGAGGATGGAGGCGCCGGCGGACAGGCCCTCGACCGACACGGTGACGCTCTCCGGCAGGTGGGTGGCCTCGGCCTCCACCGGCAGGGTGTTGAGCACGTGCTCCAGCAGGTTGCCGCCGGGGGCCAGCTCGCCCTCGGTCAGCAGCGGGATCTCGACGGTGACGGCCTCGCCGCGGCGCACCAGCAGCAGGTCGACGTGCTTCAGGAAGCCCTTGATCGCGTCGCGCTGCACGGCCTTCGGCAGCACGAACTCGTCCTTGCCCTCAAGCGGCACGGAGAGCAGCACGTTCGGGGTCTTCAGCGCCATCATCAGGTCGTGGCCCGGCAGGTTCACGTGAACCGGCGCCTGGCCGTGACCGTAGACGACACCCGGGACCAGACCTGCGCGGCGGGCACGGCGGGCAGCGCCCTTGCCGAACTCGGTACGGGGCTCAGCGGCAAGACGGACCTCGGACACGACAGCACTCCTCGTGGTGTACGCGGGGGTGCGGACGGAACAACAGAAAAGCCGCCGGAACCACACCCTCAGAAGATTCAGGGCAGTTCACTCGGCGGCAACGCGCAGGCGGCATCACGCTCAAAAAACCCGCAAGCAGCGCGTCGATCACGGAAGCAGAGCCCTCGCGAGCCGTACGGCCTCCCTCGCCGAGCAACCCTAGAAGTCTACCCGTAGCCCCAGGCAAGGACGAAATCGCCCCCTCTCCCCCACACCCGGACAGCCCAACGGCCCGCCCCGGGAACACCCGGCGGCGGGCCGTCGTACAGCGGTCTGAGCAGCGGTCGGTGCAGCAATCAGCGCGGTGGGCCGGCAGGTCGGTAAGGACACGCCGGTCAGTGCACGCCCTCGAAGAGGCTGGTCACCGAGCCGTCCTCGAACACCTCGCGGATCGCGGCGGCGATCGACGGGGCGATCGACAGCGTCGTCACCTTGTCCAGCTCCAGCGATGCCGGGGTCGGCAGCGTGTTGGTGAAGACGAACTCGCTGACCCGGGAGTTCTTCAGCCGGTCGGCGGCCGGACCGGAGAGCACACCGTGGGTGGCGGCCACGATCACGTCCGCCGCGCCGTTGTCGAAGAGCGCGTCGGCGGCGGCGCAGATGGTGCCGGCGGTGTCGATCATGTCGTCGACCAGCACGCACACCCGGCCCTGCACATCACCGACCACCTCGGCGGACATCACCTTGTTCGCCACATTGGGGTCGCGGCGCTTGTGGATGATCGCCAGCGGCGCACCGAGCCGGTCCGACCACTGGTCGGCCACCCGGACCCGGCCCGCGTCCGGCGAGACCACGGTCAGCCGGTCCGCCGCCACCCGGGTGGCGACGTAGTCCGCCAGCAGCGGCAGCGCGAACAGGTGATCCACCGGGCCGTCGAAGAAGCCCTGGATCTGGGCGGTGTGCAGGTCCACCGCCATCAGCCGGTCCGCACCCGCCGTACGCAGCAGGTCCGCGACCAGCCGGGCCGAGATCGGCTCGCGGCCCAGGTGCTTCTTGTCCTGGCGGGCGTACCCGTAGAACGGCAGGATCGCGGTGATGCTCCGGGCGGAGGCCCGCTTCAGCGCATCGATCATGATCAGCTGTTCCATGATCCACTGATTGATGGGAGCCGTGTGGCTCTGCATCACGAAGCAGTCCGCACCACGGGCGGAGTCCAGGAAGCGGACATAGATCTCACCGTTGGCGAAGTCGAACGCCTTGGTCGGAACCAGCTCGGTCCCCAGCTGCTCCGCGACCTCACGCGCCAGCTCTGGGTGGGCGCGGCCGGAGAAGAGTCGAAGGTTCTTCTCACCGGACGTGGTGATGCCGGTCACTGCACCGTCTCCTCGGTTGCTGCCGCACGCGGGTCCACGCTCCAGAACCGGGCGACTGGCCGTTCAAAAAGGGAAACGCAGCCGCAGACCGGGCGACGGACCCGCAGCGCACGCATGTTCACCAGGTTACGCGCCCGTACCGGTGACGTCCGCCCCGGGACCGGCCGCCGGCCCCGAGCCCGCCTCGCGCGCCGCCGCCGCGGCCCGCGCCGAGGTAGTACCCTCGCGCCGCCGCTCCACCCAGCCCTCGATGTTGCGCTGCTGCCCCCGGGCCACCCCGAGCGCGCCCGCCGGCACATCGTTGGTGATCACCGAACCGGCCGCCGTGTAGGCACCGTCCCCGACCGTCACCGGGGCCACGAACATGTTGTCCGAACCCGTCCGGCAGTGCGCCCCGATCACCGTGCGGTGCTTGTTGACGCCGTCGTAGTTGACCGTCACCGAGGCCGCGCCGACATTGCTGCCCTCACCGATCTCGGCGTCCCCGATGTACGACAGGTGCGGCACCTTGGCGCCCTCGCCCAGCTCGGAGTTCTTGATCTCCACATAGGTGCCGGCCTTCGCCCGGCGGGCCAGCCGGGCCCCCGGCCGCAGATAGGCGTAGGGGCCGACCGACGCCTCCGGGCCGATCTCGGCCCGATCCGCCGTGGCGTTACTCACACGCGCCCCGGCGCCCACCGAGGTGTCGGTCAGCGTGCAGTTCGGCCCGACCTCCGCGCCCTCGCCCAGCGAGGTCGCCCCGTGCAGCTGGGTGTTCGGGTGCAGCACCACGTCCGGCTCGTACGTCACCTCGACGTCCAGCCAGGTCGTCGCCGGGTCCACCACCGTCACCCCGGCCCGCATCGCGCGCTCCAGCAGCCGGTCGTTGAGGATGCGGCGGGCCTGGGCCAGCTGCACCCGGTCGTTGATCCCCAGGATGTCCCGGTGGTCCGCCGCGACCACGGCCCCCACCCGGTGCCCGGCCGCCCGCAGGATCTCCAGGGTGTCGGTGAGGTACTCCTCGCCCTGGCTGTTGTCCGTGCCCAGCTGGGCCAGCGCCTCGGCCAGCAGCTTGCCGTCGAAGGCGAACACCCCGGAGTTGATCTCGGTGATCGCCAGCTGCTCCCCGGTCGCGTCCGCGTGCTCCACGATCGCGGCGACCGCGCCGTCACCGTCCCGCAGGATGCGCCCGTACCCGGTGGCGTCCGGCACCACGGCGGCGAGCACCGTCACGCCGTTGCCCCGGGCCGCGTGCTCCGCGACCAGCGTCCGCAGCGTCGCACCGGTCAGCAGCGGGGTGTCTCCGACGGTCACCACCACTGTGCCGTCCACCGGCAGCCCGTCCTCGGCCAGCGACTCCAGCGCCACCCGCACCGCGTGCCCGGTGCCGCGCTGCTCCTGCTGCACGGCGATCCGGACCGCCGGGTCCACCTCGGCCAGGTGCGCCGCGACCTTCTCCCGCAGATGCCCGACCACCACCACCAGCTGCTCCGGCCCCAGCTCCCGCCCGGCCGCCACGGCATGCCCGACCAGGCTCCGGCCGGCCATGGTGTGCAGCACCTTGGGCAGCGACGGCGACTTCATCCGGGTCCCCTCACCCGCGGCGAGGACGATGACGGCGGCGGGAGAGTTGGCACTCACGCGGGAGGCTCCTGGCATCACTGGGGGTCGGGGTCACCCGGCCGGAGCTGACCGGACGGCCTCCGCACAGTCCGCCGAGCTGCTTCAGAGTACCGGTGCACCGGTTCGGCGGCTCGGCCAAGGAGCTCCCCGGGTAGGAATCGAACCTACGAAAACAGCATTCAAAGTGCTGCCGCCCGTGCCAGCAGAGCAACCGGGGAAAGCGACCCTAGACTACGGGCTCAGGCGCGTCGTCTCCACCACTATCCCGGACCACCACCCTTCGATCCGCCGGTACAGCTCCGCCCCGTTGAGCACCCCGACAGCCAGACAGCCGCGGTAGGCAGTTCCCACGTTCTGCCGGTTTGTGACGGGGTTGTGCTTCTTGAGGATGGTCTTACCGAACTGCGTCCTGTCTGCCTCCACCCGCTCCATCCAGTACTGCTCCGCAGCTGCGACATCTGCTGACTCATGGATGTGCAGGTAGAACCGCAGACGCGACCGTTGCACGCCAAGAAGGTCCAGCCAGGCGATGAAGAGGGAGATCACATCCGGATCGCTGTTGGTGAAGCGGACCTTTTCCCTTCGGGCATACGGCTTGTCCTTCGCCCCCTCGGCCCAGTAGAGGGCAATGCCCGTCATGAACAGGTCCCGGGGGGACAGGGCCCCGACCTCACGAGCGGCAGCGGCCTTGGTCAACCTTCGCTCCTCCTCCCGCTGGCGCCGCAACGGTTCCCACCGAGCCTCCGCCGCTCGGCGAGCACGCTCGGCGGCTGGCAGCTGCGGCGGCTTCGGCAGGTCCCGGACCCAGAGGGAGACCGAGCTCTTGGAAACGCCCAGTGCCCCGCTGATCTCGTCGTAGTTCCTGCCCTGCGCCCTCAGTTCCCGTGCCTGCTGCCGCAGACCATCCTTGGCTCGCGGCCTTCTGGTCCATTCCGGTGGCGGCTCCCCCTGGAGCAGCCGCCCGACCTTCTCGTCACTGCGGATACCCAACACGTCGCGGATCTGCCGACGGCTCATGCCACCACGTCGGAGGGCGACGGCCTTCTCCTTGAGTTCGGATTCGGTGTCCATGGGGCAAGCTTCGACGCTCGGGGTGGGGTTGGGCGGGGGATCGAGGGTGGATCACACGTTCGAGTGGTTCCGCTCAAGTCGCTCGTCCGGCGGCGGTGGCCTTCCCCTGGGGAGTGGGCCAACTTACGATGGCGTAAGTTACGCCGCCGTAGGCGGCCCACGACGTGCCGGTTCGCGCCCGATCCCGCAGTCCTACCAGCAGCAAGGGACGCCCATGACCGCTCCGTCCACCGAGACACGCCCCGACGAGACCGATCCGCTTCCGCTCGCGACCCTGGCGGGTGACACCCAGGGCATCCCCGAGCGGGTGGCACTCGCCGCGTTCATCGTGGTGCCGTTCGCGGCGCTGGTCGCCGCCGTGCCGGTGGCCTGGGGCTGGGGGGTGGGGTGGCGGGATCTGGTGATCATGACGGTGATGTACTTCGTCGCCTGCCACGGCATCACCATCGGCTTCCACCGCTGCTTCACCCATGGCTCGTTCAAGCCCAACCGCCCGCTGAAGATCGCGCTGACGATCGCGGGCAGCCTGGCGATCGAGGGCCCGGTGGTCCGCTGGGTGGCCGACCACCGCAAGCACCACCGGTACTCCGACAAGGACGGCGACCCGCACTCGCCGTGGCGCTACGGCGAGACGGTGCCGGCGCTGCTCAAGGGCCTGTGGTGGGCGCACATGGGGTGGATGTTCGACGAGGAGCAGACCGACCAGCGCAAGTACGCGCCCGACCTGATCAAGGACAACGACATCCGCCGGATCTCCCGGCAGTTCGCCCTCTGGGCGCTGGTCTCGCTGCTGATCCCGCCGCTGGTCGGCGGTCTGCTGGCCTGGTCGTGGCAGGGCGCGGTGACCGCCTTCTTCTGGGGTTCGCTGGTGCGGGTGGCGCTGCTGCACCACGTCACCTGGTCGATCAACTCCATCTGCCACGCGGTCGGCAAGCGGCCGTTCCGGTCCCGCGACCGGTCCGGCAACGTCTGGTGGCTGGCGGTGCTCTCCTGCGGCGAGTCCTGGCACAACCTGCACCACGCGGACCCGACCTCGGCCCGGCACGGCGTCCTCCGGGGCCAGGTCGACTCCTCGGCCCGGGTGATCCGCTGGTTCGAGCTGGCGGGGTGGGCACGGGACGTCCGCTGGCCGGACCGGGAGCGGGTCGCGTCCCGCCGGGCGGAATGACTCCTCCCCCGCCTCGGCGGTTGCATAAGAATGTAGGCGTGAACGGGAGCAGCGGCAGCAGCGCAGACGGTACGGCCGGCCGGGCGGCGGAGGGTGCGCCGTCCGGCCGGGAGCGCCGGCCGGTCCGGCGTGGCAGCCGGGTGCGGATGACGGGCAAGCAGCGGCGGGAGCAGTTGCTGGACATCGGCCGGACGCTGTTCGCGGAGCGGGGCTACGACGGCACGTCGGTGGAGGAGATCGCGGCGAAGGCCGGGGTGTCCAAGCCGGTGGTGTACGAGCACTTCGGCGGCAAGGAGGGGCTGTACGCGGTCGTGGTGGACCGGGAGATGCAGCTGCTGCTGGACATGGTGACCGGGGCGCTGACCGGGGGGCATCCCCGGGTGCTGCTGGAGGAGGCGGCGTTCGCGCTGCTGGACTACATCGAGACGTCGACGGACGGCTTCCGCATCCTGGTGCGGGATTCGCCGGTGGCGCAGTCGACGGGTACCTTCGCGTCGCTGATCAGCGATATCGCCACGCAGGTGGAGGACATCCTGGGGCTGGAGTTCAAGTCGCGGGGGTTCGATCCCAAGCTGGCGCCGATGTACTCGCAGATGCTGGTGGGGATGGTGGCGCTGACCGGTCAGTGGTGGCTGGAGGTGCGGCGGCCGAAGAAGGCCGAGGTGGCGGCGCATCTGGTGAACCTGGCCTGGCACGGCCTGGAGGGGATGGAGCGCCGCCCCCGGCTGATGGGCGACCGCAAGAGCTGAGCTGCGGGAGGCGGCCGCCCGGGGTCGGGCGGGCCGCCGAGGGTCAGCCGGGCGGTGGGGGTCAGGCGGGCGGTGGGGGTCAGGCGGGCCGCCGGGCGACGGCGAAGATGCGGCGGAACGGGAAGACGGTCCCGTACGGGCCGGTGGGGTACGCCCGGCGGAGCAGGTCGCGGTACTGGCGCAGGAAGAGGTCGCGGTCCTCGGGGCCGAGGACGCTGAGCACGGGCCGCAGCGCGGTGCCCTTGACCCACTCCAGGACCGGGTCGGTGCCGGGCAGCAGCTGGTGGTAGGTGGTCTCCCAGACGTCGGCGGTGCAGCCGTGGGCGGCGAGCAGGGCCAGGTAGTCGCCGGGCTGGTGGACGGCGGCGTCGCGGCGGGCTCCGGTGCCGACCAGGTCGTGCCAGCGGGGGCTGGTGCGCAGCTCGGCGAGGAGGGTGTGGCTGGGGGCGTCGAAGTTGCCGGGGACCTGGAAGGCGAGGACGCCGCCGGGGCGCAGGGCGCGGAGCCAGTCGTCGAGTACGTCGATGTGGTCGGGGACCCATTGCAGCAGGGCGTTGGAGACGATGAGGTCGGGCTGTTCGGGGGCGGGGTCGTAGTCGCGGGCGTCGGCTTCGGCGTAGTCGGTGCTGCCGGTGCCGCCGGGGTTGGGTCCGGCGTGGGCGGCGCGGGCTTCGGCGAGCATCCGGGGGGAGTTGTCGAGGCCGGTGATGTGGGCGTCGGGCCAGCGGTGGCGGAGTGGGGCGGTGGAGTTTCCGGGGCCGCAGCCGAGGTCGAGGATGCGGCGGGGGCGGAGGCCGGCGGGGATGCGGGCAAGCAGATCGATGAGCGGGCGGGTGCGTTCGTCCTGGTATCGGAGGTATTGGGCGGGGTCCCAGCGGGTGTCGGACATGGCGGTGGCTCCCTGAAGTATCTCGACATCAAGATAGTTGCAGCCTGCCCGCCGACTTTCTCGATGTCAAGAGACTTCACCTCGACACACCGGCCACTACACTGATCGCCATGGAGGACGAGGTCGACCGCCTAGTGGCCGCATGGCGCCGAGAGCGCCCTGACCTCGACGTGGAACCGCTGGAGGTGCTCAGCCGGGTCAGTCGGCTGGCCAGGCACCTGGACCGGGCCCGCCGTACCGCGTTCGCGGAGCACGGACTGGAGCCCTGGGAGTTCGACGTCCTGACCGCGCTGCGCCGGGCCGGGGAGCCGTACCAGCTCTCGCCGGGCCAGCTGCTCACCCAGACCCTGGTCACCTCGGGGACCATGACCAACCGCATCGACCGACTGGCCGGCAAGGGGCTGGTGCAGCGGCTCCCGGACCCGGGCGACCGGCGCGGAGTGCTGGTCCGGCTCAGCGACGCGGGGCGCAACCGGGCCGACGAGGCGCTGGCCGGGCTGCTGGACCACGAGCGGGCGCTGCTCGCCGAGCTGACGCCCGCGCAGCGCAAGGAGCTGGCCGGGCTGCTGCGCGGACTGGTCGCGCCGTTCGACAACGTGCCCTGAACCGCTGCGTGCCCTGAACCGCTAGCCGCTGCGTGCCCTGAGCGCCGGCGGGGGTCAGCAGCCTTCCGGGTACGGCGGCGCCGGGACGGCCACCGCCGGCTCGGAGCGGACGGGCGGGGGCCGGCGCAGCCGGGGCGCTCAGCCGCCCGCCGGCGCCGGGACGGTCTCGGCGGGGCCGACGCCGGCTCGTCTGGCCAGGGCGACGGCGGCGAGCGTGGAGTGCACGCCGAGTTTGCCCAGGACGTTCTGCATATGGGTCCGCACGGTGTGCGGGGAGAGGTAGAGCCGGTCCGCGACCGCCTGGCGGCCGAGCCCGGCCACCATGCAGCGCAGCACCTGCTGCTCCCGGGGGGTGAGCGTCTCGACCAGCCGCTCGCTCTCGGTACGGTCGCGGCGGACCGCCGTCAGCTCGCGGACGACTCCGGTGAGCAGGGTCGGCGGGAGGTGGGTCTCGTCCCGGAGCACCCCGCGTACGACGGCCAGCAGGCGGCCGAGCGAGCTCTCCTTGGCGACCCAGCCGCCCGCCCCGGCCTGGAGGGCGCGTACGGCGCGGCTCGGGTCGTCCGCGCCGGCCAGCACCACGACCCGCAGGTCCGGGTGGGCGGCGCGGCAGCGGGCGGCCAGTGTGATGCCGTCCGGGGCGGCGTCGGCCGGCGGTGTCCGCGGCAGCGGCGGTTCGGGCAGCCGGGCGGCCCGGTCGGGGGCGGCGGCCCGGGGCGGTGCGGCCGGGTCGGTGAGGTCGGCGTCCACCAGCATGACGTGGAAGGCGCGCCCCTCGGCGGCGGCCCGGCGCAGTGCGCGTTCGGCGGCGGTGGCGCTGCCGACGGCCGCGACCTCGACATCGGGCTCGGCGGCCAGCGCGGTGGCCAGCGCCTCGGCGAAGATGCGGTGGTCGTCGACCACCAGGACACGGACCCGCCCCACGGAGCTCTCCCCTGCCTCGGGGTCCGACCGGGCGGCTCGGTCAAGGACCGGTTGACGCGCCCGGCTCACGCCGCCCCGGCGCCGGGGTTCAGCGTACGGGCCGGGACGGCGCGCGGGTGGGGATTCGGTGAAGTGCGGCCCTGGTCGGCCCGGGTTCAGCCGAGTCTGCGGGCCCCGGCCGACGGCACCGCCGTGAACGCCCGGGGGGCGCGGTGCCCGGCGGCGGCGAACGCCTCGCTGACCGCCCGCCCGACCCGTTCGGTGTCCCCCTCCGTGACCAGGGCGAGCACCGAGCCGCCGAAGCCGCCGCCGGTCATCCGGGCGCCGAGTGCGCCCGCCGCGACGGCGGTGCGCACCGCGAGGTCGGTCTCCGGGCAGGACACCCGGAAGTCGTCACGCAGCGAGGCGTGCCCGGCGGTGAGCACCGGTCCGATCCCGCGCAGGTCACCGGCGTCCAGCAGTGCGATCACCTGCTGGACCCGGGCGTCCTCGGTGACGACATGCCGGACCAGGGAGCGCAGTTCGCCGTCCGGCAGCCGCCGCAGCGCCGCGTCCAGCCCGGCCGGGGCGATGTCGCGCAGGGCGGGGACGCCGAGCAGGGCGGCGGCCCGCTCGCAGCCGGCCCGCCGCCCGGCGTAGGCACCGTCGGCCAGGTCGTGCTTGACCCGGGTGTCGAGGACCAGCAGCCGCAGCCCGGCGGCGGCCACGTCCAGCGGGACCTGGCGCTGGGTCAGGTCGCGGGTGTCCAGGAAGAGCGCCCTGCCTTCGGCGCAGCAGGTGGCGGCCATCTGGTCCATGACGCCGCAGGGCACACCGACGAAGGCGTTCTCGGCGCGCTGGGCGAGGACGGCGAGTGCGGCGGGGGCGAGCCCGAGTGCGTACAGGTCGTCGTACGCGGTGGCCAGGGCGCATTCCAGCGCGGCGGAGGAGGAGAGGCCGGCGCCGGTGGGCACCTCGCTGTCGATGTGTACGTCGGCGCCGCCGACCGGGTGCCCGGCGTCGCGCAGCGCCCAGACCACCCCGGCGGGGTAGCGGGCCCAGCCGGGGACGGCGCCGGGGGTGAGGGCGTCGACGCGGAGTTCGGTGACCGCGCCGTCGCCCTGGGCGCTGTGCAGCCGCAGGACGCCGTCGTCGCGGCGGCGGACGGCGGCCCGGGTGGTGTGCGGCAGGGCGACGGGCAGGACGAAGCCGTCGTTGTAGTCGGTGTGCTCGCCGATCAGGTTGACCCGGCCCGGGGCGGCCCAGACGCCGTCGGGGGCGGTGGCGTAGACGGCCCGGAAGTCCTCGGCCGGTACACGGCGTCGGTGCGGGGCCGCGTCGGTGGCGGTGGTCATGGCTGCTTCCCTTCCAGGGCGAGGGCGAACGTCCAGGCGTCCGCGACGATGCCGTCCAGGTCGGTGCGGGTCGGCCGCCAGCCGAGCACCGACCTGGCCCGCTCGGCGGAGGCGACCAGCACGGCCGGGTCGCCGGGGCGGCGGGCGGCGGTGACGGCGGGGATCTGTCGGCCGGTGACCCGGCGGACGGCCTCGATGACCTCGCGGACCGAGAAGCCGCTGCCGTTGCCCAGGTTGCAGACCAGGTGCTCGCCGGGCCGGGCGGCGTCCAGCGCCAGCAGATGGGCCTCGGCCAGGTCGGCGACGTGGATGTAGTCGCGGACGCAGGTGCCGTCGGGCGTGGGGTAGTCGTCGCCGTACACCGCGATGTGCGGCCGTCGCCCCAGGGCGACCTGGAGCACCAGCGGGATGAGGTGCGACTCGGGGTCGTGGCGCTCGCCGTACCGGCCGTGGGCGCCGGCCACGTTGAAGTACCGCAGCGAGACGGCCGCCAGCCCGTGGGCCGCGCACTCCCCGGCGATCAGGTGGTCCACGGCGAGCTTGGTGGCGCCGTAGGGGTTGGTGGGGGCGGTGCGGGCGGTCTCCTCGATCGGCACCCGCTCCGGCTCGCCGTAGGTGGCGGCGGTGCTGGAGAAGACCAGCCGGGGCACGCCCGCCTTGCGCATCGCGGAGACCAGCTCCAGCGACCCGGCGACGTTGTTGCGCCAGTACTTCTCCGGGTCGGCCACCGACTCCCCGACCTGCGAGGAGGCCGCGAAGTGCAGTACGGCGTCGTACGAGCCGTCCAGCACCTCGGCCGCGTCCTGCACCCGCCCCCGGACGAAGGCGGCCCCCGCCGGGACACCGGCCGCGAAACCGGTCGACAGGTCGTCCAGCACGGTGACGGCGTGCCCGGCCGCCAGCAGGTGCGCGGCGACGACGCTGCCGACATAGCCGGCTCCGCCGGTGACCAGGTACTTGCGCTGGCTCATGGTGCGACCTCCCGCAGGCGCTGTGCCGCCCGCTCGGGCGGCACGTCGTTGATGAACACGTCCATACCGGATTCGCTGCCGGCCAGGTACTTGAGTTTGCCCACCGTACGCCGGACGGTGTACAGCTCCAGATGGAGCGCCAGTTCGCTCGCGGACGGCGGGCAGCCGCCCGCCGCCGACTGCGTGACCGGTGCCTGGTGCCAGGCCGCGACATAGGGCGTGGGCGGGGTGGGGCCGCGCTGCCCGTCCTCGGTGAAGAGCCGGTCGAAGCGGCGCAGCAGGTCCAGGTAGACGCCGGGGAACTCGGCCCGCTCGGCCTCGGTGAGCGCGGTGAGGTCGCTGACCCGGCGGTTGGGGTAGAGGTGCACCTCGTACGGCCAGTGGGCGGCGTACGGGACGAAGGCGGTCCAGTGCTCACCGGCGATCACCACCCGGTCGGTGCCATCCTGCGGGGAGCGGTGCAGGGCGAGTTCGGCGGCGAGCAGGTCCTCGAAGAGGTTGCGGCCGGTGCGGCGGCGGTGGGCGGCGGCGGCGGCGAGCATCCGCTCGGTGCGGGGGGTGGTGAAGGGGTAGGCGTAGATCTGGCCGTGCGGGTGACCGAGGGTCACGCCGATCTCGGCGCCCCGGTTCTCGAAGCAGAAGACCTGGGCGACGCCGGGCAGGGCGGACAACTGCGCGGTGCGGTCGGTCCAGGTGTCCAGCACCAGGCGGGCGCGGGCGGGGGTGAGGTCGGCGAAGGAGTGGTCGTGCTCCTGGGTGAAGCAGACCACCTCGCAGCGGCCGGTGCCGGGTCGGCCCAGGTGCGGCAGCGGGCCGGTGGTGCGGCTGCCGTCGGGGCCGTCGCCGGGGTAGTGCGCGGCGGCGTCGCGGGCCAGCGAGGGGAAGCGGTTCTCGAAGACGACGACCTGGTAGTCGGCGTCCGGGATCTCGCTGCGCCGGCCGTCGCGCGAGGGGCAGAGCGGGCACTCGTCGGCCGGGGGGTGGTAGATGCGGCCCTGCCGGTGGGCGGCGACGGCGACCCACTCGTCCAGCACCGGGTCATAGCGGATCTCGGCGAGGGCGGCGGTCGGCTCCAGCGGGCGCGGATCGGCGGCGGGCACCCGGGGGGCCGTGCCGGCAGCGTCGTAGTAGATCAGCTCGCGTCCGTCGGCCAGCTCGGTCGTCGTCTTCCGCACGGCCTCCGCCTCTCCCAGCAGCACAGTCACTCAACATAATCAAACACAAACCATCATCAGTCAACAATTCCAATCCGCCGTGTCCCCGGACATGCCGGAGGATGCCGCCGTTCGGAGGTCACGGCCCGGCAGAGAGCCGGTTTGCACCCACCGGAACCGTCAAGGCGCGACCAAGACGCGCGCAGCCCACGGCCGCCCGTGGGACCGGCCGACGCGGGCTGAGGACGGGCGTCGGCCACCAGGGTGGGGCGGGGGTCGGGTCGGAGCAGCCGGGCGGTCAGACCCGGGCGCCCACCCGCTCCAGCAGGCCGCTGCGCGCGGCCACCGCCGCCGCCTCCAGCCTGGTCCGGGCGCCCATCTTCACCAGCACCCGCTGCACATGCGTACGGGCGGTGCTGGGCGCGATCCCCATGCCGACCGCGATGGCCCGGGTGTCCTCGCCCTCCGCGATCCGCAGCAGCACCTGCACCTCACGCGCGGTCAGCAGCCGCCGCAACCGGACCGCCTCGTCGTCCGGCTCCGGCTCCGGCTCCATCAGCTGCTCGAAGGCCGCCCGCAGCACCTCGGGGGCCACCGACGCCTCACCCGCCCGCGCCCGGGTCAGCCCACGCTCGACCACCTCGATGCGCTCATCGCTGCGTACATAGCCGGACACGCCCGCCGCGAACGCCGCCGCCACACCCCGCAGGTCCACCACCGGCCCCATCACCACCACCGGCACCTCCGGCCGCTCCCGGCGAATCCGCCGCACCGGGTCGAACGCCCCCGGCTCCCCCGGCCTGGCCACCCCCAGCAGGCACACCTCCGGACGGCGGCCGGCCACCAGCTCCACCGCGGCGCCCACCGGCGTACCGACCGCCAGCACGCGGTGCCCGCGCAGCTGAAGCGCCGCCGCCAGCGCCTCCGCCAGCAGCCGGTGGTCGTCCGCCACCACAAGCCGGACGCCCACGGCACCCGCCCCCTCTCCGTCCCCGCCCCGCCCGACCCGCCGACCGACCCCGACCCACCGACCGACCCCGACCCGCCCGCGCCCGGACAGCAACCCGGACGTCTGACGCACCATCACAGCGCATCCCACCCCCGTACCGCCAGCACTCCTCACGCTGTGAGGCGAAGCACACACCCGGCGTATCCGCCGCCGCCCCGCTCCCCCGGGTCGGTCAGCGGTGCCGCACGGCATGCTGTCCCCATGCAGCGACAGCCCCACCACACCCTGCGCGACCTGCTCGACGACGCCCTGCGCCCGGCGGCCGACCCCGCCGCGCCGCGCGTCCTGCTCGGGCTGGCCGGACCGCCCGCGGCGGGCAAGTCCGTACTGGCGCACGCCCTGGTCGCGGGTGCCTGCGAACGCCTCGGCCCCGGCGCCGCCGCCTACGTCCCGCTGGACGGCTTCCACCTGTCCAACGCCCAGCTCCAGCGGCTCGGCCTCAGCGACCGCAAGGGATCACCGCCCAGCTTCGACGCGTACGGCTACGCCGCCCTGCTGGCCCGGATCGCCGCCGCGCCGCCGCACGACGTCTACGTGCCCGACTACGACCGCGCGCTGCACGAACCGGTCGCCGCCCGGCACACCGTCCACCCGCACTGCCGCCTGGTCGTCACCGAGGGGAACTACCTGGCCCTGGACGCCCCCGGCTGGCGGGAGGCCCGCGCCCTGCTGCACGGCCTCTGGTACGTCGAGGCGCCCGACCCCGAGCGCGAACGCCGTCTGCGGGAACGCCACCTCGGCAACGGCTCCTCCGCCGAGCGCACCGCCGCCCGGATCACCGGCAACGACCGGCCCAACGGTGAGGCCGTCAAAGCCGCCCGCTCGCGCTGCGACCGGACCGTCCTGGCGCCGCCGCTGGGCTGACCGCCGGACAGCCGCATCGGACTGGTCATCTGATACGCCGAAGGCCCCCGCCGTGATGGCGGGGGCCTTCGTCTTACGGAGCCCCAATACGGAATCGAACCGTAGACCTTCTCCTTACCATGGAGACGCTCTGCCGACTGAGCTATTGGGGCGAGCGAGGAAGACATTACAGGGTCGACGGCACGAACACGAAATCGACGCCTCGGCACCGGAGTCCACCCGGTACGGGACCGGCCCCGCACGCATGCCGGGGACGCTGTTGGTTTATTCGGGGCCTGGTCCTACTTCGCCCCGTCGAGGATGAGCTCGGCGGGGCGAAGTGCTGCGAAGTGGCTGGTGCGGGTGCGGGCCCGGGGTGTCTGGGTGAGGTGGGCGTCGATGCGGGCGAGGTTGATCGCGGCGCCGGTGAGCTGGTGCTGAAGGCTGGTCTTGGCCAGCCCGTGGTAGCGGGATCTGCGCAGGCCGCAACGTTGGACCGCTTGGGACATGGTGCCCTCGACTCCGGCGCGGACCTTATAGCGTTCCTTCCAGGCATCGGTGTGCTGCTCGGCTCTGGCCGCCTGGAGCGCGTGGTGTTCGTCGTGGCGGCGTAGCCGCGGTTCGCGAGCCCGTGTGGGGTTGGGGGTGTTGATGCACGCCTGCCGCATGGTGCGGGGGCGGCAGTCCCTGACCGAGAACACCACGCGCAGTACCGGCTGGCCTCGTTGGGAGGGCCGTTCGCTCCAGTTGGTGCTGGCGTGGCCGCCGGGGCAGGTGGCCTGCTGGTTGTCCCAGTCGATGGTGAAGGCGTCCTGTCCGAAGCCGCCTTCGGCGCTGGTCTGGGCGCTGTTGTCGGCCTGGACGGGACCGTGCAAGGCGATGCCGTGGTCGCGGCGGGCGCTGGCCAGGGCGGGGGCGGTGGGGTAGCCGGCGTCCACCCAGTGCTCGGCGGGCAGGCGGTCACGGGCCGCGAGCTGGTGGTGGATGGTCTCGGCCGTCGACCGGTCCTGGACGGTGGCCACCGCCGTGGCGACGTTCGTGATCAGGTTCGGGGCGTCCGGCTCGCAGGCCTCGGTGAAGTGGACCTTGTAGCCGTCCCGCATCGTGTCGCGCTTCACGCTGCCGCGTGCGTCGGTGTCATACGGGGCGACCAGGCGCAGCGCGCCCGGCGGGCGGTCTTTTGGGTCCCTGCGCCTCACCTCGCTGTCCACCTGGTGGAAGTGCTGGACCCACATCTGCCGCGGGGTCTCCACCTCGGCAGGCCCGCGCAGCCCGGCGGGGGCGTCAGCGCTGAAGACCGCCGACAGCGGACGCATTCCGTCCCGGCCGATCCGCATCCCCACCTCGACCCGCTTCACGCGGCTGACCGAGAATCGCGTGTCATCCGCCCGCGTGGCGTAATGCCTGAACCACTCCGGCTCGGCCACCTCGGACAGCCAGGCAGGGGCAGCCTGGGCGAGCGTGTTGAGTGCCGACCGCAGCGTCTCGGCAACCATCTCCAGCCAGCACAGTTCACGCGCCGCCGACAGCACGTGCGTGGAGTCCGTACGGGCCCGGCCCGCGCTCTTGAGCAGCCGCTTCTCGCGGGCCGCAGCCAGGATGCCGTCCAGCACCCGCCGCCCGGCGTCCGCCCCGGCCAGCCGGTCGCGGAACTCCGACAGCACCGAGAAGTCGAAGCCCGGATCATCCAGTTCCAGCCCGGGGGCGTACTTGAAGTCGATCCTGGCCCGCACCGCTTCGGCGGCCTGCCGGTCGGTCAGCCCCTCCACGAACTGCGACACCGACACCGACACCAGCGCCGGCCAACGGCCCCAGCTCGTCCCGCACCCGGATCGCCAGGCTCCCCTTCGGGAACGCGGCCCGAGCCACCCGCACCGTCTCCGCCGGGATCTCCCCAGATCCCTTCGGCCGCATCGACATCCGCACCCACCCCATACGACAACGTCGGCCTTCAAGACCACAACCAGGTCTCGAAGGCCGACGTCACGCGCAGCCCCGAATAAACCAACAGCGTCCGCATGCCGCGTGCGGGGCCGGAAGCCGGGTGCGCCCTACTGTCCGGGCGGATTGCCGCCCCCGTACGGGCCACCGCCGTACTGGCCGCTGCCGTACTGACCGCCGTACTGACCGCCCTGCGGCGGGCCGTAGCCGCCGGCCGGCGGGGTCTGCGGGTACGGCGTCTGCTGCGGGTACGGCGTGCCGCCGCCGGGCGGGTTCTGGCCACCGCCGCCACCGCCGCCACGGCGGCGGACCAGCACCACGACCACGATCACGACCACCACCAGCACGGCGGCCCCGACGCCGATCCACAGCCCGGCCCCGCCACCGCCCTTGGACTCGGCGGCCTGCGCCGGCGCCCCGTCACCCGACGGCTGCGACGCCTCCCCCGACGGCGCCCCCGCCGCCCCGCCCGCCGCCTCGGTCGGCTCGGCCGACGGCGCGGCCGACGTGGCCGGCTGCCCGGGGGCCGCCAACGGGTCCACATCGGGCGCCCCCGGGTCCCCAGGCGTGGTCAGCGCGATCCTCGGCCGCACCATGCCGTACCCGATGAAGTCGCTGCGCCCGCTCCCGTCCGAGCCGGCGGTGTTGATCAGCACCCGCAGCACCTGGTTGGCCGTCCAGTCGGGGTGCTTCGCCCAGACCAGCGCGGCGGAGGCGGAGACGAGAGCCGCCGCATCACTGGTGCCGTGGCCCTTGCAGTAGCCGGACGGGCCGGTGCACGCGCGGTAGATGTCCGCACCCGGTGCCGTCAGATCGACCTGCGGGCCGTGCTCGGACTCGGCGGTGGCGTTGAGGCTGGAATCCACGGCCGACACCCCGACGACACCCTCGAGCGCCGCCGGGTAATTGACGGCGTTTCCGGTGTCCCCGCTGTTGCCGACCGCCGCGATCAGCAGCTTGCCCTTGGAGCGTGCGTAGTCCGCCGCCGCCTGGAGCTCCGCGGCGCCGGATGAGAGTCCGAGGGACATGTTGATGATCCTGGCATCGCTGTCCGCCGCGTAGCGGATGGCAGCAGCGATCTCCTCCACCGCCTTCGGGGCGGCCTCCGCCTGGTTGTCCCCGGTCGCGACCACCCGGATCGGCAGGATCCTCGCGCCCGGGGCGAGACCATAGGCACCCTGGCCGCCGTTGCCCTTGCCGGTCCCCGCGATGAGGTCGGCGATGCCTGTGCCGTGGCCGTCCACATCCGTGGTTGCGCCGCCAGGAAGGTCGGAGAAGTTCTTGCCGGGCAGTACCTGGCCGACCAGATCCGGGTGGTCCGCCTTGACGCCCGAGTCGATCACGGCCACGGTGATGCCCTGCCCGGTGGAGGTCTTCCACATCTGCGGCGCCTTCATCACATCCAGATACCACTGCTGGGACCGGATGGAGTCCGCCGCCGACGCCGGCACCACCGCACCGCCGAGCAGCAGCACCCCCGTCGACGCCAGCACGGCCGCGACCCGGCGTGGCAACCTCGTGCCCGACTGAAGCATTGCTCTCTCCTCGTGGCGCTGAAGGCTCAAGCGGCTGCCCGACCCGCGATCAGGCGCGGGCCGGGCAGCCGGAACTCGTCACTACTCAATCACGGCGGGGTTGCTGTCACCCGCGGCAGAGCCCCAGGTCTCCTCGTCCTCCAGCAGGTAGTCCGGACGGCGGCCGCGCCGCTCCCGGGACTTGCGCTCGCCCGCCGATCCGCCCGCCATTCCGTGCGGGTCGGCACCGGAACCGGCGCCCGCGCCACCGCCACGGGCCCGCAGCCCCGAGCCGCCGGGGGTGAACTCGCCCCCGGCACCCGGACCACGGCGCCCGCCGACCAGGCCGCCCTCCTCCGTCGCCAACCGGCGCCCGGAACCGGCACCCCGGCCGGCCCCTCGACCGGCGGCACCGCCCGCCGAGCCATGGGCTCCGGCACCGCCGTGCCCCTCGCCGGGCTCGCCGAAGGCCCCTCCCGAGGAGGTCGCGCCGCGACCGGTCGCGGCACCGCCACGGCCGGTACCGGAACCGGTACGGCTGCCGGCGCCGGCCTGGCCGCCCTCCTCGGCACCGACCGTCGTACCGCCGTAGCCGCCGCGCCGACCGGTGGAGCCGCCCGCCACACCGGGCTCCTTCTCACCGAACGCGCCACCGGTGTAACCGGGACGGGACGACTTGCCGCCGAGCCCGGTCCTGCCGCCACCCGGGCCGGGCTCGCCGTCGACCAGACCGGGCTTGCCACCGCCCCGGCCGCCGAGGCCGGTCCCGCCGCCGGGCCGCGTACCGCCGGTCAGCCCGCCCTCGGTGGGGAACCCACCGGCCGGCGGTGCGACGATGTGGCCGCCCCCGGTGCCACCGGTGCCGGTGCCGGCACCCGGGGGCAGCGTGGAGGTGCTGGGGGGCGGCGGCGCCGTCGTCACGCTGTCGATACCGGTGCTGACGTGCACCGTGGAGCCGCCGGTGGTGGGCGACTTGACCGGCGACTTGACGGTGCCGGTGACGACCGTGGTGCCGGACTTCGTCGTACCGCTGCCGCCGGTGCCACCCGTGGTGCCCGTGACCTTGCCCCCGCCGCCGGTGCTGCGCCCGGAGGGCCTGGTCGAACTCGTTCCGCCAACGGGGACGTCGACACTCTGGCCGTAATCCAGCGGGCGGGGCGGCATCAGCGACTCCGGCGTCGGCGGGAACTTCGGCACCGTCGCACTGCTCATGATGTCCGTGGACATCTCATACGACTGCCCCAGCTTCTCCATCTGCGCGATGGCCTGCTGGTGCGCCGAGTCCACCCGGGTCTGGGCGGCCTTCGCCTCGTCCGCCGTCACCCAGTCGGAGTCGACCGCCTTCATCGCCCGGTCCGCGACCGCGCCGCCGACCAGTGCCCCCGGCGCTCCGCCCAGCAGACCGCCCACGATGCTGCCGCCGACCGTGGGCGAGGGCTGCGCCTTGTGCCTGGCGACCTTGGCGATGTCGTCCTCGGGGACCTCCGGCATGGCCGCCTTGACGTTGCTCAGCGTCTCGCCGGCGTTGGTCATGAAGTCGCCGGCCACCCGTGAGTACTCGGACAGCTCCAGCGTCGCCTTGCTGACCTGGCGGCCCCACTCCTTGAAGGAGTCGGCGGCGGCGCCGGTCCATTCGAGGCCCGCCATCCGGTTCATCAGGTCATTGCCCAGCTCCTCCATGACCTGATGGGCGTTGGTCAGCCGGGTGCCGACGTTCATGACGAAGGACGGGTCCGAGGTCTCGACCATCGCCTTGAGTCTGGCGTGGCTCTGCGCCTCGAAATCCGACTTCGCGCCGTAGGGGTTCACCCCCGGGTCCTGCGCCACCTTTCCACCTTCCCCGTTGCTGCCGGTCGCCCGTGTGGCCGGGGACTAGCTCTTGGCCTGCTTGGTGCCCGTCGACGGTGCCTGCGGCGGCTGCTGCGCGGCTTCCGTCTGGTCGCGGATCTTCCACAGCTCCGCCAACCGGGACTCCTCCACGTTCTGGTAACCCTGGGTGGAGACGTCCACGGTGATGCTCATGGCCTCGATCTGCTGGGAGAGCGTCTGCGACAGCGTCTCCAGATTCGAGTGCACGGTGTTGTAGGCGGCCAGCAGGTCCGCGGCCTCGCCGAATCCGCTGCCCAGGTGGCCGGAGCCCAGCCGCTGCTCGGCGATCTGCTTGTGGGACGCGGGCGACCCCTCCAGGTCCTGGAGCATCCGGTCGACCTTGGCCTTGAACGTCTTGAGGTTGTCCACCTCGGCCGAGAACGCCTGGCCGCCGACGGACGCCGCCAGCACGCCGTAGCCACCGCCCTCGGCCGCCATCATCTGCACCGCAGTACACCTCCCCCGTGCACGGCGCCTCGGCGGCACCGCGCATGACACACTTCGTCGGTATCGCTCGCTCTGCCGCGGTCGGCGCCCTGCGGACGCCGGCTGCCGCTGACACCAGTTTAGCCAGCCGCACCGTCAGCCGGTCAGGCCCCCGGTTCCCCGGCGGCCGTCTTGGTGCCGATTCGGTACCTGATCCTATGACGGTACGTCAGCGAGCGGCCGCCCGCGCGGCCGGAGCCCGCACCGCCCGCCCGCTTCCGCCGCCCGCCCTTGACCTGGCTGTCACGCCGGGCGCCGGAGGGCGGCGGTGCCGCCGACGGCGGTCAGGCGTCCTCGGCCAGCTCCAGCCAGCGCATTTCCAGCTCCTCGCGCTCGTCCTTGACGGCGCGCAGGCGGGTGTCGAGTTCCGCGACGCGACTGAAGTCGGCGGCGTGCTCGGCCATCTGGGCGTGCAGCTTGGCCTCCTGGTCGTCCAGCTTGGCAAGTTGGCGCTCGACCCGCTGGAGTTCCTTCTTGGCGGCGCGGGTGTCGCCGGTCGGCCGGGTGGCGGCGGGCGCGGCGGCCGGGGCGGCGGCCTCCGCGATGCGGGCGCGGCGCTGGAGGTACTCGTCGACGCCGCCGGGGAGCATCCGCATGGTCCGGTCGCCCAGCAGGGCGTACTGGTTGTCGGTGGTCCGCTCGATGAAGTACCGGTCGTGGCTGACCACGATCATGGAACCGGGCCAGCCGTCGAGCAGGTCCTCCAGCTGGGTCAGGGTCTCGATGTCGAGGTCGTTGGTGGGCTCGTCCAGGAAGAGCACATTGGGCTCGTCCATCAGCAGCCGGAGCAGCTGGAGGCGGCGGCGCTCGCCGCCGGAGAGGTCACCGACCGGCGTCCACTGCTTGTCCTTGCCGAAGCCGAACTGCTCGCACAGCTGCCCGGCGGACAGCTCGCGGCCCTGGCCGAGGTCGACCCGCTGGCGGACCCGCTCCACGGCCTCCAGCACCCGCCAGTCGGGGTCGAGCTCCCCGACCTCCTGGGAGAGGTAGGCGAGCTTGACGGTCTTGCCGACCTTGACGGTGCCTGCTGCGGGCTGCCGGTCGCCGTGGCTGGCGGCGGCCTCGGCCAGGGCCCGCATCAGCGAGGTCTTGCCGGAGCCGTTGACGCCGAGCAGGCCGACCCGGTCGCCGGGGCCGAGCTGCCAGGTGAGGTGGGTGAGCAGCACCTTGGGGCCGGCCTCGACGGTGACGTCCTCCAGCTCGAAGACGGTCTTGCCGAGCCGGGAGTTGGCGAACTTCATCAGTTCGCTGCGGTCGCGCGGCGGCGGTACGTCCGCGATCAGCTCATTGGCGGCCTCGACGCGGAAGCGCGGCTTGGAGGTGCGGGCGGGGGCGCCCCGGCGCAGCCAGGCCAGCTCCTTGCGGACCAGGTTCTGCCGCTTGGTCTCCTCGGTGGCGGCGATCCGGGACCGCTCGGCGCGGGCGAAGACGTAGTCGGAGTAGCCGCCCTCGTACTCGTGCACGTCGCCGCGCTGGACGTCCCACATCCGGGTGCAGACCTGGTCCAGGAACCAGCGGTCGTGGGTGACGCAGACCAGTGCGGAGCGGCGGGCCTGGAGGTGCCGGGCAAGCCAGGCGATGCCCTCGACGTCGAGGTGGTTGGTGGGCTCGTCCAGGACCACCAGGTCGTGCTCCTCCAGCAGCAGCTTGGCCAGCGCGATCCGCCGCCGCTCGCCGCCGGAGAGCGGGCCGATCACGGTGTCCAGGCCCTGCGGGAAGCCGGGCAGGTCCAGGCCGCCGAAGAGGCCGGTGAGGATGTCGCGGATGCGGGAGTCGCCGGCCCACTCGTGGTCGGCGCGGTCGCCGACCACCTCGTGCCGGACGGTGGCGGCGGGGTCCAGCGAGTCGTGCTGGGTGAGCACGCCGAGCCGCAGCCCGCCGGAGTGGGTGACCCGGCCGTCGTCGGGCTCCTCCAGCTTGGCGAGCAGCCGGATCAGGGTGGTCTTGCCGTCTCCGTTGCGGCCGACGACGCCGATCCGGTCCCCCTCGCTGACGCCGAGGGTGACGCCGTCGAGCAGGGCACGGGTGCCGTAGACCTTGCCGACGGTTTCGAGGGTGGCGAGGTTGACGGCCACGTGCGCTGCGCTCCTGGGGTGGGTCGGGGGTGCTCCGGTGCACCAGGGTAGTGCGGTCGGCCGGGTGGCGGCGCCGCCGTCCGCCGCAGGCCGTCCGGCTGCGTCAGGGCCGGTGCAGGACGGTGGCGCCGGGGACCGGGCCGTGGGTGACCCGGACGGAGCGGCAGGTGCCGGAGGTGGCGAGGGCGGTGGCGACGGCGGCGGCGGAGTCCTCGTCCTTGGTGAGGAAGGCGCAGGTCGGGCCGGAGCCGGAGACCAGGGTGCCGATGGCGCCGCCGTCGGCGCCGGCCCGCAGGGTGGCGGCCAGGGCGGGGCGCAGCGAGAGGGCGGCGGGCTGGAGGTCGTTGCTGAGGGCGGCGGCCAGGGCGACGGTGTCGCCGGTGGCGAGGGCGTCCAGCAGGGCCGGGTCGGCCTGCGGGTCGGGGACGGCTGCGGTGTCGGAGCCGGTGCCCGCCAGGTCGCGCAGCCGGTCGCACTCGCGGAAGACGGCCGGGGTGGACAGGCCGCCGTCGGCCACCGCGAAGACCCAGTGGAAGGTCCCGGCGACCGGCAGCGGCCGCAGGATCTCGCCGCGTCCGTGGCCGAGCGCGACTCCGCCGAGCAGGGCGAAGGGGACGTCGGAGCCCAGTTCGGCGGCGAGTTCCAGCAGGATGTCCCGGGGGGTGGCGGTGCCCCAGAGGGCGTCGCAGGCGACCAGGGCGGCGGCGCCGTCGGCGCTGCCGCCGGCCATGCCGCCGGCGACCGGGATGTCCTTGGCGATGTGCAGGTGGACGTCGGGGGCCAGGCCGTGCCGCCGGGCGAGCAGCCGGGCCGCGCGGGCGGCGAGGTTGCCGTCGTCCAGCGGGACCTGGTCGGCGTCCGGCCCGGAGACGGTGATCCGCAGGGTGTCGGCGGGGGAGGCGGTGACCTGGTCGCCGAGGGCGACGGCGAAGAAGACATTGGCCAGGTCGTGGTAGCCGTCGGTGCGGCGGCCGCCGACCGCGAGCTGGACGTTGACCTTGGCCGGTACACGCACGGTGACGCTCTGCGGGGCGGGGGGCACGGCGGGGCTCTCCTGGATCTGGTCGGGCGGAGATCTGGTTTGGCGGAGATCTGGTCGGGCGGAGATCTGGTCGGGCGGAGATCTGGTCGGGCGGGTCGAGGGGAAGCCGTTCAGCCTGCGGCGGGCTGGTGCTCCGCGACGGCGGCGAACTGCTCGACGGTGAGGGCTTCGCCGCGCAGCCGGTGGTCGACCCCGGCGGCGGCGAGCGCCTGCTCGGCGGCGGCGGCGGAGCCGGCCCAGCCGGCCAGGGCGGCGCGCAGCGTCTTGCGGCGCTGGGCGAAGGCGGCGTCCACCACGGCGAAGACCTGCTCGCGGGTGGCGGTGGTGGCGGGCGGGTCGCGGCGGACCAGCGAGACCAGGCCGGAGTCGACGTTGGGGGCGGGCCAGAAGACATTGCGGCCGATGGCGCCGGACCGCTTCACCTCGGCGTACCAGTTGGCCTTGACCGACGGCACGCCGTAGACCTTGTTGCCGGGCCCGGCGGCGAGCCGGTCGGCCACCTCGGACTGCACCATGACCAGCGTCCGCTCGATGCTGGGGAAGGCCGCCAGCATGTGCAGCAGCACCGGTACGGCGACGTTGTACGGGAGGTTGGCGACCAGCGCGGTGGGGGGCGGCCCGGGGAGTTCGGTGACGTCCATCGCGTCGGCGTGCACCAGCGCGAAGCGGTCGGCCCGCTCCGGCAGTCGGGCGGCGACGGTGCTGGGCAGGTGCTGGGCGAGGACCGGGTCGATCTCCACGGCGGTGACCCGGTCGGCGGCCTCCAGCAGGGCCAGGGTGAGCGAGCCGAGCCCGGGGCCGACCTCCAGCACCACATCGTCCGGCCGGACCTCGGCGGCCCGCACGATGCGGCGCACGGTGTTGGCGTCGATGACGAAGTTCTGGCCGCGCTGCTTGGTGGGCCGTACGCCGAGGACCCTGGCCAGCTCCCGGATGTCGGCGGGGCCGAGCAGGCGGCTGTTGTCCGGCTGCTGCTCGGCTCCGGACTGGTCGGCTGCGGGCTGGTCGGCGGCGGGGGGCGGCGTGTCGCCGGTGCGGCTGGGGCTGGTGCTCACCCCCCTAGGGTACGGACCTTCGCGGGGGCGCCCGTCCAGCCGCCCGTCCGGCCGCCCGTCCTGCGCCGCCGCCGCTACCGCCTCAGTCCGGGTAGCCGTCGTCGATGTGCTCGAAGTTCCGGGTGCCCAGGTCCTCGTTCCACTCATGGCCGTCGGCGCAGGCCCGGAGGTTGGCGGCACCGGTGGTGACCCGGTCGTGCATGCCCTGGAGGGCGGGCTTCCAGCCGGTGGCGACCTGGTCGAGGGCCGGGCCGATGGTCCAGCCGGTCATGGCCTGCGCCGCGGCGGCGGTCTCCCGGACGGCCTTGTCGTCCGGGGCCGCCATGTCCTGTGCGATGGCGTCGGCCGCGTGTGCGGACGCCCGCAGCTCGGCCGGGTCGACGTCGATGCCCTGCGACACGGTGGGTGCTCCTCTCGCTCCCGGGGCTCCCGCCCCCGGATCTGCTGCTCGGGGCTGTCTTCGGCCCCCGGCCGGCTCCTGCGGCTCCTGCGGCTACTGCGGCTGCTGGGTGGTGCCGGGCGGGATCACGCAGGGCGTACGGACGGAGAAGAGGTACCGGGTGGGGCTCACGGAGCCGGTGGCGAACGTGAACCGGGTCTCGTCGTCCCGGGCGTCCACCAGGGCGGTGCGGTAGTCGTCCTCGTACTCGCGGTACCCGGTGATCCGGTACCCCTCCTTCTCGAAGTCGGCCCGCAGCCTGCGGGCGACCTCCGTGTGCCGTGCCCGGGGCACCGGTGCGTAGACGGTGTAGTAGAGCGAGTAGCGCCCGTCGTGCGCCACCTCGTCGTTCCGCCCGACGCAGTCCTCGAAGACCGGATCGGCGCTCTGCCGGTCGAGCTCCACCCCGGACGCCTCGGCCATGCGGGCGGTGTGCTCCTCGGCCCACTGGACGGCGCGCTCCTTGCTCAGCTGCGGCAGCGGGTCGTTCTTTCCGTTGTCGGACATGCAGGCTCCGGTGGTGAGGAGGAGGACGGTGGCGCTCAGCACGCACCAGGCGGGCCTGACGTCGGCCATTGCGGGCTCCCGGCGGTGGAAGGGGCGGTCACCAGGGGACCAGCGGGATGTCGTTGCCCTGCTTGGGGACCTCGGTGGGAGGCACTCCCGCGATGATCCGCCCCTGGTTGTCGAGGCTTTCGCTGCCCTGGTCCCAGTAGCCGCTGTGGCCGTGGGTGTCGACGGTGAAGTTCCGGCCGCCGAAGGGCTCCTCGGCGGGGTTGTCGCCGAGGGTGAGGTCGGAGAAGTCGTCGATGATCGGGTCGTCGGACGCGGCGCCGACCCAGACGTGCGAGGGGTCCATGTGGAGGTCGTCCGCGTGGTCGACCGTCATGCCGGGGCTGCCGACGACCGCGATGTCATCGGCTCCGAGGCCGTCGCCGCCCGCCGCGGCCGCGCCGACCGCGGTCGAGCCGTAGCTGTGCCCGATCACGGTGATGTGGCCGTGGCGGTCGCCCTGGGCGGCGCGGGTGCCGGCGATGAAGTGCCGCAGGTCGGGGGCGGCGTCCTCGGCGCGCCCCTTACCGGCGACGCTGAGGTTGAGGTCGCCGCCGGACGCCTCGGGGGCGTCGTAGCCGAGCCACATCACCGTGGCGACCGGCTCGCCGTCGCTCCACTTCGTGGCGCTGTTCTGGAGTCTCCCGACCCGGTTGAGCTGGCCGTCGACGGAGTCCATCGTGGTGTTGGTGCCGGGGACGAGCACTCCGGTGTGGGCGGCGGTGTCCGGATTGCCCATCGCGATCACGGCCTGGCCGTCGCCGGCGGCCTTGTAGTCGAGGAGGTAGAGCCGCTTGCCGGGGTCGGTCTCACCGTCCCCCTGGTCCAGCCGGTCCTTGAGGACGTGGAGGTTCTGCAGCCGCTTGTTGCGGTCGTCCTGGGAGATGTGCTCGAAGTCCTCGGGGCCGCCGAACTCCAGGTCGTTGAGCTCCTGGTCCAGGGCGAGGCGGTTGGCGTCGTCGCGGACGTCGGTGGGCAGGCCGTCGGTGGCGCCGATCCGGGCCGGGTACAGGGTGCTGTACTCGGCGCGCTCGTCGGGGCTGAGGGCCTGCCACCACTCGGCGGCGTCCTGGGGGTCGTCGGGAATCTGGGGGTCCTGGAGCCCCAGCACCTTCATGGCGTCCCCGACGTCATGGGCCGCGTCGGAGGAGGCGCGGTCGTTGAACCGGTCGAGGATGTTGCTCTCCAGCGACGACAGGGCCTTGACCCCGTCGTCGCTGGCCTTGCGGGCGTCGTGCAGGGCGGTGTCGATCCAGCCCTGGATCTCGATCCGCAGGCCGCCGCGCTCCCGGGCGATCTCCCGGGCGTCCGGGTCGTTGTGCGGCAGCGAGGCGGCCCGCGCGTCGATGACCGTGCCGTCGTCCCTGACGGCGTAGCCGTTCTCCTCGGCCCGGCTCACCGCGTTGCGCAGGTCGGTCTGGGCCTGCTCCATCCGGAAGCGGGTGGTCTCCATGACCGTGCTGATGGTCATGGCCTCGGTCTGCACGATGCCGAGCCGGCTCTCGACGTCCTCCAGGTAGAACAGGGCGCTGTCCGCGTCGTCGCCCTTCCACCGCGCGTGCAGCGGGCCGGTCACCCGGGTGCGGTGGCGGGCCACGAGCCCGTCCATCTCCTCGGAGACCTTCAGCCATGCCTTGGCCGCGGACTCGAAGTCCACGAAGTCCTGCTTCATCAGGCGTGTGAAGTCGCTTCCCACCGTCAGGCTCCCCCGTCTCTCCCGCAGCCGCAGGGTCCGGTCGATCCTAGGTGGCGGCCGGTCAGTAGTCGAAGGCGCGGCCGGTCAGTAGTCGAAAGCACGGCCGATCAGTAGTCGAAAGCACGGGCTGTGTTGGCGGCGACGGCGGCGGCCAGCTCCTCCTCGGGGACGCCCTTGACCTGGGCCATCGCCCGCAGGGTGACCGGGATCAGATAGGGCGCGTTGGGGCGGCCCCGGTACGGCGCCGGGGTGAGGAAGGGCGCGTCGGTCTCGACCAGCAGCCGGTCCAGCGGGGCGGCGGCGAGCGCGTCGCGCAGCGGCTGGGCGGAGCCGAAGGTGACATTGCCCGCGAAGGACAGGTAGTAGCCGCGCGCGGCGCAGGTCCTGGCCATCTCGGCGTCGCCGGAGTAGCAGTGGAAGACGGTCCGCTCGGGGGCACCCTCCTCCAGCAGGATGCGCAGCACATCGTCGTGGGCCTCCCGGTCGTGGATGACCAGGGCCTTGCCGTGCCGCTTGGCGATGGCGATGTGGCGGCGGAAGGACTCCTGCTGGATCTCCACGCCCTCCGGGCCGGTGCGGAAGTAGTCCAGGCCGGTCTCGCCGACCGCGCGGACCTGCGGCAGCGCGGCCAGCGCCTCGATCTCCGCGAGGGCCTCCTCCAGGGCGCTGGTGCCGCCGGGGGCCCTGCGCTGCCCGCTCCAGCCGTCGGGGTCCCCGAGCACGATCCTGGGTGCCTCGTTGGGGTGCAGGGCGACGGCCGCCCAGACGGACTCGTGCCGGGCGGCGAGGTCGGCGGCCCAGCGGGAGCCGGGGATGTCGCAGCCGACCTGGACGACGGTGGTGACGCCGACGGCGGCGGCCTTGGCCAGGCCCTCCTCCGGGGTGCCGTCCTGCATGTCCAGGTGGGTGTGGGAGTCGGCGACCGCGACGGCCAGCGGCTCCGGCAGCGGCGGCGGCGCGGACTTGCTGCTCATGGGTGTGGGGTCCTTAGGGAGGGCGGTCCCGGGGGACCGGGCAGCCAGGCTTCCTTACTGGTCTTCCGACCGGGGCTTCTCCTCCAGGCGGGGGAAGAGGATGTCGCCCTTGGTGACGGTGGCGCCGGCCGGCAGCTGGCCCCAGCCGGCCGCCTCGGCGGTGCGCTGGGCGGCCAGCGGGCCAAGCGCGGCCTCGGCGCCCAGGGAGTCCCACAGCTTGCCGGCGGCGGTCGGCATCACCGGGTTGAGCAGCACGGCGAGGCCGCGCAGCGACTCGGCGGCGGTGTAGAGGACGGTGGCGAGGCGGGCCTGGCCCTCGGGCGAGGCGTCCTTGGCGACCTTCCAGGGCTCCTGCTCGGTGAGGTAGCCGTTGACCTGCTTGACGAAGTCGAAGACGGCCGCGATGCCGCCGGCGAAGTCGATCTGCTCACCGATCCGCTGGTCGGCCTCGGTGACGGCCTTGGCGAGGCCCGCCGCGACGGCCTGCTCGGCGGCGCCGGCCGCGGTGGCGGCGGGCAGCTGCCCGTCGAAGTACCGGCCGACCATGGCGGCCACCCGGGAGGCGAGGTTGCCGAAGTCGTTGGCCAGCTCGGAGGTGTACCGGGCGGTGAAGTCCTCCCAGGAGAAGGCGCCGTCCTGGCCGAACTGGATGGCCCGCAGGAAGTACCAGCGGTAGGCGTCCACGCCGAAGTGCGAGGTGAGGTCCTGCGGGGCGATGCCGGTGAGGTTGGACTTGCTCATCTTCTCGCCGCCGACCATCAGCCAGCCGTTGGCGACGACCCGCTTGGGCAGCGGCAGGCCCTGGGCCATCAGCATGGCGGGCCAGATCACCGCGTGGAAGCGCAGGATGTCCTTGCCGACCAGGTGCACATCGGCCGGGAAGGTGGCGTCGAACTTCTCCGGGTCGGCGCCGTAGCCGACGGCGGTGGCGTAGTTGAGCAGCGCGTCCACCCAGACGTAGATCACATGCGCCGGGTCCCACGGGATGGGGATGCCCCAGTCGAAGGTGGACCGGGAGATCGACAGGTCCTGGAGGCCCTGCCGGACGAACTGAAGCACCTCGTTGCGCGCCGACTCGGGCTGGATGAAGTCGGGGTTGGCCTCGTAGAACTCCAGCAGCCGGGGGCCGTACGCGCTGAGCTTGAAGAAGTAGTTCTCCTCCTTCAGCATCTCCACCGGGCGCTTGTGGATGGGGCACAGCTTGGCGCCGCCCTCGCCGTCCAGCAGCTCGCCGGGGGTCTTGTACTCCTCGCAGCCGACGCAGTACGGGCCCTCGTAGCCGCCCTGGTAGATCTCGCCCTTGTCGTACAGGTCCTGGACGAACTCCTGCACCCGCTGGGTGTGCCGCTCCTGGGTGGTGCGGATGAAGTCGTCGTTGGCGATGCCCAGGTGCTCCCAGAGCGGCTTCCAGGCCTCCTCGACGAGCTGGTCGCACCACTCCTGCGGGGTGACGCCGTTGGCCTCGGCGGTACGCATGATCTTCTGGCCGTGCTCGTCGGTGCCGGTGAGGTACCACACCCGCTCGCCGCGCTGGCGGTGCCAGCGGGTGAGCACATCGCCCGCGACGGTCGTGTAGGCGTGGCCCAGGTGGGGGCGGTCGTTGACGTAGTAGATCGGCGTGGTGACGAAGTACGCCGACGCCCCGTTGCTGTTGGTTCCAGTGGCCGCCATGACAGGAATCCTATCCGGGGCGGCGGGAATCCCCTCCGGCGGCCGGAGCGGCCCGCCTCCCCCGCAGAACGCCCCGGAACCGGTCCGCGCCCCGCTCCGCGCGCCGGGGAGGAGGGCGCGGAGCGGGGCGTGGACCAGCAGGTGTCAGCCCTCGGGGGTGCTGTGCATCCGGCGCTGGCGGCGGTGGAAGGGCAGGTGCAGCCAGCCGCGCCGCAGCCGCCGCGCGGCGGCCCGGTCCCGGCGGGCGCCCGCGGTGCGGCGGCCCTCGTCGGCGTCGGTGCCCGGGTGCGGGCCGGGGGCGGCCGGGTTGCGGGTCCAGGAGCGGCCGACCGCCGCCACCCGACCGGCGGCCATGATGCGGACGGTGTGGCCGCCGCAGCCGGGGCAGCTCGGCTTGAGCAGCGGCGAGGGGACGCGCACGCCGTTGGCGCGGTACTGACAAGTCAGGTGTCCGTCGCGGTCTGCGCGGTGCTCGATGTCGTACTCCTGCTCCCAGCCGTAGCCGCAGCTGAGGCAGGCGAAGGAGTACGCCTCGTGGGCGGTCTCGACCGGGCTCCCGGCGGCAGCGGTGATGGCGGCCGCCGGCTGCGGGTCCGCATCCGGCCTGCTCACAGGGTTACCGATGGTCTCGCTCATGACGGTCTCCCAGTGCCCTCCGGACGTTCGTCCGGTGCGGGTCTTTCCTCTTCATGCAATCCCCGGGGCGGGCCTCCGGATTCCCCGGTTGCCGAGACTTGGCCCGATGTTGGGAATTCCTGTACGAACCGCCCCTCGCGCCGCGTGGTTCCTTGGCCTTACCGGCCTCCGCTTTACCTTGCGGGCGCCCCACCGGCCCCTCGGCCCCGCTCCGCCGGGGGGCGCGTACCGGCGCGGAGGCCCGGTGCCGCCCGCGCACGCGCACCCGCCCCCGGCGTCACCGGTCAGGGGCGCGGGCCGCCGGCCGCGTTCTTGGCCGCCACCACGGCGTCGAACACCTCGCGCTTGGGCAGTCCGGCCGCCGCCGCCACCGCCGCGATGGCCTCCTTGCGGCGCTCCCCGGCCTCCTCGCGCACCAGGACCCGGCGGACCAGCTCCTCCGGGGCCAGCAGCGCCGGATCGACCGGCGGCGCACCCGCCACCACCACGGTGATCTCGCCGCGCACCCCGGCCGCCGCCCATTCGGCCAGCTCACCGAGCGGGCCGCGCCTGACCTCCTCGTACGTCTTGGTCAGCTCCCGGCAGACCGCCGCAGGCCGCTCGGCGCCGAACGCCTCCGCCATCGCGGCCAGCGCCTCGGCCAGCCGGTGCGGCGCCTCGAAGAAGACCATGGTGCGCGGCTCGGCGGCCACCTCCCGCAGCCGCCCGGCCCGCTCCCCGGCCTTGCGCGGCAGGAAGCCCTCGAAGCAGAACCGGTCCACCGGCAGCCCGGAGACCGCCAGCGCGGTCAGCACCGCACTCGGCCCCGGCACCGCCGTGACCCGCACCCCCGCCCGCACCGCCGCCGCGACCAGCCGGTAGCCCGGGTCGGAGACCGACGGCATGCCCGCGTCGGTGACCAGCAGCACCCGGGCGCCGCCGGTCAGCGCCTCCACCAGCTCGGCGGTGCGGGCCACCTCATTGCCCTCGAAGTACGACACCACCCGGCCGGCCGGGGTGATGTCGAGCGCCTGGGTGAGGCGGCGCAGCCGACGGGTGTCCTCCGCCGCGACCACGTCCGCCGTCGCCAGCTCCCGCGCCAGCCGGGGCGGCGCGTCCCCGACGTCGCCGATGGGGGTTCCTGCCAGTACGAGTAGACCTGTCACCTCCCCATCCTCGCAGCCCGGCCGGATCGGTCCGGACGGGACGGGTCCGGCTCTCATGACCCACCCCTACGATGTGCGGGTGAGCGGTGACATGGCGACAGGCGCCCGAGCGGGCGGGGACCCCACCGGCGGCGACGGCGCGGGCCCGGCGGACGTGCGTCCGGCCGGGGGCGCGGAGCTGCCCGGCGACGCGCCCGGCGGCGCGGTGCTCCTCGACGAGCGGACCGACCCGCCGGACGCCGGCGGCGAGGACCCCGCGCCGACCGGGCCGCCGGTCTCGGTGTGGCAGCGCGGCCTGGCCCGGTTCGGGTATGTCGCGCCGGACCGCAGCCCGCTGCGGGACCGGCTGGTGCCGCCGATGCCCGACGGCCCCGACCGGCAGCCGTCCGGCGCGCCGTCCCCGGTGCTGGAGCGGCTGCGCATCGGCATCCCCCCGGCGCTCTGGCTCTGGCTGTGCCGCTGGGCGGGCTGGCTGGGGCCGATCGCGGTGGCGGTCTTCGCCGGGGTGCTGCGCTTCGTGCACCTGGGCAGCCCCAACGCGGTGGTCTTCGACGAGACGTACTACGCCAAGGACGCCTGGTCGCTGCTGCACCTGGGGTACGAGGCCAGCTGGCCGGAGGACGCCAACAAGAGCATCATGGCGTCGCCGCAGAGCATCCCGCTGAACTCGCTCCAGGCGTCGTACATCGTCCACCCCCCGGTCGGGAAGTGGATCATCGGCCTGGGTGAGTGGGTCTTCGGCCTGCACCCCTTCGGCTGGCGGTTCTCGGTGGCGCTGCTCGGCACCCTCTCGGTGCTGATGATCGCCCGGATCGCCCGGCGGCTGCTGCGCTCCACCCTGCTGGGCTGCGTCGCGGGCCTGCTGCTGTCGGTGGACGGCCTGCACTTCGTGATGAGCCGCAGCTCGCTGCTGGACCTGGTGGTGATGTTCTGGGTGCTGGCGGCCTTCGGCTTCCTGCTGATCGACCGCGACCGCACCAGAGCCCGGATCGCGGACGCGCTGGGCGCCACCGCCGACCACCCGGACGCGGCCCCCGACGCCGCGCTCGCCGCCCGGCTGAAGCTCGGCTGGCGGCCGTACCGGCTGCTGGCCGGGGTGAGCCTCGGCCTGGCCTGCGGCACCAAGTGGAGCGGCGTCTACGTGGTGGCGTTCTTCGGCGTGATGGTGTTCCTGTGGGACGCCGGCGCCCGCCGGCTGGCCGGTGCCCGCCACCCGCTGCTGGTGGCGCTGCGCCGCGACGGCCTGCCCGCCGCGCTGTCGCTGGTGGGCGTCGCGCTGCTGGTGTACGTCGCCTCGTGGACCGGCTGGTTCGCCAGCAGCTCCGAGCCGGGGAAGGGCGGCTACTTCCGCGACTGGGCGGCGCACCGGGCCGGGCTCTCCTCGGAGTACGTCTCGCTGCCGCTGCTGGGCAAGCACAAGCTGCCGTTCCAGGTGGACATGACCTGGGTGCCGGACATGTTCCGCAGCCTGTGGCACTACCACTCCGAGGTGTACGGCTTCCACACCCACCTGGTGACCCCGCACATCTACCAGTCCAACCCGTGGAGCTGGCTGGTGCTGGGCCGCCCGGTCTCCTTCTTCTACGAGTCCCCGAAGCAGGGCGAGGCGGGCTGCCATGTGGCGACCTGCTCCCGCGAGGTGCTGGGCATCGGCACCCCGCTGCTGTGGTGGATCGGGATCGCGGCGCTGGTCTACTGCCTGTACCGGTGGGCGCTGCGCCGCGACTGGCGGGCCGGCGCGGTGCTGTGCGGGCTGGCGGCCGGCTACCTGCCGTGGTTCGCCTGGCAGGAGCGGACGATCTTCCTCTTCTACGCGGTGGTCTTCGTGCCGTTCCTGGTGCTGGCGGTCACCATGATGATCGGCGCGCTGATCGGTCCGCCGGGCGTTTCCGGGGACCGGCGGACGGTGGGGTCGGTGGTGGCCGGGGTGCTGGTGCTGGCGATCGTCTGGAACTTCCTGTACTTCTTCCCGATCTACACCGGGGAGACGATCCCGTTCACCTCCTGGCAGCACCGGATGTGGTTCAACTCCTGGATCTGACCGGCCCGGCCGGTCACGCCCGCTGCTTCGTCCCGTACACCTCGTGCAGGTTGTCGGTGGCGGGGTGGGTGTGCCCGGCGGGGCCGGCGGCGAAGGCCCGCAACACGTTCTCGGTGACCCGGGTGGTGAAGGCTCCGGTGCGGCCGTCGATGCCGTGCCGGACGCCATGCACGCTCTTGCCGGTGGCGGCCAGCGACTCCACCCAGCGCATGGTGCCGGTGGCGAAGACCCCGGCGCCGCCGGGGGTGGTGTAGTACGCCGAGTCGCTGTGGCTGTGGCTGCCGTTGCAGACCAGCGGCGAGTGGGCGATCACCTCGATCGGGCGGGGCGTCGGCTGGTCCGGGGTGACTCGGTCGTACTCGACGCCGACCAGGGCCTTGAAGGAGTCCCCGGCGCGCACTCCGGTCCCGGCGAACACCCAGTGGTCCGGCCGGGTGACCACATAGGGCGCCTCGGTCGGGTAGCCCTCGTACAGCACGCCGGTGAGCGGGCTCTCCGGGTCGGGGGCGGGCTCGCGGCGGAAGTCATTGGTGACCTGGGCGTGGTCGCCGCCGGACCAGTACGGGTCCTCGCGGTAGTCGGCCTTGTAGCAGACGACCATCCGGTGCGGGCCGGTCGCGGTGGGCTCCAGCCGGACGCGGCGGAAGCAGGTGTTGGCGCCCAGCACCGCCAGATTGCTGCCCGCGTCGCGGGCGCGGGCGACCAGCTCGCGCTGCTGTGTCGTCCAGTACTCGTCGTGGCCGAGCACCACCACCGCCGCCGCGCCGTGCAGCAGCCCGGGGCGGGTGGCGACGTCCACGCCCGTGGCGTAGGCGAGCGGGATGCCCAGGCGTTCGGCGAGGGCGACGGCGGGCTGCTCGTAGATCAGGAACTTGCCCGCGCCGTCCTTGGCGTACGGGCGGTCGAAGGAGACCGCCAGCGAGCGGCTGCGGAAGGCGCCGTCCGGGCCGTTGTAGAGGCTGTAGCCGCCCCACTCGTTGTACGCCTGCCAGGTGGCCGAGGCGTTCACCAGCACGGTCCGCCCGGCGGTAGACGCGGAGCGGACGGTGATCGGCACATAGCGCTGGGCGCTGCGGCCGTCGGCGTCCAGCCGCAGCAGGTAGCAGCCCTCCGGCCAGCCGTGGGTGGGCACGGTCAGGGTGCGCTCCCAGTCGGTGTGCACGGTGCGGGTGCGCCGCTCGAAGCGGGCGGCGGCCTGCTTGCGGCCCTTGGTGCGGCCGGACTGCCAGATCAGCCGGGCTTGGGCGCCGCCGTACCAGCCCATCCGGTACGCGCGGACCTCGAAGCCGGGCGCGGTGGTGGACACCCGCAGCCCGAACTCCTCCCCCGGCAGCACGCTCACCCGATCGGGGTAGCCCTCGATGGCGGACGGCGCACCCCGGCGGGTGATCCGCCAGTCGGCATTGCCGGGGTGGTCGTTCTCCGCCGCGGTCTGCGGCTGCCCGCTCTGCGGCCGCTCGGCGGGCGGCGGCGAGTTGCCGTGCGTACCGCCCTCGGCGCCGCCCGTGCCCGTCGAGCAGCCGGCCGCGGCCAGCCCTGCACCGGCCGCGGCCGCCATGCCGAGGAAACGCCGGCGGCTGGCCGGGGTCTCACCCATGGCTTCCTCGCCGTCACTGCCACGTCGTTCGCCCATGTCCGCGTCGCCTCCGAGGGAGACCCTAGGCGCTGCTCACACCGTCCGCCCGCCGGTCGGACGGCACCCACCGGCGTGTCGCGCCACCGGGTGCGGCAGTCGGCGTACGGCTAGCTGCCGACCCGTTCCGGCGTACGGGTGACGGGCAGCGGCCGTTCGGCGGCGGCCCGGCCGGAGCGGACGGCCAGCCGGGACCAGAGGGCGAGGATCGCCGGGAGCGCCAGGTAGCCGAAGCGCCCGGCCGGGGCCAGCAGGAAGGCCGTGGCCAGGCCCACCGCGAGCTGGTCGGCCGCGCGGACGGCGGTCAGCGGCGGGCGCAGCAGCAGCCAGCCGGCCACCGCGGCGCCGCTCAGGCAGAGCAGCACCAGGCAGACGACGTGCCCGCCGGGGCCGGTCTCCGCGATCAGCCGGCCCGGCAGCGGACTGCTGGCCGGGGTGCGCATCCGGGACATCCCGAGCGGGAAGCGGATCACCTGCTCCAGCATGGCGCGCGGCGCGGTGAGCGCGAACGGCACCACCGCGACGGCGCAGCCGGCCAGGGCGACCACCGCCGAGCGGGCCGCCGCGCGGCGGCCGTGGGCGGCCCAGAGCAGGACCAGCGCCACCGGCAGCGCGGGCCAGGCGGTCCACTTCAGCCCGCAGGCCAGCGCCAGGACCAGCCCGGCGCCGATCGGCCGACCCCGGCCCGCCAGGGCCAGGCCGAGGCAGCAGACGCCGATCAGCGGCAGGTCGACGCCGCCGACGGCGAGCGGCAGCGCGACCAGCGGCGAGGCGGTGAGGGCGGCCAGCGGCGCGGCGGGCGAGCCGCCGCCGCGCGGGCGCAGCAGCCGCCAGGTGACGGCCATGCAGAGCAGGAAGGCGGCGGCGAACCAGAGCCGGGCGTCCCCGAGCAGGCCGATCAGCCCGCCGTCGCCGCTGCCCACGGTGGCGCCGCCGCCGCCGAGCAGGGCCCGGGGCAGGCCGAAGAGGGCCATGGCGGGCAGGTAGGGGTTGTAGTCGCTGACGTGCACCGGGTGGGCCAGGTAGGGGCTGCCGGTGTGCAGCAGCAGTTGGGCGGAGCGCTCGACCACCCACACCTCGGACTGCCGGTGGCCCTGGAGGGCCAGGACCGCCAGCGGCAGGACGGTGGCTCCGGCCAGCGCGATCAGGGCGGCGGTCCGCCCGGCGCGGCGGCGGGGCAGCAGCGCCGCCGCCAGGGCGGCGAGGAGGTAGGCACCGGCGGCGAGGGTGCCCCAGGTGCGCTGGTTGGGCAGGCCGGAGGTCAGCGGGAAGACCGCCGCCCAGCCCGCCGCGACCAGGCAGGCCGTCACCTGCGCCCAGCGGCGGGCGGCCAGTGCGGCGGCGGCGGGGGGTGTCCGGTGGGTGTCGGTGGTGCGGCGCGGGGCGGGGACGGTGGCGGTGGCGGGGGCCGGTTCCGCGTCGCCGGGCTGCGGTGGTGCGCCCCGTACGGTACGGCGGACCCGGCTGCCGACTCTCTGCGCGGCGCGGACGGCGGCGGGCCGGGTGGGGGTCGCGGTGTTGGGGCGGCCGGGCAGTCGGGTCGTCACCATAGCCAGCGACGCTACGTGGTGCGGCGGTGCCGCGTCGTCACGCCGCAGGGGGCATCGGGCATCCCTCTGAGGGTTGATACCGGGGCCGTGATGCCGGGCTCGGGGGATGCCGGGCTCGGGGGATGCCGGGCTCGGGGGATGCCGGGGTCGGGGGATGCCGGGCTCTCGGGCTCAGCTGTCGGCGCCCGGCGGCGGGGTGAGCCCGTTCTCGTACGCGAAGACCACCGCCTGGGTGCGGTCGCGCAGGTCGAGCTTGGCCAGGATGCGGCCGACGTGGGTCTTCACCGTCTGCTCGGAGAGCACCAGCCGTTCGGCGATCTCGGCGTTGGACAGGCCCCGGGAGACCTCCTGGAGCACGTCCAGCTCGCGCTGGGTGAGGGTCGCGGCGGCTTCGGGGCGCAGGGAGCCGGAGCGCCGCCGCCGGGCGAAGTCCGCGATCAGGCGGCGGGTCACCGAGGGGGCGAGCAGCGCCTCGCCGCCGGCGACCACCCGTACCGCGTCGATGAGGTCGCGGGCCGGGGCGTCCTTGAGCAGGAAGCCGCTGGCACCGAGGGCGAGCGCCTCGTAGACGTACTCGTCCAGGTCGAAGGTGGTGAGGATGAGGATGCGCGGGGTGTCGTCGCCGGGCTCGTCGCCGACGATGCGGCCGGTGGCGGTGAGGCCGTCCATGCCGGGCATCCGGATGTCCATCACGATCACGTCGGGGGTCAGCTCGGCGGCGAGCTCGACCGCGCGCAGGCCGTCGCCGGCCTCCCCGACCAGCTCGATGTCGGGTGCGGAGGAGAGCAGCGCGCCGAGCCCGTCGCGGACCATCTCCTGGTCGTCCACCAGCACCACCCGGATGGTGCGCTCCACCGTGTGCCTCCCCGCTGTCGGCATCAGTCCGCCTCTTCCCGGGCCTCGGCCCGTATCGCGCGCCGGGGCGGCGGGGGCTGGCCCCGCCCTGCGGCACTGGGGTCGACCGGCAGTTCGGCGCAGACCTCGAAGCCGCCGCCCGCCGCCTGGTCGCGCGGTCCGGCCCGCAGGGTGCCGCCGAGCATGGCGACCCGCTCCCGCATGCCGACCAGCCCGTGGCCGCCGGCGGCGGCGTGCGGGGCGGGCGGCCGGCCGTGGCCGCGCCCGTCGTCACTGACCCGGACCAGGACGCAGCCGCCGCGCTGCACCACCTCGACCGCCACCCGGGCGCCGGGGGCGTGCCGGCCGGCGTTGCTGAGCGCCTCCTGCACGATCCGGTACGCCGAGACGTCGACCCCGGCCGGCGGGGTGCCCGAGGCCAGGGTGAGCGAGAGGTCGACCTGCATCCCGGCGCCGCGTGCGGTGTGCACCATCGCCGGGATCTGCCCGATGCCGGGCTGCGGGGCCAGCTCGATCTCCTCGTCCTCCGCGCGCAGCAGCCCGATGACCCGGCGCATCTCGGTGAGCGCGGTGGTGGACGCCTCGCGGATCGCGGTGAAGCTGCGCAGTGCCTGCGGCGGCAGCCCGGGGCTCTTGTACGGGGCGGCCTCGGCCTGGATGGCGACCATCGACATGTGGTGCGCCACCACGTCGTGCAGCTCGCGGGCGATCCGGGAGCGCTCCTCCAGCACCGCCTGCCGGGCCAGGTCGCGGCGGCGCTGCTCCTCGGCCTGGACCAGGCTGCGCTCGACCTCGCGGCGGGAGTGGATGGCCTCACCGAGCAGCAGCACCAGGGTGACCACGAAGCCGGCGACGGCCAGCACCAGCCAGGGCAGCCCGGTGAGCGGCACGGCGGGCAGCAGCACGACCAGCAGCACCACCGCGTCGGCGCCGATGGACACCCGGCGGCCGTAGGTGACGGCGCAGCCGAAGAGCAGCAGCAGGTAGGCGCCGCTGCCCGCCGCCGGCCAGGGCCAGAACGGCTCGGGCTGGCGCTGCGACTCCGCGAGGGCGGTGAGCAGCAGGCCCGCGCTGGCGACCCGCCAGGCGGTGAGCGGGCGGACGGGGGCGATCAGCAGCGGCAGCACCTGGAGGGCACCCAGTGCCCAGGCGAGGCCGAGCGGGACGAGGGTGCCGAGCTGGGCGACGGCGGCGACGGTCAGTACGCCGACGCCGGTGGCGGCGGGGACCGACAGCGCCATCCGCCAGAACGGGAAGGCGGGCCGGGCCAGCCGCATCGGCCGGTCCGGCGTGGCCCAGGCGGCCTGCCAGATCAGGGCGGCGGCGCGCCCGAGCCGCCCGAGAGCGCGGGCGCGGAGCAGCGGGGCGGTGGTGCGGTCCATGGTGGTGCAAGCGTAGGCGCCCGGTCGGACAGCCCAGCCGGGCCGGTCCAGCCGGACAGCTCAGTCGGGCCCGACTCAGCCGGGCCGGTCCAGCCGGGAGTGCCGCATGCCGTACCCCAGGTAGAGGACGGCGGCGCCGACCAGCCAGACGCCGAAGAGGGCGAAGGTGAGGCCGTGCAGTCCCTGGATCAGGTAGCAGCAGAAGGCGACGCTGGCCAGCGGGACGACCGGGTAGCCGGGCACCCTGAAGCCGCGTTCCAGTTCGGGGGCGGTGCGGCGCAGCACGATCACGCCGATGGAGACCACCGCGAAGGCGACCAGGGTGCCCATGCTGGTGAGGTCCGCGAGTACGTCCAGCGGGACGAAGGCGCCGAGCAGGGCGACTCCGGTGCCGACGGCGACGGTGTTCCAGGCGGGGGTGCCGGTACGCGGGGAGAGCCGGGCGAAGCGGGCGGGCAGCAGGCCGTCGCGGCCCATGGAGTAGAGGATGCGGGTCTGGCCGTAGAGGACGACCAGGGTGATGCTGAAGATCGACACAATGGCGCCGAGCGCGAACATGACCGACGGCCAGCTGCTGCCGGTGACCTGGCGCAGGATCTGGGCGAGTCCGGCCTCCTGGCCCCGGAACCGCTGCCAGGGCTGGGCGCCGACGGCGGTGAGCGCCACGGCGACGTACAGCACGGTGACGACGGCCAGCGAGGTGATGATCGCCAGCGGCATGGTGCGGCGGGGGTCGCGGACCTCCTCGCCTGCGGTGGAGACGGCGTCCAGGCCGATGAAGGAGAAGAAGATGCTGGAGGCGGCGGCGCCGATGCCGCCGATGCCCAGCGGGGCGAACGGCGTCAGGTTGCCGGCGTGGAAGCCGGTGAGGCCGACGCAGACGAAGAGCAGCAGGACGGCCAGTTTGACGGCGACCATGGCGGTGTTGACCCGGGCGGACTCCTTGGCGCCGCGTACCAGCAGTACGCAGCAGAGGGCGACCAGCACGGCGGCGGGCAGGTTGACGTAGCCGCCGTGGCCGGGTGGGCGGGCGATGGCGTCGGGGATGCCGAAGCCGAGGGTGTCGCGGCAGAACTCGTCGAGGTACTGGCCCCAGGTGACGGTGATGGCCGAGGCGGAGACACCGTACTCCAGCAGCAGGCAGGCGCCCACACCGAAGGCGACGGCCTCACCGAGGGTGGCGTAGGCGTAGGAGTACGAGGAGCCGGAGACCGGGATGGCGGAGGCCAGCTCGGCGTAGCAGAGCGCGGTGAGCCCGGCGGTGACGGCGGCGATGGCGAAGGAGAGCACCACGGCCGGTCCGGCTTCGGGCACGGCCGTGCTGAGGACGAAGAAGATGCCGGTGCCGACGGTGGCGCCGATGCCGATGCCGGACAGCTGCCACAGCCCGATGGAGCGGCGCAGCCGGGTGCCGGGGCCGGTACCGCTCTCGGCGATGAGGGTGGCGACCGGCTTCCTCCGCAGCAGGCGCCCGCCGAGGGTGGTGGTGCTTGCCAAGGCGCTGTCCTTTGCCTGCCGGTGGGGAGTCCGCGACCGACGGACCGAACAGAGGGGGATAAGACCATATCCCAGGAAAAAGCAGTCGATTCCCTACCGGTCGCCATGGACACTCACCGCTGAACCGATGCCCGATTTCCGGCAGATGTCCTGCTAATTTGCTCGGGCGGCCGAGGTGGCCCGGCCCCGCAGGGAGGGGGGACCGTGCGAAGCAGCAGCCGGTGCGCCGCCACGGCCGCCCTCTGCTCCGTACTGACCTGCGCCATCGGCCTCCAGGCGTGGTCGACCGCACGGCTGGGCGGCTTCGACCTGGGGATCTTCGACCAGGGCATCCGCGACTACGCCCGGCTGCGGCTGCCGCACTCCGCCATCAAGAACTCCCACCATGGCTTCCCGGCGGGCTTCTCACTGCTCGGTGACCACTTCTCACCGGTCCTGGCGCTGCTGGCCCCGCTGTACTGGGTGTGGAACGACCCCCGGGTGCTGATCCTGGCCCAGTCCGCGCTGTTCGCCACCGGGGTGCCCCTGGTCCGGCGGATCGCGGCCCGCTGCTTCGCGGGGGCGTCCCCCCGGGCCGTCGACTGCGCCGGGGTGGTCTACGCGCTGGGCTGGCCGCTGTGCACCAGCGCCGCCGCCGGGTTCCACGAGGTGGCCTTCGCGGTGCCGCTGACCCTGCTGCTGCTGGAGCGCGGCCAGGCCCGCCGGTACGGCGCCGTGGCGGGCTGCGCGGCGCTGCTGGCCTGCACCAAGGAGGACCTGGGGCTGCTGGTCGGCGGCTACGGCCTGGTGCTCGCCGTACGGGCGCGCCGGGCCGGGGACCGGGCGGGGGTCGGCAGCGGGCTGGCGCTGCTGGTGGCGGGCCCGGCCGCCTCGGCGCTGACCATCGGCCGGCTGCTCCCGGCGATGGGCGGGGTGCCGGGCTACTACTGGAGCTACGGCGCCCTGGGCCCCGACGCGGGCTCGGCGCTGACCCGGATCGCCACCGACCCGGCGGCCCTGCTGCACACAGCCACCACCCCGCTGGTCAAACCGGCGCTGCTGCTCTGGCTGTTCGGCACCTTGCTGCTGCTGCCGCTGGGCTCGCTGACCAGCCTGCTCGCCGTACCGCTGCTGGCCGAGCGGCTGCTGTCGGACAATCCCAACCACTGGCCGGTCACCCACCACTACGACGCGTTCCTCTGGCCGGTGCTGCTGGTCGCCGCCATCGAGACCCTGGGCCGGCTGCACCGCGCCGGCCGGCTCGGCAGGCTGACGGCGCGTCGGCTCGGCACCGGCGCGGCCCTGGGCAACCTCGCCGTGTTCTGCTGCTTCGGCCTGTACGGGCTGGCGAACCCGGGGCTCTGGGTGCCCTCGCCGGACCAGCGGGCGCTGCTGCACGCCGCCGCGCTGATCCCGACCGGTGCCTCGGTGGAGGCCGACAACGACATCGCCCCGCACCTGACCGCGCGCACCCGGGTCGTCCTCGTGGACGGCGTCCCGCGCGGATGCGGCTACGTCCTGCTGCGCGACCGCGTCCGGGCCTTCCCCTTCGCCACCGCCGGGCAGCAGCGGCAGCGGGTCCGGCTGCTGCTCGCCCACGGCTACCGGGTGGTGTGGCGCGGCAGCGGCGTGGTGCTGCTGCGCCGGACGACCCGGCAGCCGATCCCCGGCCTGCGCCGCCCCGGCGCCGTACCGACCCGGGACAGCCCGCCGCCGGACGTCGGCGGCAACCTCTTCCGGGGCTGACCGGCTCAGCCGCCGAGCACCGCCCGCATCACCTCGCGCGCGACGGGCGCGGCCAGCCCGCCGCCGCTGATGTCGGCGCGGCGGGCCTCGCTGTCCTCGACGACCACCGCCACCGCGACCTTCGCCACCGCCCCCGGCGGCCCGGCGTAGCCGATGAACCAGGCGTACGGCGTGCCGCTGTTGGCCACGCCGTTCTGCGCGGTGCCGGTCTTGCCGCCGACCACGGCGCCGGGGATCGCCGCGTTGCCGCCGGTGCCCCGGGTGACGACGTCCTCCATCATCGACCGCAGCTCGGCGGCGACCTGCGGGTCGACGGCCTGCCGGTAGACCTGCTCACCGATCAGCGAGACCACCGTGCCGTCGGCCTTGGTGAGCCGGTCCACCAGCCGGGGCCGCAGCACGGTGCCGCCGTTGGCGACGCCCGCCGCGACCAGCGCCATCTGGAGCGGGGTGGCCCGGGTGTCGTACTGGCCGATCGCGGAGAGGGCCAGCTGCGCCCGGTCCATCCGGGTGTCGAAGACGCTGCGGGTGACGCCGACCGGCACGGTGAGGCCGCCGTCGTTGAAGCCGAACGCCTCGGCGGCGCGGACCATGCGGTCGAGGCCCAGGTCGTCGGCCAGCTTGGCGTAGACGGTGTTGCAGGACACCGCCAGGGCGACCCGCAGGGTGGCGTCGGCGCAGCCGGGGGCCTCATTGGTGAGGTCGCGGCTGGAGCCGGGCAGCGGGTACGGGTCGGGGCTGTCCGTCGGGGTGTCCGGGTCGGGGTAGATCCCGGCCGTCAGCCCGGCGGCCGCCGTGACCACCTTGAAGGTGGAGCCGGGCGGATAGGTCTGCCGCAGCGCCCGGTTGAGCATCGGTTGCAGCGGGTCGGCCTGGAGCGCCGCCCACGCCGTACGGTCGGCGGCGCCCGACCCGGCGAAGCTCCCGGGGTCGTACGAAGGCGTGCTGACCAGCGCCAGGACGCGGCCGGTGGCCGGTTCGACGGCGGCCACCGCGCCGCGCTTGCCGCCCATCGCCCGGTAGGCGGCCTGCTGCGCGGCCCGGTCGATGGTGGTGACCACGTCGCCGCCGCGCTGCGGGGTACGGGTCAGGGCGACCCAGGGCGCGAAGCCGGCCAGCCGGGGGTCGCTGCCGGAGAGCAGGCCGTCCTCCACACCCTCCAGCAGCGTGTTGCCGTAGAGCTGCGAGGAGTAGCCGGTGACGGCGGCGTACAGCGGGCCGTCGGTGTAGGTGCGCCGGTACTTCAGCATCCCGCCGGTGGCCCGCGACCCGGTGATCTTCCGCCCGTCCACCAGGATGGCGCCGCGCGGCCGGGCGTAGCGGGCGATGGCCTGCCTGCGGTTGGCCGGGTTGTCGTCGTACGCCGGGGCCCGCACCACCTGCACCAGGGACGCCTGCACCAGCAGCGCCACGATCAGCAGCAGGCAGAAGGTGCCCGCGCGGCGACCGGTGCCGGCCATCCCCGGGCGGGCGCGCGGCGGCGGGCTCACCGCCGCACCGCCGGGGCGGGCCGCCGGGCGCCGTCGCTCATCCGGACCAGCAGCGCCACCATCGCCCAGTTGGTGACCACCGAGGAGCCGCCCTGGGCCAGGAAGGGCATGGTCATCCCGGTCAGCGGGATGAGGTCCAGCACGCCCCCGGCCACCACGAAGACCTGGAGCGCGATAATGCTCGCCAGGCCGATCGCCAGCAGTCGGCCGAACGGGTCGCGCAGCACGATGCCGGTCCGGAAGCCCCGACCGACCAGCACCGCGTAGAGCAGCAGCAGCGCCGTCAGCCCGGCCAGCCCCAGTTCCTCGCCGACGGTCGCCAGGATGAAGTCCGACTTGGCCGCGAAGCCGATCAGGATGGAGTGCCCCTGGCCGAGGCCCGTCCCCAGCAGGCCGCCCGCCGCGAAGGCGAACAGCGACTGGGCGAGCTGGCCCGCGCCCTGACCGGCCTCGATGGACGCCATCGGGTGCAGCCAGTCCTCCACCCGGCCGTGCACATGCGGCTCCAGCCAGCCCACCGCCAGCGCGGCCACCGCCGACAGCAGCAGGCCGATGGCGATCCAGCCGCTGCGGGCGGTGGCGACGTACAGCAGGACCACGAAGAGGCCGAAGAACAGCAGCGACGTGCCCAGGTCGGTCTCCAGCACCAGCACCAGCACAAACGCCACCCACATCAGCAGCACCGGGCCCAGCACCCGGCCGCTGGGCAGCTGCCAGCGCCAGATCCGGCGGCCGGTCAGCGCCAGCGCGTCCCGGTGCACCGCCAGGTACGCGGCGAAGAAGACCGCCAGCAGCACCTTGGCGAACTCGCCCGGCTGGATGGAGAACGCGCCGACCGTGATCCAGATGTGCGCCCCGTACACGGCCGGGAAGAACCCCGGCAGGATCAGCAGCACCAGCGCCCCCAGCGCGCTGATCCAGGCGTAGCGCTGGAGCACCTTGTGGTCGCGCACCGCCAGCAGCACCCCGATGAAGAGGGCCACCCCGATGGCCGACCAGAGCAGTTGGGTGGGGGCGGCCTGGCTGGACGGGGTCGCCCGGTCCAGCCGGTAGATGACGACCAGTCCGACGCCGTTGAGCAGCACCGCGATCGGCAGCAGCAGCGGGTCCGCGTAGGGGGCGCGCCAGCGGACGGTGGCGTGGGCCAGCAGCGCCGGCACCCCCAGCGCCGCCCCGTAGCCACCGGCGCCCTGGGGCACCACCCCGTCGACGGCCGCACCCACGTCGACATATCCGAACACGGACACGCCGACCGCGCCGATCAGCAGCAGCAGTTCGGTGTTGCGCCGGGTCGGGACGCGGTCGTCCGGTGGGGCCATGGACGCCTCTCGGTCGGTACGGGGGCGTCCGCCGCCTGCGGCGCTGGTCAGCGCGCCCGCAGGGGCCACTCTAGACAGTCATGTACTTATTGTCCGATCTTGTACGCCTCCTGGGTCAGGCGGGTGCCTCACTTCCCCGGCCCGCCAGCGCCACCGCCACCCACACCGCCGCCGCCGCGAAGACCGCCGCGCCCAGCAGCGGCAGCACCGGCTGCCCCAGCCGCCCGGTGGACGCACCGGCGACCAGCGCCCGGATCGCGGCGTTCGCCGGGGAGCCGGTGGCGACCAGCAGCGCCACCGACAGGCCCAGCGACAGCGGAATCCCGTACGCCGGACTCCGCAGCACCGGCCGGTTGCACAGCGCCCCCGCCCCGAGCCCCGTCAGCACCGCCGCCAGCGATCCCAGCACCCCCGCCACCAGCACCGGGCCCGCCCCGACCGGCCGCCCGCCCGAAGCCGGCGGCCCGCCCAGCAGCCACACCCCGGCGATCCCGAGCACCGCCAGCACCACGCCCGCGACCAGCGCCGCCAGCAGCTGCGCCAACTGCACCCGGCGCGGCCCCACCACCGCCGCCACACACGCCCGCGCCGCCGCCGGCTCGGCCGTCAGACAGCAGCGCGCGTACCAGGCCGTGACCGGCACCAGCAGCGCCGCCCCGAAACCCAGCGAGTCCAGCACCGGCTGGCCGGACTCCACCCCGATCCCCATCACCAGCGCGTACACCAGGAACGGCGGCAGCCAGCGCCGCGACCGGACCAGGAACTCCAGCTCGTACCGCAGCAGCGCCCTCACTCCGGCACCCCCGGCGGGCGCACCGAGCGGATGTGCACGGGCGGTTGCAACGCCAGCAACCGGCGCAGCAGCGCGTCGCCGTACCCCGCCGCGACCTCCAGCCGCACCCCGCCCGGGACCGGCGAGCGCACCGGGGCGCCCGGCAGCCGCTCCGGCAACCGCGCGTCGGCGGCCAACTCCACCTCCACCACCGCCATCGGCCCGCCGACGACCGCCGCCGCCTGCTCCCCGGACTCCTCCACCGCCCCGGCCCGCACCCGATAGCCGCAGCTCACCACCCCGGCCAGCCGACCCGGGTCGTGGTCCACGAACACCACCGTGCCCCCGGCCTCAGCCCGCTCCGCCGCCGCCGAGTCCAGCAGCGCCCGCGCGGCCTGGTCGAGCCCGGTCCACGCCTCGTCCAGCAGCAGCAGATCCGGCTCGGCCAGCAGCGCCTGGGCCACCGCGACCTTCTGACACGTCCCCTTCGACAACTGGTGCATGGGGGTGCCCGACCGATCACCGATCCCGAACCGCTCCAGCCACAGCCCGGCCCGCCGCACCGCCTCCGCCCGACTCAGCCCCTGGATCATCCCGAGATGCCGCAGATACCCCTCAGCGTCGAACGGCAGCGCCGGCGGAAAACGCTCCGGCACATACGCCGCCCGCCCCCGCCCACCGATCCGCCCCCGGCTCGGCGCCTCAAGCCCGGCGATCAAGCGGAGCAGCGTCGACTTCCCACTCCCGTTCGCCCCCTCGACCCGCACCAGCGCACCCGGCTCCAGCTCCAGCTCCAGATCCACCCCACGCAGAACCCACGGCCCCCCACGCCGATACCGCTTCCCGACCCCCTCCAGCCTCACACCCACCCCCAACGCCCCACCCCACCCCGGAAGTTCCCCCCGACCTCACCACCCCACCAACAGCCACCAACCCGCACCAACCCACCAACACCAACCACGCACGGACCTCCCTCCCCCACCGGGCGGAAGGGTGGCGGACGGGGAGGGGTGGGGGTCCCGGGCACTCTCCCTCCTTGCCCGCCTTCAGCGAGGAGGGGCCCATGGATCGACGTGGAGCGCCGACCGCGAGGAACGAGTGGTCGGCAGGCCGACAAGACCGGACGCCCGGGACCCCCACCCCGGACCGGCCGACACCCGCACCCACCCACACACCCCCACCCACCCCCACCCACGCCCCACCACGCCCCGCTTAAGCTCACCTCATGAGCACGCCCCCCGACCCGCCCACCCTCCTGGACCAGGTGCTCGGCAGCGTGATCTACGCCCCGGACGACACCCTCGACGACGCCGTCGACGCGGGAGCCTCCGCCCTCGCCGCCACCGGGCCCCGCTGGCCGGCCGTGAGCACCGCCCTCCTCGCCGCCGCCGACCAGCGCCTCCGCCGCGCCTGGGAACACGGCTGGCAACCCACCGACCTGGCCCGCATGGTGCGCCGCGACCTCACCCCGACCCACCTCGCCCTGGCCACCGACCTGATCGCCGCCGAGTCCCGCCGCTACGCCGAGCCCGACCTCTCCCCCCGCTGGACCGCCCAACTGCGCGAACTGGACGCCACCGTCCACTGGCAGGGCGACGACACCCACCTCACCCAGTTCGCCGCCCGCCACCGCCTGGACCGCTTCGGCACGGCCGGCTGCGCCCTGGAACTGCTCCGCCTGATCGCCCGCCTCCCCCGCATCACCCCGATCGCCCCACCCCCGCCCACCCACCCAACCCGCACCAAAACCAAAACCAAACCCACCGCACCCACCACCCCCACCCCCACCCACTCCCCCGCCGCGCCCCGCATCCTCAGCCGGGTCCGCGCCCTGCTGGCCAAGGCCGAAGCCACCTCCTTCCCCGACGAAGCCGAGGCCCTGACCGCCAAGGCCCAGCAACTGGTGGCCCGCTACAGCATCGACGAAGCCCTGCTCGCCGCCGGCCCCGACGGCGCCCCCGCCGACGGCCCCGGCGCCTGCCGGATCGGCGTCGAGGAGCCGTACGCCGCCGCCAAGGCCGTACTGCTCGACGCCGTCGCCACCGCCAACCGCTGCCGCAGCGTCTGGTCCAGCGACCTGGGCTTCAGCACCGTCGTGGGGTACGAACCCGACCTGGCCGCCGTCGAACTGCTGCACACCTCGCTGCTCGTCCAGGCCACCACCGCCATGAACCGCGCCGCCGACCAGCACCACCTGCGCGGCCGCTCCCGCCGCACCCGCGACTTCCGCCAGACCTTCCTGGTGGCCTTCGCCGGCCGCATCCGGGAACGCCTCACCGCCGCCGCCCACGAAGCAGCCGCCGAAGCCGCCGACGCCGACCAGAACCCCGACCCCACCCGACCAGCCGAGGAAGCCCGGACACCCCGAACAACCGCAGACCGCCTGCTCCCGGTCCTCGCCGCCCGCGAGGTCGCGGTGGACGACGCCACCGACCGGATGTTCCCCGCCACCACGACCAGCAGGCTGCGCGGCCGCGACCTGGCGGGCTGGGAGCACGGCACCGCAGCCGCCGACCGCGCCCACCTGCACCGCCCCGGCCGCCCCAACCCCCCTGACCATCACCTGATGTGACGATCACTACGATCTGCGGGTGATCACCAGACGACGGTCGGCGGCGGGCCTGCTCAGCATGCTGGCCGCCCTAATGATGCTCGGCGCACCTCCCGCGTCCGCCGACGAGACCACCGCCCAGGAACCCGCCAAGGAACCCCCCAAGGTCGAACTCGTCCTCGATGTCAGCGGCTCCATGCGCGCCGCCGACATCGGCGGGCGCAGCCGCATTTCGGTGGCCCAGCAGTCCTTCAACGAGGTGGTGGACGCCCTCCCGGAGGAGACCCAGCTCGGCATACGGGTGCTTGGCGCCACCTACCCGGGGAACGACAAGGCCCGGGGCTGCAAGGACACCCAGCAGATCGTGCCGGTCGGCCACGTCGACCGGGTCGAGGCCAAGACGGCCATCGCCACCCTGCGCCCGACCGGCTTCACCCCGGTCGGCCTGGCGCTCCGCGAGGCCGCCAAGGACCTGGGCACCGGTGAGACGACCCGCAGGATCGTCCTCATCACCGACGGCGAGGACACCTGCGCTCCGCCGGACCCCTGCGAGGTCGCCCGCGAGCTGGCGGCACAGGGCACCCACCTGGTGGTGGACACCCTCGGGCTCACCCTGGACGACAAGGTACGGCGGCAGCTCACCTGCATCGCCGCCGCCACCGGTGGCACGTACACCGCCGTGCAGAGCGGCGACGAGCTGACCGGCCGGATCAAGCAGTTGGTGGACCGGGCCGGCGACACCTACGACCAGACCCCGCAGCAGGTGTCCGGCGCCGACGAGTGCGCCACCGCGCCGCTGCTCTCGCCCGGTGTCTACGCCGACCGCGAGCAGTTCGAGGAGCACCGTTCCTACCGGGTGCCGGTCGCCCCGGGGCAGGAGCTGCGGGCCTCCGTCAGCGTCGCCCTGGACCGCACCCTGAACAAGGACTACGGCGTGCTGCTGCGCGCGATCACCACCGACGGCCGGGAGCTGGTACGCGGCACCGACGCGGGCAGCGGCCGTACGGACGTCCTCTCCACCGGCCTGCGCTGGTCCCCGGAAATCCCGGCGACCACCGACTCCGCCGACCTCACAAACCCCACCGACAGCACCGACAGCACCGACAGCACCGACCCGGCACCCCAGACCGAGGACCCGGCAACCCAGGACACCGTCTGCCTGGTCGTCAGCAACTCCTTCAGCGCCCCGGCCTCCGTCCAGCGCACCCCGGGCCTGCCGGTGGAGCTGACCGTCGACGTCGTCGCCGCCTCCCCCTCCCCCAGCGGACCCGACCTCGGGCGCGGCTGGGTCCTGCTGGCCGTCCTGGGCCTCGCGGGCCTGCTCACCGGCCTGATCACCGGCTGGCTGAACCGCTGGCGAATCGTCCGCAGGGAGAACTGACGATGCGTACCGCACCCCGCTCCACCCGAACGACGACCGCCAGGGCCGTGGCAACCGCAGCCGCCCTGCTCCCCCTCACCGGCGCCGCCCTGCTGCTGGCCGCATCCGCCACCCCGGCGGCGGCCGACAGCGCCTCGCCGAGCCCGTCCGACACCGGCGCGAGCTCGACCGCCCCCGTCACCAGGGCCGGCACCTCCTTCCTGACCGCCACCACGGTGCAGCCCGGCCAGCAGGTGCAGTTGTCGGCCTCGACCGGCGACTACCTGTACTGGTCGTTCGCCGCGTCCGCCGGGCAGACCGACAGCGTGGCCGTCACGGTCACCCTGCCGCCGTCCGCGAACCGGCACGGCGCCGCCACCTGGACCGTCGACGTCTTCGACGGGCTGCGCCGCCGCCAGGCGTGCACCACCGGCGCGCAGACCGCGACGGCCGCCGCCGAGGACACCACCCTGGCGCTCGGCTGCACGCTGCGGCAGGTGCGGTCCTGGGCCGAGCCGTGGTCCGGGGACCCGCTGCCGGGCACGTACTACGTACGCCTGTCGGTGACCGACCTGCCGGAGACCGATCTCGGACTTCCCATGCAGGCGGACATGCACATCACCGCCAAGGGCGGTGACGCGGAGCCGGAGGGCGGCGACCTCAAGGCGCCGCTGGTCCCGGCGGTCAACGCCGGGGCGACCCTCGCCCCGGGGGAGGTACCCTCGCCCGTCCCGTCCGCCTCGCCCGGGTCGGGCACTTCCGCCGCCGCGCCGGCCGAGGAGGACGACGGCTGGTTCTCCGGGCTGTCGACCCGCTGGTTCTGGACGGCGGGCGGCGGGGTCCTGGCCGCGCTGCTCGGCGTGGCGGGGTACTCCTTCGCCCGCCACCGGCACCACTGGTTCTCCTGACCGCAGCGCCCGCGCCCTCCTCGCCCACGCCGGGCGGGGAGGGCGCGGGCGTTCCCGTCCGAAGCGCGGCACCGGCCCCGCTGTGCCCATACTTGAAGCCGGACTCTCACCTCAGCAGCCCGCCGCAGCCGACACCGACCGGCAGCCAGCCGCCAGCCGCCAGCCGCCACGAGAGGAGTCGAGCGCATGTGCCGATGGCTCGCCTACTCGGGTTCACCGATCATGCTGGAGGACATCGTCTACAAACCCGCCCACTCGCTGATCGACCAGAGCCTGCACTCCAAACTGGGTGTCGAGACCACCAACGGCGACGGGTTCGGCATCGGCTGGTACGGGCACTACGACACCCCGGCGATCTTCCGGGAGATCGGCCCCGCCTGGAGCAACCGCAACCTGCGCGAGCTGACCACGCACATCCGGTCCCGGATGTTCTTCGCCCACATCAGGGCGTCGACCGGCTCGGCCGTCCAGCAGACCAACTGCCATCCGTTCCGCTCCGGGCGCTGGCTGTGGATGCACAACGGCATGATCGCCGGGTTCTCCGAGGTCCGGCGGGAACTGACCCTCGCCGTCTCCCCGGCGCTGTACTCCTTCATCGAGGGGTCGACCGACTCCGAGCTGATGTTCTTCCTCGCGCTCAGCCTGGGCCTCCAGGACGACCCGCCCCGGGCCGTCGCCCGGATGGTCGGCCTGGTGGAGGAGGTGGGACGCCGCCATGACATCGAGCACCCGGTGCAGCTGACCGTCGCGGTGTGCAACGGCGAGTCGATGTGGGCGTTCCGGTACTCCAGCGAGGGGCGCTCGCGGTCGCTGTTCCGCAGCACCGACATCGAGGGCCTGCGCGCCCTCTACCCGGGCAATCCGACCTTCCGCCGCACCTCCGACGACGCCCGGCTGATCGTCTCCGAGCCGCTGGGCGGCGTACCGGAGGCGTGGAGCGAGGTGCCGGAGTCGAGCTATGTGATCGCCCGCCACGGCCGCAACGAGATCCACCCCTTCGAGCCGATCGCCGCATGACATCTGTCATCCGGCTTCGGTGACGCACCGGCACTGCTCCGATCGGCGGCCGGACGGAAGACTCGTCCCCGGTAAGCCGGACCACAGCTCCGGCGCTCGGACCAGGGGGACGACATGACCACCGCCACCGCCGCCACGACCACCACGGCAGCCGTACCGGCCGCCCTCCCGGTCTGGTTCTTCGGCTTCGAGGGCGTGCTGGCCTCCTCCTTCGACATCTGCAAGGCGTACCCGCAGGCCGGCTGGCTGCTGGGCGCCCTGGCGATCGTCAACCTCACCGTCTCGCTGACCGTGATGCGGACCCGGGTCAAGCTGGCCAAGGCGATGTGGCGCGGCAAGGGCACCCGCAAGGTGGCCGTCGCCCTGGTGGCGCTGCGGCTCGGCGTCCACCTGGTCCTGAACGCCGCCGGGCTGGCCATCGCCTCCGTCACCGGACATCTGCTGCTGGCCGCCGTCATGGGCGTCGTGACGGTGTGGCTGCTCTGGTTCAGCCAGCGCACCGCGCTGCGCACCCTGGCGGCCCGTCAGCGCTGACCGGCCCACCCGGCAGCAGCACCCCCCACCACCGGCCACCACCGGTCACTGAGCCACGGGAGCGGCGGGGGCCACCGGGGTCGTGGGGGCGGCGGGCAGCGCTGCCACGTCCTGGGTGTTCTGCCGGGCGGCCCAGTCCTGCAACGCGGTACGGCAGGCGTGGTCCAGATACCGGAGCCCGGCCAGGTCCAGGGTGACGGGACGGTCCCGGGGCAGCCGCTCCAGGGTGGCGAGCATCCCCGGCAGCCGCAGGAAGGTCGCACTGCCGGAGAGGGTGACCCGGATCGCGGCACCCGGCTCGTCGGCCACCTCCACCTGGAGCTGGGAGGTCTCCCACGCGCACTTGACCACCGCCAGCAGCAGACCGAGCAGCACCCCTTCCAGCAGATCGGTCGCCATGACCGCCGACGCCGTCGCCACCAGCACCGCCGCCTCCCCCCGGTGCTCCCGCCACAGCACGGCCAGCGGCCCGACCGGGACCAGCTTGGCGCCCGCGTGGATCAGCACCCCCGCCAGCGCGGCCAGCGGGATCAGCCCCAGCACGCCGGGCAGCAGCGCCGCGAACAGCAGCAGCCAGCAGCCGTGCAGCACCCGGGACGCCCTGGTCCGCGCCCCGGCCCGGACATTGGCCGAGCTGCGTACGATCACCGCCGTCATCGGCAGCGCGCCCAGCAGCCCGCAGACGGTGTTGCCGATCCCCTGCGCCATCAGCTCCCGGTCGTAGTCGGTACCCGGGCCGTCGTGCAGCCGGTCCACCGCCGCCGCGCTGAACAGGCTCTCCGCCGAGGCGATCAGGGCGAAGGCCAGCACCGTACCGAGCATGCCGAGCCGGGCCGCCCCACCCGCGCCGTCCGCCCAGAGCGGCCGGACCGCCCCCAGCAGCCCATGCACCCCCGCCGTGGGCAGCCGCAGCGGTACGGCGGCCGTCACCACCGACGCCAGCACCACCGCGACCAGCGGCGCGGGCACCAGCCGCAGCCGGGCGGGCAGCCGCTGCCAGAGGACCAGCATCAGCACCGTCCCGGCGGCCATGGCCACCGGCACCAGGGCCGACGGCGTGCCGAGGGTACGGCGGACCAGCGCGGGCAGGCCCGTCAGAACGCCCAGGCCGCCGGGCGCGGGGACGCCCGCCAGGCCGTAGAGCTGCCCGGCGATCAGCACCAGACCGATGCCGGCCAGCATGCCTTGCACCACGGCGACGGAGATCGCCCGGAACCAGCGGCCCAGCCGCAGCGCTCCCATGGCCAACTGGAGCAGCCCGCAGCCCAGCACCAGTACGCCGAGCGCGGGCAGCCCGAACCGGGTGACGGCCTGGTGCACCAGCACGGCCAGGCCCGCCGCCGGGCCGGACACCTGGAGCCGGCTGCCGGGCAGCGGCCCGACGACCAGGCCACCGACGATGCCGGTGACCAACCCCAGTTCGGCGGGCACGCCGGAGGCGACGGCGACGCCGATGCAGAGCGGTACGGCAACGAGGAAGACGACCAGGGAAGCGGCGAGATCCTGCCGTGCGAAGGCAGGCCGGAAGGCGGGGTGACGAGCCATCGGGTCCTCACGGGGGGTGGGTTGGGGTGCGTTGGGGGGCGCTCACGGCGGCGGGCGGGCGCGCGGCCCACCCGGGCGCCGTCAGCAGCGCAGCACCCGCAACCCGACCGGCGCCGCGCACCGGCCCGCGCCCCGCGCCGTACGGGCAGCGGCCCGCCCCGCGCCGGACGGCACCGGCTCACCGTCCCCGGCGCACTCCCCGCACACGGTGGGACCGGCCGCCGCCCGGCACTGCACTGCTTCCCCCGGGCACGCCCGCAACTGCCCGGCCGCCGCCGCACCCGAGCCCCGCCAACCGTGTCCGGGCACCACCCCCGGCGCCGCGAGCAGCAGCACCGCGAACGCCACCAGCACGGCCGCGAACCCCGCCGAAGCGCGGGCGGGCGTCCCACTCCTCATGGCTCCGCCCTCTCCGGCCGCACGGTTCATCCCAAAAGCCATAAGAACACGAATCCCCCATACCACCCCCAAAGGGCACGCGGAACCACGCAACCAACCCCTCACCCACCTCAGCGGCGCGAGAACCCCGCACGGTCCACACCCGCACCCCCACCCCCAGCCCCCAACCCCCGCCCCGACATGGCTCCCCAACCGAGCGCGGGAAGCGCCCCTCACCCCGCCGAGAATCCCCCGTCCACAAAGATCGTCTGCCCGGTCACGTAGTCACACGCCTCCCCGGCCAGGAAGAGAGCAGCCCCCGCGAAGTCCCCCGGCTCCCCGTTCCGCCCGACCATGGTGCGCGCCGCCATGGCCTCCCGCCGCGCCGGGTCCTCGAAGACCGCCCGGGTCAGCGGGGTGCTGACGAAGCCGGGGGCGATCGCGTTCACCCGCACCCCGTACGCCGACCAGGCCTCCGCCTGTGACCTGGTCAGCGCCGCCAGACCGGCCTTGGAGACCCCGTACGCGCCGCTGTTGCCGAAGGCCCGGATCGACTGCTGGGAGGCGATGTGGATGATCCGCCCCCAGCCGCGCCCCGCCATCCCCGGCCCGAACCGCTGGCCGAGCAGGAACGGCGCGTCCAGATTGACGGCCATGGTCAGATCCCAGTCGTGGTCGCTCAGTTCGGCCAGCGGCGGGCGCAGGTTCACCCCGGCGGCGTTGACCAGGATGTCCGGCTCACCGAAGCGTTCGACCAGCCGGTCCGCGACCGCGAGCAGTCCGCCCCGGTCCCCGAGGTCCCCGCTGACCCAGTCCGCCACACAACCGAGCGCCGTCAACTCCGCCGCCGCCCGGCGCAGTCCGTCCTCGCCCCGCGCCACCAGGACCGTCCGCGCCCCCGCCCGGCCCAGCGCCTCCGCGATCCCCCGCCCGATGCCCGAACTGCCGCCGGTCACCACCGCCGTCCGGCCCCGCAGCGAGAAAAGGCCGTCCAGATATCCCGCCATGCCACGCCTCCAGCTCAAGACCCACACCAGCACCACACTCAAGCCACTCTCCCGAACCCCCCACCACCCCGACAAACCACAGCCCACCCGGCCAACCGGCCGCAGACCCGGCCCGCCGGCGCGCTCGGCCGGCAGCGCACAACTGCCCTTGGACCAGCGGCCACCCGCCGCGGCCGGGAGCGGAGCCCGACAACGCATGGATCGCCGCTCACCACCCCGGGCCGGCCCTGCTCGCCGGGCCGATCCGTGACGCGGTCTGCTGCCGGACGACTTCACGGCGCTGGAGGCATGGGCGGTAGGCATCGCCGAGGACGGGGGCTTGCCCCCGCAACACAGAGATCCCGCCCGATCTGATGATCGGGCGGGATCTCGGTCGACCGCTCGGAAGCGGCCGTTGGGTGGAGCTGAGGGGATTCGAACCCCTGACCCCCTCGATGCGAACGAGGTGCGCTACCGGACTGCGCCACAGCCCCAACGAGAAAGAACTCTAGCATCTGTCGGGGGGTGTTCGCGCACGCCCCCGGGCGGGTGGCAGGGCTGTGACCGGGGGTGGATCACTCGTTGGCGGCGCGGGGGCGGGGGTGGTCGACGGCGTCGTCGTCCGGGTCGGCGTACTGGTCGAAGAGCGGGGTACGTCCGCGCTGGGGGGCGGCCGGGGGCGGGGTCGCGGTCCGGCCGGCGCTCCAGGCGTCGGGGGCGTTCAGGTCCAGGCTGCCGGTGCTGCGGGGGGCCACCGGGGCGGTGACGTAGGTGGGCAGCGGGACGGGCACCGGGTCCCAGGAGTCCGGGTCGGCGGAGCGCTCCCGCAGGCCGTCCACCCACTCCTCGTGGTCGGTGGCCTCCACCAGCGCCTGCCGCTCGGCGGTCGGATCGGCGGCCGGGGGCGTCTGCGGCGGCTCGGCGGCGGCGGGGGCCGAGGCGGCCGGGCGCTCGGCGGGGTGCGCCGCGTCGTGCGGGCGGGCCGGGCGGCGGGGCTGGCCGCCGCCCGGCGGGGCCGGTGCCTGCGGACGCGGCCGGGGGCGCGGCGCGGCGGCGGCCGGGGCCGCCTCCTGGCGGCGGCGCTGCCGCTCCCGCTCGTGCAGTCGCTGGGCGGCCTCGGCGGCGCGGCGGCGGTCCAGCTTCACCTCGTACCGCAGCCGCTCCTGGCGGCGCAGCCGGCCGATGTACAGCGAGAGCAGTACGGCGGGCACCAGCGGCGCCCAGAGGAAGGCCAGGCCGCCGACCCCGGCCACGACCGCGCCCAGGGTGAAGGCGAGGAAGAGCAGGGTGACCATGCGGCGGCGACGTGCCAGCAGCCGGGCGCGGCGCTGGGCACCGGCTCGGGCCTCGCGCTCGGCGCGGGTCGGCCGGGCGGGGGCGGGCGGCGCCGGGTGCCGCCCGGCGGCGCGGGGCCGTACGGCACCGGCGGCCGCGAGGGCCGGGGCGGCCTCCTCGGGCACCCCGGCAGCGACACCGGAAGCGACACCGGCGGACACACCGGCCGGCACCCCGGCAGCCACACCGGCGGGCGGGCCGAGCGGGGCATCGGCAGGTAGGCCGGGGGCGCCGTCCGCCTCCCCGGCGGGGGATTCGTCGTTCCGATCGTCCAGGGACCGGGAGATGCGACGCTCCATCGCCGCCCGCCCGGACAGCAGGCGGATGGCGGTGCTGAAGCGTTCCGTCGGGCGCGCTTCGTTGAGCTCGTCCTGCCTGCGGAGCCACATCGGCACCAGGTAGGCAGCCCAGGCCCCTACGATGACCGCGTAGATGAGGCCGCTACTGCTCACGTCTCACACCGTAGGGGTGGTGAGTGGCGGCTGTCGCCAATTACTGCCGGTGTGTCGCACGATCAAGCTGATTCTCCGACTATTTTGTGCACCTGTATGGCGGAATGACGACGTGCCGATACGCTATTGAGACCATTTTCGAACAGGTATTCACTTACGGTGTGTGATCGGCCCGTCCCGCCCGCCAGCGCCCCAGGATGCCGTCCGGCACCTCCTCGGCGGTCAGCGCGTACACCAGGTGGTCCCGCCAGTCGCCGTCGATGTGCAGATAGCGCGGGCGCAGCCCCTCCTCCCGGAACCCCAGCTTCTCCACCACCCGCCGGCTCGGGATGTTCTCCGGGCGGATGCACACCTCCACCCGGTGCAGGCCGAGCACCGAGAAGCAGTGGTCGGTGGCGAGGGCGACGGCGGTGGGCATGATGCCCCGGCCGGCCACCGCCTCGTCGATCCAGTAGCCGATGTTGGCCGAGCACATCGAGCCCCAGGTGATGCCGCCGACGGTCAGCTGGCCGACCAGCCGGTCCCGGTAGGTGACCACGAACGGCAGCATCCGGCCGGCCGACGCCTCCGACCGCAGATAGCGGACCATCTGGCGGAACGTCGGCCGCGGACCCGCCAGCCGCCCCGGCGGGGGCGGCGGCACGGTGGCCTCCCAACGCCGCAGCCATTCGCGGTTGCGGATGCTGACCTCCCGCCAGGCGCCCTGGTCACGGGCTTTTATCGGCCGCAGGCCGATCTCCCCCTCGGTGAGGGTCACGGGCCAGACGGCGTTCAGCGGGTGCTCCGGTGCTGCGGTTCGGGATGCTGCGGCGGTTCGGGTTGGTGCTGCGGTTCGGGGTCGTGGTCGCCGCCGCGCACCTGGTCCACGGCGTGGGCGAGCAGCGGCGCCAGGACGGCCAGGCCGTCCCGTACGCCGCCGGTGGAGCCGGGCAGGTTGACGATCAGCGTGCGCCCGGCCAGGCCGGACAGCCCGCGGGACAGGGCGGCGGCCGGGACCTTGGCCGACCCGTACGCCCGGACGGCCTCGGCGATGCCCGGCACCGGCCGGTCGATCACCCGGGCGGTCATCTCGGGGGTGAGGTCGGTGGGCGAGATGCCGGTGCCGCCGGTGGTCAGTACGACGTCGTAACCCGCCGCGACGGCCTCGCGCAGCACCGCCTCCACCTGCTCGCCGTCCGGCACCACCCGGGGGCCGTCCACGGCGAAGCCCAGCGCGGCCAGCCCCTCGACCAGCAGCGGACCGCCCCGGTCGGCGTAGACGCCCGCCGAAGCGCGGTTGGAGACGGTGACGGCGAGCGCCCGGCGGCCGGGCTCCGGGTGACCGGTGTTCACCGGGCGCCCGCCCGGTGCCAGTCGCCGCTCCTGCCGCCGGTCTTCGCCTCGACCCGGATGGAGTCGATCACCGCGCCCTTGTCCACCGCCTTGACCATGTCGACCACGGTCAGCCCGGCGACCGCGACGGCGGTGAGGGCCTCCATCTCGACCCCGGTGCGGTCGGCGGTCCGTACGGTCGCGGTGATCTCCACCGCGTCGTCGGTGACGGCCAACTCCACCTCGACCCCGGAGACGGCGATCGGGTGGCAGAGCGGGATCAGCTCGGGGGTGCGCTTGGCGCCCATGATCCCGGCGATCCTGGCCACCGACAGGGCGTCACCCTTGGGCAGGCCCTCGCCGCGCAGCAGCTCCACCACGCGCGGGGAGACCAGCACCCGGCCGGACGCCCTGGCGGTCCGCACGGTGGCGGACTTCGCCGAGACGTCGACCATGCGGGCCGCCCCCGTCTCGTCGAGATGGGTGAGGCGGTCGGCCGGTGCGCCGTCCGGTGGGTTCGAGGTCACGTGCTCTCCAGGTGCCCGGTGCTGCTGGTCGAAGGTGCTGGGTGCCGGCGCTACGGTACCGGGCCGGCCACACCTCAGCTCGCGGGCGGTTCCTCCAGCAGCACCACGTCCAGCAGCGCACCCGGCCCGGTGGCGGTGGTCTGCTCGTCCACCACGATCAGGCAGTTGGCCTGGGCCAGCGCACCGACCAGGTGGGAGCCCGCGCCGCCGACCGGCTCCACCGTGCCGAGCCCGCCCCCGCCGTCCACCGGCGACCGGTAGCTGCCGCGCAGAAACTGCCGGCGGCCGGCCGGCGACCGCAGGACATCGGCGCAGACCGCCCGCACCACCCGGCGGTGCACCTGGCGCGCGCCCATCATGGTGCGGATCAGCGGCCGGACGAACAGCTCGAAGGAGATGTAGGCGCTCACCGGGTTGCCCGGCAGCGCCAGCAGCGGCACCCCGGCGCCGGGCCCGATCCGGCCGAAGCCCTGCGGCTTGCCGGGCTGCATCCGCAGCCGCCGGAAGTCCACCCGGCCGAGGCCCGCTCCGGGACCGTCGCCGGACAGCGCCTCCTTGACCACGTCATACGCCCCCACGCTGACCCCGCCACTGGTGACGATCAGGTCGGCGTGGTCGAGCTGCTCCACCAGTACGGCCCGCAGCCGGGCCGCGTCGTCCGGCACGGCGGCGATCCGCTCGACGACCGCGCCCGCCTCCCGGGCGGCGGCGGTGAGGGTGAAGCTGTTGGACTCGGTGATCCGGCCGGGGCCGACCGGCTCGCCCGGCTGCACCAGCTCGCTGCCGGTGGAGAGCACCACCACCCGGGGACGCGGATGGACCCGTACCGCCGCCCGCCCGACGGCCGCCAGCAGCCCGATCCGGGCCGGGTTGAGCACCGCGCCCGCCGTGAGCACCGTCCGGCCGGCCGCCACGTCCTCGCCCCGGCGGCGGATGTGGGCGCCGACCGGGACCGGGCGGTGCACCCGGACCTCAGCCGAGCTGTGCCGCGCCATCCGGTCGGCGGCCGCCCCGGTGCCGCTGCCGCCGTCGGTCCACTCCACCGGCGCGACCGCGTCGGCACCCGGCGGCAGCGGGGCGCCGGTCATGATCCTGGCTGTCCGGCCGGGACCCACCTCGGGCAGCTCGGCCGCCCCGGCGGCGATGTCGCCGACCACGGCCAGCACCGCGGGGTGCTGCCCGGTGGCCCCGCCGGTGTCGGCGCCGCGCAGCGCATAGCCGTCCATGGAGCTGTTGTCGAACGGCGGCAGGTCGACGGCCGCGACCACGTCCTCGGCCAGCAGGCAGTCCTGCGCGTCCAGCAGTGGCAGCTCGACCGGCGGCAGCGGCCGGACGCCCACCAGTACGTCCGCCAGGTGCTCGTCGACCGACCAGCTGCCATCCCCCGTCGGCGCCGCTCCGGTGGTGGAGCCTGTCGCCGTGAACCCCGTCATCGTCCTGCCGCTCCCGTCGCCTGCTGCGCCTTCGGCCCTGCGCACGCCTTGAGGCTTACGCCTTGAGGTTTACGCCTTGAGCTCCGTGCCGACGAAGTCCCGGAGCCAGCTACGGAAATCCGGGCCCAGGTCCTCACGCTCGCACGCCAGCCGGACGATAGCGCGCAGATAGTCCGCCCGGTCACCCGTGTCGTAGCGGCGGCCCTTGAACAGCACGCCGTGGACCGGCCCGCCGCCGGCCTCGCCGCTGGTCGCGAGGGTGCGCAGCGCGTCGGTGAGCTGGATCTCGCCGCCGCGCCCCGGCGCGGTGTTGTGCAGCACGTCGAAGACGGCCGGGTCCAGCACATAGCGGCCGATGACCGCGTAGTTGGAGGGGGCCTCGGCGGTGTCCGGCTTCTCGACCAGGTCGGTGACCTGGACGACCTCGCCGTCCTTGCCCGAGCCCTGCCAATCTATCGGCTTCACGGCGGCGCAGCCGTAGAGATGGATCTGCGCCGGGTCGACCTCGATCAGGGCGACCACCGAGCCGCCGAGGGCCTGCTGCACCTCGATCATGCGGGAGAGCAGCGGGTCGCGCGGGTCGATCAGGTCGTCACCGAGCAGCACCGCGAACGGCTGCCCGGCCACATGCTGCTCGGCGCAGAGGACGGCGTGCCCGAGGCCCTTGGGGTCGCCCTGCCGGACGTAGTGGATGGACGCCAGGGCGCTGGACTCGCGGACCCGCTGCAACTTGGCCTCGTCGCCCTTGGCGGTGAGCTGCTCCTCGAGCTCGTAGTTGCGGTCGAAGTGGTCTTCCAGCGCTCGCTTGTTGCGCCCGGTGACCATCAGCACGTCCGACAGACCGGCGGCGGCGGCCTCCTCCACCACGTACTGGATGGCGGGTTTGTCCACCACCGGCAGCATTTCCTTGGGGGTGGCCTTGGTGGCGGGGAGGAAGCGGGTACCGAGACCGGCGGCGGGCACTACGGCCTTGGTGATGTGAGGACGGGCGTTGGTCATGCCAGAGACTCTACTGAGGTGCCGAAACACCCAGCTGGGTGCGGGTTGAATCCTCGATCGGAGTACGCCTCGCGGCGGCCGGGTCGCGGTGGGCGGGCGCCCCGCGCCAGCAGTCGCCGCCGGCCCGGGTGGCGTCGCGCAGTGCGCGGTCGGCGGCGCGCAGCAGGGTGGCGGCATGGGCGCCGTCGCGGGGCAGCACGGCGATGCCGATGGCGGCGGTGAGGCCGTTGCCCGGCCGGGCGGCGGCGTCACCGGGCGCGCCGGGGCCACCGGACGGGCCGGGGGCGGTGCCGGGCGGCTCGGCGGGGAGCAGCAGCCGGTGGCGGCGGACCGTCCAGCAGAGCCGCTCGGCCACCTGGGCCGCGCCCTCCACCCCGGTGTCCGGCAGCAGCACCAGGAACTCCTCGCCGCCGTAGCGGCCCAGGGTGTCGGCGCGGCGCACCTCTATGGCGAGCCGCTGGGCCAGGTCGCGCAGCACGGCATGGGCGCGGTGGTGGCCGTGGGCGGCGCTGATCGCCTCGAAGCCGCTGATGTCGAGCAGCAGCACGGCGAGCGGACGCTCGCCCCGGGTGTGGCGGGCGACCTCGCGGTCCAGGGTGAGCTGGAGGTGGCGGTAGTTCCACACGCCGGTGAGGGGGTCGGTGACGGCGGTGCGCTCCAGGCCGGCGCGGGCCGCCTCCAGCCGCCGCACCCGCCGGCGCAGCTCGGCGGTGCGGGCGGCGCCGTGCCGGTGGCGCCGGCGCAGCCGGGCGGTGTGCACGCCCAGGGCCGCTGCGGTGGCGGACGTGGGCAGGCTGAGCGCCGCCAGGGCCTGGACCAGCACCGCCGTGGTCATGCCGAGCCGCCTCTCGTGATCGTGCCTGGTCAGATCGTGCCTGCTCAGATCGTGCCTGGTCAGATCGTGCCTGGTCAGATCGTGCCTGGTCACCGGCCGCCCCGGGTGTCGTACGGGGACGGCAGACTGGGCCGTACCGTGCCCGCGGCTGCCGCCGCCCCGGTCGAAAGTGAGAGCGGACCATTGATGGACAACGACAAAGCCGCTCTGAGGTCACGGCTGCTGGCCCGGCGAGTTTCGCTCTCCGCCGGGCAGCGGGAGAGCGCGGCCCGCGCGCTGGCCGCGCGGGTGCCGGCCCTGCTGGCGGAGGCGGCCGGGGGCACGGGCGCGAGCGGGGTCACGGGCGGGGTCACGGTGGCCGCGTATGTGCCGGTGGGGTCGGAGCCGGGCGGCCGGGCGCTGCCGGACGTGCTGCGCTCGGCCGGGGCCCGGGTGCTGCTGCCCGTACTGCTGCCGGACAACGACCTGGACTGGGCGGTCTACCAGGGCCCCGGCTCGCTGCTGGCGGCCGGGCGGGGGCTGCTGGAGCCGTCGGGGCCCCGGCTGGGCCCCGAGGCGGTGTGCGGGGCCGCCGTGGTGCTGCTGCCGGGGCTGGCCGTGGATGGCCGGGGGCTGCGGCTGGGCCGGGGCGGGGGCAGCTACGACCGGGTGCTGGCCCGGCTGGCGGCGGCCGGCTCCGGGGCGCGGCTGGTGACGCTGCTGTACGACGGGGAGCTGCTGGAGTCCGTCCCGGCCGAGCCGCACGACCGGCCGGTGGACGCCGTGCTGACCCCGTCCGGGCTGGTCCGGCTGCCCGTGCGGGACGGCGGGCCGGCGACGGCGGGCGAGGAGTAGCGGGGTCGCCGCTCCTCGCCCCCGCCGGTCATCCCTTGGTGAGCACCAGGTGGTCCTTGGTCGCCTTCTTCACCGCTTCCGGGGAGAACGCCCACGGCAGCAGCCGGCCGTCGATCCACAGCTGGGTCTGGTCGTTGTAGTTGGGGTGGTAGGCGTGGCCGGAGGCACCGCCCACGTTGATCCACTGCGAGGCGTCGAAGTTGCTGAGGTCGACCACCATCCGCATGGAGGGAATCCAGTCCACCTCATAGCCGGTGGCGGCGTTCCACCCGGTCGCGTCCACCGCCGCCGAGCCGCCGGAGAGCTGGTACGGACCCCGGTTGAGCAGCTTGTGGACGATGCCGGAGGCGAGGGAGGAGTCGTCGCTGCCCATCGTCTGCTCCTTGAGGGTCAGCGTGTGCAGCCGGCCCCAGCTCCAGGTGGAGATGGACTTGCTGAGCTTGGCGGTCAGCTCCTGCCGGGCGTCGGTCATGGCCTGGGCCAGCAGCGCGTCCCGGCCGTGGTGCACCCGGCCGTAGGCGTCGGTGTAGTCCCACCAGGGGCTCTTGGGGTCCTTGAGCAGCTGCCGCACGACCTCCATCCAGCGGTCGCCGCCGTCGGGCTGCGCGGTGCCGTCGTCCCGGACGCCGCACTCCTCGACCCGCTTGGGCTTGCCGCCCACCGCGTCGTCGGGCAGCGTCTCGTCGGCCTTCTGCTCGACCAGCTGGCAGTCGCCCTCGGCCCGCAGGTCGGCCGGGAACTTGTCGCCGAAGGCGCGCAGCAGCAGGTTGCGCCAGACGCCGTTGTAGTAGGCGGCGGCGGCGGAGCCGGAGTCCTGGTGGTAGTTCCAGTCCTTGAGCAGGTCCTGCGCGTCGCGGACGTAGGAGTCCTTGATGCCGATCTTCAGCAGGTAGGGCACCAGCGTCTTGGCCATCACGCTGGTGTTGTCCAACTGCATGTCCTGCATGTCGTCCGGCGAGATCTTGCTGCCGTTCTTCAGCTTGCTCTCGATCAGGTCGGTGATCTGCTTGGCGCGGGTGCCGTACTCCCAGTCCTTGGTGAGCAGGTACGGGTACGACTCGTCCACGACGGCCTGGTTGGCGGTCACGATGTAGCCGGACGGCGGGTCGTACGCCCAGGGGAGCGACTTGAACGGGATCGCCTTGTCCTTCCAGCGGTACGCCGGGTCCCAGCCGGGGGCCGGGTAGGTGCCGTCGAAGCGCTTGTCGCGGACCGGGATCATGCCGGGGGCCTGGTAGCCGATGTGGTTGTCGGTGTCGGCGTAGATGAGGTTCTGCGCGGGGACGGCGAAGTCCTTGGCGGCGTCGCGGAACTGGTTGAAGTTCTGCGCCCGGTCCAGCTTGAAGACCGCGTCCATGGTCTTGGCGGGGGTGAGCGCGGCCCAGCGCAGGGCCACGCCGTAGCCGGTGGTGCCCCGGTCGGGCGCGGCGTTGCCGACCGGCGCGTAGCTGCCGACCTTCTGGTCGGTCTCGCTCTGGTCGGAGATCAGCGGGCCGTTGTTGGTCTCCCGCACGGTGATCTCGACGTTCTTGCCTCCGGCGACCTTGATGGTCTCCTTGCGGACGGTGAACTTCTCGTCCTTGCCGTCGTAGAGGTAGGTGTCGGTGCCGGTGATCTTCTCCAGGTAGAGGTCCGCGACGTCCGGGCCGAGGTTGGTGAAGCCCCAGGAGATCTTCTGGTTGTGGCCGATGACCACGCCGGGCATGCCGGAGAAGGTGTAGCCGGTGGTGTCGAACGGGCAGGACGCGTCGACCGAGCGGCAGTGCAGGCCCATCTGGTACCAGATCGACGGCATACCCGGGCCCAGGTGCGGGTCATTGGCCATCAGCGGCTTGCCGGTGGTGGTCTTGCTGCCCGCGACCACCCAGGAGTTGGAGCCGATGCCCTGGCCGTTCGCGCCGAGCAGCTGCGGCACCGAGCCGACCTTGCCGGAGACGTCCTGCATCAGGCTGCCGACCAGCGCGCGGGCCTGGGTGGTGGTGTCGGGCTGCCCCCCGGCGGCGGCGCCGCTGCCGGAGTCCGCCGGGACGTAGCCGCCGGCGGCGACGGTGCCGGTCTTCAGGATGGTGCCGTTGCGGTCGTACGGGTAGGCGGGGTACAGCTGCCCGACCTGCTCGGTGCTGAAGTTCTCCTGGAGCAGCGAGCGGTCGATCTCGTCCTGCATGTTGCCGCTGAGGTCCCAGGCCATCGCCTTGAGCCAGGAGACGGAGTCGACCGGGGTCCACTTCTCCGGCGTGTAGCTGCGGTTGACGGCGCCGAGGAGGGTGTATTCCAGGGAGGCGGCGGAGCCGCCGGGGTGCTCGGCCAGCCAGGAGTTCACCCCTTCCGCGTAGGCCTGGAGGTACTTCTTGGTGGTGGCGGAGAGCTGCGTGTCGTACTCCTGCTGGGCCACCCGGGACCAGCCCATGGTGCGCAGGAAGGAGTCGGTGTCGACCTGGCTCTTGCCGAACATCTCCGACAGCCGGCCGGAGGTGATGTGGCGTCGGACGTCCATCTCCCAGAAGCGGTCCTGGGCGTGTACGTAGCCCTGGGCGCGGAAGAGGTCCTCCGGGGTGTCCGCGTACAGCTGCGGGATGCCGTTGGCGTCGCGCTCCACGTCGACCGGGCCGGACAGGCCGGCCACCCGGACGGAGCCGGTCACCTGGGGATAGGAGGCGCGGACGGTCCGCACGCCGAACCAGCCGCCGGTGGCGGCGCCGGCGACCAGCAGCAGGGCCAGCACGATCACGATCAGGCGAGCGCGCCGGAACTTCTTCGAGCGGGGCATCTGTGTCCTTGGCAGGGGGTCCTCTTCGGCGTACCTCCCGGGTGCGCCGGCCTGGGGCCCCACCCTAGGTGGATCGGCGGAACCGGCACGCACGTGGGGTCAGAGGGAGGTTACCGGGCCCGGCTGACCGTTCCCTCCATGTACCAAGAACAGGTAAACTGTTAGGCCGCATAACGATCCTTTTCCCGGCCGTACTTTCCGGCCTCCCGCAACACCAGCTGTGCCCGCCACGCCCGCCACTCCAGTGAGGTGCCCCTGCGTGACCGTCGACCGCCTCAACCTGCTGCTCCTGGTCTTCGCCGCCATCATGATCGTCGCCATGGCGGCCGTCCGACTCGCCACCCGCACCGGTCTGCCCAGCCTGCTGCTCTATCTCGGCATCGGCACCGCCATAGGGCAGGACGGCCTCGGACTGCACTTCGACAACGCCGCGCTCACCCAGGTACTGGGCTACGCGGCACTGGTCGTGATCCTCGCCGAGGGCGGTCTCGGCACCAAGTGGCAGGACATCCGGCCCAGCCTGCCGGCCGCCAGCGCGCTGGCCACGGTGGGCGTCGCGGTCAGCGTCTTCGTGACGGCGCTGGGAGCGCACTGGCTGGTCGGGCTCGACTGGCGGCTCTCGCTGCTGATCGGCGCGGTGGTGTCGTCCACCGACGCGGCGGCGGTCTTCTCGGTGCTGCGGCGGGTGCCGCTGCCCAAGCGGGTGACCGGGCTGCTGGAGGCGGAGTCCGGCTTCAACGACGCGCCGGTGGTCATCCTGGTGGTCGCCTTCGCCACCACCGAGCCGCTCGACTCCTGGTACGCACTGCTCGGCACTATCCTGGCCGAACTGGCGATCGGTCTGGTGATCGGCCTGGTGGTGGGCCGGCTCGGCGTCCTGGGGCTGCGGCACGTCGCGCTGCCCGCCTCCGGTCTGTACCCGATCGCGGTACTGGCACTGGTCGTTCTGGCCTACGCGGGCGGCGCGCTGCTGGACGGCTCCGGCTTCCTGGCCGTGTACGTCGCGGCGGTGATCCTCGGCAACGCCCGGCTGCCGCACGGCCCGGCGGTGCGGGGCTTCGCCGACGGGCTGGCCTGGGTCGCCCAGATCGGCATGTTCGTCCTGCTCGGACTGCTCGGCACCCCGCACACCATGCGGGACGCGCTGCTCCCGGCCATCGTGGTGGGGCTGGTGCTGGTCTTCGTCGCCCGGCCGCTGTCGGTGCTGCTGTCGACGCTTCCGTTCCGCATCCCATGGCGGGAGCAGGCGCTGCTCAGCTGGGCCGGACTGCGCGGCGCGGTGCCCATCGTGCTGGCCACCATCCCGCTGACGGCGGATGTGCCGGGCGCCCGCAAGGTCTTCAACGTGGTCTTCCTGCTGGTGGTCGTCTTCACCCTGATCCAGGGGCCGACGCTGCCCTGGGTCGCCAAACGGCTCAAGGTCTCCCGGCACTCCATCGGGCAGGACCTGGGCATCGAGTCGGCGCCGCTGGAGAAGCTGCACGGCCATCTGCTCTCGGTGGCCATCCAGGAGGGGTCCCGGCTGGTCGGCGTGGAGGTGGGCGAGCTGCGGATGCCGGCCGGTTCCGCGGTCACCCTGGTGGTCAGGAAAGGCACCAGCTTCGTCCCCGTGCCCGCCACCGTGCTCGGGCCCCGGGACGAGTTGCTGGTGGTCGCCACCGACCAGGTCCGTGACGCGGCCGAGCGGCGGCTGCGCGCCGTCGACCGCGGCGGCAAGCTGGCCGGCTGGCTGGGCACCCAGGGCTGACCCGGGCGCCCGGCGCCCCCGGGGCGCGCGGCCGTCAGTCCAGCACGGCCTGCGCGTCGATCTCCACCAGCATCGACTCATGCGGCAGCTCCACGAAGACGGTGGTGCGGCAGGGCTTCACGCCGGACCCCACATGGGCGTCGATGAACTCCCCGTACACCTCGTTCATCGGGCCGAAGTCCTCCCGCTTGGTGAGGTACACCCGGAACATCAGCACATCCGCCACCCGGGCCCCGCCGGCCTCCAGCACCGCGCGTACGTTCTCCAACGTGCGGCGGGTCTGCGCCCGGACGTCCCCCGGGTGCAGGTAGGCGCCGGTGGCCGGGTCCTGCGGGCCCTGGCCGGAGACCTGGAGCAGCGGCCCCTTGCGGACGCCCTGGGAGAACACCCAGGCGGGGGCGGGGGCGCCGTCGGTGCGGATCTCGGTCTTCTCGGTCATGCGGGGGTCCTCTCGGGTCGGCGGGGTTCGGACTGAGCGGGGTTCGGGGTGGGCGGGGTTCGGGGTGGGCGGGGTTCGGAGTGGGCGGGGTTCGGGTCGAGCGGCACGCTCAGGTGGGGGCCAGGCCGCAGTCGGCGGAGACGGCCGCTGCGGTCTCGCGGACCCGGGGCAGCAGCTCCAGCACCTGTTCGTACGTCAGCAACAGGTCCGGTACGGAGACCGACACCGCCGCGATCACCCGCCCGGTGGCGTCGCGGACCGGCGCCGCCACGCAGTTGATGAACGACTCGTGCTCCGCCCGGTCCGCCGCCCACCCCCGCCGGCGCACCTCGGCCAGCTCCGCGAGCAGCGCACCCGGCGTGGCCAGCGTGTGCGCGGTGAACGGGGTGTACTCGATCCCGGCCGCCACCCGGCGCCGCTCCGCCTCCGGCAGGTCGGCCAGCAGCACCTTGGAGACCGCCGCGCAGTGCAGCGGGGCGCGCAGCCCGATCCGGGAGTACATCCGCACCGGGTGCCGGGAGTCGTACTTGTCGATGTAGACCACCTCGCCGCCCTCGTACGCGGCCAGGTGCACGGTCTGCCCGGTCTCCGCGTTGAGCGCGGCCAGCTGCGGCGCGGCGACGGCCCGTACGCCGCGCTGCTCCAGCGCCAGGCCCGCCAGCGCGAACAGCTGCGGGCCGAGCCGGTAGCGGTGCGCGGCGTCGCGCTGCACCATCCGGGCGTCCTCCATCGGCCGCAGCAGCCGCAGCACGGTCGTCTTGTGCACGGCCAGCACGGCCGCCAGCTCGTCCAGGGTGCGCTCGCCCTCGCCCAGCTCGTGCAGCAGCAGCATGGCGCGTTCCACGGTCTGGCTCATCGGGCGCCTCCGGGCGGGTCGTTGTCGGCATTCGGGGGGCCCAGGGCCGGTGAGTCGATGCCGGCGGCGGTGACCCGGGTGGCGGCCCAGTCGGCGGGCGAGGCCGCCAGCAGCGCGTCCACGGCGGCGGGCGGGGGCGGCGGCGCGTGGTCGCCGGGGACGGTGAGGGCGGCGGCGGCGCAGAGGTGGCCGAGCCGCAGCCCGCGCCGCCGGTCCAGGCCGCGCAGCAGCGCCGTCAGATAGCCGGCCGCGAAGGCGTCACCGGCGCCGGTGGCCTCGACCACCTCCACCCGCAGCGCCGGTTCGGTGACCGTGCCGCCGTCGCGGGCGACGGCGGTGGCGGCGTGCTCGGCGTCCTTGACGACCAGGGTGGCCGGGTGCGGCAGCAGCGCGCGCAGGGCGGCCGGGTCGGCGGTGCCCAGTGCCTCGGCGGCCTCGTCGGCGCCGAGCAGCACCAGGTCGGCCGCGTCCAGCAGGCCGGGGAGCACCCCGGGGTCGCGCCCGTGCCACAGGGCGGGGCGCCAGTTGAGGTCCAGGCTGACGGTCCGTCCGGTGGGGCGGGGCCGGGCCAGCAGGGCGCGGAGCAGCGCCAGGCAGCTGTCCGAGAGCGCGGCCGTGATGCCGGAGAGGTGCACCAGCGGGGCGGCGGCCAGCAGCGCGGCGGCGGCGGGGTCGGCCAGCAGTTCGGGGCCGAGTGCGGAGGCCGCCGAGCCGCCCCGGTAGTAGTGCGGCCTGCTGCGGCCGGGGCCGGGGTCGTACGGATGTCCGCTGTACGGGTCGTCGGCGCCGGAGCCGACTTCCTTGAGGTAGAGGCCGGTGGGCCGGTGCGGGTCGACGGCGACGGCGGAGGTGTCGACGCCCCGGGCGGCCAGCTCCGCCACCAGGTGGCGGCCGAGGCCGTCCGCGCCGACTCGGCTGATCCAGGCGGCGGGCCGGCCCAGGGCGGCCAGCCCGCAGGCCACATTGGACTCGGCACCGCCCACCGTGCGGTGGAAGGCGGGTACGTGCTCCAGCGGGCCCGGCCGGTCGGCGACCAGCACGGCCATCGACTCGCCCACGCACACCGCGGCCGGGGGGCCGCCCGGTCTCCCGTCCGCCACCGGTGGTGCTCCCCTCGTCCGCGCCGCGATCGCGCGGCCGCATTGACCGGCGTCGGGCCCTGAGGTTAGATCACGGCGGGCAGAAAACGCAATGCTGGTTGCGAATGGTGCAACTTCCCAGGTCAGAAAGGGTTTTGGGCGGATGGCGGACCCGGCGGGGATCGACGAGGACCGGGTGGCCGCACTCGGGCGGGAGCGGCTGGACTGGCGGTTCAAGGCCGTCCCGGCCGCCGCCCACGGCAGCACGGTCACCGAGTACCTGGCGACCCGGCCGACCCTGGACGACCTCGGCACCCCGCTGCTGACCCTCGACGCCACCGCGCTCGGCCACAACCTGGACACCATGGCCGCCTGGTGCGCCGCCGCCGGGGTCGACCTCGCCCCGCACGGCAAGACCACCATGGCGCCCGCGCTCTGGCAGCGGCAGCTGGCGGCCGGCTGCTGGGGCATCACCCTGGCCAACCTGCCGCAGCTCCGGGTCGGCCGCGCCTTCGGCCTGCGCCGCGTCCACCTGGCCGGCGCCCTGCTCGACCCGGCCGGGCTCGCCTGGCTGGCGGCCGAGCTGGACGCCGACCCCGGCTTCGCCTTCACCTCCTGGGTGGACTCGGTGCGCTCGGTGCGGCTGATGGACGCGGCACTGCGCGCGGCCGGCGCCGGGCGCCCGGTCGACGTCTGCGTGGAACTGGGCGCCCCCGGCGGCCGTACCGGCGCCCGCAGCGCCGCCGACGCCCGGGAGGTGGCCCGCGCGGTGCGGGCCGCGCCCACCCTGCGGCTGATCGGCCTGGCCGGGTACGAGGGCGCTCTCGCCCATGACGCGGGACCGGCCGGACTGGCCGCCGTCCGGGGCTTTCTGACGGACCTGCTGGCGCTGTACGAGCGGCTGCGCCACGACGGGAGCTTCGAGGACGCCGACGAGGTCCTGCTGACGGCGGGCGGCAGCGCCTACTTCGACACCGTCGCGGAGGTGCTGGGCCGGGCCGCCGGGCCGGGCGTCCGGGTGGTGCTGCGCTCCGGCGCCTACCTGGTGCACGACGACGGCTTCTACCGGGGCCTCTCACCGCTCTCCCGGGGCGCCGGGCGGCCGCTGCGCTCCGCGATGCACGGCTGGGCCCGGGTGGTCTCCCGGCCGGAACCGGGCCTGGCGCTGCTGGACGCGGGCAAGCGCGACCTGCCGTACGACGAGGGGCTGCCGCATCCGCAGCTGGTGCGCGGCGGCGGTGCGCCGGGCGGCGCGGTCACCGCGCTCAACGACCAGCACACCTTCCTGCGCGGCGCGGCGGTGCGGATCGGGGACGTGGTCCGGCTGGGGCTCTCCCACCCGTGCACCGCGCTCGACAAGTGGTCGCTGATCCCGGTGCTGGACTCGGCGGACGCCGACCGGCCACGCGTGGTCGACCTGGTACGGACGTACTTCTGATGGCGGATCTGGTCTTCCGGGGCGCCACCGTGGTGGACGGCAGCGGCGCCCCCCGCCGCCGGGCCGACGTCGAGGTCACCGGCGGGCTGATCAGCGCCGTCACCGCGCCCGGCCGGGGCGGCGGCGGCCGGACGGCCGACGCCGACGGGCTGGTGCTGGCGCCGGGCTTCATCGACATGCACGCCCACTCCGATCTGCGGCTGCTGGTCGAGCCCGAGCACCCGGCCAAGGTGACCCAGGGCGTCACCTGCGAGGTGCTCGGCCAGGACGGGCTGTCGTACGCGCCGGTGGACGACCGCACCCTGGCCGCCACCCGCCGCCAGATCGCCGGCTGGAACGGCGATCCGCCGGGCTTCGCCTGGGACTGGCGCACCGTCGGCCAGTACCTGGACCGGCTCGACCGCTCCGGGATCGCGGTGAACGCCTGCTACCTGGTGCCGCACGGCTCGGTCCGGATGCTCGCCGTCGGCTGGGAGGACCGGCCCGCCACCCCCGCCGAGCTGGACCGGATGCGGCAGCTGGTCGCGGACGGCCTGCGGGAGGGCGCGGTGGGCATGTCCAGCGGCCTGACCTACACCCCCGGGATGTACGCGGGGACGGCGGAGCTGGTGGCGCTCTGCGAGGTGGTCGCGGCGTACGGCGGCTACCACTGCCCGCACCAGCGGTCCTACGGCGTGGGCGCGCTGGAGGGGTACGCCGAGATGGTGGAGATCGCCCGGCGGTCCGGCTGCCCGTTGCACCTGGCCCACGCCACGATGAACTTCGACGTCAACGCGGGCCGGGCGGGCGAGCTGCTGGCCCTGCTGGACGCGGCCGCCGCGGACGGCGTCGACCTGAGCCTGGACAGCTATCCGTACCTGCCCGGCTCCACCACCCTCGCCGCGCTGCTGCCCGGCTGGGCCGGTGCGGGCGGCCCCGACGCCACCCTCGCCCGGCTGCGCGACCCGGCCGCCCGCGCCCGCATCCGGCACGCCATGGAGGTGACCGGCAGCGACGGCTGCCACGGCGTGGTCACCGACTGGGCCACCGTCCAGATCTCCGGCGTACGCGACCCGGCGCTCGCGGACACGGTGGGCGCCACCGTCGCGGAACTGGCCGCCCGGCGGGGCACGGACGGCACCGGGGTCTTCCTGGAGCTGCTGCTGGCCGACCGGCTGGGCACCACGGTCCTCCAGCACGTCGGCCACGAGGAGAACGTGCGCGCGGTGCTGCGCCACCCGGCGCACACCGTCGGCAGTGACGGGCTGCTGGTGGGCGACCGGCCCCACCCCAGGGCCTGGGGCACCTTCCCCCGGCTGCTGGGCCGGTACGTCCGCGAGCTGGGCGTGCTCACCCTGGAGGAGGCCGTCGCCCGGATGACCGGCCGACCCGCCCGGCGGCTGCGGCTGCACCGGCGCGGTCTGGTGCGGCCCGGGTACGCGGCCGATCTGGTGCTCTTCGATCCGGCGACGGTGGCCGACACCGCCAGCTTCGAGGAGCCGCGCCGCGCCGCCGCCGGCATCCGGCAGGTCCTGGTCGGCGGCGTCCCCGTGCTCGACGCCGGGCGCCCCACCGGCGCCCGCCCCGGCCGCGCCCTGCGCCGCACCGCCGAGGGGACCCGGCCCCGGTGACCCCCGACAGCCCGGGTGACCCCGACGGCCCCGGTGACCCCGACAGCCCCGGTGCCCCCCGCCGGCCCCGACCCCGCCGAAAGGACACGCCCCCGGTGACCCCCGCCGACGACAACCCGCCCCGGACCGCCGCCGGGCCGCTCCCCGGGCTGGCCGCCGACCGCGTGATCGCCGTGGTGCGCGCCCCCCTGGTGCCCGACCCGCCGGCGCTCTGCGCCGCACTGGCCGCCGGGGGTATCCGCTGGGTGGAGTTCACCTGCACCACCCCCGGGCTGCCGGCCGTGCTGCGCTCCGCGACCGCCGCCGGCACCGGCTGCCGGATCGGCGCGGGCACCGTACTGACCGCCGCGCAGGCGCACGCGGTGCTGGACGCCGGGGCCGACTTCCTGGTGACGCCCGGCTGCCGCGCCCCGGTCGCGGCGGCGGGCCGGTCGGCCGGGGTGCCGGTGATCCTCGGGGCGCTCACCCCGACCGAGGTCGCCCAGGCGCTGGACCTGGGCGCGGCGGCGGTCAAGGTCTTCCCGGCGCGGGCGTTCGGCCCCCGCTACCTCAAGGACCTGGCCGGGCCCTACCCCGGGGTGCCGCTGGTCGCCTCCGGCGGGGTGAGCGCCGCCAACGCCGCCGACTTCCTGGCCCATGGCGCGCTGGCCGTCTGCGCGGGCACCGACGTACTGCCGCCGGACGCGGTCGCGGCGGGCGACTGGGCCGGGATCACCCGCCGCGCACTGGCCTTCACGGCAGCGCTCGCGTCCGGCTGAGCGGCGCGCGGTGACGGCCGCGCGCCACCCTCGGTAGAATGCGCCTACGTACGACCACGACTGGACTCTGTGACATCTGCCTGACGCAGAGCCGGCGCGACCGCTCGGCGGCCGTGGTCCGCGCCCCGGCCCGACCCTTCCGGCCGGCGGGCGGAGCCCTGGTATCTACCCCGGTCGGCGCACCTGAGGACGGCTCTCGGTGCGCCCGGGGCACAGCTGTACCCGGGCGCGCTACCAGGCAGCAGGAAGGACCGACCGTGACGGCTCGCCGAACGGTCGAAGGCGCGGGTTACGGCGCTCTGCTGCGCACCCCCGGCGCCTGGACGTTTCTCGTCCCCGGCTTCGCCGCCCGGCTGCCCTACGCGATGCTCGGCCTGGGCACCGTACTGCTGGTGCACCACACCCACGGCTCCTACGGCACGGCCGGCACCGTCGCCGCCGTGGCCGCCGTCGCACAGGCCCTGGTCGGGCCGCAGAGCGGCCGGCTGGCCGACCGGCTCGGGCAGGCGGCGGTGCTGGTGCCCGGCGTGCTGCTGCACGCCGTCTCGGTCACCGCGCTGATCGTGCTGGCGCTGAGCGGCGCGCCGGTCTGGGCGCTGTTCGCCGCCGCCGCGCCGGCCGGGGCCTCCGTACCGCAGATCGGCGCGATGGTGCGCGCCCGCTGGGTGGTGCGGCTGGGCGGTCCGGACGGGTCGGCGGGCGGGCCGATGCTGGGCACCGCCTTCGCCTTCGAGTCGGTGACCGACGAGTTCACCTTTGTGATCGGCCCGGTGATCGCCACCGCGCTGGCTACCGCCGTCGCACCGCCCGCCGGGCTGATCACCGAGGCGGCGCTCACCGTCGGCGGCGGCCTGGCCTTCGCCGCGCAGCGCCGTACCGCACCCGCCCGGCACCCCCGCCCGGCGGCGGGCGAGCGCCGGGCCTCGGCGCTGGCGGTGCCCGGGGCGCGGCTGCTGACGCTGGCCTTCCTGGGCATCGGCTCGGTCTTCGGCGCCGTACAGGTCTCGATGACGGCCTTCGCCGAGCAGGACGGGCGGCCGGGGCTGAGCGGCGTGGTGTACGGGGTCTTCGCCTGCGGTTCCATGCTCTCCGGGGTGCTGTACGGGATGGCCTCCTGGCGGCGCTCGGCGCAGCAGCGGATGGTGCTGGGCTACCTGGTGCTGGTGCTGGGCTGCTGCACGCTGTGGGCGATGCCCAACCTGGTCGCGCTGGCGGCGGCCGGTCTGGTCTGCGGGCTGGCCGTGGCGCCGAACCTGATCACCGGCTACACGCTGGTGGAGACGCTGGTCCCGGCGGACGCCAAGACCGAGGCGTTCACCTGGCTGACCGGCGCCATCGGGCTGGGCCTGGCGGTGGGCTCCACGGTCGCCGGGCAGCTGGCCGACTCGGTGGGGCCCTGGGCCGGGTTCCTGGTGCCGGTGGCGGGCACCGGGGCGGCCTTCGCGGTGCTGCTGGCGCTGCGCGGCCTGCTGGCCGGCCCGGCGGTCGGGGGCCGTACGGCGGCGCACGGCGGGGGGCCGGTGGAGGCGGCCACGACGCACCTCACATCGGCCGCGCTGGACTGAACGCGCGGAATGCCTCATCATTGAAGGTCGTTAGCACTCATCAGGTAAGAGTGCCAGGAGGAAGCAAGTGCCGACGTACCAGTACCAGTGCACCGAGTGCGGCAGCGGCCTGGAGGCGGTGCAGAAGTTCACCGACGACGCGCTGACCGACTGCCCGGAGTGCCAGGGCCGCCTTCGCAAGGTCTTCTCGGCCGTGGGTGTGGTCTTCAAGGGCTCCGGCTTCTACCGCACCGACAGCAGGTCGAGCTCCAGCAGCGCGGTGGGGGCCAAGCCCGCCGCGACGCCCGCCTCGGCGTCGTCGGGCTCCGGCACGGGCGGCGGCGACTCGTCGTCGAAGTCCGCGTCGAGCGGCAGCAGCGGCGGCTCGTCGAGCACCTCCTCCTCGGGCAGCAGCAGCACCCCCGCCGCCTGACCCGCGCATCCGCGGCGGCCCCGCCCGACCCCTCCGGGGGCCGGGCGGGGCCTTCGGTCTGTCCTGACGGACCCCGTCCCGACGGGCCCCGCTAGGCTTCCCACCATGGCGGACACCAGCAGCAACCGTACGGCCGGCTCCCCCGTGGACATCGCTCCGGTGGATGTCGGGGTGATCGGCGGCTCCGGCTTCTACGCCTTCCTGGACGACGTCACCGAGGTGGCCGTCGACACCCCCTACGGGCCGCCCAGCGACTCGGTGGTGGTCGGTGAGGTCGGCGGGCGGCGGGTGGCCTTCCTGCCGCGCCACGGCCGTGGCCACCACCTGCCGCCGCACCGGATCAACTACCGCGCCAACCTGTGGGCGCTGCGCTCGCTCGGCGCCCGGCAGGTCCTGGGGCCGTGCGCGGTGGGCGGGCTGCGCCCCGAGTACGGTCCGGGCACCCTGGTCGTGCCGGACCAGCTGGTGGACCGCACCTCGGGCCGGGTGCAGACCTTCTACGACGGCGTGCCGCTGGCCGACGGGCGGGTGCCCGCGGTGGTGCACGTCTCGCTGGCCGACCCGTACTGCCCGGTGGGGCGGCAGGTGGCCCTGACGGCGGCGCGCGGCTCCGACTGGGAGCCGGTGGACGGCGGGACGCTGGTCGTCATCGAGGGGCCGCGCTTCTCCACCCGTGCCGAATCGCGCTGGTACGCGGCGCAGGGCTGGTCGGTGGTCGGGATGACCGGGCACCCGGAGGCCGTGCTCGCCCGGGAGCTGGGGCTCTGCTACACCTCGATCTCGCTGGTCACCGACCTGGACGCGGGGGTGGAGACCGGCGAGGGCGTCACCCATGACGAGGTGCTGGCGGTCTTCGCGCAGAACGTGGGGCGGCTGCGCACGGTGCTGTTCGACGTGGTGGCGGGGCTGCCGGCCGAGCGGGACTGCATCTGCTCGCATGCGCTGGACGGGTTGGAGACCGGGCTCGGGCTCTGACGGCATCCCGCCGCACCCGCTGACCGGTCAAGCGATCCGGCCGGAATCACCCCTTGTGGGTGAACGGAGTTATCCATAGCCCGGGGTTTTCCACAGCTTCCGGGGTGGGGCTGGTGGGGGCGTGGCGGCGGGTCCACCGTGATCGGGACGTCCCTCGACGTCCCGAACCCAGGTGGTGTGCCATGAGCCCGACCCTTGACGCCGTCCCCGACCGCCCCCGGCACTCGACCGGCCGCCGTGCCGCCCCCGGGCGCGGGTCCGAGGTGCCGCCGCGCCGCGCCGTGCCGTCCTTCCCACCGATCCGGGCGGGCTGCGGTCGGCGGCACCGGCTGCGACAGGCCGTCCGGGGCCGACCCGGGCCGCTGGCGGCCGGCCTGGCGGCGGTGGCGGCGCTGGCCGTCGGGCCGCTGTACGGCACCGGCGTGCCCTCCGGCCGACCGGGCCCAGCGGGTGCGGCGGCGCCGCACTGCGTGGACGGCCACCGTACGGGCGGTGCGCCTGCGGGCGGTGGGCGGGTGGCCCGGTGAGCCCGGGAGTGCGGTCAGCCGTGGTGCGGGGGCTTCTGGCTCAGGTACCACTCCAGGTCACGGCCGCCGGTGGACTGCGGCGGGCCGCCCCAGCCGGTGTCGGTGTCGTCGGAGGTCTGGCGGTCCAGCGGGTCGTCGAAGACCAGCCCCGCCGGGAGCGGGCGGCGGGGTCGCGGCTGCTCCGCCCTGGTCAGCGGCGCCGTCTCCTGCTCCGGCTGCTGCTTCTGTTCCGGCTGCTGCTTCCGCTCGTCATCGCGGTCGTCGCTCATCGTCCTCGTCCTGCCGTCTCCGTGCCCGCCACGCCGCCTGCGGCGGCCACTCGCCCCCAGGGTAGGCGCCGACGCCCGCCGGGCAGCCGCGAGCCCCGGTGCGCGACGGGCGCGCCGGGGCTCGGGATCGGACGCTCAGGCTGCTTCGAAGCCCGAGTGGCTGGCCATGCGCTTGAGCTCGGCGAGGGCGTGCTTCTCGATCTGCCGGATGCGCTCACGGGTGAGGCCGTGCTGCTTGCCCACCTCGGTGAGAGTGCGTTCACGGCCGTCCTCCATACCGTAGCGGGAGCGGATGATGGATGCCGTCCGGTCGTCCAGTCGGCCGATCAGGTCGTCCAGCTGCTCACGCCGCAGCATCACCAGGACGGCGTCCTCCGGGGAGACGGCGGCGGTGTCCTCGACCAGGTCGCCGAACTGGGTCTCTCCCTCGTCGTCCACGGTCATATTGAGGCTGACCGGGTCGCGGGCCCAGTCCAGCACGTCCTTGACGCGCTCCTCGCTGCTGCCCAGCTCCGCCGCCACCTCGGCGGGCTCGGCCTCGCGGCCCAGTTCCTTGGACTTCTCCCGCTGCACCCGCCGTATCCTGCCGAGCTCCTCCACCAGGTGGACGGGGAGCCGGATGGTGCGGGACTGGTCGGCTATGGAGCGGGTGATGGCCTGGCGTATCCACCAGGTCGCGTAGGTGGAGAACTTGTAGCCCTTGGCGTAGTCGAACTTCTCGACCGCCCGCACCAGGCCGGCGTTGCCCTCCTGGATCAGGTCCAGCAGCGGCAGGCCGCTGCGCGGGTAGCGCCGGGCGACCGCGACCACCAGCCGCAGGTTCGAGCGGATGAAGACGTCCTTGGCGCGGTCGCCGTCGTCGGCTATCGCACGCAGCTCCTCCTCCGTGATGCCCTTGGGCAGCGCGCCCTCGTCGAGCAGGTGCTCGGCGTAGACGCCCGCCTCGATGCGCAGGGACAGCTCGACCTCCTGAGCGGCGTCGAGCAGAGGCGTCCTGGCGATCTCGTCGAGGTACATGCCGACGAGGTCGCGGTCGGCCTCATGGGTGGCCGGGCGGGCGCTACGCGTCCGGTCGGCCTTGTCGCGAACGACGGCACGGGTGGCCATGCGTGCTCCCTTGCTTGTATTGCCGGTGCTTGTGGTGCCGGTTTGCCTTCACTCTCCGGCGCGGGTCCGTCCCGGCCCCGCACTGACGTAACAATTCAACGGGCAGAATCCGGACATCATTCCCAGAGCGATCAATTTCTTGGACTGATGCAGTATCCTGACGGCTTTTCGCCTGGCAGTCGGACACACCGTACTCACACGGCCACGCACTGTGCGTCCGGCCCCCTCCATGGCATGCGCCTACCCAGGCGTCCGCCCTCCACTTCAACCAGAAGCCGGCCGCCGACCGTACCCGGCGAGCTTGGCGGCCACCCGCTCCAACTCCGCCTCGTCCAGCGCACGCGGCAGCCCCGCCGCCCGGGTGCGCAGATAGACATCGCAGAGCCACTCCAGCTGCTGGGCCAGCCCATAGGCGGCGGCCAGCGTGGCACCCGTGGTCACCGCGCCGTGGTTGGCCAGCAGGCAGCCACTCCTGCCCCCGGCCAGCGCGGCGGCCACCCCGGCCGCCAACTCCACGCTGCCGTAGGTCTGGTACGGCGCGATCCGCACCGGGCCGCCGAACATCGCGGCGTAGTAGTGCACCGGGGGCAGCTGCGAGAGGCCGTCCAGGCAGGCGGCGGCGGTGGCCGCCACGGAGTGGGTGTGCACCACGGCGGCGGCGCCGGTGGCCCGGTACGCGGCCAGATGGAAGGGCAGTTCACTGCTGGGCGGCAGGGGCGCCTCCACCGCGCTGCCGTCCAGCCGGTGAACGCCGATCAGCTCCGGTGTCAGCTCGTCGTAGTCCACGCCGCTCGGGGTGACCGCCAGCAGCTTCCCCTCCCGGACCGACAGGTTCCCGGCGGTGCCCACGACCAGCCCGTCGGGGCGCAGCCGCCGGGCATGGCGGACGATCTCGGTACGGGCTTCGGCGAGCAGCACGGCTCCCCCTACGGGGTCGGGGCCCGGGTGCGGCGCCCCGGGCCGGTCCGGTCGGCGCCGGGGGCCGCCGCCTCCGGCGTCGGGTCAGGCCGGTCGCCGGGCGGCGATCCGGGCCAGCAGCAGGTCCACCTGGGCGTCGGCGAAGGCGGCGTCGGCGGGCTCGCCCAGCACCAGGACGCGGTAGTACACCGGCGCGAGCAGGGCGTCCAGCGCTTCGGCCGCCTGCTGCTCGGTGGGTGCGTCCACGCCGAGGTCGGGCAGCAGCTCGTGCATCCGCCGCAGGTCGCGGGCCCGCTGCTCGCGCAGGAAGCCGTCCCTGACGGTGGCCGCCGCGCCGGGGTCCAGCTGCGCCTGGCCGATCAGGGTCTGGAGCACCCGCCCGGCGGGGGCGGTGCAGAGGAAGGCGCAGAAGGTGCGCAGATAGCTTCTGAGCGCATCGGCCGGCGCGGTGCGCTGCGGCTGCGGCTGCGGCTGCGGCTGCGGCCAGACCAGCTCCTTCTCGGCGTCCTGGAGCAGGTTGTCGTAGAGGATCTCGGCCTTGGACTTCCACCAGCGGTAGATCGTCTGCTTGGCCACTCCGGCGCGGGCCGCGATGCCCTCGATCGTCACCCCGTCGAAACCGCGCTCGGCCAGCAGGTCGTCGGCCGCGCTGAGCACCGCGACCCGGGCGCTCTCGCTGCGGCGGGCCGAGGCGGCGGACCGCTTGGCCCCGGGGGCGGCGGGGGGCCGGATGCTGTCGATGGCGCTGGGTCCTTCCGGGTTCGCGGGGTCGTTCGGCAAGGGTCGGGGGTGGGCCTCATTCTCCCACGCGCCCCTGGCGCCTCCCGCTCAGTCGGCGGACCGCCGGGAGCGCAGCGTCCCGGCGGCGACCCCGGCCGCGAGCAGGGCCACGCCCGCGCTGAAGACCACGCCGCCGATGCGCAGATTGGTCAGCTGGACGAGGACGCCGACGCCGACGACCGGGACCGACAACATCAGGTAGAGGATGGCGAAGAAGGTGGAGACGACCTCTCCCCGCTGCTGTGGCGGGGTGGCCGCGTTGATCGCACCCAGGCCGTTGCTCATCGCGACGCCGGTGCCCAGGCCGGTGAGGGCGGAGCCCACCACCAGCGGGGCGAGCTGCTCCGCGAGCAGCGCGACGGCGATCAGCACGGCGGCCGCCACCAGGCCCGCGCAGGCCGTCGGAAGGGCCGTGTCGGACCGCAGCCGCCCGGCGGCCAGCTGGCCCAGCGCGGTGCAGAGGAAGGCCACGGCGACGATCAGACCGGTGAGCGCCTGGTCGGTCAGGTGCAGCACCCCGCCGAGGAAGAGGCCGGTGACCGAGCCCAGCAGGCCGGTCACCGCGAAGCCCGAGCCGCTGGTGAGCGAGGTCCGCAGGAAGACGGCACGGATGGCGCCGGGGACGCGCAGCGGTTGCAGCTGGAATCGGAATCCGGTGGGGCTCTCCACCGTCTCCGGGAGCAGCCACAGGCAGCCGATCAGTGCCAGGACGACCAGGGCCAGGTCGATGATCCAGGGCAGTCGCAGCGGGCTGCCGGCCCACTCCGCGAGCACGCCGGCCAGCAGGTTGCCGCCGGCCAGTCCGCCCATGTTGGCGGCGATGGCGACAGTGCCCGCCCGCCGCTGGCGCTCCGGCCGCGCCAGGTCCAGCAGCCCGGCGGTGGCGCCGCCGGTGATCAGGGCGGCGGAGAAGCCGGAGAGCATCCGGGCCACCAGCACCATGGCCAGCCCGTGGGCCACGATGAAGAACACGGCGGCGGCCGCCGAGAGCAGCAGGGAGAGCAGCACCACGGGCCGGCGGCCGATCTGGTCGGACAGCCGCCCGAAGACCAGCAGTCCCGCAACGACACCGATCGCGTACACGGCGAAGATCACCGTGATGGTCAGGTCGGAGAAGCCGAAGGCGCGCACATAGAGCGGGTAGAGCGGGGTGGGCATGGTGGTGCCCGCCATGGAGATCCAGAAGGCGAAGGTGAGCACGGCCCAGACGGCGGGCCCGGGTGGGGTCGCCCCTTCCGCGCCGGGTGCGGCATGGGTGGCGGACATCGACGGCTCCTCGGGGCACGTCGGCGGGCAGGGCAGGCTCTCACCCCGGCCCGGGGCGGATGCGGCGTCCCGACCACGGTAACCCGGGAGACGCAACGTTGCGTCCATGCTCGCGCGACTCGCGGCGGCTTGGGCCGGGAGGGTGCCCGGCGTGCGGCCGAACGCGCAGACGGAACGGGCGCGGGCCGGAGGACCGACCCGCGCCCGTTCCGGCGCCCGACACGGCTGGGCTCAGCGGTCGACGGTCCGGTCGAAGTAGGTGGTGGTGTGCCGCAGGGTGGCCCTCAGTTCCTCACCGACCGTCGGCGGGGCGGTGTCACCGGGCACGAAGAGGATGCTGACCTGCATGTGCGGGGGTTCGGCGAAGGCGGCCTTGCGCCCGCCCCAGCTGAACGGGGAGACGGTGCGGTTGACCGTCGCCAGCCCGGCGCGGGCCAGGTTCTTGGCGCGCGGGGTGACACCGGTCATGTGCTTGGGCGCCTCCAGGCCGACCCCGTGGGCGGTGCCGCCGGCCACCACGACCAGGTGCCCGTCCATCGGTGCCTTGAGCTGCCGGTAGCCGTAGCGGTCGCCCTTGACCACCGGTGTCACGTCCAGCACCGTGCCCCGGCAGTCCAGTGCGCCGTGGTCGCCCAGCCAGAGCCGGGTGCCGATGCGCGGCCGGATCACCGTTCCCGGGTGCAGCCCGCGCAGCCGGCCCAGCTCCTCGGCCGAGAGATGGCTCACGTACACGGCCGGGATCGGCAGCCCGGCGGCGGTCAGCCGCCCGATCCAGGCGGTGCACTCCTGCACCGGGTCATAGCCGTCGGGGTGGTCCAGCGGCAGGTGCAGGGCGAAGCCCTCCAGCCGGACGTCGTCCAGCGCGGCACCCAGCTTGGCCACGTCCTCGGGGTTGATGCCGTGCCGGCGCATGCTGGTCATGCACTCCACCACCACCCGCCGCCCGACCAGGGCGCGGACCCCGGAGACGCTGGCGACGGTGCGGACCACCCGGCCGGGCAGCGGCACCGGGTCCTCACCGATCCGGTACGGGGTGAGGACCAGCACATCGCCGCCGAAGTCCTCCACGGCATCCCGAGCCTCGTACGAGGTGCCGACCGCCAGCATCGGCGCACCCAGCCGGGTGGCCTCCTCAGCCAGCCGCCGGTTGCCGAAGCCGTAGCCGTTGCCCTTGGCCACCGGGACGAGGCCCGGGAACGCGTCCAGCACCGACTGCTGGTGGGCGCGCCAGCGGGCGGTTTCCACGTAGAGCGAGAGCGCCATCCGGATGTGCCTTCCTGCGGTGGTGAGTACGTGGGTGACCGGGGCTCAGCGGGCCACTGCGCGACTCGTCATATACATGTCGAACGCCTTCTGGAGCATCTTGCTCAGCGGGAAGTCCCACTCCCCCAGGTACTCGGCGGCCTGGCCGCCGGTGCCGACCTTGAAGCGGATCAGGCCGAAGAGGTGGTTGTTCTCGTCGAGGGTGTCGCTGATGCCCCGCAGGTCGTAGACGCGCGCACCCAGCGCATGGGCGTCGCGCATCATCTGCCACTGCACCGCGTTGCTCGGCTGCACCTCACGCTTGTGGCTGGCCGAGGCGCCGTAGGAGTACCAGATGTGGTTGCCGTTGCGCAGCATGGTGGTGGCGGCCAGCACCTCGCCGTCGTGGGCGGCCAGGTAGAGCCGCATGGTGTCCGGCGTCTCGGAGTTGAGCGCCTTCCACATGCCCTGGAAGTACGACAGCGGGCGGGGGATGAAGTGGTCGCGCTCACCGGTGTGCTTGTACAGCTCGTGGAAGATCGGCAGGTCCTCGAAGCGGCCCTGGAAGACCTGCACCCCGGCCTTCTCGCTCTTCTTGATGTTGCGGCGCCACTGCTGGTTCATGCCCTTGAGCACGTCGTCCGTGGTGCGGCCCTCCATCGGGACCTGGAACACATAGCGCGGCTGGCCGGCGGAGAAGCCGCCGCCCTCCTCGTCCTCGCTCTGCAGCCAGCCCATCCGACGCAGCCGGTCGACCACCTCGAAGGCGCGCGGCTCGTAGACGTCGGCCTCGATGTCCCGCAGCCGCTTGGCGGTCTTGCCGGCAATGGCCTGCTTGATGGACTCCGCGTTCCAGCGGCGGATGATCACCGGCGGGCCCATCTTCACCGAGAAGGCGCCCTTGGCCTTCAGGTGGGCCAGCATCGGCTGAAGCCAGCGCTCCAGGTCCGGGTCGAACCAGTTGATCACCGGGCCCTCGGGCAGATAGGCCAGGAAGCGCTTGAGCTTCGGCAACTGGCGGTAGAGGACCAGCCCGACACCGACCAGCCGGTCCTGCTCGTCGAACCAGCCGAGGCTCTCCGGACGCCACTCGGCCTTCACGCCGCCCCACGCCGGAACCTGCATGTGGCTGGCGGAGGGCAGGCCGTTGATGAAGGCCAGGTGCTCCTCACGGCTGATGGTGCTCAGGCGCAGGCTCATGGATCGCGAGCTCCTCGTGCGGCGATTGGTGATCGAGGTTGAGCCTACCTGCCGCCACGGCGCGCCCCCTAGGTCTGCGGGCTGACACCGCACCCCGCCGGATCGGCCCTCGGCCGGACGGGCGGCCCGCCCGCGGAGGGACCGGGTGCTCCCCGGGGTCAGGGCACCACGGTGACCGGCCAGCGTCCGGCCTTCACCAGCCGCACCGCGACCGAGCCGACGATGCGGTGCCCGGCGTGCTCGGACGCCCCGACGACCACCGCATCGGCCCGCAGCCGGTCGGCGGTGGTCACCAGTCCGGTGTAGGGGTCACCGGGGAAGGTGTGGAACTCCCAGCGGATGTGCTCATGGTCACCGAAGCGCTTCACCGACAGCCGGATGTACTGGAGCAGTTCCTCCGCGACCTGCTGCCCGGCCTCCAGCAGGCTGCCGCCCATGCCCGAGGAGCCGGCCGCCATCACCGGCTGCACATAGACCAGCACCAGCAGGGCGCCCTGCCTGCGGGCGAGCCCGGCCGCGTAGGCGGCGGCCCGCCACGAGGAGTCCGAGCCGTCCACCCCGGCCACGATCTTCTTCGGGCCGTCGACGCCGTACTCGAATCCCTGCCGCTGCGGTGCTTCCTCCGTCACGGCCCGAGCCTATCCGGACCCGGCCAAATCCAGTCCACAGCGGTCAGTTCCGATCAGAGAGCACCATCGCCGGACCCACGCCAACCCGCCGAACCGCCGACCGGGTCAGCCGACGTGGCGGGCGCGGCGCGGGCGGTACTCCACCAGCGTGAGGGCGAGCGAGACATACCGCTCGACCAGATCGTCCACCGTGAGCTCGCCCTCGGGGCGGTACCACTGGGAGACGGCATTGCACATGGCCAGCACCGCGCGGCGGGCATCCGCCGGGTGCGGGGTACGGAAGACACCCCGGGCGCAGCCGTCGTCGACGACCTGCTGGAACATCCGGCTGGCGGCGGCCTGGCGGCGGCGGAAGGCGGCCCGCTGCTCCTCGTTGAGGCTGCGGTCCTCCGTCAGCTCGACGCTGCTGCGGTCGCGCTGCCCGGCCCGGAACCGGACGGTGGCCTCGACCAGCGCCTCCAACCGCTCGCCCGGATCGTCGCCGGTGGCCGCCAGGGCGGTGTCGCAGGCCCGGCGGAACCGGTCCATGCCCTCGTCCAGGATCGTGTACAGCAGTTCCTGCTTGCCGCCGTAGTAGTGGTAGAGCGCGGAGAGGCTGACCCCGGCCCGCTGGGCGATGTCGCGGATCGAGGTGCCGCCGTAGCCATGCTCGGCGAACTCCTGCCGGGCCGCCTCCAGCAGGGCGCGGTGGCCCGGGGGCCGCGCGGTCTCCCCGTCCACGTCAGTTCCCATCCACGTCACCCACGTCCCGGCACTGATCGAGCGTTCGGCATTCTAGCCGTCAGCGGCCGAGAAGCGCCCTGGACAGTGCTGCTACTGGCGATTAACTTAACAAGCGTTCGCCCATCGACCGCCCAGAAGGGACCCTGTCGTGCGCCGCACCGTCTACACCGAGGACCACGAGACCTTCCGGGCGACCGTCCGTGACTTCGTCGCCAAGGAGGTCGTGCCGGTCCACGCCGAGTGGGAGCAGGCCGGGCACGCACCGCGCGACTTCTACCGCAAGCTCGGTGAGCTGGGCATCTTCGGCATCGAGGTGCCCGAGGAGTACGGCGGCGCCGGGATGGGCGGCTTCAAGTACCAGGCCGTGGTCACCGAGGAGACCATGCGCGCCGGGGTGAGCTTCGGCAGCGCGGGCGTGCACACCGGCCTGGTGCTGCCGTATCTGCTGGAGTACGCCGGCGAGGAGCAGAAGAAGCGCTGGCTGCCCGGCTTCGTCTCCGGCGACCTGATGACCGCCATCGCCATGACCGAGCCCGGCACCGGCTCCGACCTGGCGGGCATCGCCACCACCGCCCGGCTCTCGGCGGACGGCACCCACTACGTCCTCAACGGCGCCAAGACCTTCATCACCGGCGGCGTCCAGGCCGATCTGATGCTGGTGGTCTGCCGCACCTCCCCGGCCACCCCGGAGGACCGCCGGGCCGGCCTGTCGATCCTCTGCGTGGACACGGCCTCCCCCGGCTACACGGTCGGCCGCAAGCTGGAGAAGATCGGCCTGCGCAGTTCGGACACCGCCGAGCTGTCCTTCAGCGACGTCCGGGTGCCGGTGGAGAACCTGCTCGGCGAAGAGGGCCGGGCCTTCTCGTACCTCACCCACAACCTGGTCCAGGAGCGGCTGGCCATCGCGGTGGGCGGCTACGCCTCCGCCGCCGCCGCGGTCGGCTTCGCCGTGCGCTACGTCAAGGACCGCCAGGTCTTCGGCCGCACGGTGGCCGAGTTCCAGAACACCAAGTTCGTGCTCGCGGAGTGCGCCGCCGAGGTGGAGGCCGCAGAGTCGATGGTGGACCGCGCGCTGGAGCTGCACGAGACCGGCGAGCTGACCCCGGCCGACGCCGCCAAGCTGAAGCTGTTCTGCACGGAGGTGTCCGGCCGGGTGATCGACAAGTGCCTCCAGCTGCACGGCGGCTACGGCTACATCCTGGAGTACCCGATAGCCCGGCTGTACACCGACGCCCGGGTCACCCGGATCTACGGCGGCACCAGCGAGGTCATGAAGACCGTCATCGCCAAGTCCCTCGGCCTGTAAGGGCCGCCGGACCCGAGGACCCCGGAGGGGAGCACCATGCGACTCGGCGGCAGCCCGACCGGCCCACCCCCGGCCGGCCCGTCCCCGGCCGTCAGCACCGCCCCCGCCGCCCGCACCCGGCAGCGGCCGGGCGGCCCGCACCGGACGGGGCGCTGAGCATGGCCGGCCCGCTCACCGGGGTCCGGGTGGTGGAGCTGGGCGGCATCGGCCCCGGCCCGTTCGCCGGGATGCTGCTGGCCGACCTGGGCGCCGAGGTGGTCCGGGTCGACCGGCCGCAGGAGCCCGCCCCGCCCGGCCACTCGGTGCTGCTGCGCGGCCGCCGCTCCCTGGCGGCCGACCTCAAGGACCCCGAGGGCGCCGCCGCCGTGCTGCGCGTCATCGATACCGCCGACGCCCTGATCGAGGGCTTCCGGCCCGGTGTCGCGGAGCGGCTGGGCCTCGGCCCGGCCGCGTGCCTGGCCCGCAATCCCCGCCTGGTGTACGGGCGGATGACCGGCTGGGGGCAGGACGGGCCGCTGGCCGGCACCGTCGGCCATGACATCAACTACATCGCGCTCACCGGGGCGCTGCACGCCATCGGCCCGGCCGGCGGCGACCCGGTGGTGCCGCTCAACCTGGTCGGTGACTTCGGCGGCGGCGGCATGCTGCTGGCGCTCGGCCTGGTCAGCGGGGTCCTGCGGGCCCGCGCCGACGGCCGGGGCCAGGTGGTGGACGCCGCCATGACCGACGGCAGCGCCCTGCTGCTCGCCATGGCGTACGGCCTGCTGGGCCAGGGCCTGTGGAGCGAGCAGCGCGGCAGCAGCCTGTTCACCGGTGCCGCGCCCTTCTACACCACCTACCGCTGCGCCGACGGCCGGCATGTCGCGGTGGGCGCCATCGAGCCGCGCTTCCACCGGGCGCTGCTGGACGGCCTGGGGCTGGCGGGTGACGCCGACCTCGCGGCGCAGTACGACCCGGAGCGCTGGCCGGACCAGCGGAAGCGGCTGGCGGCGGTCTTCGCCACCCGTACGCGGGAGGAGTGGGCGGCGCACTTCGCGTCCACCGAGGCGTGTGTCACCCCGGTGCTGTCGCTCACCGAGGCGCCGGGGCATCCGCACAACGCGGCCCGCCGCACCCAGCTGACCGGCGGCGGCCCGGTCCGCCCGGCCCCGGCCCCCCGTTTCTCCGGCACCCCGGCCGCCGAGCCGCCCGCCGCGCCGCAGCCGGGCGCCGACACCCGTGCCGTGCTGGCGGCGGCCGGGCTGACCGGTGCCGAGATCGACCGCCTGGCCGCACGCGGCGTCATCGCCGTCCACCCCGGGCATCCTGACCCCGACGGCCCCGACGGCCCCGACGGCCCCACCGAGCCCGGCTGCCCCGAAACCGGCCCCGAACCCAACCCCGAACCCAACCCCGAAACCCGCCCGGAAACCCGTTCCGGCCGGCCCGATCCCCGAGGAGACCACCGCCATGCGTGACGCAGTCATCGTCGATGCCGTACGCACCCCCGTCGGCCGCCGTGGCGGCGCGCTGGCCGGGGTGCACCCGGCCGACCTCTCCGCCCATGTCCTCACCGCGCTGGCCGCGCGCAACGACCTGGACCCGGCGCTGGTGGACGACGTGGTCTGGGGCTGCGTCACCCAGATCGGCGAGCAGACCGCCTGCATCGGCCGCTACGCGGTGCTGGCGGCGGGCTGGCCGGAGGAGGTGCCGGCGGTGACCGTCGACCGGCAGTGCGGCTCGTCCCAGCAGGCGGTGCACCAGGCCGCCGCCGGGGTGATCGCCGGGCAGTACGACATCGCGGTGGCCGGCGGCGTGGAGTCGATGACCCGGGTGCCGATGGGCTCCTCCTGGGCCGGCGGCGCCTTCGGCGACCCGTACGGGCCGCTGGCCCGAGCCCGCTACGACGGCTTCGAGTTCAACCAGGGCGTCGGCGCGGAGCTGATCGCCGCCGAGTACGGCCTGACCCGCGCCGAGCTGGACGAGTACGCGTTGGCCTCGCACGCCAAGGCGGCCCGCGCCATCGACGAGGGCCGGTTCCAGGGGCAGACCACCCCGGTCCCCGTCACCGGACCGGACGGCGGGCAGCGGCTGTTCGACACCGACGAGGGGGTGCGGCGCGGCTCCACCCCGGAGAAGCTGGCGGCCCTGAAGACGCCGTTCCAGGCCGACGGCGTGGTCTCGGCGGGCAATGCCTCGCAGATCTCCGACGGCTCGGCCGCGCTGCTGGTCACCGCCGGCGAGATCGCCGCCCGGCACGGCTGGTCCCCGCTCGCCCGGGTGCACACCGCGACCGTGGTCGGCGCCGATCCGATCACCATGCTGAAGGGTCCGATCCCGGCCACCGCCAAGGTGCTCAAGCGGTCCGGTCTCGCCCTGGGCGACATCGGCGCCTTCGAGGTCAACGAGGCATTCGCCTCGGTCACCCTGGCCTGGCTGCGGGAGACCGGCGCCGACCCGGCCCTGCTCAACCCGAACGGCGGCGCCATCGCCCTCGGCCACCCGCTGGGCGGTTCCGGTGCCCGCCTGATGACCACACTGCTGCACCACATGCGCGAGGAGGGCATCCGCTACGGGCTCCAGACCATGTGCGAGGGCGGCGGCATGGCCAACGCCACCATCCTCGAACTGCTCTGACCTGCGGGAGCGGGCCGCCCCGTCACCCGCCGATGCCGGTCACATAGCGTCACCGGTCACATGGCCAGATAGGCGTGGCGGTGGGTGGTCTCCTCGATCTCGCCGCCCGCCTTGGCCAGCAGCTGGCGGGCCAGGTCGTCCAGCGCACGGGCGGCGGCGACCTCCTCACCGACCCGCTGCTGGGTGGGGTCGTCGGGGTGGCGGGTGGCGTGTCCGTGCGCCCGCACCTCGTTGCCGTCCCGCAGCCGCAGCAGCGCGGCCGCCTTGGTCCGGCCGCCCCGCTCGCTGAACTCCAACTCGATGTGCCATCCGGCCAGCGTCCGAGTCTGGGTCTGGGTCTGGGTCCTGGACTCCGTCTGGGTCGCCATCGCGATCACCTCCGCACAGATAGGCCCCCTCCCAGAGTGCCCCCGCGACCGGCGTCCCCACCACCCTCCCCATCGGCCGCCGGTGCATCGGCCGCCGGTGCATCATGGGAGACATGCCGGAATCACCCGAAGTGCAGGCCCTGGCCGACCACCTCGGCGAGCGGACGGTGGGCCGTACCGTGCAGCGGCTGGAGGTGGTCGCCTTCCAGGCGCTGAAGACCTTCGACCCGCCGCCGTCCGCACTGCACGGCCGTAGGGTCACCGCCGTGACCAGGCACGGCAAGTTCCTGGACCTGGACGCGGACGGCCTGCACCTGGTGCTGCACCTGGCCAGGGCGGGCTGGGTCCGCTGGAGCGATTCGCTGCCGGCCACCCCGCCGAAGCCGGGCCGGGGCCCGCTGGCGCTGCGGCTGCTGCTGGACGACGGCTCCGGCTGGCAGGTGACCGAGCAGGGCACCACCAAGCGGCTGGCCGCCTATGTCGTACCGGACCCGGCGCAGGTCCCCGGGATCGCCCGGCTGGGCCCCGACCCGCTGGCCGAGGGCTTCTCCCGGGCCGACCTGGCCGCCGTCACCGCCGGCCGCAGCGTCCGGCTCAAGGGCCTGCTCACCGATCAGTCGCTGCTCGCCGGGGTCGGCAACGCGTACTCCGACGAGGTGCTGCACACCGCCCGGCTCTCCCCGTACGCGCTGGCGTCCAGCCTGGACGAGGAGCAGTCGGACCGGCTGTACGCGGCGCTGCGCACCGTGCTGCACGACGCCGTGGAGCGGGCGCGCGGTCTGGCCGCCGGGGAGCTGAAGGCGGAGAAGAAGGCGGGGCTGCGGGTGCACGGCCGGGCGGGTGAGCCGTGCCCGGTGTGCGGCGACACCGTCCGGCAGGTGGTCTTCGCGGAGTCCTCGCTCCAGTACTGCCCGACCTGCCAGACCCGGGGCCGGGTGCTGGCCGACCGCCGGCTGTCGCGCCTGCTGAAGTGACCCCCACCTGCTGGAGTGCGCCGGGGCATCGGCTCAGCGCGGCGTCGGCAGTACGGCGAAGCCGATCAGCCCCTCCGGCGGCTGGTCGCGGACCTCGACCCGGTCGACGGCGGCGGCGGGCGGCCCCTGCCGGGCCCAGGCGACCAGCTGCCGGACGGCGTCGGCGGGGCCCTCGAAAACGGCCTGGACGGTACCGTCCGGCAGGTTGCGCACCCAGCCGGCCACGCCCAGCCCGGCCGCCCGCGACCGGCAACTGTCCCGGTAGCACACCCCCTGGACGGTGCCGTGCACGATCACCTGTCTGCGGATCACCTGGTCGTTGATCATCGCCACCTCCAGCCGCTCGGGTAACCCCGACGGCGCGGAGTATGCCACCGCCCGGGAGCCGCCCGGCCGAGCCGCACCGGCGGACATGGCGCGGCCGCCCGGCGACCAGGTCACCGGGCGGCCGTGAGGAGGTGTCAGGCCGACTGCGCGGTACGGCCGCGCCGCAGCTGCATGCCGAGGGCGACGACGGCGGTGACCGCACCGAGCACGCCGACGGCGTGTGCCAGGGAGCCGATCCCGGCCTTGGCGCCGAGCAGCACCAGCGGGCAGAGGAACTCACCGAGGAAGAAGGCGGAGTTCCACATGCCGGTGCCGCGCCCCCGGTCGGCGAACTTCAGCAGCGCCATGGTGCGGGTCAGCAGGGTGGGCAGCAGCATGCCGGTACCGAAGCAGTTGACCACCGCGCCGATCACCAGCAGCGGGGTGTTGCCCGCGAAGGCCATGATGCCGAAGCCGACGGCGCACAGCCCGAAGACGCCGGGCAGCAGCTTCTCCGGCCGCCCGGCGGCCAGTCGGCTGAAGGTGACCGCGCCGGCCACGGTGGAGGCGCTGGCGATGGCGGTGGCCAGGCCGATGGCGCTGGTGGCGGTGACGTTCAGGTCGTCCAGCAGGTAGGACATCTCCACCGGGACGGTGTAGAAGACGCCCGCGCCGAAGAAGGTGAGCACGCACGGCCAGGCCAGCCGCCGCCACGGGAAGGGCGCCCGCTCCCCGGCGGCCGGGTCGGAGGCGTCCGACTGGTCGGCGGCCTGCGGCGGCCTGCGCAGCGCATGGGCCATCAGCGGGGCGATCAGCAGGCTGACGCCGTACGCCCAGAAGGGGGCGCGCCAGCCGCCGGAGCCCAGCGCGCCGCCGAGCGCGAAGAAGAGGGTGGCCGAGACGGCGGAGCACATGGTCTGCAGGGCCAGGTAGCGGTCCCGGGCCGCGCCGGAGTAGTAGTCGCCGATCAGGGTGGTGCAGCAGGTCATGATGGCGGCCTCGGCCACGCCGACCAGGGCGCGGCTGGCCACGATGGCGCCGAGCGAGTCGAGCCAGAGCGGCGCGGTGCCGAAGACGGCGTAGACCAGGGTGGCGCCGATCAGCAGCTGCTTGCGGCCGAAGCGGTCGGCGACGGTCCCGGCGAAGGGGGCCAGGATCGCCAGCGAGAGGGCCGGGATGGTCAGCGCCATCGGTACCAGCGCGTCGGCGCCCGAGACGTTCTCGAAGTGGTCCTGCATCCGGGGCAGTACGGGGGCGATGAGCACCGCGCCGAGGATGGGCAGGCAGCTGCCCACCATCAGCAGGACGGCCTGGAGCGGGCCCGCGGCGCGGTCCTCGGCCGGATCGGGCGCGGCGGCGGGCGGTGGCACACGGGTGCCCGTCTGGGGGGCGGATGCGGTCATGGTCGTCGTCTCCGGCTGGGCGCGGGCAGGGGCGTCGCCCCAGCGCGGATCGAGGCGGTGGCGGGTGCGACGGGGTTGCCGTGGCGGCACTGCCACAACTTTGATCATCATGCTGGCCGGAGTTGCACGCCGCATAGACCGTTTTTGATCGATTCCCTAAATGGTGATCATTCATCCGATGGATGGCACATCGCCCCGCCGACCCGCGCCGCGATCTCCCGCAGCCAGCGGTGCGCGGCGTCCTGGCCGTGCGCCGGGTGCCACCACCTGGCCTCCTGCACCGGTACGGCCTCGAACGGGCAGGGCGGCGTCCGCAGCGGCGCCGCCGTTGGCGGGCTGGCCGCTCCCGGATGAGCGCGACCCTATGCGTTCCGGCCACCAGCGCCGGCAGCGGTGGGAAGCTCTCCGCCGACACCTCGACCTGCGGTTCCAGCCCCGGCAGGCTCAGCCGCCGGGCCGCCGGCGCGCCGTACGGCCGCTGGCGGACCGCCCAGGGCAGTCGGCCCGGTCGTCCAGGGTGGGGGCGCCGTCCAGCTCGGGACGGTCGTCGGCCGGCAGGCGGAGCCAGCGGTCCCGGTGGAGCTCCACGGCGGCGAATCCGCTGATCACCCCGTACGTCATCAGCAGCCCGTCGACGGCGCCGAGCGTACCGCCGCTGCCGTCCACGCTCCCCGGCCCGACCTGGCGGAAAGTCAACCGTACGCCGGGTGCCTCGGCGTGGATCGCGCGAGCCGGCGCCGCGCCGAAGACCGCCACCGCGTAGTCGGACGGCGACAGGGTGAACTCCCGCTGCTCGCGCTGCGGATCGAAGTGCGGCCGGCTGGTGGACGGGCGCTCCAGCAGGTCGCAGGCGGTCCCGGCGCGGGTGAGCAGCACGGCGCTCAGCGGGGTCGGCTGCTGCGCGACGGCGCTGTGCCGGAGGGCGGTGTCACCGACCCGGGCGTCCCACGCACCCGCCGCGTCGCGAGGCCGGCCCCGGTCCGCTCGGCCCGACAGCCGGTGTCCGGTTGCGGCCGCCGGGACACGTTCCGGCCGTCCTGCCGCATCCGGTGGACGCCGCCGGAGCCCAGCCGATACTGCTGGGTCCGCTCGCCCGTTCGAGCAGCCCATCGGCCCAGCCCGCCCGACCAGCCCAGCCCGTTCCGCAGAAGGAGCCACGCCCCATGCCACCCCGCCTGCTGACCCATCTGCGCCATGTCGATCTGGCCGTGCCCGACTACGACCGGCAGCTCGACTTCTACGCCGGCGTCTGGGGCCTGACCCGGGTCGCCGAGGACTCCGGCATCTCCTTCCTGGCCGCCGAGGGCTCCCCGGAGCAGTACGTCGTACGGCTGCGCCGGGCCGAGGAGAAGCGCCTGGACCTGGTCGCCTTCGGCGCCGCCGACCCGGCCGACGTGGACGCCCTGGCCGAGCGGCTGCTCGCCGCCGGGGTGCGGCTGATCACCCGGCCGGGCACCCTGGACACCCCGGGCGGCGGCTACGGATTCCGGTTCTTCGACGTGGACGGCCGCACCGTGGAGGTCTCGGCCGACGTCGCCGCGCGGCGGCACCGCAAGGTGGCGGAGAAGGAGTCCGTACCGGTCCGCCTCTCCCATGTGGTGCTGAACTCCGCCGACCTGGACCGCACCCGCGCCTGGTACCAGCAGCACCTGGACTTCGCGCTCTCCGACACCCTCAGCTCACCGCACCTGGGCGATGTGATGCACTTCATGCGGATCAACCCGCAGCACCACAGCCTGGCGCTCGCCAAGGGCCCGCACACCTCGCTGCACCACATCTCCTTCGAGCTGCGCGGCATCGACGAGTACCTGCGGGGCACCGGCCGCCTGCTGCGGGCCGGGGTGCGGAAGATCTGGGGCCCCGGCCGCCATCTGGCGGGCGACAACACCTTCTCGTACTTCCTCGACCCGCACGGCAACACGGTGGAGTACACCACCGAGCTGGAGCAGTTGGACGAGGACGCCTGGCACCCGCACGTCTACGACTTCTCCCAGCCCGAGGTCACCGACCAGTGGGGCACCGCCAATCCGATGGACGAGCTGGTCGCCAGGGAGTCCTTCAACGACGTGGATCGCGGCGTTTTCGTCGCCCCACCGGTCTGACGGGGCCGGGCCGGAAAAACGGCAGCGGGCCCCGTACTCGCGTACGGGGCCCGCTGCTGCACGGCCATGCGGCCGGAGCTCATCGGGTCAGATGAGGGTGATGTTCTCCGCCTGCGGGCCCTTCTGGCCCTGCGTGACGTCGAACTGGACCTTCTGGCCCTCCTGGAGCTCACGGAAGCCCTGGGCGTTGATGTTCGAGTAGTGAGCGAAAACGTCGGCGCCGCCGCCGTCCTGCTCGATGAAGCCGAAGCCCTTTTCGCCGTTGAACCACTTCACGGTGCCAGTAGCCATTTTTCTCTCCTTCAGGGTGCAGTGCCGGGGCCCGCACCTTACGGGTCCCGTGTCGCCGCGATGATTTCCCCACCGGAAAGACGCACCGGAAAAAACAAAAGTGCGCCCGTTGGTCACAACCAGCAGGCGCACACACAAGTTCATGGGAACCACAACTGCAACTGATAACGACCTTAGCACGGTCGGCACGTCAGTGGGAGGAACACTTTTTCCGGCGCGCCGTGCCGACCGGTGCCGACCGGCGGCCGGGACGGCGGCGGTGTGCCCGCCGCCCCGGCCGCCGCAAGCCGCTGCCGTCACATGTTGATCATGTGCCCGGCCAGCCCGTGGACGGCCTCCTTGACGGCCTCCCCGAGCGTCGGGTGGGCATGGACGTTGCGGGCCACCTCGTGGACGGTCAGGTCCCACTGCTGGGCGAGGGTGAGCTCGGGCAGCAGCTCGGTCACCTCGGGCCCGATCAGGTGGGCGCCCAGCAGCTCGCCGTGCCGCCCATCGCTGATGATCTTGACGAAGCCCACCGGGTCACCCAGCCCGTGCGCCTTGCCGTTCGCCGTGAACGGGAACTTCTGCACCCGCACGTCGAAGCCGCGCTCCCGGGCCTGCGCCTCCGTCCAGCCGAAGCTGGCGACCTGCGGCTGGCAGTAGGTGGCGCGCGGGATCATCACATAGTCCAGCTCCATCGTCTCGGCGTCCGCGATGGTCTCGGCCGCCACCATCGCCATCGCCTCGGCGGCGTGCGCCAGCATCAGCTTCGCGGTGACGTCACCGATGGCGAAGATGTGCGGCACACTCGTCCGGCACCGGGCGTCCACCTCGACGGCGCCGCGCTCGTTCAGCGCCACCCCGGTGTTCTCCAGGCCGTAGCCGGTGACCCGTGGCTGGAAACCGATGGCCTGGAGCACCTTGTCCGCCTCCAGCGTCTGCCGCTGGCCACCGGTCGACACATGGACCAGCACCCGGTCCCCGGAGTCGTCGATCGACTCGACCCGGGTGGAGGTGAGCACATTGATCCCCAGCTTGCGGTAGCGCTTGGCCAGCTCGGCGGAGACCTCGGCGTCCTCCAGCGGCACCACCCGGTCCAGGAACTCGACCAGCGTCACCTGCACCCCGTAGTTGTGCAGCACATAGGCGAACTCCACGCCGATGGCCCCCGCACCGGCGATCACGATGCTGCCGGGCAGCCGGTCGCTGAGGATCTGCTCCTCGTACGTCACCACCCGCTCGCTCAGCGAGGTGCCCGGCAGCAGCCGGGTGGAGGCGCCGGTGGCCAGAATGCAGTGGTCGAAGGTGAGGGTCTGCACCTCGCCGTCCGCGCCGGTCACCGTCATGGTGTGGGCGTCGGTGAAGCGCCCGGTGCCGTGGTACTCCGGGATGCCGTTCTTCTTCATCAGGTAGTGCACGCCCTTGACCCGGCCCTCGGCCACCCGGCGGCTGCGGGCGAACGCCTCGCCGTAGTCAAAGCTGACCTGCCCGTCCACCCGGATGCCGAAGGTCTTGGCCTCCTGCGTGAAGATGTGCGCCAGCTCGGCGTTGCGCAGCAGCGCCTTGGACGGGATGCAGCCGACGTTGAGGCAGACCCCGCCCCAGTACCGCTCCTCGACCACGGCCACGCTGAGTCCGAGCTGCGCGCTCCGGACGGCGGCGGTGTACCCGCCGGGGCCGGCACCGAGAACTACGACGTCAAAGTGTCCACTCATGGGAAGCACGATAGGCCGACGGCGGCCACCATGCCGCCGGAGTCGGTGAACGTCGGCCATCGCCGCCGACGGGCGGCAGGATGGGGTACGGCCCGGCGGCGATCGGCCCGGCGGCGGCGGAAGAGGAAGAGGTGGTGGGCCCGTGCGGTCCCGGCAGCAGGCGGCGCCCGTGATCACCGGCGGCACCCCCGGCTCATTCCCCTGGCGGGTCTTCCACGAGCGGCACCCGCTGCTGCTGCGCCAGGTCGCGGACGGCCTCCCGTACGGGCCCGCGCAGCGGCGGGAGCTGGAGCGGCTGCTCACCGAGTCCACCAGCGGCGTGATCGAGCCACTGGAGGAGGGCGCCCGGGACGCCACGCGCTGGGTGGCCTGGGGCGGTGGGGAGCAGTACGGGCGGCGCTGGACGGAGGCGCCGTTCCTCTGGGCGGAGAGCTACTTCTACCGGCGGCTGCTGTCCGCCGTCGGCTGGTTCGGCCCCGGGCCGTGGCAGGGCGTCGACCCGTTCGGGCCGGTCAAGGCCGCCGAGCTGGCCGGACCGGCGGTGGACGCCGAGCTGGCCGCCCTGGACGAGCTGGCGACGCTGCCGGACGAGCGGCAGGACCGCGCCCTGCTGCTCTCCTCGCTCTGGGGCAACCGCGCCGACCTGGGCTTCCGGCTCACCGCCGGGCCGGCCGCCGACGCCGGGGCCGACGCGGGGAGTCCGCTGCTCGGCGACGACAGCGCGCTGCTGCTTGCCGCGCTGGAGCAGCGGCCACCGGGCAGGCTGGCCCTGGTCGCGGACAACGCCGGGCGGGAGCTGCTGCCCGACCTGGTCCTGATCGACCGGCTGCTGCACACCGGCCGGGTCACGGCGGCCGACCTGCACGTCAAGCCCTGTCCGTACTACGTCTCCGACGCGACCACCGCCGACGCCGTCGCCGCCGTGCGGCGGCTGCGGGACGCCCCGGGGGCGGCCGGGCGGATCGGCGGGCGGCTGTGGCGGGCGCTGGCCGACGGCACGCTGCGGATCGGTACGCATCCCTTCTTCTCTGCGCCGCTGCCGTTCGAGGCGATGCCGGACGACCTGCGGGCCGCGTTGGGCTCGGCGGCGCTGACGGTGGTCAAGGGCGACCTCAACTACCGGCGGCTGGTCGGTGACCGGCACTGGCCGGTCGACACCCCGTTCGCCGCGCTCACCGGCTGGTTCCCGGGGGCGGTGGCGGCGCTGCGCACCCTGAAGTCCGAGGTCGCGGTGGGGGTCGATCCGGCGGTGGCGGCCCGGCTCGACGCGGCGGAACCGGGCTGGCGCACCAGCGGCGCCCATGCCGTCATCCAGCTCGGCGGGGCACTGGGGTGACGGGCGGGACGGGGGTGCAGCGTTCAACCTGTGAACGCTGTACGGGGGCTTGACCACCGGTCAGCGTTCTGGCTTCATGTGACGCATTGCACAATTGCCGGTTCGAGGGCGGCATGACCACCGGGATGCGCAACTTCATGGACGCATCCCGGCGCCGCCCGGGACCGGAGAGGGCCCGTTCGAGGCGGCCCGTTCAGTGGGACGCGTCGTCCTCCTGGTACCGCCGCTCACCGGTGGTCCGCCCCACGACGCGGACGGCACCGGGTGGCGGCGCGCATCCACCCCGCCCCGCCCGCGTCGGGGCTGCCCCCGGAGGTCCCCGCTCATGCAGCGATTGTCGTTCCGTCGCACGGCTGCCGTCCTCGGCGCCGTGCTGGCGGTCTGTTCCACGGCGGTCACGGCCGCCACGGTCGCCGGTCCGGCAGCGGCCGTCACCCCGCAGGCCGCCGCCGTACTCCCGTACCTCGACCCGTCGCAACCCGTCAGCGCCCGGGTCAGCGACCTGCTCTCCCGGATGACGCTGGACGACAAGATCGGCCAGATGACCCAGGCCGAGCGCGCCGCGCTGACCCCGCAGTCCGACCTGGCGACGTACCGGATCGGCTCGGTGCTCTCCGGCGGCGGCTCGGCGCCCAGCCCCAACACCGCCCAGTCCTGGGCGGACATGTACGACAGCTTCCAGCGCACCGCGCTCACCACCCCGCTGGCCATCCCGATGATCTACGGCGTGGACGCGGTGCACGGTGACAACAACGTGTACGGCGCGACCATGTTCCCGCACAACATCGGCCTCGGCGCCAGCCGCGATTCCGCGCTGGTCCAGCAGATCGGCCGCGCGGTGGCCGAGGAGATCTCCGGCACCGGTGTGGACTGGGACTTCGCGCCGTGCCTGTGCGTCGCCCGCAACGACCGCTGGGGCCGTACCTATGAGTCCTTCGGCGAGACGCCGGAGCTGCCCACCCTGATGACCTCGGAGATCACCGGCCTCCAGGGCGAGACGCTGGGCGGCCCGGCCTCGGTGCTGGCCACCGCCAAGCACTACATGGGCGACGGCGGCACCACCAACGGCACCGACCAGGGCGACACCCAGCTGTCCGAGGCCGACCTGCGCGCCATCCACCTGCCGCCGTTCAAGGCCGCCGTGGACCGGGGCGTCGGCGCGGTGATGGCCTCGTTCAGCAGCTGGAACGGCGTCAAGATGCACGGCAACAAGTACCTGCTCACCGATGTGCTCAAGGGCGAGCTGGGCTTCAAGGGCTTCGTGGTCTCCGACTGGGCGGCCATCGACCAGCTGGACGGGGCGGTCGGCTTCACCGCGTCCGAGATCAGCACCTCGATCAACGCGGGCATCGACATGGTGATGGTGCCCAACGACTACAAGCTGTTCATCAGCCTGCTGCGCGGCGAGGTGCAGAACGGGCACATCCCGATGTCCCGGATCGACGACGCCAACCGCCGCATCCTCACCAAGAAGTTCGAACTCGGCCTGTTCGAGCACCCGCTCACCGACCGCTCGTACACCTCCACCGTCGGCTCGACCGCACACCGGGCGCTGGCCCGGCAGGCCGTGCGGGAGTCGCAGGTGCTGCTGAAGAACGACGGGAACGTCCTGCCGCTGGCCAAGTCGGCGAAGATCTTCGTGGCCGGCAAGTCCGCCGACGACATCGGCAACCAGAGCGGCGGCTGGACCATCAGCTGGCAGGGCGCCAGCGGCAACATCACCCCCGGCACCACCGTGCTCCAGGGGATCAAGGCGACGGTCTCCGACCCGTCCAAGGTCACCTACAACCGGGACGGCACCGGCATCGACTCCAGCTACAACGTGGCGGTCGCGGTGATCGGCGAGACCCCGTACGCGGAGGGCCAGGGCGACCGGCCCGGCTCGCTGGGCCTGGACCAGACCGACCTCAACACCCTGGCCAAGCTGAAGGCCAGCGGCGTACCGGTGGTCGTGGTGCTGGTCTCCGGCCGCCCGCTGGACATCGCCGCGCAGCTGCCGGACTGGAAGGGGCTGGTGGCGGCCTGGCTGCCGGGCACCGAGGGGCAGGGCGTCGCGGACGTGCTGTTCGGTGACTACAACCCGACCGGCAAGCTGCCGATGTCGTGGATGCAGAGCGCCTCGCAGGAGCCGATCAACCAGGGCGACGGCAAGACCCCGCTCTTCGCGTACGGCTACGGGCTGAGCTACACCAAGACCCCGCCGACCAACCCGCCGACGACGCCGCCCACCACCCCGCCGACCACTCCTCCGACCACCCCGCCGACCACCCCGCCGACCACGCCGCCCACCACGCCGCCCGCCGGTGGCGCGGCCTGCTCGGCGGTGCTCACCGTGCCCAGCACCTGGAACGGCGGCTACCAGGCCGCCGTCACGGTGAAGAACTCCGGCAGCACCACCATCCAGGGCTGGAAGGTGACCTGGACGCTGCCCTCCGGCCAGACCATCCCCAGCCTGTGGAACGGCAACCTGACCCAGAGCGGCAGCAACGTCACCGTCACCAACCTCAGCTGGAACGGCACGCTGACCCCCGGCGCCACCACCGACTTCGGCTTCAACGGCGCCACCACCGGCAGCGGCGGCGCGGGACAGCCCACGCTGACCTGCACCCCCTCCTGAACCCCAGAACCCCTGACCCCTGGCAGCAGCTGACCCCTGACACCCGGCACCGCCAAGGCGGCGGCCCCGGCGCGGACCATCGCGCCGGGGCCACCGCCGTTCCTGGCCCGGTATCACTCGTACCGCAGGCCCGACGGCCGCATCATCCGCCACAGCACCGGCAGCGTCACCACCGTCACCAGCAGCACCACGGCCCCGCCCAGGCCGCTGATCCCCAGCACACTCCCCCAGTCGTAGGCGACCGGGTAGGAGAGCAGCTTGAGCAGCACCCCGCCCAGCGCCAGACCGAGCGCGAAGGCGATGACCGTACCGATCAGGACCGGAAGCAGCGCCTGCCAGAAGACCGACACCGCCATGGTGCCCCGGCGGGTGCCGAAGGCCGCCAGCACCGCCAGCACCCGCTTGCGGTCGCGGAACTGCTCCAGCATGCCGACCAGCATGCTCGCGCCGATCAGCAGCAGCAGCGCGGCGGTTCCGGCCAGCAGGGCCCGCTTGATGCCGGTGAAGTGCCGGTCGGCCGCCAGTTCGCCGCTGGTCCAGGCCCGCATCCTCGGGTCCACCGTGGCGGCGACGTTGAGCACCCGCTCGAACGCGTCCGGGGTGCCGGCGCGCAGTCGGAGCAGCACCCTGAGGTCCGAGGCCGCGAGCAGCGTCCGGTCGGCGGCCCTGGGGGTGAGCAGCAGCACCGCGTCCCCGAGCGCGTCGGCCGACTGCGCCTGCTTCAGTACGACGGACCGCCGGGCCGCCGGGACCTGCCACGCCGGGCCGCCCTCGTCGTACCCCAGGTGTACGGTGCTGCCGCCGCTGAGCATCTTCCGGTCGGCTCCGCCTGCCCGGCCCGAGGGGGCGAAGCCGGTGAACACATCGCCGTCCCGGCAGTCCGGCAGGACGGCGACCAGGCGCAGCGCGGCGCAGTCGGCGATCCGGGCCGACGCATAGGCGCTGTCGCCCCGGCCGGCGAGCGGCACATCCGCGAAGCCGACGGCTGCGGCGACCGCCGGGTCGGCCCGGAACCTCGCCGCGATCTGCCCCGCCCGGTGGGCCGACGGGACCTGGCCGGTGACGGGGTCGAGGTAGGCGGTGGTCCGGTACGTCCCGTACCGGGCCTGTTCGTCGACCATGGCGCCGTAGTTGCCGTCGAGTCCGGTGAGCAGGGACTGCAGCGCGATGCCGCCGGCCACGGTGACGGCGATGCCGTTGACGGTCCTGGTGGCGGCGTCGCTGCTCAGTCCCAGTCGGCGGACGGCGAGCTGCCAGGAGACGCCGCCGAAGCCGCCGACCCGGCGGACCACCGCGTCCACGGTCCAGGGCAGCAGGGCGGTCACCCCGATCAGGGCCAGGATGACACCGGCGATCAGCAGCAGCCTGCCCCGGCCGCCGGCTGCGGCCTGCGGGTCCTTGACGGCCACCGAGAGCAGCAGCAGGCCGAGCACCGGCAGCGCGATCCGCCACCACATCCGCCGCCGGCTGCCGCCGGCCCGGCGGACCACGCCGAGCGGCTCGACCGCGACCCGGCGCATGGCCAACCGGGTGACCAGCACCGCGAGCACCGGCACGGCGACCAGCACCAGCACGGTGAGCACCGGTGAGGGGGTGACGTCGGAGGCGTAGAAGCTGTAGCCCTGGCTGCTGAACCGTTCGATCAGCGGGCGTACGGCCAGGAAGAGGCCCGCGCCGAGCAGCACGCCGAGCCCGGCGCCGACCATGGCCTCACCGGCGGCGATCCGCTCGGTGGTCCGCCGGTCGGCGCCGACCAGCCGCAGCGCGGCCAGCCGCCGGTCGCGCTGCTCGCCGCCGAAGCGGACGGCGGAGGCGATGAACACGCCGATCGGCAGCAGCAGGACGACGCAGCCGACGATGCCCAGCACCGCCAGGTCCGGAGAGAGGGGGCTCGATCCGAAGTTCTGGCCGAAGCCGCTGATCCGCTGGGTGGTACCGCCGGCCGCCAGGTGCTCGCCGCCCAGGTAGTAGGCGTACTCGCTCGGGCCGACCAGTCCCGCCCGGCCGATGACACCGGCCACCGGGTGGTTCAGCCGCTCGCGCAGCAGCTTGCCCTCCGGCGAGGCGAGCAGCCGCTTGAGGGCGGGTGAGACGACCATCTGCCCCGGCGCGGGGTACCGGTCCAGGCCGGGCGGCGGCACCGCCTTCGCGCCCTCGGGCTGGATCAGCCGGCCGCGCACCTCCTCGCCGTGGTAGCTGGTGTCGACGTAGGCGATCAGCAGGGTCCGGTCGGTGCGGTGCTGGGCCTGGGGGCCGCCGGCGAGCTCGAACCGGGCTTCGCTGCGCGCCTGCCGACCCTGCATCATCGCCGGGATCGAGGAGGCCAGCAGCAGCATGGCCACGCCGAGCGCCACGCCGACGGCGGTCAGCAGCGCCCGGGTCAGGCTGTCGCGGCCGCCGGTGGCGGCCATCCGGAAGCCCATGGCCAGCTCGTTCAGCGAGCGGGAGGCCACCCGGTCGCGTGGGTCGGCGGGTTGGGGATCGGCGGGTTGGGGGCCGGCGGGTTGGGGGCCGGCGGGTTGGGGATCGGCGGGCCGGCTGCCGTCGGGCGCGGTCACAGGCCGCCGCCCAGGTCACGGGTGCGGCCGTCGCGGACGACGACCTCGCGGTCGGCGTAGGCGGCGACCCTGGCCTCATGGGTGACCAGCAGGACGGCGGCGCCGGTGTCCCGGGCGGCGGCGGTGAGCAGCTGCATCACCCGCTCGCCGTTGAGCGAGTCCAGCGCGCCGGTGGGCTCGTCGGCGAAGACCACCCGGGGGCCGGTGACCAGTGCGCGGGCCACGCCCACCCGCTGGCCCTGGCCGCCGGAGACCTCGCCGGGCCGCTTGGCGGCGACCTCCGCGACCTCCAGCCGCTCCAGCCATTCGGCGGCCCGCTGCTCGGCCTTGGCGCGGCGCAGTCCGTCCAGCCGCAGCGGCAGGGCGACGTTCTCCAGGCAGGACAGCTCGGGGACGAGCTGGCCGAACTGGAAGAGGAAGCCGAACTCGGTACGCCGCAGCGCGCTGAGCCGGGTGTCGGACATCCCGGTGACGTCCTGGTCGCGGTAGCGGATGCTGCCGCCGTCGGGGCGGAGGATGCCGGCCAGACAGTGCATCAGGGTGGACTTGCCGGACCCGGAGGGTCCCATCACGGCGACGATCTCGCCGGGTGCGACGGCCAGCGAGGCGCCGTCCAGGGCGGCGGTCGGGCCGAAGGACTTGCGCAGGGCGGCGCCGGAGAGCAGGGCGCCCGCCGGGTGCCGGAGCGCTTCGGTGGGGACGGGGGCGGTGACGGGAGTGGGCATCAGCTGCGGACCTTCCGCGCGAGTTCGTCGATGCGGGCGGCGGTGAGCTCCAGCCAGCGCAGGTCCGCTTCGAGGTGGAACAGGGCGTAGTCGCAGACCAGTTGGTCCGCGAGGTCACCGGTGGTCTTGCGGCGGGTGAGTTCGCGCATCAGGCGCAGATGCTCGGTCCGCTGCACATCGAGGATGTCGACGGCCGGGCGGCCGGTGAGCAGCGCCAGCACGACCTTGGTGTAGAGGGTGTTCTGCAGGTACGGCTCGGGGCTCTCCGGCTTGGCGAGCCACTGCTCGACGTCGGTGACGCCGGCGCTGGTGATGGCGTACCGCTTGCGGTCGGGACCGGCCCCGGCCTCCACGCCGACGACCTCGACCAGGCCGTTCTTCAGCAGCCGGGAGAGCGTGGCGTACACCTGCCCGTAGTGCAGCGGGCGGTCATGGCCGAAGCGCTCGTCGTAGGCGCGCTTGAGGTCGTACCCGTGGCGCGGGTGGGGCTCCAGCAGCCCGAGGATGGTCTGTCCGAGTGACATGCCGTTGACTATACACACCACGTATACATGCGATGTATACCGCTGGTCGGAGCCGTGCGGGCAGCCGCCAACGAGGCCATGCCTCGGCAACGGGGAGTCAGATCCGCTCAGGTGGATTTCGGGCCGCAGGCCCTTGATGCGCCGCGTCGCTCCGCCCGCCCCCGGTCAGGAGCGGACGGAGCGACAGGTCAGGCGGGGGACTTGTCGGTCTCCGGCCGGCCCGCGACAAAGCTGCCCATGCCGATACGGGTGACGACGAGTCCCTCGGCGCGCAGCGCGCGGACCGCTTTGCGCACGGTGTCGCGGGCGACGTCGAACTCGGCCTCCAACTGCACCTCGGAGAGCTTGTGCTTGGGCGGGTAGCCACCGCTGGAGATGCGGTCTCTGAGCACCTCGGCGATCTGCTCCCACTTGGGCCGGGTGGGGTCGTAGTCGTACACAGGGCGAGCGTACGTACCAGCCCACATGTAGACATAGAGACGCCCAGGGACGCCTATGGATAGCTAGGTGTATACAGGTGCCTACAGTGTTCAGCCCCCAGACCCCGGTCCAGCCAGGCCCGGGGCCGGGCCGCACCAACGGAGGGTGACATGGAGGAGGCCGCCGATGCGCCGCCGAAGAGGTATCAGCCCTGCGGCCGCTGCCGCCGTTGCCGCTCCGGCCACCCCGACCCGAGCGAGCCGCGCGACTGCTACGCCGACCACCTCAACGCCACCGTCACCGCCGCCCTCGCCCGCATCCGCCGCCACCCCGACGGCGACTGACCCTCCGCCACTCCCCCCGGGGCCGCCACCGCGGGCCGCCCGCCCGCACACCCCGGCAGCGCAACGCCCCCTTCCCCCTCCCCCTAGGCTGGTTCCCATGATCCGTGCAGTCGTGTTCGATGTCGGCGAGTGCCTGGTGGACGAGACCCGCGAATACGGCACCTGGGCCGACTGGCTCCAGGTCCCCCGGCACACCTTCGCCGCCGTGTTCGGTGCGGTCGTCGCCCAGGGCCGCGACTACCGCGAGGTCTTCCAGGAGTTCCGGCCCGGCTTCGACCTGTACGCCGAGCGGGAGAAGCGCGCGGCCGCCGGCCGGCCGGAGACCTTCGGCGAGGACGACCTCTACCCGGACGTCCGCCCCGCGCTCACCGCGTTACGGGAGGCCGGATTATGGCTGGGCATCGCAGGCAACCAGACCGTCCGCGCGGGCCGCATCCTGCGCGAACTGTTCACCGATGACGTCGACCTCATCGGCACCAGCGACGACTGGCGGGCGCACAAGCCCGACCCGCTCTTCTTCGACCGGCTCGCCCAGGCCGTGCCCCACCCCGCCGCCGACATCCTCTACGTCGGTGACCGCATCGACAACGACATCCGCCCGGCCGCCGCCGCCCGGCTGGCCACCGCCCTGATCCGGCGCGGCCCCTGGGCCACCATCCAGTGGCACACCCCCGAGGCCCGAACGCTGCCGGACCTGCGGATCGACACCCTGCTCGACCTGCCCGAGCGGATCGCCAAGCTCAACGTTGAAGCGCGCTGAGCGTCGTCCCCCACCCGTAGAGCCGGTCGTCCAGCCGCCGTACGCACTCCAGCTCCGCCCATGGCGTGAGGCCCCGCCGGACCTCGCGGACCCGCTCCATCCCGGTCGCGTACCAGGTCACCGCCAGCTGGTCAAGGGCCTGGTCGGCGCGGGCGCATGCCTCCTCGGGCCGCCGGGCGGCCACTTCCACGGCGGCCAGGTCCCCGAGGACCACCGTGGCCTGCTTGCCCTCGCCGTCACCGAGCAGGCCGAGCGCCCGCTCCAGGCTCTCGCGCGCCTGCGGCAGATGGCCGGCCCGCAGCTGGACGTTCCCCTTGAAGGCGACGATGCGGGCGGGGCTGAACCAGTCCAGCCATGGCGGGCTGGCGGGCCCGCCGCCGTCGGCGAGGACGTTCTCGGCGTGGCCCAGCAGGTGCAGCGCCGTCCGGTGGTCGCCGCAGCGGGTCATGCACTCGGCCTCGACCGCGTCCAGCCAGGCCCACAGCTCACCGGAGGCGGGACCCCGCCGGGCGTAGGTCCGCGCCGCCACCATCCGCTCGGTCGAGTCGTCCCTGCGCCCGGCCCACCCGGGGACGAAGGCGGCGTGCGCGAGGATCGCGCTCCCCAGCAGCGGATCGTCCGCCTCGCCCGCGGCCTGGAGGGCGCGGACCAGGGTGCTGTCGGCGCACTCGGGCTGGCGCAGGTCGAAGAACTCGATCCGGCCCGCGAGCAGCAGACTCTCCGCCAGGGCCTGGGCGACGGCTCGGCGGGGCATGCCCGAGGTCTCCCCGAGGAGCGCGGTGCCGAGGGTGGCGTGCTCGGCCACGGCGGCGTGCAGTTGGGCGGGCGCCACGGACCAGTACAGCCGCCGGTGGGCGGCGGTGATGGCACCGTAGTCGGCCCCGATGGTGCTGGGCTGGGCACTCGCGGCGGTGGGCCGGGGCAGGGCGGCGGGCGCGACCGGCCGTACCGGGAACTCGGTGCGGCCGGGCTCCGGAGGCCGCCCCTCCCCCGCTGCCGGGGAGTCGCCCCAGGCCGGGCGGAAGCCGAGCCGTTCGAGGGGCAGGCCGAGGACGTGGACCAGCAGGCGCTGGTGATCGGCGCGCGGCCACGGCGGAACGGCGGACTCCCACCGCCTGACCTGCCGGACGCTGATGTCGAGCTGCCCCAGACCGAGCTGGAGCGAGGCCCGCAGCAGGGCGTCGGCGAGTGCCTGCTGCGAGGCGTACCCGGCCGCCTGCCGGGCGGCCTTGAGGGCGGTGTTGCCTGCGGGCCGGGGCACCGGGGCACCTCCTCCGGAGGAGACTGCGCTGTGTCAGCTGACGATACTGCCGGGCCGGTCCGGTGGGAGGACCTTTCCACTCGCAAGCGGTAAGCAAAGGCCGCTGGGCGTCCCTTGGAAGTCCTCTGCTCGACCTTCAAAGCGTCCCTTCCGGGCTGGACGATGGACGTGTCCGATCACCAGTGACGCCTCGTCACCTCTGCAGCCTGGGGCCCAACGTGTCGCAACCCCCCGTTTCCCGTGCGTTTCCCCCGCGACCCGGCAGCCGGCCGTTGACCGGCCGGGCCGCTGCCCGCCGCCCCCAGCACCCCGGAGCCCGCTGATGGCCACCGGGATGACGATGCGGGTCTACCGGCGCACCCCCGACGGCGGCCGCCATGACGAACGGGAGATCGTGGTCATCCCCGACCAGAACCCGGACCCGGACGCACTGCGCAGCCGCTTCCCCCCGTGCCGCTGCCCCCGCTGCCGGGAAACCCCGGGCCGGTCACGCCGCTGACAGCGGCCCCTACCGGCGCCCCCTGCTCCCCGGGCGTGCCCGAGTGGCGAGCGGTGGGCGGGGGCGGCCGCCGGTAGGGTCGAAGCGGCGTCCGGTGTGCCGGGTGCCGGTCGGTGATGACGGGACCGAGCCAGGGAGAGCCATGCTGAACGCCTTCGCCGAACTGTCCACGCCGCTGCTGGCCGACGCCTGCGTCCGGACCGGCGTACCACTGCGCGCCGCCCCGCCCGGCATCGGCGCGGTCGTCCCCGGCCACCGGATCGCGGGACGGGCGCTGCCGGCCCGGCACTACGGCAGCGTGGACGTCTTCCTGGAGGCGTTCGGCCGGGCCGAGCCGGGCGACGTCCTGGTCATCGACAACGGCGGCCGGGCGGACGAGGCCTGCATCGGGGACCTGGTGGTGCTGGAGACCGAGGCGGCCGGGCTGGCGGGCCTGGTGGTCTGGGGGCTGCACCGGGACACCCCGGAGCTGGTGGAGATCGGCCTCCCGGTGTTCAGCTACGGCAGCTACCCGCCCGGCCCGGTGCGGGTGGACGAGCGGGAGCCCGAGGCACTGGCCACGGCCCGGTTCGGGCCGCACGTGGTGAGCAGCGACGACATCGTCTTCGGTGACGACGACGGCGTGCTGTTCATCGCGTCCTGGCACACCGAGCAGGTCCTCGCCACCGCCCACCAGCTCCACCGCACCGAACGCGCCCAGGCCGACCGCATCCGCGCCGGCGAGACCCTCCGCCACCAGACGGCCTTCGACGAGTACCTGGCCCAGCGCGCCACCGACCCCACCTACACCTTCCGCCAGCACCTCCGCCGCATCGGCGGCGCCATCGAGGAGTAGACCCGACCTGCCTGCCCGCCCGCCTTCGACACGGAGGGCGCGCAGCTCCGGAACAAAGCAAAAGCCCAGGTCCCCGGCGGTATCCGGTCGACCTGGGCCTTCGTCGTACGTGCCGCCGGAACGGCAGAGTGTGCCCCAGGCAGGATTCGAACCTGCGACACCCGCTTTAGGAGAGCGGTGCTCTATCCCCTGAGCTACTGAGGCCGGCGCACTGGTGATGTGCGTGAGCGCCCGGCGGGGGCGCTCGATGCACAGGGTACCGGATCGTGAGGGCTCAGTTGCGGGGGTTGTCGGGCTCGGTGGCGTCGAGGAGGGGTGGGTCGGACCTGAGGTGGGGTGGGGCGAAGAGGCGGAGGAGGTGGTAGCCGGCGATGGTGACGACGGTGCCGAGGGGGATGCCGTCGAGGGTGAAGTCGGCGGAGAAGCGGATCGAGACGTCACCGATGCCGATGATGATGCCCGCCGCGATGGGGACCAGGTTGAGCGGGTTGCCGAAGTCGACCCGGTTCTGGTGCCAGATCTTGGCGCCGAGCAGGCCGATCATGCCGTACAGGACGACCGTGATCCCGCCGAGCACACCGCCGGGGGTGGCGGCCACCACCGCGCCGAACTTGGGGCACAGGCCGCAGAGGATGGCGAAGAGCGCGGCGCAGAGGTAGGCGGCGGTGGAGTAGACCCGGGTGGCCGCCATGACGCCGATGTTCTCGGCGTAGGTGGTGGTGGCCGGGCCGCCGGCGGCGGTGGAGAGCATGCTCGCGGCGCCGTCCGCGATGATGGCCCGGCCGAGGTCCGGGTCGAGGTCGTCGCCGGTCATCTCGGCGACCGCCTTGACGTGCCCGGCGTTCTCCGCGATGAGCGCGACCACGACGGGGAGTGCCAGCAGCACGGCGGAGAGCTTGAAGTCGGGGGCGTGCAGCGAGGGCAGTCCGAACCAGTCCGCGTGCCGGACGCCTTCGAGGTCGACCCGCCAGTGGTCGGTGACCTGCCCGGCGCCGGTCACCGAGTGGATGCGGCCGAAGACCCGGTCGAACACCCAGGACACCAGGTAACCGAAGATCAGCCCCAGGAAGACCGCGATCCGCGACCAGAAGCCCCGTACGACGACCATCGCGCAGAGCGTGAACGCCATGGTGAGCAGGGCGATCCACTGGTCCTGCGGCCAGTACGTCCTGGCGACCACCGGTGCCAGGTTGAACCCGATGATCATCACCACCGCGCCGGTGACCACCGGCGGCAGCACCGCGTGCACCACCCTGGCGCCCAGCAGTTGGACCACCACGCCGGCCGCCAGCAGCACCGCGCCGACCGCGAACATCGCCCCGGTGACGGTGCCGATGCCGCCGCCGGCCGCCTTGATCGAGGCGGCGACGCCGACGAAGGAGAGGCTGCTGCCCAGGTAGCTGGGGATGCGCCCCCGGGTGATGAGCAGGAAGAGGATGGTGGCGACACCGGAGAGCAGCACCGCGAGGTTGGGGTCCAGACCCATGAGGACCGGAGCGACGAACGTCGCGCCGAACATGGCCACCACATGCTGGGCGCCGAGGCCGGCGGTGCGCGGCCAGGAGAGCCGTTCGCCCGGCCGGACGACCTCGCCGGGGGCGGGCGTGCCTCCGTCCCCGTGGAGCTTCCAGCCGAGGGCCATACCCGTGTCCTTCCGGTCGACGCCGTGCGGCGGCTCCGGCGGGAGCGGCCGGTCGCCGTGGTGATCGTCGGCAATGGTCGCACAGCGTCACCACGGCGCCCGGGGCGGCCCGGCGCAGGGGGGCGACCGGCCCGGCTCAGTGGCAGGACGGCACCGCGAACCGGCGCTCCTCCCCCGGGTGCACCACGGCCGTCCGGCCGCCCAGCTCCACCCGGATCGGCTGCGCCGCCGAGGCCGGTACCGAGATCCGCAGCGCCGCCGGCTCCACGCTGACCCGGACGCCCCAGTTCCCCCGGTAGCGCAGCCGGAAGCCGAACCGGGACAGCGGCGGCATCGGCACCGGGTCCAGCCAGAGGGCGTCCGCGCGGGTCTCCAGACCGGTGAGGCCGCGCTGCACCAGGTCCAGGGTGCCGGCCATGGCGCCCAGGTGGATGCCCTCGGCGGTGGTGCCGCCCTGGATGTCGGCCACGTCGCCGATCAGCGCCTCCTGGCAGTACTGCCAGGCGTCGGCGCGCCGGGCCCGGACCAGCACCCAGCCGTGCACCAGGCCGCTGAGCGTGGAACCGTGGCTGGTGCGGCGCAGGTAGTGGTCGACGGTGCGCCGCCAGATGTCGTCGTCCAGCGTGTGGCCGAGCCGTTCGAAGAGCCCGGCCAGCTCGGCGGGGGCGAAGAGGTAGCCCAGCATCAGCGCATCGGCCTGCTTGGACGCCTGGTAGCGGTTGACGGTGTCGCCCTCCGCCTCCAGGATGCGGTCCAGGCGCCGGATGTCGCCGTAGCGGGCGCGGTAGCCGTCCCAGTCCAGCTCCAGCAGCTCGCCGTAGCCGTCGAACTGGCTGATCACCCCCTGGTGGAAGGGCACGGTGAGCCGGCGCGAGACGTCCTCCCAGCGGTCCAGCTCGGCGGGGTCCAGCGCGAGCCGGTCCAGCAGCTCCTCACGGCGGAAGGGGGGCAGCGCGGGCAGCAGCTCCAGGGCGCGGCAGAGCACCCAGGCGGCGGTGACATTGGTGTACGCGTTGTCGTCCAGGCCGGGCCGGTCCGCGCCTGGGTACGCCTCGTGGTACTCGTCGGGGCCGACGACGCCCAGGATGCGGTACCGGCCGGAGCCCGGGTCAGGCACCGCCGAGGAGGCCCAGAACCGGGCGATCTGTAGCAGCATCTCGGCGCCCTTGCCGTGCAGGAACTCGGTGTCGCCGCTGGCCTGGCAGTACTGCCACACGTCGTACGCGATGGCCGAGCCGACGTGGTGCTGCAACCGGGAGTGATCGGGCAGCCAGCGTCCGGAACGCGGGTTGAGGTGCAGTTCCTGGGTCTCCTCGCGGCCGTCGCCGCCGCTCTGCCACGGGTACATCGCACCGCTGCGGCCCACCGCGCGGGCGGCGAGTACGGCCTGCGGCAGCCGCCGGTGACGGTAGGTGAGCAGGGCGCGGGAGACCTCCGGGAAGTGCAGATTGAGGTACGGCAGCACGAACAGCTCGTCCCAGAAGACATGGCCCCGGTACGCCTCGCCGTGCAGGCCCCGGGCGGGGACGCCGACGTCCAGCTCGGCGGTGTGCGGGGAGAGCGTCTGCAGTACGTGGAATAGGTGCAGGTGCAGGATGCGGCCGGCCTCGCCGGGGACGTCGAGTTCGGCGCGGCGCCACAGGTGCCGCCAGGCGGTGCGGTGTCCGGCCAGCAGCTCGGCGAAGCCGGGGGCCTGCCGGACCCGGTCGAGGGCGGCTTGCAGCGGGTCGGTGACGGCGGGGTCGCGGGAGGTGAACAGCGCCACCGTCTTCTCCACGGTGGCGGGGCGGCCCGGTGCGACCGGCAGCGTGAGCAGTTGGGCGACCCGGCGGTCATCGGCGCCCGAGGCGGTGCCCGAGGCGGTGTCCGAGGGAGCGCCCGAGGCGGTGACAGCGGCGGGGGCCGTGGCCGGGGTGGTACGGGTGCGGGCGGCGAGTGCGATCCGGATGTGGGAACTGGTGGTGCGGCAGCGCAGCCAGACGGTGTCGGGCTCGGCGGTGCCGGTGTCGACGCCGGTCAGCTGGGAGCCGTTCAGCTCGCGGTAGCGGGCGACGCCGGTGTTGGCGACCCGGCCGTTGAGGGCGGATTCCACCTCGACGGTGCCGCTCCAGCCCCGGGCGGTGAAGGTGGTGCGCAGCGCCGCCAGGTACGGGTCGCCCATGTGCACCAGGAGCCGGTGTTCGACCAGCAGCTCACCGCCGGGCACCCGGTACGCCATCCGCCGGGTGAGGGTGCCGGCGTCGAGGTCGAGGCAGAGCCGGTAGTCCGCCAGCTCGGGTCCGCCGGGGGTGAGCCAGTCGGTGGGCGGGCCGCCGCCGGGGTCGGGGAGCCGGTAGCGCAGCGGCAGCCAGTCGGGCAGGTTGACCAGGTCCTCGTTCTCCACCTGGCGGCCGGCGACGGTGGAGGTCAGCCGGTTGTAGACGCCCGCCGCGTAGGTGCCGGGGTAGTGCACCGGACCGGCGTCGGCCTCGGGCGCGGCGCCCCGGGTGGCGAAGCGGCCGTTGCCCAGGGTGCACAGGGCCTCCCGCAGCCGCTCCCGCTCCGGGTCCCACCCCTGGTATTCCCAGGTCCGCTCGGGCAACGGGCTCACTCCTCCGCGCATCGGCCCCCGGTCCCGCCCAGGCTAGGGCGCCCCGGGCACCGGCGCGCGCCGGGCGGGTCGGTGGTGGCGGGCGCGGGCGGGTCGGTGGTGGCGGGCGGGTCAGTGGCGGCCGACGGCGAACATCAGCAGCAGCAGTCCGGCCCAGAGGTGGGTGGCGGCCACATAGATCAGGACCCGGATGGTGGTGGCCCGTTTCTTCTTCTGCTCGACTTCCCTGACGCTGGGGGCGCCGGTGGGGGTGCCGGTCGTGGTGTCGGCCATGGGGGATCGCCTTCCTGCTGTCAGGCCCGGGGGGTGGTGGCGCGCAGCTGGGCGAGCAGTTCGCCCTGGCCGGCGATCATCTCGGTGAGGATGCGGCGGGCGGCCCGCAGCAGCTCCGCGACATCGGGGGTGCTCAGCGCGTACACCACGGTGTTGCCCTCGCGGGTGGAGGTGACCAGCCCGGTGCGGCGCAGCACCGCGAGCTGCTGGGAGAGGCTGGAGGCTTCGATGTCGATCGAGGCCAGCAGCTGGCGCACCGGCAGCGGGCCGTCCTGGAGCAGTTCGAGTACCCGGATGCGGACCGGGTGGCCGAGGGTGCGGAAGAACTCCGCCTTGGCCTGATACAGCGGGACCGGCACGGTCATCCCTCCTCGTCCGCCTCGCCGTCGGTGGCGGGCAGCTTCACTCCATGCAGGTCGGCGAGGCGCAGCAGGCCCCTGATCCGGCCCCGGTACGCCTGTACGCCGTCGTCGTCGCCGGCCCGGCGCGCGTCGGCCAGCTCCCGCCGGGCCGCCGCCAGCTGGAGCAGGAGCTCTTCGTCGAATGCGGCCATCGGCATCTCCAGTCCCTCGGACATCAATGTCCCATCAATATGCAGAATTCTTCAAATTGTCATCCCCCCTCCGGACAGGGTAGGAGTCGGATCGGACGCGTCCGCGTCCCCGAACCACCGTGGAGGACCCATGCAGCCCACCGTCACCGTCGGCGTCGACGGCTCCCCGGAGAGCCTGGCCGCCGCCCGCTGGGCCGCGCGCGAGGCGCAGCGGCGTGCCGCGCCGCTGCGCCTGCTGCTCGCCTGGCCCTGGCTGTTCAACGCGCCGCCCACCGTGCGGGATTCCGACACCGGCGGGGCCCAGGAGATGCTGGGCGGGGTCGAGGCGGGGCTGCGCGCGGACTTCCCGGGGCTGGAGATCAGCGCCGACCGGGTCTCCGACCACCCGGCCGGGGTGCTGGTGGCGGCGGCCGAGGAGTCGGCGCTGCTGGCGCTGGGCTCGCGCGGGCTGGGGGCGCTGTCCGGGTTCCTGGTCGGGTCGGTCGGGCTCCAGGTGCTGACCCGGGCGGCCTGCCCGGTGGTGTTCGTACGGGCCGGGGAGGACGCCGGAGCGGACGCCGGGGCGGACGCCGGGGCGGCGGAGCGCAGCGGTGGCGGGGCGGGCGTGGTGGTCGGCGTCGAGCTGGACCGGCCCTGCGAGGAGGTGCTGGAGTTCGCCTTCGCCACGGCGGCCCGCTGGTCGGTGCCGCTGCGGGCGGTGCACACCTGGAACCTGCCGACCACGTACGGTTACGCCGCCGTGCCGCTCAGCGTGGACCTCACCAGCAGCCTGGCCACCGAGGCCGAACAGCGGCTGACCGAGGTGCTGCTGCCCTGGCGGGAGAAGTACCCGCGGCTGGCGGTGGCGGAGCAGGTGGTGCTGGGGTCGGCCGGCACGGTGCTGAACGAGGCGTCGGAGCGGGCGGCCCTGCTGGCGGTGGGCCGCCGCAACCGCCCGTCCCCGCTGGGCATGCACATCGGCCCGGTAGCCCATGCCGTGCTGCACCACGCCCGCTGCCCGGTCGCGGTGGTGCCGCACGGCTGACCGGGCGGGCCCGGGGCGGCGGTCAGCCGCCCCAGGCCCAGTCGGCGACCTCGGGCAGGTCGACGCCGTGCTCCCGGATCCAGTCGTGGTGCCGGTACCGCACGTCGGCCATCGCCTGCCGCACCCCGGCGGCCCGCACCGCGAGGCCCGGGACCCGGTCGATGACGTCCATGACCAGCCGGTAGCGGTCCAGGTCGTTGCGGAGCACCATGTCGAACGGCGTGGTGGTGGTGCCCTCCTCCTTGTAGCCGCGCACATGCAGCTGGTCGTGGTTGGCGCGGCGGTAGGTCAGCCGGTGCACCAGCCAGGGGTAGCCGTGGTACGCGAAGATCGCCGGCCGGTCGCGGGGGAACAGCGCGTCGTACTCGTGGTCCGGCATGCCGTGCGGGTGCTCGCCCTGCGGCAGCAGCCGGGCGAGGTCGACCACGTTGACCACCCGCACGGCCAGCTCGGGCAGGTGGCGGCGGAGCAGGTCGGCGGCGGCCAGCACCTCCAGGGTGGGTACGTCGCCCGCGCAGGCCAGCACCACGTCCGGCTCCCGGTCGGCGCCGTCGCTGCTCGCCCAGTCCCAGATCCCGGCGCCGCGCGCGCAGTGGGCGCGGGCCTGCGCCAGGTCGAGCCAGTCGAAGGACGGCTGCTTGCCCGCGACCACCACATTGACGTAGTCGCGGCTGCGCAGCACATGGTCGGCCACCGCGAGCAGGGTGTTGGTGTCCGGCGGCAGGTAGACCCGGACCGCTTCCGGGCTCTTGTTGAGGACGTGGTCCACGAAGCCCGGGTCCTGGTGCGAGAAGCCGTTGTGGTCCTGCCGCCACACATGCGAGGTGAGCAGGTAGTTGAGCGAGGCGATCGGGGCCCGCCAGCCGAGTCGGCGGGTGGTGCGCAGCCACTTGATGTGCTGGTTGGCCATCGAGTCCACGATGTGGACGAACGCCTCGTAGCAGGAGAAGAGGCCGTGCCGGCCGGTCAGCAGATAGCCCTCCAGCCAGCCCTGGCAGGTGTGCTCGGAGAGGATCTCCATCACCCGGCCGCCCCGCACCAGGTGCTCGTCCACCGGCAGCACCTCGGCCTCCCATGCCTTGCCGGTGGCGCCGTAGACGGCCTGGAGCCGGTTGGAGGCGGTCTCGTCCGGGCCGACCAGCCGGAAGTCGCGGCGGTCGGCGGTGGCGGCCATCACCTCCTCCAGCAGTTCGCCCAGTACCCGGGTGGGCTCGTGCAGCGAGGCGCCGGGCCGCTCCACGGCCACCGCGTACCGCTCCAGCGGCGGTACGGGCAGTTCGCGCAGCAGCAGGCCGCCGTTGGCGTGCGGGTTGGCGCCGAGCCGGTGCGGCCCCTCCGGCAGTTGGGCGAGCACCTGCGGCCGGGGGCGGCCCTGCTCGTCGAACAGCTCCTCCGGGCGGTAGGAGCGCAGCCACTCCTCCAGCTGCCGCAGATGCTCGGGGTTGGTGCGCACCTCGGGGATCGGCACCTGGTGGGCGCGCCAGGTGCCCTCCACCGGCAGGCCGTCGACCTCGGCCGGGCCGGTCCAGCCCTTGGGGGTGCGCAGTACGATCACCGGCCAGCGGGGGCGGTCGGGGTAGCCCTCGTCGCGGGCGGTGCGCTGGATGATCGCGATGTGGTCCAGGGCGGTGTCCAGCGCGTGGGCCAGCGCCCGGTGCACCTCGGCCGGGTCGTCGCCGGTGACGTGGATCGGGTGGTGGCCGTAGCCGCGCAGCAGCTCGTCCAGTTCCTTCTCCGGGATGCGGGCCAGCACCGCCGGGTTGGCGATCTTGTAGCCGTTGAGGTGCAGGATCGGCAGTACGGCGCCGTCGTGCACCGGGTCGAGGAACTTGGTGGAGTGCCAGGAGGCGGCCAGCGGCCCGGTCTCCGCCTCGCCGTCACCGATCACGCAGGCCACCAGCAGTCCGGGGTTGTCGAACGCGGCGCCGTACGCGTGGGAGAGCGAGTAGCCCAGCTCGCCGCCCTCGTGGATGGAGCCGGGGGTCTCCGGCGCGACATGGCTGGGGATGCCGCCGGGGAAGGAGAACTGCCGGAACAGCCGGGCCATGCCCGCCTCGTCCCGGGTGATGTCGGGGTAGGTCTCGGTGTAGCTGCCCTCCAGCCAGGAGTTGGCCACCACGGCGGGGCCGCCGTGGCCGGGGCCCCAGATGCAGACGGCGTCCAGGCCACGGGCGGCGATCACCCGGTTGAGGTGGGTGTACACCAGGTTGAGGCCGGGCGAGGTGCCCCAGTGGCCCAGCAGCCGGGGCTTGACGTGCTCGGGGCGCAGCGGCTCGCGCAGCATCGGGTTGGCCAGCAGGTAGATCTGGCCGGCCGCGAGGTAGTTGGCCGCCCGCCAGTGGGCGTCCAGCGCCGCCAGCTCCTCGCCGGTCAGCTCCGGGCTCGGGCCGGGGGCGCTGGTCCGGTCTGCGCCGGTCGGGTGTTCGCGGTGCTGGTGTTCGCGGTGCTGGTGTTCGCGGTTCTGGGCCTGGCCGCTCATGACGGTCTCCGCCACGGGTCGGGCGTCGGGCATGGCCTGCTCCTTCGTCGGGTCGGGCTCGTCGGGTCGGGCTCGTCGGGTCGGGCTCGTCAGTACCGGGTCGGTCCGTACGGGGGCCGCCCCGGCACTGACGAGCCTGCTGCGTCGCGGGCGCTCCCGCCAGGGCCGGACGGGCCCGCCGGACGGTACGGGGCCCGGGGCGGTGGCTACCCGGGGAGCCGGGCGCCATACCGGGCGCGGGGTCACAGTCCCGCGTCGGCGGCCCCGCGCCGCAGCACCTCGGAGAGCATCGCCGGGGTCACCCTGCCGGTGGAGACATTGCGCCGACTGGGGTGGTAGCAGCCGTACAGGTGCAGCTCCGGGCCGCCCGCGGCGCCGGCCAGCACCACCCGTACGCCGTGCCCGAAGGCCGGGCGGGGGCGCGGCACCCGCCAGCCGGCGGCGGCCAGCACCGGCAGCACCGCCTGCCAGCCGAAGCCGCCCAGCACCACCGCCGCGCGCAGCGTGGGGCGCAGCAGCTCCAGCTCGCGGGCCAGCCAGGGCCGGCAGGTGTCCCGCTCGGCCGGGGTGGGGCGGTTGCCGGGCGGGGCGCAGCGCACCGGCATGGCGATCCGTACGCCGCGCAGCCGCAGCCCGTCGCCCCTGCCGGTGGCGGTCGGCTGCGAGGCCAGCCCGAGGCCGTACAGGACGGCGTACAGCACATCGCCGGACGGGTCGCCGGTGAAGGCCCGGCCGGTGCGGTTGCCGCCGTGCGCGGCCGGGGCCAGGCCGACCACGGCCAGCGCGGCGTCCGGCGGGCCGAAGCCGGGGACCGGGCGGGACCAGTACTCCTGGTCCCGGTAGGCCGGGCGCCTGACCCGGCCGGCCTGCTCGCGCCAGGCCACCAGCCGGGGGCAGGCCCGGCAGCCGGTCACCGCCGCGTCCAGCCCGGCGAGGTCGGCCGCGCGGGGGGCGCTCCGGGCGGGGTGGGCCGGGTCGTCCGGTGCCTGCTGCATGCCTGCGACCCTCCTGGCGGAGCCGGGTGGCACCCCGCGCCCCCGTACGTAGGATGGACTGGTCCGATGCACCCGGGACAGGTCCGCACGGGCCCGGTCGGCCCGGCGGCACAGGGAGCGCTGCCATGACCAAGAACATCACGTGCCGGAGGATCTACGAGGAAGCCTCGCCCGCCGACGGCGTGCGGGTGCTGGTGGACCGCATCTGGCCGCGCGGCGTGCGCAAGGAGGACGCCCACCTGGACGAGTGGCTGCGTGAGGTCGCCCCCTCCGCCGACCTGCGGCACTGGTACGGGCACCAGCCGGAGCGGTTCGCGGAGTTCCGCCGCCGCTATGAGCGGGAGCTGCGGGACCCCCGGCGGCAGGAGGCGCTTGAGCATCTGCGCGAGATCGCCGAGCATGACGGGATCACGCTGCTCACCGCCACCCGGGACGTCGACCACAGCCAGGCCGCGGTGATCGCGCTCTGGCTGACCGACGAGGACTGACCGACGAGGACTGACCGACGAAGGCCGAGCGACAAGGACCGCGCACCGAAAGAGGTACCGCCCGTGCCAGCTGCCGCCGACGGCCGGATCAGCGCCACCGGACCCCGCGCCCTGTGTGACATCGCCGCGCTGGCCGCCGGGGCCGACGAGGCGGCGGCGGGCGCGCTGTGGCGGCTGGCCGAGTCCGGCCGCCAGCTGGACGCCAACCTGGTCCGGCTGCCGCCCGGCCACCGGGTCGGCACCCACACCGAGCCGGACCTCGATGTGCTGCTGCTGGTGGTCTCCGGCGGCGGCACCCTGACCGGCGGCGGGGAGGAGCAGCGGCTCGCCCCGGGCGGGCTGCTCTGGCTGCCGCACGGCTCCACCCGCGACCTCGCGGCCGGCCCCGACGGCCTGGCCTACCTCACCGTCCACCCCCGCCGCCCCGGCATGCGCATCCGCTCCGCTCCCCCCGGCCCCGGCCCCGGCGCCTGACCCACGAGCGTCCGCCCGGGTTACCGGCGCACACGCGTGCCTCGGTAGCCTTGGACGTTCGGGTGAGGGGCGGCGGCCGAGGAGAGCTGATGCGGCGGGGCGGGGCGATACCGGCGCGGTTCGTGGACGGGTATCCGGAGTTGCTGGCGGAGGTGTCGGCCACCGGCCGGCTGCTGCGCCGCCCGGAGCTGGACGGCCTGCGGGCGCTGGGCGAGCAGGCCGCCGAACAGGGCCACGGGCTGCGGGAGCTGGTCGGCCTCTACCTGCACGCCACCCGGACCGCCTGGGACACCCTGCCCGGCGTCTCCCGGGCCGTCGGCACCCCCGAGCTGCGCCGCACCGGCGGCTGCGTGCTGGCCGCCGCCGATGCGGCGGTCGCCGCGCTGGCCGAGGGCTATGAGCACGCCCAGCAACTGGCGGTGCGGCAGGAGGGCGCGGCCCGGCAGGAGTTCGTCGACGACCTGCTGTACGGCCGCAGCGATCTGGGGCTGCTCTCCGAGCGGGCCGAGCGCTTCGGCCTGCGGCTGGCTCGGGCGCACACCGTGACGGTGGCCTGGAGCGACGAGCCGTACAACGACGCCCATCCGCTGGCCCGCCGGGCGGACCGGGAGCTGGTCGGCCGGTTCGGCGAGCACCAGGTGCTGCTGACCACCAAGGAGGGTCGGCTGGTCTGCATCGCGCCGGACGACGCGACCACCGTGCCGCAGGCGCTGGCCGCGCTGGCCGACGCCCCCGAGGCGTCGTCCGGCAGCGGCGCGGCCGGGTGCGGGACGTTCCAGGTGGCGGTGGGCCGGCCGCACAGCGGTCCCAGCGGCGTGGTGCGCTCGTACGAGGAGGCGCTGAGCGCGGTGGAGCTGGCCGACCGGCTGGAGCTGCGGGCACCGGTGCTGCGCGCCGCCGACCTGCTGGTCTTCCCGGTGCTGCTGCGCGACCGGGCCGCCATGGCGGATCTGGTGCTCACCGTGCTGGGACCGCTGCGGGACGCACGCGGCGGCGCCGGGCCGCTGCTGGAGACGCTGACGGCGTACTCGGCCACCCGCTATGTCGCGGCGGAGGCGGCCCGGCGGCTGGGGCTGAGCGTACGGGCGCTGACGTACCGCCTGGAGCGCATCCACCGGCTGACCGGCTATGACGCCGACGACCCGTTGCAGCGCTTCACCCTGGAGACCGCCGCGATGGGCGCCCGGCTGCTGGACTGGCCGACCCGGGCACTGTGACCCAGGTCACCGGCCCTCCTGGTGAACGCGGCCCGTCCTGCCGGGTTGCTTCGGGTGGCCCGCGACCGGATTACGTACCTACCTCGCGATATCGGCCGCACCCCGGATGTCAAGGAGGGGTAAAGACTGCCGGAATCCGGCAATGCGCGATCCGGTCCGGGTCCGGGACAATCGGCACGCCGGGGACCCGACGCCCACGGGGGCGGGACGTCCCGGCAGCGCGACGGCCGGGAGGCCGGGGAAGGGGAGGTGGCGCACATGGGGGGATTCATCGACGCCGCACTGGGCTTCCCGGCCGTCGTGTTCAGCTTCGCCCTGCTGGTGGTCATCGCCTACTGGGTCTTCGCGATGCTCAGCGGGATCGGCGGCGGCGACCTGGGCCACTCGGGGGACGCGGCGCACGGCCCCGACCTCGACCACGGCGACGTCGCCGGGAGCGACGTGGACGGGGGCGGCACGGACGCCGACCACGGAGGCGGCCACGGCTTCGGCGGTCTGCTGGCCGCCGCCGGGCTCGGCGGCGTACCGGTCACCGTCTCGCTGTCGCTGCTGATCGCGCTCACCTGGTTCGCCGCCCTGGTCGCCACGGTGCTGCTCGGCCGGCTGCACGACTCCGGCACTTCGGGCGCCCTCACCGCCGTGGTCACCGTGCTGGCCACCGCCGCCGCCCTGGTCGCGGGCTGGCTGGTCACCCGGCTGCTGGTCCGGCCGCTGCGCCGGATGCTGCCGAACGTACGGCCGCCGTCCCGCCATGACTTCGTCGGGCTGACCTGCGTGATCCGCACCGGCCGGGTCACCGCCGACTTCGGCCAGGCCGAGGTCACCTCAGCCGACGGCTCGTCAGCGGTCGTCCAGGTGCGGCAGACCGACGACGCGCCGCTGCGCGCGGGCAGTACCGCGCTGATCTTCGACTACGACGCGGACGGCGAGTTCTTCCGGGTCATGCCGTACGGGGTCATGCCGTACGGGGAGCAACCCGTCGGCTGACGCCGCCACCCCGCCCGCACTCTCTCTTCCGCTCCACCGACTCCTGGGACTGCTCATGGACGCCATCACCACGGGCCTCGGCGTGCTCATCGCCGTCGTCCTGCTCATCGCCCTCGGCGCGCTGCTCATGGTCGGCCGCCTGTTCCGCAAGGTGGAGCAGGGCAAGGCACTGATCATCTCCAAGACCCGCACCGTGGACGTCACCTTCACCGGCGCCATGGTGCTGCCGGTGCTGCACAAGGCCGAGGTGATGGACATCTCGGTGAAGACCATCGAAATCGCCCGCACCGGCCGCGAGGGCCTGATCTGCCAGGACAACATCCGGGCCGACATCCGGATCGCCTTCTTCGTACGGGTCAACAAGACCGCCGAGGACGTCATCAAGGTCGCGCAGGCCATCGGCACCGAGCGGGCCAGCCACCAGGAGACCCTCCAGGTGCTCTTCGCCGCGAAGTTCGCGGAGGCGCTGAAGACCGTCGGCAAGCAGCTGGACTTCGTCGACCTCTACACCAAGCGCGAGGAGTTCCGGGACCGGATCATCGGCGTCATCGGCACCGACCTCAACGGCTACCACCTTGAGGACGCCGCGATCGACTACCTCGAGCAGACTCCGATGAGCCAGCTGGACGCGGCCAACATCCTGGACGCCCAGGGCATCCGGAAGATCACCGAGCTGACCTCGCTGGAGCATGTGCGCACCAACGAGTTCCAGCGCACCGAGGAGAAGGAGATCACCCGGCGCAACGTCGACGCCCGCGAAGCCGTACTGGAGCTGGAGCGCCGCCAGGCCGACGCCGAGATCAAGCAGCGCCGGGAGATCGAGACGCTGCGGGCCCGCGAGGAGGCCGAGATCACCCGGGTCCAGGAGGAGGAGCGGCTGAAGGCCCACACCGCCCACCTGCGCACCGAGGAGCTGCTCGGCGTCCAGCGGGAGAACCAGGCCCGCGAGATCGCCGTCGCCGAGAAGAACCGCGAGCGGGTGATCGCGGTCGAGGCCGAGCGGATCGAGAAGGCCCGCCAGCTGGAGGTCATCGCCCGCGAGCGGGAGACCGCACTCACCCGGATCGCCGCCGACAAGGAGGTCGAGGGCGAGAAGCGCTCCATCGCGGACGTGGTGCGCGAGCGGATCGCGGTGGAGAAGACCGTCGCCGAGCAGGAGGAGGCCATCAAGCGGCTGCGGCTGGTGGAGGAGGCCGACCGCAACCGGCAGGCGGTGGTGATCCAGGCCGAGGCGCAGGCCCAGGAGAGCCTGGTCAAGGGGATCAAGGCGGCCGAGGCCGCCGAGCAGGCCGCCGCCTTCAAGGCCCGCGAGGCGCTGGTGATGGCCGAGTCCCGGCAGAAGGCCGCCGTGATGGACGCCAACGCCGCCGTGCGGATGGCCGAGGGCATGCGCGCCAAGGCCGCCGCCGAGGGGCTGGCCGCCGTGGAGGTGCGCGAGCGGGAGGCCGAGGCGATCGAGAAGGTCGGCCTGGCCGAGGCCGCCGTGGAGCAGCAGAAGGCGCTGTCCGGTGCCGCCCTGATCCGGGAGAAGCTGAAGGCGGAGGCCGAGGGCCTGACCGACAAGGCCGCCGCGATGGCCAAGCTGGACGAGGCCGGCCGGGGCCACGAGGAGTACCGGCTGCGGCTGGAGGCGGACAAGGCCGTCCGGCTGGCCGGGCTGGACGCCCAGCGGCAGGTCGCGGAGGCGCAGGCCACGCTGCTGGGCACCGGGCTCCAGCAGGCGAAGATCGACATCGTGGGCGGCGACACCGTCTTCTTCGACCGGCTGGTCAACTCCATCTCGATGGGCAAGGGCGTGGACGGCTTCGTCCAGCACTCCGAGACCGCGCAGGCACTGGGCCGGTCCTGGCTGGACGGCACCGGCGACTTCACCGCCGACCTGACCAAGGTGCTGGGCGCGCTCGGCTCCGGCGACGTGGCCAACCTGGGGCTCTCCGCGCTGGCCGCCCAGCAGCTGAAGGGCTCGGACGAGAGCCGGCTGCGGGCCCTGCTGGCCGAGGCGCAGGCGGCGCAGCACGGGGCGGCGCCCGCCGCCCCGACCGCCAACGGCATCAAGCAGTAACACCGGCGCAGCAGCCCCACCGAGGAGACCCCGATGACCGACACCGCCCCGGCGCCGCAGGCCGCGCAGCTGGACGCCGGCACCTACGAGGTGCTGCGCGCCCGGCTGGCCGACCGGGCCGCCGAGCTGGCCCGCCGGGCCAGGGAGCTGGACGGCAGGCGACGGGACGCCTTCGGCGGTACGCCGCTGGAGCCGACCGCCGCCGGCCGGGCGGCCACCGCCCGGCCCGGGGTGCCGCGCGACCTGGCGGCGGTCGGCTCCCTGCTGGTCCTCGGGGTCTCCCCCACGGCGCTGGACGACACCCCGGCGCCCGGGGAGGTGCTGGCGGCGTACGCGCCCGGCGAGGACGGCCCGCAGCCCGCCACCGTGCCGGGGCTGCTGGACGACCCGGACCTGATCCGGGACTTCGCCGAGCTGCACCGCTACTACCGCGACGCCCGGCTGCTGCGGCTGCACCGCACCGACACCCGGCTGCTGGCCGTCTTCCGCACCGGGCCGGGCCCGGCCGACCTGCGGGTGCTGCGCTGGCGGGTGGACCCGGACGGCGCGGTGGCGTACCTCGACAACCGGGGCGAACCGGATCTGGAGCACCCGGCGCCGTACGACTTCGCCTGGACGGCCGCCACCCGGGAGGACCACCTGCCCGGCCGGCACCCGCAGATCGCGGTGGCGGGCGGCGCGCTCTACGTCTCCACCACCGGCGGCAGCCTCACCGTGCGCAGCGACCCGGACACCGCCGCGCAGCGCGGCGAGCTGTACCGCGAGCCGGTGGACGAGCCGCTCCAGTCGCTGGCCGACGCCGACGTGGAGTACGCCCGGGTGGCGTCGGCGCTGGTGCTGGTGCGGGTGCGCCCGTACAAGGAGCAGACCTGGCGGTATCTGGTGCACAGCGCCGCCACCGGCCGGGTGGTGCGGCTGGACGGGATCGGGCAGGCGTGCCGGCTGCTGCCGGAGGACCAGGGCGTGGTCTTCCCCGGCGGCTACTGCCTGGCCACCGGGACGGTGCGCACCTTCGACACGGGAGTGGCCGGGCTGGAGTTCCAGCGGGCGGTGCGGTCCGCCGACGGCGAGGACGTGCTGTACGCCTTCGCGGACCCGGCGGGCGGGCCGACCCTGCTGCTCGCGTACAACACCATCCGGCAGGAGGCGGCCACCCCGATCGCCTGCGGCGGCTGGGCGCTGCTGCCGGACGGCACGCTGGCGGTGCTCCGGGCCGACCAGGAGTCCTCCCGGCTGCACGCGGTGCAGCTGTGGCGCAGCCCGTTCGCCTCGGACGAGTACCTGGCGCTGCACCGCACCGCCGAGGACGGGCCGCTGACCCGGATCGGCAACCGGGAGCTGGTGCGCGGGGTGGCGGACTGCCTGGCGGCGGTCCGGGCGGCGCAGGGGACCGCCCGAGCGGATGCCGGGTCCACGGCGGGCTTCGAGCAGCTGGTGGCGGCCTGCGGCCGGGCGGTGGACCGCTACCACTGGCTGGGCGAACCGGAGTTGGGCGGGCTGCTGGAGCCGCTGACCGCGCTGCGGGACACCGGGCGGGCGGTGCTGGCGGAGCACCGGCGGGTCGAGGAGCTGGCGGCGCGGGCCGCCGCCGCCGTCACGGAGGCCGCCGAGCGGACCGCTTCGCTGGTGCGCCGGGCCCGGGGCGAGCTGCCGGACACCGCCGAGGGCTGGGTGGAGCAGCTGGCCGGGCTGCGGCGGGCCCGGGGCGGGCTGGCGGTGCTGCGCGACCTGCACCGGGTGGACCTGGGCCGGGTGGACGCGCTTGAGGCGCAGCTGGTCGAGGAGTTGGACGCGGCGGCGGGCCGCGCGGTGGACTTCCTGGCCGGGGAGGACGCCTTCGCTCCGGCGCTGGCGGACGCGGCGGCGCTGACGGCCCGGTCGCGGGAGGCGGCCACCGACGCCGAGGCGGCGGCGGTGGCGGAGCGGATCGCGGCCCGGGTGGACGGGCTGGAGCTGGTCACCGAGGTGGTCGGCGGTCTGGAGGCCGCCGACGCGGTGGTGCGTACCGGCATCCTGGAGCGGATCGGGGAGGCGCTGGGCGCGCTGGGCGGGGCCCGCGCGGTGCTGGAGGCGCGCCGCCGGGAGCTGCGGGAGGCGGAGGGGCGGGCGGCCTTCGAGGCGGAGTTCGCGCTGCTGACGCAGAGTGCGACCGGGGCGCTGGCGGCGGCCACCACGCCGGAGCGCTGCGAGGACCAGTTGGGCAGGCTGCTGCTGCGGCTGGAGGGTCTGGAGACCCGGTTCGCGGACGCCGAGGGGCTGCCGGCCCGGTTGGAGGCCAAGCGGGAGGAGGTCCAGGAGGCGTTCGCGGCCCGCAGGCAGGCGCTGCTGGACGAGCGGGCCCGCAGCGCGGACCGGCGGATGGCGGCCGGGGAGCGGATTCTCGCCGGGGTGCGGCGGCGGGCGGCGACGCTGGGCTCGGCGGAGGAGCTGGGCACCTACTTCGCCACCGACGCGGCGGTGGCCCGGGTGCGGGCCGCCGCCGAGGAGCTGCGCGGGCTCGGTGACCCGGTGCGGGCGCAGGAGCTGGCCGACCGGCTGGACGCGGCCCGCCAGGAGGCCGGGCGGGCGCTGCGGGACCGGCAGGACCTGTCCGGGGTGGACGGCACGCTGCGGCTGGGGCGGCATCACTTCGCGGTGGCCGACCAGCGGCTCGAACTGACCCTGGTGCCGCACGGCGACGGCCTGGCGTTCGCGGTGGCGGGCACCGACTACCGCTCGCCGGTGGCCGATCCGGCGTTCGCCGCCACCCGGGCGTTCTGGGACCAGCCGCTGGCCTCGGAGTCGCCGGAGGTCTACCGCTCGGAGCATCTGGCGGCGCTGGTGCTGGCCGAGGCGGAGCCGTCCTCGGAGGCGCTGGCCGCGCTGTACGCGAGCGCCCAGGAGCCGGACGGGCTGCTGGAGCCGGTCCGCCGGGCGGCGGCCGAGCGCTATGACGAGGGCTATGAGCGCGGGGTGCACGACCGCGACGCGGCGGCGATCCTGGCGGCGCTGCTGCGGCTGCACGCGGGCGCCGGGCTGCTGCGGCACCCGGGTCCGGCGCGGGCCGCGGCCCAGCTGTTCTGGGCGTACGGGACGGACGAGCGGGCCCGGACCGGCTGGCTGACCCGGGCGGGCTCACTGGCCCGCGCCCGTACGGTCTTCGGCGCCTCCCCGGCCGTCGGTGAGCTCTGCGCGGAACTGGACGCGGCGGTGGCCGCCTTCACCGGGCGGGCCGGGCTGCCGGGCGGGCCCGGCGCGGGGGCGTACCTCTTCGAGGAGCTGGCGGGCGGGCAGTCCGGCTTCGCCACCAGCGGCGGTGCGCGGGCGCTGCTGGCCGCCTTCCAGCAGGCGCTGGGCGGCCCGGATTCGACGGCCCGCAAGGAGTACGAGGACGATCTGCGGCAGCTGGAGGGCGAGCTGACCACCCGGCACCAGCTGGTGCTGGCCTGGCTGGGCTCCTGCGCGGCGGCCGGCGGTCTGGACCCGGCCGACCTGCCGGAGGCGGTCGCGGTGGAGCTGCTGGGCACCGCGCTGCCCCGCCGGGACTCGGCCGCCGCGCTGACCGCCACGGTGGACGGCCTGCTGGGCACCCACCCCCGGATCGGCGGCGGCTCGCTGCGGGTGCGGCTGGACGAGCTGCTGGAGCGCACCCGGGTCTTCCGCGCCGAGCGGGTCCCGGCGCACCGGGCCTATCTGCGGCAGCGGGCCGAGCTGGTGGCGGCCGAGCGGCGGCGGCTGCGGCTGGACGCGTACCGGCCCCGGCCACTCGGCGGCTTCGTCCGCAACCGGCTGATCGACCAGGTGTACCTGCCGCTGATCGGTGACAACCTGGCCAAGCAGCTGGGCACGGCGGGCGATTCGGCGTCCACCGACCGGATGGGCCTGCTGATGCTCATCTCGCCGCCCGGCTACGGCAAGACCACGCTGATCGAGTACGTGGCGGCCAAGCTGGGCCTGGTGCTGGTCCGGGTGGACGGGCCGGCGCTGGGCTCGGGCACCACCTCGCTGGACCCGGCCGAGGCGCCGAACGCGACGGCCCGCCAGGAGGTCGAGAAGATCAACTTCGCGCTGGAGCTGGGGAACAACGTCCTGCTGTACCTGGACGACATCCAGCACACCAGCCCCGAACTGCTCCAGAAGTTCATCCCGCTGTGCGACGCCCAGCGCCGGGTGGAGGGCGTGTGGGACGGCCGGGCGCGCAGCCACGACCTGCGGGGGAAGCGGTTCGCGGTCTGCATGGCCGGCAACCCGTACACCGAGTCCGGCCGCCGCTTCCGGGTGCCGGACATGCTCGCCAACCGCGCCGACGTGTGGAACCTGGGCGATGTGCTGGCCGGGCGGGATGACCTGTTCGCCGCCAGCTACCTGGAGAACGCCCTCACCGCCAACCCGGTGCTCGCCCCGCTGGCCGGCCGCGACCCGGCCGACCTGGAACTGCTGGCCGCCATGGCGCTGGGCACCGAACCGGTCCGCGCCGACCGGCTGAGCCACCCCTACCCGCGGGCCGAGCTGGAGGCGGTGCTCGCCGTGCTCCGGCACCTGCTGCGGGCCCGGGACGCGGTACTGGCCAGCAACAGGGCGTACATCGCCTCCGCCGCCCGCTCCGACGCCTCCCGCACCGAGCCGCCCTACCTGCTCCAGGGCTCCTACCGGGACTTCAACCGGCTGACCGAGCGGATCGTCCCGGTGATGGACCCGGCCGAGGTGGACGCGGTGCTGGACGACCACTACCGGGGCGAGGCCCAGGCACTGGGCGCCGACGCGGAGGCCAACCTGCTCAAACTGGCCGAACTGCGCGACCGGCTCGACCCCGACCAGGCCGCCCGCTGGACCGCCGTCAAGGCCGGCTACCTGCGCGACCGGGCCCTCGGCGGCTCCGGCGACGACGCCACCGCCCGCGCCGTGGGCGCCCTGGGCCTCCTCGCCGACCGCATGTCCGCCATCGAAGCCGCCATCACCCACGCCACGGGCCACCCCCGGCCCTGACCGCCGAGCACGCAGAGCGCTCGGCTGGGAAACCCCCGGCCGAGCGCCTGCCCGGACTGCTCGCGGGGCGTTCGCCTGCTGGAGCGGGCGCTCAGCCGTCCTTGGGCGGAACGACGAACCCCCGCGTCGGCCCGGAACCCGGCTTCTCGTCGGGGAACCTGAACGCCAGGGAGGCCAGCGCATCAGCGGTCACATCCCGGCGGGTGCCGGGGTCAACCGTGTCGTACACCCGCCACCCACCGGCAGGGTCCTCCGGATTCTCCGGCGCGACCACCCCCGGAATCCCCAGCCGCCCCAGCACGACGGCAACTCGGCGGCCCTGCTCCGCATCCATGCGTTCCCCTCACGGTTCCGGTGCGCAGCAGCCTACTGGCCGTCCCCGCCCCCTCCCGAGCAGTGCGAAGCGCAGTTCCCTGGGTTGATCGGGCCACACCCACCAGGCTTCGGCGTGTGAGAGCAGTCGGCCGCCACCAAAACCAGAGCCCCAGCCGACCCCACCCACAGCTCACGGTCCACGGTGTGTCCAGCCTGTTCGATGACGGCCACCGTGCGAGTAAGCGCGTGTTCGTCATGGCGCTCGGGGTCGGGGCGCTCGGGCCAGTGGTGCACGAAGCGTCCCAGGCTCTTGCACAGGTTCTCGTACAGGTTGGTGTGCAGGATCAGGGCGTGCCATCCCTCGTCCACCACGTGGGAGGGCGTGATCTTGACGGTGGGGAACTGGGCGGCGGCGTCAATGAACTTGAGCGCTTCCACCACGATCCGCTCGGCCGCAGCCTCTTCCATGTCGGGGTTGTTGTCGATGACGGTTGCGACGACACCACCGAACGCGGCAGGAGTGAGTAATGCGCGTACATCGTGCATGTGCGTTCCTCCCTGTTGTGGCACTTCACAGCCGCCCCGGTAGCTCGACTGTCCAAGGTTTCCGCTACCGGGGTGGTTGATCTATTCGACGCGAACCACCATCGCGAACGAGGTGCGAATGCGCCGGAAGCCGACGTGACCAGACCGGCCCGTATGGCCAATGATCCGCCGAAGAGCGAGGGCTGCGCACCTATATTCACGTTGAGGGGTAGAGGATCACGGGCGGCAGGTGTCGGCCCATTCCGTGAGCAACGCCCTGGCTCCTTCTCCGAACTGCGCGTGACGTTCGTAAATTGCGAACACTTCGAGGTGCTCCGCAATGTCCCTGGCATCCTGGAAAACCATGCGTCCCGTGAATGTCTCGACGGTCACCAGACGCTGATCGTAGATCGTGAAGGTATTCAGCGGCCCACGCCCGACGACCGTCCCTATCGGGACTACACCGATACGTACGTTGGGAAGTCGAGATAGCGAGACAAGGCGATCGATCTGCACCGACATTGCGGCACGCGAAACTACGGCCCATCTGACAGCCTGCTCCGTCAGCACGAAGGTGAACCGTTTCGTGATTTCGTATAGGATCGCCTGCCGCTCCAACTTCCTTGCGATCGTCCTTGACGTTTCCACCGGCGAGTGGCCGAGGCTTGCCTTGATGTACTCGGGCGTCGCCAGCAGGCCCGTAACCATCGCGGGCAGGAAATAGCGAAGCGTCGTCGCTTCTCCTTCGAGACCAGCCAGCTCTGCCTGACGTTTCTCCAACCCCCTGCGCCAGGACGACCGTTTCCCCTGCCATTCGGTATTGGCAAGGCGCGCTAGGGCGGAAACCTCTGCCATGAGTTCGGGGGGTGCTTCGAGTGCCCTGAGAATCAACTCGACATCGACAAGGCCCGGTGTAATCCGTCCAGTCTCGATGTTGCTGAGCTTGGTCTGGGAGATGTTGCAGCGCAGAGCGAGCCAGACCTGCGTACGGCTGGCTCGCTTTCGCATCGTTCGAAGTGTTTCCGCCAGGTCAGCTTTCGACTGGCCCAGCTGACCAGGGTCAAACGTCAAGGCCCCTCACGTACTCCTCGAAAGGCACGGAGTGCCCCAAAGCGATCCGCCTCCACTCCCGATATGGACCCAGATCGCCCTTGTACATCTCGCGATTAATCTGGGTACCGTCCGGCCGGAAGTTCAGGTTCGCGATACGGGCTTCGTCGAACATCCACCAGTCACACCCGGGGAGCGGCAATCCGAAGTCGTCCCGTGTCACGTCCAGGACGCGGATATCTTCTCCAGCAGCGATGTTTCCGGGGATTCCCCACGCAAATTGATACCGCTGGTAGTCGGTAAGCGGACGGCGAACGACGCGGACGCGTCCGATGCGCTTGCCGGATTCGATGTATCCGCGTACCCGCTCGTGCCAGCGGGCATTGTGGTCGGCGGGTCTGCCCTCGCCTCGCAGGAAGCGGGCAACGTTCTCTTGCTCTCTGGGCATGGTGTAGGTCGGCTGGGCCTCGAACCGCCACGCTTCGTGCTCGAAGGCGTCGAAGAACCGACGCCAGTCTTCACCACCCAAGAGCACGGAAGGCCTCCCGCAGAACGTGCTCGGGGATCTCCACCAGCCCTTCGCCGCTGGGTGGAGTGAACGCATCGGATACGTCTCCTTGCACGACAAACGAACCACTCTTGGTCCGGTAGACGTTCGGGCAGTCGTCGTCGTCACAATTGGGTCCGCCGACGTTGCCGGTAAGGCGGGTCAGTCCTCCACGCGCCATCGGGCCCCTCCTCCGGCGCAGGGCCGGTCCCTGGTCGCCAGGAGGACGGTAGGCCGGCGGGGCGTGCGCGGTCCATGGCGGATCGCCGATATTCGTGATGTCGGGTAGACGATCACGGGGGAGATGTTGTACGACATGGCCTCGCTGACCAAGGTCGTGGCCACCTGGCCGCTGATCGGCCGCCAACTCCACTCGATCGATTTGGACTCCCCGGTCCGCAGCGTCCTGCACCAGTTGCCGGCCGATGCGCCGGAGGGGCAGGTGACGGTACGGCAGATCCTCGCCCACACCACCGGCCTGCGGGCCGACACCCGCCTCGACCGGTACCGGGGCATCGGCATCGACCTCGCCGAACTCATCTGCCGGGAAGACCTGATCGCGGTGCCCGGCGCCGGACACCGCTACATCAACCGCGGCTTCATCCTCGCCGGACTCGTCCTGGCCCGGATCACCGGGCGCCGCCTGGACGAACTCGCCACCGACCTGTGGCAGAGCCTGGGCATGACCGGCACCACCTACGGCCCCGACGCCCGAGCCGCCCACGTCGCGCCGACCGGACAGCGCTTCCCCGGTGCCCCTCGACTGTGGGGCCTTCCGCACGACGACAACGCAGCCCTGCTGGGCGGCGTCGCCGGACACGCCGGGGTCTTCTCCACCCCGGCCGACCTCGCCGCCTACGCGGCCGCCCTGCTCAGGGGTCGCGCCGACAGTTCGCCACTCGGCCGCTGGCTGACCGAGAGCATGGTCCCTCAGGCCGCTATCGAGCCCGGCCTGCACCGGGGACTGGCCTGGGTCCTCGCCGACGAGGGCCGTGTCGCGTACCACCACGGCTTCACCGGGACCAGCCTCTACCTCCACCCGGCAACCGGCCGCTACCTGGCCATCTGCACCAACGCCGTCTACCACCGCCAGGACAACCGCACCCGCCTCGCCCCACTGCGGGCCCTCGCACTCAAGGCGATCACCGCCGAACCCTAGGCAGGGCCCGCCCCGCCCCACCTCGGCTCGGCGGCCCCGGGCACGTCCTCACCGTCTCCGTCCACACGACCTGGCCAGCCCCGGCGCAACCGATCCGGGCCCCAACCGGTCAGAGCAGAGTGGAGTACTCGCGAGTAGGGTGCGGGCGTGGAGCTGTCCTGGGATCTGCTGCGCCCCGTGATCTCCGTGCCGTACCTGCCGACACTCGGGCCCGTCCACCCCGATGCGGTGAGCACGGACCTGGTCGCCGCTATCGTCCGGGTCGCCGGGACCGGGGAGTTCCTGCCCCACGACAAGGATCACCGATGGTCCGCCCGCAAGGATGAACACCTCCTCGTCGGTGACGTCCACCAGGACCTGCACCGCACCCTGATCCCCACCATCACCGGCTGCGGCGTCCTGCGCGTCCACCTCTACGGCGCCCCCGAGTACCGCCCGGAAGCCCTGGCAACGGCGGCCAGGCTCGCCGCCGTCCACGACGCCACCACGGCCCGCGTGGTGTGGTTCCGGACCGAGCCGGACCCCGTGGCCGCCTCCACCCGCGTGCAGCTGCGCACCTTCGACCAGTCGGCCCCGGCCGTCGACGGCATCGGGCACCTGGACGTCCTCCCCGAGCCCGTTCGCGTCACGTTCGGCGTGTTCGCCGAGAAGCTGGCCGACGAGGGCTTCGCCTTCCTGCACTCCCGGATCGACAGCGTCGGCCCCGTCCTGACCACCGTCCACGACGACCGTGTGGTGGGCGCCATCGGCCCGATGGAGACGATGCCCGACCCGACCGGCAAGGCCCGGCTACTGCCGCAGTACTTCGGCGTGCTGCCCGAGTACCGGGGTCTCGGACTCGGCAGGCAGCTGTGGCGCGCGGCGATGCACTGGGGCAGCGAGAACGGCGCCGACTACCAGCTGCTACAGACCACTGCGGGGGGGCGCCTCCGACCGGTTGTGCCAGGCCGAGGGACTGGCCGACCTCGGCTTCGTCTGTACCACGACGGTGTGACCACCACCGTCTTCGGCGCCGGCCACCCACGGCCCTGACAAGAAACGACCAGCCAGGCACCTTTCCCATGTCGCGGGGCGCCGACCCCAGGCAGAGCTGCCGCAGAGGGGACCTGGCAAGCGGATCGTCCTCTCTGGAGAGGAGCCGATGACTGTGACGCACTGTCGCGTTGTGGTTCGGATCAGCTGCTGCCAGCTCTAATCTATGAGCACCTGAATCCCCATCAGCCGGAGGACTTTGACGTGGGCGTGAAGCAACAGAGCGATTGGGTGGCCGCAGCTGCGGACCAGGTGATCGCCGAGGGCAAACGCCGTGGCGGGGCTCCGCTGGTGTGCGCGTCCGGGATCAGCCCGTCCGGGCCGGTGCATCTGGGAAACCTGCGGGAGATCATGGTGCCGCACTTCGTGGCGGACGAGATTCGCCGTCGGGGTCTGGAGTGCCGGCATCTGCTGTCCTGGGACGACTACGACCGGCTCCGGAAGGTGCCGGCCGGTGTCCCGGCCGACTTCGCCGAGCACATCGGCCGACCGCTGACCGCTGTGCCCGACCCCTGTGGTGAACACGAGAACTGGGCGGAGCACTTCAAGGCCCCGCTCCGTTCGGCCCTCGCCCAGCTGGGTGTCGAGGTCGATGAGGTCAGCCAGACGCAGATGTACAGCTCCGGGGCCTACCGCGAGCAGATCGTGCACGCGATGCGCCACCGGCAGCAGATCGACGGCGTCCTCGGCCGGTACCGGACGAAGAAGGCCGACGTGGAGGTGGAGCAGGACGAGGAAGACCTGGCTGCCGCCAGCACCGGAAGCTACTACCCGTACCGGCCCTACTGCGAGGTCTGCGGTCGGGACTCCACGACGGTCACCAGCTTCGATGACGACAGCACGGACATGCGGTACCGGTGCGAGTGCAGCCACGAAGGCGGATTCGCACTCGCCGACGCCGACGGGGGGAAGCTGGTCTGGAAGGTGGACTGGCCGATGCGCTGGGCGTTCGAGGGCGTGACCTTCGAGGCCGGCGGCGTCGATCACTCCTCTCCCGGTTCCTCCTTCACCGTCGGGTCGCAGTTGGTGCGCGAGGTGTTCGACGGGCTGCCGCCGTCCTACCTCGGGTACAGCTTCGTTGGGATCAGCGGCATGGCCAAGATGAGCAGCTCGAAGGGAGGCGTGCCCACTCCGATCGACATCCTGGAGGTCCTGGAGCCCGCAGTGCTTCGCTGGCTCTACAGCCGCCGCCAGCCGCGGCAGTCGTTCCAGGTCGCTCTGGACGCGGAGATCCTTCGGCTCTACGACGAGTGGGACGCGCTGGGGCGCAAGGTGGAAGCGGGGACGGCAACGGAGGTCGAGGCAGCGGTGCGGGCCCGCTCGGCCGGTCCGGCGGCCGGGCCGTTGCCCGTCACGCCGCGTCCGCTGCCGTTCCGTACGCTGGCGTCGGTGGCGGACGTGGCGGCCGGCGACCCCGAGCAGACCCTTCGTATCCTGCGGGACTTCACCGTCGAGCAGCCGCTTGCGAGCTTGGAGGAGGCCCGGCCCCGGCTGGACCGGGCGCAGGCGTGGGTGAGCACCTACGTCGCGGCCGAGGAACGGACGCAGGTGCGCACCGAGCCGGACCTCGCGCGGCTGGAGCAGCTGTCTCCGGCCCAGCGGGGGGCGTTGAAGCTGCTGCTGGACGGCTTGGACGAGCACTGGTCACTCGACGGTCTGACTCTGCTGGTCTACGGGGTGCCGAAGGTGCAGGCGGGGCTGCCGTGGGATGCTCCGGCGTCACCGGAGTTGAAGACCGCCCAGCGGGAGCTGTTCGTGCTGCTGTACGAGCTGCTGGTGGGCCGGGACACGGGTCCGAGGCTGCCCACCCTGCTGCTGGCGCTCGGGGCAGACCGGATTCGGTCGCTGCTGACCGTCGCGTAGGCGGCCGGTCGGGCCTCGGCTGTGGCCGGCTGCGGCGCCGGAATGGTGGCGGCCTGGTGGACGGGTGCGGTTGTGCGGGTACGTCGAGGGCCGGGTCGGAGTCTGTTGCTCTGGTCCGGCCCTCAGCATTCGGTCTGGTTGCCGGTTGGAGCCCGGTTCGGGTGAGGATCTGATCGGCGACCTCGGTGGCCGGGCGGTGCTCGGTGTCGATGTGGTCGGCGAAGGCGGGCTGCCGCAGGGCTTCGAGGCAGCGTTCGACCTGGTTGCCCTCCCAGCTGAGCGGCCCCCACTTGTCGGGGCCTTCGCCGCGTTCGCGTAGGCGGTCGCGGATGTCGGCGGCCGGGGCGAGCAGTAGCCAGGGGTGGGCCCGTGGACGGCGAAAGAGCCCGCCTCTACGATGATCCGATGGCGTCGATCAAGCAGTTCCAAGTCACCTTCGACTGCGCAGAACCTGAGCGTGTCGCTCGTTTCTGGTGCGAGGTGTTGGGGTACGTCGTGCCGCCGCCGCCGAAGGGGTTTACTACTTGGGGCGATTTCGATCGCTCGCTGCCGCCTGAGGATCAGGGTTCGGCGTTCGCCTGCATCGATCCCTCGGGTGTGGGCCCGCGACTGTTCTTCCAGCGCGTTCCCGAGGGGAAGGTCGTCAAGAACCGGCTGCATCTTGACGTGCGGGTCGGCACCGGGCTCGTGGGTGAAGAGCGCCTGGCCGCGCTTGAGGCCGAATGCGCACGACTGATCCCGCTCGGCGCGGTACGCGTGCAACTACTGGTTGCCGATGGCGTCAACGAGTCGTGCCTCGTGATGCAGGACATCGAGGGCAACGAGTTCTGTCTCGACTGAGCGGCCGCGCACGCGGCACCTTCGCGAGTCGACTGGTGCAGTCCGCCGTCACGAGGGCCGCCGTCCCGCAGCGCGCCAACGGCCGTGATCCACACCCTTCGGAGTCCGCCAGCAGGGACCGGTACGGGGCGGGCGCCGACCGCGTCCACGGCATCAACGACGACCAGCTGAGGGCGATCCGGACGTTGCTGGGGCACCCTGCTGCTGATCCGCCGACGCCCGGCGCGGCCTGCGGCAGTCCATGTGACGGCGGACGAACGGGGAGAGGCGGGCCACATCCTCGTCGCGGACATCGAACCCGTCCTCCGCAACCGGCCGACGGCCGCGCCGAGCAGTCCCTTCGGGCCCCCTCTGCCGGCGGGGGCCGCAGCTCTGGTCGGGGCCGGTCAGAGCAGGGTGGGGAACTCACCGGCGTTGACGGCCTGGACAAAGCCAGCGAACGCATCCGCCGAAAACACCAGGGCAGGCCCGGCCGGGTCCTTGCTGTCCCGGACCGGCACGGTGCCCGGGTACTGCTCAGCGATCTCAATGCAACCGCCGCCGCCACCGTTGCTGTAGCTGGACTTCCGCCACTGAGCGCGGGTCAGAGCCGGCGCAAGGACAGTGCTCATACGGATCATGCCTCCAGAATCACTCATCGGAGCCGGTCAGAGCAGGGTGGGAAACTCACCGGCGTTGACGGCCCAAACGAAGTCAGCGAACGCGTCGGCCGAGAACACCAACGCCGCCCCCTCCGGGTCCTTGCTGTCCCGAACGGGCACGGTGCCGGGGTACTGCTCAGCGATCTCAATGCAACCGCCGCCATCACCGTTGCTGTAGCTGGACTTCCGCCACTGAGCGCGGGTCAGAGCCGGCGCAAGGACAGTGCTCATACGGATCATGCCTCCAGAATCACTCATCGG
>NZ_JBIVRB010000001.1:878278-899439 GCF_044755465.1 Streptomyces sp. NPDC092296 | reverse complement strand
CGGAGCCGGTCAGAGCAGGGTGGGAAACTCACCGGCGTTGACAGCCCAAACGAAGTCAGCGAACGCATCCGCCGAAAACACCAACGCCGCCCCCTCCGGGTCCTTGCTGTCCCGAACGGGCACGACACCCGGGAAGCCGGGCGCCACCTCGACACAGTTGGCACCCCCATTCCCACTGAACGACGACTTGACCCACTTCGCACGGGAGAGGTCCGGGGTGGTACTCATACTGGCTCCTTGAACTCGGCGGGTGCGGGATAAGCGGTCTCAGACGGCGCCGAACTCCTCCGTCACGACAGCCTTGACGAACGCCTGCCATGCAGCGGCGGAGAAGGCAAGGGTCCCGCCGTCACGGTCCTTGGTGTCCCGCACGAACTGCATGCCCGAGGCAGTGGACGCTCCGTGCTCCAGGCAGTTGTTCCCACTGCCGCTGAAGCTGCTGACGTGCCAGGACGCACTGGCCAGCTCGTCAGCCCCCAGCACCGGCGTGCGCTGCTCCATCATGTTGGCCGCCCCCTCTGGTGTGTGGCGGCAGCGTTCCACCGCTCGCTCCGGCGGGCAACAGGGCCAACACCAAGACGCGTTCGATCCGGCCAACCCGGTTCAGCCGAACCGGGCCATGGCACAAGCAGGCCCCCCTCCAGTGGAGGGGGGCCGCAGCTCGGTCGGGGCCGGTCAGAGCAGGGTGGGGAACTCACCGGCGTTGACAGCCTGGACGAAGTCAGCGAACGCGTCCGCCGAGAACACCAGGGCAGGCCCGGCCGGGTCCTTGCTGTCCCGGACGGGCACGGTGCCGGGGTACTGCTCGGCGATCTCGATGCAACCGCCGCCATTGCCGTTGCTGTAGCTGGACTTCCGCCACTGAGCGAGGGTCAGGGCGGGCGCGAGGATGGTACTCATGTTGACAGTGCCTCCATTGCCTCTCTAATGAGAGCTTCCGAGGAGCGGGGGGACAATGCGTGGGCTCGCACCTCATCGTATTGGAGCCGACGCTCTGCGACATCCTCCTGAGCTTCGAGGAGCGTCCCCGTGGCAATGCTCTCCTCGTACGCGGCTCCGGAACCGTCACCGAAGGTAAAGACGGCCAGCGAGCCACCGAGAAGGGGGTGCGCTCCATGGCTGAAGGGCAGCACCTGCACCAGGGCGTCAGGTCCAGCCGCCATCTGGGCCAGGACGGCCAGCTGCGCCCGCATGACCACCGGCCCGCCGATGGGGCGGCGCAGGACGGCTTCGTCCAGGATCATGGACAGATGCGCGGGCCGGGCGATCCGCAGCAGATCCTGCCGACTCATGCGAGCGGCCAGCAGCCCCAGGATGTCGTCCGAGGTGGCCCGGCGGTTCGCCTCACGGAAAAGCTCATGCGCGTACTCACGAGTCTGCACCAGGCCGGGCACCACGTGCCCGGCGTACTCCTCGATCCGGCGAGCCTTCGCCTCCAGCTCCATTCGGCGCTGGTACTTGTCCGGATGCTGCTCGGTCCGGGCCAGCCCGTACACCTTTGTGAACACATCCGTGTCAAATAGTTGATCGAGTTGTTCGACCAACTCCGGCGGCGGCATCGACTCCGCGTTCTCAATCCGGGAAATATGACTGTCGGTGAATCCGACCTTCTTTCCCAGCACCTCCTGAGACCAGCGGACCTGAAGGCGCCGGTCGCGCATCTCCTTGCCGAACAGATGTCTGGCGGACTTCTGTCCGTCCAGCTTATTAACCTTCGGCATATGCCAATCCCCTTCCCCCGTACCTGACTTCGGGAGATATGAGGCTACCAACTTCCGGGCGGTGTGCGTGACTATCTATACGCAGACAGTGACGTACTCCCAGTACAAAGTAGGTCCTCCATGCGTACTACGCCCATGCCTCCGCCCCCGGCGGCACCCACCGACGACCCCCTGTTGGCCGGCAAGGCCGCCGCGCTGAAATTGGCCGCAGCCCTTGGCGACAGGGGAATCGTCCTCCCCCACCTCCAGGGCGCGTTCCCCGTTCGCGGGCTGCCGCTGGTCGAACTCGGCACCTGCACCGCCGAGACCGCCCTCGCCCTGGCCGCCGCGATCCGGGGCGAAGCCTGATGGACACTCCCGCCGCCCCGCAGATCGGGGACCTGGCCCACGACTCCGCACTCGACCGCGTAGGCGTCGTCATGGCCTTCGAACGCGGCCGCTACTTCCTCCGCCCACCACAGGGCGGATGCGAATGGACGGCCAGGCCCAAGGACATCCGACCCGCCGGCCCCAGGGAACGCCTCCGAGCGGAAGCGGCCAGGGCCAACGCCGCCAGCCGGGAGCGGCACGAGACCTCCCACAGGAGGTAGCCCACCCGTGCACCGCCACAGACAGGAACACCCGGCCCCTGCGTCCAACTCCTGGGTGTGGGGACCGTGTTGGGGGTGGTGCGGGTCGCCGTGGGTCCGGGTGCTGTGGGTCGGTCCCGCGCAGACCGCCGGCCGCGTCACGGCGGACATGTACTGGTGCGGCCCCTGCATCAGCGTGCTGCACGACCGGATCGTGCACAACGCCCGGGGAACCCACCCCGCCCCGCAGCCCAAGGCCGCCGGTCCCCGCCACCGGCGCCCCCGCCGAGTACGCCGATACGTATAAGGAGACGCCCCGTGCACCGCACCCGCGCACAGCCCGTCGCCGGCCCGGCCGGGGCCCATGGCTTCGCCACCCCCAGGGAGGTCCGCACCGGGGCCGTGGTCTACGACCGGGAGTTCGACGGGCCCGGTGTCGTCCGGGCCGTCCACGGCGCCCACGTCGAACTCGGACGCCCCACCGGATACACCTGGTCCACCCACTACCGCCGGCTCCGCAAGGGCTCCGCCTGGGACCGCCAGCAGCTCAGAGCCCTCGCCCGACTCCACCGCCAACGCCAGGCCGACCCGACCTGGACCCCGACCCCCAGCCCCGGGAAGACACCATGAAACCCCCCACCGTCCCCTACATCGCCGCCTGGCAGCACGAGAGGATCAGGCTCGCCAGCGCCCCCGTCATCTCCACCGGCACCGGCCTCATCTACTTCGACGGCGCACCCGAACGACCCCAGGACCGCGACGACCACGGCGTCCTGTGGGCCCGCCAGGACACCAGACCCGGCACCGGACACCCCCGCTTCGGCGCCATCCACACCCCCCGCCAACGCCACGCCCAGACCCACCTCCTCTGCCAGGTCTGCGCCGGACCCCCGGACATCAGCGAAGCGGGCGTGCTCTGGCTCCTCCCCGGCACCCCGCCGAGCCAGTCCGGCGAAGAGGTCACCACCAACCCACCCATCTGCCGCCCCTGCGCCGACACCGCCGCCCACGCCTGCCCCCACCTGCGCACCAGCCACACCCTGATGCGCGTCAAACACTCAGCCGTCATCGGCGTCTTCGGACAGCGCTACTTCCGCAGTCGCCCCGGCACCGCCGTGCCCCAGCAGATGGACACCGTCCCGTACACCGACCGCAGCGCCCTCCCCTGGACCATCGCCACCCAACTCGTCCGCGAACTCATCGGCTGCACCCCCGAAACCATCCACGGCTAGCCCGCAACCCACAGCCCCCCTTCCGGAGGACCCGTGACACCTCAGCGCCCAATCAACGACGCCATGATCATCCTGATCCGCGAAGGGCAGGTGCTCCTCGCGGAGCGCTCGGGCACCGGCTATCGCGACGGCTGGCCTGACAGTGGCAGAGCACGGCCATGCAGGCATCGGCCAGCCGAGCAGAAAAGCACCTGAATTGAACGAAACCTGGCCCACCCGGCTGTTCGTCGTGGATGTCGAAGGCAACGGACACGCTCCGCCCGACCTGATCGAGATCGCCGCCGTCCCCGTCTCCGGCGGACAGCCGGGGGCAGCTCACCAGTGGCTCATCCGCCCGCCCCGTCCCATTCAGGAACGGGTGGCCCGCATCCACGGAATTCACGACGCCGACGTAGCCGAGGCCCCCACCTGGGGCCGGGTGGCCGGCCAGGTCCGCGAGCTGCTTGACGGGGCCTGGATCGTCGCCCACTCCGCCACAGTGGAATACAGCGCACTGACCCGGCACCTACCCGGCTGGCAACCCGCAGGGGTACTGGACACCCTCCGCCTGGCCCGCGCCACCCTCCCGGACGCCCCCGGCCACGGGCTCGACGCGCTGATCGACCACTGCGCGATCGACACCCGCGCCATCCCCGGCAGGCGTCACCGAGCCGCCTACGACGCCATCGCGACCGCGCTCCTGCTGCACCACCTCGCACGGCACTACCCGACCTGGACCGACATGGCAGCCATCGCCGTCCCGACCGGCCTACCCGGAGCACCCCAGCCGACCCCAACGGAGGACGATGGTTTCGGGCCGTTCGGAGTCGCGTAGCGCAGCGGGCGCGTTGCCGGAGGCGGGCATGCCGGAGGCCCAGCAGCTGGGCTGCCGGGCCTCCGGTCGAAGTAGCGGGGACAGGATTTGAACCTGCGACCTCTGGGTTATGAGCCCAGCGAGCTACCGAGCTGCTCCACCCCGCGTCGACATGCTGAACGCTACGCCATCGCGTTGATCGGCGCAAACGCGGTCCCGGCGCCGCTCCGGCGGGCCGTCAGGAGCTGCGGGGCGGCAGTGGGACGGGCATGGCCGGCAGGCCGTCGATGCTGACGGCGTTCTTCCGCTCGACGTAGTCGGCGTGGAACCCCTCTTCCCGCCGCCCGAAGTACTCGACCAGCAGATCACGCTCGCCCCGGTACTCCATGAAGGGCACCGAGTAGCCGCAGGAGTCGCTGACCCGCTCCGCGTGCACCACCACGATCGCGCGGGCGCCCGGGAGCCCGGTGACGTCCGGGAAGTATCCGATCAGGCCGTCCCAGCGCGGGTCGTCGCGGAACACCGTCTCGCCCCGGCCGTGCACCCGCACCACATTGGGCTTGGCGGTGAAGGAGCACCACATCAGGGTGATCCGGCCGTTCTCCCGCAGGTGCGCGATGGACTCCGCGCTGCTGCCGGTGAAGTCCAGGTACGCGACGGTGTGCTCGTCCAGTACGGCGAGCGACCCCTTGGTGCCCTTGGCCGAGATGTTGACGTGCCCGTCGCCGTCCAGCGGGGCGGTGCCCACGAAGAAGACGACCTGCTCCTCGATGAACTTCCGCAGCCGGTGACCGATCCCCTCATGCACTGTCGCCATGCCTTCATGCTGAACCCCCGCCCGCCCGTCGGGACAGGGGGCGCCCAGGATGCGGACGGGGGCCCGGACGGCGGTCGGGCCGTCCGGGCCCCCGTCGGGGCGTTCGGAGTACTCAGAGCAGCCGGGGTACTCAGAGCAGCCGGGTCAGCCGGGAGGCGATCGACGGCGGCGCCAGGTCGTGCTGGAGCACCACCGGCACCTCCACCCGGCCCTCGCCGCTGCCCGCCGTGACCGTACCGACCCGGGTGCCGGCCTTGGCGGTGTGCGGCAGCCCGGCGGCCGGGGTCATGGCGAAGTCCACCGTGAGCCCGGACCAGCCCGCCACCGTGACGTCCTTGGCCACCGTGACCGGGACCTGCCCGCCCAGCCCGTCGTCCACGTAGCCGACCACGTCGCCCTTCTTCAGCACGGTGTGGGCGGTGAGGTTCCGCTGCACGCTCGCGATCATGGCGCCGCTGACGTCTATCACCTTCTGCAGGATCTGCGGACCCTGCTGGCCCATCACCACCCCGATGATCAGCTGCGTGGTGCCGCCGACCTTCTTCTCGGCCGCCCACATCAGGCAGCCGCCCGCCGGGGTGCTGGAACCGGTCTTCACACCGATGACGCCATGGCCGGTGGTGAGCAGCTGGTTGGTGTTGAAGATCCGCTGCCCGTCGCTCAGCACCGCGTCGGGGGTGCCGACGACCTGCCGGAAGACGTCGTTCTGCAGCACCTTCTCGGCCAGCTTCAGCTGGTCGTTGGCGGTGGTCTTGGTCGTCGCCTCCAGGCCGCTGGGGTCGGTGTACGTCGACTTGGTCATGCCGAGCTGCTTGGCGGTGGCGTTCATCTTCCGGACGAACGCCTGCTGCGAGCCCGCGTCCCAGCGGCCGAGCAGCCGGGCGATGTTGTTGGCCGAGGGCAGCATCAGCATCTGGAGCGCCTCGTACTCGGTGATCTTCTGGCCCGCCTTGACCTTGACCACCGACTCGCCCTCGGCGGTGCCGGTGTCGTAGTCGGAGGCGGCCTGCTTGTCGACGGTGATCTTCGGGCCGGTCTCACCCAGCTTCAGCGGGTGGTCGCGCAGCACGATGTAGGCCGTCATCACCTTGGTGACGCTGGCCATCGGCGCGGGGGTGTCCGGCCCGAAGTGGCCCAGGCCGCCCAGGCCGTAGACCTCGGCGACGGCCTGGCCCTCGGTCGGCCAGGGCAGGTCGGGCTTGCCGCCGGGGAAGGCGTACGAGGTGGCGGCGGTGGACTTCACCTCCGGGTCCGGCAGCGGGCGCAGCAGCTGGGCGGCGCACAGCACGGCGAGGACGACGGCGAGGAAGACCGTCCAGATGGTGATCCGCTTCACCGCGCGGCGCAGCGGCGTCATCGGGCGGGCGCTGAGGGCCGCCAGCACCTGCATGGCCTCGGAGGTGGTCTCCGGCGTGGGCTCGGGCGTGGGCTCGGGCAGGGGCTGGGACCACGGCTGGGGCTGGGGCTGCGGGGGCTGCGCCGCCGGGCTCGGCGGTACGTACGCCGGGCGGGCGGGGGCAGCGGCGGCGGCCAGGGCGGGCGCGGGTTCGGCCGGCTTCACCGGGGCGGCAGGCTCGGCCGCAGCCGCAGCCGCAGGCTCGGGCTCGGGCTGGGCCTCGGCCTTGGCCGCCTCCGTCGCACGCCCGGCCCCGGCCTTGGGCTCGGGCTTGGGCTTGGGCTCGGACTTGGCCTTGACCCGCTCCGCCGGCGCCTCGGGCACCGCCACGACCACCACGGCCTCGGCAGCGTCCTCGTCGTCCGCTGCTGCCTCGGCCGCCTCCGGGGCGCTCCCCGGCCCCGCCACGCCGTCATCCACGGCCTTCGGTGCCCCCGACGACGTACGGTCGGCCCGTACGGCGAGCCGGGGGTCGGCCGGGGCGTCCCCGGCCTGCTCCGCCGCCGCGCCGGCGCCGTCCGTACCGTCCCCAGACCGGGACTCAGACCGGGACCCGGACCCGGACCCCGGCCGGGACCCGGACTCCGGCCGGGACCCGGACTCCGGCCGGGACTCGGGCGCGGACTCGGGCTCCGGCGCGTCGCCGTCCCCGTCCCCGTCCGCCTTCGCCGCCTTGTCCGGCAACCGCAGCATCCGGGTGGGGCTGTCGACGGGCAGGCGCAGCATCCGGGTGGCGCTGTCGCCGCCGTCCCGGACCCGCAGCTGGACGGTGGAGTCGCCCTTGGCGACCGCCGTTCCGTCCGCCGCACCGCTCCGCTGCTCCTCCGCGCTCTCCAGCGGACCGCTGCCGTCGTCGTCCGGCAGCGACTCCACCGAAGACACACCGTCCGGATCGGCGCGTCGGCGCTCCTCATCGCGCTCGACCGTGCCGGGGGACTCGCCCACGTGACCCAACCTCCTCAACACTCCTGGCGGAACGCCCAGTGCACCGGCGTTCCGCCCCTCAGCGGACAGTCTCCGCCACGAACATGATGTCGCCAGTCCAAGACCCGTCCGACCGGCGTTTCTCCCGGGTCCGACCACCCGTTCACGTGAGTGACGAGCCCGATCGGGGCCCCGGTTCCCAGGTCACGATTCAGAGGCGCCCTCGACAGCAGGGTGTGAGAGGCGTCACGCTGTCATTCATCCACGCGGGGAGGCTTGGATGGGCAGGAGCCGTAGAACTATTCCCGAGGAGCTGTTGCTGCTCGCACTGGACCCGGCCACGGGTACCACCGCGCAGCCGCAGACCCTCGACCTCGGACTCGCCGGGGCACAGCTCGTCGAGCTGGCCCTGGCCGGACGGATCGTCCCGGACGGAGACCGGATCGCCGTGGTGCTGCCACGGCCGACCGGCGATCCGACACTGGACCATGCCCTGGAACTGCTGCGCAGGCGCGGCAGTCCGGTGCGTGCCGTGCACTGGATCGGCGGGCCCCGGCTGGGGCTGCGCCAGACGTACCTGGCGCACCTGGAGCGGTGCGGCATGGTGACGGCGGTGCCGGGCCAGGTGTGCGGGGTGCTTCCGACGACGCGTTACCAGGCGTCCGACGAGTGCACCAACAACGCGATCAAGCAGCGCCTGGACACGGCCATCAAGACGGGCGTGCCACCGGACCCACGGACGGCGGCACTGGCCGCCCTGGCGCACTCGGTCGGGCTGGGCAAACACCTCTATCCGGGCAACGAGGGCCGTTCGTCCAGGTCGCGACTGCGCGACCTGATCCGTTACGACCCGCTGAACGGGATGGTCGCGCATGCGGTGATGGATGTGCAGAACGGCCTGCCGGCGCAGGCACAGCGGGGCGCCGGCTCCAGGACGGGATCGCGCGCGGCCGGTGGACGCGCACCCGCCGGACAGGGCGCGGCACCCGCCGGACACGACATGGCCCAGGCGGGTGCGCTCTAGCCCGATGGAGTTGCCAGGGCCGCGCAGGGCGGTCGACGGCGGAAGGCGCGCCGATCGACCGCCCTTCGGCATGCCGCCGGACCCGGCGGCGCCCGACCCGATCCGATGAGCTGGGTCAATTCCCCGGCGGCGGCATGATCCCAGATGGCATGCTCGTGCCGTTGAGGGGTTGCAACGACCGTGAGGACCGGCCGGAGGTCGACGTGTCCGCCAGCATCAATCCGACAGTGCGCCGCCGCAGGCTCGGCGCGGAGCTTCGCCGTCTGCGTGAGCAGAAGGCGATGACCGCCGAGGAGGTGGCCGGTCGGCTGATGGTCTCGCAGTCCAAGATCAGCCGGCTGGAGAACGGGCGGCGCAGCATCAGCCAGCGCGATGTCCGCGACCTGTGCGACGTCTACGGCGTGCAGGACGAGCTGCTGCGCGAGAGCCTGATGGCGATGGCCAAGGAGTCGCGGCAGCGCGGCTGGTGGCATGCCTTCGGCGACATCCCGTACAGCGTCTACATCGGGCTGGAGGCGGAGGCGTCGGCCGTCCGCAACTACGAGTCGTCGTTCGTGCCCGGCCTGCTCCAGACCCCGGAGTATGCGCAGGCCGTGGTGATGGGCATTCAGCCCGACACCGACCTGGAGGCGGTGCAGCGCAGGGTCGAGGTGCGGATGCAGCGGCAGCAGCGGCTGCGGGGCGCCGACCCGCTGGAGAACTTCTGGGCGGTGGTGGACGAGGCCGCGCTGCGCCGGGTGGTCGGCAGCCGCGAGGTGATGGCTGCTCAACTGGCGCACCTGGCCGACGTCTGCGAGGAGCCGCACGTCAACCTTCAGGTGATCCCGTTCGAGAAGGGCGCCCACCCCGGTATGACCGGCGCATTCTCCATCCTGGAGTTCCCCGAGTCCGCGGATACCGCCGTTGTGTACCTCGAAGGAGTGACAAGCGACCTTTACCTGGAGAAGGAAGCCGACGTCCATCGCTATACCGGTCTGTACGACCACTTGATGGCCGCGGCGCTCAGCGTCACGGATACCCGGTCGCTGATAGCCAGGTACGCGAGGGAGTACGCAGAAGATGTACGCGGGTAACGACAGCGCCGACAACGCCGACAGCACCGCCCCGGTGTGGCGCAAGAGCAGCTACAGCGGGGCCAACGGCCAGTGTGTGGAGGTGGCGGCCGTACCGTGCTCCGTCGCGGTGCGCGACTCCAAGGACCCCCAGGGGCCCTCGCTGCGCTTCTCCACCGAGGCGTGGGCCGCGTTCGTCGCGGCGGCCGGCCGGGCGGTCTTCGACGCCGCCTGACCCGGCCGCCCACCCGTGCCCGCTCCGCCCACGGCCCCACCGCCACACGGAGCGGGCACGGCCGCATCCTGCGCCCTGCTCCGGACCACCGACAGCGAGCGCGAGCCGCCACATTCCGGTGGACGGATTCACCTCCGGCTCCTTCCCCTCAGGAGCCAGCCCTCGCGCCCGGTCGACCGCCGCACGCCAGCTCTCCTCGTAACGGCGGAACACAAGGCCGGTCTTGGTGTAACCGCCCGGCACATGCCTGTCCAGGTGCGGTACGAGCTGGCTGTAGGACGGCGTATGGCGGCGGTGGTCGGTGAAGTGCAGCAGCAGCCACAGCTCGAAGCAGGGGTTCGACAGCGCGACCTGGACGTCCTGGCGGGCGGCATCCGCCATCGTCTGCTCGATGTCCGTGAAGTCGTCCACGTCCAGCACGCACCACGCCTGGTCGTACTCTCCGCAGGCGTCCTCGAACAGCTTGGCCGCGTGGGCCACCACCTGCGAGGGCGCCTTGGGATGCTCGACGATCCGGACCGAGACCGCCGGATTCCTGGCGGAGGACTTCAGTCCCTGCACATAGTCGCGTTCGGTCACCTTGGCACCGCAGACGACCAGCAACCGCTGCCGGAGCTCACGCTGCCCCACCTTCCGCTCAAGCCGGGACTCGAAGGAAGGCTCGGTTTAGGCGTCCTGGCCATCCCGCCCCCCTCGTGTCGCCAGAGCCTGGGCGAAGCCGTCGTCGATGAACGGCACCCCGCCGTAACTGCCGCCCAGGTAGCGGCGTTCCCGGTTCTCCTCCTGGCGGGGCTTGAACTCCGAGAGGGCGAAGAGCTCGGTCTCGCCGTACTGGTTCTTCTCCACGAACCACACCTGGTCCCGCTTGAGGATGTCCTCGCCGCCCGTGCGGCCGAGCAGGCTCGCGTCATGCGTGGTGAAGATCAGCTGGGCGCCGTGCGGGTTGGTGCTCGGGTCCTGGAACAGGCCGATCAGCCGTGCGGTGAGCAGCGGATGCAGGCTGGAGTCGATCTCGTCCACGACGAACGTCCCGCCACTGCGGAGCACCGACAGGAAGCGAGGGGCCTGTTCCAGCAGCGCTCGGGTACCCGCCGACTGCTCGTGCAGGTCCAACTGCACCACGCCGGCGCGCCCGCGATGGCCCATCCACGGGCGTACCACCTCGCGCGGCCCCTCCTCCGGCTCGGTGAACCGGCGTGGCAGGGGGCGCCCGCCGTATCTCCGCCGCAACTCGTCCTCGTCCAGGAGCACTCGCTCGGTGCCGCACTCCTCGATCCCCAGGTCGGCCGCCCGCAGCAGTCGCATGAGATCGGGGTAGCGCTCCGGGGCCTCCATCATGCGCAGCGCCTCGCTCACGGAGCCCGTCCCGCGCAGTCGGCGGAACTGGAGCCCTCTGGCGAACCAGTCGTAGACGGGCCGGAAGTCCGCCTGCTTGGAACGCGCGGCCATGGACATGAACAGGACGTTGGGCTCGGTGATGCTCTCCAGCAGCTTCAGCTCACGTCTCGGCTGGGAGTCGCCGGGGTCCACGTCCTCGGCGGTCCGCTGGAAGACCTTGCGCTTCTTCCCCCGGGGGTAGCTGTGCAGCCACTCGTCGACCACCCGCTCGTCGTCGATGCTGAAGCCGTACGTGTGGCGGACTCCCTCCAGCAGCAGATCCACCACGTACCACGACGGCTCGCCGCCTGCCGTGTCGTCGAGGCGGAACGGCTGGCGCTGGATGCCCCCGTCGGGTTCCGCGTCGCGGTGGGAGTTCACGACCATCCGGGCCATGTACGCCAGCGCGTCGATGAGGTTGGACTTCCCCGCCGCGTTGGCACCGAAGATCCCGGCAACGGGAACGGCTTCCCAGGCGGTGTCGGCCGGTCGGTCGGCGTCGAAGACCGGGTGGAGCTGTAGCTCCTGTTCCTCCCGGATCGAGCGGTGGTTCGCCACTCTGAAGTTGAGCAACGTGCCCGTCCCCTCCATTCGAGCGATAAAGCGGCCTTGTGCGCAAGTGAATCGCGCAGAAGTGCCACTGGCAACCGAACTGCGGGGAACATCACGCGACGGAGGGACCACCGCCGCGCGGAGCGGGCACGGTCGGGTCAGGGCACGGCCGGGTCAGGGCACGGCCGGGTCAGGGCACGGCCGGGTAGCGGGTGGTCCAGGGGGTGGGGGTGGGGGCGGTGGGGCCGTGGAGTTCCGGGCCGTGGGTCATCTCCAGGGCGAAGTCGTCGGCCAGGGTGAGGATGGTGCCCCGGCCCTCCAGCTCGCCCAGCCACTCGGGGGGCAGCGCCGTCTCGCCGTGCAGCACGCCCAGCAGGTTGCCGCAGACCGCGCCGGTGGAGTCGCTGTCGCCGGAGTGGTTCACCGCCAGCAGCAGCCCGGTGCGTACGTCCTGGGCCACCAGGGCGCAGTAGAGCGCGATGGCCAGCGCCTCGTCCGCGACCCAGCCCTCACCCAGCGACTCCACCCGCTCCGCCGACGGCTCTCCGGCCCGTACGGCGTCCAGCGCGCCCCGCAGCGCGGCGGTGGTCTCCTCGCTGCCCGGCCGTTCGGAGAGCAGCGCCAGGGCCACGTGGACGCCCTCCTCCAGGGCGCCGCCGCGTGCCGCCGTGTGGACGATGACGGCCAGCGCCCCGGCCGCCAGATAGCCGGTGGGGTGGCCGTGGGTGAGTACCGCGCACTCCACGGCGAGTTGGAAGACCAGCGCCGGGTCCCAGCCGACCAGCAGGCCGAACGGCGCCGAACGCATCACCGTGCCGCACCCCTTGGAGTGCGGGTTCCTGGGCTGGTCCAGGGTGCCCATCCGGTCGTCCTCCAGCCCGGAGAGGCAGGACTGCCCGGGGGCCCGCTGCGCGTACAGCCACTCCTCGCGGGCCAGCCACCCCAAGTCGGGCCGCCGCTCGTCCGGCCCCCACTCGTGCTGGGTGGCGGCCCAGCGGCGGTAGGCGGCGTGCACGTCGGTCGGCGGGTGCCACACCCCGGTGTCCCGGCGGACATGGGCCCTGATCAGGCCCTCCACGGTGAACAGGCTCAGCTGGGTGTCGTCGGTGACGGCGCCGAGGCGCCCATACGCGGGGACGTAGCCGGTGACGCCCGCCGGGCCGTGGGCCGCCCGGATCTTCGTCAGCGACTCGAACTCCACCCCCGCGCCCAGGGCGTCGCCGACCGCGCCGCCGAGCAGGCAGCCGCGCACCCGGCTGCGGTAGTCCTGCTCCTGCGCACGCGACCAGAGTGCCTGCACGACGGGTGCCTCCTCTGTCCCGGCGGGCCCCCTGCCCGGCCATGGCTTCGCCGGAACTGTATGCGAAGACCCCGGCGCGCGGCCCCGCAGGACCGGCGAAGCGGCCCGGCCCCTCAGCTCTCCAGCACCGGCAGCAGCTCCGGCAGGTGCCCGTCGGAGGCCAGCCCGGCCGCTCGGCGCTCGGCGGGCACCTCGCCGTAGGTGGTGGTCCGCTGCCGGGCCGGGCGGCCCGCCGCCGCCGCGATGGCCTCCAGATCGCGGATCGACTTGTAGCTGCCGTACGCGGAGCCCGCCATCCGGGAGATGGTCTCCTCCATCAGGGTGCCGCCCAGGTCGTTGGCGCCGGAGCGGAGCATCTCGGCGGCGCCCTCGCTGCCGAGCTTCACCCAGCTGGTCTGGATGTTGGTGATGTGCGGGTGCAGCAGCAGCCGGGCCATCGCGATCACCGCCCGGTTGTCGCGCGGGGTGGGGCCGGGGCGGGCGATGCCGGCCAGGTAGACCGGCGCGTTGGTGTGCACGAACGGCAGCGTGACGAACTCGGTGAAGCCGCCGGTCCGCTGCTGGATCTCCGCCAGCAGCCGCAGATGGCCCAGCCAGTGGCGGGGGGTGTCCACATGGCCGTACATCATGGTGGAGGAGGAGCGGATGCCCAGCTCATGGGCGGTGGAGACCACCTCGACCCAGGTGGCGGCGGGCAGCTTGCCCTTGGTGAGGATCCACCGCACGTCGTCGTCCAGGATCTCGGCGGCGGTGCCGGGGATGGTGTCCAGGCCCGCCTCCTTGGCGGCGGTCAGCCAGTCGCGGATCGACAGGCCGGTGCGGGTGGCGCCGTTGACCACCTCCATGGGGGAGAAGGCGTGCACATGGATGCCGGGCACCCGCTGCTTCACCGCGCGGGCGATGTCGAAGTAGGCGGTGCCGGGCAGATCCGGGTGGATGCCGCCCTGCATGCAGACCTCGGTGGCGCCGACCTCCCACGCCTGCGCGGCACGCTCCGCGACCTGGTCCAGCGACAGGGTGTAGGCGTCGGCGTCGGTGCGGCGCTGGGCGAAGGCGCAGAACCGGCAGCCGGTGTAGCAGACATTGGTGAAGTTGATGTTCCGGGTGACGCAGTACGTCACGGTGTCACCGACCGTGTCGCGGCGCAGCTCGTCCGCGATCCGGCACAGCGCGTCCAGCGCCGGGCCGTCGGCGTGCAGCAGGGCCAGCGCCTGGTCGTCGGTGAGCCGGGTGGGGTCGTCGGCGGCCACCGACAGTGCCTGGCGGCAGTCGGGGTCCAGCCGCTCCGCGACGGCGGCGTCGAACCGGTCCACGGCGTGCGGGGCGGCCTGCTCGCGCAGCGCCTCCCAGTCGCCGTAGACGTCCTCGAAGTCGGCGCGGCGGTCGGTGGTACGGCCGGTGGTGTCGATGGTGCGGTGCAGATCAGTGCGGCCGGTGGCGGCGTACGCGTCGTCGGGCTCCTGCCAGGGCAGGCCGACCGGCAGTACGCCCTCGCGGGCCAGGCCGGTCTCCGGGTCGGCCAGCGCGGTGACATGCGGGACGATCCGGGGGTCGAGCCAGGGCTCGCCGCGCCGGATGTACTCCGGGTACACGGTGAGCCGCTCGCGCAGCTCGAAGCCGGCGGCGGCGGTGCGCTCGGCCAGTTCGTCGATGTGCGGCCAGGGGCGCTCGGGGTTGACGTGGTCCGGGGTGAGCGGGGAGACGCCGCCCCAGTCGTCGATGCCGGCGCCCACGATCAGCGCGTACTCGCTGTCCACCAGGTTCGGCGGGGCCTGGAGCCGGGCGGCCGGGCCGAGCACCAGCCGGGCCACCGCGACGGCGGCGGCCAGCTCCTCCAGCTCGGCGTCGGGCATGGCGCGCATGGCGGTGTCCGGCTTGGCGCGGAAGTTCTGCACGATCACCTCCTGCACGCCCTGGTAGCGCCGGGCGGTGCGGCGGATCGCGAAGAGGGCGTCGGCGCGCTCCTCGTAGGTCTCACCGATGCCGATCAGCACGCCGGTGGTGAACGGGACGGCGCTGCGCCCGGCGTCCTCCAGCACCCGCAGCCGGACGGCGGGCTCCTTGTCGGGGGAGCCGTGGTGCGGGCCGCCGGGCTCCGACCAGAGGCGGGTGGCCGTGGTCTCCAGCATCATCCCCATGGAGGGGGCGACCGGCTTGAGCCGCTGGAGGTCGGTCCAGGAGAGCACCCCGGGGTTGAGGTGCGGCAGCAGACCGGTCTCCTCCAGCACCCGGATCGCCATGGCCCGGACGTACGCCAGGGTGTCGTCGTAGCCGTGCGCGTCCAGCCACTCGCGCGCCTCCGGCCAGCGGTCCTCCGGCCGGTCTCCCAGGGTGAACAGGGCCTCCTTGCAGCCCAGCGCGGCGCCCTGCCGGGCGATGTCCAGCACCTCGTCCGGCGACAGGTACATCCCGTGGCCCGCGCGGCGCAGCTTGCCGGGGACGGTGACGAAGGTGCAGTAGTGGCACTTGTCCCGGCAGAGCCGGGTGAGCGGGATGAAGACCTTCCGGGAGTAGGTGATCACTCCCGGCCGCCCGGCCGCCGCCAGCCCCGCGTCCCGCACCCGGGCGGCGGAGGCGCACAGGTCCCGCAGGTCGGCGCCGCGCGCCTGGAGCAGCACGGCGGCCTCGGTCATGTCGAGGGCGACCCCGTCCCTGGCCCGGCGCAGGGCGCGCCGCATGGCGTTGGACGTCGGGGCCGCCGGGTCGGCGGGAGCGGCGGCCTGCGGGGCGGAGCTGTTGGACTCGGTCATGAGGGGACGATACGTCAGCGGACGGACACCGCAGGGGCCGCCCCGAGCCGTCCCCGGGGGTCCGCCGACCCGGAGGCGTAGCCGGCTCCACCCCTGGGTCGATGCGGCGGCGGGGTCCACCGACCCGTGGGTGTACCCGGTTCTGCACCCGTGGGCCGATGCGCCGGCGGCGACCACCGCCTGTAATGGATGACGACGGGAGGCGGCCCACCGGTGCATGCTGGATACCGGGAGGCACGCCGCAGACGTACCGACGGAGGGGCTGACCGCGATGGCAGCGAAGCGTACGAACCCGATGACCGACGACGAGCCGGGCGCGCCGGGCGGGCCGGGGCGCCGCCGGGCGGTGCGGGTGCTGGTGCCGGTGGCGGTGGCCGGGGTGGCGGCGGCGTCCATCGGCCTGGTGCCGGCGCTGGCCTCCGGGTCCGACGCGCCGGCGCTGCCCAAGGTGAGCGCCGAGCAGCTGGTGGCCAGGGTGCTGGGGTCCGATGCGCGGTCGCTGAGCGGCACGGTGCAGGTCGGCGCCGACCTGGGTGTGCCGCAGGGGTTGCTGGACGGCGGGGCGTCCGGCGCGCTGCCGGGCGGCGGCGGGGGCGGGCAGCACGGCGGCGGGCAGGGGCGTGCTTCGGGCCCCGAGGCGCGGCTGACCGGGCTGCTGGCGGGCAGCCACACGCTGCGGGTGGCGGTGGACGGGCCGGGCCGGCAGCGGGTGGGGCTGCTCGACAAGCTGTCCGAGTACGAGATCGTGCACAACGGCGACCAGCTCTGGGGCTGGGACAGCAGCTCCAACGAGGCGGTGCACCTGACCCTCCCGGCCGGGCACGGCCGGGAGGGCGACGCGGTGCCCGGCGGCCTGGCGGCGGCCACGCCGCAGCAGGCCGCCCGGCAGGTGCTGGCGCTGGCCGGGTCGGACACCGCGCTGTCGGTGGACGGCACCGCCCGGGTGGCGGGGCGCAGCGCGTACGAGCTGAGCGTGCGGCCCCGGCAGGCGGGCTCCACCCTCCGCGAGGTGCGGATCGCGGTGGACGCGGGCAACGGGGTGCCGCTGCGGGTGCTGCTGGAGCCGGCGGGCGGCGGCAAGCCGGTCTTCGACGTGCACTTCAGCTCGGTGTCGTTCGGGCGGCCGGCGGCGGGGACGTTCGACTTCACCGCCCCCAAGGGCGCCAAGGTCACCGAGCAGCGGGCGACCGGCGGCAAGCCGGCCGCGGGCGCGCTGCCCGGCCTGGGCGCCGACGCGCTGAACGTCACCGGCCGGGGCTGGACCAGTGTGGCGTCCTTCAGACTCCCGGTCGGTGCCAAGGGCGGCGACCGCGATGCCCTGGCCCTGGTCAAGGGCTTCGGCAAGCAGGTCCCCGGCGGGTCGCTGCTGAGCAGCCGGGTGGTCAACGCGCTGGTCACCGGCGACGGCACGGTGTACGTGGGCGCGGTGACGCCGCAGATCCTGGAGCACGCGGCCGGGGCCCGGTAGTGACCGCATCCGAGAGGGGTCGGGCCGTCCGTCCGGCTCCCACCGCCGAGGTGATCCGCACCCGGGGCCTGACCAAGCGCTTCCGGGGCGGCCAGCTGGCCGTGGACGGGCTTGACCTCTCGGTGCCGCGCGGCAGCGTCTTCGGCTTCCTGGGGCCCAACGGCTCGGGCAAGACCACCACCATCCGGATGCTGATGGGCCTGATCACCCCGACCGCCGGGATGGCGACCGTACTGGACGCGCCGATGCCGCAGTCGGTGCGTACGGTGCTGCCCCGGGTCGGCGCGCTGATCGAGGGCCCGGCGCTGTACGGGTTCCTCAGCGGCCGGGACAACCTGGTCCGCTTCGACTCGGCCGACCCCACCGCGGACCCGCGCACCCGCGACCGGCGGGTGGCCGAGGCGCTGGAGCGGGTGGGGCTGGCCGCTGCGGCGGGCAAGAAGGCGCGGGCGTACTCGCTGGGGATGAAGCAGCGGCTCGGCCTGGCCGCCGCCCTGCTGGTCCCCCGCGAGCTGCTGGTGCTGGACGAGCCGACCAACGGGCTGGACCCGCAGGGCATGCGGGAGATCCGGGCCCTGGTGCGGGCGGTCGCCGCCGAGGGCACCACGGTCTTCCTCTCCTCCCATCTACTGGACGAGATCGAGCAGGTCTGCACCCACGCGGCGGTGATGTCCCGGGGCCGGCTGCTGGTGCAGGGCACCGTGGCGGAGCTGGCGGCGGGCACCCGGGGCCGGCTGGTGGTGCTGACCCCGGACGCGGCGGAGGCCGCCCGGGTGCTGGCCGCGCACGGGGTCACCGACCTGCGGACCACCGGCGACCGGGTGGACGGCGAGCCGCCCGCCGGGGGCGCCGAACCGGACGAGCCGCTGCCCAAGCTGTGCGCGGCACTGGTCGAGGCGGGGGTGCGGGTGCGTTCCTTCGGCACCGAGCGGGGCACGTTGGAGGACGCCTTCGTGGCGCTGACCGGGGAGGGTTTCGATGTCGCGGGCTGATGCCTCCGTGCCGGCGGCCGGGGCCGTCCGGTACGGGCCGCGGCCGCAGAGCGCGCTGGGCGTGCTGGCGCTGTTCCGCAGCGAACTGTCGATCACCTTCCGGCGGGCGCGGACCCTGGCGCTGCTGGGCATCCTGGCCGCGCTGCCGGTGCTGATCGGGGTGGTGGTCCGGGTGCAGACCGGGCATCTCGGCGGCGGGGACGGCGGCCCGGCGTTCATCGCCCAGGTCACCCAGAACGGCCTCTTCCTGGTCTTCACCGCGCTCGCCGCGACGCTGCCGATCTTCCTGCCGATGACGGTGGCGGTGGTGGCCGGCGACTCGGTGGCCGGTGAGGCGAGCGGCGGCACCCTGCGCTATCTGCTGGTGGCCCCGGCGGGCCGGACCCGGCTGCTGTTCGCGAAGTTCTGCGCGGCGCTGGTGTTCTGCGCGGCGGCGACGCTGACGGTGGCGCTGGCGGCGCTGGCCACCGGCGCGGCGCTGTTCCCGCTGGGCCGGGTGACGCTGCTCTCCGGCGACTCCGTCTCCTTCGGCGCGGCACTGCTGCGGGCGGCGCTGATCGCCGGCGTGGTCGCGCTGTCGCTGGCCGGGCTGGTCGCGGTGGGGCTGTTCGTGTCGACGCTGACCGGCAGCGGGATCGCCGCCATGGCCGCCACCGTCGGCCTGGTGATCACCGTGCAGATCCTGGACGGCATCCCGCAACTGCACGCCATCGCGCCCTGGCTGTTCCCGCACTACTGGCTGAGCTTCGCCGATCTGCTGCGCCAACCCATGTACCTGCACGATGTCCTGCGCAATCTCAGCCTTCAAGGCTTGTACGTGGCCGTATTCGGCACGGCCGCGTGGGCCCGCTTCGGGGCCCGGGACATCACGAGTTGAGAACGGGCCGCCCGGAAGTCCCCTCCGGACGGCCTCGCCCGCTGTTTGCACGGCCTCTCGGCCATTTGCGGATCGTGCACACACGGTGCCCGGCAGTGACTTCGGTGACGCACGGCTACGAAAACAATTCTCTCCGTGAAAGGAAGGTTGTTTTTGTCTCAAACACTGGGTCGCCGCTTGACTCCCCTCCCACTCCACCGGTGGGATGACCGCAACTCATCGAGCGTGTACTGCTGTCCGCGCCTGGTCGTGTGGATCCCCCCTCAGGTCCCCGCTGGACCGGGCGGCGGCGCGGTCGGCATCGCGGCGTACCCCCCTCAGCGCCGTGGCACGCATCCCTCCGGCACGAACGGGAGAGATCCACACATGTCCATAAGCCGCAGGGCGTTCCTGCTGGCCACCGGGGCCGTAGCAGGATCCGCAGTGCTGTCCGCCTGCGGCAGCAAGGGGGGCGACTCTGCGTCCCCCTCGGGGGAGGTCGAGGTCTTCTCCTGGTGGACCGAGGGGTCGGAGAGCGCCGGTCTTCAGGCGCTGCTCGCGGACCTCAAGATCAACCAACCTAACATCAGGTTCGTCAACCGCGCTGTCGCGGGCGGCGCCGGCGTGAATGCCAAGGCGGAGCTGGCCAAGCGGCTCTCCCAGGGCAATCCGCCCGACTCCTTCCAGGGCCACGCGGGTGCCGAACTCTCCGACTACATAGCCGCCGGTCAACTGGAGGACCTGAACGCGCTCTATGAAGAGCAGAAGTGGAAGGACCTCTTCCCCAAGCAGCTGCTGCCCCTGATCAGCTCGGAGGGCAAGTTCTACTCGGTGCCGGTCAACATCCACCGGGCCAACATGCTGTGGTCGAATCCGAGCGTGCTCAAGGCGGCGGGCGCCGACCCGGCGCCCAAGACCTTCGCGTCCTTCCTGGAGAACCTCCAGAAGGTCAAGGTGGCCGGCGGCACGATACCGCTGGTCCTCGCGGACGCCTTCACCGTGAAGCACCTGCTGGAGACGGTGATGCTCTCCACACTCGGCCCGGACGACTGGACCGCGCTCTGGCAGCCGGGCGCGGACTGGCGGGCGCCCAAGGTCAAGGAGGCCCTGGAGAACTACCACCAGGTGCTGACCTTCACCAATGTCTCCTCGCCCGCCAAGAGTTGGGACGCGGCCAGCACCCTGCTCGGCAACGGCAAGGCCGCCTACCAGATCATGGGCGACTGGGCCGAGGGCAGCCTGAAGCTGACCCAGGGTCTCCAGGCCCACACCGACTACGAATGGGCGGCCGTGCCGGGGACGGCGGGGAGCTTCCAGTTCCTGTCCGACTCCTTCACGCTGCCCAAGGGCGCCAAGCACCGCGACGCCGCACTGATCTGGCTCAAGGAGTGCGGCAGCAAGGGCGGCCAACTCGGCTTCAACGGCGCCAAGGGGTCCATCCCGACCCTCACCAATCTGACCGAGGACGACCGCTCGCTGTTCGGCGAGTACGCGCGGTGGTCGATGGACGAGTGGAAGCGCTGCCGGATCGTCGGCTCGCTCACCCACGGCGTGGTCGCCAACAACGCGTGGAACACGGCGATCGACGACGCCATCACCAGCTTCCTCAAGCGCCGGCAGGTCAGTTCCTTCCAGAGCGCGCTGGTTGCCGCCGCACAGAAGCACAACCGCTGACCTCACCCCCCCGCCGGGCCGCCCCGCCCACGGCCCGGCGGGCCTCAGGGGCGCGAGGAACTGCGCCACCCCAGGGGCGCGAGGAACTGCGCGAGGAACCCCCCACTTTTGTAGTGGGCCGAGCGGACGGTTCCCCGTGCCCCTGGGTGGTGCTTGGTTGATCAGCACTTTCCGGCCCGGGTGGTGCCTGGCTTGTCGCGCAGTTCCCCGCGCCCCCAGGTGCTGCCTGGCTGATCAACGCCTTGCGGCTCGGGCGGTACGTGGCTTGTCGCGCAGTTCCCCGCGCCCCCGGGTGGTGCCTGGTTGGTCAAAGTTTCAGGGCTCGGGCAGTACGTGGCTTGTCGCGCAGTTCCCCGCGCCCCCAGGTGCTGCCTGGCTGATCAACGCCTTGCGGCTCGGGCGGTACGTGGCTTGTCGCGCAGTTCCCCG
>NZ_JBIVRB010000001.1:484835-878178 GCF_044755465.1 Streptomyces sp. NPDC092296 | reverse complement strand
CGCCCCCGGGTGGTGCCTGGTTGGTCAGAGTTTCAGAGCTCGGGTCGGCGTGGGGTCAGGTGTGGCCGGGGTGAGGCGGTTGCGGCGGCTCTGGCGGATCGCGTCCCAGGTGAGCAGGGCCAGCGCCGCCCAGACCAGACCGAAACCCACCCAGCGGACCGGCGGCATCTCCTCGTGGAAGACCGTCAGCCCGATCAGGAACTGGAACACCGGAGCGAGGTACTGGAGCAACCCCAGCATGGTCAGCGGCACCCGCACCGCAGCAGCCCCGAAGCAGAGCAGCGGCACCGCCGTGATCAGCCCGGACAGCGCCAGCAGCCCGGAGTGCCCCCAGCCGTAGCCGCTGCCGGTCCGGCCGAAGGTCCCGCCGCCGCTGAAGGCGAGGAAGGTCAAGTAGGCCAGGGCGGGCAGGAACTGAAAGGCGGTCTCGGCGGCGAGGCTCTCCAGTCCGCCGAGGTTCACCTTCTTCTTCAGCAGCGCGTAGACGGCGAAGGAGAGGGCCAGGGTGAGCGCGATCCAGGGCAGCCGCCCGTACCCGAGGGTGAGCACCAGCACCGCCGCCCCGCCGATGCCCACCGCCACCCACTGGGTGGGCCGCAGCCGCTCGTGCAGCAGCACCACACCGAAGCCGATGGTGACCAGCGGGTTGATGAAGTAGCCGAGGCTGGTCTCCACCACCTGGCCGGCGTTGACACCCCAGATGTAGACGCCCCAGTTGACCGAGACCACCACCGCAGCACCGGCGCACATCGCCAGCCGCCGGGGCTGCCGCAGCAGCGGCCGTATCCAGCCCCAGTGCCGGGTGGCCAGCAGGATGCCGGCCACCGCCACCAGTGACCAGACCATCCGGTGGGCGAGGATCTCCAGCGAGCCGCTGGGCTCCAGCAGCGGCCAGTAGAGCGGGAAGAGGCCCCACATCGCGTACGAGGCGAACCCGAACCAGAACCCGACCCGCTCTCCCCCCGGACGGTCCTGTTGCTGCATGTCCGGTGCTCCTCCACGTGGTTCGCCCGCGCCGCAGCGCGCCTGTGGCGAAGGTACCTGCCGGGACGGCCGACTGTCACTTGCGTATAGGCGTTTCAGTACTGACATCAGCACGGACATCAGCCGCATTCCGGGGGTTCGAACCACCTCGAAAGCCGCACCGTACGGCTCCCGTGCAGATGGCCGTGCAGATGGGCGCGCTCCCACGGGTGTCCGACAAAACACCAGTTGTCAAAGACTTGACACACGTTCGTCACACCCTGATGCTTGGGAGCGCTCCCACATAGGCGATCCGGCTCATGGCGCAGTGCTGCGCTCCGCCCCGCCACCGCACCTCCACAGCACCGCCACCGTTCGCGCATCGCGATGCCCGCGCCGCCCGCTTCCCGGGCCCGGCGCGACCATGCCAGTGCCATGTTGCTCCCCCACCCGAGGAGTCTGCACAGCCATGCCCGCGATCACAGCAAAGCCACCACGGACCCGCCGCGGCCGCCTACTGACCGCCTCCGGCACCGGACTCGCCCTGGTCCTCGCCGGACTCACCGCCACCGCCGGCACCGCGACCCCCGCCGCCGCGGCAGGGGTGCAGTGCAGCGTCGACTACTCCACCAACGACTGGGGCAGCGGCTTCACCGCCAACCTCACCATCACCAACCGGGGCACCGCCGCCATCAACGGCTGGACCCTCGGCTACAGCTGGACCGGCAACCAGACGCTGCAGAGCGGCTGGAACGGCGTCTGGACGCAGAGCGGCAAGGCCGTCACCGTCAAGGACGCCGGCTGGAACGCCAACATCCCGGCGGGTGGCAACACCACCACCTCGGCGAACTTCAACTACAGCGGCACCAACGCCAAGCCGACGTCGTTCACCATCAACGGCACGGCCTGCAACGGCGCCCACGCCGCCCCCGTCGTCTCGCTGACCTCCCCCACCGCCGGGGGCACCTACAGCGCGGGCGGCAGCATCCCGCTGGCGGCCACCGCGAGCGCGTCCGACGGCGCGACCATCAGCAAGGTGGAGTTCTACAGCGACACCACGCTGCTGGGCACCGCCACCACCTCGCCGTTCAGCTTCAACTGGGCGAACGTCCCGGCCGGTGACTACTCGGTGTACGCCAAGGCGTACGACTCCACCGGCGCCGCCAGCGAGTCCACCCCGGTCGGCGTGCACGTCGCCGCCGGACCGGCGCTGGTCGCGGTCCCGGACAGCCTGACGGTGCAGCAGGGCAAGACCGGCACCTTCCAGGTGAAGCTGTCCGCCAAGCCCACCGCCAACGTGACCGCCACGGTGAGCCGCACCGACGGCAACACCGGCCTGTCCGTCCCGGCCGGCACCTCGCTCACCTTCACCCCGACCAACTGGTCCACCGCCCAGACGGTGACGGTGACCGCCGACGCCAACTCGTCCGGCGCCGCGACCTTCACCGTCAAGGCTACCGGCTACGCCGACGCCAAGGTGACCGTGACCGAGCTCAAGGCCAACAGCTCGGGCACCTACACGTCCCGCTTCCTGGACGAGTACAACAAGATCACCAACCCGGCGAACGGCTACTTCTCGCCGGACGGCATCCCGTACCACTCGGTGGAGACGCTGATCATCGAGGCCCCCGACCAGGGCCACGAGACCACCTCCGAGGCGATGAGCTACCTGATCTGGCTCCAGGCCGAGTACGGCCAGGTCACCGGTGACTGGTCCAAGTTCAACAACGCGTGGACGATCATGGAGAAGTTCATGATCCCGACCCACGCCGACCAGCCCACCAACAGCTTCTACGACGCCTCCAAGCCGGCCACCTACGCGCCGGAGCACGACTACCCCGACCAGTACCCGTCGCAGATGGACGGCGGCGTGTCGGTCGGCAAGGACCCGATCGCGGCCGAGCTGAAGTCCGCCTACGGTACGGACGACATCTACGGCATGCACTGGCTGGAGGACGTGGACAACGTCTACGGCTACGGCGGCACCCCCGGCGGCGGCTGCGAGACCGGCCCCGCCTCCAAGGGCCCGTCCTACATCAACTCCTACCAGCGCGGCGCGCAGGAGTCGGTCTTCGAGACCATCCCGCAGCCGTCCTGCGACAACTTCAAGTACGGCGGCACCAACGGCTACCTGGACCTGTTCACCAAGGACTCCAGCTACGCCAAGCAGTGGAAGTACACCGACGCCCCGGACGCCGACGCGCGCGCCATCCAGGCCGCCTACTGGGCGGACACCTGGGCCAAGGCCCAGGGCAAGGCCTCGGACGTGGCCGCCACGGTCGCCAAGGCCGGCAAGATGGGCGACTACCTGCGGTACTCGTTCTTCGACAAGTACTTCAAGAAGATCGGCAACTGCACCAGCCCCAGCTGCGCGGCCGGTACCGGCAAGGACAGCGAGCACTACCTGCTCTCCTGGTACTACGCCTGGGGCGGCGCGACCGACAGCAGTGCCGGTTGGGCCTGGCGCATCGGTGACGGCACCGCCCACCAGGGCTACCAGAACCCGATGGCGGCGTACGCGCTGATCACCGACCCGGTCATGGCGCCCAAGTCGTCGACCGGCAAGGCGGACTGGACCACCTCGCTCCAGCGTCAGCTGGAGTTCTACACCTGGCTCCAGTCGAGCGAGGGTGCCATCGCGGGCGGCGCCACCAACAGCTGGGGCGGTGCCTACGGCACCCCGCCGGCCGGTGACTCCACCTTCTACGGCATGGCGTACGACCCGGCGCCGGTCTACCACGACCCGGACAGCAACCAGTGGTTCGGCTTCCAGGCGTGGTCCCTGGAGCGGGTGGCGGAGTACTACTACGCCACCGGCGACACCAAGGCCAAGGCCATCCTGGACAAGTGGGTCTCCTGGGCGCTGGCCAACACCACGATCAACCCGGACGGCACCTACCAGATCCCGTCCACCCTCAAGTGGACCGGCCAGCCGGCCACCTGGAACGCCACCAGCCCGGGTAGCAACGCCAACCTCCACGTGACCGTCCAGGACTACACCAACGACGTGGGTGTGGCGGGCTCGTACTCCAAGCTGCTCTCCTACTACGCCGCCAAGTCCGGCAACGCCCAGGCCAAGTCGGTCTCCAAGGCACTGCTCGACGGCATGTGGAACAACAACCAGGACAGCCTGGGCATCTCCGTCCCGGAGACCCGCGCCGACTACAGCCGGGTCACCCAGCAGTACAGCGCCTCCAACACCAACCACGACGGTGTCTACGTGCCCTCCGGCTGGACCGGCACGATGCCGAACGGTGACAAGATCAACTCCAGCTCGACGTTCCTGTCGATCCGCTCCTGGTACAAGAACGACCCGCAGTGGTCCAAGGTTCAGAACTACCTGAACGGCGGAGCCGCCCCGGTCTTCAACTACCACCGATTCTGGGCACAGGCCGACATCGCCACCGCGCTCGCGGCGTACGGCCAGCTGTTCAACGAGTGACCCGCGCGGGGTGAAGTCCCCCTGAGACCCCCACCCGGGAAGCGGCGCTGGGCCCGGCGGAGCGATCCGCCGGGCCCAGCGCCCATTCAATCCCCGTACAGACCCCCGGAACGGCCGGAGGGGGCGCCCACGCGATGGCGTGGACGCCCCCTCCGGCCTTGCGGCGTACGGGCGGTCAGCCGACCGTCCAGGTGTCGCTGCCCGCCAGCAGCGCACCCAGGTCGCCCTCGCCCCGGTCCGCCACGGCGGTGCTGAGCTGGTCGGCCATCAGGGTGTCGTAGACCGGCCGGTCGACGTCCCGCAGCACGCCGATCGGGGTGTTGTGCAGGGTGTCCGCGTCGGTGAGCCGGGTGAGCGCGAAGGCCGTGGTCGGGCTGGCGCTGTGCGCGTCGTGCACCAGCACCCGGTCCGCGTTGTCGGCGGTGACCAGGTCGGTGTGCAGGTCGCCGGTGGCCGGGTCGCGGAAGACGCCCCGGCCGGGCAGCCCGTCCGCACCGGCGGCGCCGAAGCGGATGGGCCGGCCGTGCTCCAGGCGGATCAGCGCCTCGTCGCGGGTGCCCGGCTCCTTGAGGGCGTCGAAGGCGCCGTCGTTGAAGATGTTGCAGTTCTGGTAGATCTCCACCAGCGCGGTCCCGGAGTGCTCCGCCGCCGCCCGCAGCACCGACTGGAGGTGCTTGCGGTCGGAGTCGATGGTCCGGGCGACGAACGACGCCTCGGCACCCAGCGCCAGCGACAGCGGGTTGAACGGGGTGTCCAGCGAGCCCATCGGCGTCGACTTGGTGATCTTGCCGACCTCGGACGTCGGGGAGTACTGCCCCTTGGTCAGCCCGTAGATTCGGTTGTTGAACAGCAGGATCTTCAGATTGACGTTGCGGCGCAGCGCGTGGATCAGGTGGTTGCCGCCGATGGAGAGGGCGTCGCCGTCACCGGTGACCACCCAGACCGACAGGTCGGGGCGGGAGGAGGCGAGGCCGGTGGCGATCGCCGGGGCGCGGCCGTGGATGGAGTGCATCCCGTAGGTGTTCATGTAGTACGGGAAGCGTGAGGAGCAGCCGATGCCGGAGATGAAGACGGTGTTCTCGCGGGCGATGCCCAGCTCGGGCATGAAGGACTGCACGGCGGCGAGGATGGCGTAGTCGCCGCAGCCGGGGCACCAGCGGACTTCCTGGTCGGTCTTGAAGTCCTTGGCGGTCTGCGGGCCCGCCGCCTTGGGCACCAGGGCGAGGGAGCGGAGGCCCGCGCCGGGGGTGGGGTGGTCGGCCTCAGGCATCGGCGGTGGTTCCTTCCTGGAGGGCGGCGGCGATGGCGTCGGCGAGCTGTTCGGCCTTGAACGGCATGCCGTTGACCTGGGTGTGCGAGCGGGCGTCGACCAGGTACTCGGCGCGGATGAGCTTGGCGAGCTGGCCGAGGTTCATCTCCGGGACCAGCACCCGGTCGTAGGAGCGCAGCACCTCGCCCAGGTTGGCCGGGAAGGGGTTGAGGTGGCGCAGGTGGGCCTGGGCGACCCGGGTGCCGGCCGCGCGGGCGCGGCGTACGGCGGCGGTGATCGGGCCGTAGGTGGAGCCCCAGCCGAGCACCAGTAGCCCGGCGTCGCCGGTGGGGTCGTCGACCGCCAGCGGCGGGATGGTGGCGGCGATGCCGTCGATCTTGGCCTGCCGGGTGCGGACCATGTGGTCGTGGTTGGCCGGGTCGTAGGAGATGTTGCCGGTGCCGTCCTGCTTCTCGATGCCGCCGATCCGGTGCTCCAGGCCGGGGGTGCCGGGCACCGCCCACGGCCGGGCGAGGGTCTGCGGGTCCCGCTTGTACGGCCAGAAGACCTCGGTGCCGCTCTCGGTGACGTGGTTGGGCTCGGTGGTGAACGGGGTGCGCAGGTCGGGGAGGGTGTCGATGTCGGGGATGCGCCAGGGCTCGGAGCCGTTGGCGAGGTAGCCGTCGGAGAGCAGGAAGACCGGGGTGCGGTAGGCCAGCGCGATCCGGGCGGCCTCGACGGCGGCGTCGAAGCAGTCGGCGGCGGTGGCCGGGGCGATCACCGGGACCGGGGCCTCGCCGTTGCGGCCGTACATGGCCTGGAGCAGGTCGGCCTGCTCGGTCTTGGTGGGCAGGCCGGTGGAGGGGCCGCCGCGCTGGATGTCCACGATCAGCAGCGGCAGCTCCAGCGAGACCGCCAGCCCGATGGTCTCGCTCTTGAGCGCCACGCCGGGGCCGGAGGTGGTGGTGACCGCCAGCGCCCCGCCGAACGCCGCGCCCAGTGCGGCGCCGATGCCCGCGATCTCGTCCTCGGCCTGGAAGGTGCGCACGCCGAAGTTCTTGTGCCGGGACAGCTCGTGCAGGATGTCGGACGCCGGAGTGATCGGGTACGAGCCCAGGTAGAGCGGCAGCCCGGACCGCTGCGAGGCGGCGATCAGGCCGTAGGACAGTGCCAGGTTGCCCGAGATGTTGCGGTAGCGGCCGGCCGGCAGCGGCGCCGGGGCGATCTCGTAGGAGACCGCGAAGTCCTCGGTGGTCTCGCCGAAGTTCCACCCGGCCCGGAAGGCGGTGACATTTGCCTCCGCGATCAGCGGCTTCTTGGCGAACTTGGTCCGCAGGAACCGCTCGGTGCCCTCGGTCGGCCGGTGGTACATCCAGGACAGCAGGCCCAGCGCGAACATGTTCTTTGCCCGCTCGGCGTCCTTGCGGGCCAGCCCGGAGTCCTTCAGCGCCTCCACGGTCAGGGTGGTCAGCGGCACCCGGTGCACATGCCACGCCTGGAGGGTGCCGTCCTCCAGCGGGTCCGAGGCCCAGCCGACCTTCGCCAGCGCCCGCTTGGTGAACTCGTCGGTGTTCACGATGATCTCCGCGCCACGCGGCACATCGGACAGGTTGGCCTTCAACGCCGCCGGGTTCATCGCCACCAGCACGTGCGGAGCATCCCCGGGCGTCAGGATGTCATGATCCGCGAAGTGCAGCTGGAAGCTCGACACCCCCGGCAGCGTCCCGGCGGGTGCCCGGATCTCGGCAGGGAAGTTCGGCAACGTCGACAGGTCGTTACCGAATGACGCGGTCTCCGAGGTGAACCGGTCGCCGGTGAGCTGCATGCCGTCACCCGAGTCGCCGGCGAACCGGATGATCACCCGGTCCAGCCGCTTCACCTGCTTCGCGGGGGCGCCCGGCAGCCGCTGCTGCTCGTCCGGTCCGGCCCCGAGCAGCCGTCCCTCCCCGGACGGACCGGGCGTCGCCCCGTCCGCCGCCTCCGTCTGCTCGACCTGGCTGGTCACTGGCTTGGACCTCCTTCGAGGGCACCTGTGCGAGCACGAGCCGTGTGCTCCCGTCCACGTGGTGCACCCTCCTCATCCTATGCGGGTAAGGGTTGCCTCTGTGGTGGTTGGCAAAGCCGCCCTGCACGGCTTTCACCTGCTTCGTCCAAGAGTGCCGGATAGCTGCCGCGACCCCGGGCGGACCTCGGGAAACAGGGGCCTCAGGAGTTCAGATAGGTCAGCACCGCCAGCACCCGCCGGTGGTCCTCCGGGCTCTGCGCCAGGCCGAGCTTCAGGAAGATGTTGCTGATGTGCTTCTCCACCGCGCCGTCCGAGACGACCAGCTGCTTGGCGATGGCGGTGTTGGTACGGCCCTCCGCCATCAGTCCCAGCACCTCCCGCTCGCGCGGGGTCAGCCCCTCCAGCACATCGCCCTTGCGGCTGCGGCTCAGCAGCTGGGCGACAACCTCCGGGTCCAGCGCGGTGCCGCCGGCCGCCACCCGCTGCACCGCCTCCACGAACTCCCGCACCTCCGCCACCCGGTCCTTGAGCAGATAGCCGACGCCCCGGGTGGAGCCGGCCAGCAGCTCGGAGGCGTAGCGCTCCTCCACGTACTGGGAGAGCACCAGCACGCCCACCTGCGGGTGGCGGCGGCGCAGCTCCACGCAGGCGCGTACGCCCTCGTCGGTGTGGGTGGGGGGCATCCGTACGTCCGCGACCACCACGTCCGGCAGCCCGCCGGCGGCGGCCAGCTCCTCCACCGACGTCAGCAGTGCCTCACCGTCTCCGACGCCGGCCACCACCTCCAGCCCGCGGTCGGTGAGCAGCCGGGTGAGGCCCTCCCGCAGCAGTACGGAGTCCTCGGCGATGACGACGCGCAGCATGACGGCCTTCCGGCTGGGGGCATTCGACGCCGCCCAGTCTGGCCCATCCCCCACCCCCACGCGGAACCCCCCGGCTCCGGGCGCGCGGAACCGCGGGCAACCGGACCCCGGCCCGGCACCCCCGGGGGGCGCGAGGAGCCCGCAGGCGCCCGCCCGGCCCCCGCTACATCGTCCGTACCGCCACCGCGTCGCACAGCCCCTCCAGGGCCGCCCGAGCCGGGCAGGACGGCAGCTGCGCCAGCAGGTCGCGGGCCTCCTGCGCGTACCGCAGCGTCTCCTCCCGCGCCCGCTGGAGCGCCGGATGCCCCCGCAGCAGCAGCAGCGCCTCCGCGTGCCTGACGTCGTCCGCCAGGTCGCCGTCCAGCAGCTCCCGCAGCCGGGCGTCCGCCTGGTCGGCCGGGTCGGCGGGGAGCGCGCGCAGCAGCAGCACCGGCAGCGTGGGCACTCCCTCGCGCAGGTCGGTGCCGGGCGTCTTGCCGGACTCATGGCCGTCGCTGGCGATGTCCAGGACGTCGTCGGCCAGCTGGAAGGCGGTGCCGATCCGCTCGCCGTACTCGGTGAGGATCTCCACCACGTGCTCGTCGGCGCCGGCCAGCATGGCGCCCATCCGCCCGGCGACGGCGATCAGCGAGCCGGTCTTGCCGCTGATGACGTCCAGGTAGTGCTGGACCGGGTCGTCGCCGGGGCGCGGCCCGGCGGTCTCCAGGATCTGGCCGGTGACCAGCCGTTCGAACGCCTCGGCCTGCACCCGGACCGCCGCCGGGCCGAGGTCGGCCAGCACCTGCGAGGCGCGGGAGAAGAGGAAGTCGCCGGTGAGGATGGCCACCGAGTTGTCCCAGCGGGAGTTGGCGCTGGGCGCTCCGCGCCGCACGGCCGCCTCGTCCATCACGTCGTCGTGGTAGAGGGTGGCCAGGTGGGTCAGCTCGACCACGACGGCGGCGGGGACGACGCCGGGGGCGTGCGGGTCGCCGAACTGGGCGGCCAGCAGCACCAGCAGCGGCCGGAACCGCTTGCCGCCCGCCTCCAGCAGGTGCTGCGCGGTGATGGTGATGAACGGCACATCACTCTTGGTAGCGTCCAGCAGCGCCTCCTCGACAGCGGCCATGCCGTCCCGGACGTCGGCATCGAGCGCCTCGTCCTGCATGCTCAGCCCGAAGGGCCCCACGACGGTCACGAAGACCACTCCTGTCGCTGGTCGGTCATGCGGCCGTCCCAGATGCCGCTGCTGCCATCAAGGGCAGCGTATCCGGTCACAACTCGATCACCGCGTGGGCACCGCTCGGCGGGACATCGCAGACCACGGCCGCCGGACCGTGTCGGCGGCGTGGCTGGAACCGGCCCCTGGCGGTACGGCGGTGGGCGGCCGCCCCGGAAGGGGGGTGGGGCAGCCGCCCGAGGGGGGACGGGGTGCTCGGTTCCATGACCTCCCGCGCACCGGGAGACGTCCCGCCCGGTCAGTGGCCGCCGCCCGCCGAAAGGTTGCCGCCCGCTCCCCGATCCGCTGCGGCCCCCGGCGGGCATGCCTGCGCCCCGATGCCGTACCGGGCAGCCGGGGCGCAGGTCGGAGCGGGTGTCAGCGGATCGGGTGTCAGCGGAGCGGGCGGGGTCAGCGGACGAAGATGGACGCCTTGTCCGCCAGGTCGAGGAAGTACTGCGGCAGCACGCCGAGCACCAGGGTGACCAGGACGCCCAGGCCGATGGCGGTGGCGGTGAGCGGGCTGGGGACGGCGACGGACGGGCCGTCGGGCTTGGGGTCGGAGAAGAACATCAGGACGATCACCCTGATGTAGAAGAAGGCGGAGATGGCGGACGCCACCACACCCACGATCACCAGCGGCACCGCGCCGCCGGAGGCCGCCGCCTGGAAGACCGCGAACTTCCCGGTGAAGCCGGAGGTCAGCGGGATACCGGCGAAGGCCAGCAGGAAGAGCGCGAACACCGCCGCCACCAGCGGGGACCGCCGCCCCAGCCCGGCCCACCGGGAGAGGTGGGTGGCCTCGCCGCCCGCGTCGCGGACCAGGGTGACCACGGCGAAGGCGCCGAGCGTCACAAAGGAGTACGCCGCCAGGTAGAAGAGGACGGCGGAGATGCCGGCCTTGTCGGTGGCGATCACACCGGTGAGGATGAACCCGGCGTGCGCGATCGAGGAGTAGGCCAGCAGCCGCTTCACATCGGTCTGGGTGACCGCCAGGATCGCACCGATGATCATGGTGAGGATGGCGACGCCCCACATCACCGGCCGCCAGTCCCACCGCATGTCCGGCAGCGCCACATAGAGCAGCCGCAGCAGCGCGCCGAAGGCGGCGACCTTGGTGGCAGCCGCCATGAAGCCGGTGACGGCGGTCGGGGCGCCCTGGTACACATCGGGCGTCCAGGCGTGGAACGGTACGGCGGCGACCTTGAACAGCAGGCCCATGCCGACCATGGCCAGGCCGATCAGCAGCAGGGCGTCGTTCTCGGTGGTGTTGCCGAGCGCCGGGGTGAGCTGCGTCTGCCCGGAGACCACATCCGCGATGCCGCCCAGCGAGACGGTGCCCGCGTAGCCGTACAGCAGCGCGGTGCCGAACAGGAAGAAGGCGGACGCGAAGGCGCCGAGCAGGAAGTACTTGACCGCCGCCTCCTGGGAGAGCAGCCGGCGGCGCCGGGCCAGCGCGCACATCAGGTACAGCGGGAGGGAGAAGACTTCCAGCGCGACGAACATGGTCAGCAGGTCGGCCGCCGCCGGGAAGAGCAGCATGCCGCCGACCGCGAACATGGTCAGCGGGAAGATCTCGGTGGTGGCGAAGCCCGCGCGGGCCGCCTCCTTCTCCTGGTCGCTGCCGGGGACGGCGGCGGCCTGCGGCGCGAACGCGTCCACCGGTGCGCCGCCGGGGCCGCTGGGCTCCAGCCGCCGCTCCGCGAAGGAGAGCACCGCGACCACGGCGATCAGCAGGATCAGGCCCTGGAGGAAGAGCGCCGGCCCGTCGATGGCAACGGCGCCCATCGCCGTCAGGTCCGCCTTGGTGGTGGCGTAGCCGCGCGCGGCCAGCGAGACCACCACGGCGAAGGCCCCGGCCAGCCCCAGCAGGGCGATCACGACCTGGGCGCCGTAGCGGCTGCGGCGGGGCAGGAACGCCTCGGCCAGGATGCCGACCAGGGCGGCGCCGAAGACGACCAGCATGGGGGCCAGCTGCCCGTACTCCAGGTGCGGAGCGGGGATGCTGGCGGTGTCGCCCGCCGCCGTCCACAGGGTGTGGACAGCGGCGGCCGGTGCGAGGGCGGTCACTTCGCCTCACCTCCGTGGGAGTCGGCACGGGCGGTCATGTACGAGAACCACGACTGCTCGGCGGCCGGGTGGGGGGGCTTGGGGTCGGTGCGGTGGACCTCGGCGAGGGTGGAGTCCACCGAGGGGTTGACGATGTCCGCGATCGGCCGGGGGTAGACGCCCAGCAGCACCAGCAGCGCGATCAGCGGGGCGACCACGGCCACCTCGCGGACCCTGAGGTCGGGCATGCCGCTGACGCTCTCCTTGACCGGGCCGGTCATGGTGCGCTGGTAGAGCACCAGGACGTACAGCGCGGCGAGCACGATGCCGACGGTGGCGATGATGCCCAGCACCGGGTAGCGGGTGAAGGTGCCGACCAGCACCAGGAACTCGCTGACGAACGGCGCCAGACCGGGCAGCGACAGCGTCGCGAGGCCGCCGATCAGGAAGGTGCCGGCCAGCACCGGGGCGACCTTCTGCACCCCGCCGAAGTCCGCGATCAGGCGGCTGCCGCGCCGCGAGATCAGGAAGCCGGCGACCAGCATCAGCACGGCGGTGGAGATGCCGTGGTTGACCATGTAGAGGGTGGCGCCGCTCTGGCCCTGGGAGGTCATCGCGAAGATGCCCATGATGATGAAGCCGAAGTGCGAGATCGACGCATAGGCGATCAGCCGCTTGATGTCCTTCTGGCCGACCGCCAGCAGCGCCCCGTAGATGATCGCGATCACCGAGAGCACCAGGATAGCCGGGGCGAAGTAGCGCGAGGCGTCGGGGAACAGCCCCAGGCAGAAGCGGAGCATCGCGAAGGTGCCGACCTTGTCCACCACGGCGGTGATCAGCACGGCGGTGCCGGCGGTGGACTCACCCATGGCGTTGGGCAGCCAGGTGTGCAGCGGCCAGAGCGGGGCCTTGACCGCGAAGGCGAAGAAGAAGCCCAGGAAGAGCGCCTTCTCCACCCCCGGGGCGAAGGACAGCTTGCCGTCCCCGACCGCCTTGGTGATGGTGGCCAGGTCGAAGGTGCCGCCCCCGCCGCTGCCGAGCCCGGCCCGCGCGGTGAGCACATAGAGGCCGATCACGGCGGCCAGCATCACCAGGCCGCCGACGAGGTTGTACAGCAGGAACTTCACGGCGGCGTAGCTGCGCTGCCGGGCCGCCTCCGGCCCGCCCGCCCGGTCGCCGAAGCCGCCGATCAGGAAGTACAGCGGGATCAGCATCGCTTCGAAGAAGACGTAGAACAGGAAGACGTCGGTGGAGAGGAAGGAGACCACCACCATCGCCTCGACGGCGAGGATCAGGGCGAAGAAGCCCTGGGTGCGCCGGCGGTCCTCGAAGGAGTGGAGGTCCACCGGGTCGGCGTCGTGCCAGGAGGCGAGCATCACCAGCGGCACCAGCACCGCGGTGAGCAGCGCCAGCACCACCCCGATGCCGTCCGCCCCGAGCGAGAAGGAGATCCCGAAGCTCTTGATCCAGGTGTATGACTCGGTGAGCTGGTAGCGGTCGCCGCCCGGGTCGAAGCGGACGGCGGTGATCGCCGTGAGGACCAGCGTGGCGGCGGCGAAGGCCAGCGCCACGGCCTTGGGGACGCGCCGCCGGGCGGCACTGGTCGCGGCCGGCAGCGCCGCGGTCACGACCGCACCGACCGCCGGCACGGCGGCGGTGACGGTCAGCAGCGGAAAGGGCATCAGACCGACCTCATCAGGAGAGTGGTGGCGACCAGTACCGCGGCGCCGCCGAACATGGAGAGGGCGTAGGAGCGGACGAAGCCGTTCTGCATCCGCCGCATCCGGCTGGAGATGCCGCCGACGGTGGCGGCCAGGCCGTTGACGAAGCCGTCCAGGCCCTTGGTGTCCCCGTAGACCAGCCCCCGGGTCAGGTACTCACCCGGGCGGACCAGCACGGCGTGGTTGAAGTCGTCCTGGAGCAGGTCGCGGCGGGCGGCGCGGGTGAGCGCCGAGCCGACCGGCGGGGTGACCGGGACCGGCTGCCGCCCGTACACCACCCAGGAGAGCAGCACGCCGACCGCGACGCAGACGAAGGTGAGCCCGGTGACCGCGATCGAGCTGAGCGGCGAGTTCCCCTCGGAGTGGCCGGTGATCGGCTCCAGCCAGTGCAGGAAGGCGTTGTTCAGGGCGAACAGGCCACCGGCGAGGACCGAGCCGATGGAGAGGACGATCATCGGGATCGTCATCACCGACGGCGACTCGTGCGGGTGCGGCTCCTGGCCCTCGGCATTGGGCTGCCAGCGCTTCTTGCCGAAGAAGGTCATGATCATCACGCGGGTCATGTAGAACGCGGTGATCGCCGCACCCAGCAGCGCGACCAGGCCCAGGATCCAGCCCTCGGTGCCGCCCTTGGCGAAGGCCGCCTCGATGATCCGGTCCTTGGACCAGAAGCCGGACAGGCCGGGGAAGCCGATGATCGCCAGATAGCCGAGCCCGAAGGTGACGAAGGTGATCGGCATGTACTTGCGCAGTCCGCCGTAGTGCCGCATGTTCACCTCGTCGTCCATGCCGTGCATGACCGACCCGGCGCCGAGGAAGAGCCCGGCCTTGAAGAAGCCGTGCGTCACCAGGTGCATGATCGCGAAGGCGTAGCCGACCGGGCCCAGGCCCGCCGCCAGCACCATGTAGCCGATCTGCGACATGGTCGAGCCGGCCAGCGCCTTCTTGATGTCGTCCTTGGCGCAACCGACGATCGCACCGAAGATCAGGGTGACCGCGCCCACGCAGACCACGGCCAGCTGGGCGTCCGGCGCCAGGTCGAAGATCACCGAGGAGCGGGTGATCAGGTAGACGCCGGCGGTGACCATGGTCGCCGCGTGGATCAGCGCCGAGACCGGGGTCGGGCCCTCCATCGCGTCACCGAGCCAGGACTGCAGCGGCACCTGCGCCGACTTGCCGCAGGCGGCCAGCAGCAGCATCAGCCCGATCGCGGTCAGCCTGCCCTGGCCGGCGTCCCCGGCACTGGCGAAGACCGGCCCGAAGGCGAACGAGCCGAACTGCGCGAACATCAGCATGATCGCGATCGACAGGCCCACGTCGCCGACCCGGTTGACGATGAACGCCTTCTTGGCGGCCGTCGCGGCGCTCGGCTTGTGCTGCCAGAAGCCGATCAGCAGGTACGAGGCCAGGCCCACGCCCTCCCAGCCGACGTACAGCAGCAGGTAGTTGTCGGCCAGCACCAGCAGCAGCATCGCCGCCAGGAACAGGTTGAGATAGCCGAAGAAGCGGCGCCGGCGCTCGTCATGGGCCATGTAGCCCACCGAGTACAGGTGGATCAGGCTGCCGACACCGGTGATCAGCAGCACAAAGGTGATGGAGAGCTGGTCGAGCTGGAAGCCGACATCGGCCTGGAAGCCGCCCACCGGCACCCAGGAGAACAGGTGCTGGTGGATCGGCCGGGCCGCCGTGTCGCGGCCCAGCATGTCGACGAAGAGGACGGCGCCCACCGCGAAGGAGGCAGTGGAGGCGAGGAGCCCCAGCCAGTGGCCGAAGGCGTCCAGGCGGCGCCCGCCGAGGAGCAGCAGCGCTGCTCCCGCGAGCGGGGCCGCGACGAGCACGGGGATGAGTGCGTTCACGGGATCGTCTGCCTCCGCCTACAGCTTCATCAGGTTGGTGTCGTCGACCGACGCCGAGTGCCGGGTGCGGAAGATGCTGACGATGATCGCCAGGCCCACCACGACCTCGGCGGCCGCGACCACCATGGTGAAGAACGCGATGATCTGGCCGTCCAGGTTGCCGTGCAGCCGGGAGAAGGTGACCAGCGCCAGGTTGGCGGCGTTCAGCATCAGTTCGATGCACATGAACAGGACGATCGCGTTGCGCCGGACCAGCACCCCGGCGGCGCCGATGGTGAAGAGCAGCGCCGCGAGGTAGAGGTAGTTCACCGGGTTCACTGCTGCTCAGCCTCCCTTTCGGACGTGGGCTCGGCCGACGAGGGCGTGGTCTCCCGCGCCTCGGTGCGGGCGGCCTCGGCGGCCTCGTCCGCGGCGCCGGAGGTCAGCGGCGCCCGGGGGCTGACCGTGACCCGGCGCGGCGGCGGGGTCCGGCCGAGGTAGTCGGCGGTGGAGCTCTCCAGCTGCTCCATCCGCCGCAGCATGTCCCCGCTGACGTCGCGGATCTGGCCACGGGCGCGCAGCGTCGGGTTGACCGACTCCTCGGAGACCGTGCCGTCGGGCAGCAGGCCGGGGATGTCCACCGCGTTGTGCCGGGCGTAGACGCCGGGGGCCGGCAGCGGGGTGACCTGCACGCCCTCCAGCACCCGCAGCCGGGCCAGCTCGCGCTGGGTGGTGCGCTGCTCGGTGCGCTCGCGGTGGGTGAGCACCATGGCGCCGATGGCGGCGGTGATCAGCAGGGCGCCGGTGACCTCGAAGGCCCAGACGTACCGGGTGAAGATCAGCTTGGCCAGGCCCTGGACGTTGCCGCCCGCGTTGGCCTCGGCCAGTCCGGTGAAGGTGCGGAGCCTGGCGTTGGCGATGCCGGCCATCAGCAGGACGCCGAAGCCGATGCCGCAGAGGGCGGCGGCCCAGCGCTGCCCCTTGAGGGTCTCCTTGAGGGAGTCCTCCGAGGTGACGCCGACCAGCATCACCACGAAGAGGAAGAGCATCATGATCGCGCCGGTGTAGACGACGATCTGGACGACACCCAGGAAGACCGCGCCCTGCGCCATGTAGCAGATGGCCAGGGCGAGCATGGTGCCGGCCAGGCACAGTGCGCTGTGCACGGCCTTGCGCATGGTGACCATGCCGAGGGCGCCGCCGACCGCGATCACGGCGAGGACCCAGAACTGCACCGCCTCGCCGGTGGAGGTGGTGCCGGTGGCGGCGGCTGCCGCCAGGTGGACGGTGCTCATCCCTGGCTCGCCTCCTCCTGCGGCTGCTCGCCCCTGCTGCGCGCGACCTGGGTCTCGGTGCCGGGCGCGGCGCCGGTGACCTGGCCCCGGTAGTAGTCGCCCTCGTCGGTGCCCGGGTACATGGCGTGCGGCGGCGGGACCATGCCGTCGGTGAGCCCGGCCAGCAGCTGCTCCTTGGTGAAGATCAGGTCGGCGCGGCTGCTGTCGGCGAGCTCGTACTCGTTGGTCATCGTCAGCGCCCGGGTGGGGCACGCCTCGATGCAGAGCCCGCAGAGGATGCAGCGGGCGTAGTTGATCTGGTACACCGCGCCGTACCGCTCACCGGGGGAGTAGCGCTCCTCCTCGGTGTTGTCGGCGCCCTCCACATAGATGGCGTCGGCGGGACAGGCCCAGGCGCACAGCTCGCAGCCGATGCACTTCTCCAGCCCGTCCGGGTGCCGGTTGAGCTGGTGGCGGCCGTGGAAGCGGGGTGCGGTGTCCTTCTTCTGCTCCGGGTACTGCTCGGTCAGGCGCTTTTTGAACATGGCCTTGAAGGTCACGCCGAAACCGGCGGCCGGGCCCAACATGTCAGGCACCGTCGGCTCCCTTCGGGTTGGAGGTGCCGCCGCCCACGGCGGCGGGTTCGCCGGGCTCCTCGACCTGCGCCGGTGGCGCGTCGACCGGTCCGCTCCCACCGGCGACGCGGCTGCGGCGGCGCGGTACGGGCGGCAGCTGCTGACCGGGCAGCGGCGGCACCGGGAAGCCGCCGGCCATCGGGTCGAAGACCTCCGGCGGCCGGTGCTGCTCGGGGCGGTCGCGGTGCCGGAAGACGTCCCAGACCAGCGAGAGCAGCAGGATCGCGATCAGTGGCGCCCCGATGTAGAGCACGACCCTGCCGAAGTCGTAGCCCTCGTTGCGCAGCGCCCTGACGGTGGCGACCATCACCAGCCAGACCAGCGAGACCGGGATCAGGACCTTCCAGCCGAGCTTCATGAACTGGTCGTAGCGCAGCCGGGGCAGCGTGCCGCGCAGCCAGATGAAGAAGAACAGCAGCAGCTGGATCTTGATGACGATCCAGAGCATCGGCCACCAGCCGTGGTTGGCGCCCTCCCACACCGTGCTGATCGGCCAGGGTGCCCGCCAGCCGCCCAGGAAGAGGGTGGAGGCGACCGCCGAGACGGTGACCATGTTGATGTACTCCGCGAGCATGAACATCGCGAACTTCAGCGAGGAGTACTCGGTGTTGAAGCCGCCGACCAGCTCGCCCTCGGCCTCGGGGAGGTCGAAGGGGGCGCGGTTGGTCTCACCGACCATGGCGATGATGTAGACCAGGAAGGACACCGGTAGCAGGACCGCGAACCAGTGCGGCTGCTGGGCCGAGACGATCTCCGAGGTGGACATCGACTTGGAGTAGATGAAGACGGCCGCGAAGGAGAGGCCCATCGCGATCTCGTACGAGATCATCTGCGCCGCCGAGCGCAGCCCGCCGAGCAGCGGGTAGGTGGAGCCGGAGGACCAGCCGGCCAGCACGATGCCGTAGATCCCGACCGAGGCGGTGGCCAGGATGTACAGCATGCCGATCGGCAGGTCGGTGAGCTGCATGGTGGTCCGGGTGCCGAAGATCGAGATCTGGTGGTCGGCGGGACCGAAGGGGATGACCGCGAAGGCCATGAAGGCGGGGATGACGCAGACGATCGGGGCCAGGATGTAGACGACCTTGTCGGCGCCGGTGACGACCAGGTCCTCCTTGAGGGCCAGCTTCACACCGTCGGCCAGCGACTGGAGCATGCCCCAGGGACCGTGCCGGTTGGGGCCGATCCGCAGCTGCATCCAGGCGACGACCTTGCGCTCCCAGACGATCGCGATCAGCACCGTCACGACCAGGAACGCGAAGGTGAAGACGGCCTTGAGCAGGACCAGCCACCAGGGGTCGGTCCCGAAGAGGCCGAGCCCGTCGCCGGCGGCGGCCAGGGTGGTGGTGGTCATCGGTTCTCCTCCCCGCTGGGGGCCGCGCCGGGGACGGCCGCCTCGGCGGTGGCCGCCGCCAGGGAGACCACCTGGCCGGTGCCGGTGCCCAGCGCCCGCAGGGCGCCGCCGTCGGTGGAGTTCAGCGGAATCCACACGGTGCGGTCGGGCATCTCGTCGGTGACGGCCAGCGGCAGGCTCAGCGACCCGGCCGGGCCGGTGACGGTGATCGGGGTGCCGTCCGCCGCGCCGATCTCGGCGGCGGTGGCCGGCGAGAGGCGGGCGACGGCGGGGTGCCGGGTGCCGGCCAGCGGGGCGTCGCCCTGCTGGAGCACCCCGTTGTCGAGCAGCTGCCGCCAGCCGCCGAGCACCGCCTCGCCGGCACCCGGGCGGGGCAGCGGCTCGGTGGGCGCGGTGGGTGCGGCGGTGTGCGCGCCGGCCCAGGGGCCCAGCGCGTCCAGCTCGCGGCGGGCGGCCGTGAGGTCGGGCAGTCCGAGGTGGACGTCCATGGCGTCGGCCAGCATGGCGAGCACCCGCAGGTCGGCCCGCAGGTGGCGCTGCGTCTGCTGGTCGGGCTTGAGCGCGGCCTCGAAGAGCCGGACCCGGCCCTCCCAGGTGAGGAAGGTGCCGGCCTTCTCCGCGACGGCGGCCACCGGCAGCACCACATCGGCGCGGTCGGTGACGGCGGAGGGCCGCAGCTCCAGGCTGACCAGGAACGGCACCCGGTCCAGCGCCGCCTCGGCGGCGGCCGGGTCGGGCAGGTCGGCGGTCTCCACGCCGCCCACCAGCAGCGCGCCCAGCTCACCGGCGGCTGCGGCGGCCAGCATCCGGCCGGTGTCGCGGCCGGTGCGGGCCGGGATCTCCGCGATGCCCCAGGCGGCGGCGGTCTGCGTGCGGGCGTCGGGGTCGGTGACCGGACGGCCGCCGGGCAGCAGGCCCGGCAGGGCGCCGGCCTCGACCGCGCCCCGCTCGCCGGCCCGGCGCGGCACCCAGGCCAGCCGGGCGCCAGTGGTCGCGGCCAGCCGCAGCGCGGCGGTCAGCGCGCCCGGTACGGCCGCCAGCCGCTCACCGACCAGGATCACCGCGCCTTCGGTGCGCAGCAGTTCGGCGGCCCGGCCGCCGTCGTCGGCCAGCGGCTCGTCACCGCCGAGCGCGGCCAGCCACTCGCCCTCGGTGCCGGGCGCGGCCGGCAGCAGGGCGCCGCCGAGCTTGGCCAGGCCCCGGGAGGTGTGGGTGGCGACCGAGAAGACCTTGAGGCCCTTGCGGCTCGCCTTGCGCAGCCGCAGGAAGACGATCGGGGACTCCTCCTCGGGCTCGAAGCCCGCGAGCAGCACCGCCGGTGCGGCCTCCAGCGTCCGGTACGAGACTCCCGTACCGTCCAGGTCGATGCCGTGCCCGGCGACGGCGGCGGCCAGGAAGTCGGCCTCCTCGGCGCTGTGCGGGCGGGCCCGGAAGTCGACGTCGTTGGTGCCGAGCGCGACCCGGGCGAACTTGGCGTACGCGTACGCGTCCTCGACCGTGGCCCGGCCGCCGACCAGCACGCCCGCCCCGGAGCCGCCGCGTGCGGCGGCCAGCCCGGCGGCGGCCCGCTCCAGCGCCTCCGGCCAGGAGGCGGGGACCAGCTCGCCGCTCTCCGGGTCGCGGACCAGCGGGGTGGTCAGCCGGTCACGCTGCTGCGCGTACCGGAAGGCGAAGCGGCCCTTGTCGCAGTTCCACTCCTCGTTGACCTCCGGGTCGTCCCCGGCGAGCCGCCGCAGCACCTTGCCGCGCCGGTGGTCGGTGCGGATGGCGCAGCCCGAGGAGCAGTGCTCGCAGACCCCGGGCGAGGAGGTGAGGTCGAACGGCCGCGACCGGAAGCGGTACGCGGCGGAGGTGAGCGCGCCCACCGGGCAGATCTGGATGGTGTTGCCGGAGAAGTACGACCGGAAGTCGTCGCCCTCGCCGATGCCCACCTGCTGGAGGGCGCCGCGCTCCACCAGGTCGATGAAGGGGTCGCCGGCGATCTGCTGGGAGAAGCGGGTGCAGCGGGCGCAGAGCACGCAGCGCTCGCGGTCCAGCAGCACCTGGGTGGAGATGTTGACGGGCTTGGGGAAGGTCCGCTTGTGGCCCTCGAAGCGGCTGTCGGCCTGCCCGGTGGACATCGCCTGGTTCTGCAGCGGGCATTCGCCGCCCTTGTCGCAGACCGGGCAGTCCAGCGGGTGGTTGATCAGCAGCAGCTCCATCACGCCGCGCTGGGCCTTCTCCGCGACCGGCGAGCTGTACTGGGTCTTGACGACCATGCCGTCGGTGCAGGTGGTGGTGCAGGAGGCCAGCGGCTTGCGCTGCCCCTCCACCTCCACGATGCACTGGCGGCAGGCGCCGGCCGGGTCCAGCAGCGGGTGGTCGCAGAACCGGGGGATCTGGACGCCGATCAGCTCGGCGGCGCGGATCACCAGGGTGCCCTTGGGCACCTGGAGTTCGACGCCGTCGATGGTGACGGACACGAGGTCTTCCGGTGGCGGGGCCGCAGCCGTCCCGGAGGGAGTGCCGGTGGTGACGGTCATTTAGGCGAGCACCCCCTTCTCCTGAGCGGGCTGGTGGGCGGCTGATCCGTGCGGGCCCTGCTGCCGGTCGGCCCAGACGGTGGACGCCGCCGGGTCGAGGGGGCAGCCGCGCCCGGTGATGTGCTGCTCGTACTCCTCGCGGAAGTACTGCAACGAGGAGGTGATCGGGCTGGCGGCGCCGTCACCGAGGGCGCAGAAGGACTTGCCGAAGATGTTGTCGGCGATGTCCAGCAGCTTGTCGAGGTCGGCGGCGGTGCCCTGGCCGGCCTCGATCCGGCGCATCAGCTGCACCAGCCAGTAGGTGCCCTCGCGGCAGGGGGTGCACTTGCCGCAGGACTCATGGGCGTAGAACTCGGTCCACCGGGTGACCGCGCGGACCACGCAGGTGGTCTCGTCGAAGACCTGGAGCGCCTTGGTGCCGAGCATCGAACCGGCCGCGCCGACGCCCTCGTAGTCCAGCGGCACGTCCAGGTGCTGGTCGGTGAACATCGGGGTGGAGGAGCCGCCCGGGGTCCAGAACTTCAGCCGGTGGCCCTCGCGTACGCCGCCGCTCATGTCCAGCAGCTGCCGCAGTGTGATGCCGAGCGGGGCCTCGTACTGGCCGGGGTTGGTGACATGGCCGGAGAGCGAGTACAGCGTGAAGCCGGGGGACTTCTCGCTGCCCAGCGAGCGGAACCACTCCTTGCCCCGGTGCAGGATGGCCGGGACGGAGGCGATGGACTCCACGTTGTTGACCACGGTCGGGCAGGCGTACAGACCGGCGATGGCGGGGAACGGCGGCCGGAGCCTGGGCTGGCCGCGGCGGCCCTCCAGGGAGTCCAGCAGCGCGGTCTCCTCACCGCAGATGTACGCGCCCGCGCCGGCGTGCACGGTGATGTCCAGGTCGAAGCCGGAGCCCTGGATGTCCTTGCCGAGCAGGCCCGCCGCGTACGCCTCGGCGACCGCCGACTGGAGGCGGCGCAGCACCGGGACGACCTCGCCGCGCAGGTAGATGAAGGCGTGGTTGCAGCGGATCGCGTAGGAGGCGATCACCATGCCCTCGATCAGCGAGTGCGGGTTGGCGAAGAGCAGCGGGATGTCCTTGCAGGTGCCGGGCTCCGACTCGTCGGCGTTGACGACGAGGTAGTGCGGCTTGCCGTCGCCCTGCGGGATGAACTGCCACTTCATGCCGGTGGGGAAGCCGGCGCCGCCCCGGCCGCGCAGCCCGGCCTCCTTGACCAGGGCGATCAGGTCGTCGGGGGCCATCCGCAGGGCGGCTGCCAGGCCCTGGTAGCCGTCGTGGCGGCGGTAGGTGTCCAGTGTCCAGGGGCGGTCGGCGTCCCAGGTGTCGGAGAGGACCGGGGTGAGCAGCTTCTCCGGACCCACGTCTCCGACCAGGGTGTCGGCGGTCATCGGCCCTCACTCCCTTCCGGGGCGGCGGGGTGCGCGGGGTCCGACAGCGCGGTGTCCTGCGGGGCGTCGCTCGAGGACGGGGTGCCCTCGGACGGCTCCGCGGGGGTGTGGGCGCCGTGCCGGGGGGAGACGACCTTGGCGCCGCCGGTGCCGGGCAGGGTCTCGCCGCGGGCGAGCCGCAGGCCGGCCAGCGAGGGGGCGCCGCCGGCGCCGGAGGCGTCGACCGCGCCGGCCCGCTCGTCCGGGAACCCGGCCAGGATGCGGGCCGTTTCCTTGAATGTGCACAGTGCCGCGCCCCGGGTGGGGGTGACCTGGTGACCGGCCCGCAGGTCGTCGACGAGCTGCTTGACGCTCTCCGGGGTCTGGTTGTCGAAGAACTCCCAGTTGACCATCACCACGGGGGCGTAGTCGCAGGCCGCGTTGCACTCGATGTGCTCGACCGAGATCGCGCCGTCCTCGGTGGTCTCGTTGTTCTCGACGCCGAGGTGCTCCTTGAGTTCGGCGAAGATCTGGTCGCCGCCGAGCACCGCGCACAGGGTGTTGGTGCACACCCCGACGTGGTACTGCCCGGCGGGCTTGCGCCGGTACATGGTGTAGAAGGTCGCGACGGCGGTGACCTCGGCGGTGGTGAGCGACAGCTGCTCGGCGCAGAAGCGGATGCCGGTGGGGCTGACGTAGCCCTCCTCCGCCTGCACCAGGTGGAGCAGCGGCAGCAGCGCCGACCTGGCGACCGGGTAGCGGCCGATCAGCTCCTTGGCGTCCACCTCCAGCCGGGCCCGCACCTCCGGTGCGAAGTCGGGGGCCGGCAGCGCCGGCATCCCCAGTCCGACGGCCTGTGACACTGGCCGGGTCTCGTGTGTGGTCACCGGTCCACGCCTCCCATCACCGGGTCGATGCCGGCCACCGCGACGATGACGTCGGCGACCTGGCCGCCCTCGCACATCGCCGCCATGGACTGCAGGTTGGTGAACGACGGGTCGCGGAAGTGGACCCGGAACGGCCGGGTGCCGCCGTCGCTCACGGCGTGCACGCCCAGCTCGCCCTTGGGCGACTCCACGGCCGCGTACGCCTGCCCGGCCGGGACGCGGAAGCCCTCGGTCACGAGCTTGAAGTGGTGGATCAGGGCCTCCATGGAGGTGCCCATGATGGTGCGGATGTGGTCCAGCGAGTTGCCCATGCCGTCGGGGCCGACGGCGAGCTGGGCGGGCCAGGCGATCTTCTTGTCCGCGACCATCACCGGGCCCGGCGCCAGCCGGTCCAGGCACTGCTCGACGATCCGCAGCGACTGCCGCATCTCCTCCAGCCGGATCAGGAAGCGGCCGTAGGAGTCGCAGCTGTCGGCGGTGGCGACCTCGAAGTCGTAGTTCTCGTAGCCGCAGTACGGCTCGGACTTGCGCAGGTCGTGCGGCAGGCCGGTGGAGCGCAGGATCGGCCCGGTGACGCCGAGCGCCATGCAGCCGGCCAGGTCGAGGTGGCCGACGTCGACCAGCCGGGCCTTGAAGACCGGGTTGTCGGTGGCGAGCTTGTCGTACTCCGGCATCCGGGTGCGCAGCAGCTTGATGCCCTCGCGGATCTGGTCGACCGCGCCGGGCGGCAGGTCCTGGGCCAGGCCGCCGGGGCGGACGTACGCGTGGTTCATCCGCAGGCCGGTGATCAGCTCGAAGATGTCCAGGATGATCTCGCGGTCGCGGAAGCCGTAGATCATCAGCGTGGTGGAGCCGATCTCCATGCCGCCGGTGGCCAGGCAGACCAGGTGCGAGGAGATCCGGTTGAGCTCCATCATCAGCACCCGGATGACGGTGGCCCGGTCCGGGACCTGGTCGGTGATGCCGAGCAGCTTCTCCACCGCGAGGCAGTACGCCGTCTCATTGAAGATCGGCGTCAGGTAGTCCATCCGCGTGACGAAGGTGGTGCCCTGCGTCCAGTTGCGGAACTCCATGTTCTTCTCGATGCCGGTGTGCAGGTAGCCGATGCCGCAGCGGGCCTCGGTCACCGTCTCGCCGTCGATCTCCAGGATGAGGCGGAGCACGCCGTGGGTGGACGGGTGCTGCGGGCCCATGTTGACGATGATCCGCTCGTCGTCCGCCCGACCCGCTGCCGCCGCCACGACCTGGTCCCAGTCGCCGCCGGTGACGGTGAAGACCCGTCCCTCGGTGGTCTCCCGGGCACCGGCCTCGGCCGCTGCCTCTGTGTGCATATCGGTCATCAGGAGTACGACCTCCGCTGGTCGGGAGCCGGGATCTGGGCGCCCTTGTACTCCACGGGGATGCCGCCCAGGGGGTAGTCCTTGCGCTGCGGGTGGCCCAGCCAGTCGTCCGGCATCATGATCCGGGTGAGGGCGGGGTGGCCGTCGAAGACGATGCCGAAGAAGTCGTACGCCTCGCGCTCGTGCCAGTCGTTGGTCGGGTAGATCGCGACGGTGGACGGGATGTGCGGGTCCGCGTCGGGCGCCGAGACCTCCACCCGGATCAGCCGGCCGTGGGTGATCGAGCGCAGCGGGTAGACCGCGTGCAGCTCATGGCCCTCGTCCCCGGGGTAGTGGACGCCGCTCACGCCGAGGCAGAGCTCGAAGCGCAGCGCCGGGTCGTCGCGCAGGGTGCGTGCCACCTGGGTCAGGTGCTCGCGGCGGATGTGGAAGGTCAGCTCGCCCCGGTCCACCACGGTCTTCTCGATCGCCTCGGCGGGGCCGACGCCCTGGCCGGCGGCGGCCTGCTCCTCAAGCGCGCCCTCCAGCTCGTCGGCGACCTCGTCGAACCAGCCGCCGTACGGGCGGGTGGCGCCGCCCGGCAGCACGATCGGCGCCAGCAGCCGGCCGAACCCGGAGGTGTCGCCGGTGCCCTTGTTGCCGAACATGCCCCGGCGGACGCCGATGACCTCGTCCCTGCCGTCTTCGTCGCGCGGGGCCGGCAGGGAGCCGTTCTTCCCCGCATCGCCGTTGGCGCTCACCGCAGCAGCCCCTTCATCTCGATCGTCGGGACCGCCCGCAGCGCCTCTTCCTCGGCCTGCTCCTCCGCCCGTCGGCGGTTGACGCCCAGCTTCTCGTGCTGGATCTTGTCGTGGAGCTTGAGGATCGCGTCCATCAGCATCTCCGGCCGCGGCGGACAGCCGGGCAGGTAGATGTCGACCGGCACGATGTGGTCGACGCCCTGGACGATCGCGTAGTTGTTGAACATGCCGCCCGACGAGGCGCAGACGCCCATCGAGATGACCCACTTGGGGTTCGCCATCTGGTCGTAGACCTGGCGCAGCACCGGGGCCATCTTCTGGCTCACCCGCCCGGCGACGATCATCAGGTCGGCCTGCCGGGGCGAGCCCCGGAAGACCTCCATCCCGAATCGCGCCAGGTCGTAGCGGCCCGCGCCCGTGGTCATCATCTCGATGGCGCAGCAGGCCAGTCCGAAGGTGGCCGGGAACAGGGAGGACTTCCGCACCCATCCCGCGGCGGTCTCGACGCTGGTGAGCAAGAAGCCGCTCGGCAGTTTCTCCTCGATACCCATCTGAATGCCTCTCAGCTAGTCCCACTCAAGACCGCCGCGCCGCCACACATACGCGTAGGCGACGAAGACGGTGGCGATGAAGAGGAGCATCTCGACCAGCCCGAAGATCCCCAGGGCGTCGAAGCTGACCGCCCACGGGTAGAGGAAGACGATCTCGATGTCGAAGACGATGAAGAGCATCGCCGTGAGGTAGTACTTGATCGGGAACCGACCGCCGCCGGCCGGCTGAGGGGTGGGCTCGATGCCGCATTCGTAGGCTTCAAGCTTGGCCCGGTTGTAGCGCTTGGGGCCGGTGAGCGAGGCCATCACGATGGATCCCACCGCGAACGCCGCCGCGATGGCACCGAGTACGAGGATCGGCGCGTAAGCGTTCATACGCTCCCGCTCCCTCCGCAGGTCGTCGTCCTGACTGCAATCGGACCGTTCGGTTCCGGGAGTGTTGATCACCCCATGTGAGGCAGTTCACAAACCCCGGATCGGCTGCATCCTATGCCCGTGCGCATGTGATCTGCGACACGGGGTCGCACACACTCTTTGTGATCTACGCCACCTGATGATTGATCATGAAGTCACACCGGTCGTACGACGGACACTCAGTGCACCGAATCGAACACAACCGGTCATCGAGATTGGCAAAAGCCCTGCTCCAGGGCTCGCTCCTCTATCAAGCAGCTCGCGTCCACAGCAAATTTGAGCGGCCGAAAGCCCCCGTGATAACTGTTCTCACCCACAGACTCGGGCGCTCTGCCGACCCCCTCGGGAGCGCTCCGGCGGGGCCGCCGGCCGCCTTGTGAATCCGGGCGCATGACCGCACCGCCACTACCCCTCGACGGAGCGTGACCCGTCCACTGCGGCGGGTGCCGCCACCGTCTGCGGTGTCGCCTGGTGCTCCGGCCGCGAGATGGCGATCCCCACACCGCCGCTACCGCGAGCCCGGCCCTGGCAGGCCGGCGGCGGATCGGCCGTCGGCCTGCCAGGGCCGGGCTTGTGAATTCGTGCGCATACCCGCACCGCCCCCTCCGGTCGGGTACGCCCGGCGGGCCCGCGCTCAGGCGTTCGGCGCCACCTTGGTGAGGCCGTTGATGATGCGGTCCATGGCGTCGCCGCCGCGCGGGTCGGTCAGGTTGGCGAGCAGCTTGAGCACGAAGCGCATCAGCATCGGGTGGGTCAGACCGCGTTCGGTGGCCAGTCGCATCACCTTGGGGTTGCCGATCAGCTTCACAAAGGCGCGGCCCAGCGTGTAGTAGCCGCCGTACGCCTCCTTGAGCGCCTGCGGGTAGGCCGCGAGCGCCCGCTCCCGCCCGGCGTCGGTGACCCGGGCGTGGGCCTGCACCACCACGTCGGCGGCGAGCTTGCCGGACTCCATCGCATAGGCGATGCCCTCGCCGTTGAAGGGGTTGACCATGCCGCCCGCGTCACCGACCAGCAGCAGGCCGCGGGTGTAGTGCGGCTGCCGGTTGAAGGCCATCGGCAGCGCCGCGCCGCGGATCGGCTCGGTCATGTTCTCCGGGGTGTAGCCCCACTCCTCGGGCATGTTGGCGCACCAGGACTTCAGCAGCTCGCGGTAGTCGATGTCGCCGAAGGAGGAGGTGGTGTTGAGCAGGCCCAGGCCGACGTTGCTGGTGCCGTCGCCCATGCCGAAGATCCAGCCGTAGCCGGGCATCAGGGTCGCCTCGCCCCGGCGGCGGTCCCACAGCTCCAGCCAGGACTCCAGGTAGTCGTCCTGGTGGCGCGGGCTGGTGAAGTACGTCCGGTACGCGACGCCCATCGGCCGGTCCTCACGCCGGTGCAGGCCCATGGAGAGCGACAGCCGGGTGGAGTTGCCGTCGGCGGCGACCACCAGCGGCGCGGTGAAGAGCACCGGCCGCTTCTCCTCGCCCAGCTTGGCGGTCACCCCGGTGATCCGGCCGGTGCGGTCGTCCAGCACCGGGCCGGTGACATTGGCCCGCTCGTACAGCCGCGCGCCGGCCTTCTGCGCCTGCCGGGCCAGCAGCTCGTCGAAGTCGGCGCGCTTGCGGACCAGGCCGTAGTCGGGGAAGGCCGCCAGATCCGGCCAGTCCAGCTCCAGGCGTACGCCGCCGCCGATGATCCGCAGGCCCTTGTTGTGCAGCCAGCCCGCCTCCTCGGAGACGTCGATGCCCATGTCCACCAGCTGCTTGACCGCGCGCGGGGTCAGGCCGTCGCCGCAGACCTTCTCCCGGGGGAAGGCGGACTTCTCCAGCAGCAGCACATCCAGGCCGGACTTGGCCAGGTGGTACGCGGTCGTCGCCCCGGCGGGTCCGGCGCCGACCACGATCACGTCGGCGGTGCCCTCGACGGGCTCGTCCGGCTTCGCGGCGGTGGCGTCGGCAGCTGCGGTATCGGTCACGGTCGGCACTCCTGGCTGCTGTCTGCTGGCTGCGGGTCTGGCTGCTGGATCTGGCTGCTGGATCTGCGGTTGGGTCTGGCGGCTGGTCTGGCTGGTCTCGGTCCGACTGTCCGGGGCCTGACTGGGCATCCGACCGGACCCGAGCCAGTCTATGGGGCCGACCGTCCGGCCACGGGACCGGCCGCCCGCAGAGCCGGTCGGGCGTCAGCCGGGTCGCGTACGGCGAGCCCCGGCACCCGGGGGCGCGGCGTGCAGTGTGCTGGACGGGCAACCCAGCCCTGGACACCCCAGCCACGGAGGCGCCGCCCGATGAGTTCCGCCCTGTCCTCGCAGACCCCGCCCGGCGAGCCCGAACCCGGGCCCCGCCCCAGGGCCTTCCTCGGCGAGCTGCGCGACGCGGTCAGCCTGCGAACCCTCGCGCTGATGACGGGCGTGCTGCTGCTGCAACTCGGCTTCATCGTCTCGTACATCGGCGCCTTCCACTCCCCCACCCCGCACCGGGTCCCGGTGGCGGTGGTGGCGCCGCCGCAGGTCACCCGGCAGGTGGTCCCGCTGCTCAACGGCCTGCCCGGCCACCCGGCCAGCGCGAGCGCCGCACCGTCCGAGGCGGCGGCCCGCGCCCGGCTGCTGGACCGCCGGGTGGACGCCGTGCTGCTGGTGGACGCCACCGGCAGCACCGACCGGCTGCTGGTCGCCTCGGCCGGCGGCCCGGCGGTCTCCGAGACCGCCACCCAGGTCGCCCGGCAGATCGAGAAGGGCCGACACCGCACGGTCACCATCACCGACATCCGGCCGCCCACCCCGGCCGACGGGCGCGGACTGTCCGCCTTCTACCTGGTGGTCGGCTGGATGGTCGGCGGCTACCTGGCGTCCTCGCTGCTGTCGATCAGCGCGGGCGCGCGACCGGCCAACACCCACCGGGCACTGATCCGGCTGCTCACCATGGCGGTGTACGCGGTGTGCTCCGGGCTAGCCGGGGCGATCATCGTGGACCCGGTCTTCCACGCCCTGCCGCAGCACTTCACGGCCCTGTGGGGGATCGGCGCCCTGGTGGTCTTCGCGGCCGCCGCCGGCGCCATGGCCCTACAGATCCTGTTCGGCACCATCGGCATCGGCGTCGCCGTGCTGCTCTTCGTGGTGCTGGGCAACCCCAGCGCGGGCGGCCCCTACCCCTCCGTACTGCTGCCGCCGTTCTGGCGGGTCATCGGCCCGGCGCTGCCGCCCGGCGCGGGCACCACCGCCGTACGCAACACCGTCTACTTCGCCGGCCACGCCACCGCCGGCCCGCTCTGGGTCCTCGCCGCCTGGGCCGCCGGCGGCATCCTGGTCACCCTGCTCGCCTCCCTCCGCCACGACCGCCGCCACCCCCGCCCCAACCCCACAAGCACCACCGCGACCACCACGCCCTGACCGGGCCGCCGCAGACCTCGCGGCCCGGCAGCCCGGTGAGTTCGCCGGGGTCAGTCCCCGGTGTACAGACGGTCCAGGTCCACGAGCTGGACCGCCCGGTCCCGGCGGGCCACCTCTCGCAGCTCATCGCTGAATCCGGCACCGCTGAAGCACAGCAGCCGGGTCCGCTCGGCCTGGACACCGCCACGGCTCCGCAGCAGCGTACGGATACGGTCGAGGCGTTGCAGCTGCCCGAGTCCCATGACCTCGTTCCACTTCGCCCCGCCGATGGCGAGCAGGACTTCGCGCCCGTCCTCGTCGCGGCCGAAGGCGGCCAGGTCGACTTCGTGGCTGACCCTGGCGACGGGGTCGGGGACGGTCCCGGACTCCACCCGGGTGCGCCGACCGCCCAGGGTGTCGGCGCCGGCGTACCAGCGGGCCCAGGTTCGGCAGAGGTCTTCGAAGTGGGGGCCGACGACCTTGCTGCGGAAGGTGGCCTGCGAACGCTCCCACACCGCGGCGGCCTGGCCGGGGCGCTCCAAATCGCTCCACTCGGGACGCATCAGCGCGTGGTAGAAGGTCAGGATGGGCTCTGCGATGCGGTAGGCGGAGCGCTTGCCGTGGAAGGCGTCCGCCGCCCGGACGATCATGCCGGTGTCCTCCAGCACCGTCAGCGCATGGCCGAGGTCGGTGGACTTGCGCTCCAGGAAACCCGCGATCCCGCCGCGTGTGTGGTTGCCCTGGGCAATCGCGGCGAGCACCCCGTGGTACAGCGCGGTGTCCCTCAGGTCGGGCTCCTCCGCCAGCAGAAAGCGAGCCTCGCGGAAGAGCGGGCGGCTCGGGTTGAGCACATTGCGGAGCACCCACGGGCCGAAGTCGTCCAGGTCCACGGGGGCATCGCCGAGGACGAACTCACGGCGGTAGGCCGGGGTGCCGCCGACCACGGAGTTGACCAGCACTGCCAGTCGCGGGTCCGCGAGGCCCCAGAAGCGGGCCGCCGGCCGGAAGTCCAGCGTCGGCACGACCAGCTCCAGACCGGCCCGGCCACGCAGCGGGGCGGTCCCGGACAGCAGGCTCCCCATGAACGACAGCGCCGACCCGCAGAGCAGCAGCCGCACCGGCCCGCTCTCCTGACGCGCCTGCGGCCCCAGGGCCCGCTGCAGCAGTGACGGCAGTTCGGGGGACGCCTTCGCAAGGAAGGGGAACTCGTCCAGCACCACGACCTGCGGTCCGCCGCCCCGGTCGGCCAGCCCCATCAGCCCGATGACCGCTTCCTCCCAGTGCGCGAACCGGTACGGGACCTGCCGCCCTTCGAAGCGGGCCAGCGCGGTTCCGAACTGGCGCAACGACTCCGCCTCGGTCGCCTCGCTCGCGGCGAAGAAGAAGCCCCCGGTCGCCCGGCACAATCCGTCCAGCAGGAACGTCTTGCCCTGCCGCCGCCGACCCGAGACCACTCCCAGCGTCGGTTCCGACCCCGGATAGCAGGCGAACCGCGCCAGTTCGCTCCACTCGAAGTCCCGGTCGAACATCTCCGCCGGCTTGTCCATCACATCTCCCAGGCAATGATGAGTACATCTATTATAAGTGTCTTCATCATTGGGCGGGGCAACGTCGGCGCCCGGGTGTCGGGGGTTGCGCCTCACGTTGCGTGAGGGCGCATGGTGGGCGGTATGAGCACCGAACGGACCTGGAAAGTGGGCCCGTTGGCCGAGGCCAGCGGGCTGACCGTACGCACCCTGCACCACTGGGACGGGATCGGGCTGCTGAGCCCGTCCCGGCGGACCGCGGCCGGGCATCGGGAGTACACCGAGCGGGACGTGGTCCGGCTGTACCAGGTGCTGGCGCTGCGGCGGCTCGGGCTGGGGTTGGAGAGCATCGCCGTCTGCCTGGACGTGGGGGTGGACCCGGTGCGGCTGATCGGGGAGCACCTGGCGAGCGTGGAGTCGTCCCTGGCCGCCCTGGAGACGCTGCGGCAGCGGCTGACCCGTGTCCGGGACGAGCTGGCCGCCGAGCGGGTGCCGGGGACGGCGGGCCTGTTCGGGGTGCTCCGGGCGATCGGCGGGGTCGGGCCGGACGGTGAGCGGGTGCTGCGGCGCCATCTCGACCCGGACCAGCTCCGGGCGCTGGGCGACCATGCGTCGGCGCTGGGGCCCGCCGCCCACTACCTGCTGGAGGTGGAGTGGCCGGAGCTGTACCGCAGGGCCGAGGAGCTGCGGTCGGCCGGCGTCGATCCGGCCGACTCCCGGGTGCGGCGGCTGGTCCGGCGGATGGACGAGCTGAGCGCCCTGTTCACCGGCGGCGACGCGGCGCTCTCCGGCGCCGTCCGGGCCGCCTGGCGTGCCGACCCGGCCGCACTGGCGGCCACCCCCGACGCCCCCGCCGACGCCTGGCGCGACCTCGCCGGCTACCTCGACCGCGCCCGCGCCCTTGCAGACCGCACCCCCGGAGACCGCACCCCCGGAGACCGCACCCCTGGAGACCACCGATGAACCGCAGTCTGCGTGTCCGCCTGGCCCTGTCCGCCGCCCTGCCCACCCTGGTCGCCCTGCTGGCCTGCGGCACCGTCCTGGCCGCCACCGGCCTGCTCCCCTGGTCCGTCCTCCCGGCGGTGCTGATCGCCCTGGCCGTCCAGGGGGTGGTCACCTACCACCGCCTCGGCGCCGCCCCCGACCGGCGCGACTGAGCCCGGGTACGCGCCGGGGAGCGCGCCCCGACACCGCGTCCCGTACGCACCCGACAGAGGGCGCGGGACAGGTCCGACCTGTCGGTCTTGCGATCAGCCTCACTGCCACAGCCCAGCGATGACAGCCCGTCACGGCAGCACCGCCATCGCGACCGTTTCCGCAGATTTAACCTCGCAGCCCCTTCTGGGCAGGCGTTCTACGCGCGTATCTTGAGCGCGGCGCCCCACCGGCCCCGCTGAGGACAGCGGCGGGGCCGGGGCGTGCCCTTGGAAGCGCCGTCCGACGCATCGCCCGTTCCCCGAAGGAGACCCCTCCGGTGTCGCACCTCCCCGACGCACCCTCCCGCCCCGCCCCGCCCAGGTCAGCCCGCCGCCGCCGGCTGCTGCCGATAGTCATCACCGGCTCCCTCGCCCTGGCGGGCCTGGGCGTCCACACGGCGTTCGCCACGCCGTCGGCCGACGCACTGGTGGCGGAGGTCTACGGCGGCGGGGGCAACTCCGGCGCCACGTACACCAATGACTTCATCGAGCTGGCCAACGCCGGCTCGGGCGCGCTGGACCTCTCCGGCTACAGCGTGCAGTACCTCTCCGGCAGCCCGACCGCCAGCTCGAAGTGGCAGGTCACCCCGCTCAGCGGCAGCGTGGCGGCCGGTGGCCGCTACCTGGTCGCCGAGGCCGCCGGCACCGGCGGCACCACCGCGCTGCCCACCCCGGACGCCACCGGCAACCTCGCCCTGTCGGGCACCTCCGGCACCGTGGCGCTGGTCCAGGGCACCGCCCCGCTCAGCTGCGTGACCGCCGCCGACTGCGCGGCCGACAGCCGGATCAAGGACCTGGTCGGCTACGGCGGCGCCGTCGTCCACGAGGGTTCCGGCGCGGCCGCCGGGGCGAGCAACACCGACTCGGTCGCCCGCCCCGCGCTGGTCGACACCGACGACAACGCCGCCGACTTCACCGCCGGTGCGCCCACCCCGGCCAACTCCAAGGGCCCCGGCTGCGACACCGGCCCCGGCACGCCGCCCACCAGCCCCACCCCCGCCCCGACGGTGACCGTGATCGCCGCCAAGATCCACGACATCCAGGGCATCACCCGGGTCTCCCCGCTGGCGGGCAAGGCCGTCACCAATGTCACCGGTGTCGTCACCGGGCTGCGCACCAGCGGCTCCAAGGGCTTCTGGATGCAGGACCCGCGCCCGGACAACGACCCCGCCACCAGCGAGGGCATCTTCGTCTTCACCAGCTCCAACCCCACCGTCGCGGTCGGTGACAGCGTCACCGTCGCGGGCACCGTCAGCGAGTACTACCCGGGCGGCGCCGACTCCGGCATCCAGTCGATCACCGAGCTCACCAAGCCCACGGTGACCGTGGTCTCCAGCGACAACCCGCTGCCCGCCCCGGTGGTGCTCTCCAAGAAGAACGTCCCGGACGCCTTCGCCCCCAAGGCGGGCTCCGGCTCCATCGACGACCTGACGCTGGACCCGGCGCACTACGCGCTGGACCTGTACGAGTCGCTGGAGGGCATGACCGTCAGCGTCTCCGACGCCCGGGTGGTCGGCGCCACCGACTCGTACGGCGAGCTGTGGGTCACCGTCAAGCCCAACCAGCACCAGACCAAGCGCGGCGGCACCTACTACGCCTCGTACGACGACCCCAACTCCGGCCGCCTGATGGTGCAGTCGCTGATCCCGACCGCCACCCGGCCGTTCCCGACCGCCAATGTGGGCGACACCCTCTCCGGCACCACCAGCGGCCCGCTGGACTACAACCAGTTCGCCGGTACGTACGCGGTGGCCGCCACCACGCTGGGCAAGGTCATCGACGGCGGGCTGAAGCGCGAGGTGACCGAGGCCGCCAAGGACAAGGAGGTGAGCGTCGCCACCTACAACGTGGAGAACCTGGACCCGACCGACCCGCAGTCCAAGTTCGACGCGCTGGCGTCCGGCCTGGTGGACAACCTGCGCTCGCCCGACATCGTCGCCCTGGAGGAGATCCAGGACGACAACGGCGCCAAGGACGACGGCACGGTGACCGCCGGGGTGACCCTGCAGAAGCTGGTGGACGCCATCGTGGCGGCGGGCGGCCCGCGCTACTCCTGGCGGTCCATCGACCCGCAGAACGACCAGGACGGCGGTGAGCCCGGCGGCAACATCCGCACCGCGTTCCTGTTCAACCCGAAGCGGGTCGGCTTCACCGACCGCGCGGGCGGCAACGCCACCACCGCCGTCGGCGTCACCGGCAAGGGCGCGACCACCGCGCTGACCGTCTCCCCCGGCCGGATCGCCCCCACCGACGAGGCGTGGAAGAGCAGCCGCAAGCCGCTGGTGGGTGAGTTCACCTTCCGGGGCGACAACCTCTTCGTGATCGCCAACCACTTCAACAGCAAGGGCGGCGACCAGGACCTGACCAGCCGCTTCCAGCCGCCGGTCCGCTCCTCCGAGGTGCAGCGCGTCAAGCAGGCCACCCTGGAGCACGACTTCGTCCAGCAGCTGCTGGCGGCCGACCCCAAGGCCCGGATCGTCGCGCTGGGCGACCTGAACGACTACCAGTTCTCGCCCGCCGTGCAGACCCTGACCGGCAACGGCAAGGTGCTCACCGACCTGGTGAACACGCTGCCGGAGAAGGAGCGGTACTCCTACGTCTTCGACGGCAACTCCCAGGTGCTGGACCACATCCTGGTCAGCCCGGCGGTGACCCAGGTCAAGTACGACGTGGTGCACATCAACTCCGAGTTCGCGGACCAGGCCAGCGACCACGACCCGCAGGTGGTGCGGATCAAGCCGTAACGGCGGTCCTGGCGGGCCCGTCCACCCCCGGTGCGGGGTGGGCGGGCCCGCTGCCGTCGCCGCCGCCGGCCGACTCCGCTCCGCCGCCGGCCGACCCCGCTCCGCCACCGGCCGCCCCTGGCACGGGCTGCCCGGAGTCTTGACGGGCAAGTGCCCGGAATGGGTTCATGGGGGCGGTACCGGCTGCGGGTCGCTGCTGGGCGATCCGGGCCGTCGTGGGAGCGCTCCCGTCCCCACCGCCGCAGTCTGCCCGGTCGCACCGCAGCGGCACGCGGACCGCCCCTGGTCCAACCGGCAGACGCAGGCGAGAGGTCCATCCATGAGGAAGAACATCCTGGGCACGGTGCTGGCCGTACTGGCCGTCGTGCTCGCCCTGGTCGTCGCACGACCGGCCGACTCGGCCGTGGCGGCGACCACCGCGCCCGTCCGGATCATGCCCCTGGGCGACTCCATCACCGGCTCACCGGGCTGTTGGCGGGCGCTGCTCTGGAACAAGTTGCAGAACACCGGCTACACCAACATCGACTTCGTCGGCACGCTCGGCCCGCAGGGCTGCTCGGTGCCGTACGACGGGGACAACGAGGGCCACGGCGGCGCCCTGGTGACCACGGTGGCCGACCAGAACCAGCTGCCCGGCTGGCTCTCCGCCACGCACCCCGACATCGTTGTCATGCACTTCGGTACCAATGACGTCTGGAGCAACCGCTCCACCGCCCAGATCCTGGCCGCCTACAGCACGCTGGTGGACCAGATGCGGGCGTCCAACTCCAAGATGAAGATCCTGGTCGCCCAGATCATCCCGATGAACCCGGACACCTGCTCGGAGTGCGCGCAGCGGGTGGTGGCGCTGAACGCCGCCATCCCCGGCTGGGCGGCGGGCAAGACCACCTCGCAGTCCCCGATCACCGTGGTGGACCAGTGGACCGGCTTCAATGACGCCACCGACACCTCGGACGGGGTGCACCCCAACGACCAGGGCATCGTCAAGGTGGCCGACCGCTGGTACCCGGCGGTGGTCGCCGCGCTGAACGGCACCACCCCCACCCAGCCGCCGACCACCCCGCCGACGACTCCCCCGACCACGCCGCCCACCACTCCCCCGACCACCCCGCCCACCACGCCGCCGACCACCAAGCCGCCGACGTCCGGTGCCTCCTGCACCGCGACATACAGCTCGGTGGGCAGCTGGCAGGGCGGCTTCCAGGGCGAGGTGGCGGTGCGCAACAGCGGCACCGCGCCGATCGCCCACTGGACGGTGACGCTGAACCTGCCGAGCGGTGAGCAGCTCACCCAGATCTGGAACGGCACGCTCAGCGGCAGCGGCTCCAACCTGAAGGTCACGGACGTGGGCTGGAACGGCGCGCTCCAGCCGGCGGCCAGTACGACCTTCGGCTTCCTCGGCTCGACGACGGGCAGCGTCACCGCCCCGACGCTCAGCTGCGCCGCGTCCTGACCCCTGCGAAACCGGCGCCGGGCCCGCAGGAGCATCCTGCGGGCCCGGCGCCCCCGTTCACGCCTTCGCGCCCCGGCCCATGCCTCAGGCGCCCTGACGCCTCACGCCCTGACGCCTCACGCCCTGACGCCTCACGCCCTGACGCCTCACGCCCTGACGCCTCACGCCTTGACGCCCCGGTGCAGCGCCACCACGCCGCCGGTCAGATTGCGCCAGGCGACCTCGCGCCACCCGGCGTCCTGCATCTTCCGCGCCAGCTCCGGCTGGTCGGGCCACGCCCGGATCGACTCCGCCAGGTAGACGTAAGCGTCCGGGTTGCTGCTCACGGCGGTGGCCACCGGCGGCAGCGCCCGCATCAGGTACTCGGAGTAGACGGTGCGGAACGGCGCCCAGGTGGGGCTGGAGAACTCGCAGATCACCACCCGCCCGCCGGGCCGGGTCACCCGCAGCATCTCGCGCAGCGCGGTGCCGGTGTCCTGCACATTGCGCAGCGCGAAGGAGATGGTGACCACGTCGAAGGACTCGTCGGCGAACGGCAGCCGGGTGGCGTCCCCGGCCGTCAGCGGCAGCGCCGGGTGACGGCGCTTGCCCTCGGTGAGCATGCCGAGCGAGAAGTCGCAGGGCACCACCCGGGCGCCCGCCGCCGCGAACGGCAGTGAGGAGGTGCCGGTGCCGGCGCCCAGGTCCAGCACCCGCTGGCCGGGTCGGGCGGCCACCGCGCGGGCCACCGCGCGCCGCCAGGCTCGGGCCTGCCCGAGGGAGAGCACATCGTTGGTCAGGTCGTACTTGGCCGCCACACCGTCGAACATCACGGCGACTTCGTGCGGCTGCTTGTCCAGGGAGGCTCGGGTCACAAGCCCATTGTTCACCGCGCGGCCAGGCGGTGCGCCAGCGGGCCTCAGCGGCGCGCGCGCCGACCGCCGCGCCTGCGGCGGCGGGGCCGCTGTGCGGCGGCGGTGACGCCCTCGGAGGCGAAGACGGCGGTGGTCCGGACCCGGCCGGCCCGCACGGCGGCGGCCCGGCGGTGGCGGCCGATCCGGATCAGGCACACCACCAGCACGCCGAGCCCCATCGGCACGCTGGTCTGGGCGAGACCTATGCCGGCCGGCTGGGGATAGCGCTCGCCGCAGACCCGGACGGCGTGCGGGTCGGCCGCCGCGTACTCCAGGCAGATCGGGTCGCCCACGGCGGCGTCGTCGGGCAGCCGCAGGTCGGCCGCGCGCTGGGCGGTGCCGGCGGCCTGGTACGAGACCTCGCTGTAGGTGGCCGTGCCGGACGCGAGGCGGGTGACGGTGCCGGACACCTTCACCGGGTTGGCGGCGATCCGGTCGGCCTGGTTCAACTGGCGCCAGCCGAGCACGCTCATGCCGAGCGCCAGAACGGCGCTGAGCACGGCGGCGACGTACCAGCCTCGGCCGATCCGGAGGACGGTCTCGGATCGCATCGCTCCTGCTTGCTGCCCTGCGGGGCATGGGGGACGGACTCGGGGACGACCCGCCACGGAAACGGCGGCCTGTCCGGGATGGTAGCGGCCGAAGGGCCTCCGGGTCACGGCCGGTCCGGTCCAACCCGGCCCGTCCGGCCGTGAGTTCGGGCCCCGGTGCGGGTCAGCGGCGGCGGTGCACCAGCCGTCCGGCCAGTACGGTCGCGATGCAGCAGCCCGCCCCGGCGGCCCGCAGCAGCGCTTCGGCCGCCGCCGGATCGGCGGCCGGGGGGCCGTCGGGCAGCGGCACGTCGAAGACCGCCAGGTCGGCCCGGCCGCCGGGGGCCAGCGGGCCGTGCGCGGCGGCGGCCAGGGGGGCGCCGCTCAGCAGGTCGAAGCCGGGCCGCGGGTCGAAGCCGGGGTCGGCGGCCGGGGCGGGCAGCGGCACCAGCCCGGAGCGGCTGACGGCGGTCCGTACGGCGGCCCGTTCGAATGGACCGGCCACCGCCGTGGTGCCGTGCCGCAACATCAGCTGGAGGCCCCGCCGGGCGCTGCCGCCCCAGGCCGCCGCGTCGGGGTCGAGCGCGGCCAGCGCCGCGCCGGTGACCGGCTCGGTGCCGAGCCGGTCGGCGTCGCGCGGGTCGGGGTGGTAGGCGTGCTCCAGCAGCCGGTGGCCGTGCGGATTGCGCAGACCGGGTGTCAGCACGCCGTGCCAGACCCGGGTGCGGGCCTCGGGGTGGGCGGCGGCCAGCTCCTGGTACGGGCCGATGGCGGCGATCCGGTCGTCGCGCACCGCCACCGCCCCGTCGGGCAGCGGCGGGGCGGCGACGGGCAGCACCAGGTCGGCGCGGTGCAGGGTGAGCACGGGCGGGTCAGCCGGTCGCGAGGATCTTCAGCTCGGGGTGGGCGGTGCCGCCCTCGATCGCGGTGGAGGCGATGTGCGAGGCCACCCGGGCGTCCACCGGGTCGTTCGCCGGGTCGTCGTGCACCGCGAGGTGCTCATAGGTGGTGGCGCGCTGGGCGGGGGTGCGGCCGGCCGCCCGGATGAGCTGGATCAGCTCCAGCAGGTTGGAGCGGTGCTTGGCGCCGGCCGAGGAGACCACGTTCTCCTCCAGCATCACCGAGCCGAGGTCGTCGGCGCCGTAGTGCAGCGACAGCTGGCCGACCTCCTTGCCGGTGGTCAGCCAGGAGCCCTGGATGTGGGCGACGTTGTCCAGGAAGATCCGGGCGACGGCGATGATCCGCAGGTACTCGAAGAGGGTCGCCTGGGTGCGGCCCTTCAGATGGTTGTTCTGCGGCTGGTAGGTGTAGGGGATGAAGGCGCGGAAGCCGCCGGTGCGGTCCTGCACGTCACGGATCATGCGCAGGTGCTCGATCCGCTCGGCGTTGGTCTCGCCGGTGCCCATCAGCATGGTGGCGGTGGACTCCACGCCCAGGTTGTGCGCGGTCTCCATGATCTCCAGCCAGCGCTCACCGGACTCCTTGAGCGGCGCGATCGCCGTGCGCGGCCGCTCCGGCAGCAGCTCGGCGCCGGCGCCGGCGAAGGAGTCGAGACCGGCGGCGTGGATGCGGCGGATGGCCTCCTCCACGCTCACACCGGAGATCCGGGCCATGTGCTCGACCTCGGAGGCGCCCAGCGAGTGGATCACCAGCTGCGGGAAGCTCTCCTTGATCGCGGAGAAGGCCCGCTCGTAGTACTCCACGCCGTAGTCCGGGTGGTGGCCGCCCTGGAACATGATCTGGGTGCCGCCCAGCTCCACCGTCTCCGCGCAGCGCCGCAGGATCTCGTCCAGGTCGCGGGACCACCCCTTGTCGCTCTTGGGGGCCGCGTAGAAGGCGCAGAACTTGCAGGCCGTCACGCACACATTGGTGTAGTTGATGTTGCGCTCGATGATGTACGTGGCGATGTGCTCGGTGCCCGCGTACCGGCGGCGGCGCACCGCGTCGGCGGCGGCGCCCAGCGCGTGCAGGGGGGCGTGCCGGTAGAGGTCGAGCGCCTCGTCCGGGGTGATGCGACCGCCGGCCGCCGCGCGGTCGAGGACGGACCGGAGGTCGTCCCCGGAGGGTGCGGCGAGGGTCGCTGCGGGCTCGGACACCTGGCGTCCTTTCCTACAAACGGGTCGTGGTGGTACGGCCGGCCGACCGCCGAACCAGCCTACGCCAGCCCCCTGACGGCCCCCGTCAGCCCTGCCTGGCCAGACAGCCCTGCCTGGCCAGACAGCCCTGCCCGGCCGGCTCAGCCCTGCCTGGCCAGGTCTCCGGACGGGTTGGTGCCCATCGCGTCGGCGACCTCCACATGCAGGGTGCCGTCGGCGCCCAGGGTGTACGTCTGGGTTTCCGGGGTGCCGGTGCACTGGGTGTTGCCGCCGGTGGGCTCCTCCCGTACGACGATCCGGTCGGCGCCCACCGAGAGCAGCGTGCCGTGGCCCAGGCAGTAGGCGCCCTTGGTCAGCTGGGAGTTGTTGCGCGACTCGGTGACGATGCCGCCCACCTTTCCCTGGCGGACCGTCACCTCCAGGGTGCTGGGCAGCGGCACCAGCGCGGTGGTGATGTCGCCCCGCCACTTGCCGAGCAGCCCCTAGGGCACCGCTGCGCCGGACGCCTCCGGGCTGCGCGCGGGGCCGCTCGTCCGGCCGTGGGTGGGCGAGTCGGTACGGGCGGCGGTCGGGCCGCCGCTCCGGGCGCCGTCCGCGCTCCCGCTGCTGCTGCCGTCGCCGTCCCGGTTGCCGTGCAGCAGCAGTACCAGCGCGGTGGCACCGCCCGCGAGCAGCAGCAGCACCCCGGCGGCCGGCGCGGCCTTGGCACCGCCGCGGCGCCGGGGCGGGGCGGCCGGGGCGGGCTGTGCTACGGCGGCTGCGGGGGGCTCGGCGGGCCGGACCTGCTGGGTCGGGGTCCAGCCCAGGGGCGGCCCGGCGTCCCCGGACCCGGCGGCGAGTCCGGGGGCGAGTCCGGGGGCGAGTCCGGCGGCGGGCTCGGCCGGGGTGGCGGTGTCGGTCGGCGTCCAGTCGGCGGCGGGCGGCCCGAACGCCCCGGTGACCGGCCGCACCCCCGAGCCGCTGCCCGATCCGCCGGCCGGGACCGGCCAGGGGCCGGCGGCCGGGTCCGCCGCCTCGCCCTCCAGGTCCAGCAGCTCCACCGCCCGCCGCCCCACCGCCGCCGACAGCGCGGGCGGCAGCCAGCCGTCGCGCAGCAGCCGGGCGGTCTCGCCGCCCTCGGCCAGCAGTTCCCGCAGCTCACCGGGGTCGGGCCGCTGCGCCGCCTCCTTGGCCAGGCACGCCGCCACGGCGTCCCGCAGCGGACCGGCCAGCGGGCCGAGGTCGGGCTGCTCGTGCAGCACCCGGTAGAGCAGGACGGCCGCGCTCACCCCCTGGCCGAACGGCGGCGTCCCGGTGGCCGCGTACGCCAGCACGGCGCCCAGCGAGAAGACGTCGCCCGCCGGGCCCGCCTCCTGTCCGGCGGCCTGCTCCGGCGACAGATAGCCGGGCGAGCCGACCACGTACCCCGTCCGGGTGAGCGAGGACGCCGCGTCCAGCGCGCGGGCGATGCCGAAGTCGATCAGCCGGGGCCCGTCCAGCGCCAGCAGGACGTTGGACGGCTTGACGTCGCGGTGCACCAGCCCGGTGGCGTGCACCGCCGCCAGCGCGTCGGCCAGCCCGGCGCCGAGGGCCCGCACCACGTGCTCGGGGAGCGGCCCGGTGCTCCGCACCGCCGCGTCCAGGGCGGGGCCGGCCACATAGCCGGTGGCCACCCAGGGCTGCGGGCCCTCGGTGTCGGCGTCCAGCACCGGCGCGGTCCAGGCGCCGCCGACCCGGCGGGCGGCGGCCACCTCCTGCCGGAAGCGGGCCCGGAACTCCGCGTCGTCGGCCAGGTCGGGGCGCACCACCTTCACGGCCACCGTCCGGCCGCCGGCCGTGCGGCCCAGGTAGACCCGGCCCATCCCGCCCGCGCCGAGCCGCCGCAGCAGCCGGTAGCCGCCGATCTGCTGTGGATCGTCCGGCCCCAGCGGTTCCATGGCCCGTTCCCCTCCGTACGGCGGCATGTCCGCCGCCACCGTACCGGGGCCGCCACCCGGCAGCACCGCCCGCACCGCCCCCGGCCGACCCGCCGTCAGCCGGCCCGGCACACACCACCGCCCAGCACCACGGCCCCCGCAGCCCCCGTCAACTCCCCGGAAATAGCGCCTCGAAGGCCGCCCGGAGCGCCCCGAGGGCCGTGGCCACCGCCGTGACGCCGGTGAGGGCGTCGACGACCGTGACGATCCGGCGCCGCAGCACGCCCGGCTGCGGCTGCCCGCCGCCCGCCGCCGCCTCGATCTCGGCCAGCGCCCGCTCCGCGTCCGCCGCGTCGGCCTCCTCGACCGCGCCGGGCCGCTCCGCCCGCAGCCGGGCCAGTTCGGCGCGGAGCGCCGCCGCCGCCTCGACCAGCGCCCGCTCGGCCGAGGCGGCGGCCGGGCCCGGCGGCGCGGTGTCGATGTGCACCCGGGCGTGGGCGCCGCCGGCCACATGGCCGTGGATGACACCGCCGGTCACCTGCACCCCGCCGAAGTTCTGGCTCCCGCTGTTGCCGCCCGCCGGGCCGCCGCCGCGCTCCGCTGCCATCCGTCCTCCTTCTGACCCCTGACCCCTGACCCCTGACCCCTGACCGCTGACCGCTGTGGCGTCAGCCGCCCGACCCCACCCGGGGCGGCGGCGTGGAGAGGTTCACCCGGGCCTGGGCGCCGCCGGCCACATGGCCGTGGACGGTGCCGCCGGTGACCTGCACCCCGCCGTGGTTGATGTTGTTGATGATGTACTCCGTCTGGCTGCGGAACGCCGCCGTGCTGTACCCCCGGCCCTCCAGCTCACCGAGCACGGCGGAGAAGACCCGCTGGCTGACCGTCCCGAAGAAGCGGTCGACGTCGTTCTTCTGGAAGACGTTCTGGTACCCCTGCGCGGCGGCCAGCTCCCGGACGCTGATCCGCGGGCTGCGGTCGACGGCGTACCGCCCGGCCACCTGCCGGTACCGGCGCCGGATGCGAGCCGCCCGCCGGACGGAGGAGAACGCGGTGCCGACCTGGGCGATCGCCCCGGTGACCTCCACCCCGAGCCGGCGCCCGGCCAGGCCGAGCGCCACCGCGCCGTCCGAGAGCAGGTCGGGATCGCCCAGCCGGTCCACCAGGTGGTACGCCTCGGAGACCGGCGGCAGGACGTACGGGGAGAGCTCCAGGTGCAGCATGCCGCCCTGGGTGGTGACCCGGACCAGTACGGTGGCCACCACCTCCTCCTGCCAGCTGCCGATCCGCACCGCGAGGCAGTGCCGCAGCCGCTCGTGTCCGGAGAGCGCGAGGGCGTCGGCCCAGGGGCGGGTGAGCACCGGAATCCCGTCGGCGGACGGGCCGGACATCCGGCCCAGCCAGTCGCCGGTCTCCCCCGGCCGGGTGCCGGGCCGGAAGACCCGGTCGGTGACGGTGAGGCCGTGCAGTGCGTCCCACGGGTAGTCGGGGCCGCCGCCGAGGGCGCGGACCGCCGTGGAGATCGCCTGGTAGAGCAGGGCGGCGTCCACCGGTTCGGGCTCGCGCTCCTCGGCCCGCCGGGCGGCGGAGGCGATCAGCTCCATGTTGACCTGGAGGTAGTCCTGCGGCACGCCCAGGCCGATCAGCGGCGCATGGTCGCTGTACAGCAGCTCGGGCCCGGACTGCTGAAGGCCCAGCGTGCCGTAGATCCGCTTGAGGATCGGGCTGTCCGTGCCGACCCGGGCGTCCGGCCCCGCGCGGCCCGCGAGCACCGTCCGCACCCGGTAGCCGAGCGCGGCGGCGATCAGCCAGAGCACCGCCAGCATCCCCAGGTACACGGGCAGCGAGAAGCCGTACCCCGACTCGTACCCACTGTCGTACCGCCGCCCGAACACCTCGGACACCCCGTAGCCCCAGAGCAGCAGCCAGCGGGCGAGCACCACCGTGGCCAGCACGGCCAGCACCGCCCGCCAGCCGCCGCGCCGCCCCGGCCCGGCCGTCAGCGCCACCACGGCGTCGGTGCGGCCGTCGGCCAGCGCGACCCCGGCGGCGCGCGGCGAACCGCCGCGCGCCCGGAACAGCCGCAGCAGCAGGACGGTGGCGAGGACGAACAGGGTCGCCACGGAGTCGACCGTGAAGAAGCCGATCAGCAGGACGAGCAGCATCGCCAGCCCGGCCCACACCTCGTCGCGCCGGGCGCGCAGGCACTCGTGCAGCACCCGGACCAGGTCGGTGCCGGGCGAGGGGGCGGGCACCCGGTAGGAGTGCTCGACCAGCTCGGAGATCACGGCGTTGCGGAAGTGGCGGTCCAGCCGGGCCGCCGCGCAGAGGTAGCGGGTGGCGTCGCCGCGCGCCGGGCCGGCGTGGAACTGGAGCGCCTGGTGGGTGGGCGCCTCCACCGGAGGGCCCTTCGGCTGTGGAGGAATCCGGGCGCCATCGCCGCTGCCCGGCCCCGATACGGTCATCCCGACCCCCCGTGTGCGTGAGGACCCTCGAAGTGGGGTGACTGTACATCAGGTACCGCCCTCCCGGATACCCTCTGTGACGCCCCCGCTGCCCGGCCGGTTCAGCGCTCCAGCAGCCGCACCCGGACGTCCGGCGCGAAGCCGCTGTCATGGCCCACCCGGCGGGCGAACTCCGCGATGCCGGCCAGCTGCCCCGCGCCGAGCGAGTAGTCCAGCGCGCTGGTGAAGTACCGCTCCAGTACGTCGACGTCGAAGCTCTCCCAGCGGGCGGCCTGCTCCGCGACCTTGGGGGCCTCCTCCATCGACAGGTCGCGGGAGGCCAGGAACGCCCGGTGCACCTCGCGCAGCAGCTCCGGCTCGCGCTCGGCGAAGTCGCGGCGGGCGGCCCAGACGGCGAAGACGAAGGGCAGGCCGGTCCACTCCTTCCACATGGCGCCCAGGTCGTGCACCTGGAGCCCCAGCCGGGGCGCCTCGTCGAGGTTGGCCCGCAGCGCGGCGTCACCGATCAGTACGGCGGCGTCGGCCTCGCGCATCATCAGGCCGAGGTCGGGCGGGCAGCTGAAGTACTCGGGCCGGACGCCCTCCCGCTCCTCCAGCAGCAGCTGGGCCAGCCGCACCGACGTCCGGCTGGTGGAGCCCAGGGCGACCCGGCGGCCGTCCAGCTCGGCCAGCGGCACCTGGCTGACGATCACGCAGGACATCACCGGGCCGTCGCTGCCGACCGCGATGTCGGGGAGGACGACCAGTTCGTCGGCGTGGCGCAGGTACTCCACGCAGGTGATCGGGCCGACGTCCAGGGCACCGGTCACCAGCAGGTCGCTGAGCTTCTCGGGGGTGTCCTTGGTGAGGTCCAGGTCGAGCAGGCTCCCGGTCCTGGCGAGCCCCCAGTAGAGGGGCAGGCAGTTGAGGAACTGGATGTGGCCCACCCGGGGCCTGGTGGCTGCGGGGTGGACGCCGTCGGCAGTTGTAGTGTGCACCCTCCGCAGGTTATGCCCGGCTCGCCACCCCACCGGCGCGGGGTCCCGGAAGGCGCTGCCGGGCGCGTCGGGACACGCCCGTACGCGGGTATGTCATCCCTGGCCGGAGGCCCAACGCCCGTGCTACGGTTGCCCGCAGTTGCAGTTTGATTTCCCTTGCAGTACTTGAAGCCTGCGGAGCATGTGACCGCGGGCTTTTCGTAGTTTTTCAGCAGAAACTCCGGGTTCACGCCCGGGGGCAGGGCGATCAGCGCAGCGGACCGGGTACCACGAGGTGTGGTTCCCTTCACGTCCCTCGCAAGGAGAACGGTATGGCGACCGGAACCGTCAAGTGGTTCAACGCCGAGAAGGGCTTCGGCTTCATCGCCCAGGAGGGCGGCGGCCCCGACGTCTTCGTCCACTACTCCGCCATCAACGCGAACGGTTTCCGCTCGCTGGAGGAGAACCAGGCTGTGTCGTTCGACGTGACCCAGGGCCCGAAGGGCCCGCAGGCGGAGAACGTCAGCGTCCTCTGACCATCCTCTGATCGCCCGGAGCCCGGGTCCGCCCTCGCGGAAACCCGTGCTCCATCCGGTGGCCACGACGAGCACCACCCAAGGGGGCCCGCGCGTATGCGTACGCGACGGGCCCCCTGCCCTTTTCCGCCGCGCCATTTCGCGGCCATCCCCCTTTCGGCCCCACCGGGACCGTTTGACCCGGGATGGTTATACGTATAACTTACGACGGTGCGCTACCTCGCCCTGCTGCGTGGCCCGTACGTCGTGCGGCTGCTGGCCGGCACGCTCGTCGGCCGCCTCCCCTCCGGAATGACGGCCCTGGTCATCGCCCTCGCCCTGCGCGAGGCCGGCGCCCCCTACAGCCGGATCGGCGCCGTCACCGCCGCCTACGCGGTCGCCTCCGCCGTCGGCGGCCCGGCCCTCGGCCGACTGGTCGACCGGGCCGGACAGCCCCGGGTGCTGCTCAGCTCCGCCTGCGTGGCCGGGCTCGGCTACGCCCTGCTGGCCGTCGCGCCCGGCAATGCCGCCGCCGCGTTCGGCGGCGCGGTGCTCGCCGGGGCCGCGATGCCGCCGCTGGAGCCCTGCCTCCGGGCGCTGTGGCCGGAGATCGTCGCCAAGGAGCAGTTGGACACCGCGTACGCCTTCGACTCCGCCTCCCAGCAGCTGCTGTACGTGGTCGGACCGCTCGCGGTGGCCGTGGTCGCCGCCGTCGCCTCCCCGGCCACCGCGCTCTGGATCGCCGCCGGGCTCGGCCTGGCCGGCGCCCTGGTGGTCGCCACCGCCGCGCCGGCCCGGCAGTGGACCGCGCCGCCGCGCGGGGCCGGCGCCGGGCTGCTGGGGCCGCTGCGCTCCACCGGGCTGGTCCTGCTGCTGGTCGGCCTGGCCGGGGCCGGCTGGGCGCTGGGCGCGCAGGCGGTGCTGTACGTCGCGTACGCGGAGGCGCACGCCGGTGAGCTGTCCGGCGGCGCCGGGACGCTGCTCGCGGTCGCCGCCTTCGGCGGGCTGGTCGGCGCGCTGGTGTACGGCGCGGTGCCGTGGCGGGGCCGTGCGGCGGGCGGGCTGCCGGTCTGGGCGCTGGCCTCGGTGATGGCGGCGGGCTTCATCGCCCTGGTGCTGCTGCCCCCGCCCGGTGTGATGACCGTACTGTCCTTCTTCGCCGGGCTGGGCCTGGCCCCGCTGCTGGCAGTCTCCTTCGCCCTGATCGGGGAGCTGGCGCCGCCCGGCACCACCACCGAGGCGTTCGCCTGGCTGGTCACCGTGATCGCCGCGGGCAACGCGGCGGGCGCCGCCACCGCCGGGGTCCTGGTCGACGGCTCACTGCGGTCCGCCGCCGTCTGCGGCGCGGCCGGGATCACCCTCGGCGCCGTACTGCTGCGCACCACCCGCCACCGGCTGCTGCCCCCGTCCCCGGACCCCGTCACGGCGGAAGCACTCCCGACCACCGGCTGACCCCTCGGTTCCCGCCGCACCGGCGCGGTCCCGTACCCGGGGCCGGGCCTCAGCGGGCCGTGGCGGCGGCGGTGGAGGCGCGCAGCAGCAGGGTGGTCGGCAGCGGCGCGGGGGCGGCGGGCGGGTCGCCGTCCAGCAGCGCGGCCAGCGCGGCGACGCCATGGCGGCCCAGCTGCTCGCCGGGCAGGTCGACGGTGGTCAGCGGCGGGGTGAGCAGTTCGGCGGCGGTGATGTTGTCCATGCCGACGACGGAGAGGTCATCCGGGATGCGCAGCCCCAGCTCGGCCGCCGCCTGGTAGACGCCGGAGGCGACCACGTCGTCGTCGCACATCACGGCGCGCGGCGGGTCGGGTACGGCCAGCAGGGCGCGGGCCGCCGTACGGGCCGCCGCCAGGCCCTCGTTGAGGCTGACCCCGACCTCCACCACCGACAGGCCCCGGGCCGCCTCCTCGAAGGCGGCCTGCCGGGCGCGGAAGGTGTGGGCGGAGAGGGTGGAGCGCAGATGGCCGATCCGGCGGTGGCCCAGCGCGGCCAGGTGCTCCACGGCCGCCCGCATGCCGCCCGCGACGTCCAGTTCGACGGTGAGCCGGGTGCCGCCGGACGCGTACGTCGGGTCGGAGTCCAGGAAGACGACGGGGGTGGAGTCGGGCAGTTCGCCGAGCTGCCGGTCGTCCGGCGAGCAGATCAGCAGCCCGTCGAACTGGCTGGTGGTGGTGGCCCTGGCCAGGGTGGCGCTGCTCCAGCCGGAGCTGACCACCACCGCGAGCCCGTGCCGGCCCGCCTCCTCGTGGGCGCCCTCCAGCACCCGGGCGAAGAACGGCCCCAGGATGTTGGGCACCGCCAGCAGGACCAGCCCGGTGCGGCCCAGCCGCAGCTGGCGGCCGACGGCGTGCGGCCGGTAGCCCAGCTCCCGGGCGGCGCCGCGCACCCGCTCCCGGGTGGCGTCGGACACCCGGTGGGCACCGCCGCCGCCGGAGAAGACCAGCGACACGGTGGCCTGCGAGACGCCGGCCAGGCGTGCCACGTCACGCCCGGTGGGGCGGCGGTCCTGGGTCGGCTGCACGGCGGCGGGGGCGGGAGGTCAGGCGGACGCGGTGCGGTCGCCGGAGAGCGCGTCGGCACCGGCGGCCGCAGCGGCGGCGGCGCGGTTGGCGTCGTCGAGCGCGTCCTCCTCGGCGTTCTGCGCGGCGATCCGCTCGGCGGTGCGCAGCCGCTTGCCCGCGACCTTGCCGACGATCTGCTCGGACATCTCGTCGCGCTGCCGGCTGAGCACCACATAGCTGACCGGCGCCGAGACCAGCGCGGCCACCAGCAGCAGGAAGACGTACCCGGTCTGCCCGGTCACCGGGATGACCCCGTAGTGCGCCAGCAGCACGCAGAGCAGGAAGCAGACGACGAAGATGGACGCCCGCATGGACGTGTAGCGGAGGGTGGCATGCGACTTGCTCACTGGTGGCCTCTCTCTCGGTGCCGGGCACGGCCGGCCGTGCTGGACCCTCCACCAGTCAAGCACGCCGCCGGTCGCGCCCGGCGGACAGGGCCGCTCCTCGGCCCGTCCCGGGCCCGTCGGTGCGGGTCGACCCAGGTCAGTGCGGGTCGAGCCGGGCCAGTACGGGTCGAGCCGGGTCAGTGCGGGTTGAGCCGGGCCAGTGCAGGCCGAGCCACATGGTGACGTCGTCGCGGTCGTCGCCGTCGGCCACCCGGATCGCGCCGGGCACCCGGCCCACCTCCTTGTACCCGCTGCGGGCGTAGAAGGTCTCCAGGCCCAGCCCGCCGCGCAGCGTGAGCCGCAGCCCGGCCAGCCCCCAGGCGCGGGCCAGCCGCTCCGCCTCCGCGAGCAGGTCGGCGCCGTAGCCCCGCCCCTGGAAGTCCGGGTGCACCATGACCCGCTTGAGCAGCCGCCAGTGCTCCATCAGCTCGAAGCGCTGCGACTCGAAGAAGAGCACCGCCGCCAGTCGGCCGCTCTCCCGGTCGTACCCGGTCAGCAGCCGGTCCGGTCCGTCGGCCACGCCGCGCAGCTGCTGCTCGGCGACGGGCCGGACCCGCTCGGTGCTGACCGGGGGCAGGAAGCCGACGGCGCCGCCCGCGTTGCTGACGTCCGTCCACAGGGTGGTGATCCGCGCGCCGAGGTCGGGGGTGACCTCGGGGTCGAGGACGAAGGAGAGTCCCATGTCCCCGACCCTATCCACCCTGGTCAGCGCGGCCGAACGCCACCGACCGCCGGAAGGGGGCCGTCAGAGGCGCATGGCCTGCGGCTGCTCGCGGCGGTCCGGGTCCGGGCCCTCGTACTCGCGGATGATCTCGTACCGGGTGTTGCGCTCCACCGGGCGGAAGCCCGCGTCCCGGATCAGCTCCAGCAGGTCGTCACGGCTGAGCTTGTTGGGGGTGCCGTAGTTGTCCGCATCGTGGGTGATCTTGTACTCCACGACCGAGCCGTCCATGTCGTCGGCGCCGTGCTGGAGGGCGAGCTGCGCGGTCTGCACACCGTGCATCACCCAGAACACCTTCACATGCGGGACGTTGTCGAACAGCAGCCGGGAGACGGCGAAGGTCTTCAGCGCCTCGGCGCCGGTCGCCATGGTGGTGCGCGCCTGGAGGCGGTTGCGGACCTTGCCGTCCTTCATGTCCACGAAGTCGTGCTGGTAGCGCAGCGGGATGAAGACCTGGAAGCCGCCGGTCTCGTCCTGGAGCTCACGCAGCCGCAGCACGTGGTCCACCCGGTGGCGGGGCTCCTCGATGTGCCCGTAGAGCATGGTGCAGGGGGTCTTGAGGCCCTTGCCGTGCGCCAGCCGGTGGATGCGCGACCAGTCCTCCCAGTGGGTGTCGTGGTCCACAATGTGCTGCCGGACCTCCCAGTCGAAGATCTCCGCGCCGCCGCCGGTCAGCGACTCCAGACCGGCGTCGATCAGCTCGTCCAGGATCTCGTCGGCCGGCAGTCCGCTGATCCGCTCGAACCAGTGGATCTCGGTGGCGGTGAACGCCTTGAGGTTGACGTTCGGCAGGGCCTTCTTCAACTCCCGCAGCGAGCGCGGGTAGTAGCGCCAGGGCAGCGTGGGGTGCAGGCCGTTGACGATGTGCAGCTCGGTGAGCTGGTCGCTCTCCATCGCCTTGGCCAGGCGCACGGCCTCCTCGATGCGCATGGTGTACGCGTCCTTCTCGCCCGGCTTGCGCTGGAAGGAGCAGTACGCGCAGGAGGCGCTGCACACATTGGTCATATTGAGGTGGCGGTTGATGTTGAAGTGGACGACGTCGCCGTTCTTCCGCGTCCGCACATGGTGCGCCAGGCCGCCCAGCCAGGCCAGGTCATCGCTCTCGTACAGGGCGATGCCGTCCTCGCGGGACAGCCGCTCACCTGCGAAGACCTTTGCCTCCAGCTCGCGCTTGAGCCCTGCGTCCATGTGCGCCTCCGCCTCCTCTTTCGCCGTCCGGTCTCGCCTGCTGGAACAACCCCCCGAGCCTACGCCCCCGCCGCCCTCACGCCGCGAGCAGCTCCGCCAGCAGGCGCGGGTCGATGTTGCCGCCGCTCACCACCGCGACATGGGTACGGCCGGGCGGCAGCTCGTCCCGGTGGAACAGGTACGCCGCCGGGGCCACCGCGCCGGACGGCTCCGCGACGATCCGGCCGCGCCGGGCCAGCACCGCGACCGCCGCCCGGATGTCGTCCTCACTCACCGTCACGATGTCGTCCACATAGGCGGTGAGGTGCTCGAACGGCAGCTCCCCCACCGAGACGGTGCGCAGCCCGTCCGCCAGGGTGCGGTAGGTGCGCTCCACCGACCAGCGGACCAGCTCGCCGGTACGCAGGCTCTGCTGGGCGTCGGCGGCCAGCTCCGGCTCCACCCCGATCACCCGCACCCCGGGCATGGTCAGCTTGACCGCCGCCGCCACGCCGGAGATCAGCCCGCCGCCGCTGACCGGCACCAGCACGGTGTCCACGGCCAGGCCCAGCGCCGCCGCGTCGTCCGCGATCTCCAGGCCGATGGTGCCCTGACCCGCGATGATGTCCGGGTCGTCGTACGGCGGCACATGGATGTAGCCGTACTCGGCCGCCAGCTGCCTGGGCACGATGTCGCGCTCCTCGGCGGGCACCAGCCGTACGTCGGCGCCGTAGGAGCGGGTGGCCTCCACCTTGACCGCCGGGGAGACGTCGGGCATCACGATCACGGCCTTGATGCCGAGCAGCCGCGCCGCGTACGCCACCGCCTGGGCGTGGTTGCCGCTGGACTGGGCGACCACGCCGCAGGCGGCCTCGGCGGGGGTGAGGGCGGCCAGCCGGTTGTAGGCGCCGCGCAGCTTGAAGGCGCCGGTGGGCTGGAGGTTCTCCGGCTTGAGCAGCAGCGACCGCCCCTCGTCGTCGGCCCAGGGGCAGGGCATCAGCGGCGTACGCACCGCCACTCCCGCGATCCGCTCCCGGGCGGCTGCCAGCTCCTGCCGTGTCACCAGTGCCATGCGTTCCCCTCCGACTCGCCCGCTCCTGCGGGCAGCTCACCTGTTCCCATGGGCAACTCGCCTGCCCCTCGGGGCACTTCGCCTGTCTCCTCGCGGCGCTCGCGGCGTCACCGCCGGTCGGGCTCCTCCTCGGGCAGGCTGCTCACCCGGTTCTCCCACTTGGTGGAGAGCACCACGGTGGTACGGGTGCGGGCCACGCCCCGGGTGCTGGAGAGCCGCTTGACCACCGACTCCAGGCCGTCCACGTCGGAGACCCGGACCTTGAGCATGTAGGAGTCGTCGCCGGCGATGAACCAGCAGTCCTCCACCTCGCCGATGTCCTTGAGCCGCCGGGCCACGTCCTCGTGGTCCGCGATGTCGCTGAGCTGCACGCCGATCAGCGCCGTCACGCCGAAGCCCAGCGAGGCGGGGTTCACGGTGGCGCGGTAGCCGGTGATCACCCCGGCCTGCTCCAGCCGGTTGATCCGGTCGGTGACGCTGGGGCCGGAGAGGCCCACCAACCGCCCCAGCTCCGCGTAGGAGGCGCGTCCGTTCTCCCGCAGGGCCTGGATGAGCTGTCTGTCCACCGCGTCCATGCTGTGCTCTTTCAACTACACGGACCTTCCCATCGTTGCCGGACCCGGGCTCCGGCATGCGGAATCAAAGGGTCCGGGCCGCATTCGACCCGGGCATTCCGAAGAACATACTCTGCCGAGCCACCCGTACTCATGTCCGCTCGCCACCGGTGGCGTCCGCGCGGGCCTCCCCGAGCGAGCCGCGCCACCGCCGGTACAAGGTGTGCCCCACCCCGACCGCGTCCAACACCCGCCCGGCCACGAAGTCCACCAGCTGCTGCGCGGTCGACCCGCCCGCGTAGAAGGCGGGCGACGCGGGGAGCACCACCGCGCCGGCCTCGTCCAGCGCGACCAGCTGGCGCAGCGTCGGCCCGTTCAGCGGCGTCTCCCGTACGGCCACCACCAGCGGCCGCCGCTCCTTGAGGGTGACGCTCGCGGCCCGCTGGAGCAGGTCCTTGGACAGGCCGAGCGCGATCCCGGCCACGGCGGCGGTGCTGGCCGGCACCACCAGCATGCCCCGCGCCGGGTACGAGCCGCTGGACGGCCCGGCCGCCAGGTCGCCCGCCGGCCAGTGGCGGACCCGGTCGAGCGCCGGGTCGAGCGCCGCGTCCAGGGCGGTCGTGTCCGGCGGCGGGGAGTCACCCAGGCCCTGGGCCAGCCAGGCGCGCAGGTCCTGCCGCCAGTGGGCGTCCCGGAAGGCGACCCCGGTCTCGTCCAGCACCGTCAGCCGCGCCGCCCGGCTGACCACCAGGTCGACGTCCTCCCCGGCCGCCAGCAGCGCCCGGACCACCGAGGCCGCGTACGGCGTCCCCGACGCCCCGGACACCCCGACCACCCACGGCCGCCGCACCCGCTCCCGCTGCTCCACCACCACCGTCTCAGCCATCGCCCGCACTTTACCTTCGCCCCCACCCCACCACCCGGCCGCGCTCCGCCCCGAAGCGGCCGTGAGTCGCGGTCCGCGCGGGTAGCGTCCGAACGTACGCGGGTCCGGGTTCGAGGATGCGGGGGCGGCCGTGGTCGACGAGATCAGCAACGGTGAACGGATCGGCTCCCTGCTCGCCGGACGCAGGCGCTGCCTCGGGCTCTCGGAGGAGGACGTGGCACGGCGGCTGATCGACATCTCCGGGCGGGCCACCCTCACCCGCACCGATGTGTGGCGCTGGGAGACGGAGTACGAGGGCCGGACTCCGGGACCGCAGTGGCTCCCGCACCTGGCCGAGGTACTGCGGCTACCGGAGGACACCCTGCGGCGGGCGCGGGCCGCTTCCAGGGCGGCCCGGAGGTTCCGGGTCGGCACACCCCCCGCGCCGGACGACGTGATCGCCCGGCTGCTTCCGGTGGACACCGAGTTCGCGCCCTGCGGCACGACGAGCGGCCGCACGGTCGGCATGGCCGACGCGGAGGCACTGCTGCGCCGGGTGCACGGCCTGCGGCTGGCCGACGACGTACTGGCCGGCGGGGACCTGGTGGAGACGGTCGTCCGCGAGCTGCGTGCGGCCATCGCGCTGCACGACAACACCTGCCACTCGGAGGCCGTGGGCCGCCGACTGCTCACCGGGGTGGGGGAGCTGGCGCAACTTGCCGGCTGGGTCGCCACCGACTCGGGTGGCAAGGCCGATCCGGCACCGCTGTTCCGCCTCGGGGTGGCCGCCACCGAGCAGGCCGGCGACCGGCCACTGACAGCGCATCTGCTCGGCTCGTGGGGCTACTGGGAGGCCAACCCAGGCGTACGACGACGTCGACCTGACCGAGCACGGCGCCGACGAGGCGATGCGGGGCCGCGACGAGTTCAACTTCTCCGTCGGCATCCCCTTCTCCCAGACCCCGCTGCCGGTCATCCGCTCGCACCTTGCCAACCTCTCCCGCCTTCAGCATGCCCGCAACCAGGCCACGGCGGTGGCCCGGTGAGCGCCCGCGGGTTCTTCCTCACCGTGGACGGGCCAGGGGGGATCGGGAAGTCCACGACCGTCCCAGTCCTCGCCCAGCAGCTCCACCAGGCCGGTCACACGGTGTACGCCACCACCGAGCCGTCCAGCAGTCCCCTCGGCATGGCCACCCGTCGACTCGCCAACGACGTACGGGGCACCGCTCTGGCGCTGCTGGTCGCCGCCGACCGGAACCACCACCTGGCCACCGAGATCCGTCCTCGCCTGACCACCGGGCACACGGTCGTCTGCGACCGCTACCTGCCCTCCAGCCTGGTCCTCCAGCGCCTGGACGGAGTGCCGCCGGACTTCATCCGGGCCGTCAACGCGGGAATCGACCTGCCCGACCTGGCGGTGATCCTCACCGCGTCGGCTGACACCATCGCCAGGCGCCTGGTCACCCGTGGCTCCCATCACCGCTTCGAGGACGACCTCGGCAACGTCCAGCGCGAGCTGGACCTCTACGAGCAGGCGATCCCCATCCTCGAAGCCATGTCCGTCCGAGTGGTCCGCATCGACGTGGACACCCTCACCCCCGAGGGTGCCGCCGCAGCGATCCTGCACGCGGCCGACTTCCCCTCGGCTACCGTCCAACCAGCCGCCCCGTCCCCGAGACCGGATAGAGCACCATGACCCACAGCAGCCCCGTCATCGATGTGCACCTGATCCTGCGCGACGGCGACAAGATCCTCCTGTCCCAGCGCGGCGGCCCCTACGGCTACGGCCAGTGGCACGCGCCCTCCGGCAAGCTCGACCCCGGCGAGCCCCTGACCGTCGCCACCGTCCGCGAGGCGTACGAGGAGACCGGAGTCGTGGTCGACCCCGACCACGTCCGGCTCGTCCACACCGTCCACCACCGCCAGGGCGACGGCGCCCCCGACCGGATCGGATTCTTCTTCGAGGCGACCCGGTGGGAGGGCGAGCCGGTCAACCGGGAGCCGGAGAAGTGCCTCCGGCTCCAGTGGTTCACCGTCCATGACCTGCCCGACGACGTGATCCCCTACCCGGCGGCCGGCCTGCTGGGGTACCTCGAGGAGGACTTCGGCGTCACGATGCACGGATGGCCGACCGGTGTGGGAGACGACTCGACGAGTGGGTGAGTGCCCGCTCCTAGAGACGATCGCAGGGTCTCCTGCCCTGGTGTCGCTCCGCGGCACCGTCGGCGTTCGCACCCAGCGGGCGACGGGACGCCTGGTGCCACGGCGCGCCGGGGATCGCCCTCGCCCGCCACGGCCTGCTTCCGGAGAGCGCGCCGAGACCAGGGGACTGCCTGCTGCTCTTGTCCTGGCCGGCACCCGGCGGCCCGCCGCCGCCGGCCGACGCCGCGCTCCCGGGTGGGCGGGTGGTGGGGCCGGGGGCCGGGCGAGGAGACTGGGCCGTCATGACGACGAACCACCCGACCGGCTCCTGGGTCGACCTGTCCGTCCCCGTCTTTCCCGGCATGCCGGTCTACCCCGGTGATCCGGAGGTGGAGTTCGGCCCCGCGCTGCGGGTGGCCGAGGACGGCGTGAATGTGCTGCGGCTGCATCTGGGTTCGCAGTCCGGTACGCATGTCGACGCGCCGTACCACCTGGACGACACCTGGCCCACCCTGGAGGGCCTGCCGCTGGACCGCTTCGCCGGGCCGGCCGTGGTCGCGGACGTACGCGGTCTGGAGCCGCGCGCCGCCATCACCGCCGAGCTGCTGGCCGCCGCCCTGCCCCGGCTGCGGGCCGGGGTGGTCCTGGTGCTGGCCACCGGCTGGTCGGCGTACTGGGAGACGGACCACTACCTGGCGCACCCCTGGCTCACCCCCGAGGCCGCCCAGGCCGTGGTGGACGCGGGGGTCCGCACGGTCGCCGTGGACGCCCTGAGCGTGGACCGCACGCCCGACCCGGCCGACCACGCGGCCGAGTTCTCGCTGGCCGCACACCGCGTCCTGTGCGGCGCCGGGGCGGTCATCGCGGAGAACCTCACCAATCTCGGCCCGGTCATCGCGGCCGACGCCGCCGCCCGCCCGGTCCACCTCTCCCTCTTCCCGCTCCGCCTGACCGCCGCCGACGGCGCCCCGGCCCGCGTGGTGGCCCGGATCGGCTGAGCGCCGGGCGAGGCGGGCCGCCGCGTGAAGCGGGCCGCCCCGTGCAGCAGGCCGCCCCGTGCAGCAGGCCGCCCCCGGCCGGTGACCGGGGGCGGCGGCGGTTGCCTCGGGCGGCGTCAGCCCGTGGTGCAGGGGGAGCCGTTGAGGGTGAAGGCGGTCGGGGGCCGGTCGCTGGCGGTCCAGGCGGCCTGGAAGCCGAAGGACGCGGTGCCGCCGGGGCTGATCCTGGCGTTGTAGTCCATGGCGGTGGCGGTGACGCGCTGGCCGGTCTGGGTCAGGGTGGCGTTCCAGACGTTGGACACCCGCTGGTCGCCGGGGAAGGTCCAGCTCAGCTGCCAGCCGTTCAGCGCGGTGCTGCCGGTGTTGCGGATGTCGACCCCGACGACGACCCCGCCGGTCCACTCGCTCTGCGCGGTGTACGTGACCTTGCAGGTGCTGGCCGGCGGCGTGCTCGCGGGCGGCAGCACCAGCTCGGTGATCGAGTACGCCGGGAAGCTCATCGCGGTGCTGCCGTTGGTGACGGTCTGGTCGGCCAGGTGCTGGATGGCGGTGGTGTCGGCCTGGCCGTACTGGTAGACCTTCGCCTTGCTGGTGCCGGTCAGCCCGGCGATGGACAGCGGGGAGCTCACCGCGTCGGGGGTCTTGTTGACCACCATCACCGTGAGGTTCCGGTCGCTGCTGCGCTCCGCCGCGTACACCGACAGCTGGTCCTGGTCGCTGCTGGCGGCCTTCACCGCCGTGTCACCGAAGGACGATCCCGCGCCGTCGTAGTTCAGGTACATCCGGAACGCGTAGGCGCCCGGGTCGTCGGGGTTCGGCGGCCCCCAGAGGTTGGCCAGGTCCAGCCCCTCACGGCCGAAGATGCCGAGGATGTCGGCTTCCGCCGCAGCGCCGTCGATCTTGTCCAGCGCGCCCCAGTTGTACTCGGTGATCGCGGTCTTCGTCCCCGGGTAGTTGGCGTCCACCAGCGACTTCATCCGGGGGATCGCCATCACCGGCTGGCCGATCCAGCTCTCGTCGGTGTACGTCGGGTCCCACAGCCCGCGGGTGGAGCGCAGCCGCAGCGCCTGGGTGTCCGGGTCGTCGCTCTCGCTGAAGACGCCGTTGCCCTGCGGGTACCAGTGGTTGTCGTAGTAGTCGAGGATGCGGGTGCCGTGGTCCTGCTCGTACGCGGCCATCTGCTGGAGGTACCAGGCGCCGAAGTCGACGCCGCCGTGCGCCGCCTTGTCCGGCGGGTTGGACCAGCAGCTGCCGCCCTCGGTGTTGCAGGTCTGCTGGTCGGCGCCGGAGAGGGTGATCGAGTTCCAGCCCCAGCCGGTGGGGCCGAGGGTCTTGGCGGCCGGGTCGGTGGCCTTGATCGCGGCGGCCACCTCGTAGGTGCGGTCCCGGATCTCGTCGTAGGTGGCGCCCTTCGGGTGGACGTCGCGGTGGGTCTCGTGCCAGATGTCCGGTTCGTTGTCCAGGTTGTAGAACTTCACCCCGCCGTGTGCCGCGTCGCCGTAGGTGTCGTCCAGGTACTTGACCCAGTCGGACACGTAGTCGGCCCCGGCGGGCACGCTGGTGTCGGTGGGGTCGTTGCCGGTGATCGGCGTGCCGTCCGGCTTGAGGCCGTTGCCGCAGTCCGGCGCCCACTGGTCCGTCGACTGCTGCGGGCCGTACTTCTCGACGCTGAAGCCGCAGAGCTTCTCGCGCTCCGGCTTGGGCACCCAGCCGATCAGCGGCACGGTGATGATGGTGTCGGACCCGGCGGCGCGGTCCTTCTCGATGAACTGGTCGGTGGAGGAGCCGTCCGGCAGCGCGCTGGGGTCCGCGACGTCCTCGGGGATGTTCTCGAAGTACCAGTCGCTGGCCCGGTTGCTGGTGTCGGTCAGGTAGTTGTAGCGGGTGGTCGCGTTGCCGCCCCACCGGTCCACCGGCAGCTTCAGCTCCTTGGCCAGCCCGGCGTCGGCGAAGCTCATGCCGTAGATGTCGCGGCTGATGGAGTGCCGACCGGCGGCCGGATCGACGCTGAGCACCGGTGGCTCGTACGTCGCGGCCGCCCGGGGCGCCGCGGCGGACACCGCTGGGCTCGCGGCCAGCCCGGTGCTGACCAGCGCCGAGGTGATCAGCACGGCGAGGGCGAGGGATCTGCGCTGCATGGGCATGCTCTCCTTCGAGCGGACACGGCACGGGCGTTCGAAGGGCTCCGGAAGCGCCATCAGCGCCGGACCCGCTGCACAAGCGCTCCGCACCTCCGCCGCCGCGTCCGGGCAGGGTGGTGCCCGGACGCGGGGATGGTGGAGAGTGGGAGCGCTCCCAGAGAGCCTGAGGCACTTGCCAATGTACTGTCAAGGCTTCTCGCCACGATCCCCGCTGCCGCGCCGACCGGGGCGACACCCAGATCACCGGCAGCGCCGGGGCCCTTCCCCCGCCGCCTACCCGACCGCGTCCGGGGCCTCCCGGGCGCTGCGGGAATCGCCCTGACCGGCGCCGCCCTCAGGCCGCGTGCGGGGTGCGGGAGACCGCCATCTCGGCGCCGGGTGCCATCCGGATGGCCAGATCCACGTCCAAGGCGTCGGCGATCCTGGCGAGCAGCGGCAGGGTGGGGACGGTCGCCCATCTCCAGCTTGGAGACCTGCGGCTGCGTCCCGGACCAGAGTGCCCCATCACGGCGCATCCGGGGCAAACAACCGGGCAAGGCTCACCCAAGGGGCGCGAGGAACTGCGCGAGCGACCACCCGCCGCCCCGCCGCCCCGCAGCGCCCGCCCGAGCGCCCCACCCCCGTCAGACCACGGCAGTGGCCCCCTCACACCCCCAAGCCGCGCAGCACCAGATCCAGCAGCGCGAAGCAGAAGAGCGCGATGCCCACGAACCCGTTCACGGTGAAGAAGGCCCGGTTGAGCCGGGACAGGTCGCCGGGCCGGACGATCGCGTGCTCGTAGAGGAACGCGCAGACCACCACCACGAGGCCGACCCAGAACGCCGCCCCCGCATGGGTGAGCAGCGCGTACCAGACCAGCAGCCCGGTGGTGACGACGTGCGCCGCGCGGGCGCCGTGCAGCGCGGCGGCGATGCCGAAGCGGGCCGGTACGGACTTGACGCCGTGCGCCCGGTCGGCCGCGACGTCCTGGCAGCCGAAGATCAGGTCGAAGCCGCCGATCCAGACGCCGACGGCCAGGCCGAGGACGACCGCGTCCCACGACCAGCGGCCGGTGACGGCGATCCACGCGCCGACCGGCCCCATCGCCTGGGCCAGCCCCAGGATGGCGTGCGGGAAGTCGGTGAACCGCTTGCCGTACGGGTAGACCACCATCGGTACGACGGCGACCGGCGCCAGCGCCAGGCAGAGCGGGTTGAGCAGCGCCGCCGCGCCGAGGAAGAAGGCCAGCGCGATCAGCGCGCCGGTCCAGGCGGAGCGGACCGAGACCGCGCCGGTGACCAGTTCCCGCCCGGCGGTGCGCGGGTTGCGGGCGTCGATCTCGCGGTCGATGATCCGGTTGGCCGCCATGGCGAAGGTCCGCAGGCCGACCATGGCGACGGTGACCAGCAGCAGGTCCAGCCAGTGGACGGTACCGCCGTTCAGATACATCGCGGTCAGCGCGGCGATGTACGCGAACGGCAGCGCGAAGACCGAGTGCTCGATCATGACCAGCCGCAGGAACGCCTTGGTGCGCCCCGGCGTGGGCACCGGCGCGGCGGGCGGCGCGGCGGGCGGCGGAGTCTGACGGCCGAGGGCGTCCGCGGCGGTCACCGGCGGTACCCCCGTACGCTCGCGCGGCGGCCGGACCGGCCCGCCCTCGTCTGCTCGGTGGCGGGGCCGAGAGTCACAGCCCGTACTCCTTCCAGCGTCGGGTCACTCGTTCGGATGTTTCCGGGTCGGAGGTGACCATCTCGGGCCAGCCGCCGTCGCGGGTGTAGCCCTCCTCCGGCAGCTTGCGGGTGGCGTCGATCCCGGCCTTGCCGCCCCAGAACTGCTGGTAGGAGGCGTGGTCCAGATGGTCGACCGGCCCTTCCACCACGGAGAGGTCGCGGCTGTAGTCGGTGTTGCCGAGCGCCCGCCAGGCCACCTCGTGGTAGTCGTGCACATCGCAGTCGGCGTCCACCACGATGATCAGCTTGGTCAGCGACATCATGTGAGCGCCCCAGATCGCATGCATGACCTTCTGTGCGTGCTTGGGGTACTTCTTGTCGATGGAGACGATCACGCAGTTGTGGAAGCCGCCCGCTTCGGGCAGGTCGTAGTCCACGATGTCCGGGATGATGATCCTCAGCAGCGGCAGGAAGAACCGCTCGGTGAACTTCCCCAGCGGCCCGTCCTCGGTCGGCGGCCGGCCGACCACGATGGACTGGAGGATCGGCCGCCGCCGCATAGTGACGCAGTCGATGGTGAGCGCCGGGAACGGCTCCTGCGGGGTGTAGAAGCCGGTGTGGTCCCCGAACGGGCCCTCCGGCAGCATCATCCCCGGCTCCAGCCAGCCCTCCAGCACCACTTCGGCGTCGGCCGGCACCTGGAGCGGCACCGTCTTGCAGTCCACCATCCGCACCCGCTCGCCCTGCACGAACCCGGCGAACAGGTACTCGTCGATGTCACCGGGCAGCGGCGCGGTGGCCGCGTACGTCACGGCGGGCGGGCAGCCGAACGCGATGGCGACCGGCAGCCGCTCACCGCGCCGGGCCGCCACCTGGTAGTGGTTGCGGCTGTCCTTGTGGATCTGCCAGTGCATGCCGATGGTGCGCCGGTCGTGCCGCTGCAACCGGTAGAGGCCAAGGTTGCGCACCCCGCTGTCCGGGTCCTTGGTGTGGGTCAGCCCCAGGTTGAAGAAGGAGCCGCCGTCCAGCGGCCAGGTGAACAGCGCGGGCAGCTGCTCCAGGTCGACGTCGTCGCCGGTCAGGACGGTCTCCTGTACGGGGGCGTCGCCCGGCTTCACCTTCTTCGGCGGTACGTGGGCCATCGACGCCAGCTTGCCGAAGGCGTCCCGGAAGCCGGTGAACCCCTGCGGCAGCTCCGGCTTCAGCAGCCCGGCGATCTTCTCGGAGATGTCATCGGGCGACTTCAGCCCCAGCGCCTTGGCGAGCCGCTGCTCGGTACCGAAGACGTTCATCGCCAGCGGCATCGATGAGCCCTTGACGTCCTCGAAGAGCAGCGCCGGGCCCTTGGCCTTCTGCACCCGGTCGACGATCTCGCCGACCTCCAGATACGGGTCGACCTGGACCTTGACGCGCTTCAGGTCGCCGTCGCGTTCGAGCGCCCGCAGGAAGGACCGGAGATCGTCGTATGCCATGCGAGCCAGTATCCGCCACGCACTAACCTTGTCCCGTCATGAGGTCCCTCCGGTCGGAGGAGCCCACCCGTTCCCGGGGGAGTTGCGTCACCGTGCTGCGGTCTCTGGTCTACCTGATCCCATTCGCGCTGTGGATCTGGGCCTTCATCGACTGCCTGCTCACGCCGGAGGAGGAGGTCAGACACCTCCCCAAGGTGGCGTGGATCATCATCATCCTGCTCTTCGGTGAGTTCCTGGTCGGCTCGATCGCCTGGCTGGTCGCCGGCCGCTCCCGCAGGACGGCGGCCCCCCGCGAGGTGCTCTGGCCCTCGGCCGCCGCCGGGTTCCCCGAGCACGAGCGCCCGCGCGGCCGGGTGCTCGCACCGGACGACGACCCGGAGTTCCTGGCCTCGCTCAAGAAGCACAACGAGCAGCACGAGGACATGCTCAAGCAGTGGGAATCCGACCTGCGCCGCCGCGAGGAAGAGCTGCGCCGCAAGTCCGACGACCCCGAGTGACCCCGCCCCCGGCCACGGCATGAGGGTGTTCCGGCGACAGGGCGGGGTGGACTGATCATGGTGGCTGGGCGGCGGTCGCTGGGACGGCAGTTCGGGTGGCTCTGGGCGGCGTACACGGTCAGCACGCTCGGCACCTGGCTCGCGTTCGACGCCTTCCCCTTGATCGCGATCCTGGTGCTGCACGCCGGGACGACCGCGGTGTCGGCACTGGCGGCTGCGGGGCTGGCGGTCGGCGCGGTGGTGGCGGTGCCGCTCGGCCCGTGGATGGAGTTCCGCCGCAAGCGGCCGGTGATGGTCGCGATGGACCTGCTCCGGTTCGCGGCGCTGCTGACCATCCCCGCCGCGTTCGTGTTCGGCCGGCTCAGCTTCACCCAACTCCTGGTCGTGTCGGTCGTCGTCGGCGCAGCCGACATCGCCTTCACGGCGGCGAGCGGCGCATGCCTCAAGGCACTGGTACGGCGGGAGGACCTGGTCGTCGCCGGCGGACGGTTCGAGTCCACGACCTGGACCGCCGCCATGCTCGGGCCCCCGCTCGGCGGGGCCGCGATCGGCGTGTTCGGCCCGGTGCTGACCGTGACGGCCGACGCGGTGAGCTACCTGCTGTCGGCGCTGGGGATTCGCGCGATCGGCGGGCGGGAGCCGGACCCCGCGCCCACCGGGGCACCGCCACGGCTGCGGGTCGGCGGCCTGCTCGAAGGGTGGCGGTACATCCTGACCGACTCCGCGCTGCGCCCGCTGTTCCTCAACACGGTCCTGGTCAGCGGCCTGATCATGGCGACTTCACCGCTGCTCGCCGTCCTGATGCTCGGTCGGCTCGGCTTCGCACCCTGGCAGTACGGCCTCGCCTTCGCCGTGCCCTGCGTCGGCGGCCTGCTCGGCTCCCGGCTGTCCTCCCGGCTCGTCACCCGGTTCGGGCGGCACCGGGTGCTGCTCACCACCGGGGTGCTGCGGGCGGTCTGGTCGCTCGGGCTGGCCTTCGTCGGCCCCGGCACCGCCGGGCTGGTACTCGTCATGGTCGTCGAGTTCGGACTGATCACCTGCATGGGCGTGTTCAGCCCGGTGTTCGCCGCCTACCGGCTCGACCGGACCCCGGCAGACCGCGTCGCCCGCACCCTGTCCGCGTGGTCGGTCACCAGCAAGGCCACCATCGCCGCACTGACCGCGCTGTGGGGCCTGCTGGCCGGAGCCACCAGCCCCCGTACCGCGATCACGATCGCCGGTCTCCTCATCCTGGCGACCCCGCTCCTGCTCCCCCGGCACGACCACGCGCCCCAGCCCGAGCCGGAACCGGCCCGTACGTCCTCAGTCTGACGACCATGCCGCCCCCCGTCGGCCGCGGTGAAATCCCCGGGGCCGGGCCGCCGATCAGTCCGGCAGGCCGATGAAGGTGCAGCCGCCCCGCCGGCAACAGCCAGGGCCTCACTGCTCCTGTCCCGGGGGAGTACGCCGATGACCATATGCCCAACCTCTCCACCGCCATCTGGACCAAATCCAGCTACAGCAGCGGCAACGAAGGCCAGCGCTTTCGAAGTCGCCCCGGACCTCCCCGGCACCGCCCCCACCACCGGCGAGCTCAACAGCCCCAGACCCCACCCGGCGCCCGGTCCGGGTCATCAGGCGCTCCCCTGCCGCAGCTCGCGCACGATCTCCGAGATCCTTGTGCTCGCTTCGACCGGGTCCTCGTGCTCCCAGACGCGGACGACAGTCCACCCGGCCTCACGCAGCAGGCGGTCGGTCTCCGCGTCTCGGGACCGGTTGCCCTCGATCTTGGTGTGCCAGAACTCGGCGTTCCTGCTGGACGCACGAAGGTGCTCGGGGCAGCCGTGCCAGTAGCAGCCATCGACGAAGATGGCGACCTTCAGCTTCGGGAAGAGCACATCAGCGGTGCGTCGCAAACCGGGCAGGGGGCGTGACGCCACGCGGTACCGGAGGCCCTGCTTGTGCAGCAGCGAGCGAAGCCGGAGCTCCGGCTTGGTGTCCTTGTTCCGGTTGCCCCGCATGGAGGCGCGTACGGCGGGCGAAGCGGCCCACGAGCCCTCGGCCGGAGGCTCCTCGGTCAGCAGGCCCCTCTCCCAAGCCATCCTCCATCCCTCGGCGAGATTCGCGGACCGGCTGTCGTGCTCGACCTGGCCAAGGTAGCGAGCAGGGGATTTGCCCCCGTCGGACCAACGAAGGTACGCCCGGATGCGACGGGTGTCGGGCAGGACCTTCAGCTCCACCGACGCCCGGCCGAACCGACCGTCACCGAGATCGACGGAGCGCCGGTGGCGACCACCGGCGGCCCGGTCCTGCTCAGCCGCGAGGGCGTCCCGGCTTCTGCCCCGTCGGCCCCGCCACGCTCGGTCCGGCGGAGAATCACGCTTCCAACGGCTCTGTGCCACTCCGGCGGGACTGGTCACTTCCGCCGTTCCTCAGCCTCGTCCAGGACCGCGGCGACGGCCTTGGCGAAGACCTCGCCGAGGACGACGGGCACAGCGTTCCCCAGCTGGCGCATCTGCTCGCCACGCGGACCCCTGAGATCCCAGGTGTCCGGGAAGGTCATGACCCGAGCCGTCTCACGGACCGTCATGTACCGATACTTGTATCTGACGCCGCCCTGTGCGGCCTTGTCGGCCACCAGTTCGTCGAGCAGCATCACCGACTCTCCACCGGGCACCCCGTGCACACCAGCCTTGACGGTCTTCGCGGGACGGTCGAGTTCGTTCGGGGTGTGGCCGTCGTAGATACGCGCTCCGGGCCAGCCGATATGGTCCGTGAACCCTCCGAGGAAATGCTCGGTGCGATCCAGCCACTCATCCGGCACATCCGGCAGCGGCTTGTTGTCACCGATGCCCGTGATCGCGTCCCGCAGGGTGTGCCAGGGCTGGAGGCCGTCGTCCATCGGCACGGCCCTGGGCAGGCGGGCCATGACCCACTCGCGGACATGGCCCGGGACGCCCGAGTGCCGTGCCCAGTAGCTCCCGTCGACCATGGATCGGATGAGCGCCGTCTCGGAATGCGTCGGCCTCACGAGTTCCCTGAACAGTTTCAGGTCGACGTCCAAGTCGCGCCGGAAGGCCACGATGATCACGCGGTTGCGCATCTGGGGCACACCGTAGTCAGCGGCGTTCACCGGCACCATCACGACCTGGTAGCGCTTCTCCGCGTCCTCGGGCTCCTGCTCCAGCCGCTTCAGCAGGTACTCGTCATGCTGCTTCCAGTCGGTGCCGGCGATCCGTTCCTCGAAGGGCAGCTCCAACTCACGCAGGATGTAATCGAAGTAGGGCCTGAAGGACGGCCTGAGCAGGCCGCGGACGTTCTCGCAGATCACCGCCCTCGGCTGGATCTGGCGAACCGCCTTGAACATCTGCGGGAACATGTTCCGCTTGTCCTCGTCACCCTTGGCGACACCGCCGAGGCTGAACGGCTGGCAGGGCGGCCCTCCGGCAAGGACGTCCACCTTGCCCTCCAGGTACTTCATGTCCAGGTCCTGGACATCCCTGGCCGCCAGCGGCACCTTCTCCCCGGGCCCGGGGAGGCGGGTCGGCTTCTCGTCGTCGGGAAGACGCTCCGCGCCATTGGCCACCAACGTCTCGCAGGCCCGCTTGGCGAACTCGTTGAACAGCAGAGGCCGGAACCCGGCTCGGTGCACGGCCATGGCCAGGCCGCCGGCGCCGGCGAACAGCTCCACGCCGGTGCGATCTTTCTTCGATCCTTCTCGCAGCTCAGCCATGGTGAAAGCATACCGCGGAGTTGTCGATCTTCAAGGCCTTCGGCAGCCAGGCTCGTCCGGTCGCACACGTCGTGGATAGGGTTTCCCGCAATCACGTCGACCGAGGGAGTGGAACGAATGACGCCGGCGGTGGGGTTCGATGACGGAGCGGCGTACCACAAGGACTTCACCCTGAGCATCACCAAGGCTCTCGGCGATCAGCTCGCGGCCGCGCTCGACGGGCTGGACCGGGCCCCGCTCAACGAGGACAGCATCAAGGAGCTCAAGGAGCGGGCCGGTGTCTACCAGCTCTATCTGAACGGCGAGTTCGTCTATGTCGGCAAGGCCGACAAGTCGCTGCCCTCCCGGCTTCGGAACCATCTTCGCAAGATCTCGGGCCGCCGCAGGATCGCCTTGGAGGAGATGACGTTCTCCTGCCTGTACGTGGCGGAGGACTTCTCGGCTCTCGCCCCCGAGCAACTGCTGATCAGCCACCACAAGGAGATGGGCAACATCCCTTGGAACAACAACGGTTTCGGCAACAAGGACCCCGGCCGCCAGCGAGACAGCACGATCCTCAAGCAGAGCCACTTCGATGTGCAGTTCCCCATCGACCTGGACCGGCCGATCGAGGGGCTGGAGCCGGGCGAGATCGCGCTTCCCGACCTCCTGGAGAAGACCAAGACCGGCCTTCCCTACAACTTCAGGTACGGAAGATCGGCCGATTTCAAGAAGTGGCTCGTCCAAGTGCCCGAAGCACCGGTGACGGCCGACGAGGTCTTCCGGCTGATCTCCGCCGAGATACCCGAAAAGTGGCAGATCACCGCCCTCATGGGCTACGTGATCATGTACGACGACAGCCCCGACGCCTACAAGAGCGCGTGGCGGTACTACAGAGCCGGCCAGTCGATCGACGCCATGCCCGAGGCCGAGCCGGCGGGCGATGTGGCGGACGACCAGCCGGGGACGGACGGCTGACCGACCGGCATCGACACCTCTTACGTGCCACGCCGCCACCAGGCACCCGCTCCAACGACGACCCGTACTTTCTCGACCACAGTGGAGAAGCCCCCAGTGCCCGCGCAGCAGCCCCCGCTTGGCGATAGCACCCGCTCAGAGCCCGGTTCCGGGCCCGAATCCATCTACGACCCGCTGCGCCGGGAGAACCTCGGCCGTAGCGTGTTGTGGGCGCTGACCTCCAGTGAGGCCGTACGGCTGGACCGAGTTTCCAGCTTTGGCGGCTGCGGGATCTATGCCATTTACTACACGGGTGATCATGAGCTCTACGCGCCGATCTCGTCCGATTCCTTCGAAGTGCCGATCTACGTCGGCAAAGCAGATCCCGCAGGTGGCCGCAAGGGAGTGAACGTCGGCAAAGCCTGGGAGGGAACTCCACTGTGGGCGAGGCTCAGAATGCACAAGCGCAAGATCGAAAGAGCCGTTGATCTCGACATCGAGCACTTCTACGCTCGGTACCTTCCCGCCGATGACCTGTTCACCCCGATGGCGGAACGCCTGATGATCAGTGACCTCCGGCCAGTGTGGAACGTCGTCCTGGAAGGCTTCGGCGTGAACCAGCAGGGAAGCGGACGCGAAGGAAAACAGCTGCGCCCCAAATGGCACGAGGTACACACAGGTGTGCAGTGGGCGGACGGTATGACACCCCAGCCCGGTGGCCCGGAACCGCTGCGGCTACAGGTGCGCGCACACCTGCGGCTCCATGCCAAACCCCTCCCGGGCGCGGCGGGCCGACCGCCGGGGGTCATCTGACTCCCCGCTCGGGGCTACGCAGGACAACTTCCGCGCCGTCGGACCGACCCGGCCCCGTGAGCCACCGGCCGCCTTCCCGGAACACGGCCGCAGGCGCCCCCGTGCGCGTCGATCACGACGTGCTTCCCCCGGTCGTAGCGCGACAGGGTGATCCGCTGTGCCCTGGGCGTGACAAGCCGGGCCGTCCAGTCGCTCAGCACGTCAGCGCCGACGGCCATGGGCTCGATCACCCGGCAACCAGAACGGGTGGCAGGCCCGGCGCCGAGGGCAGGTGCAGCCGGGCGAGCATGAACGAGACACGGCCACCCGGCGGCGGACCGCTCACGGTGCCGTGCTTGGCCACGTTCAGCCGGACCGGTACCGCCGACTTCAGGACGGCTGCTCGGTGCTGCTCCAGGATCTCCTGTTCCGGGGACTTGCCCTCCTTGCGCTCGCCCCCATCGGGTCGGGAGCAGCGGACACCGCTACCGGGACAGGGGCACACGGTGTGCCTCCGCCGGAGGCGGGGGCGGGGGCGGGTGGCCAGTGCTGTGAGCCGGGCGGCTCACGGGGTTCGGGGGGTGCTGTCGGTGGGACGATTGGCGGGTGACCCATCTCGGCCTGGTGACCGTTGTCGTGCGTGACTACGACGAAGCCGTTGCGTTCTATGTGGACCGCCTGGGTTTCGAGCTCCTGGAGGACACACGGCTCGGTGCGGGGAAGCGCTGGGTGGTCGTTGCCCCGCCGGGAGCGCGGGAGAGTGCGGTGCTCCTGGCCCGGGGCGTCGGCGAGGAGCAGCAGGCGCGGATCGGGGACCAGACCGGGGGGCGGGTGGGCTGGTTCTTGCACACCGAGGCGTTCGACCGAGACTACGCGCGGATGCGGGCGGCCGGGGTCGTTTTCGAAGAGGCACCCCGGCAGGAGCCCTATGGCACGGTCGCGGTCTTCCGGGACCTGTACGGCAACCGTTGGGACCTGATCCAGCTGCACCGCCCCGGTGTCGCGACCGATGTCCGGCTACCGACCGCTCTCGTCGCGCGTTACCGGGCGGTCGATCGGGAGATCGTCGGCTCCGCGCTCGTCGACACACCACGCCATCTGGATGCGTTGACGGTCGACATCGGAAGGCACGGGGTCCTGACACCGCTCCGTCTGGGGTTCAACGAGGAGTTCGGGACGCTCGACGGAAACCACCGGATCGCGGTGGCCCTTCGACTCGGCCTGGAATCGGTCCCGGTCACCTTGGTCAGAGAACCGTTGATCCCCCGGCCCGGCCATGCGCAGCCCATGCTTCCGGCGGACCTGACCGTCCTTGAGGAGGCCGTCAGGCGGCAATGACCGCCACGCCCAGGCGGCCGCCGTCGACGTCCACCACCGTGCCGTGGACGAAGGCTGACTCGTCGCTGGCCAGCCAGACGGCGGCGTGCGCGATGGCGTCCGGGGTGCCGACGGTGCCGGCCGGGGTGCCCTTCATCATGATCTCGCCGGGGTGGGGGTCGCTCCCGTCCGGGGCGGGCGGAAGGATCACGCCCGGCGAGACGGCGTTGACCCGTACGCCCGCCGGGCCGAACTCGGCCGCCCAGGCCCGGGTGAGGGTCTCCACGGCGCCCTTGGTGGAGCTGTAGAGCGCGCCGACCGGGACGCCCATCCGCGCGATCCACGACCCGAGGTTGATGATGCTTCCGCCGCCGTTCTCCACCATCGCCGGGGCGACGGCGGCGGTCAGGAAGAACGGCGCCTTCACGTTCACCGCGTAGACCTGGTCGAAGGTCTTCTCGTCCGTGGCGGCGGTGGTGGCGCCCGGGTAGATCCCGGCGTTGTTGACCAGGATGTCGATCGGCGCGCCCAGGGTCGTGCGGGCCCGCTCGGCCAGTTCCCGGGACGCCTGGGCGCTGCCGTCGAGGTCGGCCGGTACGAAGTCGGCGCGCCCGCCGGCCGCGCGGATGCCCTGGACGACCCGCAGGCCGCGTTCCTGGCTGCGTCCCGACACGACGACATGGGCTCCCTCGGCGGCGAACGCCTCCGCGATGGCCTGCCCGATGTTGCTGGTCGATCCCGTGACCAGTGCGGTCTTGCCCTGAAGTCGCTCACCCATGGTGCGATTCCTCGTCTCACGCTGTGTGATCGGATGGCCGGTCGGCTCTGCTCGGCGGTCCAGCCGCCGCAACCACTGTGCGTCGCAGAAAATGGACTGGCAAGTCCAGTCCTTGGCGCACAGAATGGACCCGTGAGTCCAGCAGAGGAGGGTGCGAGATGACGCAGACACTGACGGCGAAAGGGCAGGCCACCCGGGCCCGCATCGTCGAGGGTGCCGCCGAGGTACTCCGGGAGCGGGGTGTCGCCTTCACCACCCTGGACGACATCCGCAGCCGCACCCACACGAGCAAGAGCCAGCTGTTCCACTACTTCCCCGACGGCAAGGACGAACTCCTGCTGGCCGTCGCCCGGTTCGAGGCGAACCGGGTCCTGGAGGACCAGCAGCCGCACCTGGGGTGCCTGGACTCCTGGGAGTCCTGGGGCCGCTGGCGCGACGCGGTGGTGGAACGCTACGAACGCCAGGGCGACCAGTGCCCGATGGGCTCGCTCTTCCTCCAGGTCGGACGCTCCCAGCCCGGCGCCCGAGCGATCGTGGCCGAGCTGATGCAGCAGTGGCAGCAGCACCTGGCCGACGGCATCCGCGCCCTCCAGGCGCGCGGCCTGGTGTCCTCGGCCGTCGACGTCGGGCAGGCGTCCGCCGCGCTGCTGGCCGGGGTCCAGGGCGGAGTGTCGATCATCATGTCCACGGGCGACTCGACCCACCTCAAGGCCGCCCTCGACACGGGCATCGCACACCTCCGCGCCTCGGGGGCCGGGCAGCGCCCGAGCTGACCGGCCCCGCCCACAACCGCCCCGCCCACAGCCGCCCGTCCGCACACCCCGGGCCCACTCAGCCCCGCCCTGGCGGCGCAGCGAGCGGCCCGTGATCGTCACCCGGCAGCGGAATCCTCGTCATCGGCCCACCCCGGCCGCCGGGCCGAGGACATCGGCGAGTGACCGGCGGGCCGGGGCGCTCGGCGGCGCTCGGCGGGGGCGCGCCACCCGTTCGGGGGTACACGTTCGAATTGTGTACTGTCCACGGTCGGGCGGGCCGGTGAGGTGCCCCCGGGGGATGTGGGTCAGGGGTGTCCGGGCGGGCGTGGGCGGGTCCTGGAGCGGCGGCCGACTTCGCTGACCTGTGGTTTCGGCGTGCCCGCCGATGGCGGGCGGGTCGCCGGGGGCGGGACTGGACCGTGGAGGCGGTGCGCCGTGCTGTTCGGCTCGGACATGGAATCCGGTCGGACCTTGTACGGAACCGACGGCCGTGCGGGACGGGCACCGCTCGTAAGGTCGTAGGGGAAAGTGTTCGCAGCCACCGCAGTCAACCCTGCCGTTCTGCGCGGCCCCATGTGTTGCGGGGGTGCGCCGATCAGGCCGCCGAGCGATTCCGGACAGACTTGGAGTTGTTGGAGATGACGGTTCTGCAAGAGGCGACGACCACCGAGGAGGCCGAACTGGCCCCCGCCGCCCCGGTCGACACCCGGGGGCGGGTCGCCGAGCTGCGCGACATCAAGGAGCAGGCCGGCGACGGTCCCAGCGCGCGTGCCACCGAGGCGCAGCATGCCAAGGGCAAGCTGACCGCCCGGGAGCGGATCGGGCTGCTGCTGGACGAGGGGTCGTTCAACGAGGTGGAGCCGCTGCGGCGGCACCGGGCGACGGGTTTCGGCCTGGAGGCGAAGAAGCCGTACACCGATGGCGTGGTGACCGGTTGGGGCACCGTGCACGGCCGGACGGTCTTCGTGTACGCGCATGACTTCCGGATCTTCGGCGGTGCGCTGGGCGAGGCCCACGCCCAGAAGATCCACAAGATCATGGACATGGCCCTCGCGGCCGGTGCGCCGCTGGTGTCGCTGAACGACGGTGCGGGTGCCCGCATCCAGGAGGGTGTCACCGCGCTGGCCGGCTACGGCGGCATCTTCCAGCGCAACACCCGGGCCTCCGGGGTGATCCCGCAGATCAGCGTGATGCTCGGCCCGTGCGCCGGTGGCGCGGCGTACTCGCCCGCGCTGACCGACTTCGTGTTCATGGTCCGCGAGACCTCGCAGATGTTCATCACCGGCCCGGACGTGGTCAAGGCCGTCACCGGTGAGCAGATCTCGCAGAACGGCCTGGGCGGCGCCGATGTGCACGCCGAGATCTCCGGTGTGGCGCACTTCGCGTACGACGACGAGCAGGGCTGCCTGGAGGAGGTGCGCTTCCTGCTGTCGCTGCTGCCGCAGAACAACCGCGAGACGCCGCCCGCCGTGCCCACCGACGACCCGGTGGACCGCCGCTGCGAGGCGCTGCTGGACCTGGTGCCGGCCGACGGCAACCGCCCGTACGACATGCGCAAGGTGATCGAGGAGATCGTCGACGACGCGCAGTTCATGGAGGTCCACGAGCGCTGGGCCACCAACGTCATCTGCGCGCTGGCCCGGCTCGACGGCCAGGTGGTCGGTCTGATCGCCAACCAGCCGCAGTCGCTGGCCGGGGTGCTGGACATCGAGGCCAGCGAGAAGTCGGCGCGCTTCGTGCAGATGTGCGACGCCTTCAACATCCCGCTGGTCACCCTGCTGGACGTCCCCGGTTTCCTGCCCGGCGTCGACCAGGAGCACGGCGGCATCATCCGGCACGGCGCCAAGCTGCTGTACGCGTACTGCAACGCCACCGTGCCGCGCATCCAGCTGATCCTGCGCAAGGCGTACGGCGGCGCGTACATCGTGATGGACTCCCGCAGCGTCGGCGCGGACCTGTCCTACGCCTGGCCGACCAACGAGATCGCCGTGATGGGCGCCGAGGGCGCCGCCAATGTCATCTTCCGCCGGCAGATCGCCGACGCCGACGACCCCGAAGCCATGCGCAAGCGCATGGTCCAGGAGTACAAGGACGAGTTGATGCACCCCTACTACGCCGCCGAACGCGGCCTGGTGGACGACGTCATCGACCCCGCCGAGACCCGGGCCGTCCTGATCAGCTCCCTCGCCATGCTCCGTACCAAGCACGCGGATCTGCCGTCGCGCAAGCACGGCAACCCGCCCATGTGACTCAAGGAGTCCACCGATGATCCAGGTCGTCAAGGGCAGCCTCACCGACGAGGAACTCGCCGCGCTCACCGCCGTGCTGCTCGCCCGCGCCGCCGCCACCGCCGGGCAGCGGTCCGCCTCGGTCCGCACCGAGACGGTGTCGCACTGGCAGCACGTCGAGCGCCGCCCGTCGTACTACTCGCCGCTCAGCTGGCAGACCGCCGCATAGCCGCTGGGAAACGGCCCGGCCCCCTCTCCGCGAGGGGGCCGGGCCGTTCACCGTACGCGGGGCAGGGGGCCGGTCAGCCGACGCCCGCGTACGAGTGCTTGCCGGTGACGAAGATGTTGACGCCGTAGTAGTTGAAGAGGAAGCAGGCGAAGGCCAGCAGCGCCAGATAGGCGGCCTTGCGGCCCTTCCAGCCGGCGGTGGCGCGGGCGTGCAGATAGCAGGCGTAGGCGACCCAGGTGATGAACGACCAGGTCTCCTTGGGGTCCCACTCCCAGTACTTGCCCCACGCCTTGTCGGCCCAGATGGCGCCCGCGATGATGGTGAACGTCCAGAGCGGGAAGACCACCGCGTTGATGCGGTACGCCAGCTTGTCCAGGTTGGCCGCCGAGGGCAGCCGCAGCCAGATGGAGGCGGGGGTGCGCAGCGGGCCGGTCTCCAGGCCGCCTGCGATCCGCTTGTCGTAGGAGTCCTTGAGCAGGTAGAGCGCGGTGGCCACGAAGGCCGCGTACAGGGCGCCGCTACAGATGATCGCACCGGTGACGTGGATGCCCAGCCAGTAGGAGTGCAGCGCCGGGACCAACTGCTCGGAGTCGGTGTAGAGCTGGGTGACCGCCAGGCCCAGGGTCAGCAGGACGGCCAGCACCACCGGCAGGCCCAGCCAGCGGACCTTCTTGCCGCCGGCCAGCAGCCCGAGGTAGGTGAGCACGGCCGCCAGCGCGAAGGCGCAGGAGAACTCGTACATGTTCCCCCACGGCCAGCGCATCACCGACAGGCCGCGGCTGAGCACCCCGCCCGCGTGCAGCGCCGCGCCGAGCACGGTGAGCGAGATCGCCATCCGGCCGAGCGTGTCGGCCTGCTCGTCGCTGCCGGCCGCACCCGGGCCGTCGGCCTGCTCGTCGTCGCCGCGACCGCTGGTGACCACCACGTCGCCGGCGCCGGCCACGGCGGTCCGGGTGAGGGTGGTGGTGCCGCCGCCGGCGGCCACGGTGACGGTGACCTTCTTGGTGGCGGGGCCGGTGGCGGCGACCGTCTCGGCGAGCGAGGTCTGCTCGACGGAGCGGCGGGCGACCGCGCCCCGGCTGCCGAAGGTCCACTCGAAGCAGTGGGCCAGCATCGCCAGCAGGTACACGGCCATGGCCGAGTAGATCAGGTAGTTGGAGATGTGGGACAGGTTCTCGTTGACCGCCGTGGCAAGGACCACCGTCAACCCCTCTTCTCGGTCTCGGTCATCTCGGGCTTCTCACCCTCGGGCTGGTCACTGGGGGCAGCGTCGGGCCGGTCCGCGTCCTGCGGCCGGTCACCGCCCGGCTGCCGGTCGTCCTCGGCAGGCCCGTCATCGTCGGGCCCGTCATCGTCGGGCCCGTCATCGTCCGGCCCGTCATCGTCCGGCCCGTTCTCGTCCGGCCCGTTCTCGTCCGGCAGCGCCGGCGCGTCGTCCTGGAGGATCACGGCCAGCTCCGCGAGCTCATGGGCGATCCTGGCGGACTCGCTGCGGGCCAGCCCGGCCATCTCGACCAGGACCGTGCCGTCCGCCGTGCTGGTGGCCCGCACCCACACCCGGCGGCGCTGGATCAGCAGCGAGCCGATCAGCCCGAGCACGGCCAGCACGGCGCTGCCGAGCGCCAGGCCGTTGCCGGGGTGGTGGGAGATGCTGAAGCTGGCCCACTGCTGGAAGCCGTCGAAGCTGATCGTGCCGTAGCCGTCCGGCAGGTTCCAGCCCTCGCCGGGCTTGAGCGCCACCGCGGCGATCTTGCCGTCCTGCTTGAGCTGGGTCAGGTGGGTCTGGTTGAGCTGGTACACGTTCTGCGGGGCACCGGCGTCGATGCCCAGGTCGCCCGCCCAGACGTTGAGGATCAGCTTGGGGTCGGTGGCGGCGGGGAAGAGCGAGTTCCAGCCGGTCCGGGGGCTGGCGGTGACCGGCGCCGTCGGGGAGAAGATGCCGGAGAAGCCCAGCTGGACCTTCTGGCCGTCCTTCTCGCCGTAGTCCCCGACCTTGATGGCGCCGACCGAGGTGAGGTTGCTGTCCTGCGGCAGGAACGGCGTCGGGCCGTGGAAGACCACCTCGCCCTTGGCGTTCTTCACCGTGACGATCGGCGAGTAGCCGTGGCCGACCAGGTAGACCTTGCTGCCGGCCACCTCCAGCGGCTTGTTGACCTGGATGGTGCCCGCGCGCAGCTCGGTGCTCTCGCTGCCCGCCGCGTAGTGGATGTGCGCGGTGAAGTCGCGCGGGGTGCCGAGCTGGTCGCCCGTGGTCTGGTACGTGGCGGTGAAGCCGTCCAGCACGAAGCGGAACGGCGCCAGGTCGTCGGGGCCGTAGAAGGCGGAGCCGCGGAAGTCGTCGTACTGCGTCATGGTGTTGGAGAAGCCCTGCCCCTCCAGTACCAGCTTGCCGCCCTGGCCGCCGCCGACGCTGCCCCAGGCCATCGCGATCAGCAGCCCGAAGAGCGAGATGTGGAAGAAGAGGTTGCCGACCTCGCGGAGGTAGCCCTTCTCCGAGGCGACCGCGCCGCCGCTCGCGTGCACCCGGAACCGGCGGCGGCGCAGCAGCCGCTCGGCGGCGGCGGTGACGTCCTCGGCGCGGGCGTCGGTGCGCCAGCTCGCGTGCACCGGCATCCGGGCGAGGTACTTGGGGGCCGCCGGGGGCCGGCCGCGCAGCACCCCGACAAACTGCCAGCTGCGCGGGATGATGCAGCCGGCCAGCGAGATGAAGAGCAGGATGTAGATCGCGGAGAACCACGCCGAGCTGTAGACGTCGAACAGCTGGAGCTTCTCGTAGATCGGGGCGACCGTGGTGTGCTGGGCCTTCCACGTCTCGACCCGCATCGCGTCGGTGCCGTTCTGCGGGATCAGCGAGCCCGGTACGGCGGCCAGCGAGAGCAGGAAGAGCAGGATCAGCGCGACCCGCATGGAGGTGAGCTGCCGCCACGTCCAGCGCAGCCAGCCGAGGGCGCCGAGCCCGGGTCCGCTGCCGTCGCCGGTCTCCTCGACGGGGGCGGTGGAGAGGCGCTCGGCGGCCGCCTCGTCGTCGAGCGGCTGCTGCTGGGCCCTGGCGCCGATGTCCGTCTTGCTCAAGGTCAGATTCCGATCGAGAAGGACGTGGTGGCGGTCTGGAGCTGGTTGACCAGCGAGTCCCAGGCACCGGTGGCGAGCAGCAGGCCGACGGCCACCAGCATGCCGCCGCCGATGCGCAGCACCCACTGGTAGTGGCGCTTGACCCAGCCGAACGCGCCGAGCGCGCGGCGGAAGGCGAGCGCGGCCACCACGAACGGTACGCCCAGTCCGGCGCAGTAGACCGCCATCAGCAGGGCCGCGCGCCAGGCGCTGGCCTGGTAGAGCGCCAGGGTGTTGAGCGAGGCGAGGGTGGGGCCGACGCACGGTGTCCAGCCGAGGCCGAAGACCAGGCCCAGCAGCGGGGCGCCCGCGAGGCCGACGGCGGGGCGGCGGTGCGAGCGCACCTCGCGCATGCTGAAGCCGGGCAGCAGGCCCATGAAGGCCAGGCCCATCACGATGGTGACCAGGCCCATCACCAGCGAGATCTCGCGCCGGTACTCCAGCAGAGTCTGGCCGAAGAAGCCGAACAGCGCGCCGCCGGAGACGAAGACCACGCTGAAGCCGAAGACGAAGAGCAGTGAGCCCAGCAGCATCCGGCCGCGCCGCCGCCCCCCGGCGTCGGCGAGGTCGGCGGCGGAGAAGCCGGTGACGTACGAGAGGTAGCCGGGCACCAGCGGCAGCACGCAGGGTGAGAAGAACGACACCAGCCCGGCCAGCAGGGCGACCGGGACGGCGAGCAGCAGAGCGCCCTGGAGCACGGTCTCGTTGGAGTCGCCCAGGGCGGCCAGCAGGGTGCCGGTCACGACTGCTCCGCGAGGACCGGCCCCAGCATGCCTTCCAGGTCCTCCTGCGGCAGTGCCTTCAGCGAGCGGGCGGCGATCTTGCCTTCCCGGTCGATGACCAGGGTGGAGGGGATGTCCTGCGGGTTGAGGGTGCCCCGGGGGAAGCGCAGCACCTGGGTGCCGTCCGGGTCGTAGATGCTCGGGTAGGTGATGCCGAAGTTCTTCTCGAAGATCGCGGCGTTCTGGACGCTGTTGTCCCGGGTGTTGATCCCCAGGAACTGCACGCCCTTGCCCTGGTAGGCCGTCCACACCTTCTGGAAGCCCTTGGCCTCCGCCCGGCAAGGCGGGCACCAGGAGCCCCAGATGTTGACGACGACGACCTTGCCCCTGAAGTCGGAGAGCGAGACCTGCTTGCCGTCGATCGTCTTGCCGGTGATGTCGGGGGCGGCGCCCCGGTGCCCGGCGGCGGCGGTGTCGATGCCGGCCTTGCCGTTGCTGACGAAGCCGGCGTTGGCCGGTCCCGAGCTCGACGCCGTGCAACCGGCGAGGGCGATCACGGCGGCGCCCGCGACGGCGGCCAGGCGCGCGCGCGTACGGCGGGAGGCAGGGCGGCCAAGAGTCATGTGAAAAGTTTCGCATGGCTTCCACACGGCCCTCACCGGGGTCGGGTGTCCTGGCTCACACCCTCACTGACCTGCGGAAACTCAGCTCTGGCGGGGTCCCTTGCCGAATTCGGCGACCAGGGTCTCCTGGAATGCCTTGAGGTCGCTCGGTCGGCGGCTGGAGATCAGGACGTTGGGTCCGCTCTCGCAGATCCTGACCTCCTCGTCCACCCAGCTGCCGCCCGCGTTGGCGATGTCGGTCTGCAGGCTGGGCCAGGAGGTGAGGGTGCGGCCCCGCACCACGTCGGCCTCGACCAGCGTCCACGGGCCGTGGCAGATGACCGCCACCGGCTTGCCGTCGTCGAAGAACGCCTTGGTGAAGGCGACCGCGTCCCGGTCGGTGCGCAGGAAGTCCGGGTTGGCGACGCCGCCGGGCAGGACCAGCGCGTCGTAGTGCCGGGCGGACACCTCACCGGCCACGTCGTCCACCTCGAAGGAGTCGGCCTTGTCCAGGTGGTTGAACGCCTGCACCCGGCCGGCCTTGGTGGAGACCAGCCGGGGCGCGCCGCCGGCCTCCTTCACCGCCTGCCACGGGCCGGTGAGCTCCACCTCCTCGACCCCCTCGGGAGCGGCGAGGAACGCGACGGTCTTGCCCTGCAGGGTGGTGGCCACGGGGAACCACCCTCCTTCCGTACGGATGCGAATGCGGTCGGTCTGTCCTCATTCGCGCCCCTGCCCGGGGCCCCGGGTGGAAAACCTCGGGGCCCCGGCGCGGCTGCGGGGGTGGTGCGGGTGCTGGGCTGGGGCGGGGGTGGTGCGGGTTGGAGCAGGGTCGGCTGGGCGTACGGCGGTCAGGCGCCGAAGCTCTTGCCGACCGGCTGGTTCTTGCCACCCTTGCCGGTGAGGTGGGCCGGCAGCAGGTCGCGGGCGGGCTCGCTGTACCCGATGGAGACGATCTTGTCCCCCTCGTACGTGAAGCTGGTCAGCGACGCCAGCGAGCACTGCCGCTTGCGCGGGTCGTGCCAGAGCCTGCGGCGCTCCGCGAAGCAGCGGGTCACCCAGATCGGCAGCTGGTGGCTGACGCAGACCGCCTCGTGCCCGCGCGCCGCGTCCCGGGCGGCGCCCAGCGCGCCCATCATCCGTACCACCTGCTCGATGTACGGCTCGCCCCAGGACGGGCGGAAGGGGTTGGTCAGGTGCTTCCAGTGCGAGGGGTTGCGCAGCGAGCCGTCGCCCACCCCGAAGGTCTTGCCCTGGAAGATGTTCTCGGCCTCGATCAGCCGCTCGTCCACCTCCGTCTTCAGCCCGTGCGCCGCCGCGATCGGCGCGGCGGTCTCCTGCGCGCGCTCCAGCGGGGAGGCGACGACATGGGTGATGTCGCGGTCCGCCAGGTGCTCCGCGACCCGCTCGGCCATCTCCCTGCCGAGCGCGGACAGGTGGTAGTCGGGCAGCCGGCCGTACAGTACGCCCGCCGGGTTGTGCACCTCGCCGTGGCGCATGAGGTGGACGACTGTGACGTCTTTGCTGCTCACCGGAGCTGCTCCTTCGACGGTGGAGAGGGATGTACGCCGGGTATGGACGGGCCGGGTACGGGAGGGCGGTCCGACACTACGCGGGCCGCGACTCGGCCGCGGCGCGGGCCGCGGCGGGCAGGGCGGCGGCGATCCGCTCGACCGCCCGCTCGTCGTGGGACGCCGAGACGAACCAGGACTCGAAGGCGGACGGGGGCAGGTAGACGCCGTCCGCCAGCATGCTGTGGAAGAAGGCGGTGAAGCGGTGCGCCTCCTGCGCCTTGGCCCGGTCGTAGTCGGTCACCGGCTGGTCGGTGAAGAAGACCGAGAACATGTTGCCCGCGCTCTGCACCCGGTGCGCCACGCCCTCCTTGGACAGCGCCTGCGACACCAGCCCGGAGACCTCGGCCGCGACCCGGTCCACGGTGGCGTACACCTCGTCGGTGCAGCCGCGCAGCTGCGCCAGGCCGGCGGCGGTGGCCACCGGGTTGCCGGACAGCGTGCCCGCCTGGTAGACGGGACCGGCCGGCGCCAGGCGGGCCATCACGTCGGCCCGGCCGCCGAAGGCCGCCGCCGGGAAGCCGCCGCCCATCACCTTGCCGAAGGTGAGCAGGTCCGGCGCCCAGCCCTCGCGGGCGCCCTCCAGGCCGTACCAGCCGGCCTTGGAGACGCGGAAGCCGGTCATCACCTCGTCGGAGATGAACAGCGCGCCGTTCTCCTTGCAGAGCTGGGCCAGGCCGTGGTTGAAGCCGGGCAGCGGCGGCACCACGCCCATGTTGCCGGGGGACGCCTCGGTGATCACGCAGGCGATGGCGCCGGGGTTGGCGGCGAACGCGGCGCGGACCGCGTCCAGGTCGTTGTACGGCAGCACGATGGTGTCGCCGGCCTGGGCGCCGGTGACGCCCGGGGTGTCGGGCAGGCCGAAGGTCGCCACGCCGGAACCGGCGGCGGCCAGCAGCGCGTCCACATGCCCGTGGTAGCAGCCGGCGAACTTGACGACCTTGGCCCGGTTGGTGAACCCGCGCGCCAGCCGGATCGCCGACATGGTCGCCTCGGTGCCGGACGACACCAGGCGCACCTGCTCCACCGGCGCGACCCGGCCGACGATCTCCTCGGCCAGCTCCACCTCGCCCTGGCCCGGGGTGCCGAAGGAGGTGCCGCGCGCGACGGCGGCCTGCACCGCCTCCAGTACGGCGGGGTGGGAATGGCCGAGAATCATCGGTCCCCACGAGCAGACGAGGTCGACGTACTCGCGGCCGTCGGCATCCTGCAGGTACGGTCCGGAACCGGACACCATGAACCGGGGCGTACCGCCCACGGCCTTGAAGGCACGCACCGGCGAGTTGACCCCTCCAGGGGTGACGGCCGACGCGCGCTCGAACAGCTTCTGGGACACTGGGGCCTCGTACGGGTAGCTCACACAGGACATGGTCTCAAATCGTGTCCTTACTACCGGCATGTCCTGCCCGATCATCTGGAACGATGATCGTGGAGCGCCATGCCGGTACCGCTCAGCGGGGTGGCTGGCCGCACCAGGGTCTGTCGGTTTCGGCGTATTCCGGTGAGGATGGTCCGAGTGTCCGAGCATGACAACTCCGAAGGGGCCGCAGGCCGCTCCCGGAGGGCCGCGGATTCAGCGGGCAGGAGAAGGGGAGGTGGTGGCCGGGTGGGGGTGACCTACAAATACTTCGGTGCACCCGACCGCGCCACGGCCGCCCGCGTACCCATAGCACTCGGCCACGACGGCCTCGGGCTCGACGCCGGAGAGCTGGGCACCCTGGGCCGCCTCGGCGACCTGATCGGCGCGGAGGAGCGGATCGAGGCCGAGGAGCGGGCCTACGAGCGCGAGGACGCGGCCAGCCGCCACCTGTCCACCAAGATCAAGCCGGAGACGATGAGCGCCATGGTGCTCACCGGCATCAAGGGCGTGCCACTGCACCAGGTGCCCCCGCTGGAGCTGGTGGTCCTGCACCCCGACTACGCGCTGTGGCAGCTGCCGCCCAGCGTGGTCGAGCCGCTGCGCAAGGCCGACGAGACCGAACTCGGCGCCGCCGCCTTCATCTGGTCCACCGTCCCCGACCGCCGCGGCCCGCGCGACGCCTTCGTGATCTACGAGATGCTCCACGAATGGCAGGATTTCGCCAACCGCCTCCACGACGCCGGCCACCAACTCTTCTGCCTGGTCTGGCCCTGACCGCCGCCCCGCCCGGCTGTCCATTTCCAGCCGCTCCCAAGCACTCGGAGCAGGCAGGCACGCTGCCGAGCGGGGCTGTTCCGACGCGGCCAGGCCGTAGTCCATACGCCTGTAGGGTCGGGGCGTGGCAACGCTCGCTCTCTCCAGCACCGATGACCTGCTGCCCCGCAGCCTCCCCCGGGAGGCCGCGGAGCACGGTGAAGTCTTCACTCGGCGCTGGGTGGTCGAACTCATCCTTGATCTCCTCGACTACACATCCGAGAAGGATCTCGCCGGCCTGAGAGTCGTCGAGCCAGCGTGCGGAGCCGGTGCATTCCTCACCGTGCTCGCCGCCCGGGTCAGCGCCTCCTGCCGGATCCATGGGCGCCCGATCACCGATGCCGCCGGCGCAGTCCAGGCATACGACCTTCTCGAACACAATGTCGCCCAGAGTCGAGCGCTGGTCGAAGAAGTGCTCTGTGCGGACGGCTGGGAGCGAACCGACGCCAAGCGGACAGCGTCCGGCTGGGTGCGCACCGGGGACTACCTGCTCCAGGAGCGTTCGCATCAGGACGCGGACTTCGTCATCGGCAATCCGCCCTATCTGAGACTGGAGGACGTGCCCGGCGATCGGATGGACGCATATCGCCGGGTGTGTTCCACGATGGGTGGTCGAGCCGACATCTACGTCGGCTTCTACGAGACGGCGCTGAAGAGCCTGAAGCCCGGCGGGCGGCTTGGCTTCATCTGCGCCGACCGCTGGATGCGAAACCAGTACGGCCGCAAGCTCCGTCAGCTGATCGAGCAGCGATTCAGCGTGGACCTGGCCCTGGTCATGCACGATGTGGACGCCTTCCAGGACCAGGTGTCCGCCTACCCCGCGATCACACTGCTCTCGAACAGGTGCCAGGACGTCGCCGTCACCGCCGACACGAACCGTGCCTTCGACGGATCCCAGGCCTCATCCTTCCTGTCCTGGTACCGGTCCCGCGACAGCAGTCCCATTGCCACCGAAGCATTCCAGGCAGCCCGTCTTCCCCACTGGTTTCCCGGCGAGGATTCCTGGCCCGCTGCCTCCCCGGCAAGGCTTGCGGTTCTCGAAGACCTCAGCGAACGCTTCCGTCTGCTGGAGGACACGACCACCGGTACGCGAGTCGGCATCGGGATCGCCACGGGCGCCGACAAGGTCTTCATCACCCACGATGCGAACCTTGTGGAGCATGACCGTCTCCTCCCGCTGGCCATGGTCCGGGACACCACCAGCGGGACCCTCCGATGGAGCGGAACTCATCTGGTCAACCCGTGGAATTCCCGAGGCGAACTGGTGGACCTCGCCAGGTATCCACAGCTCTCAGCGTATTTCCGCCGGAATTCTGGCACGCTGCGCAAACGCTATGTGGCGGTGAAGCAACCGGAGCGCTGGTACAAGACAATCGACAAGGTCGACCCCCGTCTGACCGGTAGGCCGAAGCTGCTCCTGCCCGACATGAAGCTGACGATCCATCCGGTGCTCGACAGTGGTTCGCTGTACCCTCACCACAACTTGTACTACATCGTCTCGGATACCTGGGACCTGCGCGTACTCGGTGGCCTGCTGCTGTCCAAGGTCGCCGAGGCGTTCGTAGAGGCATACGCAGTCAAGATGCGTGGGGGCACGCTGCGGTTCCAGGCGCAATATCTCCGCAAGATCCGCGTGCCCGCCCCCGAGGCGATCCCCGAAAGCGATCGGGTCGCGCTTGCGGATGCCTTCGACAAACGGGACGTCAACGCAGCCACCGAGGTCGCACTGCGAGTGTACGGGCTTACCGAGCTACCCGATTAGGAGGAAAAGATCTTGACGGTCACCCGCCAGGACTTCGAAGACGCTGTTGCGGCCTACTGGGGCGTCAAGCAGGCGCAGATCGAGCAGTCCCTCATCAAGGAAGCGGTCGGAGCCGGTACGGCCGGGGCAGTGCGAGGGGGCAAGCACTTTGACGCCATCGCCGTTCTGCTCGCGAAGTTCTTCCTCGAAGCCGGGTACCCGCCCGAAAGTATCAGGATCGCCAGGTCGCAGCGTCTGGAGCTCCCCGGCTATTACCGGCCGCAGAAGCAGTGGGACGTCGTCATCACGCACGAGAACACGCTGGTGGCCGCGTTCGAGATGAAGGCACTCGGCGGCCCGTCGTTCGGGAACAACTACAACAACCGGGTCGAAGAGGCGCTCGGCAGCGCGGTCGACCTCCGCCGAGCGGTCCTCGCAGACCTCTACACCGGCGAGAAACCCTGGTTGGGCTACTTCTTCATCATGCAGGACGAGGCAGGGTCCCGACGGCCGGTCAAGCCCGCTACGGGAGCTCTTCCGGTCGAGGAGGTCTGGCACGGCATGTCGTACCAGGACCGCTTCGCACTCTTCTGCGAGCGGCTCATGGCCGAGCAGCTCTACGACGCCGTCTGCTACGTCACCTCGTCGGCAGCCGACCCCAAGCCCACAGAGCCGGTGCCCAGCCTCGACTGGAGGCACTTCTCGGCTGCCATCACCGCGCGGATCTCCTACCTGAAGGAGCTTGGACTGCCGGGCCACACCCGGCAGGCTGTCGGCGGCTGGGACGCGGTGTGGCCCGGCGCCCGAGCTCAGGGCGGTCCTGCGGCGCTTTGAAGGCACGGGCCTCGACCTCCGTCCGATATCCGTCGAGGGACGGGCCGCCGACCGCGTTTCGTTGGGCGGCCCGTCGCGTACGCCCGTGATCAGCACCCGCGCCCTCAGCCGCATGGACGTCCCCGACTGCGGCTGCCTGCTCTGTGACGCGACCAGCGATCAATCCGCGTGGGATGTACGTGGCCGCCGGATCGCGGTGAGTGTCAGCGAGTACGGCCGGCACGTCAACGGGGTGGCCGGAGCAACCTGCCCGGGAGCTTCGAGAAGCTCGTGTGCATCGCGGACGCGCTCCGTATCCCGGGCCACATGCTCGGCCTCGCGCCCCGCTCCTGGGAGGCGAATCCGCCCACCCCCGGGCCTGCGTCCCGCACCACGAACGAGAAAGACGTGAGCACAGTGCAGCGCAGGCAATTCCTCCGAGCGGGCTCAGGCGCCGGCCTGGCCGCCGCCCTCCCCGAACTCGCCCACCCCGCCAAAGGCCGATGGGTCGGCAAAGGCCTGCCCGACCAGCTCCGTCGGCGCGCCGCCTGGACGATGTACTCGGCGGAGGCGACACCTACCGCGCTGGGTGGACGGCACCGAGCTCCAGATCATGTCCGGCCGTTGCTGGACCGAACTGCGCAGGCCCCTGCGGGCCGTACCCGTCCTTGAAGCCGCCCTCGCCGGATTCGACGACAGCCGCGCTCGGGACGAGGCCCTGTACCTGTCCTGGCTCGCGGACTCCTACTTGGCAGCCGGCGAAGTCGAGCAGGCCGCCACCACCGCAGGCCGCGCACTGGACCTCGCCCACGGGGTGGCCTCCGTCCGCCCCCGCGCCCGCCTCCGTCCACTCCTCAAGCGCCTCGGCGGGCACAGCGGGCTTCCGGCTGGGGACGCCGTGCTGGAGAAGGTCGCCGTCTGAGAGCTACGGGGTCGCCTGCGGCCCCGTACTTTCCGCGACCCACCGCAGGTACGCCTCTGACCCCGCCACGATCGGCACCGCGCACACCTCGGGTTTCTCCCACGGGTGGTGCTCCAGCAGGTGCGCCTCCAGTTCCGGGTACCGCTCGGTGGTCGCCTTGAGGAGCAGGTGCCACTCCTCGCCGGTGCCGAACTCCCCGAGATGCCAGAACACCGACACCACGGGCCCCACCACCTGCGCCCCGGCCGCCAGCCGCCCCCGCACCACCGACTCCGCCAACCGGACGGCCTGCTCGCGCGTCTCGGTAGCGGTGGACACCTGCACGAACTCAGTCATGGACGGAGCCTATTCACCCATCCGCCGTCCGGAGGGCCGGACGGACCGGACAGCTACGCCGCGACCGGCCGCCATGGGCTCGCCGCCGTCGCGTACTCCCGTGATCAGCACCCTTGGCCTCAGCCACATGGTCCTTCCCCGGCTGTCGGGACGGGACCGGATTGATCGCTGCTGTGAGTGATGCCGGTGCTCCCGTCTGCGACCGAAGGCTCCGGGGGCGGGACCGGTCAGGGGTGGGGGGAGTAGCTTGGGGGTAGTGGGAGCACTTCGTATGCGGGTGTCCATGGCCGCGTCGCTCTCGCGGAGTGACAATGCCGGGCGGGTTCGGCCCGCTCGGGGGCAGGTCTGCATCATGTCGTCGACGACCGTTCCTCGAATCGCGTCCCCGCCCGACGTGGCGGCGGCGCCGCCCAGATTCACGTTGGAGCCCGCCGGCAGTCCGCCGGGCCGGCTGGCCGGGGCCTGGTGGCCCAGGTCGCGGGAGATCGCCCGGGAGCTGCCGCCGCTGGTGGCCGAGCTGGACCGGCGGCTGGGGCGGATCACCCGGGTCACCGTGCACCGGGGGATGTGGCCGGACATGCCGCGCAAGATGCAGGTGGCCGGGCACACCGTGCACCTGGGCTGGTTCGACAGCGAGCAGGACCGGGACGAGATCTGCCTGTTCTCGTACCAGAGCGGCCGCTGGGACCTGCTCGTGGTGCCGCCGGAGACCGACCCGCGTACGGCGGAGCGTGCCATGGGCGCCGCCTCGGCGGCGGGCAACAGCCGGACCGTCCATGAGCTGCTGGCCGGGCCGGCGGCGGACGACGGCCAGGAGCCGGTGCGGACCTGGGAGGCGGAGGGCGGCGCGGTCCCTGCCGAGGACGGCACCGAGGCGCGGGCGGACGTCGCCCGGGAGCGGCGGGCCCACTGGCCCACCGTGACGGACTGGTCGTAGCGGCGGAAGACGGCCGGAGGCCCACGGTCCGCGCGGTGGCGGGCCGTGGGCCTCCAGTCGTTCGGGTGGCCGGTCGGCCGGGTCTCAGATGGCCGGGACGTTCACCCAGAAGCGGGTGTCGTTGCTGAGGTTGGCCGAGTTGTTGTTGAGCTGGTCACGAATCCAGTAGACCGCCGTCCGGTAGTTGTTGATGTCGGTGGTGTTGGGGTTGCTCAGGCCCGACGAGCCGTTGCGGTGCCCGGCGAACCAGGTATTGGTGCCGTAGTGGTTCTGGCTCTGGTGCAGGCAGGAGACGTCCGCGCTCAGGTTGCTGTTGAGCGCGGCACCGTTGTTCCACTGCGAGGCGCTCTGCCCCTGGAACTGGCTGCACGCCGCACGGAGCATCATCCAGTTCTGCTTGAAGATGCCGAAGTTGGCGGCGTCACCGCTCTTGTTGTCGCCGTAGGCGTAGTTGCTGGTCATGGTGTCGGTCTCCAGCATGGCGACCGCCAGGTCCAGCACATTGCCGCCCGCGTTGCGGACCTGCTGCTTGCGGCTGCCGAGGCCGCTGACCGTGTACGAGCCGCAGCTCATGCCGGACGGGCAGCTCACGCTACCGCCGCCGGAGCCCCCGCTGGAGCCACCGCTGGACCCCCCGGACCCGTTGCCGGTGTCGGCCCGGCCGCCCCGGACGACACAGGACTGGTTGTTCTCCCAGCCCCAGCCGTCCCCGTCCGGGTCGCTGGCGCTGCCGTTGTTGCAGTACGGATAGCCGTTGGGCGCGGTCGCGGCGGTGGCGGCCGGGGCGGTGAGCAGGATGCTGCCGACCAGTGCCAGGACGGCGGCGAGCACCAGTGCTGCGAGGCGTTTCGTCATGGTGCGGCTCCCTTGGTCTGGGGTGGGGAAGGGGTGCGCGGAACGGTCAGCCGATCTTGCAGGTGGTGCCGTTGAGGGTGAACTGGGTGGGCACGCCGTTGGTACCCGGGCTGGAGGTGCCGTTGAGGCCGAAGTTCACCGAGCCGCCGGCCGGGATGACATTGGTCCACGCCTCGTTGGTGACGGTGACCTGCTTGCCGCTCTGGGTGGCCTTGGCGTTCCAGATCGAGTTGATGGTCTGGCCGCCGGGGAAGGAGAAGACGAGCTTCCAGCCGTTGATGGCGCTGCTGCCGCCGTTCTTGACGGTGATGTCGGCGTTGAAGCTGGTGCCCCAGTCCGACAGCTGGTACGCGACGGAGCAGCCCGAGCCGGTCGGCGGGGTGGTCGGCGGCGTCGTGGGCGGCGTGGTCGGAGGCGTGGTCGGAGGCGTGGTCGGAGGCGTGGTGGGCGGCGTGGTCGGGGGCGTGGTGGGCGGCGTCGTGGGCGGCGTGCTGCCGCTCTTGGCCGCCATCCGGGCCGAGTGCGCACGGAAGACCGACAGCTCGGGGGCTCCGGCCAGCACTCCGTAGTTGGGGTCCACCTGGCGGTCCTCGTACCACCAGAAGGCGCTGCCGTCACCGCCCGCCGCCTCGAAGTCGCTGTAGATCCCGGTCCACCAGGTCGACCGGTCCACGTTCTGCGTGTTGAACTCACCCAGGAAGAAGGGCTTGCCGACCACGTCGTGCGAGTCGCTGATCCAGGCCCGGATGAGCTTCTGGGTCTGGGCCAGGGTCAGGTTCGCCCAGGGCTCGTTCGGGTACGGGTGGGCGGAGGTGAAGTCGATGTACGGCGACTGCTGGACGTAGACGAAGGGGTTGCCCTCGTCACCGCCGAAGCCGTACTTGGTGCCGTGCCCCTCCAGACCCGCGTCCAGCATGTGGTTGGGGTCGATGCCCTTGATGTAGGCACCCATCTCGTCCACCCAGGCGCGCAGCGTGGTGCCGTTGACGTTCTCGGCGGTGCTCTGGTTCTGGTAGCGCGGCTCGTTCATCAGCTCCCACGCGAAGATGGTGGGGTCGTCTTTGTACTTGACGCCGCTGTAGTGGTTGGTGCGGTTGAGCGCGTAGTTGACGTAGTTCTTGTACGAGGTGAAGCAGCCGGGGCAGCGGCTCTTGTCGAAGAAGGCCGCGCGGCCCGGGTCGCCGCCGTTCAGGCCCTCCCACTTCAGGCGGGTGTCGATGCCGCCGTACGCCTCCCAGTAGTTCTCGAAGACCGGGATGAGCTTGATGTTGTGCGCCTTGGCCGACTGGATGATGTAGTCGAACTCGGCCCACTCCTGCTCGTTGTAGACGCCCTTGGACTTCTCGAAGCCGTGCCAGTCCTCATGGCTGAACATCCACAGCCGCAGCACGCTGACCTTGTCGGCCTGGAGGTTCGCGAACTGGGCGTCGATCCGGGTCTTGTCCATGTACTGCGTCTCGGTGTCGCCCGAGCCGCTGCCGTAGGTGAACAGGTCGTAGGTGTTCGCCCCGGCGAAGTAGTACTGGCTGCCGTCCAGGCAGAAGTGAATGCCGCACCGGTAGGCGAATCCGCTGGGCACCGCCGCCGAGGCGGGGGTGCGTACGGCGGCCAGTCCTGCCACGGCGAGTACGGCGGCGACCAGGATCGCCGCGGGCCGGGACCACCACCTGGTGGCCGGGGGCTGGTGTGTCACTCTCGTGTCCTTTTCGTCGCGCCGGCTCGGTTGAGCCGGCGGGACGGCCGGGGTGCGGCGATCACCAGAGCCTGACAACGTTGTCCAGAAATCTCGATAACGTTGTCAGCTTCAGCGGGAAGCGTCGCGGTCCACAGCCGTCCAGGGTGGTGGGGCCCGGCTCACGCGACTCGCGGGATGCCGGAGCGGCCGTACTCGGCCTGTTGCTCCAGGGCGCTGACGATGGAAGCACTGCGCCGGTCCAGCGTCAATGGACCCGACAGAAGTGGCCGACCGCCGCCCCCGGGCGTCCAGGCCACGACCGGGCCACGACCGGCACGGCCAGGCCCCGGTCGGGGCAGCGCGGCGGCTGCCCCGACCGGGGCCAAGGGCAGGGCTACTTGAGGTAGGGGCCGTCGGTGCCGATCTTGCCGGGCGCGGCGTTCCTGCCGCCCAGGTCGAGGACGTACACCCGCAGGTTGCCCTTGCCGGAGGCGGCGATGGACAGGGTGCCGCCGGTGACGGTCTTCACCTCACCCGTGACGGCGTCCTGGTAGGTGCCATTGGGGATGCCGGTGAAGGTGGCGCCGTCGGTGACGGCGACCAACGCGAAGCTGTCCACCCCGGCCGCGGCGTCGGTGTAGCGGCGCTTGAAGGCCATGCCGCCGCCGCTGACGCCCTCGGTGGAGTACTGGCCCATCTGGAGTGCCGGGATGGCCCGGCGGATCAGATTGAGCCGCTGGACCTGCTTGACCAGCGGCTGGGCCAGCGTGGTGGCGACCGGGCCGCCGGCGCTGTCGACCTTGCCGAAGTCCGAGGCGGTGACGCTGCCCTCCACATGGTCGCCGTAGTAGGCCCGGCCGGTGCCGGCCAGCGGGCAGCTGGGCCCGCAGTCGATGGTCCTGCCCGCCTGGAACTGGATCTCCGAGCCGTAGTACAGCGTCGGGATGCCACGGAAGGTCCACATCAGGGCCATGTTCTCGGCCCAGGCCGCCTCGCCGCCGGTGTAGCGGACGGAGGACTTGTTGGGCCCGTAGTCATGGCTGTCCACATAGACGACGTTGTAGGTGGCGTCGTTGGTGGCGTCGTCGGAGTCCTTGCCGTTGTTGAAGGCGTTGTGCGCGTCGCCGAAGTTCATGTGCATGCGCATGTCGATGATGTTCATCCCGGAGAACTTGCTGTGGTCCGGGGTGTGGTACGCGTTGCCGTCCAGGAAGGCGTTGCTGGACGTCGGCTGGTTGCCGGTGCCCAACTGCTCCTCGTAGTCGTACTGGTCAAGGGCGGCCTGGGTGTCGTCCGCGCTGTACTCCTTGCGCTCCTTCCAGGTGTAGAACTGCGCGGAGTGGTTGACCGAGCCCCGGTTCCACTTGTCGTTGACGAACGCGCCGACCTCGCCGAAGACGAAGAAGTCGGCCCCCTTCTCCGGCCCCCAGTCCTGGGTGACCCGCTGCTGGATGGCGGGCAGGAAGCGCCGGTTCCAGGTGACCCGGGGGATGTGCACGGCGGTGTCGACCCGGAAGCCGTCCACACCCATGTCGATGTACTTGTCATAGGCGCCGATCAGGTAGTTCTGCACCTCGGCGTTCTCGGTGTCGAAGTCGGCCAGGTCGTCGGCCAGCCAGCAACTGCGGGAGTCCTCGCCCTCCCAGTTGCCGATCCAGCACTGGTGGTAGTACTTGGCGGGGAACATGCCCGAGGTCGGATCGGGCCACTGGCAGTTGTAGAGCGTGTAGCCCTCGGGGCTCCTCTGCCCGGTGGGCCTGCCCCAGTTGAGGCAGGTGTTGCCGGGCGGCTCCTCGGTCGACCAGAGGTCGCCGTTGTAGTACGACTTGCCGGTCGTGGGGTCGATGGTCAGACCGTCGTACTCGAAGCCCGGCTGCTTCTCGTCGTAGTACCAGGACCACTGCGCGTCGCGCACCCCGTAGACGGTGGGCACGAAGAGGCCCTTGGCGCCCCAGCGGGAGCTGTGGTTGTAGACCACGTCCTGGTAGATCTTGATGCCCTTGGCGTGCGCCGCGTTGATCAGGTCCTGGTACGAGGCACCGGCGGACTCCAGGCGCGGGTCCACCCGGTAGAAGTCGTAGCCGTGGTAGCCGTGGTAGTCGTAGTCCGAGCGGTTCAGCACCACCGGGGTGATCCAGATCGCGGAGAAGCCCAGCGCCTTGACGTAGTCCAGCTTCTGCACCAGGCCCTTGAAGTCGCCCCGGAACATCGGGTCGTGGTCGGCCGCGTTGCCGGAGGCGACGTCCTGGTTGCCGCCCCGGTCATTGCTGGTGTCGCCGTCGTAGAAGCGCGCGGTGAGCACGAAGTAGATCGGGTCCTTGCGCGGGTCGGTGCCGATCATCTCGCCCGGTTTGGCGGCCGGCGGCTTGCTGCCGGTGGTCGCGGTGGCCGGGGCGGAGGCGGCGGAGATGTTGCCGGCCGCGTCCAGCGCCCTGACCGTGTACGAGTAGGTGGTCTTCTCCTCCAGGCCGGAGTCCGAGTAGACGGTGGAGCTGACGTTCAGCACCACGGTGCCCCGGCTGCCGCCGGTCCGGGTGACCTGGTAACCGGTCACGGCGGTGTCGTCGCTGGAGGGTTCCCAGGTCAGCACGGTGGAGACCTCGGTGGCCGTCGCCTTCACCGAGCTGGGCACGGTGGGTGCCCGGGTGTCCGGCACCACCTCGGCGCACGGGTCCTTGGCGTTCTTGGTGACCTTCCTGTCCTGGACCGTGCTCAGGCCGGTGGGCAGGGCGTAGTTGTTGCCGTTGTTGTTGTCCCAGACGCCATTGCCGTTGTTGAAGGTGACGGCGAGCCCGGTGGCGGTGCCCAGGTCGACGGTCTTCTGCACCCAGCCCGAGCAGGCGGCCTCCATGCCGACGCCGGGCACGGTGGTCCAGGCGCCGCCGTCCGGCGCGTAGTGCAGGTTGACCGTCGGCCAGCCGACGCTGGTGGTGGAGTAGAACACCGTGGCGCTGTGGCCGCCCTGAGTGGGCGTCGGGCTCGGTGACGGGTCACCGCCGGAGCCGTCGCCGCACGGGTCGCTGTGTGCGATCACCCCGTCCTTGACGGTGAGGGTGCCGGTGCCCAGGTCGTAGTTGCGGCCCCCGTTGTTGTCCCAGGTGCCGGAGCCGTTGTTGAAGGTCGCCTGGAGGCCGGGCGCGCTGCCCAGGTCGACGGTCCTCTTGACCCAGTCCGTACAGGCGGCCTCCATGGCCACACCGGGGACGTCGGTCCAGGCGCCGCCGTCCGGCGCGTAGTGCAGGTAGTAGCTGCTCCAGTTGCGGGTCTTGGTGTAGTAGAACACCGTCGTGCTGCCGGCACCGGTGGCGGTCGGCGTCGCGGACGCGGCTCCGGCCGGCTGCACACCGGTGGCGAGCAGGCCGATCAGCAGGGCCAGCACCGGGACCAGGACCGCCGGTAGCGGTATTCGTCGCCGGGAGGTTCGGGGGGTTCGGGAGGTTCGTGGTCTCAACGGGATCTCCTCGGGCGGGGCCGTCGCGCGGACGGCCGGAGGTCGACGGAAGAACCGTTTCCGCAGGGCTCACCGCGCCCAGAGCGCTGCAAGTTCTTGCGGAGCAGGGGCGCTTGGGACTCCCGTACGACCCCGGAACAGGTGGGAACGCCACACACGGAGCCCCTGGCCACCGCCCGCCGCTCCCGTGCCCCACCGACGCCCGACCGTCGGACGGACCGTGGAAACAGCCCGCCGACCGGCCGCCGGCTGCGCGGACTCCGGGGTGTGGGGTCCGCGCAGCCGGACTCGGTCGCCCGGGGACGCACAGCGACGCCGCGGCAGGGAGCACCGCATCCTTGCGCAAGATGCTGCAAGAACTGTCAGGGAGGCTACCCAGGCAGGACAGGCCCGTAAAGACTTGTGACAGCACGAAGCCGCCGTCACCGGCCCGCCAGGCGGACAGGTGACGGCGGCTCAGCGGCTGCGGGTCAGCCGGCGTTGATGCAGGTGTTGCCGAAGGCCGGGTTGAGCAGCCCGATGATGTCGATGCTGTTGCCGCACAGGTTGATCGGGACGGCGACCGGGATCTGAATGGTGTTGCCGGAGATGACGCCCGGCGAGGCGTTCGCAACACCTTCGGCGTGGGAGCTCGCCATCGCGGAACCCGCACCCGCAGCGACGAGGCCGGCGGCGGCAAGGGTGACGGCGGCCACCTTCTTGGGCGCGTTCATTGCACTCTCCTCTGATGCTCTTGCCCATACGTGAACGACAGGCACTCGAACTGTCCGCGTGAACCAACGAGGGACCGGCCCGGAGGACATGGCCGGGTGACGTGAATTCACCCGGCCGACCCGCGCACCGCCGTCGGAGCGTCCATCCGGGTGATCGCGGCCGTGAAGGCCGTTCCCCGGACGGCGGGTTCATCGTTCTTCAGCCCGAGGTCCGATTCACCACCTCAGGAGAGAGAAGTCATGCGCAACATCGCCAAGACGGCGCTGGGCACCACCACCGCAGCCGGCCTGCTGCTCGTCGGCGCCGGTGCCGCCGCCGCTGCGGGCTCCACCGCCGAGGGCGCCGCCAACGGCTCGCCCGGCGTGGTGTCCGGCAACACGATCCAGGTCCCGGTCGCGGTACCGGTCAACCTGTGCGGAAACACCGTCAACATTCTGATCTCGCTGGTGAACCCGGCTTTCGGGAACGTCTGCATCAACAGCTGAGACGGTGCCGGGCCGCTCCCTGAGGGTGAATCTCCACCCCGCTGGACCGCCTCGACATGCGGCACATGCCGGCGTGTGCCAAAACTTCTCTGGGAACGGTGTGTAATCGATTGATCGCGTATGGCTTGCGCTGTGGTGCACAACCACGGTAATGAGCCGCACGAGTGATCGTCAGGGATCACGCGCATCCCAGGGGCCACATTCTCGTTTCGCACGTTGCCCGCCTTCGATCGGCTGGGCAGAGAAAGACGGAGGAATTCCCACCATGCGTTCTCTCAAGAAGGTCGCCGTCCTCACGGTGGCGGCCAGCGGCGTGATCATGGCCGGTGCCTCGGCCGCCTCCGCCGTGGGTGCCGGCGCGGAGGGTGCCGCCGTCGGCTCCCCCGGTGTCATCTCCGGCAACACCATCCAGGTGCCGATCCACATCCCGGTCAACCTGTGCGGCAACAGCATCAACGTCGTCGGCCTGGTCAACCCGACCTTCGGCAACACCTGCATCAACGCCAACTGACCCGGGCGACACACTCTCCGCCCGCTCCTCGCGGCGGGCGGCTTCCCACCTGATCTAGGAGTCACGTTCTCATGCGCAACATCAAGAAGGCCGTCTTCGTCTCCGCCGCCTCGGTCAGCATGGTCATGGCCGGCGCCGCTGCCGCCTCCGCCGTGGGCTCCGGCGCGGAGGGTGCCGCGGTCGGCTCCCCCGGTGTCGTCTCCGGCAACGTCATCCAGGTCCCGGTCGACGTGCCGATCAACCTCTGCGGCAACACGATCGACGTCATCGGCCTGATCAACCCGGCCTTCGGCAACACCTGCATCAACGCCTCCGACGTGGGCGGTCGCCGCGTGGAGCGGGGCCACGAGGAGCGCGGTCGCGAGTTCGGCAGCCGTGAGCACGGGCGTGAGCGCGGCTGGGGCGGCGAGCGCGGCCACAACCGCAGCAAGGACGACTGCTGACGCAGTCGCGGAACAGTACGGCGCTGCCCCTCGGAGCCCGAGAGCCCGAGGGGCAGCGCCGCGCCACCATCCGGTGCCCCGCCCCGCCCGGCAGCCGTCCCGGCCCCCGCCCCACAGCCGGTGGCCGCAGACGGCTACCGCCGGCGGTTCCCACAGACGGAGGGTCAACTCCTCCGGAGAGGACAACAGCCATGCAGATCCTGTCCCGCGCGGGCGGCCGCGCGCTGGCCGTCGCCGGCGCCGCCGTGCTCGGCGCACTGGCGACCCAGGCCCCCGCCTCGGCGGCCACCGCCCAGCCGACCCGCCCCGCCGCCGCCCCCGAGGCCAAGGCCCAGCTCCAGCCGCTGGACACCGCCCAGGCCGCCGCCACCCTGAACAGCACCGTGGGCCACACCCTGCGCCCGGTGACCGACCTGCGGCTCGACCCCTGGGCCAACTCGGCCGCCGACCCGCTGACCAACGGCGTCTCGGTGCAGCCCAAGACCCCGAACGGCGCCACCAAGCCGGTCAGCACCCTCCCGCTGACCTCGCCGCTGAGCAGCGGCGGCGGGCTGAAGGACGTACCGGTGCTCGGCCCGATCGTCGGCGGGCTGCTGCCGCACTGACCGGACGCCCCCGTCCATGCCGGAGGCCGGCCCCCGCTGGGGGCCGGCCTCGGCGCGTTCCGCTGACCGTACGGAGCCCGGGTTCAGGACTGCCGCAGCGCGTGGGCGGCCTCGACCGCCCAGTAGGTGAGGATCTGGTCGGCCCCGGCCCGCCGGATCGAGGTCAGGGTCTCCATGATCACCCGCTCCCGGTCGATCCAGCCGTTGGCGGCGGCCGCCTCCACCATCGCGTACTCGCCGGAGACCTGGTACGCCGCGACCGGCACCGGGGAGACGTCGGCCACCTGGCGCAGGATGTCCAGGTACGCCATGGCGGGCTTGACCATCACCAGGTCGGCGCCCTCAGCCAGGTCCAGCTCCAGTTCGCGCAGCGCCTCCCGGGCGTTGGCCGGGTCCTGCTGGTACGACTTGCGGTCGCCCTTGAGCGAGGAGCCCACCGCCTCCCGGAAGGGGCCGTAGAAACCGGAGGCGTACTTGGCGGTGTAGGCCAGCACCGTGACGTCCTGGTGGCCCGCGTCGTCCAGCGCCCGGCGGACCACGCCGATCTGGCCGTCCATCATCCCGGACGGGCCGACCATGTGGACACCGGCGTCGGCCTGGACCACCGCCATCTCGGCGTAGCGCTCCAGGGTGGCGTCGTTGTCCACGCTGCCGTCCGCCGCCAGCACCCCGCAGTGGCCGTGGTCGGTGTACTCGTCCAGGCAGAGGTCGGACATCACCACCAGCCGGTCGCCCACCTCCGCGACCACGTCGCGGATGGCCTGCTGGAGGATGCCGTCCGGGTTGGTGCCCTCGGAGCCGCAGGCGTCCTGCACGGCGGGCACGCCGTAGAGCATGATGCCGCCGACGCCCGCCTCGGCCGCCTCCACCGCCGCCTTGCGCAGCGTGTCGCGGGTGTGCTGGACGACGCCGGGCATGGAGCGGATCGGCACCGGATCGCTGATCCCCTCCCGTACGAAGGCGGGGAGGATCAGCCCGGCCGGGTGCAGCCTGGTCTCAGCGACCAGCCGGCGCACCGCCGGGGTGGTGCGCAGTCGGCGGGGACGGTGGTGGGGGAAGCCGGTCATGACGGTGCGGATGCCTTTCAGCGAGCCTTCCTGCGGGAGCCCGGTCGGCGCTCACTCGGCCGGTACACCTGCTCGCCGGCCTCCAGGGCGGCGTCGCGGCGGGCCGCGCCGAAATCGGCCAGGGCTTCGGCCAGCGCCGCTGCCGAGGGCGCCGGGGAGAGCACGTCGACCCGGAGGCCGTGCTCCTCGGCGGTCTTGGCGGTGGCCGGACCGATGCAGGCGATGACGGTGACGTTGTGCGGCTTGCCGGCGATGCCGACCAGGTTCCGCACGGTGGAGGAGGAGGTGAACAGGACCGCGTCGAAGCCGCCGCCCTTGATCGCCTCGCGGGTCTCGGCCGGTGGCGGCGAGGCGCGCACGGTCCGGTAGGCCGTGACGTCGTCCACCTCCCAGCCGAGGTCGATGAGGCCGGCCACCAGGGTCTCGGTGGCGATGTCGGCGCGGGGCAGCAGCACCCGGTCGATCGGGTCGAAAACCGGGTCGTACGGTGGCCAGTCCTCCAGCAGCCCGGCGGCGGACTGCTCGCCGGACGGCATCAGGTCGGGCTTGACGCCGAAGTCGATCAGTGACTGGGCGGTGGTCTCACCGACCGCCGCGACCTTGATCCCGGCGAAGGCCCGAGCGTCCAGGCCGTACTCCTCGAACTTCTCGCGGACCGCGCGCACCGCGTTGACCGAGGTGAAGGCGATCCACTCGTAGCGGCCGGTGACCAGGCCCTTGATCGCCCGCTCCATCTGCTGCGGGGTGCGCGGCGGCTCCACCGCGATGGTGGGCACCTCCTGCGGCACCGCGCCGTAGGAGCGCAGCTGGTCGGAGAGCGCGGCGGCCTGGTCCTTGGTCCTGGGGACCAGCACGTTCCAGCCGAAGAGCGGCTTGGTCTCGAACCAGGACAGGGTGGCCCGCATGCCCACCTGCTCCCCGACCACGGCTATCACCGGGGTCTGCGGGTCGACCGGTGCGGAGACCGGCGAGGGCAGCACCTTGGCGCTCTTCAGCTCGGCGGCGATGGTGGCCAGCGTCGCGGTGAAGGTGCGCTGCCGGGTGGTGGTGCCGCCGAGGGTGGCCGACACCGCCGAGTCCGGCTTGCGGCCGTGCGCCACCAGGGCGGTGGCGGTGGCCGGCAGCTGGGCCAGCGTGGTGCGGACCACCAGGGTGGCGTCGCAGCCGCCCAGGTCGGGCCAGGACTTCGGCTCCAGGGCGGCGGCGTCCACGAAGCGGACGTCGGCGCCGCGGCGGCCGCGCAGCGGTACGCCCGCGTAGGCGGGCACGCCGACGGACTGGGCGACGCCGGGGACGACCTCGAACGGGATGCGGTCCTTGGCGCAGACCAGCATCTCCTCCGCCGCCCGGCCGTCCAGGCCGGGGTCGCCGTCGATGGTGCGCACCACGTGCTTGCCGGCCTTGACGGCGGCCGCGACCAGCTTGGCCAGGGCGGCGGCGCCCCAGTCGGCGGTCTCGGTGCTGTCGGCCGGGTCGGCGCCGTCGGAGCCGGGTGCGTCACCGGGGGTGTGCACCTCCACTCCCTCGGGGCAGTGGGTGCGCACCGCCGCGGCGGTGAGCGGATCGGCGACGAGGACGTCGGCCGACGCCAGCACCTCGACCGCACGGAGCGTCAGCAGCCCGGGGTCGCCGGGGCCGGCGCCCAGGAAGGTCACCTGTCCGGTCTTGCGGCAGGCGGTTGCGTCGGTGTTGGCGGTGGGGCTCACAGCACTCGCTCCCCCATCAGACCGGCCGCGCCCCTGGCGAGCATCCGGGCGGCGAGGTCATGGCCGAGGGCCGTGGCCTGCTGCTCGAAGGACCCGTCCAGGGTGATCGGGCCGGTGGTGGACATCTGCAGCGAAGTGGCGCCGTCGGCGGTGCCGACGACGCCTTCCAGCCGCAGTTCGGTGGCATGGCTCTCGGCCTCCAGCACGGTCGCCAGCGCCCCGACCGGGGCGGAGCAACCTGCTTCGAGGGCGGCGAGCAGCGCTCGCTCCGCGGTGACCGCGGCCCGGGTGGGGCCGTGGTCGAGTGCGGCGAGAGCGGTGGCGAGCCGCGTGTCGGGCGCGGCACACTCGATCGCCAGCGCCCCCTGGCCGGGGGCGGGCAGCATCAGGTCGGGACCGAGCAGCTGGGTGGCCTCGGCGAGGCGGCCCAGTCGGCTGAGTCCGGCGGCGGCCAGGACGACGGCATCCAGCTCGCCGGAGCGGACGAAGCCGATGCGGGTGTCCACGTTGCCGCGGATGGGCACGGTCTCGATCGGCAGCCCGTGGGCCGCCGCGTACGCGTTGAGCTGGGCCGTCCGGCGCGGTGAGCCGGTGCCTATCCGGGCGGCGCGGCCGCTCTCCCGTTGGCAGTCGGCGGCGAGCCGCTCCAGGGTGAGGCCGTCGCGGGCCACCAGGGCGTCGCGGAAGTCCTCGCGCTCGGGCACGGCGGCCAGCAGCAGGCCCGCCGAGGCGCCGGTGGGGAGGTCCTTGAGGGAGTGCACGGCGAGGTCGATCCGCCCGTCGAGCAGGGCGTCGCGCAGGGCGGAGACGAAGACGCCGGTGCCGCCGATCTGCGTCAGGTGCTCCCGGGAGACATCGCCGTGGGTGGTGATCTCCACCAGCTCGACGGGCCGCCCGGTGATCCGGGAGACGTCCTTGGCGACCAGGCCGGACTGGGCGGTCGCGAGGGCGCTGCGGCGGGTGCCGAGCCTGAGGGTCGCCTGCTTCAACTCGCCCTGATTGGTGGTGAGTTGACTATTCATGACATGATAGTCCCGGTCGTGCTGGTTGCCTGGGTGGTGGTTCATCGGGCGCCGCCCTTGGCGGCCGCTACCTGTGCTCGGGCCGGCTGCGCCGGCTGCGCGGGGGACGGCTGTGCCGGGGCGCCCGAGACGGCCTCGACGGTCGAGGGGTCGAGATCGAACAGTTCGCGCAGCGCCTCGGCGTAGGAGGCTCCGCCCGGCTCGCCGGCCAGCTGCTTCACCCGCACGGTGGGGGCGTGCAGCAGCTTGTCCACGACCCGGCGCACGGTCTGGGCGATCTCGGCGCGGGAGCGGGTGTCCAGGTCGGGGAGTCGGCCGTCCAGCCGCTCCAGCTCGCTGAGCACCACGTCGGAGGCCATGGTGCGCAGGGCGACCACGGTCGGGGTGATCCGCGCGGCCCGCTGGGCGGCGCCGAAGGCGTCGACCTCCTTGGCCACGATGCGGCGGACGGCGTCGACGTCCACCGCGCCGGGCTGGTCGGCGGCGGCGTCGGCCAGGCTCTCGATGTCGACCAGGTGGGCGCCGTCCAGGCTGTGCACGGCGGCGTCGATGTCGCGGGGCATGGCGAGGTCGAGCAGGGCCAGCGGGGTGTCCGGACCGCCGTCGGCCGGGCGGCGCGCGGCGCGGGCCCGTACGGCGGCCTCGACCTGCTCGGCGCCGATGACCAGCCCGGCCGCCCCGGTACAGGAGACCACCAGGTCGGCGTCGGCCATCGCCGCCGCGACCCGGTCGAAGGGGACCGTACGGGCGCCGAGGCCGGCGGCCAGCCGCTCGGCGCGCTCGGGGGTGCGGTTGGCGACGGCCAGGTCAGCGACGCCGGCCCGGTCCAGGGTGGCGGCGGCCAGCGAGCTCATCGAGCCCGCGCCGACCACCAGCACCCGCTTGCCGGCGACCGGTCCGGTGGCGGCGGCGACCTGGTCGAGGCCGAAGCTGACCAGCGACTGGCCGGCCCGGTCGATGCCGGTCTCGCTGTGGGCGCGCTTGCCGACCCGCAGCGCCTGCTGGAACAGCTCATTGAGGCCGCGCGCCGCGGTGTGCTCCTCCTGGGCGAGCGAGAGCGCGTCGCGGATCTGGCCGAGGATCTGGCCCTCACCGACCACCATCGAGTCCAGCCCGCACGCCACCGAGAACAGGTGGTGCACGGCGCGGTCCTCGTAGTGGACGTACAGGTGCGGGGTGAGCTCGTCCAGCCCGACGCCGCTGTGCTCGGCCAGCAGGGTGGACAGCTCGGCCACCCCGGCGTGGAACTTGTCCACGTCGGTGTAGAGCTCGATCCGGTTGCAGGTGGCCAGCAGCGCCGCCTCGCTGACCGTGCCGGACCCGGCGGCCGCGCGCAGCAGCTTGTCCCGGGCGTCGGTGGCGAGCGAGGCCCGCTCCAGCAGTCCGACCGGGGTGCTGCGGTGGCTCAGGCCGATGACGAGGAGGCTCATGCGGGCATCACCGCGGGCAGCTCCCCGTCCGTCCCCGGCTCGGCGGCGCGGCGCAGCTTGGCCGCCGACCTGGGCGGGGCGGCGGTCTTGGCGGGGGCGGCTGCCTTGGCGGGGGCGGCGGGCTGGTCGGCGCCCTCCTCGACCGACTTGCGCTGCTCGTGGAAGGCGAGGATCTGGAGCTCTATCGAGAGGTCGACCTTGCGGACGTCCACGCCGTCGGGCACGGCGAGCACGGTGGGCGCGAAGTTGAGGATGCTGGTCACCCCGGCCGCGACCAGCCGGTCGCAGACCTGCTGGGCGGCGCCGGGCGGCGTGGTGATGACGCCGATCGACACCTGCTCCTCCTCCACGATGTGCTCCAGCTCGTCCATGTGCCGGACGGGCAGTCCGGCGGCGGTGGAGCCGACCACGGCGTGATCGGCGTCCAGCAGCGCCGCCACCCGGAAGCCTCGGGAGGCGAAGCCGCCGTAGTTGGCCAGCGCGTGGCCCAGGTTTCCGATGCCGACGATCACCACGGGCCAGTCCTGGGTGAGGCCCAGCTCGCGGGAGATCTGGTACACGAGGTACTCGACGTCGTACCCGACGCCCCTGGTCCCGTAGGAGCCCAGGTAGGAGAAGTCCTTCCGCAGCTTGGCAGAGTTGACTCCGGCCGCTGAGGCGAGCTCCTCCGAGGAGACCGTGGGTACGGAGCGCTCGGACAGGGCGGTCAGCGCGCGCAGGTAGAGCGGCAACCGCGCAACCGTGGCCTCCGGAATACCTCGGCCACGGTTGGCCGGGCGGCCCCGGTCGGCAGGGTGGGTGGGTCGGCCAGTTGCCACGATGCTCCCGAGGGTGAAGCTGGGCTTTGGCTGCCAGGCTATGCGTTTGTGAACGTGTGCACAAAGATGGTGTCCGATTTGTCCGGGCACAGTGACGCGCATCACGCCACACCTCCCGCCTGGCCAGGAACCGCCGGCACCCCGGCCGCGTTCCCCCGGTCGGCCGCCCGCCGCCACACCGGCACCGCACCGGCCGACACCATCCTCGGCCAGGCCAGCGCGGCGGCCTCGCCCAGCGCCCTGGCCCACCGCGGCGGACCGTCCGGCCGGGCGGCGGGCTGGGCCGCGCAGTGCCGCAGCAGGGCGGCGGTGGCACGGGCGTCGCCCAGCGCGGTGTGCGCGGCGAACGGCGGCAGCCCGGCCGCCTCGGCGCAGGCCCGCAGGCCGAAGCCGCCCGCGCCGGGCAGTTGGTCGCGGGCCAGCCGCATGGTGCACAGGGTGGGGACGGGTGGCAGCACCACGCCGATCCGGGCGAACTCGCGCTCCAGGAAGGCATGGTCGCAGGCGACGTGGTGGCCCACCAGCAGCCGGCCGGTCAGCAGTTCGAGCAGCCGGGGGGCGACCTGGCGGAAGCGGGGCGCCCCGGCCACCTCGTCCTGGGTGATCCGGTGCACCCGGGTCGGACCCACCGGGCAGCCGGGGTCCAGCAGCGTACTGAACTCCGCCTCCACCTGGAGGACCCGATCCAGCAGCACCACCGCCACCTCCACCACGCGGTTCCGCCAGGGGCTGCGCCCGGTGGCCTCGACGTCCACCACCGCGTAACCCGGGGCGCCGACGGCGCCTGCGCCGGAACGGGCGCCCGCCGCCGCCTGAGGGGGTACGGCTGGCACCCCCCGGAGTCGGCCGGGAAGCACGGTGTTCTCCTCTGATTCGACCCCCCATTCGGCCCAAAACGATTCGATGGTAAGCCGACGAACCAGGCCCGCGACAAGCCGGAGGAGTGCCCCGCTACCGCCCGTCAGCGGGCCAGCGCGCTGCGCAGCCGTTTCTCGTCGACCCGCCAGAAGTCGTGCTGGCGGCCGTCGATCAGGGTGACCGGGATCTGCTCCCAGTACAGGCGGTACAGCTCCTCGTCCTGGGTGATGTCCTTCTCCTCGAAGGCGGCGCCCAGCTCCCCGGTCACCCGGCGGATCACCTCCCGCGCCTGGTCGCAGAGGTGGCAGCCGGGCTTGCCGACCAGCGTCACGGTGCGGTCGGCGGGGACGGGGCGGTCGGCGGGGACGGGGCGGTCGGCGGGATCGGGGCGGTCGGCGGGGACGGGGCGGTCGGCGGGATCGGGGCGGTCGGTACGGCGCAGCAGTGGGCTCACCCGGTTCATTCTGCTCCCCCGTATCCGGGCGTGGCGCGGTCCGGGCCCGAGCGGCCCGGCGGGCGGCGCTGTGGTGTTCGCCACGCCCGGGTGCCGGTCGCCGCCCACCCGCCGCCGGAGCGACGCCCGCTGTTGACGCGACCTGCACCGCGACGACACCGGTCCGCCCGCTCGGGCTGGCTATGCTCGCGGTATGGCTGCGCTGCGAAGGCCCACCCACCGGAAGCGTTCCGTCACCGAGCGGACCGTACTGGCCGGCGAGGCCGCCGCCGACGCCGCGCACAGCGCGGTGGCGGCCGACGGTTCCGCGCCCGTCACTGGTCCGGCCCGGCGGCGCGGGCTGCCGTTCCTGGACCGGGAGAAGGGCGGCCGGGCCGAGCTGCCCCCGGCCGCCGCCGGTGACCCGCAGGCCGCCGCGTTCTTCGACTGCGACAACACCCTGCTCCAGGGCGCCGCGATCTTCTACCTGGGGCTGGGCCTCTACAAGCGGCAGTACTTCACCCACCGCGACGTCGCCCGGTTCGTCTGGCAGCAGGCGTGGTTCCGGCTGCACGGCGCGGAGGACCCCGGGCACATGGCGGAGGCGCAGGACACCGCGCTGGGGATAGTGGCGGGCAAGCGGGTCGACGACCTGGAGGTGATCTGCGAGGAGGTCTTCGAGGACGTCATGGCCGGCAAGATCTGGCCGGGCACCCGGGCGCTGGTGCAGATGCACCTGGACGCCGGGCAGCGCACCTGGCTGGTGACCGCCGCCCCGCAGGAGGCGGCCCGGATCATCGCCCGGCGGCTCGGTATGACGGGCGCGCTGGGCACCGTCGCGGAGGCGGTGGACGGGGTGTACACCGGGCGGCTGGTGGGCGAGCCGCTGCACGGCCCGGCCAAGGCCGCCGCGGTACGGGCGCTGGCCCGGCGGGAGGGGCTGGAGCTGGAGCGCTGCGCGGCGTACAGCGACTCCTCCAACGACATCCCGATGCTGTCGCTGGTCGGCCACCCGTATGTGATCAACCCGGACACCGCGCTGCGCAGGCACGCCCGCGCCGAGGGCTGGCGGGTGCGCGACTTCCGCACCGGGCGGAAGGCGGCCAAGGTCGGCATCCCGGCGGCGGCCGGGCTGGGCGCGGCCGCCGGCGGTACGGCGGCCGCGATGGCCCTCTACCGCAAGCGCCGCTGACCCGGCCCGGACCCGCCGACCCGGCCCCGCCCACGTCGGCCCGGCCCCCCGCCACGGCCTCACCCACTCGGCCCCGCCCGCTCCGGGCGGGGCCGCGTCGCGTGCTGACCGGATTCGATCGCCCGATCGGGGCCTGAAATCGGGGATTGCGCGACCCGCCGACGGGGAAGCCCATCAAATTGCGGCCAAGTTCGAACACGCTGAGCCGCCATGCCATCACGGAGAGACAGTCAGTACGCCGAAATGGCGATCACTTTCGGCTAGTTGAACGCAACGGAAGAGACGCAAGCGGCCAGTTTGGCGACACGGTGTAGCGGTCCTTGCACAAAGCGTTATCCTCGTCTGACGCACGCCGGAACCCATGCGTCCCCACGTTGGGTGAGCGGTCCCGTACTGCACGTATACAGTTCTGCCACTGGGAGTCCCGTGTACCCACACGTCCGGAACGACGCGCCTGCTCCCTACGACGCCTACGGGGCCACCGGGCTGGACCTGCTGCGCGACCTGCTCCGGCAGCAGCTGTTCCCCGCCGCCCCCGTGCTCGTCCCGGCCGGGGCGGCGCTGCGCAGCGGCACCGCGGCCGGCACCCGCACCCGCAGCGCCCCCGGGCCGCGCAGCGCGGCCGGTGCGCGCTCCCGCCGGGGCGCCGTCGAGGGCGAGCACAGCCCGGTGATGGAACTGGTGGAGCGGGCCCAGGCCGGGGAGAGCGAGGCGTTCGGCCGGCTCTACGACCACTACGCGGACACGGTCTACCGCTACATCTACTACCGGGTCGGCGGCCGGGCCACCGCCGAGGACCTCACCAGCGAGACCTTTCTGCGGGCGCTGCGCCGGATCGGCACCTTCACCTGGCAGGGCCGCGACTTCGGCGCCTGGCTGGTGACCATCGCCCGCAACCTGGTGGCGGACCACTTCAAGTCCAGCCGCTTCCGGCTGGAGGTGACGACCGGTGAGATGCTGGACGCCAACGAGGTGGAGCGCAGTCCGGAGGACTCGGTACTGGAGTCCCTCTCCAACGCCGCGCTGCTGGAGGCCGTGCACAAGCTCAATCCGCAGCAGCGGGAGTGCGTGACGCTGCGCTTCCTCCAGGGGCTGTCGGTCGCGGAGACCGCCCGGGTGATGGGGAAGAACGAGGGTGCCATCAAGACTCTGCAGTACCGGGCGGTGCGCACCCTGGCCCGGCTGCTGCCCAGCGACGCCCGGTGACCACCTCCGGATGAATCGGCGGTCACATGATCGGGTGCGCGTAACCGACGCCCGGCACTGCTCGTTGCCCAGCGTGCAAGCCCCCTCCGGGGCGGTGCCCGGCGGTCCGGCCCCCGGCCGAAGGCGTTCGGCCCCCGCCGTCGCGCCCTACTCGACGGGGTGGTTTCCGATCCCGCGGCGCAACCGTCCGGCCGGCCGGGGTGTCGACAACGACGAGAGGAGGTGCGACCCGTGACAGCGAATGTGCTTGAGCACCGGCGGGCGAAGGCCTTCGCCGACGCGCTGGCGGCGCATCAGAGCGCCGGCCGGCGGAACGGAGGCGTCGAAGACGACCCCGCCCACGGCCACTCCACCGCGATGGCCGAACTGCTGGCCGCCACCGACGCGCTGGCCGCCGTGCCCGCGCCCACCCTGGACCCCGAGGTCCGCTCGGTGCAGCGGGCCCAACTGCTGGCCGCGTTCGAGCAGGCGTACGCGGAGGGTTCCGGCCCCGCCGTCCCGGAGCAGCGCCGCCGGAGCGCCCACCGCGCCTCCGCCGCCGTCTCCGAGGTCGCGGCCCGGCTGCGGCCGAGCACCCGGTGGGGGCGTCGGCTGGTGGCCGGCAGCCTGGTCGCCGGGATCGCGGTCGGCGGCTTCGCCGGGGTCGCGGTGGCCAGCACCGGCGCGCTGCCCGGCGACACGCTGTACGGCATGAAGCGCAGCCTGGAGGGCTGGCAGCTGGACTGGGCCGGCTCCGACAGCGAGCGCGGCTCGCTGCTGCTGGACCAGGCGTCCACCCGGATGCAGGAGGCACAGCGGCTGGTGGTCCGCTCCGGCGGCGCGGGCGGCTCCTCCGCGCTGCTCAGCCCCGCCACCGTGGAGCAGCTGCGCACGGCGCTGGCCGATATGCACGCCGAGGGGACCAGCGGCCGCCAGCTGCTGTGGGCCGTCTACCGCAGCAATGGTTCGCTCGATCCGATGCGCAGGCTCGCGGTCTTCGCCCAGTCCCAGGATGACCAGTGGTCCACGCTGCGCGAGCAGCTGCCCGAGCAGCTCTCCCCGGTCGCCTCCCAGGTGACGCAGCTGCTGGACGACATGACGGCGGACGTCGAGCCGCTGCACATCCTGCCCCGGCACCGGAGCGACGACGACGACCAGGGCCCGGCGGGCGACTACTCGTCCGGCGACGGGCCGAGCGCCACCAGCGGTCCCGAGCGGTCCGCGACCGGCACCCGGGCCCCCTCCGGCGGTGCCTCCCGGACGCCGGAGGAGCACGGCGCCTCCCCCTCCGGTACGGCCGAGTCCTCCGGCTCGCCGGACGGCAGGCCCACCGAGGTCGGGGTCGGCGGTCTGGTGGACGGCCTGACCGGCGGTCTGACCGGCACCGGGAGCACGCCCACCGGCAGCACCGCCGGCCCGGCCACCGCTCCGACCGGTACCGCCACGCCCGGCAGCCCGTCCGCTCCCCCCACGGCCGGCAAGCCGGCGGGCATCACCGTCCCGCCGCTGATCCCGGGTCTGCTGCCGGCGTTGGGCCTGGACCTGGGCTGACCCCCCGTACGGCCGGTGGCCGCCCGTCCCGCAGCGCGCCGGACGGGCGGCCACTCGTCGTCGTACGCCTGGCGTGCCGGCGGTCAGAAGAACACCGAGCGGCGCCGCACCAGCATCCGGTAGAGGGTGTGCTGGATGGTCTCCCGCACCTCGTCGGTGAGGTTGAAGACCAGCATCGGATCGTCGGCGGACTCCGGCGGGTGGATGTCGGTGGGGATCGGCTCCCCGAACTGGATCGTCCACTTGGTGGGCAGCGGGACGGCGCCGAGCGGCCCCAGCCAGGGGAAGGTGGGCGTGATCGGCACATACGGCAGCCCGAGCAGCCGGGCCAGCGTCTTGGCGTTGCCGATCATCGGGTAGGTCTCCTCGGCGCCCACGATCGAGCAGGGCACGATCGGCACCTGGGCCCGCAGCGCGGAGGCCACAAAGCCGCCCCGGCCGAACCGCTGGAGCTTGTAGCGCTCGGAGAACGGCTTGCCGATGCCCTTGAAGCCCTCCGGCCAGACGCCCACCACCTGGCCGCTCTCCAGCAGCCGCTGGGCGTCGTCGTTGCAGGCCAGGGTGTGTCCGGCCTTGCGGGCCAGCTCATTGACGCCGGGCAGCACGAAGACCAGGTCGGCGGCGAGCATCCGCAGGTGCCGGTGGGCCGGGTGGTGGTCGTGGATGGCGACATGGGTCATCAGGGCGTCCAGCGGCAGTACGCCGGAGTGGTTGGCGACGATCAGCACGCCGCCGTCGGCCGGGATGTGCTCGATGCCGCGCACCTCCACCCGGAAGTACTTCTCGGCGAGCGGGCGGAGCAGCGAGAGGAAGACCTCCTCGGTCAGCTCCCGGTCGAAGCCGAACTCGTCCACCTCGTAGTCGCCGCTGATCCGGCGGCGCAGAAAGGCCAGCCCGTTGGCGGCGCGCTGCTCCCAGCCGCGCCCCAGCAGCCGCTGGGCGGCGCCGCCGAGCGGACCGGCCAGGGCGTGGCCCACCGCGTCCGCGACCTTCGCCGCGACGGTGCCCGGGTCGGGGTCGGTGCCCGGGTCGGGGTCGGGGTCCGGGTCGGGGTCCGGGTCGGGGTCGGGGTCCGGTACGACGGGCGGCGGCAGCCGGTGCACCTCGCCGGAGCCCGAGCCGCCCGAACCACCCGAGCTGCCGGACCCACCCGAGCCGCCCGACCCACCCGACCCACCCGACGCGCCCGGTCCGGACGGCTGGGCCGCACCGCCGCCCCGGGCGGAGTCGATCGGGATGACCTTGGCGTCGCCCATGGCGTACTCCCTCGCGGTGCTCATCGCAGGTCCTGTCCCAGTGTGCCCGGCCGCCCCGCCGCGCCGGACCGGCCGCCGGGGGGCGGCAGCAGCCCCGCCAGCCGGTCGGTGACGGCGGTGAGCCGCTCCGGCGGCAGCAGCCCGGGTGCGCCGGCCGCCGCGAAGTCCGCGAACGCCTCCGGGGTGGTGCGGCGCGGCCGATACCCGAAGGTCTCGTGCAGCTGCGTCACGTCCACCACCCGGCCGTGCGTCAGCAGCCGCAGCTGCTCCGGGGAGAAGTCCGCCACCCGGGTATGCCGCATCAGCCCGGCCACCCAGCTGATCGCGGGGAGCAGCAGCGGGACGGTGGGGCGGCCCAGCCGGCGGGCGCACTGGGAGAGCAGTAGCACGCCCTCCCCCGCCACATTGAAGGTGCCGCTGTTGGTGGTGGAGCGGCGGGCGTCCAGCGCGGCCAGCCGGAGCACCTCCACGGCGTCGTCCTCGTGCACGAACTGCAGCCGGGGATCGTAGCCGAGCACGGTCGGCAGCACCGGCAGCCCGAAGTACTCGGTGAGCGGGGTCCCGGCGTCCGGGCCGATGATGTTGGCGAACCGCAGGACGCAGACCGCCACATCGGGGCGGCGGCGGGCGAAGCCGCGTACATAGCCCTCGACCTCGCAGGCGTCCTTGGCGAAGCCGCCGGACGGCAGGGCCCTGGGCTGCATCCGCTCGGTGAACACCGCCGGGTCGCGCGGCGCCGAGCCGTAGACGCTGGTGGTCGACTTCACCACCAGCCGCTGCACGGTCGGTGCCTTCTGGCAGGCGCCGAGCAGCTGCATGGTGCCGATGACATTGGTCTCCTTGACCGTGCCGCGCCCGCCGGCGCCCAGTGAGCTGGCGCTGACGTTCATGTGCACCACGGTGTCGACCGAGTGCTCCGCGATCACCCGGGCGATGGCGGGCCGCCGGATGTCGGCGCGGACGAAGGTGAACTCCGCCGTACGGCCCGGCGGTTCCCCGTCCGCCGACTGCTCCGGGTCGTACGCGGGCGGCTGGACGTCGACGCCGACGACCAGGTCGACCGCGGCCTCCCGGCGGATCACGTCCACGAACCGGGCGCCGAGGTGGCGGGCCACCCCGGTGACGAGCACGACCTTTCCCACTGCGAACGCCCTCCTCCCGGCCCGGGGCGGCGGCGGTGCCGCCGCGCGGTGCATGCCCGCACCTTCGCACGGCCGGGCGGCCGCCCGTGGCAGCCGCGACGATCGGCGTGCCCTCCCGGGTCGCGGACCGCCGTCGGCGGAGCACCGTCAGCGGAGCGCCGGACCGCCCGCGAAGCACGCTACCGCTTCACTGTTGCCGGGGAATGTCCGGGCATGACCGGTGTGGTGCCGATCACGCCCGACCGGAGCATCGGAATGGGACCGGATCGGAGCACCGGAACGCCCCGGCGCCCGCCCCGACCGGAGGGTCGGAGCGGGCGCCGGGGCGATCGGGCACTGCTACTTCTTGTTGCGCCGCTGCACTCGCGTGCGCTTGAGCAGCTTGCGGTGCTTCTTCTTGGCCATACGCTTGCGGCGCTTCTTGATGACAGAGCCCACGGAACAACCCTCGCTCACTGGGACTCTCTCGCGACCGCGGCGCGGTGCTCTGGAGTCCGGATACGACTGACGGAAGGCTTAGCCTACCTGCCGCACCGCGCGTCCCGTAATCGAGCTGCGCACGACGTGGTCCGGCAGGGTCCTTCCGGTCGCCGGTCGCGCTGTACCTCGGCCTTCCTACGCGGTCTCCCGGCCGACGTAGGACTCTCGAAGATAGTCGTGAACCGCCTGCTCGGGGACCCGGAAGGAGCGGCCCACCCGGATGGCAGGCAGCTCCCCGCTGTGGACCAACCGGTAGACGGTCATCTTCGACACTCGCATCACCGTGGCCACCTCTGCCACGGTCAGGAAGTTGACCTCGTGCAGAGGCCGCTCGCCAGACGCCATGTCAACACCGACCTTTCGCATGTGCTGAGCACCGGCTTCCCCTCCGGTGACTGAAGCCAGCCCACGCGTATCCCCAGAGTAGTTGCGGGTGGTACGGGTGGGAAGAGGAGAAAAGCGGGCGGGACTACGGTGACGGGACCGCCCGTTGCAGTACGTGAACGATCGGCGCTCTGGGGTACGCCGGTCGCGCACCGCCGTCGACGGCGACGCCCCCGCCGACCACCCCCCAGGCCGCCCCCGGGCTCGGCCGGCACCGCCCGGCCGGGCCGCCCGATGCCAGGTCAGCCCGGTCGCGGACCCCGCCCCCAGGCCCGACGCGGCCCGGCCCCGCCATGCGCCCCCGGGCCCTCTCCCCGCCGTACGTCCACCCCCCGCGCCGGAGCGCTCCCCTCCACTCGCGGAGACCAGGTCGAGGCCGCTCACCACACCCCCACCGCCTCTTCGGCGGACAAGGGAACCTGACGGCCTGTCAGACGCGTGATCGACCCTCGCGCCCGGCGGCGGGCTCGGGGTCGAGCGCCCAGGCGCCGGGGACCTGGATGGGCGACTCGGGGTCACCCGCGAGGGTCAGGCGGCAGGTCCACCGGTCCAGCGCGGGGCGGCCCTCCCGGTCCCAGGCGGCGACGCGGTGGGCGACGACCTCGGCGAGGGCCCGGGTGCTCGGGGTGTCCTCGGTCAGATAGAGGCCGCCGGGCCGGACGAACACCGCCGTGGTCTCGTCCTCGGTCACCAGGGCGCAGCCGGTGTGGTCGATCGGGCCTTCGGCACTCGCGCAGGTGATGCGGGGGTCCTGGGCGGCGAGGTACATCCACAGGTCGCTGTAGGAGCCGCGCGGGTCCAACGCGGCGGGGACGGTGCCGGGAAGGCGGGTGGCGGGAGCCGGGAACAGCCGGCTGCGGGTGGAGGGAGAAGTCCGGGCGCCCGCGTACAGCGGGCCGGTGGCGTTCATGAAATCGGCCATGGTGACGAGGCGGCCGACGACGCCGTCACCATGGCCGCTGATGCGGGCCAGCGGATGGACGCCTGCGTGGGCAAGCGGGGCGATGACGCTTCCGTGCGGGGCGAGTTGGTCCAGCCAGTGCGGGGAGAGCCCGGCGATGCCGCAGGTGACGATGATGCGGTCCCAGGGGCCGCCCCCGGCGTGCCCGGCGTACCCGTCACCGGTGACCACCCGCACCCGCTGCTCGCTGTGGCCGGTGCGCCGCAGCGCCGCGCGGGCCTCGGCGGCGACGACGGGGGACGCCTCGACGGTGGTGACCGGGGTACGGGTGAGCCGGGAGATCAGGGCCGCGTTGTAGCCGGTGCCGGCACCGATCTCCAGTACGCGGGTGCCCTCGGTGAGCTGCGCGGCTTCGAGCATCCGGGCGACGACGGCGGGCTGCGAGGCGCTGGAGTAGCCGCCGGCCTCGTCCGCCGGGGTGTGGGTCATGATGCCGCGATCCGCGTAGGCCAGGGCCAGCAGCTCGCCGTCCGGGTGCTCGGGGTCCAGCACGGTGCGGCCGGGGCCGCCGCCCAGGTAGTGGCCGGAGATGAACGCGTGCCTGGGTACTGCGGCAAAGGCGTCGGCAACGGCCTCGGAGTGCAGTGCGCCCCCGGCCCGCAGCATGTCGGCGAGTCGGCGGGCGCGGGCGGCCCAGTGGGCGGCGGGGACGGTGGCGGTCACGTGGGGACTCCGGGTCGGTGGACGATGACGGGCGTGTGGCCGAGCCGCGGATCGGCCGGCTCGGCGGCGGGCACTCCCTCGGCCTCGATCCAGGCATGCACCTGAGCGGTGCCGGGGCGCACACCGACAACGAGGGCCGGAGCGTGGCCGTGGGCCCGGCAGTACAAGAGCGCGGCCACGGCGCGGTCCAGGCAGGCGGTCGCGCCGCCGAGCGCCGGGTGCGCGGTGGTGACGGCACGAACGGCCTGCTCCGCTTCGGCGGCCGTTGAGGGGCGCCGCGCCCCGCCGACGGCCCAGGTGGCGACACGGGCGACGCGGGCGTCCGGGTTCGGCCGGCGGGTGGCGGCGGCCTGGGCCAGGAAGCCGGCCGCCCGTCCGAGCAGCCATTGGCGGCGGCTGATCCGGCTACGTGGGGGCAGGGCGACGGTGAAGCTCATCGGTCCACCACCACACCGCTGTCCATGAGCTTGCCCACCAGGGCGTCCAGGTCGGCGCGGACCTGCTCCCGGGGGATCGCCGGGTACCGGGCACGGAGCGCCGCTTCGGCCGCGGCGGCGGTTCCCTCGTCCCGCAGGGCGGTCAGCGCGGTGACACCGCTGCTGCTGAGGGTCCACAGGCCGCCGGCCGCTGTGATCAGCGTGCCGCGCCCGGTGATGCCGTCGACGAGTATGCGGGTGCCGGGTGCGAGGGTCAGCACGATGCCTCCGGGGGGTCGGGCGCCGGGGTCGGGGGCCGGTTCTCGGCGGTCCGCACCCACACCTCGGCCGCGAGGGTCAGGTGCAGTAGGAGATCCGTGGTCGGATCGGCCCGCTGCCACGCGGCCGCTGTCGGGCGGATGAGGGTCGGATTGATCAACCCGTGATCGGCGAGTGCCGACTCGTGGGTCAGCAGGTTCTTCAGAAGCGCGTGGTGCCGTGCTGCGGCACGGGCAGTGTCCGCGCTGTAGCCCGCCTTCGTCCGCCGGGACATGCTGGCGGCCGCGCCGATCCCGGCCACGGCGGCGGTCAGCAGCGGCTTGGGGTCGAACGGGCCGTACCGGTCCTCGGCGCGGACGGACAGCGCCGCGTCGATCACGGTTCGGTCCGCGTACGGGTAGGCCATCGTCACCCCGGCGGAGGCCGCCGCGTCGCCCTGAAGCCGGCAGAGGGAGGCCATGGCGCGGACCGCCGCGAGGGTGGCGTGCTGGTGGGGTCGGTCGTGGAGCGGCTCCGCCGACACGGCGGCCTGCTCCAGAGCGCCGCGGAGATACCGCCGCGTGGAGCTGCTCAGCCAAGGGGGCAGCCACGGGCCGGCGTCCCAACCGGGTTTGCCGGGGTGATCCAGGCAGCCGGCCAGCCATACCCGGTAGGGGCCGGGGTGCGCGGCTGCGGCCGCCGTCGCCGCGCGGGTCCAGCCATGGAGCGCGGCCCAGCCCCGCAGCTGCCGCCGGGCCGTGCGTCGGCTCCGGGTGGCGGCGGTGGCCAGATAGGAGAGCGGCGGGCAGAGCAGTTCGTCACCACCCTTGCCCGACAACAGGGTCCGGGCTCCGGCGGAGAGCACCTGCCGCCACAGGTGGGCGGACCGATCCGGGCTGAGTGCGGTAGGGCCGGGCGCGTCCAGGGCCAGCGGCCGGCTGATGCCGTCGAACTGCTCCGGCGTCTCCCGCAGTGAGAGGACGCGGTGCTGAACGCCAGGCTGCGCGGACACCGCAAGGCGCGCCCAGTGCAGGTCGTCGTTGCCCGGGTCGGCGGGCTCCCGCGTCAGGTTCACCAGGGAGCTGCCGATCCGCTCGTAAGCGAGGAAGGACAGGCTGGTGCTGTCCAAGCCCCCGGACAGCTCGACGGCGTGCCGGTCCCGGGCCGCGACCGCCCCGCGCAGGGCGCCGCGCAGGGCCCGCGCGCCGACTTCGGCCGGCACGTCGTCATCGGGTGCTTCCCAGTAGCGGGCAGTGTGCAGCACGCCGTTCCGGTCGACCTGGGCGGCGTGCCCGGGAGGTATGGACCGTACCGACCCGTACAGGCTGGTGCCGGGGGCGGCCGACGCGAGGAGTGCGGTCGGCGTGGCCGGGCCGATGAGCTGGAGCGCCAGGCTCTGGGGGTCGAGGGCGGTATTCCCGGCTGCCTCGGCCAGGATGCGTACGTGGCTGCCGAGAAGCGCGTGGGAGGCGACATGTGCAGCGAAGACCGGTCGAATGCCCGCGATGTCGCCGATCAGGTATCGGCCAGTCGGGGTGGCCACCGCGACGTAGTAGCTCCCGGGGAAACGGGTCAGGCTCTCCCAGCCCACTTCTTCCCGGCACTCGGCCAGGGCGTGCTCCACCTGGGCGCTGGTGACGGCGTGCTCACCGATCAGCGCGGCGTGCACCCGACCGGCTCGGGCAGCGAGCACACCGGGCGCCGACAGGGCTCCGACGATCCACGGGGCGCCGTCGATCGAGGCCAGGTTCCTGGTAGCCCCACAGGCGGCGAGAGCGCGGGCGACGGTTCGTCGGGGGGGGGGGGGGGGCCGCCGCCCCCCCCCCCCCCCGGGGGGGGGGCGCCCCCCCCCCCCCCCCCCCGGGGGGGGCGGGGGCGGGGGCCCCCCCCCGGGGGGCGGGGGGGGGGGCGGGGGTGGGGGGGGGGGGGGGGGCCCCGGCCCCCCCGACGAACCACGGGGCGGTGAGACTCACCCCTGCTGCCACTTGACGGTGGAGAAGTCGCCGTCGTCGGACTGCCCGTTGGAGTAGGAGCCGGCAGCCAGCCCGCACACGGTGCCTTCCTCATCGGCCGTCGGGGGCTCGTACAGCTCGTCGGTGATCATCATGGGTTCCCTTCTCTCATGGGTCCGGCCGCGCGGGGCGCGGCGGCAGGGGTGGAGGGCGGTGAGGCTCGGGCCTCAGGGTCGCCGCAGCGCGGGGCACCGGGCATCGTCCAGGTACGGCCCGCCCGCTTCGGAGCGCCTCCGAGCGGGTCGGCCTTCCCACCCACAGGCAAATGCTGTCACCGCTCAGGCACGAACAGTAGCCAGCGAACTTGCACACCACTTGCACAGTTAACGGACCGTCAGGTCGGGCATGCTCTGGGCACCGCCGTAGCGCCGACGACTCTGAGAGCCTGCACTCATGCCGCAGCAACCGCGCCCCGCCGTCGGGGAGAACATCGCCATGCTCCGCAAATCCAGCGGCCTGACGCAGGCCCAGCTGGCCCACAAGGCCAAGATCTCCTCCTCACTGCTGTCCAAGATCGAGGTCGGAGACCGCGCTGCCACACCCCCCGTCGTCGCCGTCATCGCCCAGGCCATGAACACCACGACCGCACGCCTCTACGGCACAGGCACCACCTCCGGCAGCCTCGACCTCGACCCGGTGCGCGCCGCTGTCCGCTGCTACGACCTGCCGGGCGACCCCGGTGGAATCACGGCCGATACCTTGGCCGGTGCCCTGGCGGAAGCCGCCGCGCTGCGTGCCGCCACCGAGTACGACGACCTCGCCGGGGTACTCCCCCCACTCATCACGGACGCCACCGCCTACGCACACGCGGTGGACACCCCGGCGGCCTGGACCCTGCTGAGCGATGCCTTCGGCTGCGCCTACACCCTCGCGCACCGGCTCGGTCACGCGGACCTCGCCGAGAGCATCACCGCCCGCCAGGAATGGGCAGCCACCCGGACGTGGACGCCGATCGCCAAGGCGGCGGCCGACTGGAACCGCGCGGGGACCTTCCAGTCCGCAGGCGATTACGACCGCGGACTGGCCGTGGTCGAGGACGCCGTCACCGCCCTGGCCGCCGCGGGCGTCCCGGGCCTGGAAGCCACCGCCGTGCGGGGGGCCCTCCACCTCCGGGCGGTGACACTCGCCTCCCGGGCCGAGGACAAGGGGACCGCCCAGGACCACCTCCGGCGTGCCGCGACCTTGACTGGGCAGTTGCCCCCCGGCGATGTCCTCACGCACAACCTGACCTTCGGCACCGGCAACACCCTGCTGCACAGGCTGGCCGCCCTGGTAGAGCTGGGCCAGCCGGACAAGGCCGTCGACCTGGCCGAGGGCTTCACCCCGGGGCCGGACCTCAAGCCGACCCGCGTGGCGCACTTTCACATCGACACCGCCCGCGCGCATCTGGCCACGGACGACCGGGACGCGGCGCTCCGCTCGCTCAAGGATGCGGACGACGTGGCGCCACAGCTCGCCCGGGTGCACCCGATGGCCAGAGAAGTGGGCCGCGTCCTGGTCTCCAAGTGGAAGCGGTCCAACCCCGACCTGGTCGACATCGCCACAAGCCTCGGACTGGACATGTGAAGAGCCCGGGTCAGCCACGCACCGCGCGCCGGCTCCTCCAGCGGTGGTGGAGAGCGGAAACGGTCGGCGGCACGGCTGCTGCGTACAGCGAGGGCGTTCACGCGCCGGACGCATGAGGCGGCAGTGTCGCCTGGGGTCGGATCTGCGCGGCTTCGCAACCGCCCGTGTCCGGGACCGGGCCCCGCCCGGGTCAGGGGAGGAGGCCGTGGTGGGGGAAGGTGGTGCGGCGGGTGGCGAGGATGGCTTGGTCGAGGCGGTCGGCGGGGTCGTAGCCGCCGTGGGCGAAGTCGGTCCAGGGGACGGGGTGGCGGCCGTCGGTCATCCGGTACGGGGCCGGTAGGCGGGTGCGGCGGTAGACCTCGGCGCGCCACTCGGCGGGGGTGTCGGCGGCGGGGTCGATGGGGCGGCCCGCGGCGATGGCGGTGAGGTGGGTCCAGATCCGGGGGACCACCTCCACCACCGCGTATCCGCCGCCGCCGAGCGCCACCCAGCGGCCGCCGGCGCAGCGGTGGGCCAGGTCGTGCAGGGCGGTGGCCAGGGCGCGCTGGGCGTCCAGGCTGACCGCGAAGTGGGCCAGTGGGTCCTCGGCGTGGGTGTCGGCGCCGTGCTGGGTGACCAGGACCTGCGGCCGGAAGGCGGTGAGCAGTTCGGGGACGGTGGCGTGGAAGGCACGCAGCCAGCCCGCGTCGCCGGTGCCGGGCGGCAGCGGCAGGTTGACGGCGCTGCCGGGCGCGTCCGGGCCGCCGGTCTCGCTGACCCAGCCGGTGTGCGGGAAGAGGGTGGCGGGGTGCTCGTGCAGTGAGAGGGTGAGCACCCGGGGGTCGTTCCAGAAGGCGCGCTGCACGCCGTCGCCGTGGTGGACGTCGACGTCCACGTACGCCACCCGCTCGGCGCCGAGTTCCAGCAGCCGGGCGATGGCCAGCGCGGCGTCGTTGTAGACGCAGAAGCCGGAGGCGTGGCCGGGCATCGCGTGGTGCAGCCCGCCCGCGAAGTTGACCGCGTGCGCGGGGTGGGCGCGGTCGTGGGGGGCGCCGGCGGGCGGCCAGACGGCTTCGGCGGCGGCGACCGACTGCCCGGCGATCAGCGCGGACGCGGTGTGCATGCCGGGGAAGGCCGGGTTGTCCTCGGTGCCCAGGCCGCGCGCGGTGTCGTGCTCGGCGGGGTCGCGCCAGTAGTCGGCGGTGTGGCGTACGGCGTCGATGTACGCCTGTTCGTGGACCAGCCGCAGGGTGGAGTCGCCGGCCGGGGCGGCGGCCGCGACGGTGACGCCGGGCGCCTCGGTGAGCCCGAACGCCTCCACCAGCCGCATGGTGAGGGCGAGCCGGATCGGGTCCATCGGGTGGCCGGGGCCGAAGTCGTAGGCGGTGACCGCCTCGTCCCACTGGAGGCGGAGCCCGCAGGGGACCAGGGCGGGCCGGGCGGCGGGCGGGGCGTCGGACATGGCGGCCACGCTAGCGGAGCGCCGGTACGGGCGCCGGTCAGCCCGCCTCGCCGGGTACGGCGGCCGTACCGGTCCGCCGGGCGGCGCCGCCGAACGCCCGGGAGACCAGCAGCACGGTGAGCACCAGCACCAGCGGCACCGCCATCGCGGCCCGGTACGAACCGGCGTCCCCGACGGCGCCGACCAGCGGTGAGCCGACCAGGAAGCCGACGTAGTTGAAGAGGTTGAGCCGGGCGACGGCGGCGTCCGAGGCGTCGGGGAAGCGGCGGCCGCCCGCCGCGAAGACCTGCGGCACGATGGCGCACAGGCCGACCCCCAGCAGGGTGAATCCCAGGATGCCGGTCCACGGCCCGGGGGCGACGGCCACCACGGCGAAGCCGGCCGCCGACAGCACCGTCCCGGCCCGCACCACCGCGACGGCGCCCCAGCGCTGCACGCCCGCGTCGCCGAGGGTGCGGCCGAGCAGCATGGTCACCATGTACGCGTTGTACGGGACGGTGGCCAGCTCCTCCGAGCTGTGCAGGGTGTCCTGGAGGTACTTGGCGCTCCAGTTGGAGACGGTGGCGTCCGCGATGTACGCGGCGGCCATCGCGAAGCAGAGCGGCAGCAGCGGCCGCCACGGGAGGGACCGGCCCGCGGCCTCGGCCGCCGCCCGTTCGGCCCCGGCCAGCTCGGCCGGTCCGGCGTAGCGGGTGCTCGCGGCCAGCGAGACCGGGATCAGCACGGCGGCGGAGCAGCCGAAGAGGGTCGGCAGCGTGAGGTGCCAGTGCGCGCCGGCCCAGGCCAGCGAGGCGCCGATGATCCCGCCCAGGCTGAAGGCGGCGTGGAAGCCCAGCATGATGGAGCGGCCGTAGCGGCGCTGGAGGCCGACGCCCAGCATGTTCATGCTGGCGTCCAGGGCGCCGACCAGCAGCCCGAACGCGGCCAGCGACAGGGCCAGTTGCCACAGGGTGCCGCCCGCGCCGACGCCGACCAGGGAGAGGCAGAGCAGCGGCTGGACGGTGCGCAGCACGGCCCGAGCGGAGGTGCGGCCGACCAGGCGTTCGGAGGCGATGCTGCCCGCGCCCGCGAGCACCGGTACGGCGGCGAGGAAGACCGGGAGCAGGGCGTCGCTGATGCCGTACCGGTCCTGGACGGCGGGGATGCGGGTGACCAGCAGCGCGAAGGCCACGCCCTGGCAGAGGAAGCTGACCAGCAGCGCGGCGCGGGCCTGCCGCAGCCGTCCGGTGACCTCCATGGCGTGCCTCTCCCCGTCCGGTCGGCTACTGCCGGGTAAGTACGTTGGCGCGAGCGTAGGGCCTGCGGCGCCGCTTGGGGAGGGCCTGCCGCCGACCGGTCGCGGTGGCTCGCGGCGGGGTGATCCTGGCATCCGGTCTACAGCCATTCGGGTGAGTTGCCATGTTTTGCGGTCATTGCTGCTTACCGTGAGAGTCAGTGCCGTAGGTCTTCGGCCCCGGGAGAGATGAGGACACGTCGTGGGGATGGTGCGCGCTCTCGGTCCCCGGCTCCGGCACGCCCGCCGCATGTCGGCGGCCGACCGGGCGCTGCGCGCGGTGCTGACGTCCGTGCTGACGGCGCCGCAGCCACCGCCCGGGGCGTTCTCGTCGGCGCTGCTGGAGCGGGTGCCGGTCGAGCGGATCGCGCAGATGGTGGAGCAGTTGCGGGAGCGGCACGGCGCCGTGCGGTCGGTGCAGCCCTACCGGGGGCTGTGGCGGGTGCAGTGCGCGGCCGGCAGCGAACTGCTGTGGGCCCGGTTGGACGGCGACGGGCTGCTGGGCTCGCTGGTGCTGGGGCCGGCGGCGCTGACGGCCCGGCTGACGGCGGCGGAAGAGGCGGCGGGGGCGGGGCCCGGCGGCGGCGGGGTGGCCGGGCGGGGCGGGGTGCGGCCGGTGGACGGGGGGTCGGTGGGCGGGCCGGGCTGGGGCGGGGCAGCGGGGCCTTCTGTCGCGGACGTCGGTGGCGGGGCGGCCGGTGGCGGGGCAGCCGGTGGCGGGGCAGCGGTGGACGGGGTCCCGCCCAGGCCGTCCGGCCCGCCGGGCCCGGGTACGGCGGCGGGGCCGACCGGGCCGGACGGGTCCGCCCGAGCCGCCCGGCCCCTGGCGGCGGTGCCGGGGCCGAGCGGCGCCGAGCCGGCCGGCGGGATGGCGGCCACGGCCGAGCGGCCGCCGGTGGACACCCTTCCGCCCAAGCCGGTACGCCCGCCGACCGGGTCCACCGCCAGCATGCTGGTGGGCCCCCGGTCGGGTGGGCGCACGGGGTCGCCGGTCGGGCCGCGCCCCCGGTCGCGGGCCGCCGCCGAGAACCGCCGGACCACCGCACGCCGCTACACCTGGCTCACGGCGGCGGCCGCCGGGTGGACCGTACTGCACCTGGCCCTCGCGGTGACGGCCGCGACCGCCACCGGCTGGTTCCTGCTGCTGCTCGCGGCACTGGCCGTGGGCTGGTGCGTACGGCACGCCGGTCCCTGGCACGCCCTGCCCCCGTACGCCCGGCTGCTGCCCGCCGCCGCCGTCTGCGGCACGCTGCTGGCCGGGCTGCGGGTGCTCGGCGCCGACCTGGCCTGGTCGCTCGGCGACCCGCTCGCCCTGGTGCCGCCGCTGGCCGCGCTCGCCGCCGCCGGGTGGACCGCCGCCCGCTGCCGCCCGGCGGCGGGCCCGGCGGACCCGCCGCCGCTGGCGCTGGCCTCGCCGCTGCGCGGCGGCACCTTCGGCCTGCTCCAGGCCGGTGGGCCCGCGCTCAACCGGCACGCCGCCGACGGCCGCGACCCGGCCGCCCGGCACGCCTGCGACCTCACCGCGCTGGGCAGCGGACCGCGCTGGCGGCACCGCCGCGCGCTCGGCCTGATGCCCGCCGCCAACAGCAGCTACGCGGTGTACGGGCACCTGGTGTGCAGCCCCTGCCAGGGCACGGTGGTGGCCGCCGTCGACGGCCTGCCGGACCACGAACCCGGCGCCGCCGCCGACCCGGCGCACCCGCTCGGCAACCACATCGCCCTGGACACCGGCCTGGCACTGGTGGTGCTGGCCCATCTGCGGCCGGGCAGCATCCGGGTGCCGGTGGGGGCGGCGGTCCGTACCGGCACCCCGCTGGCCGCCGTCGGCAACTCCGGGGACACCGGCGGCGAACCGCTGCTCCAACTGCGCGCCGAGACCCGTGGCACCGGGCCCGGCTCCGGCGTGGCCCTGCCGCTGATCCTGGCCGAACTGCCCGGACCACCGCTGCGCGGCCGCCGCTTCACGGCCTGACTACCGCGCCGGGGTTGCCGGGCCCAGGCCCAGCAGGGCGGGGAGTTCCGCCATGTCGGTGAAGAGGGCCGTCGGCTGGGCCTCGGTCAGCCGGGTGGCGGGGGTGAGTGCCGCGTAGGCGTACACGTCCATTCCGGCGGACCGGGCCGCCAGGACGCCGAAGGGGCTGTCCTCCACCACCGCGCAGCGCTCCGGGGGTACGCCCATAGTGCGGGCGGCGTGCAGGAACAGATCGGGGGCGGGCTTGCCCCGGCCGACGTCCTCGGCGCTGAAGATCCGCTGCTCCGGGAGGTAGCCGCGCAGCCCGGTCCGGTCCAGGGCGGTGCGAATCCAGGAGTGGTTGGCGGACGACGCCAGGCAGTACGGAACGTCGGCGGCGGCGAGCGCCTTGAGGAGTCCCTCGGCGCCCGCCACCGCCGTCAGCTCGGCCTCGAACGCGGCGTACACCCGGGCGTGGAAGAGGTCGTCGAAGCCGTCCGGCAGCAGCCTGCCGGTACGCTCCCGCACCACGTCGTGCACATGGTGCGCCGCCGTGCCCAGGAAGTCCCGCACCGAGTCCTCGAAGGTGGTGGGGTGGCCGCATTCGGTGAGGTACTCGGCCAGCAGCCGGTTGGAGATCGGCTCGCTGTCGCAGAGCACCCCGTCGTTGTCCAGGATCACCAGGTCGTAGCGCACCGGCCCCACTCTAGGCGGCCGGTCGGGCGCGGCTACCTGCCGCCCGCCGCCAGTTCCCTGGAGCGGTCGCGGGCGGCCTCCAGCGCGCCGAGCAGCGCGGCCCGTACGCCGTGGTTCTCCAGCTCCCGGATGGCGGCGATGGTGGTGCCGGCCGGGGAGGTGACGGCCTCGCGGAGCTTCACCGGGTGCTCGCCGGAGTCGCGCAGCATCACCGAGGCGCCGATCGCGGACTGGACGATCAGGTCGTGGGCGACGGAGCGCGGCAGGCCCAGCAGGATGCCCGCGTCGGTCATCGCCTCCACCAGGAAGTAGAAGTACGCCGGTCCGGAGCCGGAGAGCGCGGTGGCGGCGTCCTGCTGGGTCTCGGGGACGCGCAGCGTACGGCCGACCGGGCTGAAGATCTCCTCGGTACGCAGCAGGTGCTCCTCGGTGGCGTGCGCGCCGGCCGAGATGACGCTCATCGCCTCGTCCACCAGGACCGGGGTGTTGGTCATCACCCGGACCACCGGGGTGCCGGCCGCCAACCGCTCCTCGAACCAGGCGGTGGGGATGCCGGCCGCGCCGGAGATCACCAGCCGGTCGGCAGGGACGTGCGGGGCCAGCTCGTCCAGCAGGGTGCCCATGTCCTGCGGCTTGACGGTGAGGATCAGGGTGTCGGCGGCCTTGGCGGCCTGCTCGTTGCCGACCGCCTCCACGCCGTACCGGTCGCGCAGCTCGGCGGCCCGCTCGGGGCGGCGGGCGGTGACCAGCACATCGGCCGGGGTCCGGCCGGCGCGCAGCAGGCCGGAGATCAGCGCCTCGCCGATCTTGCCGGCTCCGAGGACGGCGACTTTCTGGGTCATGGCGGCCTCACTCGTCGGTTCCGTGCGGTGTCCGGCCCATCCTCGCACCGGGGCGGGCGGCGGCAGCGGGACCGTCCACGTGGCGGACCGGGGACGGGCGGGCGGGGCAGGGGTCCCCTGCGGGAAGAATCAGGGTTCTCCCCTATGGCTTCCGGGCTGCGGCGGGCGCACCGTGGGTTACATGGCACACGGAGATTTGACACCGGGTGAGACCCGGCAGCTCGCTGTCGCATCGGCGACCCTCGGGCCTTGGCGCACCGCGGCGGCCGTCGGCACGCTGGGCGGCGCGGCCGCCCTCGGCATCGACGTGATCACCGGCCACTGGTCGCTGAGCATCCTCGCCGGGCCGGTCAGCCTGGCCCTGTTCCTCTTCTTCCTGATCGGCGGCGTGGGGTCGGTCCTCGGGCGGGGCGGCGGCGATCGGCGGCTGCGGCGGTGGGCGCGGGAGCATCCGTGGCGGGTGGCGTTGGCGCCGGCCGGGCTGCTGCTGGTGCTGGACGTGGTCGCGCGGACGGTGCTGAGTACGGAGAGCATGTTCGCCACCGTCTGGTACGCGATCTGGCACGCGGCCGTCCTGGGCGCGGTGGTCGGCGTGGTCGGGTCGGTGGCGGGGGCGCGGCGGCGGTCCTAGGCGGGCGGCGCCTCCTGGGGCTGTTCTGGTTACACCACTCGGGGTGGGGGGTGCCTGTTGCGGCGGCACGCTACGGGGGGTGGGGGGTTGCTCGCGCAGTTCCTCGCGCCCCTGACGGGGACGCCCCACGGCAGTGGCGGGGTGCGCCGCCCGGGGTGGGGGGTGCTGGTTGGGCGGCGCGCTACGGCGGGTGGGGGGTTGCTCGCGCAGTTCCTCGCGCCCCTGACGGGGACGCCCCACGGCGGTGGCGGGGTGCGCCACCCCGGGGTGGGAGGTGCCTGTTTCGGCGGCGCGCTACGGGGGGTGGGGGGTTGCTCGCGCAGTTCCTCGCGCCCCTGACGGGGACGGCCCACGGCGGTGGCGGGGTGCGCCACCCCGGGTGGGGGGTGCCTGTTTCGGCGGCGCGCTACGGGGGGTGGGGGGTTGCTCGCGCAGTTCCTCGCGCCCCTGACGGGGACGCCCCACGGCAGTGGCGGGGTGCGCCACCCCGGGGTGGGGGGTGCTGGTTGGGCGGCGCGCTACGGGGGGTGGGGGGTTGCTCGCGCAGTTCCTCGCGCCCCTGACGGGGACGCCCCACGGCGGTGGCGGGGTGCCGCCACCCCGGGTGGGGGTGCCTGTTTCGGCGGCGCGCTACGGCGGGTGGGGGGGTTGCTCGCGCAGTTCCTCGCGCCCCTGAGCCCGGCGGCCGTTCAGCGGCGGCGGCGGGTGGGGCGTTTGGTGGGGCGGTGGCGCTTGAGGGCCGCTTCGTGGCGGGTGCGGGCCACGCCCTCGCCGGGGGCTTCCAGCAGGCTGCGGACGAAGTACGCCACCAGCATGCCGACGAAGCCGACGATCCGGATCGGACCCAGGGCCTTGTCGTCGGCCATCCAGCCGGTGAGCGAGTCCCGGCCCTCCGCGAGGACCTTCCAGGTGCGCACTCCGGCCAGGCAGGAGCAGACCAGCACCGCGAGCACCAGCAGGACGTTGACGAAGGAGCCGGTGCCGGAGATCAGCACCCCGGAGACGGCCAGCCGCATCACCAGCGCGCCCGCCACCGCCGCGAGCAGCGCACCCACGGCGACGGCGACCCGGCGGGCGCGGTAGCCGGGGCCGCGTACGACCCAGGACGTGCCGAAGAACCGGATCGGCTCCGGCCGGGGCGCGTCGGAGCGGGCGGGGGCGAGGTCGTCGGTCACCCGACCGATTATCCCCCGCCCCCGTACCGTACCGGCGCTCAGCCCTCCAGCTTGGTGACGTCCCGCACCGCGCCCCGGTCGGCGGAGGTGGCCATCGCGGCGTAGGCGCGCAGCGCGGTGGAGACCGGGCGGTGCCGGTCGGCGGGGCGGTAGCCGCCGGACGCCTCCAAGGCGGCCCTGCGCTCGGCCAGCTCCTCGTCGGAGACCTCCAGCCGGATGGAGCGGCCGGGGATGTCGATGGAGATGGTGTCGCCGTCGCGGACCAGCGCGATGGTGCCGCCGGACGCCGCCTCCGGGGAGGCGTGGCCGATGGAGAGGCCGGAGGTGCCGCCGGAGAAGCGGCCGTCGGTGATCAGGGCGCAGACCTTGCCCAGGCCCCGGCCCTTGAGGTACGAGGTCGGGTAGAGCATCTCCTGCATGCCGGGGCCGCCCTTGGGGCCCTCGTAGCGGATGACGACGACATCGCCCGGCTTGACCCGCTTGGTGAGGATCGCCTCGACCGCGCCCTCCTGGGAGTCGACCACGACGGCCGGGCCGACGAAGGTGAGGATCGACTCGTCGACGCCCGCCGTCTTGACCACACAGCCGTCGACGGCCAGGTTGCCCTTGAGGACGGCGAGGCCGCCGTCCTTGGAGTAGGCGTGCTCCAGGTCGCGGATGCAGCCGCCGGCCGCGTCGGTGTCCAGCGTCTCCCAGCGCTCGGACTGCGAGAAGGCGGTCGCGGAGCGGACGCAGCCGGGGGCGGCGTGCCACAGCTCGACGGCCTCGGCGGACGGGGAGCCGCCGCGCACGTCCCAGGTCTTGAGCCAGTCGGCCAGCGACGGGCTGTGCACGGAGTGGACGTCCTCGTTGAGCAGCCCGGCGCGGTACAGCTCGCCGAGGATGGCGGGGATGCCGCCGGCCCGGTGGACGTCCTCCATGTAGTACGTGCCGCCGGGGGCGACGTTGGGCGCCACCTTGGCCAGGCAGGGGACGCGGCGCGAGACGGCGTCGATGTCGGCCAGGCCGTAGTCCAGCTCGGCCTCCTGGGCGGCGGCGAGCAGGTGCAGGATGGTGTTGGTGGAGCCGCCCATCGCGATGTCCAGCGCCATGGCGTTGTCGAAGGCGGCGCGGCCGCCGATGGCGCGGGGCAGGACGGTCTCGTCGTCCTGCTCGTAGTGGCGGCGGGTGATCTCCACGATGGTGCGCCCGGCGTCCTCGTACAGCGCGCGGCGGGCGGTGTGGGTGGCGAGCACCGAGCCGTTGCCGGGCAGGGCGAGGCCGAGGGCCTCGGTGAGGCAGTTCATCGAGTTGGCGGTGAACATGCCCGAGCAGGACCCGCAGGTCGGGCAGGCGTTCTCCTCGATGCGGGCGATGTCCTCGTCGGAGACGCTCTCGTTGACCGCGTCGCTGATCGCGTTGATCAGGTCGAGCTTGCGGACGGTGCCGTCGACCAGGGTGGCCTTGCCGGCCTCCATCGGGCCGCCGGAGACGAAGACGGTGGGGATGTTGAGCCGCATCGCGGCCATCAGCATGCCCGGGGTGATCTTGTCGCAGTTGGAGATGCAGATCAGGGCGTCCGCGCAGTGCGCGTTGACCATGTACTCCACCGAGTCCGCGATCAGGTCGCGGGAGGGCAGCGAGTAGAGCATGCCGCTGTGGCCCATCGCGATGCCGTCGTCCACCGCGATGGTGTTGAACTCGCGCGGCACGCCGCCGGCCGCCTGGATCGCCTCGGAGACGATCCGGCCCACCGGCTGGAGGTGGGTGTGGCCGGGCACGAACTCGGTGAAGCTGTTGGCGACCGCGATGATCGGCTTGCCGAAGTCCTCACGGGCTACACCGGCGGCCCGGAGAAGGGCTCGGGCGCCCGCCATGTTGCGGCCGTGGGTGACCGTACGCGACCTCAGCTCGGGCACGTTGCTCCACTCCCTTCGCGCCGTCGGCGGCGGTGCCTGCGGCGCGCGCGATACTGCTCTGCTTCTCGGACGGCCCGGCGGCGTGGATGCCGGGGGCCGTACCGATCGAGCGTACGCCCACGGGGCCGCCATCTGGACACGTCGTCCGTATGACGGGATGCGGTTCAAGCCGCTCTCCGGGGCGGCGAGCCCTTCTCAGACGGCGACCACGGTGACGCCCGCCTCGGTCAGCCGGGCGGATGCCTCGGCGGTGATGCCGGTGTCGGTGACCAGCACGTCGATCCGGGCCGGTTCGCAGACCCGGGCGAAGGCCGCCCGGCCGATCTTCGAGGAGTCGGCCGCCACCACCACCCGCTGTGCCCGCTCGGCCAGCAGCCGGTTGACGCTGGCCTCACCCTCGTGGTGGACGTACACCCCCCGCTCGGGGTCGACGGCGTTGACGCCCAGCACCGCGACGTCCAGCGTGATCTGTTCCAGCACGCCCCCGGCCAGCGGACCGATCAGCTCATACGACTGCGGGCGGGCGACTCCGCCGGTGACCACGGTCTTGATCTGCGGCCGGATCACCAGCTCACCGGCGATGTTGAGGGCGTTGGTCACCACGGTGAGGGCCGGCCGGGCGCCCGCCGCCGCGCCGGTGTCGCCCGCGATGTCGGCGCGGACCGCCAGGGCGCGGGCGACCTCGGTGGTGGTGGTGCCGCCGGTCAGCCCGACGACCTGGCCCGCGGCCACCAGGTCGGCGGCGGCCCGGCCGATCCGCTGCTTCTCGGAGGCGTGCCGGGCGGTCTTGTAGCGCAGCGGCAGCTCATAGGAGACGCCGTGCGCCACCGCGCCGCCCCGGGTGCGGGTGAGCAGCTGCTGTTCGGCGAGCTGGTCGAGGTCGCGGCGGATGGTGGCGGTGGAGACGTCCAGCGCGGCGGCGGCGTCCTCCACCTCGACCCGGCCGTGCTGGGCCAGCAGCTCCAGCAGTGCGCTCCACCGGGCATCCCTGGACAAGGCCACTCTCCTCATCTGCGGCTGCGGCGGTCGGGCACCGCAGGGGCAAGCGTGGCACAGCCCGGCAGGATGCGGGAATCTGCATGTTCGATGCTTGTAAATGCTCGAAGTGACGGGATACTTTGCAGAAACGAGCATCTTCCGGGTTTCTGGAGCGCAGCCATGTCGTATGTCGAGCCGTCGCCTGCCGAGCCGCCGCCTGTCGAGCCGTCGCCTGCCGAGCCGTCGTATGTCGAGACCGAGACCGCCAGCCAGCCGGAGTGCTGGCGCCGCGCCGCCGAGCTGGCCGCCACCGGGCCGACCGCGCTGCCCGCGTCCGGCGAGCGGGTCGCGGTCGTCGGCTGCGGGACGTCCCTCTACATGGCCCAGGCGTACGCGGCGCTGCGCGAGGGCGCCGGGCACGGCGAGACGGACGCCTTCGCCGCGTCGGAGTTCCCGGCCCGCCGCCGCTACGACCGGGTCGTGGCGCTGACCCGCTCCGGGACCACCACCGAGGTGCTGGAGCTGCTGGCCCGGCTGCGCGGCACCGCCCGTACCACCGCGATCACCGCCGACCCCGGCACCCCGGTCCGGGACGCCGCCGACGACCTGGTGGTGCTGGACTTCGCGGACGAGCGGTCGGTGGTGCAGACGCGCTTCGCCACCACCGCGCTGACCCTGCTCCGCGCCCACCTCGGCCTGCACTCCGACGCCGTGCTGCGGGACGCCGCCACCGCGCTCACCGCGCCGCTGCCGGCCGGGCTGCTGGACCGCACCCAGTTCACCTTCCTCGGCCGGGGCTGGACGGTCGGCCTGGCCAACGAGGCGGCGCTGAAGATGAAGGAGGCGTCGCTCTCCTGGACGGAGGCGTACCCCGCGATGGAGTACCGCCACGGCCCGATCAGCATCAGCACCGGCACCACCGCCACCTGGCTGCTCGGCGGCCCGGCGCCGGACGGCCTCGCGGCGCAGGTCCGGGCCACCGGCGCCCAGTGGGTGCACGGCGCGCTGGACCCACTGGCCGACCTGGTCCGGGTGCAGCGGCTCGCCGTCGCCCGCGCCGCCGCCCGGGGCCTGGACCCGGACCGCCCGCGCCACCTGACCCGCTCGGTGATCCTCGACGGCGCCTGACCGCCCGCCCGCCCCGGAGCCCTGGGAGAGAGCCATGCCCCTCACCGCCACCGGCCCGCTGGTCACCGCGGCGGCGGCCGCCCGCCGCGCCGTCGCGGCGTTCAACGTCATCACCCTGGAGCACGCCGAGGCGATCATCGAGGGCGCGGAGGCCGCCCGGACCCCGGTGATCCTCCAGATCAGCGAGAACGCCGTGGCCTTCCACCACGGCCGCCCCGCGCCACTGGCCAGGGCCGCCGCCGAGGCCGCCGCGCTGGCGTCGGTGCCGGTCGCCCTGCACCTGGACCACGTCCGCAGCGCCGGACTGCTGCACCGGGCCGCCGACTGCGGCTTCGGCTCGGTGATGTTCGACGCCTCGCACCTGCCGTACGAGGAGAACGTCGCCGCCACCCGCGCCGCCGCCGACTGGGCGCACCGGCACGGGCTCTGGCTGGAGGCCGAGCTGGGCGAGGTCGGCGGCAAGGACGGCGGCGGCCCGCTGGACGCCCACGCCCCCGGCGCCCGTACCGACCCCGCCGAGGCCCGCGCCTACGTCGCCGCCACCGGGGTCGACGCGCTCGCCGTGGCGGTCGGCAGCTCGCACGCCATGACCCGCAGGACGGCCCGGCTGGACCACGGGCTGCTGGTCCGGCTGCGCGGCGCGCTGGACGTGCCGCTGGTGCTGCACGGCTCCTCCGGCGTACCGGACGCGGAGCTGCGCCGGGCGGTCGCGGGCGGCATCACCAAGGTCAACATCGGTACGGCGCTGAACATCGCCATGACCGGCGCGGTCCGCGCCCACCTGGCCGCCGACCCGGCCGTCGTCGACCCCCGCCGCTATCTGTCGGCCGGCCGCCGCGCGATGGCCGCCGCCGTCACCGGGCTGGTCGCGGCGCTGGAGCCGGTGGGCGAGGGCGGGGTCAGCGGCGGGGTGCGTACGGGATGCCCACCGTGAGGTCCGTCGCGTACGGCTCCACCACCTGGCCGTCCGGGAACTCCGCCAGCAGCGCCGCCCGCTCGGCGGCCAGCACCCGCTCCCGGTCGGCCGCCGGGAGCACCGCGACATAGGAGCGGGAGAGCTGGTCCAGCAGGGCCGTGGCGACCGGGACGCGTCGCTCCCAGTGCACGGTGGCGGTGGTGATCCGCAGGCCGAAGCGGGCCAGCTCAAGCGGCGACTCCCGGAACGGCCGGTAGCCGTGGTACTGCGGGCAGGCGGCCCGCAGCCGGGCGGCCTGCTCCCGCACCCAGCGGACCCGGCGGTCCTTGACGTTCCACCAGAGCGCCAGCGCCCCGCCGGGGCGCAGCACCCGGACCGCCTCCGGCACCGAGCGCTCCGGGTCGGTCCAGTGGAACGCCTGGGCGTAGCAGACCAGGTCGGCGCAGTCGTCGCGGAACGGCAGGGCGTTGCCGCTGCCGCGCACCAGCGGCAGCCCGGGGCTGACGGCGTGCAGCCGGGCGGCCATGCCGGGGGTGGGTTCGACGGCGGTGACGCGGGCGCCCCGGGCGAGCAGCGCCCGGCTGGAGATGCCGGTGCCCGCGCCGATGTCCAGGACGTCGGCGCCGGTCAGCGGGCGTCCGGTCAGCTCCTCGACGGCGTCGAAGAGGGCGTCGGGGTAGTCGGGTCGGGCGGCGTCGTACTCGGCCGCGACGGTGTGGAAGGACGAGGCGAGGTCGGGTGGGTCGGCGGTCATCGGGTCCCTCCGGGGTCGGCCGCCGGGGCCAGGTGGAGCCGGGTGAAGGCCAGCGCCTCCGCGAGGTCCGCCTCGCGGGCGGCCGGGTCGGCGGCGCGGCGGGTGTTGACCTCCAGCACCACATGGCCGTCGAAGCCGGTGCCGGCCAGCCGCCCCAGCAGCTCGGCGCAGGGCTGGCTCCCCCGGCCGGGGATGAGGTGCTCGTCCTTGGCGGAGCCGCTGCCGTCGGCCAGGTGCACATGGGCCAGCCGGTCGCCCATCCGGTCGGCCATGGCGAGGGCGTCCACCCGGGAGGTGGCGGCGTGCGAGAGGTCCACGGTGTAGTGCCGGTAGTCCTCGTCGGTGGGGTCCCAGCCGGGCGCGTACGCCAGCACCTCGCGGTCCCGGTAGCGCCACGGGTACATGTTCTCGACGGCGAACCGGACGTCGGTCTCGTCGGCCATCCGCCAGACGCCCTGCACGAACTCGCGGGCGTACTGCCGCTGCCAGCGGAACGGCGGGTGCACCACGACGGTGTCCGCGCCCAGCTTCTCGGCGGCGGCGCGGGCGCGCTCCAGCTTGGTCCACGGGTCGGTGCTCCAGACCCGCTGGGTGATCAGCAGGCAGGGGGCGTGCACGGCCAGGATGGGGACGCCGTGGTCGTCGGAGAGCCGGCGCAGCGCCTCGATGTCCTGGCTTACGGGGTCGGTCCACACCATGACCTCGACGCCGTCGTAGCCGAGCCGGGCGGCGGTCTCGAAGGCGGCGGCGGTGTTCTCGGGGTAGACGGAGGCGGTGGACAGCGCGATCTTGGCGGCGGACGGCCGGGGGGCGGGGGCGGCGGGGCGGGGGGCGGCGGCGGCCGTGCGGGGGCGCTGCGGGGCGGGGGGCTGGGCCGGGGCTGGTGCTGGGGTTGGTGCTGGTGCCGGGGCTGCGGCGGCCTTCCGGGCTCGGGCGGCTGCCCGGCGTACCCGGGTGCGGCCCTGATCGGTCCCGGGCTCACCCTCGGCGGGGCTCTCGCCGTCCCTGGCCGCCGCCCGGCGGGCCCGAGCCGCTCCCAGGGCGGCGCCGGCCGCCTCCCGGGTCGCGGCGGCCCGCTTGGCCACCACGCGCTTGGCGGCCTCGCCGGTCGCCTGGGCCCGGTTCCTGGCCTCGGCCCGCTTGCCGGTGCTCCGCCGGCCGGCCGCGTCGGGCCCCGGGCCGTCGGTGGCGGGCTCCGGGGTACGGGCGCTCTCGGCCCGTGGACCGCCGGCCCGGCGACCGCGCCGGTCGGCACGGCTCGCCCGCGTCACGTCCTCGTCCGCTGGTTCCGCCACGGTGACAGACTATGCGGCCGGACGGGGGCACGGGGCGGCGCACCGGCCCCGCGTACCGGCCCCACCCTCGCGTACCGGCCCGCCACCCGCTTCCGGGCCCACTCCCTCACGCACTGGCCACCTCACCGGTCCGCCGCACGCCGTCCCGACCCTCGGGCGGCACCCCGCCCCTGCCCCGCGAACGGCCACCGGACACACCCGGTCCGCCCCGCCCCGGCCGGGCCTCAGGCGCACGCCGCCGAGCCCCCCACCGACCCGGCCGCCGGCGCCGGCCACAGCAGTGCCTCCCCGCCGCCCCCGCCGCCCGCACCGGTGCCGGAGTCGGCCATGGTGTCCAGCCGCCGCAGGATGACGCCCTCGCGGAGCGCCCAGGGACAGACGTCCAGCGAGTCCAGCCCGAAGAGGTCCATGGCGGCCTCGGCGACCAGCGCCCCGGCGAGCAGCTGCCGCGCCCGGCCCTCGGACACCCCCGGTATCCGGGACCGGTCCGCCGCCGTCATCCCGGCCAGCCGGGGCACCCACTCCTCCAGCTCGGCCCTGACCAGCCGGCGCGGCGTGTACGGGCCCGCCTCGGAGCGGGCCGCACCGGTCATCCGGGCCAGCTGCTTGAACGTCTTGGAGGTGGCCACCGTGTGGTCGGGCGCGCCGAGCCGGGAGACGTCACCGACGATCCGGGCGATCTCGGCGCGGACGTACCGCCTCGTCCGCCGTACGTCCTCCGGGTCCGGCGGGTCGCCCGGCAGCCGGGCGGAGGTGAGCCGGCCGGCGCCCAGCGGCAGCGAGACGGCGACGTCGGGCTGCTCGTCCGGGCCGCAGGCGATCTCCAGCGAGCCGCCGCCGATGTCCAGCACCAGCAGCCGGCCGGAGGACCAGCCGAACCAGCGGCGGGCGGCCAGGAAGGTCAGCCGCGCCTCGTCCCGGCCGGAGAGCACCCGCAGCGCCACGCCGGTCTCGTCCTCGACCCGCCGCAGCACCGCCTCGCCGTTGACCGCCTCGCGGACCGCCGAGGTGGCGAACGGCAGCACGTCCTCGACGCCCTTGTCCTCGGCCACCCGCATCGCGGAGGACACGGTGGCGATCAGCCGCCGCACGCCCTCCCGGGTGATGGCGCCGTCCGCGTCCAGCAGCTCTGCCAGTCGCAGTTCCTCCTTGTAGGAGTAGGCCGGCAGCGGCTGCGCACCCGGGTGCGCGTCCACCACGAGGAGGTGGACGGTGTTGGAACCTACGTCGAGTACGCCGAGTCGCATAACGCTTCACGCTACCGGCATCCGTCCGCTGCGCTGCGGGGGCTTCCGGGGGCACTGTGGGGACGACGGCGGCGTGGGTCGCGGATGCGCGCCCCGGCGCCGCCACTGCACACCGTGACAAATGCCACCGTAACGGGACGATCCACACCACCGCGAGGGCATAGGCTGGGCCCGTGGCAGCAGCAGAGACGGAACCGGCACACGGCACGGAGGCGGCCCCGCGCCGCCGCGAGGTGTCCCTCGACTTCCCCCGGGCCTGGGTGGAGTTCCCCGACCCCGCCGACGAGGACCAGGTCTTCCGCTGTGACCTGACCTGGCTCACCTCCCGCTGGGCGTGCATCTTCGGGCGCGGCTGCCACGGCATCCGGCCCGGCCGGGGCGAGTCCGACGGCTGCTGCACGCTGGGCGCCCACTGGTCGGACGAGGACGACGAGCAGCGGGTCGCCGCCCACGCCGCCCGGCTGACCCCCGAGAGCTGGCAGTACCACGCCCTGGGCACCGGCCCGGACGGCTCGGTGCTGCTCGACGGCGGCATCACCCAGCTGGACGAGGACGGCGACCGGCAGACCCGCCGGGTGGACGGTGCCTGCGTCTTCCTCAACCGGCCCGGCTTCCCCGGCGGCGCGGGCTGCGCGCTGCACACCCTGGCCCTCAAGGAGGGCCGCGAGCCGCTGGAGACCAAGCCCGACGTCTGCTGGCAGCTGCCCATCCGGCGCACCTACGAGTGGGTGGACCGCCCCGACGACACCCGGGTCCTGGTGGTCTCCATCGGCGAGTACGACCGGCGCGGCTGGGGTCCCGGCGGCCATGACCTGCACTGGTGGTGCACCGGCAGCCCGGAGGCGCACGGCGGCTCCGAGCCGGTGTACGTCGGCTACCGGCCCGAGCTCACCGAGCTGATGGGGCCGGAGGGGTACGCCGTACTGGCCGGCCTCTGCGAGCAGCGGATCGCCACCCGCTCCGACCAGCGGCTCGCGCCGCACCCGGCCGACCCGGCCCGGTGATCTGGCCCGGCTCCGGCTTCGGCTCTGGTTCCGGCGGAAAACCGGTGGCCCCGGCCCGCCCGATCGCGGAGGCCGGCCCGGCCGGACCACGCCGACAGGGAGACGAGGACGCCATGCAGGGATCGGACAGCGCGGGGACCGGAGCCGGGCGGCTGGCGCCGGGCAGCGAGGTGGCGGTCCGGCTGGTCAAGCACCCGCGCCCCGATGTGAGCTACCCGGCGGTGGTCACCCGGGACGACGGGACCAGGATCACCGTGGTGGCCGACTGGGCCGGGGCGGCCGACCGCGACTTCGGGTTCGTACGGTTCGAGCACGGCGACGTGTTCACCGAGCACTACTGGCGCGACCGCTGGTACGCCGTCAAGGAGGTCCGTACCGGCGACGGCGTCCTCAAGGGCTGGTACTGCGACGTCACCCGGCCCGCCGAGGTCCGCGACGGCGCCCTGGTGGTGGCCGACCTGGACCTCGACCTGTGGCTCTCCGCCGACCGTTCCACCGTGCTGCGGCTGGACGAGGACGAGTTCGCGGCCAGCGGCCTCGAAGAGCGCGACCCCGCTGCGGCGGCCAGCGCCCGAGCCGCCCTGGACGAACTGGAAGCACTCTCGCGGGACGCCTTCACCACCCTCCTCGGCTGACGCCATGTCACCTTCGGGAGGCCACGGACCGGGATGCCTGAGTAGCCGGACTCATGACGCCCGCCGCGCCGCGCGGCAGGATCGGCACATGACTCGGCACATGACAAGGATCAGGACGGCGGCAGTCCGGCACGGGATGCTGCCGCTGGCGGTGCTGGCCACGCTGGCGGCGGGGTGCGGAACACAGCGGCCGGGGGACACCGCCGGTGCGGTCGGCCCCTCGCGGACGGCGGTGGCGCAGCCCAGCACACCGGTGGACTTCGCCTGCCCCGGCGAGAGCGCCGTGCCGGCGCCGAGCTCGGCCGCCTCGGACCCGACCGCGCCGGTCACCGACCACTACGCCGAGAACCACGGCTTCATGGTCCCCTTCCCGCTGCACGGCCAGAGCCGCTGCGACGGGCTCGCGGCCGTCGCACGCGTCCGGGGAGCGCTCGAACCACTGCGCAAGCACCGTGACTTCGACCCGGAGAGCACCCGCAGCGCACTCATCGACCTCGGCTTTCCCGCCGGGAAGGTGACGTCGTACCAGAACGGCCCCACTGCGGTCGGCTTCCTCATCGACACCTACCCGCTCTGTGTGGAGGGCGCGATGAACCGCGCCGCCACCGAGGCGGACGCCTTCGCCGGCTACCCCGACCACGTCGGCTGCGACCGTCCCAGCGGCGGCCACTGACCGCCCGCCCGGCTCAGCCCCCTACGGCGACGGCGTCGGGGGCGCCGCCGACGGCGAGTCGGCGGGCTGCCGCGCGGGCGGGGGGCTCTCCGGGGTCTGCGCGGGCGTCGGCTGCCCGCTCGGCCCGCCGGGGGCGGGCGGGGGCTCGCTCGGGGTGCCGGACGGCTGCGCGGACGGGGACGGGCTCGGGCCCTGCGACGGCGGCGGACCGGACGGCGGCGGACCGGACGGGGACGGAGATGGGGACGGGGACGACGAAGGGGACGGGGACGGCCCGTGGCTGCCCTCCTCGCCGCTGCGCCGGCCGCTGCCCTCCAGGGTGACCACGGCGTCCGAGGGCTGAAGCGCGATATGGGCCGCCCAGTGGCCGTGCGGCACCCGGTCCGTGTCCACCGTGACGATCACGGTGATCCGCTGGCCCGCCTCCAGCGCGCCCGAGTCACGGCTGAGCTGCAACCACGCCGTGTCGCTGACGGCCCGCCAGACGATGGTGGAGACACCGGGATTGGTCAGCGTGACCACCGTACGGCTGCCGTACTCCCGCGCCTCGACGGCCAGCCGGCCGGCCGGGGCCGCCTGCTTGGCGGCGATGCCGGACCCGGGGGGCCCGGCCTGCTCAGCACCGGACTGCTCAGCACCGGACTGCACGGGGCCGGCCTGCTCGGGACCGGCCTGCTCGGGACCGGGCGGCACGGCAGCGGACAGCATGGCGCCGGGCAGCACCGACCCGGACAGTACCGACCCGGACAGTACGGACCCGGCCGCCAGCGGCCCCGGCGCCGCCGTCCCGGTCGCCCCCGGGCCTGCGGCCGGACCGACCACCGTGATCGGGAGCGCGGCCGCCGAAAGCGGCTCCGCCGCAGGTGGCAACGTTTCGCCAAGCCCCGCCTGCGGGTGGCGGCCGGCGTGCTCGGCGGAGCCGAGGAGGCGTCCCGCGCCCCGCCCGCCGGGGCCCGCGCCCCGGGAGGCGCCCTCGGCCGTGGCGTACCCGTACGCCGCCTCCGGGGTGTCCACCCGGACCGCCGACACCGTGGCCGGACCGGCGGCCCCGTCGCCGCCCCGGTGCACCAGCCACAGGGCCGCCATCGGTGCGACCAGCACGGCCGCCAGCACGGTGGTGGTCACCGCGCGGTTGCGGAGCACCACGCCCAGGTCCGTGGGGTCGGCCCGGTGCCGGGGGAAGCCCTGCCGGTCGAACCGGGGGTCCGCCGCCACCGCCCCCCACCGCCGCCCCTCCGGCGCCCCGGCCGCCCCCGGCCCGTCCCCGCCCGCGCCCTCCGAACCCCCACTCCCCGGCCCGCCCTCGCCCTCACCCCCCGAATCCCCGGCACCGGCACCGGCACCCGCCCCCGAGCCGCCCGAGCCCCCCGTCCCCCCGGCACCTGCGCCCCCGCCCCGCCCCGGCTCCGCCGGGCGGCCGAGCCACCCCCGGAGCCGGGCCGCAGTCAGCCCCCTGGCCGGGTCCGCCGCCCGGCCCGCACCCCGCCCGTACCGCCCCCGCCGCGCCCGCCGCCCCGCCCCCGCCGGGGACTCCGCCAACGCCCCCGCCGGGGCCGCCAGCAGCGGCAGCGCCCGCCCCGCTGGGCCACCCGCCCGCAACACCGCCGCCCCCGGCCAGGGGTCGCCCGCCACCGCCCGCTCCGCCGTGGCCCGGCAGGTCGGGCAGCCGTCCAGGTGCTGCACCACCTCGCGGCGGAGCGCCGGACCCGGCAGGCCGCCCCGGTCCGGCGCCGGCCGCCCACCGCCGAGCCGCTCCAGCTCCGGACAGTCGGCGGCGGCCAGCACCCGCAGGGCCGTCCGGGTCCGCTCCACCTCGCAGGCCGCCTGCGCCAGCAGCACCGAAGCCGCCTCCGGCTCCAGCCCCAGCACCGCCGCCACCTCGGCGGGCGCCAGCCCGTGCCGCACCGCCAGCTCCAGCGCCTCCCGCTGCTGCGCCGTGGTCCCGGCCGCCTCCGGCCAGGCCAGCACGGCGAGCCGGTCGCGCCGCTCCCGCTCCTGCGCGGCGGTGGGCGGCGGCCCGGCGCTGCCGCCGTCCGGCTCGGCGTCCTCCAGCCGCAGCAGGCAGGCGTACCGCGCCAGCGAGTACAGCCAGGCCCGCAGCAGTGCGGGGTCGCGCAGCCGGTCGTGGTGGCGGACCGCCATCTCCCGTACCGACCGGACGGCGGCCAGCGCGGCGTCGTGGTCGCAGAGCACGGACAGGCAGTAGGTGAACAGACCGTCCACCTGCCGGGCGCACGCCACCTCGGGACGCTCCGTCCCGCGCGGCGCCGATCCGCCCGCCGGGGGCATGTGGGTGTCGGGGCTGGTCGTCATCCTGCCGACGTTAGGGGACCGCCCGTCCGGGTCGGGGCCGTTGCGCGACACGTCCTTCTTTCGGGTAACGCCTCCCACCGTCCCGGGTGACGGCGGGCCGCTCGCGGGGGCCGCCGCGCGCCGCGCTGTCGTACCCCCCTTGTACGGTTCACCGCATGGCAGCCCGAACCTCCGCCGGCCGATCCTCCGCCAAGGCCCCCCGTCCCGCCTACCGCTGCACCGAGTGCGGCAACCAGCTCCCCAAGTGGGTGGGCCGCTGCCCCGAGTGCAACGCCTGGGGCACCGTGGAGGAGTACGGTGCGGTGCCGCTGCGCACCACCGCCGCCGGCCCGGTCAGCGCGCCCGCCCGCCCGATCGCCCAGGTGGACGGGCAGGTGGCCACCGCCCGGCCCACCGGCGTCGACGAGCTGGACCGGGTGCTGGGCGGCGGTCTGGTGCCCGGCGCGGTGGCGCTGCTGGCCGGTGAGCCCGGCGTCGGCAAGTCCACCCTGCTGCTGGACGTCGCCGCCAAGGCCGCCTCCGCGCAGCACCGCACGCTGTACGTCACCGGCGAGGAGTCGGCCGGGCAGGTCCGGTTGCGCGCCGACCGGATCAACGCGCTGTCCGACCACCTCTACCTGGCCGCCGAGACCGATCTGGCCGCCGTGCTCGGCCACATCGACCAGGTCGGCCCGTCGCTGCTGGTGCTGGATTCGGTGCAGACCATCGCCTCCGCCGAGCTGGACGGCGCGCCCGGCGGCATGGCGCAGGTCCGCGAGGTCGCCGCCGCGCTGATCCGGGCCTCCAAGGACCGGGGCATGGCCACCCTGCTGGTCGGCCATGTCACCAAGGACGGCTCCATCGCCGGTCCGCGCCTGCTGGAGCACCTGGTCGACGTGGTGCTGCACTTCGAGGGCGACCGGCACGCCCGGCTGCGGCTGATCCGGGGCATCAAGAACCGCTATGGCGCCACCGACGAGGTGGGCTGCTTCGAGCTGCACGACGAGGGCATCACGGGGCTGGCCGACCCGTCCGGCCTCTTCCTCACCCGCCGCGCCAAGCCGGTGCCCGGCACCTGCCTGACGGTGACGCTGGAGGGCCGCCGCCCGCTGGTCGCGGAGGTGCAGGCGCTGATGGTGGATTCGCAGATCCCCTCGCCCCGCCGCACCACCTCGGGGCTGGATTCGCCGCGTATCGCCATGGTGCTCGCCGTGGTGGAGCGGCACGGCGGCGTGCGGCTCGGCAAGCAGGACATCTACACCGCCACCGTGGGCGGGGTGCGGCTCACCGAGCCCGCCGCCGACCTGGCGATCGCGCTGTCGGTGGCCAGTTCGGCGGCCAACACCCCGCTGCCCAACAACCTGGTGGCCATCGGTGAGGTCGGCCTGGCCGGCGAGGTGCGCCGGGTCAACGGCGTGCAGCGGCGGCTGGCCGAGGCGCACCGGCTGGGCTTCACCCACGCCCTGGTGCCGCCGGACCCGGGCCGGGTGCCGCAGGGGATGCGGGTGGTCGAGGTCACGGACATCGGGGAGGCGCTGGCCGCGATCCCCGGGCGCCGCCGCTCCGGCCGGTCCGGCGAAGAGCAGGCGGGCTCGGCGCGGGAGGGTTCGGCGCAGGCGGGCTCGGCGCGGGAGGGTTCCGCGCTGGGCGCGGCGGAGCGCCCCGTGAAGCGGCCGCGTGCCAGGGCGGCGGCGGACATCCCCGCGCCCGGCGCGGACCTGATGAGCGGGTGGGACGCGGTCGAGCCGGAGGGCGCGGCGGAGCCCTTCTGACCCCTTATCGGGTCGCCGTGCGCCGACCCGCCACCCGTGCGCACCGCCCGACGGTAAACTTTGCCCTGATCGCACCAAGGCAGAGCGGCAGAACGTCGGCAGACCGCACCGCCGGCCGACCGAGGGAGTCCAGTGGCAGCCAACGACCGGGCGGAGAAGTCCCCCCGCGAGGAGGCCCTGCTGCGTGCCTCCCTCAGTTCCGTCGCGCCCGGTACGGCCCTGCGCGACGGCTTGGAGCGGGTGCTCCGGGGCAACACCGGCGGCCTGATCGTGCTGGGCTTCGACAAGGCCGTGGAGCCGATCTGCACCGGCGGCTTCGTGCTGGACGTGGAGTTCTCCGCGACCCGGCTGCGGGAGCTGTGCAAGCTCGACGGCGCGGTGGTCCTGGACAAGGACATCACCAAGATCGTACGAGCCGGGGTGCACCTGGTGCCCGACTCCACCATCCCCACCGACGAGACCGGCACCCGGCACCGCACCGCCGAGCGGGTCAACAAGCAGACCGGGTACCCGGTCGTCTCGGTCAGCCACTCCATGCGGCTGATCGCGCTCTACGTCAACGGCCAGCGCCGGGTGCTGGAGGACTCCGCCGCGATCCTCTCCCGCGCCAACCAGGCGCTGGCCACCCTGGAGCGCTACAAGCTCCGGCTGGACGAGGTGGCGGGCACCCTCTCCGCCCTGGAGATCGAGGACCTGGTCACCGTCCGCGATGTCACCGCCGTCGCCCAGCGGCTGGAGATGGTCCGCCGGATCGCCACCGAGATCGCCGGCTATGTGGTGGAGCTGGGCACCGACGGCCGGCTGCTCTCGCTCCAGTTGGACGAGCTGATCGCGGGCGTGGAGCCGGAGCGCGAGCTGGTGGCCCGCGACTACTTCCCGGAGCGCGCCGCCAAGAAGGGCCGCACCGTCAACGACGTCCTGGCCGACCTCGACGCGCTCAGCCAGTCCGAGCTGCTGGATGTGCAGGCCGTCGCCAAGGCGCTCGGCCACCCCGGTACGCCCGAGGCGCTGGACTCGGCCGTCTCCCCGCGCGGCTACCGGCTGCTGGCCAAGGTGCCGCGGCTGCCCAACACCGTCATCGAGCGGCTGGTCGAGCACTTCGGCGGCCTGCAGAAGCTGCTCGCCGCCAGTGTGGACGACCTCCAGGCCGTCGACGGCGTGGGCGAGGCCCGCGCCCGCTCGGTCCGCGAGGGCCTCTCCCGCCTCGCCGAGTCCTCCATCCTCGAACGCTACGTTTGAATGCCGCTCACCCGCGGCCGCTGGCGGCTCGGCCTCGACGGCCGCCAGGTCCTCCGCCTCCGGCGCAGCCGCGTCACCTGACGGCGGGCACGGCGGCACCGGTGGCCGGTCGGGTGGCGGTCAGCTCTCCAGGCGGAAGGACGCGCGGGCGGTCACCGGGGTGCCGGAGACGCCGCTGAGGGTGGCCTGCACCAGGTAGACGCCGTCCCCGGCGGTGCCGCCCGGGGTGGGGGTGGCGCACTGCGGGGTGCTGTGGCTGCGGTCCCAGCTGAAGGTCTCGGTGACGGCGCTGCCCGCCGCGATGCCGACCCAGGCGGCGCTGCGGTCGGTCGGGCAGTCGCCGGAGGACCAGATCCGGCCGGCGGTGGCCTCGCTCACCGTGACCAGCGACGCCGTCCGGCCGAGGTCGACCCGGCAGGCGCCGCCGGAGTTGCGTACGGTCAGCTGGAAGCGCGGCCGGTCCTTCGGCTGGTACGCGTTCTGCACGCTGGTCAGCTCCAGCGACACCTTGGGGGTGGCGCAGACCGGCAGCGCCCGCACGTCCGGGGTGTTGACCTGTACGTCGCCGGAGCGCAGGCCGCCCGGTCCGCCGCTGCCGGCGTCCGAACCGCTGGGTCCACCCGAGCCACCCGAGCCACCGGAACCACCGGAACCGTCCGCGCCCCCCGAGCCGCCGGAGCCGCCCGAGCCGTCGTTCGAGGTGCCGCCGCTCACTCCGCCGGAGAGGCTGACGTCACTGCCGCCACCGCCGGTCCCCCCGCTGCCGTCGCCACTGCCGCCGCTGCCGTCGCCGGCACCCGATGCGCCCTCGTCGCCGCCGGTGCCCGGCCCGGACGGGTCGTGGCTCGCCGAAGCGCCGCCGCCGGACCCGGCGGACCCGGCGGACCCACCGGAGCCGGAGCCGGAATGCCCCGACCCCGAGCCGCCGGGGCCGCCCGGTCGGCTGCTGATCGCGGAGCCGCTGGGCCCGGTGCCCGGGGTGATCGACTGGGCCGGTGTGGGGTGGCTGCCCGTCGCCTGCGGGGAGTCCTTGCCGCCCATCGTCAGCCAGAAGATCAGCGCCGCCACCGCGAGCAGCGCGATGAGCACGACGAGTCGCCGCCGCCAGTAGATCGACGCGGGCAGCGGTCCGACGGGATGGCGCATAGAAGGCACGCACAAACTCTACGAGAGATCAACCACCGCTCAGTGCAGCAACACCTCAGCCGGAGCCCTTCTTTCAGATCATCAGCCTGTTGCTCCGCCCAGGCGACGGCCAGTCGGCCGAGAGTCATGGGAGGATCGGGGCGAGATGTCCGGAGAAACCACCTTGCCGCTGCCGCTTCCGCTGCTCCACACCACCGTGCTCGACTGGTACGCGGCCAACGCCCGCGACCTGCCCTGGCGCGCCCCCGAGGCGACGCCATGGGCGGTGATGGTCAGTGAGTTCATGCTCCAGCAGACGCCGGTGAAGCGGGTGCTGCCCGCGTACGCCGCCTGGCTGGAGCGCTGGCCCACCCCCGCCGCGCTGGCCGCCGACGCGCCCGGGGAGGCGGTCCGGATGTGGGGCCGCCTGGGGTATCCGCGCCGGGCGCTGCGGCTGCACGCCGCCGCGACCGCCATCACCGAGCGGCACGGCGGGGAGGTGCCCTCCGACCACGCCGAGCTGCTGGCGCTGCCCGGCGTCGGGGAGTACACCGCCGCCGCCGTCGCCTCCTTCGCCTTCCGCCGCCGGCACGCGGTGCTGGACACCAATGTGCGGCGGGTCTTCGCCCGGCTGGTGGACGCGGTGGAGTACCCGCCGACCGCGACCACCGCCGCCGAGCGCCGCACCGCGACGGCGCTGCTGCCGGCCGCCGACGCCACCGCCGCGACCTGGGCGGTGGCGGTGATGGAGCTGGGGGCGCTGGTCTGCACGGCCCGCACCCCGCGCTGCGGCGGCTGCCCGCTGGCGGCGATGTGCGCCTGGCGGCTGGCGGGCAGCCCGGCGTACGACGGTCCGCCCCGGCGCGGCCAGACCTACGCCGGGACCGACCGGCAGGTGCGCGGCAAGCTGCTGGCCGTGCTGCGGGAGGCGCACGGCGAGGTGCGCCAGGCCGAGCTGGACGCGGTGTGGGACGAGCCGATCCAGCGGGCCAGGGCACTGGACGGGCTGGTGGCCGACGGTCTGGTGGAGCCGGTGGAGCCGGGCGTCTACCGGCTGCCGAGGTCACCTGCGGCGAGCTGACGACATACGCGAGTGGTGGGGCCGGGCACCCGTGACGGGTGCCCGGCCCCGCCACCGTCGAACCCCGCCGCTGTCGAACCCCGCCACCGTCGAACCCCACCGCTGTCGAAGAGGAGCGGCCCGGGTGCCGGTGGCGCCACAGCCGCTTGCTTGACGACCGGCTAGTATCCGAGGGCTGGGCAGGCTAGGCTGCGTATCAGCCGACCGTCAAGTTGATTTTTGACCGGCGGCCACCCGGGGGGAAGAGAATGGACAGCTGAAGATCGGCCGACGCCCGTCGGCCGGGCAACGACCGAGGGACACGACCGTAGCGATGAGCATCCACACGCCTCGCGGCGACACCAGGGCACGCATCCTGGACGTGGCCCTCGAACTGTTCTCCGAGCAGGGGTACGAGAAGACGTCGCTGCGCGAGATCGCGGACCGGCTCGGGGTCACCAAGGCCGCTCTCTACTACCACTTCAAGACCAAGGACGACATCGTCCGCGGCATCGTGGAGAGCATGTCGGCGCCGATCGACGAGGCCATCGCCTGGGGCCGGGAGCGGCCCTGGTCGCCGGAACTGCGCGATGAGCTGGTGCGCCGCTTCGCCGACGGGATGACGGCCCGCAGCGGGCTGCTCCGCTTCTTCCACGAGAACCAGCCCGCCGTGCGCGAGCTGAACGCGGGGGCGCTGTTCAAGGAGCGGATGATCGCGATGGTGCAGCTCATCCAGGGTCCGGAGAGCAGCTACCAGGACCGGGTCCGGGCCGTGGTGGCCCTGCTCACCATCAACGCGGGCCTCTTCATGCTCCAGGAGGAGCCGGAGGGACACCAGTGCCCCGCCGCCGACCGGCAGGCCGCCGCACTGGAGGTCGCCCTGGAGATCGTCCAGCGCATCACGCCCGAGGCGACCGACGGCAAGGACGCGGCGACGGAGGTCTGAGCGGTACGACAACGCGGGACGACAACGGGGGTCGCCGTACCCGTCGGAACGGGCCTGAAGCCGTGAGCCCGGTCACAGCGGTTGCGGCGATCACTATCGGCTCTCGTAGCCGGAAGGCGTCCGCCCGGCACCAGCTCAGAGCGTGTGTATACGCACAGATGTCCGCCAGGTGCTGGGGCGAATACGGACATGCGTAGTAAAGCCGGGGCTTTGGGACGGCCAACGGCCTCTGTTAGGACTTGGTCTGCCCGCCGAGGGGCAGATCGAAACACCTCATCGTTCGATCGGCCCCCCGACCGCTGAAGCCCCCGCCCAGAGTCGGGGCCCCGGCCCGCGCAACCGGCACCTCACCGTGCCGATGCGGATCACCGGGCCGTCGAACCGATAGAGGACACCCAGCGTGAAGCACCGCACCCCCCGTCTCCGTCCCACCCGCCTGGCCGCCGTGCTCGCCGGTGCCGCCGTCGTCGGCGCCACCCTGACCGGCACCGCCTTCGCTGCGGACGGCGCACCGGGCCCGTCCATGACCGCCCACGAGGCGCACGTCAACCACGTCAACCACCGCGCCCACATCGCGCACCTGGTCCACCTGGCCAACGAGGCCGCCAAGGCGTCCGCCGCCTCCCACGCGGCGCACGCCGCCCATGAGGCGCACACCATCGCGGCCGCCAACGCCGCCGCCCGCGCCAAGGCCGCCAGCGACGCCCACGCGGCCCACCAGGCCCATGTGATCGCCGCGGCCAACGCCGCCGCCCGCGCCAAGGCCGGCTCCCACGCCGACCACGCGGCCCACGAGGCGCACCGGATAGCCGCCGCCAACGCCGCCTCCCGCGCTGCGAACCGGCCGACCCTCGGCACCCCCGCCGCCTCCGGCTACGCCTCCCCGGTGCCGCGCGGCACCTCGCTCAGCCAGCCCTTCGGCGTGCCGAACAGCGGCTACGCCGCCGGCTACCACACCGGCTGCGACTTCGCGGTCTCTGTCGGCACCCCGCTGTACGCGGTCGGCAACTCCACCGTCGTCTCGGCGGGCTGGGCCGGTGCCTACGGCAACTCGGTCACCCTGCGGCTGGCCGACGGCCACTACGCGCTGTACGCCCACATGTCCTCGGTGAGCGTCAGCGCCGGCCAGACGCTCTCCGCCGGCCAGCAGATCGGCCGCTCCGGCAACACCGGCAACTCGACCGGTCCGCACATGCACTTCGAGATCCGCACCACCAACAGCTACGGCGCGGTCATCAACCCCGTCTCCTACCTCCAGGGCAAGGGCGTCTCGCTCTGACCCCGACCCCGGCCGGCCATCCCGGCTGAGCAGCAACGCCGCAGGCCCCGCCGTCCCTCCTGGGACGGCGGGGCCTGCGGCATGCCCGGCCGGCGGGCCGCTACGCCTTGGCGAGGTCCGCGCGGTCACCCATCACCACGACCGGGTGCTGCGCCGGGTCGAGGGTGCGCAGCAGCTGCTTGACCGCCGCCTTGGGCAGGGTCACACAGGCCGAGGAGCCCTTGCCGGGGTCGAGGTGCAGCCAGATGCCGCCGCCCTTGGACTCGCCCTGCGGCCGCCGGGCGTCCAGCGGCGAGGAGCCCTGCACCCGGTTGTAGTCGATGGCGATCACATAGTCGAAGTCATGCCGGTGCGAGGCGCCCCAGGAGGCCGGCGGGGTGAAGGCCGGGTCCTGGTGGTACGGCAGCTTGGAGCCGGGGTCGGGCAGCACGCCGCCCGCGTCGGTGAGGGTGAAGACGCCCTCCGGGCTGCGCAGGTCGTTCTCGTGGTGTGCGGGCGTCCAGCCGCGCCGGCCGTTGTGGGAGTCCCAACTGGCCTCGGCGATCCAGCGGCTGCCGGTCTTCTGGTACAGCGTCACCTTGCCGGTGGCCGCGTCGACGCCGTCGCCGTACGCCACCACCACCTGCCGGGTCTGCGCGGGGATCTTCGCCAGCCAGCGCTGGGACAGCCCGTCGAGCCGGCCGTCGGGCGTCGCTGACGGCGAGGCGGCCACCCGGACCGCCGGTGGTGTGGCCCCCGCAGCCGGTCGTGCTCCGCCGCTGCTGCCGCACGCGGTCAGCGGCAGTGCCAGCCCCGCCAGCGCCACCGCAGTACCCACCCATCGACCGGCCCGCACCCCGACCTCCCCGCTCTCGTGGATTCGACCGTAACACCCGGTCAGCCGGCCGCCGTACCAACGCCGACATCTGGTACCAACCCCGGACATGCCGACGCCCCGCCGCCTCCGGGGAGGCGGCGGGGCGTCGGATGGCGCGGTCTGCTACTTGGTGAGGTCCGGGCCGGCGGCGGTGACCGGCGGGACGTCCGCGACCGGCACCTTCTCCTCGCCACGGAAGGTGAACTTGGCTTCCTTGCCCTCGCCCTCCGTGTCGACCACCACGATGTGACCGGGGCGCAGCTCACCGAAGAGGATCTTCTCGGAGAGCACGTCCTCGATCTCGCGCTGGATGGTGCGGCGCAGCGGGCGGGCGCCCAGGATCGGGTCGTAGCCCTTCTTGGCGAGCAGCTTCTTGGCCTCGGTACCGAGCTCGATGGCCATGTCGCGGTCCTTGAGCCGCTCGTCCACCTTGGCGATCATGAGGTCGACGATCTGGATGATGTCTTCCTCGGACAGCTGGTGGAACACCACGATGTCATCGACGCGGTTGAGGAACTCCGGCCGGAAGTGCTGCTTGAGTTCCTCGCCGACCTTGGCCTTCATCCGGTCGTATCCGGTCTGGATGTCTCCCTGGGCGGCGAAGCCCAGGTTGAAACCCTTGGAGATGTCCCGGGTGCCGAGGTTGGTGGTCATGATGATGACCGTGTTCTTGAAGTCCACCACCCGGCCCTGGGAGTCGGTCAGCCGACCGTCCTCCAGGATCTGCAGCAGCGAGTTGAAGATGTCCGGGTGGGCCTTCTCGACCTCGTCGAAGAGGACGACCGAGAACGGCTTGCGGCGCACCTTCTCGGTGAGCTGGCCGCCCTCCTCGTATCCGACATAGCCGGGGGGCGAGCCGAAGAGGCGGGAGACGGTGTGCTTCTCGGAGAACTCCGACATGTCGAGCTGGATGAGCGCGTCCTCGTCGCCGAAGAGGAATTCGGCGAGGGTCTTGCTCAGCTCGGTCTTACCGACGCCGGACGGGCCGGCGAAGATGAACGAGCCGCCGGGGCGCTTGGGGTCCTTGAGGCCGGCCCGCGTACGGCGGATGGCCTGGGAAAGCGCCCGGATGGCGTCCTTCTGCCCGATGACGCGCTTGTGGAGCTCGTCCTCCATGCGCAGCAGCCGGGAGGACTCCTCCTCGGTGAGCTTGAAGACCGGGATGCCGGTGGCGGTGGCCAGGACCTCCGCGATCAGCTCCTCGTCCACCTCCGCGACGACGTCCATGTCGCCGGCCTTCCACTCCTTCTCCCGCTTCGCCTTGGCGGTGAGGAGCTGCTTCTCCTTGTCCCGGAGCGAGGCGGCCTTCTCGAAGTCCTGCGCGTCGATCGCGGACTCCTTCTCCCGGCGCACGTCGGCGATCTTCTCGTCGAACTCGCGCAGGTCCGGCGGCGCGGTCATCCGGCGGATGCGCATCCGCGAACCGGCCTCGTCGATGAGGTCGATCGCCTTGTCGGGGAGGAAGCGGTCCGAGATGTAGCGGTCGGCCAGGGTGGCGGCGGCGACCAGGGCGGAGTCGGTGATCGAGACGCGGTGGTGCGCCTCGTACCGGTCACGCAGCCCCTTGAGGATCTCGATGGTGTGCGGCAGCGACGGCTCCGCGACCTGGATGGGCTGGAAGCGGCGCTCCAGCGCGGCGTCCTTCTCCAGGTGCTTGCGGTACTCGTCCAGCGTGGTGGCACCGATCGTCTGGAGCTCGCCGCGGGCCAGCATCGGCTTGAGGATGCTGGCGGCGTCGATGGCGCCCTCGGCGGCGCCCGCACCGACCAGGGTGTGCAGCTCGTCGATGAACAGGATGATGTCGCCGCGGGTGCGGATCTCCTTGAGCACCTTCTTCAGGCGCTCCTCGAAGTCACCGCGGTAGCGGGAGCCGGCGACCAGCGCGCCCAGGTCGAGGGTGTAGAGCTGCTTGTCCTTCAGCGTCTCCGGGACCTCGCCCTTGACGATGGCCTGGGCGAGGCCCTCGACCACGGCGGTCTTGCCGACGCCGGGCTCGCCGATCAGCACCGGGTTGTTCTTGGTGCGGCGGGACAGCACCTGCATGACCCGCTCGATCTCCTTCTCGCGCCCGATGACCGGGTCGAGCTTGGCCTCGCGTGCGGCCTGCGTGAGGTTGCGGCCGAACTGGTCGAGGACCAGGGAGGTCGAGGGGGTGCCCTCGGCCGGGCCGCCGGCGGTGGCGGTCTCCTTGCCCTGGTAACCGGAGAGCAGCTGGATGACCTGCTGCCGCACCCGGTTGAGGTCGGCGCCGAGCTTCACCAGGACCTGGGCGGCGACGCCCTCGCCCTCCCGGATCAGGCCGAGCAGGATGTGCTCGGTGCCGATGTAGTTGTGGCCGAGCTGCAGGGCCTCCCTCAGGGAGAGCTCAAGCACCTTCTTGGCACGGGGGGTGAAGGGGATGTGCCCGGACGGGGCCTGCTGGCCCTGCCCGATGATCTCCTCCACCTGCTGGCGGACCGCCTCGAGCGAAATCCCGAGGCTCTCCAGGGCCTTCGCAGCGACACCCTCACCCTCGTGGATCAGGCCCAGGAGGATGTGCTCAGTACCGATGTAGTTGTGGTTGAGCATCCGGGCCTCTTCCTGAGCCAGGACGACAACCCGCCGCGCGCGGTCGGTGAACCTCTCGAACATCGTTATCGCTCCTCAGAGCGGTCGGGCAGTTAGGGGTCGGTCCCCTCCCTGTCCTTCCGCATGCTAGTCCCGCGCAGCGGGACAGCTACCTTCAACTGTCGACGCCCATCGCGACGCGTTCCCCCGCGACAGTCGACAACAGTCCCAACCCGATGCTGCGAGACGATGTTCCCGCAGGCCAGCCAGATCCACCCGATACCGCTACGCCCATGGCGAACGCGGCCGCCGACACGCGGCTCCACAGAGCCCGGGGGATCGTTTCGTCGTCAGCCATATACCCGTGGCGGCCCGGGTTCCATCCCCGATTCCACCGCGGCACGGACTGGTACGGACGGCCTGCGGACGGCCGCCGGGGCACGGAGGAGAACCTCCGCGCCCCGTATGGCTGCGCCGCCCCGCATCCGGTCAGGCGTGGGCCTTCTCGTACGCCTCACGCACCGTGCTGGGGACGCGGCCGCGGTCGTTCACCGTGTAGCCGTTGTCCTTGGCCCACGCGCGGATCTTCGCGGTGTCCTGGCTGCCGCCCGCCGGGCGGCCCGCCGCAGCGGACGTCCGGGCGCGGGCGCCGCGGTTGCCGCTCAGCCGGCCGCTCTGCTTACGCCCCTTGTCGACGAACGGTGCGAGCAGCTCACGCAGCCTGTCCGCATTCTCGCTCTTGAGGTCGATCTCGTAGGCAACACCATCAAGTGCGAACGTGACCGTCTCGTCCGCCTCGCCACCGTCGAGATCGTCGACAAGAAGAACCTGTACCTTCTGCGCCACCGGCTTCCCTTTCCACTAAACGACGGATTGCCTTGAGGAAAGCAAAGCGCCTTTTCGCGGAAAACACAAACCCTGCGGACGAACACGCCCCTGCGGCTACACCGCTCGCACCCACGCCATACCAGTCGAGGTGTCCGCGTACCAGAGTCGGCGCAGTTCCTTCACAACAGCAGCAGCATGCGCGAGTTGCCGAGGGTGTTCGGCTTCACGCGTTCGAGATCCAGGAACTCGGCCACACCCTCGTCGTACGAACGCAGCAGCTCTTCGTAGACATCGCCCTCGACCGGTGCCTCACCGATCTCCACGAAGCCGTGTTTGGCGAAGAACTCCACCTCGAACGTCAGACAGAAAATACGCCGCACGCCCAGCCAGCCTGCGGTGTGCAGCAGCTTCTCCAGCAGCTGGTGGCCGACGCCGTGGCCCAGGCAGGACGGGTGCACCGCCAGGGTGCGCACCTCGGCCAGGTCCTCCCACATGACGTGCAGCGCGCCGCACGCCACCACCTTGCCGTCGCAGTCGCGCTCGGCGACCCAGAACTCCTGAACGTCCTCGAAGAGCGTGACGGTCGGTTTGTCGAGCAGAATCCGCTCCCGCGCATACCCGTCGATGAGCCCGCGCACCGCCCGCACATCGCTTGTCCGCGCCCGGCGGATCGTGACCTCCATGGAGATGACGCTATCGTGCCGCGCCGTCTCCCGATCCGCCCTCCCCCGCCGCCGGATCGGCTACCGCCTGATCGGGTGGGGGTGCGGCGACCCGCAATGCGTCACGCAAGGCGTCCTGCTGCTCGGGAGACATCATCCCGAAGAAGTGCACCAGGGCGGCGGCCGGGTTGTCACTGGTGGCCCACGCGTCGTTCATCAGCGCCGCGGTGTATGCCTCGCGGGAACTGACCGGTTCATATCGGTAGGCCCGCCCCTCGCGTTCCCGGCGCAGCCACCCCTTCTGGAACAGCTTGTCCATCACCGTCATCACGGTGGTGTACGCGATCTCCCGTTCCCGGTGCAGATCCTCCAGCACCTCGCGAACGGTCACCGGGCGGTTCCACTGCCAGACCCTCGTCATGACCTCGTTCTCAAGCTCACCGAGTTGCCGCACCATCCGGATCACCTCCATCGGCCGAGTCCGGCAGCGCCCCCACAGTAGGGAGTGAAGCAGACAAATACACCCTATTCGGTAATTCCGGCGTGGCGTGGGAGGAGGCCGGGACGCGGCGAAGCCGCCACCGGCTGCGGTGGCGGCTTCGCGTCCTGCGCTGGATGCCCGGAGCCCCGGGCGGCCCGGAGCGGCGTTATTCGGCCGTGCCGGGCCCGGCGGCGGGGGTCGCGGCCGTGGCGGCGAGGGCGTCCGCGTACGCGTCCTCCTTGGCCTTCTGGGCGCCGCCCTGGCTCCGGACGATCGCCCGGATGAGGAAGGTGAATCCGACCGCCATCACCAGCGGCGGGACGATCGCACCGACGTAGTCCACTACTGTCACGCTCCTTCGGGCTTGACCAGGGGGAAGAGCACGGTCTCCCGGATGTTCTTTCCGGTGAGCAGCATGATGAGGCGGTCCACGCCCATGCCCATCCCGCCGGTCGGCGGCATGGCGTACTCCAGGGCGCGCAGGAAGTCCTCGTCGAGCTGCATGGCCTCGATGTCACCGCCCGCCGCCAGCAGCGACTGCGCGGTGAGCCTGGCCCGCTGCTCGATCGGGTCGACCAGCTCGGAGTAGGCGGTGGCGATCTCGGTACCGAAGATCACCAGGTCCCACTTCTCCGCGACACCGGGGACGCTGCGGTGCCGGCGGGTCAGCGGGGAGACCTCGACCGGGTAGTCCTTGATGAAGGTCGGGGTGACCGCGTTCTCCTCCAGCAGCCGCTCGACCATCTCCAGCACGATCTGGCCGTGGCCCCACTGCTGCTCGTAGGGTACGCCCGCCGCCTCGGCCAGCTTGCGCAGCCGCTCCACCGACGTCTCCGGGCTGATCTCCTCGCCCAGCCGCTCGGAGATGCCGCCGTAGACGGTGACCTCGCTCCACGGCTCGGCCAGGTCGATCTCACGCTCCACGCCGTGCGCGTCGGTGCCGCGCACCACGGTGGTGCCCAGCGCGTCGCGGGCGGCGTTCAGGACCAGCGTGCGGGTCAGCTCGGCCTGGGTGTCGTAGTCGCCGTACGCCTCGTACGACTCCAGCGCGGTGAACTCCGGGTTGTGGGTCGCGTCGGCGCCCTCGTTGCGGAAGTTCCGGTTGATCTCGAAGACCTTCTCCACGCCGCCGACCACCAGCCGCTTGAGGTACAGCTCGGTGGCGATCCGCAGATACAGGTCGATGTCATAGGCGTTGATGTGGGTGATGAACGGCCGGGCGTTGGCGCCGCCGTGGATCGGCTGCAGCATCGGGGTCTCGACCTCGGTGAAGCCCCGGTCCTCGTACGTGCGGCGGATCGAGCGGACCACCCGGCTGCGCAGCTGGAGCATCTCGCGCGCCTCGGGGTTCACGATCAGGTCCACATAGCGCTGGCGGACCCGGGCCTCGGGGTCGGTGAGGCCCTTGTGCTTGTCCGGCAGCGGGCGCAGGCACTTGGCGGTGAGCTCCCAGCGGTCGACCATCACCGACAGCTCGCCGCGGCGGGAGGTGATCACCTCGCCCTCGACGCCGACGTGGTCGCCCAGATCGATGTCGCGCTTCCACTCGGCGAGGCGGTCCTCGCCCAGCTTGTCCAGCGAGAGCATGACCTGGAGGTCGCCGCTGCCGTCGCGCAGCGTGGCGAAGCAGAGCTTGCCGCCGGTCCGGCTCAGCACCACCCGGCCGGTCACGCCGGCCCGGACGCCGGTGGCGGTGTCGGGGGCGAGGTCGGGGTACTGGGCCCGCAGGTCCGCGATGGTGGTGGTGCGCGGGAAGCCGACCGGGTACGGGTCGACGCCGGCTGCGCGCAGCCGGTCCAGCTTCTCGCGCCGGACCCGCATCTGCTCGGGAAGGTCGTCCGGGGCGGCGGGGGCGGCGGTCTGCTCTGTCACGCCCCCAGGGTATCGACAGCCCCGGGGTGCCCCGCCAACCGGTTTCACCTGCGGGGCCGGGACCGGGGCGGCGGGTCGGCTTGGGCCGGTGGGGTCGGCTGCGGGTGCGTCGGAGGCTGCTCGCGGGCCCGGCGGGGCGGGTGGTCACGTGAATGGGACAGCTGCGGGCAGGTGGGTGGCTGGTCGCGCAGTTCCTCGCGCCCCCGGCGGGGCGGGTGGGATAGCTGAATGGGTCGACTGCGGCCGGGTGGGCGGCTGGTCGCGCAGTTCCTCGCGCCCCCGGCGGGGCGGGTGGGATAGCTGAATGGGTCGACTGCGGGCAGGTGGGCGGCTGGTCGCGCAGTTCCTCGCGCCCCCGGCGGGGCGGGTGGGATAGCTGAATGGGACGGCTGCGGGCAGGTGGGCGGCTGGTCGCGCAGTTCCTCGCGCCCCTGACGGGGCGAGCTGGTGGCAGGGGGCAGCCAGGCAGCCACCCTGGGGCGCGGGGAACTGCGCGAACAACCAGCTACGGGGGTGCAGGTTCGCTCGCGCAGTTCCCCGCGCTGTCCGGACTGTGCCAGGGCTGCCGTCCCGGGACGGGTCATCCACGCCGTTCTGGCAGTGCCAGGGCTGCCCTCCCGGGACGGGTCGTCCGCGCCGGGGAGGCGGGGTCAGCCGGTGCCGGTGGCGAGTTCGGGGCCGTCCTGGTCGTCGGGGTCGGCCGGGCGGGGGCGGCGGGCGAACAGCTCGGCCGGGGTGGGGACCGGGCGGGAGCCGGGCTTGGCGGGCGTCCGCTTCCCCTTCTCCTCGGCGGCGGGCTGCTCGGGGCGGCGGGGCTCGGCGCTGCTCATCGGATTCGCTCCTGCGTGGCTCGTCGGGACTGCGGTGAGATGCCTCGGCGGCGCCGCGGCGGCGGCCAGGCGTTCCCGTACGGCGGCCTCGGCGACCGCGTGGCAGCGGCCGGCCAGCAGGGAGCGGCGGTACCGCTCGGCCGGGGTGCAGGGCAGCCCGCCCAGCCGGCGCAGCGCGCGGAGGTCCTCCGGCCCGGGGAGGTAGCCGTCGGCGACGGCCTCCTCCAGCCGCTCCAGGTACCCGGGCGCGCTGCCCGGCAGGGCGTCGCGGTAGCGGGCGAGGTCCGCGAGGAGGAAGGCGCGCAGCCGCCCGCCCTCGCGCACGGCCTCGTCGATGGACTCGGCGAGGCGCAGGAAGTCCTGGACGTCCTCGGTCCACGCGTCGGCGGCCCAGGACGTCCCGGCCCCGCCGATCTGCGGTGGTACGGCGGGGTGGAGGACCTGGGCGAGGGCACGGCGCAGCACCCGCAGTTCGTCGGTGCTGAAGGCCATGCCGCCGCGCGACCCGTGTGGCGTAGGCATGACTTGACAGTACGTCGGATATGTCCGATTCACCGTCAATGACGCGGCCCGTCTACCGATTGGCGGATCATGCGCTCATCCGACCGGCCCGGGGCGGCACTTGCCCGTACGCCCGATCAGTGCGCGGGGGTGTTCCGCTCGTAGACCAGCCGCAGGCCGATCAGGGTGAGCCAGGGCTCGTGCTCGTCGATCGAGGCGGCCTCCCCCAGCACCAGCGGCGCCAGCCCGCCGGTCGCGATGACCTGGACGTCGTCGGGGTCGGTGGCCAGCTCGGCGGCCATCCGGCCGACCACGCCGTCCACCTGCCCGGCGAACCCGTACAGGATGCCCGCCTGCATCGCCTCCACGGTGTTCTTGCCGATCACACTGCGTGGCCGGGCCAGCTCGATCTTGCGCAGCTGGGCGCCGCGCACCCCCAGCGCGTCCACCGAGATCTCGATGCCGGGCGCGATGGCGCCGCCCACGTAGTCGCCGCGCTCGTTGACCGCGTCGAAGGTGGTGGCGGTGCCGAAGTCGACCACGACGCACGGGCCGCCGTAGAGGTGGTTGGCGGCCAGCGCGTTGACGATCCGGTCGGCGCCGACCTCCTTGGGGTTGTCCATCAGGACGTGCACCCCGGTCTTCACCCCGGGCTCGACGAGGACGGCGGGGACGTCGCCGTAGTAGCGGCGGGTCACCTCGCGCAGCTCGTGCAGCACGGACGGGACGGTGGAGCAGATCGCCAGCCCGTCCACCGCGTCCTCGCCGAGCACCGGGTGGGCGCCCATCAGGCCCTGCATCAGCACGGCCATCTCGTCGGCGGTGCGCCGCGGGTCGGTGGAGACCCGCCAGTGCTCGACGATCTCCTCGCCGTCGAAGAGGCCGAGCACGGTGTGGGTGTTGCCGACGTCGATGGTGAGCAGCATGGGGGGAGTCCTGATGGTCGTGGGACGGGGCGGGTCAGGCGCGCAGGTCCAGGCCGATGTCCAGGATGGGCGCGGAGTGGGTGAGCGCGCCGACGGCGAGGTAGTCCACGCCGGTCTGCGCGACCTCGCGGGCGTTGGCCAGGGCCAGCCCACCGGACGCCTCCAGCCGGGCGCGGCCGGCCACCAGGGCGACGGCCTCCCTGAGCTGGGGGACGGTGAAGTTGTCCAGCAGCACCAGGTCGGCCCCGGCCGCCAGCACCGGCGGCAGCTGGTCGAGGGTGTCCACCTCGACCTGCACCGGCAGCTCCGGGTAGGCCGCGCGGACCGCCCGGAACGCCTCGGCCACGCCGCCGGCCGCCACCACGTGGTTGTCCTTGACCAGGGCGGCGTCGCTGAGTGCCATCCGGTGGTTGACGCCGCCGCCGCAGCGCACCGCGTACTTCTCCAGGGCGCGCAGGCCGGGGGTGGTCTTGCGGGTGTCGCGGACGGCCGCGCCGGTGCCCTCGACGGCGTCCACCCAGGAGCGGGTGGCGGTGGCGATGCCGGAGAGGTGGCAGAGCAGGTTGAGGGCGCTGCGCTCGGCGGTGAGCAGGTCGCGGGTGCGGCTGCGGACGGAGAGCAGCACCTGGCCGGGCTCGACCCGGTCGCCGTCCTCGACGTGCCGCTCGACCTCGAACTCCTCCTCGCAGACCAGCGAGATCACCGCCTCCGCGACCCGCAGCCCGGCGACGGTGCCGGCGGCGCGGGCGGTGAAGTCGGCGGTGGCCACCGCGTCGGCGGGCACGGTGGCGGCGGAGGTGACGTCCTCGCCGCCGGCCAGGTCCTCGGCCAGCGCCAGGGTGGCGATGTCCTCCACCTCGACCGGGTCCAGGCCGGCCTCCGCCAGCAGTTCGGCCAGCGCCGGGTCGAGGCCGGTCTCGTACTCCTCGCCGCCGCAGCCGCAGCCGTCCCCGCAGCCGCCGGCCAGGGGCAGGTCCGCGTGGTGGTAATCGTGGTCGGGGCCGTGGTCGTGGTCGGGCACAGTGGTCACTGCTCCTCGGAGGCGATGACGGGGTCCTGCCGGACGACGGGCTCCCCGGTGGCTGCGGACAGGGTGGTGATCAGGTGGCGGCGCCAGCGGGCGTCGTCGCGGTCAGGGAAGTCCTCACGCCAGTGGCCGCCCCGGGTCTCCTCGCGCAGCGCGGCGGCGGCCACCAGCGCGGTGGCGACCAGGAGGAGGTTGGCGGCCTCCCAGGTCTCCACCCGGGGGTCGGCGGGCTTCTCCTCGGCCAGCCGCTCCCGGGCCTGCGCGGCCAGCGTCGCCAGGCCCGCCGCCGTGGTGGCCATGCTGCCGGCCGAGCGCAGCACGCCCGCGCCGGCCGTCATCAGCCGCTGGATCTCGGCGCGGTCCTCGGGGGCGGGCAGCGGTACGGCGGTGGTGCCGGCCGCCGCCGGGGTGCGCTCGGGCAGCTCCCCGGCGGCCTGCCGGGCGGCCAGGTCGGCGGTGATCCGCTCGGCGAAGACCAGGCCCTCCAGCAGCGAGTTGGAGGCCAGTCGGTTGGCGCCGTGCACTCCGGTGCAGGCCACCTCGCCGCAGGCGTACAGCCCGGGGACGTTGGTGCGGCCCAGCCGGTCGGTGCGGACCCCGCCGGAGGCGTGGTGCGCGGCGGGCGCGACCGGGATGAGATCGGTGACCGGGTCGATGCCGTGCGCGCGGCAGGAGGCCAGGATGGTGGGGAAGCGCTGCTCCCACATGGCGGCGCCGAAGTGCCGCCCGTCCAGGTACATGTGCTCGGCGCCGGTCTGCTGCATCCGGCGCAGGATGCCCTTGGCGACGATGTCGCGGGGGGCCAGTTCGGCCAGCTCGTGCTGCCCGACCATGAAGCGGACGCCGTCCGCGTCCACCAGGTGGGCGCCCTCGCCGCGCACCGCCTCGGAGACCAGCGGCTGCTGGCCCTCGGCGTCCGGGCCGAGCCAGAGCACGGTGGGGTGGAACTGGACGAACTCCAGGTCCGCCGCCTCGGCACCGGCCCGCAGCGCCAGGGCCACCCCGTCGCCGGTGGAGACGGCCGGGTTGGTGGTGGCGGAGAAGACCTGGCCCATGCCGCCGGTGGCCAGCACCACCGCGCGGGCCCGGATCGCGCCGACGCCGTCGCGGCGGCCCTCGCCCATCACATGCAGGGTCAGCCCGGCGGCGTGCCCGGCGGCGTCGGTGAGCAGGTCCAGTACCAGGGCGTGCTCGACCACCTCGATGCCCGGGTCGGCGCGCACGGCGGCGACCAGTGCCCGGGATATCTCGGCGCCGGTCGCGTCGCCGCCCGCGTGCGCGATCCGGTGGCGGTGGTGGCCGCCCTCGCGGGTCAGCAGGATCTCACCGTCGGCGGCGGTGTCGAAGGCGGCGCCGGTGGCGATCAGCCTGCGTACGGCGTCGGGGCCCTCGGTGACCATCACGCGCACCGCGTCCGGGTCGCACACTCCGGCGCCGGCGACCAGGGTGTCGTCAAGGTGCTGCTCCGGGGTGTCGCCCTCGCCCAGCGCGGCGGCGACGCCGCCCTGCGCCCAGCGGGTCGAACCCTCGTCAAGCATCGCCTTGGTGACCACCATGACGCGGCCGAAGGCGCTGCGGGCCCGCAGCGCGGCCGTGAGGCCGGCCACCCCGGAGCCGACCACGACGACATCGGTCGTGGCGGTCCAGCCGGGGGCCGGGGCGGTCAGTCGATAGGTGGCAGGCATGGGTCGGGCTCCGGTCATCCGTGGGCGGCGGCTCGGGCCGCGCGCCGTTCCACGTCACCGTACGCCCCCGGTGCCGAGGGAGTCCCGGCGACCGCGTCGCCACGGACGGTACCGGTGCCGGGGACCGGCTCCGCCGGGTCGGCGCCGGTGCCGAGCGGCCGGTTGTCCGCGTCCACGAAGACCACCCGGGGCCGGTGGGTGCGGGCCTCGGCGTCGTCCATCTGGCCGTAGCCGATCAGGATCACCAGGTCACCGGGGTGCACCAGCCGGGCGGCGGCGCCGTTGATGCCGATCACGCCGCTGCCGCGCGGCCCGGCGATGGTGTACGTCTCCAGCCGGGCGCCGTTGTCGATGTCGACGATGTGGACCAGCTCGCCGGGGAGCAGGTCGGCGGCGTCCAGCAGGTCCTCGTCCACCGTGACCGAACCGACGTAGTGCAGGTCGGCCTGGGTGACGGTGGCACGGTGGATCTTGGACTTGAGCATGGTGCGGAGCATGGGTCACGCCTCCTGGGTCGAGTGCATGCCTGGCTGGAAACCAGCGGTCCGGACGGGGTCGAAGCGGTCGAACCGGTCGAAGTGGCCTAGAAGTCGATCCGTACGTTGTCGATCAGGCGGGTGGTGCCCACCCTGGCCGCGACCGCGAGCACCGCCTCACCGGTGTGCCCGTCCGCCGCCTCGGTGAAGTCGGCCGGGTCGATCAGCGCCAGGTAGTCCAGCTCGACCGGCGGCTCGGCCCCGGCCGCCGACGCCAGCACCGCGCCGGCCGCCCGGCGGACCGCGTCCGGGCCCTTGGGGGCGGCCTCCCGGCCGGTGAACAGCGCCCGGGACAGCGCGCGGGCCGAGATCCGCTCCTGCTCGGACAGGTAGCGGTTGCGGCTGGAGAGCGCCAGGCCGTCGGGCTCGCGGACGGTCGGGACGCCGACCACCTCCACCGGGAAGTTCAGGTCGAGCACCATCCGGCGGATCACCGCCAGCTGCTGGGCGTCCTTCTCCCCGTAGAAGGCGACATCGGGCCGCGTCAGCTGGAGCAGCTTGCCGACCACCGTGCACACCCCGTCGAAGTGACCGGGCCGCGAGGCGCCCTCGAACCGCTCCCCCATCGGCCCGGCGGTGATCCGCACCTGCGGCTCGCCACCGGGGTAGACCTCCTCCGCCGCCGGCGCGAAGACCAGGTCGGCGCCCGCCTCCGCCGCCAGCCGGACATCGGCCTCCAGGGTGCGCGGATAGCGGTCCAGGTCCTCACCGGGGCCGAACTGGAGCGGATTGACGAAGACGGTCACCGCCACCGTCCCCGCCACCCGCTGCCGGGCGGTGCGGATCAGCTCGGCATGCCCCCGGTGCAGCGCGCCCATGGTCATCACCACCCCGCGCTCGCCGGGCAGCGCCGCCAGCCGCTCCCGCAGCTCCCGGCCGGTGTGCAGCAGCTCAGCCATCATGCGTCCTTCCGGCCGTCGGCCAGTACGTCGAGCAGCGCCGCAGCGGCGTCCGCCGAGAGCATCCCGTTGTCCAGCGCCCGGTCGGCGGTGGCCCGCGCCATCGCCCGGTACGCCTCCAGCGCCTGCGGCGAGACCCGGCGCAGCTGCGCCAGGTGCTGCCGTACGGTGCCCGCGTCGCCCCGGGCGACCGGGCCGGTGAGCGCCCCGTCGCCGCTGCGCAGCGCGTTGTCCAGCGCCGCGCCGAGCAGCGGGCCCAGCATCCGGCCCGGCTCGGCCACCCCGGCGGCCCGCAGCAGCTCCTGGGCCTGGGCGACCAGCGTGACCAGGTGGTTGGCGCCGTGGGCCAGGGCCGTGTGGTAGAGCGGCCTGACCTCCTCCGGCACCCACTCGGGCTCGCCGCCCATCTCCACCACCAGCGCCTCGGCCACCGGCCGCAGCTCCTCCGGGGCGGTCACCCCGAACGGGCAGCCGGCCAGCCGGGAGACGTCCACGGAGGTCCCGGCGAAGGTCATCGCGGGGTGCAGCGCCAGCGGCAGCGCGCCGGCCCGGGTGGCGGGCTCCAGTACGGCGAAGCCATGGGCGCCCGAGGTGTGCACCAGCAGCTGTCCGGGCCGCACCGCACCGGTGGCGGCCAGCCCGGCCACCAGGTCGGCCAGCGCGTCGTCGGGCACGGTGAGCAGCACCAGGTCGGCGGCGGCCATCACCTGCGGCGGGGTGACCAGCCGCACCCCGGGCAGCAGCTTCTCCGCCCGGCGCCGGGAGGCGGTGGAGACACCGGACGCGGCGACCACCCGGTGGCCGGCCAGTTGCAGGGCCGCGCCGAGCGCCGGGCCCACTCTGCCGGTGCCCACCACGCCCACGGCCAGCCGCGCGGGGCGGTTGCCGGGGTCCATGGGGTCGCCGAACTCGAAATCGGGCAGCCCTGCGGCGTGTGCCCCGTCGTCGGGTTGGTTCACGGCTTCGCTTCGACCTTCATCCGTTCCAGTCCTCTTCGGGTACCGGACGTACCCCGCCATGGTACGGAAGTACCGCGCTGCGGCCGACCGGTGGCCCCGTGGCGGACCGCACAGCCGGGTGGTGGGGGATGATCCCGGCATGGACGAGGAGCGGGAGAGGCAGGCGGCGCTGCTGCGCGGCTGCACCGGGGTGCTGTCCCAGCAGCGGACCCGGACGGTGCGGGAGCTGCTGGCCGAGCTGGCGGGCGGTGACGGCGCCGCGCACGGCCCGGACGGGCTGCTGGACGGGCCGCTGGACGGGCCGCCGGACGTGTACGGGAACGGCGGGCCGGTGGCCCGGCTGGAGGAGCGGGTCGCGGAGCTGCTGGGCTTCGAGGACGCGGTGTTCTTCCCCACCGGCACCATGGCGCAGCAGGTGGCGCTGCGCTGCTGGGCGGAGCGGACCGGCAGCCGTACGGTGGCCGCCCATCCGCTGGCCCACCCGGAGGTGCACGAGCGGCAGGCGTACAGCGCGCTGAGCGGGCTGCGCACGGTCTGGCCGACGGCCGCGCCCCGGCTGCCGACGGCGGCCGAGGTGAGCGGTCTCGACGAGCCGTTCGGGACGCTGCTGCTGGAGCTGCCGCTGCGGGACGCCGGGTTCGTACTGCCGTCCTGGGGGGAGCTGCGCGGGGTGGTGGAGGCGGCGCGGGACCGGGAGGCGGTGGTGCACTTCGACGGGGCGCGGCTGTGGGAGACGCCGGGCCACTTCGGGCGGCCGCTGGCCGAGATCGCCGGGCTGGCCGACTCGGTGTACGTGTCGTTCTACAAGTCGCTGGGCGGGCTGTCGGGTGCGGCCCTCGCCTGCTCGGCGGAGTTCGGCGACCAGTGCCGGGCCTGGCGGCACCGCTACGGCGGGCAGCTGTTCCAGCAGTGGCCGGCGGCGCTCTCGGCGCTGCTGGGGCTGGACCGGGAGCTGCCCCGGCTGCCGTCGTACGTGGCGCACGCCCAGCAGGTGGCGGCGGCGCTGGCGGGGGCGCTCGGGGGGACGCCGGGGGCGCGGGTGTATCCGGAACCGCCGCACACCCACCAGTTCCAGGTGTGGCTGCCGTATCCGGCGGCGGAGCTGGAGGCGGCCGGGTGGCGGCTGGCGGCGGAGACCGGCCGGGCGCTGTTCGGCCGCTGGCGGGAGCCGCTGCTGCCGGGGCTGGCGATGACCGAGGTGACGGTGGCGGCCAGTGCGCTGGAGTGGTCGCCGCAGCAGGTCGCGGAGTCGGCGGCGGCCTTCCTGGAGCGGCTGTAGCGGCGGCTGTGTCGGCGGCCGCCGCCGCTCAGGCGGGGCCGCCGGCCCGGACCAGTCCGGTCTCGTACGCGAGCACCACGGCCTGCACCCGGTCGCGCAGCGCCAGCTTGGCCAGGATGCGGCCGACGTGGGTCTTGACGGTCGCCTCGGACAGGGTGAGCCGGCCGGCGATCTCGCCGTTGGACAGGCCCTGGGCGACCAGCAGGAACACCTCCCGCTCCCGGTCGGTGAGCCGGGCCAGCACCGGGGCGTCGCTCGGGCTGTGCGGGCCGGGCAGCACATCGGCGAAGCGGTCGATCATGCGGCGGGTGGTGGTCGGCGCCACCACCGCGTCGCCCGCGTGCACGGCGCGGATCGCGGCCACCAGCTCGGTCGGCGGCACGTCCTTGAGCAGGAAGCCGCTGGCCCCGGCCTTGAGTGCGGCGAAGGCGTACTCGTCCAGGTCGAAGGTGGTCAGTATCAGCACCCTGGGCGCGTCCGGGCGGGGGGTGCCGTCCTGGCGCAGGCAGATCCGGCTGGTGGCCTCCACGCCGTCCATCCGGGGCATCCGCACGTCCATCAGGATGACGTCGATGTCGGCGCCGGCCAGCACCTGGAGTGCCTGGGCGCCGTCGCCCGCCTCGGCGGCGATCTGGATGTCGCCCTGCGACTGGAGGACCATGCGGAAGCCGGTGCGCAGCAGCTCCTGGTCGTCGACGAGCATCACGCGGATGGTCATGGGTGGCCGGTCTCCTCGGGGTGGGTCGGGGGTCGGGGTCGGGCGCGGCGGTGTCAGGCCGGGGCGGTGGCCTTCAGCGGTAGTACGGCGCGGATGCGGAAGCCGCCGCCGGGGCGCGGCCCGGCGTCCAGCCGGCCGCCGACCATGCCGACCCGCTCCCGCATGCCGATCAGGCCGTGGCCCTGCCCGTCGGCGCCGCCCTGCTCGTACAGCTCGGCGGCCGAGCCCCGGCCGTCGTCCTCGACCAGCACGTCCACCGTGCCGTCCGCGAAGCGGATGTGGACGTCGGCGCGGGCGGTGGGGCCGCCGTGCTTGCGGACATTGGTGAGCGCCTCCTGCACGATGCGGTACGCGGTCAGCTCCACGCCGCGCGGCAGCTCGCGCGGCCCGCCCTCCAGGGTGAACTCCACCGGCAGCCCGGCGCTGCGGACCTGCTCCAGCAGCTCCGGCAGCTGCTCCACACCGGGCTGCGGCACGTACTGGCCCTCGCGGGCGTCGGCGGACCGCAGCACGCCCAGCAGTCTGCGCATCTCGTCCAGCGCCTGGCGGCCGGTGGCGGCGATGGTGGCCAGCGCCTCCTTGGCCTGGTCGGGCGAGGCGTCCAGCACGTACGCGGCGCCGTCCGCCTGGACCACCATCACCGAGACGTTGTGCGCCACCACGTCGTGCAGCTCACGGGCGATCCGGGCCCGCTCGGCGGCGACGGCCACCTTGGACTGGGCGTCGCGCTCGCGCTCCAGCCGCGAGGCGCGGTCCTCCAGCTCGGCGTAGTAGGCGCGGCGGATGCGGGTGAGCCGGCCCAGCGCCCAGCAGAGCACGAACGGCGCGCTGAGCAGCACGCAGACCAGCGCGATCTCGCCCACCGGGTGGCCGGCCGGGTTGCCGCCGAACCGCCACAGTGCCAGCGGCCCGGCCGCGAGGCCGAGCCCCAGCGCCGTCCGGGAGGCCCAGCGGGAGCCGAAGGCGGCGGCGGTGTAGGTCAGCACCAGCAGCGCGATGTCACCGGCGCCCGGAATCCACCCCAGCAGCACCTGGAGCAGGCCGAGCGCGACCCCGGCGACCAGCATCGCGTCCGGGTGGCGGCGGCGCAGCGCCATCAGCACCGTGAGGGCGGCGGCGAGCAGCAGATAGGCGCTCCGGGGGGAGTCGCTGCCGTCTCCGGCGTCGCTCACCACGCTCAGGCCCAGCACCAGCAGCGCCCAGGCGCTGTCGACCAGCGTGGGGTGTCTGCGGAGCCAGGCGTAGAGGTGCTGCACGCTGTCCAGCCTAGGCAGCGGGATGCCCCTTCGAAGTCCACCGCCAGAGCGATCCGCCCTACTCCCCAGGGCGGAGAGGCCGCCCGGCGCGGCGGCGGCGGGTAGCGTCCGTGGGCATGAGCGGAACCGGGTTGACGGGCTGGACGGGCTGGCGGGAGGCGACCGGGCGGGCGCTGTACGGGGACGGCGGCTTCTACCGGCGCCCGGAGGGGCCGGCCGGGCACTTCCGCACCTCGGTGCACGCCTCGCCGCGCTTCGCGGCGGCGGTGGCCCGGCTGCTGGCCGAGGTGGACGAGCAGCTGGGGCGGCCGGACCCGCTCGCCCTGGTGGACGTGGGCGCCGGGCGCGGTGAGCTGCTGTGCGGGGTGCTGGCGGCGGTGCGGCGGGCGGACCCGGAGCGGGCGGCGCGGCTGCGGGCGTACGGGGTGGAGGTCGCGGCCCGGCCGGGCGGGCTGCCGGCCGGGGTGGTGTGGTGCCAGGCGCCGCCGCCGGGGGTGTCGGGGCTGCTGTTCGCCAATGAGTGGCTGGACAACGTGCCGCTGGAGATCGCCGAGGTGGACGGCGCGGGGGTGCTCCGGTACGTCCTGGTGGACCCGGTGTCCGGGGCCGAGCGCCTGGGCGGCCCGCTGGCCGGGGCGGACGCGGCGTGGGCGGACCGCTGGTGGCCGGGGGCGGTCGAGGAGGGCTGCCGGGTGGAGCTGGGCGGCCCCCGGGACGAGGCCTGGGGCGCGGCGGTGGCGTCGCTGGAGCGGGGCGCCGCGGTGGCGGTGGACTATGCGCACTCGGCGGCGGACCGGCCGCCGTTCGGGACGCTGGCGGGCTTCCGGGGCGGGCGGGAGGTGCGGCCGGTGCCGGACGGCTCGTGCGATGTGACCGCGCATGTGGCGCTGGACGCCTGCGCGGCGGCCGGGCGGGCGGCGGGCGCCGTCCACAGCCTGTGGACGACGCAGCGGGAGGCGCTGCGGGCACTGGGCGTGGCCGGGTCCCGGCCGCCGCTGGCGCTGGCCTCGACCGACCCGGCGGCGTACCTGCGGGCGCTGGGCGCGGCCGGGGAGGGGGCCGAGCTGACCGACCCGGCGGGGCTCGGCGGCTTCGGCTGGCTGGTGCAGACGGTCCGGATGCCGGTACCGGGCGGCCTGCGGGGTGCCCGGGAGTGGCAGACTTGCCGGTCATGAGGGAGACCACGGTCGGCATCGGCGCCGGTGCGGAGAACGTCACCGAGTTCGGCACCAGCGACATGGTGCTCAACATCGGCCCGCAGCACCCGTCCACACACGGTGTGCTGCGGCTGAAGCTGCGGCTGGACGGCGAGCGGATCGTGGCCGCCGAGCCGGTGATCGGCTATATGCACCGGGGCGCGGAGAAGCTGTTCGAGGCCCGCGACTACCGGCAGATCGTCATGCTCGCCAACCGCCATGACTGGCTGTCCGCCTTCGCCAATGAGCTGGGCGTGGTGCTGTCGGTGGAGCGGATGCTCGGCATGGAGGTCCCCGAGCGGGCGGTCTGGGCGCGGACGCTGCTGGCCGAGCTCAACCGGGTGCTCAACCATCTGATGTTCCTCGGCTCGTACCCGCTGGAGCTGGGCGGCATCACCCCGGTCTTCTACGCCTTCGACAGCCGCGAGACGCTCCAGCACGTCATGGAGGAGGCGTCCGGCGGCCGGATGCACTACATGTTCAACCGGGTCGGCGGCCTCAAGGAGGACCTGCCGGCCGGCTGGCTCGGCCGGGTCAGGACGGCCGTGGCGCAGGTCCGCTCGCAGATGCACCGGCTGGACGACCTGGTGCTGGGCAATGAGATCTTCCGGGGGCGGACGGCCGGGGTCGGCGTGCTGGCGCCCGCGCTGGTGCACGCGTACGGGGTGAGCGGGCCGATCGCCCGCGCCTCCGGGGTCGACTTCGACCTGCGGCGCGACGAACCGTACCTGGCGTACGGGGAGCTGGCCGACGTACTGCGGGTGGTCACCCGGGACGAGGGCGACTGCCTGGCCCGCTTCGAGTGCCTGCTGGAGCAGACCCACAACTCGCTGGACCTGGCCGACGCCTGCCTGGACCGGCTGGCCGGGCTGCCGCAGGGGCCGGTGAACCTGCGGCTCCCCAAGGTGCTCAAGGCGCCGGAGGGGCACACCTACACCTGGACGGAGAACCCGCTCGGCGTCAACGGGTACTACCTGGTGTCGCGCGGCGACAAGACGCCGTGGCGGCTCAAGCTGCGCTCGGCGTCGTACAACAACATCCAGGCGCTGACCGAGCTGCTGCCGGGCACGCTGGTGGCCGACATGGTGGCGATCCTCGGATCGATGTTCTTCGTGGTGGGCGACATCGACAAGTAGCCCGGCGGGCTACTGGACGGCGCGCAGTGCCCTGAGGTCCAGCCGCTCGGTCTCGTCGTGCTCGGTGAGGTCGACCACCGGGGACCGCTCGGCCCCTGCCTGCTCGGGCCCCATCTGCTCGGACCCCGGCTGCTCCGGCTGCTCCGGCTCCGCCTGCTGCTGCCGCTCGGGCCGGGCAGCGCGGTCGGCGTCGTGGTAGCGGGCCTGGTCAGCGACGGCCTCGTCACCGACCACGTCACTGATGTCACCGACGGCGGGGGCCGGGGCGGCGGCGACCACGGCCGCGCCCTGGGCGGTGCGGTCGAAGAAGCTGAACCCGGCGGTGCGGGCCGCCACCGGGCGGGGCCGCTGACGCTCCACCGGCACGATCGCGGCGGCCGGGCTGCTGGGGGTGTGCTCCACCGCTGCCGGCAGCGCGGCCGGCACCGCCACCGGGGCCGCTGCCACGGCTGCGGCTTCCGGCTCGGCCTCCTTGCGGCCCTCGGCGGCGGCCCCCGCCTCGGCCCGGGTGCCGCCGGTGGTGGCCTCGCGGCGGCGCCGGCTCTCGGCGGTCACCTGGGCGGCGATCCGCTGGGCGTGCTCCACGGCCGCGCGGCGCTCCATCGCGCGCAGCGCGGCGGACGCCCGGACGTAGGCGGCGGGCGTCACCGGGTGCGCGGGGCGGCGGCGGGTCTCCTCGGCGGCCCGGCGGCGGGTCTCCTCGGCGTCCCGGACGGCCTGCTCGGCGGCCAGCACGGCCCGCTCGCGCAGCAGCCGGGCGTTCTCGGTCTCGGCGCGGGCGAGCCGGGACTTCTCCACCGCCAGCCGGCGGCCGATCCGCGACGTCCGCTCCTCCGCCACCTCGACCGCGTACTCCAGCTCCGCGACCTGCTCCTCGTGGCGCTCCTCGGCGCGCTGCCGGGCGATGACGGCGGCCTCCTGGGCCAGCTCGGCGGCCTGGTCCCGGCGGCGCAGCAGTACGGCGACGGCGAGCGCGGCGATGACGGCGACCGCGCCGACCAGCCGCAGCACCACCGGATCGTCGCTGAGCAGGGCCGCTCCGGCGGCGCAGGTGAGCACCCCGACGGCGAGCGGGGGAAGGAGCCTGCTCAGGGTCGACGATTGACGGTGACGTCCGCGTGGCATGGCCAAAAACTAGCGCGCCGCTCCCACCCATGTCAGCCGCGGGGCCGGATCGTATCTTGACAGGGACAATCGATCACCGTGGGCGCCCGCTGTATCACCGTGCGCACCCGCTGCGGAGAGGTGTGCGGAGCCGAGCGTGCGCCCCCCGCCGGCCGCGGGCTACCGGGCTACCGGGCTTCCTGGAGCGGCTGCCGGGGTCGGCGCAGCGCCGCGTACATGTCCGACAGCGCGGTGATCTTCGCCTGGAGGAGCCACGGCTCGAACGGCTTGACCAGGTAGTCGACCGCGCCCGCCGCATACCCGCGGACCTGGTGGGAGGAGTCATGGCCGCTGGCGGTCAGGAAGATGATCGGGATGTGCCGGGTGCGGGCCCGGCGTTTGATGTGGGCGGCGGTCTCATAGCCGTCCATGTCGGCCATCTGCGCGTCCAGGATGATCACGGCGATGTCGTCGTGCTGGAGCAGCACCTTGAGGGCCTCCACGCCGGACAGGGCGCAGACGACCTCCTCGGCCACTGCGCCGAGGACGGCCTCCAGGGCGAGCAGATTGGCCTGCTGGTCGTCGACGATCAGGATCTTGGGCCGGCCGACGGGCTCCGGTGGCCCGGTGGCGTCGGTGAGGTGCAGGGCGTCGGTGCCGCCGTGCCGTTCGGCGGCGACGAGCTGGCATTCCAGCAGTTCGCAGCGGGCCTCGGCGGCGGCGATGCGGGCTCGGGCCTCGTTCAGTTCGGCGGTGAGCCGGCGGACCTCGGAGGCCAGGGTGTCCCGCTCCCGCAGCAGGGTCTCCCGGTCGCGTATGCACAGGGCGGCGTGGGCGCGCTCGGCCGCCCATTCGGCTTCCAGCTGGTTGATGCGCACTTCGAGGTCGGCGATGCGGTGGTTGCGGTCCAGCAGGGCTTCACCGATGACGTCGGCCTGCGCGGCCGAACCCCGGGCCTCGCGGTCGGCCTCGGCGAGCTGGAACTGCAGGCGCTGGACGGTGTGGCTCATGGAGGCGCTGGTCCTCATCGCCGCGCGGTGCAGCTCGCGCAGCAGGTCGATCGCCTCGGACGTGGCCGGTACGCCCCGGTGCTCCGCCACATCGGTGAGCAGGTCGAGGACGAACTCCCACGGCGGGATGCGGGTGCCGCTCAGATATCGGGAGACGGTGCCCGGACTGATGAACCGCCGGGCGCCGTAGCGGCGCACCGAGACGTCCAGGCCGACAAAGAGCGCCCGCAGCGCGTCCGCGAACGCCCGGCACTCCTGGTTCAGGTCGGCCGCCAGCGGCCGGAGTTCCCCCACCGGACTCCTCCCCCCGGAGTGTTTCCCCCGTCATCCTTCCAGCCGAGGCCCGGCGGCGTCCCGGATACGGCGATGTACGGGACGGCGATCTGCGGGACGGCGATCTGCGGGACGGCGCCGTACGGGAGGCCGCCGGGCCGTCAGGACGCCCGCTCGTCCTCCCGGGTCTCCTCGCGCGGGTCGTCCCGGCCGGCCACCAGCCAGTCGAAGAAGGGCACCGCCAGTCCGAACGCGCCGACCCCGTACAGCACGCTCCGCGCGGGGGCCGTGCCGCCCAGCGCGGTCAGCACCCCCGCCCCGACCCCGGTGAGCGTGCCGGACAGCAGCACCACCGCCGCCCGCAGCGACAACAGCGCACGTCGCACCTGTGACCTCCTCCCGCCCGTCCGCACCGGGGATGGCCGGCCACGGACACCACGGCCCCGTCGGCCGGATGGTGTGCCCCAGCATCGGCCCACTGCGGGGTGTTGCGCTCCCCGCAACGCCCCGGGCACGGCAGACGGCAACGAGCGGCAACACCAGGCCCCCGGGCAGCGAGAACGGGCGCCCGGCGGCGGGTCGCTAGTGCGCGGACGCCCTCGGGTCGTGGTCGTCGTCGTGGTTCTCGGGGAGTCGGCAGATGTGCTGAATCCACAGCCCCGCCGCGACCACCGCGATGCCCGCCAGCACGGCGAGCCCCGCCGTGACGGCCTGGGAGCGGCGGGCCGGCTGGTCGAGCTGGCTGAGCAGGAAGACACCGGCCCCGCCGTACACCCCCACCGCGAGGGAGGCGACCAGGGCACTGGCCTGGCCCAGCAGCACCGCCCGGACCGCGCTCAGCGGGTCCACCCCCTTGGCGCCGGGCTCCCGCTCCCGCTGGGCCCGCAGTCGCGACCGCAGCGAGAGCGCGGTGGCCAGCAGCACCACCGCCACGATCGCCAGCACCACCGGGGCGGCCGTCGGCACCCCCGGCAGGTCACCGAGCGCGTCCCAGAGCTTGGCGCCGGCCCAGGCGAGCACTCCGGAGACCACGGCGATTCCGGCCAGCGGGACGAGACGAAGCGGCTTCACGCGCAAGGCGTCCTTCCTGGAGGGTGGGCGGCGGGGCACCACCGACTAACCGTACTTGGGGGGCAGAACGTGCAGCTCCCCGCCGCCTGTTCCGGACGGACGCCCGCTACTCGGGGAGCCTCAGCTCCAGGTCGTCACGGCGCCGCACGCCCTCGGTGCCGACCTCCTTGAGCAGGTCCGCGATCCGCCCGCGGCCCGGCAGCTCGGCATCCGGCTCGGCGTCGTACCAGGGGGCCAGCACAAAGCCGCGCTCATGCGCCCGGGGGTGCGGCAGCGTCAGCTCAGGTTCGTCGGAGACCACGCCGTCGTAGGAGACGATGTCGACGTCCAGGGTGCGCGGACCCCAGCGGACCTCGCGGGTGCGGCTGAAGGCGTCCTCCACGGCGGCGGCCCGCTCCAGCAGCGAGCCCGGCCCGAGGGTGGTGCGCACCACGATCACCGCGTTGAGATAGCTGGGCTGCTGTGCGGGGCCGCCCACGGCGGCCGTCTCGTACACCGAGGAGACCGACCGCACCCGGACCCCGGGGGTGTCCTCCAGTGCGTCCACCGCCCCTTGGAGGGTCTCCAGACGGTTGCCCAGATTGCTGCCGAGGGCGATCACCGCCCGCTGCGGATTGTGCAAGGTGCTGTCGGCGGAGTCGACGGTGTGTTCCACGTCGAGCGGCACCGGCGAGGTCGTCGGGTCGCTGCTCATCTGGTTACCTCGCTTCGTCCCGGGGCCTCGGTGGCGCAGCACGTCACACGCGGCTCCGGTGGATGGTGATGGTCACGTCGTCGAACGGCACGGTGATCGGGGCGTCCGGCTTGTGCACGGTCACCTCCACCTCCTGCACCGGGTCGTGCTTCAGGCACTGGTCGGCGATGCGCTGCGCCAAGGTCTCGATCAGGTCCACCGGCTCCCCGGAGACGATCCCGGTGACCTCCTCGGCGACGATCCCGTAGTGGGCCGTGCGGGTCAGGTCGTCGGTCTCGGCTGCCGGACGGGTGTCCATGTGGAGCACGACGTCCACCACGAACGTCTGCCCCTCCTCGCGCTCGCGCGCGAAGACGCCGTGGTTTCCGCGGGCACGCAGGCCGCGCAGTGCGACACGGTCCAGCAATCGAATCACTCCACAAGGATGCCGACGGGCCCCGTCGCCCGTCGGTAACGAATCTACCCCTGGGCTCGGACAGCGCCGGCCCGGCATCGGCCGCAGCGGTCCTACCCGCACCGGCCGCGCCTCACTCCTGAGCTCGCCCGGCAGCAGGTGAACATCCGGTGTGCACCCGGTCATTCCCGACCGGACCGCCGCGTTCCGCCCCGGCGACTTCCGCCCCGGCCGACTCCACCCCGGCAAGCGCAGGGTCAGCCCTCGACCTCGTCGTCGTCCCCGCCACCGGTGAGGATCGGTGAACCGTGGTGCGACCAGAGCCGCCAGCCGGCCGCGGTGCGCCGGAAGACATTGGTGGTGACGACCTTCCCGCCGACCAGCGGGCCCAGCTCCCCCTCCTCCTCGGCCTCGCCGCTGGAGAGGATGTTCTCGGTGCAGGTGAGCAGGGCGGTGTCCCCCACCAGCTCGACCTCCACATCGGTGAGGAAGAACTGGATGTAGTCGGTGTTCGCCATGATCAGCATGTAGGAGCGCAGCACCCGCGCCCGCCCCCGCAGCATCGGCCAGCCGGGGTGCACACAGACCACCCCGCCCCGGTCGTCGGCGTCGGCGCCGGAGAGCCAGACGTCCCCGAGCGCCTCGGCGTCGCCCTGCTCCAGCGCCTCGTACAGCGCGGTGTTGGCGGCGAGCACCGCCTCCCGGTCCGCGACCGGGTCCACCGGGGTCACGCGGCGGCCCGCTGCCAGGCGGCGACCACCCGGACGGCGTCGGCGGTGGCCCGTACGTCGTGCACCCGCACCGCCCAGGCGCCGGCCCGAGCGGCGAGCGCCGAGACGGCGGCGGTCGCGTCGTCCCGCTCCCGGGCCGGGCGCGGCTCGCCGGTGGCCGGGTCGGACAGCAGCGCGCCCAGGAACCGCTTGCGGGAGGCCGCGACCAGCAGCGGGCGGCCGAGCCGGGTCAGGGCGTCCAGGTTGCCCAGCAGCGACCAGTCGTGCGCGGCCTGCTTGGCGAAGCCCAGGCCGGGGTCGAGGATCACCTGCTCGGGCCGCACGCCCGCCGCCACCACGGCCTCCAGCCGTGCTTCCAGCTCCTTGGCCACCTCGGTGACCACGTCCTGGTAGACGGCCAGCCGGTTCATGTCGGCGGAGTGGCCGCGCCAGTGCATCACCACGAAGGGCACCCCGGCCGCCGCCGCCACCCGGACCATGTCGGGGTCGGCCAGCCCGCCGGAGACGTCGTTGAGGACGCGGGCCCCGGCCGCCACCGCCTGCTCCGCGACGGCCGCCCGCATGGTGTCGACGCTGACCACCGCGCCGGCCGCCGCCAGCTCCCGGACCACCGGGACCACCCGGCGCAGCTCCTCCGCCTCGGTGACCCGGGCCGCACCCGGGCGGGTGGACTCGCCGCCGACGTCGACCAGGTCGGCGCCCTGGGCGACCAGGTCGAGCCCATGGCGGACGGCGGCGGCCGGGTCCAGCCAGCGGCCGCCGTCGGAGAAGGAATCCGGAGTGACGTTGACGACACCCATCACGGCGCAGCGGCCCAGCGGGGCCAGGCCGGGCAGGGCCGGGACGGCGGGAGTGCTCATGCGGACCATTATCGGCCCCGCCGCCCCGGTCCGGGCGCCCCGGGCCCGGACCGTCAGGCCGCCAGCTCGGCGCGCCCGGACCCGCCCGTCGTACCGGCCCGCTGCCTCCGGCGGCCGAACCTCGGCATGCCCACGGTGATGAACGCCTCGGCCTGCATCGCGGCGAAGCCGATCCTGGGCAGGTCGCGGGCGGTCGGGTAGACCAGGAAGCGGGGCTCCCAGTCCGGCTGGAACTTGGCGTTGAACTTGTACAGCGACTCGATCTGGAACCAGCGGGAGAGGAAGACCAGCAGCCCGCGCCAGGCGCGCAGCACCGGCCCGGCGCCCAGCCGCTCGCCCCGGGCCAGCGCGGAGCGGAACATCGCGAAGTTCAGCGACACCCGGGTCACGCCCAGTCCGGGCGCGGCCTGGAGCGCGGCCACGATCAGCAGTTCGTTGAGCCCGGGGTCGGCGGCCCGGTCGCGGCGCATCAGCTCCAGCGAGATGCCGTCCGGCCCCCAGGGGACGAAGTGCAGCACCGCCTTGAGGTCGCCCAGCACCGGGTCGGCCGTCTCGTCGGGGTCGGCGGGCCGGTGCGCGGTGACCACCACGCAGTCGTCGTCCCCCGGGTCCCCGAAGCGGCCCAGTGCCATGGAGAAGCCGCGCTCGGTGTCGGTGCCGCGCCAGCGGGCGGCGGCCACGGTGATCCGGTCGCGCTCCTCGGCGGTCAGGTCGGCGACCCGGCGCACCTGGCAGGAGTACCCGTTGCGCTCGATGCGCTTGACCATCTGCCGGACGTTGCGCATGGCGCGGCCGGAGAGCGAGAAGGCGTCGGTGCGCACGATGGCCTCGTCGCCCAGCTCCAGCGCGTCCAACCCGGCCTCGCGGGTCCACACCTCGCCGCCGACCTCGCTGCACCCCATCACGGCGGGCACCCAGGCGTGGGCGCGGGCCTCGGCCATGAACAGCTTGATGGCGCCCGGCCAGGCCTCGACGTCCCCGACCGGGTCGCCGGAGGCGAGCATCACTCCGGAGACCACCCGGTAGGAGATGGCGGCCTTGCCGCTGTGCGAGAAGAGGACGCTCTTGTCCCGCCGCAGCGCGAAGTAGCCGAGCGAGTCGCGCTGGCCGTGCCGGCGCAGCAGTCCGCGCAGCCGCTCCTCGTCCTGCTGGCTGAGGACGGCCACCGGCTCGGAGGGGCGCAGTGCCAGGTACGCGGTGGTGAGCGCGGTGAGCAGTCCCAGCCCGGCCAGCGAGTAGCCGACCAGGTCGGAGGTGCGGTCATAGGCGTAGCGGATCGGTCCGTCGAAACCGAGCAGGCCGTAGACGACCTGCTCCAGCCGGGCGCCGATCCCGGGGCTGCCGATCTCGGCCCTCGGGTGGACGCTCACGATGACCAGGCCGAGCAGCATGCTGAGGCCGCCGAGGCCGACGAAGTTGGCCAGGGCGCGCCAGCGGGTGCGCGGGTCGGCCTGGGCGTAGAACTCCCGGCGGTGGGCGAGCATCACGACCAGCAGCACCAGCGAGATCACGGCCGGTCCCACGGCGTGCCAGCGCATCAGGTGCAGCGCCGCGCTGACCGGCAGCAGCACCACCACCGCCCGCCAGGCGCGTCGCTTGCGCCGCCGCAGGGCGTGCGCCAGCAGCACCAGCAGCACGCCGATCATCAGCGATCCGGCGGTGGCCAGGGTGGTGACGCCGCCGGGCATCAGGCCGGCCAGTTCATGCATCCGGGTGTGCCGGAACCGGGGGAAGACCGCGCCGACGATGTCCAGCAGGCCGATCAGCAGCGCGGCGTATCCGACGGCGGCGGGCACCCAGGGGCGGGGCGCTGCGGCTGCCTGCTCGCGAAGCGCCTGGAGACCGGAGCGGTGGCCCTGCTCCTCGGGCGGCTCAGTGGACACGGGTACGCTCATGACTCTTCAGCGTAGGGGCGGATAGTGACGTACCCGTAACCCTGAAGTATGAGAGCTGATGCTTCCTCATGACTACCCCCTCTGCGCCCAGTCCCGTAATCCGGCGGGGGGTCCCCCCTCGGTTCCCCGCCACCCGCTGTCCGTGGGCTGTGACGCACGGCTGTCGGCGGCGGTTCCCGATCGGGGTGTGCCGGAGGCGGGACGCGGTGGTCTCGTCCCTCCTCCGTATACCCGACTATCTCCCTATGATGAGGCTCATCGCCTCGGCGCGAGTGGCCGGATCACGCAGTTGGCCGCGGACGGCGGAGGTGAGGGTCTTGGCGCCGGGCTTGCGGATGCCGCGCATCGACATGCACATGTGCTCGCACTCGAAGACCACGATCACGCCGCGCGGCTCCAGGATGTTCATCAGCGCGTCGGCGACCTGGGTGGTCAGCCGCTCCTGGACCTGCGGGCGGCGGGCGTAGACGTCCACCAGTCGGGCCAGCTTGGAGAGCCCGGTGATCTTGCCGCTGGCGGACGGGATGTAGCCGACGTGGGCGACGCCCCGGAACGGCACCAGGTGGTGCTCGCAGGTGGAGTAGACCTCGATGTCCTTGACCAGCACCATTTCGTCGTGGCCCAGGTCGAAGGTGGTGGTCAGCACGTCCTCGGGCTGCTGCCAGAGACCGGCGAAGATCTCCTGGTAGGCCCGCGCCACCCGGCCGGGCGTGTCCCGCAGGCCCTCGCGGTCGGGGTCCTCGCCGACGGCGATCAGCAGTTCGCGGATGGCGTTCTCGGCCCGCTTCTGGTCGAACGTCCCGATGGCGGCATCACCGTCGAGCGTCACCGGGTCGGTCATGCGTTCCTCGCTTCTCCTGGAGACCGGGACAGGCCGGGGCAGCAGCTCGTCAGCACATATGCGCGAAATGCCGCACCCCCAGCGTAGAGCGCTGGGGGTGCGGCATTCATTCCGGGTGCTGCTCGGCCCGCCGGAGGCGGTCAGCTGCCGGCCGGCGGCTCGTCGATCGGCGGGAGCTTGACCGTGTCGACCGGGGGGTTGTCCCCGATCGGCCCGGCGCCCTGGCTGCCGTTGGTGAGAGCCAGCTCCTTGGGCGACTGCACCGGCGGCCGGGTGGACGGCGTACGACGGGTGGAGCCCGTCCACGCCGGGCGCGGCGGCCGCTTGACGATCGGCTTGAAGATCTCGGCGATCTGCTCCTTGTTCAGCGTCTCCTTCTCCAGGAGGGCCAGCACGAGGTTGTCGAGCACGTCGCGGTTCTCGACCAGGATCTCCCACGCCTCGTTGTGCGCGGTCTCGATCAGCTTCTTGACCTCTTCGTCCACCAGCGCGGCGACCTCTTCCGAGTAGTCGCGCTGGTGGGCCATCTCACGGCCCAGGAACGGCTCGGAGTCGGCGGTGCCGAACTTGATGGCACCCAGCCGCTCGGTCATGCCGTACTGGGTGACCATGGCCCTGGCCGTGGCGGTGGCCTTCTCGATGTCGTTGGCCGCGCCGGTGGTCGGGTCGTGGAAGACCAGCTCCTCCGCCGCGCGCCCGCCGAGCATGTAGGCGAGCTGGTCGAGCATCTCGTTGCGGGTGGTGGAGTACTTGTCCTCGTCGGGCAGGACCATGGTGTACCCCAGCGCCCGGCCGCGCGACAGGATGGTGATCTTGTGCACCGGGTCGCTGTTGGGCGACGCCGCCGCGACCAGGGCGTGGCCGCCCTCGTGGTACGCGGTGATCTTCTTCTCCTTGTCGCTCATGATCCGGGTCCGCTTCTGCGGTCCGGCCACGACGCGGTCGATCGCCTCGTCCAGCGTGGAGTTGTCCACCAGCTTCTTGTCGGAGCGGGCGGTCAGCAGCGCTGCCTCGTTGAGGACGTTGGAGAGGTCGGCACCGGTGAAGCCGGGGGTGCGCCGGGCGACGGCCATCAGGTCGACGTCCGGGGCGATCGGCTTGCCCTTCTGGTGGACCTTGAGGATCTCCAGCCGGCCCTGGAGGTCGGGGCGCTCGACCGAGATCTGCCGGTCGAAGCGGCCCGGACGCAGCAGCGCCGGGTCCAGGATGTCGGGGCGGTTGGTGGCGGCGATCAGGATCACGCCGCCCTTGACGTCGAAGCCGTCCATCTCGACCAGCAGCTGGTTGAGGGTCTGCTCGCGCTCGTCGTGGCCGCCGCCGAGGCCGGCGCCACGGTGCCGGCCGACCGCGTCGATCTCGTCGACGAAGACGATGGCCGGGGCGTTGGCCTTGGCCTGCTCGAAGAGGTCGCGCACCCGGGAGGCGCCGACACCGACGAACATCTCGACGAAGTCGGAACCGGAGATCGAGTAGAACGGGACCCCGGCCTCGCCGGCCACGGCGCGGGCCAGCAGGGTCTTGCCGGTGCCGGGCGGCCCGTAGAGCAGCACACCCTTGGGGATCTTGGCGCCGACGGCCTGGAACTTGGCCGGCTCCTGAAGGAACTCCTTGATCTCGTGGAGCTCCTCGACCGCCTCGTCGGCCCCCGCCACATCGGAGAAGGTCGTCTTCGGGGTGTCCTTGGTGATCAGCTTGGCCTTGGACTTCCCGAACTGCATGACGCGCGAGCCGCCGCCCTGCATCTGGTTCATCAGGAACAGGAAGACCAGCACGATGACGATGAAGGGCAGCAGCGACAGCAGGATGCCGAGGAAGGCGTTCTGCTTGGTCGGCGAAACGGTGTAGCCGTCGGGCAGCTTGTTGCCCTCCTGCGACGCCTGAAGCTTGTCGGCGATGGCCACGCCCTGGTCGCCGATGTACGACGCCTTGACCTTGCTGCTGCCGTCGATCTTCTGGTTGTTCTTGAGCTGGATCTTGACGGTGTTCTCGTCACCCGTCGTGATCTGCGCCTGCTGCACCTTGCCGGCATCGATGGCCGCAACGACCTCGCCGGTGTCCACCGTCTTGTAGCCGTTCGAGGACGAGACGACCTGCATCAGCACAACGACGGCAACGACGGCCAGCACGATCCACATGATCGGCGCACGGAAGTATCGTTTGACGTCCATCCATGCGGGGCGTTGCCGCCCCGTCCCTCCTGCCACTCAACGGCGCCGGACGGGTCTGTCGTCCGCCGGCGCATCCGGTATGTGCTTCGACCTCACGCGGTCACCGCTCCCCAGGTATGAAGAACGGTTTATTGGACGGTACCGCAGGCGCCCACCTCCGGGACGGATGCGGACCGCCGGAGGCCCCGCCTTTTCGGGCGTCCTGCCCCCCTGGCAACGGGGGGAAACGGTCCACTGTTCCCCACCGCGCGAGTGGAGTCGGTCTCAGCCTCCGTAGACGTGGGGGGCGAGGGTGCCGACGAACGGCAGATTCCGGTACTTCTCGGAGTAGTCCAGGCCGTAACCGACCACGAACTCATTGGGGATGTCGAAGCCGACGTACTTGACGTCGATCTCCACCTTGGCCGCGTCCGGCTTGCGCAGCAGGGTGCAGACCTCCAGGGACGCCGGATTGCGCGAGCCCAGGTTGCCGATCAGCCAGGAGAGCGTCAGACCGGAGTCGATGATGTCCTCGACGATCAGCACATCGCGGCCGGCGATGTCGGTGTCCAGGTCCTTCAGGATGCGCACCACACCGGAGGACCGGGTGCCCATGCCGTACGAGGACACCGCCATCCAGTCCATGGTGATCGGGCTGTGCAGGGCCCTGGCGAGGTCCGCCATGACCATCACGGCTCCCTTGAGGACGCCCACGATCAGCAGGTCCCGGCCCGCGTACTCCTGGTCGATCCGGCCGGCAAGCTCGGCGAGCTTGGCGTCGATCTCGTCCTTGGTGATCAGCACCTTGGCGAGATCGGTGCCCATGTCCTTGTCGTCCACCGCGCGGTACTTCCTCAAGCGTTCGGGGTCTGGGTCCGGAACAACAGCCTGCCACACCTGCGCCGGGCCTCGACGCCCCCGGGCAGGTGCAGCGGTCCCTGACCCCGCCAGCCGGTGACCAGCTGCTCGATCGCCTCCAGGTGCCGGGCGAAGAGGTCACCGGGCGGGCTGCCCGCCCGGACGGCGGCGCGGCGCAGCACCCGGCGGCGTACGGCGGGGGGCAGCGCGGCCAGCCCGTCGGCGTCCAGTGAGCCCTCCGGGTCGGTGGCGGCGCGCATCTCCTGCTCGGCCTCGGCGGCCCAGCTGTCCAGGGCGTCGGCGTCGTCGCGGAAGAGGCGGGCGGTGCGGGCGAGGGCCTCCACCACACCGCCGCCGAGGTGCTTCTCCAGCACCGGCAGCACCTCGTGGCGGACCCGGGAGCGGGTGAACGCGGGGTCGGTGTTGTGCGGGTCGTCCCAGACGGTGACCCCCTGGGCGACGCACGCCTGCCGGGTGGCGGCGCGGCCGACCTCCAGCAGCGGGCGGCGGTAGCGGCCGGCCCGGGGCGGCATCCCGGCCAGCGAGCGGGCGCCGGAGCCACGGGCGAGGCCGAGCAGCACGGTCTCGGCCTGGTCGTCGCGGGTGTGGCCGAGCAGCACGGCGAGCGCGTCATGGCGGGTGGCGGCGTCGTCCATGGCGGCGTAGCGGGCGGTACGGGCGGCGGCCTCCGGGCCGCCGTGGTGGCCGACGTCGACGGTGACGGCCTCGACCGGGTCCAGGCCGAGGCCGCGCAGCCGGTCGGCGACCTCCTGGGCGCGGTCGGCGGAGCCGGGCTGCAAGCCGTGGTCGACGGTGACGGCACCGGCCCGCAGGCCGAGTTTGGGGGCTTCGAAGGCGGTGGCGACGGCCAGGGCCATGGAGTCGGCGCCGCCGCTGCAGGCGACGAGGACCAGGGGGGCGCCGGCGGGGGCCTGGGCGCGGGGCAGCCGGGTGGGGTCGGCGGAGACCTGGCGCGGCGGGGTGGGGGGCGGTGCGGCGAAGGTGCTGCCGGTCGCCGCGTGGGCGGCCAGCTCGGTGAGGGTACGGCGGACTGCCAGGCGTATCGCTGCGACGGCGGGATGCGGACCCACGGCGGGCTCCTCCTTCGGTCGGGTCGGGCGGTGCCCTCCCGCGCGGTCCGATGCGGGCCGGTGTCGGGGGCGCCCTTCCATGCGGGGCGGATGCGGCGGGCCGGGCCGATGGCGCGCGCGGCGCGTGGCCGGGGTGGGGGTGCCCCGCCTGGCTCTGATGGTCGCAGAAGTGCGGCGCCTGCCGGGCCGCCCGCGCCACCGGTACGACAACGGTCCCACGGACGGGTGAATGGAGAAACGGTCCGCCGGGCAGAACCGTTAACCCGGGTGGTCCTGCCCGGTCGTAGCAGGTCATCAGCCGCCGCGTCGACGACACGGCGGGCTCAGCCGTGCATGCGCGCCACCCAGGCGGCCGGGTCGTGGATCTCGTCCCTGGTGGGCAGGGTGTTGGGCGACGTCCACACCCGGTTGAAGCCGTCCATGCCGACCCGGTCGACGGCCGCCCGGACGAAGGCGGCGCCGTCCTGGTACTGCCGGAGCTTGGCGTCCAGCCCCAGCAGCCGGCGCAGCAGCACATCGAGCCGGCCGGCGCCCTTGGCGCGGCGCTGCTGGAACTTCTCCCGGATCTCCGCGACCGACGGGACGACCGCCGGGCCGACGCCGTCCATCACGAAGTCGGCGTGGCCCTCCAGCAGCGACATCACCGCCGTCAGCCGGTTGAGGATCTCCCGCTGGGCGGGGGTCTGGACGACCTCCAGCAGACCGCCGACGCCGGGGTGCTCCCCGGGGTGCTCCTTGTCGCCGCCGAAGCCGGGCAGGCCGCCGGCCAGGCCGCGCGCGGCATCCGCCAGCCGCTCCAGCAGGGTGGCGGGGTCGACGTCGGTCTCGGCCAGGAACGCCTGGATCTCCGACTCGACGTGGTCGCGCAGCCACGGCACCGCGGCGAACTGCGTGCGGTGGGTCTCCTCGTGCAGGCAGACCCAGAGCCGGAAGTCGTGCGGGTCGACGTCGAGCTCCCGCTCCACGTGCACGATGTTGGGCGCGACCAGCAGCAGCCGGCCCGCCGTGGTGCGGGCGGGGGAGCGCTGCGGCTCCTCGAAGAGCGCGGCGGGGCTGTCCGGGGCCTCGGCGGGGGCGAACGTCTCGTACTGGCCGAGCACCCGGGAGGACAGGAACGCCAGCAGCGCGCCGACCTCCACCCCGGTGACCTTCTCCCCGACGGCGCCGAGCACCGCCGCGCCGGGGACGCCCTCGCGGCGGGCCTGCAACTTGCCGACCAGCGGTTGGATGACGGTACGGAAGCCCGCCACATTGGCCTTGATCCAGCCCGGCCGGTCCACCACCAGCACCGGGGAGCTGCCACCGGCCGCGGTGAGCCCGGTGAACGCCCGGACGTGCTCCTCGGACTGGCGGGCCTGCCGGCGCAGCTCCGCCACCACTTCGCGCGCCTCGCCGCGGGTGATCTCCGGGCCGGGCCGCACCAGCCGGGTCGCCGTCGCGACCGCGAGGTTCCAGTCGATCATGTCAGCACTCGCGCTCGTCATGTCTTCACCGTACGTGCTGCCGGGCCCTACCGGCAGCCGCATGCGGCGACGTGTACGGCGATCCGGTCGAGCGCGGCGCGTACCGTCCCGGCGTCGGCGCCGCCGCCGGCCATCAGCGCGAAGGCGAGCAGCCGCCCGTCGCGGTCGACGACCAGGCCGGCCAGGGTGTTGACGCCGTTCAGGGTGCCGGTCTTGGCGCGGACCAGCCCGGCGGCCGAGTCCGAGCCGGTCGCGGTGTAGCGGTCCTGGAGGGTGCCGGTGAACCCGGCGACGGGCAGGCCGCTGAGCACCGGCCGCAGTTCGGGGTGGTCGTCGGAGGCCGCGAGGGCCAGCAGTTCGGTGAGGACCGCCGGGGGGATGGCGTTGTCGCGGCTCAGGCCGCTGCCGTCGTGCAGCTCGGTGCCGCCGAGCGGGACTCCGGCGCGGGCCAGGGTCTCCCGGACGGCGGCGGCGGCCCCCTCGAAGCTCGCGGGCCGGTGCGCGGCGATGGCGGCCTGCCGGGCGACCGCCTCGGCCAGGTCGTTGTCGGATTCGGTGAGCAGCCGCTCGACCAGCCGGGCGAGGGTGGGCGACTGCACCTGCGCCAGCTGGGCGGCGCCGGCGGGGGCGGTGGCCGGGCGGACGGCGGTGACGGTGAGGCCGTGGTCGCGCAGCAGCCCGGCGAAGGTCTGGGCGGCGTGGTCGGCCGGGTCGGCGTAGCGGGCGGCGGCCTCGGCGCCGTGCGGGTCGATCCGGCCCTCGTCGGTGGTCAGGGCGGTGACGGTGGCCAGGTTCTCCCCGTCGTAGTAGGCGTTGCGGCCCGGTCCCGAGTACGCGGAGGTGTCATAGCCGACGCGTATGGAGGTGGTCCCGGCGGCCTTGAGCGCGGCGGCGGTGCGGTCGGCCAGCTCGCGCAGCGAGGCGGGGGCGGTGGCCGGGTCGGCGCCCTTGGCCCGGGGCAGCGCGGTGAGGGTGGGGTCGCCGCCGCCGACCAGCACCACCTCGCCCGATCCGGCCTCCCGGACGACCCGGGTGGTGAGGCGGTGGTCGGGGCCCAGCAGGGTGAGCGCCGCAATGGTGGTGCCGATCTTGGTGGTGGAGGCGGGGGTGGCGGGCACCGTCTCGCCCGACCCGTACAGCAGCCGCCCGGTGGCCGCGTCGGTGATCGCGGCGGTGACCTTCCCCAGCGCCGGGTCGGCCATGGCGTCGGCCAGCGCGCGCTCCAGGCCGGTACGGGTCGGGACGGGGGCGCTGCCGCCCCCGGCTGCCCGCAGCACCGCCGGGGCCGGCGGGCGGGGCGGGGTGGTCGCGGTGGGGTGCGGGGCCGGGGTGCGGCGCGGACCGGCGGCGCGGGCCGTCTCGGCGGTGCGCCGGCCGCCCTCCCACGGCCCGGCCACGGCGATGGAACCCGCGGCGAGCACCAGCCCGACGACGCCCGCCACCAGCGCGGTCCGCGCCGGGGAGGCGGCCACCAGCCGGTCGGCTCCCGCCTCCGCCAGCCGCAGCGCCCGGCTGCCCGCCGCCCGCCCGACGGCGCCCATCCGATCGGTCCACTGCCCCGCCCTGTCCACCCGACCGGCCCCTTTCCCGAGCACTCCGTACCGTAGGAGACACTTGATTCTGACAGTCCCGAATCTTGGAGGAGCGTTGGAGTTCGACGTCACGATCGAGATCCCGAAGGGCTCGCGGAACAAGTACGAGGTGGACCATGAGACCGGCCGTCTCCGCCTCGACCGCATGCTCTTCACCTCGACCCGCTACCCGGCCGACTACGGCTTCGTCGAGGGCACCCTCGGTGAGGACGGGGACCCGCTGGACGCGCTGGTCATCCTGGAGGAGCCGACCTTCCCGGGCTGCCTGATCAAGTGCCGCGCCATCGGCATGTTCAAGATGACCGACGAGGCTGGCGGCGACGACAAGCTGCTCTGCGTCCCGGCGTCGGACCCCCGCTGGGAGCACCTGCGGGACGTCCACCACGTGTCGGAGTTCGACCGCCTGGAGATCCAGCACTTCTTCGAGGTCTACAAGGACCTGGAGCCGGGCAAGTCCGTCGAGGGCGCCCACTGGGTCGGCCGGGTCGAGGCGGAGGCGGAGATCGAGAACTCGATCAAGCGCCTCAAGGAGTCCGGCCACGCCCACTGAGGCCGGCCGACCCTCTTGCCGAACGGTCCCACGAGGGCCGGTCCCCGGAGCTCACCCCTCCGGGCACCGGCCCTCGACGCCGTCCCGGGCACCAGCCACGCACCACCCAGGGGCGCGAGGAACCGCGCGAACAACCACCCCACCACGCACGCATCCCCGCCACGCCAACCACGCCCCACCGCCAAGCGCCGAAGCGCCAAGCTCAGCGGCCCGGCCGCAGCCGGTGCCGGGCCGGCCGGGGGCCGGGGCGGCGGGGCAGGGCGGTGGTCCGGGGGCGGCCCGCGGTGACCGCGCGGCGGCGGGCGGCGGAGCGGTCGCGGCGGGCGGTGCCCACCGTACGCGGCGGCTGCGGGCCGGGCGTCCGGTCGGAGCGCCGGGCCGCGAGCCGGGCCAGCCGGCGGGCCTCATGGGCGTCCAGGTGGGCGGTCATCCGGGCCGCCATCCGCTCGGCCACCCGCCGGGTGGCGGTGTGGTGCGGGGCCAGCTTGTCGGGGGCGCCGGCGATCAGGTCGAACAGCCAGGTACGGGCCCGGTCCGCCCGCCGGTGCAGCCGCCGCTCGCGCCGTACGGCTCGGGCCATCCGCCGGGGCCGACGGCGGTAGCGCCAGCGGGCCCAGGGGCTGTGCGGCCGGGCCAGCCGGGCGGCGCCGACCCAGGACAGGCCGGGGACCATGATCCCCAGCAGCCCCGTCCACAGCTTGCCCTTCAGCAGCGTGACCAGCGACAGCAGCACATTGACGGCGAGCACCCCGAGCAGTCCCCAGTGGGTCCGCTCCCCCGGCACCAGGCCCAGCGGGGCGTACCCGGTGAGCAGCAGCCCGGTGACCAGGATGCCGATGATCACCGCGTCCACCGACTTGCGGCCCTGCTCGCTCCAGTACACGTCCTCCAGGTGCAGGATCAGCGCGAACTCGTCCAGCACCAGCCCGCAGCCGATGCCGAAGAGCAGCCCGAAGACGCTCCGCCCCGGCCCGGCCCCGCCCCCGGCGAAGGCGCCGAAGCCGCCCGCCAGCAGGAAGCCCAGCCCGAAGACGGCGTGGTGGATGTGCAGCCCGCCCGGGGTGATGTTGCCGGGCCACCAGCGCACCCCCCGCCGGATCATCCGAACGCTGAACCGGATGAACAGGAAGGCGCCGATGAACCCCACCAGCAGCAGGAACAGCGGCTGCTTGCCCGGTCCCACGATCTGCTGCCGGTAGACGTCCCCCAGGCCGTGCCACGACATACCGCGTCCCTCAGAAGCCACGGGTGCGCTTGGCGGCGGGCCGCTGCCCGGCCGTCACCGCGACCCCGCCCGGCAGCCGCATGAACAGCCGGGCGATCTCGCCGCCGAGGTTCACCCCGACCGCCAGCGCCAGCGCCAGCGCGGCCGCCCGGCTGACCCCGAGGATGCCGTCGGCCGCGTCTCCCTGGGCCAGCGAGAGCATCCCCCGGTAGACGGCGGAGCCGGGCAGCAGCGGCCCGAGCGCGGCGGTGACGTACGGCAGCGCGGAGGCGTAGCGGTAGCGGGAGGCGAGCTGGCCGAAGAGGCCGACGATCCCGGCGGCGACCCCGGTGGCGACGACCGGGGAGGCGCCGACGTCGGTGGTCAGCGCGCCGTACACCGCCCAGCCGACGCCGCCGTTCAGGGTGACCAGCAGCAGGGTGCGGCGGTGGCTCTGCAGCATCACCGCGAAGGCCAGGGTGAGCAGCATCGCGGCGGCCAGTTGCAGGGCGGGGAAGCTGTGCTTGAGCAGGCTCTGCTCGGGCCGCAGCTGGGCGCCGAACCGGACGCCCGCGTACAGCACCAGCAGCACGCCGACGATGATGCCGGTGACCAGGTAGAGCACTTCCAGCAGCCGGGCGGCGGCGGTGATGTAGAAGCCGGTGAGGCCGTCCTGTACGGCGGAGACCAGCGCCCGGCCGGGGAGCAGCGCGAACAGCCCACCGGTGATCACCACGGAGCCGCGCAGCCCGACGCCCGGCGCGGCCAGGACCAGTACGACGCCGGTGGCGGCGGCGGGCATGGCGGCCACCACGAACTGGTAGAACTCCGGCAGCCCCCGGCTGGCGATCAGCCAGGCCAGCCGGTCGCCGAGCACGGCCGCGACGAAGGCGGTGGCGAAGGCCAGCCACGCCCTGGCGTCCAGTTGCCCGCCGACCAGGAAGGAGGCGGCTCCGGCCAGCACTCCGGCGCAGAGCGACAGCAGCCAGCCGGGGTAGGGGTGGCGATTGCGGCGGATCTCCGCGAGCCGGCGGTAGGCGTCGTTGACGCCGGCCCGCTCGGCGGTGATGTCCGCGACCAGCCGGTAGACGGCGGCCAGCCGGGTGTAGTCGGAGGCGCGGCGGCGGACCGTGCGGTCGGCGGTGATCGGGGCGTCCACCAGCGACGGCTGGTAGGAGATGGAGATCATGATGAAGGTGACCTGGGGCTCGCAGCGGTCCAGGCCGCAGGCGTGCGCCACGCCGAGCATCGCCGCCTCGACGTCCTCGGCGCTCTCGCCGCTGGCGAGCAGCAGTTCACCGATGCGCAGGGTCAGGTCGAGGATGCGGGGGACGTTGCGGATGCCGGGTTCGCCGCGTCCCTCGCGCCGGGTGCGTTCGAAGACCGGCCGTTCGGACATGGGGGTGCGCAGCAGGGTGCGCATCCGGTCCGGCCAGGGGGCGGCGCCGGGGGCGCCGACCCGCAGCGCGTGCACGGGTATGCCGGTCGGCGGGGTGTAGCCGACGGTGCGCCAGTCGTCGCCGCTGAGCAGCGCCTCGTCGGCGGGGCCGAGCAGGCCCGCCGTGGGCGGCGCGTCGGCGGGGCGGTCGTGTCCCTCGCGCTCGCCGGGTCCCTCCGACTCGGCGTACTCCTCGGGCTCCACGTACTCCGCGTACTCGTCCGGCTTCTCGTCGCCGTGCTTCTCGTACGTGTCGGGCTTCTCGTACGCGTCGGGCTTCTCGTACGCGTCGGGCTTCTCGTACGCGTCGGGCTTCTGGGGCTCGCCGTACCTCTCGGGCTCGCCGCGTTTCCCGTACGCGCCGCGCCGCTGCGGGCCGCCGCGCTCCCCGGGCCCCTGGTACCCGGCCCCGCCGCCTGTCCGCCCCGTGCCGCCCGTCGGCCGGTTCCGCCCCCGGTCGCCCGGGTCTGCCGCCTCCGGCACCTGCCCGCTCCTCACCGCCCCCGGGGGCGGGCCTGGCTGGTCTCGCGCTCGCCGGTTGTGATCGTTTCCCCCACCTTGCCCGATCACCGGCCCGAATGCACATATCGTGCTCCGACCACCCGTGCCCCGGGCGGCGCCCCGGGACTGCCCGGCGTGGCGAGGTTTATTCCGCGCCGATGACGCGATCGGGCGAATCCGCCGCCGATCGGCCCACGGTGACGCCGAGTTGCTGAAAGCTGTCCCTGCGACGCCAGCAGCGGCGGGCCCCGGGGCGGCCACCCCGGACCGCCGGAGTTCCCCCGTCACCGTCCCTGGGAGACCGTGTGTCCCGCTTCCGTGTCCTCGCCGCCCTCGCCGTCCTCGCCGCCTGCACCGTCGTCGGGGCGGGCACCGCCCAGGCCGAGAGCACCTCCATCGCCGACCTGACCTCCAACGGCGGCGTGGTGGGCAGCTCCGGCTCCGGCAATGTCATCGGGCCCGTCCACGGCAACGCCAACGGCTCGCAGCAGGCGGCCACCGGCTCGGCCGGGGCCAACCAGAACAACACCTCCGCCGCGACCGGCCACTCCGGCACGGTCGGCGCCTTCCAGGGCAACGGCAACGTCACCGGGCTGCCCGCCTCGTTCGGCCGCTGAACGCCGGGGTGGGGGCGGCACCTGATCCGCCCCCACCCGGTGACAGCCGCTGCTCAGCCGAGCTCGGCCGTGGGATCGCCGGCCTGCCCGGGGATCTCGGCCGCGCCGGGGGCCGCCAGGGAGTCATGGCGGACGACCACGAAGGCGTCCAGCGCCGGGTCGTAGTGGTCGTGGTGCGGCACGCCGCTGGCCTGCGCCTCCTGGTGGGCGCGGGCCGACGCCTTGGCGGCGGGCGCGTCACCGGGGTACCGGGCCACCACCGTGCCCCCGCCGGGCGGGCAGAGTCGGCAGGTGGAGGTCTCTGCGGTGACGGCAGCCATGGTCGTGCTCCTTCTGATGTCGTACGGGACGGCCGGGCCGGTGTCTCCCGCCGGGTGGTGCCCGCGTCGGCCCGCATCCCGTACTGAGCGTGCAGCGTACAGAAGACTCCCCCGCCGCAGGGAGCGATCCGCCGGTCGGCACGCGAACGGGCGAACGCCGCCACCCGCCGGGAGACGGCTCCCGGCCGCCGACCGCGTGACCGGAATCACCGCCACGGCCCGGCCCGGTGCATGCTCGTACGGTGCCGACCTCCGTTGCTTCCCACGCCGCCCAGCCGCCCGCCGACCAGGACGACCTGGGGCTGCCGGTGGCACCCCGGCGGCCGGTGCGCCGGGTGGTGTCGCTGGTGCCCTCGCTCACCGAGGCGGTCGCCGCCACCGCCCCGGAGTTGCTGGTCGGCGCGACCGACTGGTGCAGCCACCCGGCGGACCTCGCGGTGGTCCGGATCGGCGGCACCAAGAACCCCGACACCGCCCGGATCGCCGCACTGGCCCCCGACCTGGTGATCGCCAACGAGGAGGAGAACCGGGCCGTCGACCTGGACGCGCTGCGGGCGGCCGGCGTCCCGGTCTGGGTGACCGTGGTCCGCGACCTGGACCAGGCGCTCGGCTCACTGGACCGGCTGCTCACCGGCGGCTGCGGGCTGGCCCGGCCCGACTGGCTGGACCGGGCGGCGGCGGCCTGGCAGCCGGTGGCGGAGCCCGCCGCGACCCGCAGCGCGGTGGTGCCGATCTGGCGGCGCCCCTGGATGGTGCTGGGCCGCGACACCTTCGCCGGCGACCTGCTGCGCCGCCTGGGCGTCCGCCAGCTGTACGCGGACCACCCCGACCGCTACCCCCGCATCCCGCTGCCCGAGCTGCTGGCCGCCCGGCCGCAACTGGTGGTGCTGCCGGACGAGCCGTACCGGTTCACCGCCGAGGACGGCCCGGAGGCGTTCCCCGGGGTGCCCGCCGCACTGCTCAGCGGCCGCCATCTGACCTGGTACGGCCCCTCGCTGGCCGAGGCGCCCACCCTGCTGGCGGCCCAGCTCGCCCGACCGCTGCCGGGCTGACCGGCCGTCCCCCCGGCGGCCGTCCGGGTTGGCGGCCCGGCGGTCGGGCAGGCGTCCTGGGCACCGAGCGGAATCGAACGGACAGGAGAGACGCCATGGCAGCGGAGGTGTCGCAGCAGCTGTGGACGGACTTCCACACCGTCGTGAACATGACCTCCCGCCAGCTGGAGGAGTGGCTGCGCACCCGGGACGCGGGCGAGGACGCCGAGGGCCTTCCGGACCAGGCCGGGCCCCTCACCGGGCGCCGGGTGCTGGCGGTGCTGGGCAAGCGCCGCACCGACCTCACCGACGAGGACGCGGCGGTGATGCGGCGGGTGGTGGCGGAGGTCAGGGCCAAGCGCTCCGTGGAGCTGGACCCCAAGGCGGGCGACCCGGGCTGGCGGCATCGGCTGATGAGCATCGGGCACGACCCGCTGAAGCCCGGCTGACCGGGCCGACCGCCCCGGTCAGCCGGTGCGCAGCAGCGCGCTCAGCTCGTCCGCCGTCAGCTCGGCGGCGTACACCTTGGCGCCCGGCTGGTGCTTGCGGCCGCCCGGACCGAGGTACCCGGCGTCCACCGGGTCGAAGCCGATGTCCCGGATCAGCCCGGCCACCACGGCCTTGGCCTCCTCGTCCGACCCGGAGATCGGGATGGCCAGCCGCTCGGGGTCGCCCTTGGGGCGGCTCCGGTCGCGCAGGTTCTCCCAGTAGATGGAGTTGAACGCCTTGACCAGGTCGGCGCCGCCGAGGTGGTCGCGGATCTTCTCGCTCGAGGTGGTGGCGTCCGAGTCCAGGTCGGGGTCGCGCCCGTCGCGCTCCGGGTAGTAGTTGCAGGTGTCGATGACGACCTTGCCCTGCAACCCCTCGGTCGGCAGCTCCCGGTAGCGGCCGTACGGGATGGACACCACCACGACCTCGCCGAAGGCGACGGCCTCCGCCGGGGTGACCGCGCGGACCTTGCCGTCCAGCTCCTCCACCAGGCCGCGCAGCGTCTCCGGGTCGCGTGAGTTGCTGATCACCACGTCATGGCCGATCCGGCTGAACTGCCGGGCCAGCGTGGCACCGATGTGGCCGGCTCCGATGATCCCGATGCGCATGTTGCGTTCCTCTCGATGCTCGGCGTCCCGGCCGCAACCGGTGCCCAGCCGGGCGGCGCCGAAACCCGCCGCCGGCGGCCACCGCCCGGCCGGCCCACCTGCCTCGCGGACGCCGCCCCGGTGGGCCACGGTGGACGGGCCGCACCCCGCCGCCCGAGCCCCAGGGAGACCGCCATGTCCAACCACACCTACCGGGTGACCGAGATCGTCGGCTCCTCGCACGAGGGCCTGGACGCCGCCATCGGCAACGCCGTCAGCCGGGCCGCCGAGACGCTGCGCCATCTGGACTGGTTCGAGGTGGTGCAGGTGCGCGGGCACATCGAGGAGGGCTCGATCGTGCACTACCAGGTCGGCGTCAAGGTGGGCTTCCGGCTGGAGGACGGCGACTCGGCCGGCTCCTGAGCCGACGCGTCCGCTCAGCCGGTCTCGCGTACGAAGTCCGCGACGGCCCGGGAGAACTCGTCCGGCCGGTCCTCCGGGATGAACGTCCAGCTGTCCTCGACCTCCACCAGCCGCGCGTCCGGCAGCAGCTCGGCGAACCGCCGCCCGTGCTCCGGCGGCATCACCCGGTCCTCCACCGCCCAGAGCACCAGCGTGGGCCGGTCGAAGGAGCGCAGGCCCTCGGCGGCGGCGAGCATGTCGCCCCGGCGGGCCGAGCGCAGATAGCGGGTGAGGTCGCGCCGGATCTCCCGGCTGGTCGTCAGGCCGTGGAACCAGCGGTCGAGCACCTCGTCCGGGACCGGCCGCTTGGACATCCGGCCGAGCGCGGTCGGCTGCCGCCGCAGCGCGCGCACCCGGAACGCCTGGGCGACCAGCGACAGGCCGCCCGGCAGCCGCCCGGCCAGCGAGACGGCGGCCCCGGGCAGCCCGGGGGGGAAGTTCTCGAACGCCTCGCAGGAGGAGATCACCAGCCGGGCGATCCGCTCGGGCCGCAGCGCGGCGGCGAACTGGAACAGGCCCGAGTCGCTGCCGACCAGGGTGACGCCCCGCAGGTCCAGCCGGTCCAGGAACTCCGCCTGGAGCCGGCCGATGCCGCGCGGCGACAGATCGGCGTCCGGCTTCATCGGGACCCGGTGGCCGCCGAGCGGCAGTACCGGCACGACCACCCGGTGGGCGGCCCGCAGCGCGGGGACGACCGCCCGATAGTAGGACTCGTCCATCCCCAGCCCGTGCAGCAGCACCACCACCGGGCCGTCGCCCCCGGTGTCCTCGTACTCGACGACTCCTGCGGTGAGTTCGACAGTGGGCACGGCTGTCCTTTCCCGTGCGCTCGGCCCGTGCCGCCCGCTGCTGGTCCGGCGGGTCCACGGCACACGCACCTGACGCCGGATCATAACGGCCGCGCGTCCGACATCCGAGACCGGGCCCGCCGACCGGTGCGGCGGCCGGCGTCCGGGCGTACGGGCGGAGCAGGGCCGATCCCCGGAGCGCGCGGCGGACGCCGGTCCCGATCCACGGGATTCACCGAGGCGGCAATGGCCGCGTGATCGCCATTGATTGCGCGAACGTTGACGCTGTGCGTCAATGGGTCCGTGTTGGAGCAAGCCCAGGAACGCCAGGTCGACGATGTCGCCACCCTGAAGGCGCTGGCCGACCCGCTGCGGCTGGCCATCCTCGACGCCCTGATGGCACGCGGCTCGCAGCCGCTCACCGTCAAGGAGATCGCCGCCGCGCTGCACGAGCCGCAGACCAAGCTCTACCGGCACGTCAAGCAGTTGGAGAAGGCCAAGCTGATCACCGTCGCGGGCACCCGGCTGGTCTCCGGCATCGTGGAGAGCCGGTACACGGCCGCCCAGCGCTCGCTGCGCCTCTCCCGGGACCTCTTCTCGGCCACCTCCGCCGAGCGCTCCGAGGCGCTGGACGCCCTGCTCGCCGCGATCGACCGGGTACGCGGCGACTTCCGGGGCAACTTCCTGGACGGCCGGATCGACTTCGCCGCGCCGCAGGACGGCTCCGCCGGGCCGACGGGGCTCTTCGGGCACTTCACCGTGTGGCTCGACCCCGACCGGCTGGTCCGGCTGCGGAGGCGGCTGGCCGATGTGCTGGACAAGCTCCAGGCGGAGGGGGACAGCTCCGGCCCCGACGCGGTGCCGGTCACCCTGCTCACCCTGCTGTACGGGCTCTCCCCGCGCCCCACCGGGGCCGACGACGGCGCTGACGGCGCTGGGTCCGACGAGGCCGGGCCCGACGGCGCTGGGTCCGACGGCACCGACGGCTGAGCGGCGGCCCGGTTTCGAACCGGTCCACACGGGCACTCCCCCACTTCCCGAGCCCCCGTACCGGGAAGTGACCGTGGAACGCATCCGTGTCGGCGCGGCGGAGGCCGTCAGAGCGATACCGGTGCTGCTGGTGCTGGCCGGCTCGGCGGCGGACGTCCTCGCACCCGAGCCGTACGCCGGGCTGCCGCTGCTGACCGCCGCACCGCTCGCCGCCGCGCTGGTGCTCTCCTTCCGGGGCGCCGCCCTGGTGGCCGTGTTCACCTGCGCCGTCTCGCTGGTCACCGACCTGCTGACCGCCCGGCCGCTGTCCGCGCTGCTGGTCGACCTGGCCGACGTCCTGGTGATCAGCGCCATCGCGCTGGGCCTCAACGCGGCCATGGCCCGGCAGGACCGCCGCCTCGCGGTCACCAGCCGGATCGCGGAGGCGGCGCAGCGCGCGGTGCTGCCCGCCGCGCCGCCCCGGGTCGGCCCGCTGGACGTCGCCGTACGGTACGAGGCCGCGCAGGCGCAGGCCGCCGTGGGCGGGGATCTGTACGCGGTGCAGGACACGCCGTTCGGCGTCCGCGCGATGCTCGGTGACGTCTGCGGCAAGGGGCTTCAGGCGATCTCCACCGTCTCGGTGGTCGTCGGCGCCTTCCGGGAGGCCGCCGAGGAGGCGCCGACCCTGGAGGACCTGGCGCGGCGGCTGGACCGGGCCCTGGACCGGGCGGCCGAGAGCGGCGGCGGGCGACCCGCCGCCTTCGAGCGCTTCACCACGGCGCTGCTCGCGGAGGTCGTCCCGGCGAGTGGCACGGTGAACCTGCTGAGCCGGGGCCACCCGCCGCCCTACCTGGTGCGGGACGCGTCCGTGACCTGCCTGGAGTCGCTCGCGGCCGGTCCGCCGCTGGGCCTGGGGCTGGGCGGCGGCGACGGGGAGGCCCGCGCCGCCTCCTTCCCGTTCCCCTGCGGCGCCTCGCTGGTGATGGTGACCGACGGGGTCACCGAGGCGCGCGACGGGCAGGGCACCTTCTACGACCCCCGGAGCGGCCTGGCCGCGGGCCTGCGCCACCGGCCCGACGAGCTGACCGACCTACTGGTGGACGACGTGGCCGACTGGACCGGCGGCCGTCGACAGGACGACCTGGCGATCGTGGTCCTCACCCGTCGGCCGACCGGCTAGGCGGACCCGGCTCAGCGGCCCGGCGCAACGGCCAGGCCCAGCGGTCCGGCTCAGCGGGCCTGGTCGTCGGCGGCGTCGTCCAGCGGGCGCTTGTAGTACCGCCAGGGGAAGACCCCGGCTCCGACCGGCGTCCAGCCCTCGGCCTCCATCCGCCGGTGCCGGGGCCCGAACGCCATCGGCACCCTGCGGTACTCCCAGCGCCGGTCGGACGCCTCCACCACGTGGTAGAGCGGCCCATAGCGCACCAGCTGCCAGCCCTCGCGTCCGGCGGCCTCCAGCGCGGCCATCTCGTTGAACGCGGTCAGCGGCGTCAGCACCCGCTGCTCGGGCCCCCCGAGACCGGGTGCGGTCGCCCCCGGGCCGTCCTTGGCCGCGAACCGCTGCTGGGCCGCCTGCCGGCTCACCCCGAGCACCCGCCCCACCGCGTCCCAGCTGTGCCCGGCGGCCCTGGCCTGCTGGACGGCCTCCCGCAGCAGCCGGCTGGACTCCTCCGCGCCGACCCGGGAGGCGGCCAGCAGCCGCAGGAACCCAGCGGGGTCGCGCTCCAGGGACTCCGCCAGGCCGTCCGGCACGCCCAGCACGGCGTGGGCGATCCCCTCGCGGATACGTACGTCCTCCGCCGGGTCGAGCAGCTGCTCGTCGCTCATCGGCCCGTCCCGTCCGACGCCTCGGACGCCTGGGGCGCCTGGGGGCGCAGCGGCTCCAGGGCCTCCAGCACCTCGTTGTCCCGGCGCAGCCGTGCGGCCTCCCGCCGGTCGCCCAGGGTCGGCACCCCGGCCCGCTCCCCGCCGGGCAGGTGGAGCAACGTGCCCAGCGAGACGGCCAGCACCAGGTCCACACCGAACAGGGCGATGTGCGCGGTGGTGCCGAGCTGGTCGGCGGTGGCCATCACCAGCGCGACCAGGGCCATGGCCAGTGCCAGCAGGCCCAGCAGCACAAAGGAAGCAGTGGTCTTCCGGCCGGTCGCCGGATGCGTTGCAGCGGTCATGCTGTCAATGATTCCTTGACGCCTCCAGTCTGTCAAGGAATCATTGACACACCGGCCGGACCACACTCGGCAGGCCCGCCCCGGCCGTACGACCCCCCGAGCCGCAGGCCGAAGCGAGGGCCCGCTCCACCGGCTCACCGCGCCCGCGCAGCCGCGTGCCGCTCCGCGATCACCGCTGCGGCCCGCACGGTCGCCACCGGATCGACCGAGTCCCGGCCCGGACGTTCTCCGTGCAGTGGTTCTCATGCCGCTCAAAGCCCGTCAGCGAGAAATACGAATGGCGGATGATCCGCGGCGAACGCACCGCCTCGATCTCGACCGAATACATCCGGGCGAGCCGGCCAGGACCCACACGAAGACGGCAGCGACCCCCGCACCCGTTCCCTGGCCGACCGCAAGCCCGATGACCGGCTTCACCAGACTCCTTCGTCGTCGGGGTCCGTACTCAGACCGCCGGGCTCCCCACCAGATGGTCACCCGGAATACCCGCCTTGTCCGGGCGGTAGTAGTCCTCGATACCGACAACCCAGGTCGCCACCTCGATCCGGTCCGATTCCGACGGCTCGAACGCCTCGAAGAGTGCGTCGATGTTGGGCCGCTCGAAGCCGATCGCCGTCATCAGCGCCACGAACAAGGGACGCTCGACCTGCCCGTCGCCGTCCGGGTCCCCGAGCGCGGCCAGCGACTCGGCGAAGGCGCTGATCGTCCCCTCGAACCGCTCCGGCGACAGCACGCAGGCCGCGTACTCCTCGAAGCTGACCGTGCCGTCGCCGTCGGCGTCCAGCTCGGTGGCCAGGGTCGCCCAGTACCGCCGGAAAGCGGCCACCAGCGCGTCCTTCGCGGCGTCGTCGGAATCGGCCGCCGCAGCGATGACACGGCTCGCCATGAGTTCGAAGTCGTCGGAATCCAGAACGCCGTTCCCATTGGCGTCGAGCAGCGAGAAGATAAGCTTGACTCGATTGGTCGCCTCAGCGCGCATAGACCTGTCACCTTGCTCTCGGTCATTTCCTGCGGAATGGTGCGGCGGGAATTCAGGAACGATCACCTCTGACATTCCCGCACCGCGCCGGAATCCGAACCCGGCGGCTTCCCCACTATCCAGCCACCGACCGTCCCGCACCCGAAGAATCCCGCAAAACCCACCCAAACGGGTGAATATCATTGACAACCCCGCAGGCACGCCACACCCATGCGCACCCGCACCGGTTCAGCGCAGCGGTTCCCCCACGGCCCCGCCCGCTACCGCGTCGAGTCCTGCTGCCACGGGCTGACACCGAGCTTTCCGGTGGTGCCGAGGTCGAGTTCCGGTGTGACCATCACGGGCTGGGCACCGGCCTTGGCCCTGACCCTGACGTATGGGGCGTTCACCGGCGGCAGGCCGGCCTCGGTGGTGTTGCGCCACAGCAGTCGGGCGGACGCGGCCTCGCCCGGCTTCAGGGTCACCGGCCGGGGCGGAGTGTCGAAGCCGGTGACGGTGGCGATCCCGCCGCTGCCGTGCAGGACCCTCACACCGGAGACCGGCTTCCGCTCCTCGTCCAGCGGCCCGAGGAGCGGGTAACCGTTGACGGCGTACGGGCGCGTCCCGCAGTTCACCAGATGGAGCCCCACGACGCGCAGCCCCATCGCGGCGTCGCCGTCGTCGGCCGTGACGCGGACCCCGGAAGCCGGACAGCGGCCCGTCGCGGCCGGCGCCTCGGCCGAGGGGACCCGCCTGACCTTGGCGATCCGCAGCCGCCCCCGGTCGATGTCACCCAGCTGAACGGCCTGCGTCACGGTCCGCCCGGCCGCCACGGCGGGCACCGTCTGCTTCCCGCTCGCCATCGCCCCGCCGGAGGCGGACATCACGTCGAAGGTGATGGTGTACGTGAACGGTTCGGCCTCGTGGTTGGTGACCTCGACCTCGTACGGCCCGCCGCTCGTACCGGTGATCCTGACGCCGTCCTTCTCCGTGTCCGCAGGGTCGCCGGAGACGTCCGGGCCATCGGACCCACCGACGGTCAGCCTGCCGCTGCGGGGCGAATCGGCGCTCTGCGACCCGCAGGCCGCCAGGAGCAGGGCGCCCGAGAGCACCGCGACAAGGGCACGGGGAATACTGGTGCGCATCCGACCACCCCACCAGGGACCGGATCACCCGGACCATGACGCACGCCACACTGCCCGTCACAGGCATGCCACAAGGTCTCGCCCGACCGGGACCGCCCCTCACGACCGCTCGGGCTTGCGGGCCATGAAGGTGGCGACGGTCCGCTTGGCTCCTGCGGCCGGCTCCTGCAACAGTCGCGCGGTGACGGCGAGCCCGGCCCGGCCCAGCAGTTCGGCGATCCGCTCCGGCGGCAGCAGATAGGACTCGAAGGACACCGGATGGCCGCCGTACGCCCGCGTCGGACGCAGCCGCTCACCGGCTCCCACATAGCCGACGACCATCAGCCGGCCACCGGGCGCCAGCGTGCGTCGGAATTCGCTGAACACGACCGGCAGCACCTCCGGTGGCGTGTGGTGGGTGGAGTAGTAGGCAAGGATGCCGCCGAGCCGGTCGTCCTCGATGTCCAGCGCGGTCATCGACCCGACGGTGAACCTCAGCCCCGGGTGGGCCCGACGGGCCAGCTCGACCATCGCGGGCGACAGGTCGACGCCGAACGCGGAAACCCCCAGCTCCGCCAGGTACGCCGTCACCAGGCCCGGCCCGCACCCCAGATCCGCGACGGCCCCGACATCGTCCGTCCGCACGACCTCGGCGAACGCGGCCAGCATGGCGCGCGACAGCGGGTCCAGCTCCGCCGGCGGCTTGACCAGTTCGGCGTAGTCGGCGGCGACCCGGTCATATGACTCCCGTACGGCGGCGAGGTGGGCGTGACCGGTCACCCGAGCGACTGTAGAGGCGGGCGGTCCGGCCGTCTGAAGCGCTGCCACGACGCCGAGGCGGTTCAGCCGGGCAGCAGCACGGCGGCGCCGTCGACGCGGTCGGCCGCCAGGTCGGCAAGCGCCTGGTCGGCGCGGCTGAGCGGGTACGGGCTGACGGTGACCTGGATACCGATGCGTTCGGCCAGGGCCAGGAAGTCCCTGCCGTCCTGCCGGGTGTTGGAGGTGACGCTGCGTAGGTTCCGCTCCTGGAAGAGATGGCGCTGGTAGTTCAGTACGGGGATGTCGGTGAGGTGGATTCCGGCCACCGCGAGCGTGCCCGACCGGTCGAGCGCCGCCAGGGCCACCGGTACGAGGTCGCCCACGGGTGCGAACAGGATCGCTGAGTCCAACGGCTCGGGCGGACGGTCGTACGCGTCTCCGGCCGACGCGGCGCCCAGCGCCAGGGCGAGTTCCCGTGCCCGCGCCGACCGGGTCAGCACATGCACGGTGGCACCCTCGGCGAGGGCCACCTGCGCCGCCAGGTGCGCCGAAGCGCCGAAGCCGTAGATCCCCAGCCGCCCGCCCTCCGGCAGCGCGCTGCGGCGCAGCGACCGGTACCCGATGATGCCCGCGCACAGCAGCGGCGCCAGCGACGCGGCGTCCTGGTCCGGCGGCAGCGGGTAGGCGAATGCCTCGGGAAGCACCGCCAGCTCAGCGAAGCCGCCGTCCGCGTCCCACCCCGTGTACAGCGACCGGGGGCAGAGGTTCTCCCGCCCGGTCCGGCAGTAGCGGCAGACCCCGCATGTGCCGCGCAGCCAGGCCCCGCCCACGCGGTCGCCGGCACGGTACCGGGTCACCGCCTCCCCCACGGCCGTCACCCGGCCGACGATCTCATGGCCGGGGACGGTCGCCGGCCGGTGCGGCGCCAGGTCCCCCTCGGCCAGGTGCAGATCCGTACGGCAGACACCGCACGCCTCCACCCGCAGCAGCAGCTCCCCGGGGCCAGGTACGGGCGCCCGCCGGCGCACCCGCACCAGCGGCCCGGTGCCGATCGGCCCGGGTGTCCCGACTGCCCATCCGCCGAACTCCTCCTCGACGGGTGCGGAAGACGCCATGTCTCAAGCCTGCGCGCCCCAGCCGACTGCGGCAAACGCCCGCTTGAGCGGACGGTTCGGCGGCGGGGCGGAGCCCGGCCGATTCAGGGATGTCGCCGTGAACCCGGGATTCCGTCGATCATCAGGCCGATGGTGAAGTCGAAGCGGTCCTGGACGGTTCCGGCGGTGAGCTCGGCGGCGTAGCGCTTGGTCTGGGGGAAGGTACCGGGCAGTGCGGCGAATCGGCGCAGCAGTTCGTCGCGGCTGACGACCCAGTCGTCGTCAGTGCGGCTGGGCCGTCTGTCCGCCAGGGAGACCTCAAGGCTGTAGGCGTTGACGTAGAGCGTCAGTGCGTCGAGCGCCCAGGCGGCAGCCTGCGGGGCGATACCCCCGGCGAGCAGGATGGCGAGCATCCCTTCGCTGACGCGCAGCGTGTCCAGATTGGACGGCGCGGCGGCGAAGGCCGCCTGGGAGATGCCGGGGTAACGCAGATACTGGTCGCGCAGCTGGGTGCAGACGCTGATGATCTGCTGCCGCCAGTCGGCGGGGTCCGGCTCGGGCAGGTCGATCTCGGCGCACAGACGGCCGATGAGCAGCTCGTCCAGGTCTTCTTTGTTGACCACGTGGGCGTAGAGCGACGACGGTCCCGTCTCCAGCGCAGTGGCCAGGCGCCGCATCGTCAGGGCTTCGTATCCCTCTTCTTCCACGATGCCGAAGGCGGTGCTGATGATGGCATCGACCGTGATCGGCTTCTTGCGCCCGCCGGACGGTCCACGCCGGGCCGCGGGTGCGTGGGAGCCGGTGCCGAGCTGGTGGCGCGCTGCGCGCCGTTGCTGCGGAGTCGGTGACATACGGGCAGTCTAGCGAATGGACGAACGGTGTTCTGCATCACAAGGAACGGTGTTCGTATTGTTCAGAACACCGATCCGATGTAGAACGGTGTTCGTGTCCATTGACCAGCGCACCTCCCAAGCGCCCACCCCCCACACGCTGCCGCTGCGCACCGCGTGGCTCGTTCTGGTCGTCGTGTTCATGGCCGACGTCATGGATCTGATCGACTCCAGCATCGCCAACCTCGCCGGCCCGTCCATCCGCGCCGACCTCGGCAGCGGCCAGGTGACGGTGCAGTGGGTGCTCAGCGCCTACACCGCGGCCTTCGCACTCGGCCTGGTCACCTCGGGACGGCTCGGGGACCTGCTCGGACGCCGACGGCTGTTCCTGCTCGGCATGACCGGCTTCACCCTGGCCTCGCTGGCCTGCGGTCTCGCCCCCAACGCGGTCTTCCTGATCGTCGCCCGCACGCTGCAGGGCCTGTGCGGGTCGGTCATGATCCCGCAGGGGCTGGCCCTGATGAAGGTCGTGTTCCCGCCCCAGCACCTGCGCAAGGCACTGATGCCGATCGGCCCGCTGATGGGCCTGGCCACCGTGGCCGGACCCATCCTGGCCGGCTGGCTGCTCCACCTGGACCTGTTCGGCAGCCAGTGGCGCTCGATCTTCCTGATCAACGTCCCGTTCGGCATCATCGCCACCGTGCTCGGCCGGCGCGTCCTGCCCCACCGCGGCGGGGAGGACCCGGCTGCCCGCCTCGACCTCACCGGCGTCGGCCTGCTCACCGCGGCCTCGGCCCTGCTCATCATCCCGCTCATCCAGGGCCGCGACCTCGGCTGGCCCGCCTGGACCTACGTCATGATGGCCGCCGCAGTCGTCCTGCTCGCCCTGTTCGTCGTCTCCGAACGGCACAGCAGGCACCCGGTCATCACGCCGTCGCTGTTCCGCAAGCGCAGCTTCGTCGTCGGCCTGATGGTCGTGGCCGGGTTCTATGCATCACTGAGCGCGTTCGTCCTGGTCATCAACCTGCTGCTGCAGCTGGGCATGGGCTGGACGCCCCTGGACACCGGCCTCACGCTGATCCCCTGGGCCCTCGGCACCGCCGTCGCCGTCCTGCTCTCCGGCGCCGTGCTCGCCGCGAAGCTGGGACGCGCCAGCCTGCACCTGGGGCTGTCCATCGCCGTCATCGGCCTGCTGGCCCTGTGGTGGTCCACCGCCCACTGGGGCGCCGACATCACCGTCTGGAGGCTGGCACCCGCACTGCTGTTCACCGGCTTCGGCTCCGGGCTGGTCTTCGTCCCGCTGGTCGATTTCATCCTCGGCGAGGCCACCACCGAAGAAGTCGGCACCGGCGCGGGCATGCTCAACGCCGTCCAGCAGTTCGCCGGCGCCATCGGCGTCGCCGCCCTCGGCACGGTGTTCTTCGCCCGGGTCGGACACCCGTCCACCCACTCCTACCTCGCCGCCGCAGAACTGGTCTTCGCCATCGCCGCAGCCCTGAACTTCCTGACCCTGCTCCTGGTGAGCCTGCTACCCAAGCACGCCCAGCAGACCCACGGCTGACCCCAAGCCCAACGGGTCACGGAGTACCCGGGGCGTCGGGCTCGACCACTCGGAAGCGTTCGGCGACGACGAGAGTGTCGTCATCGATGACCGGGGTGCGACCGAGGAATGCACGCACGCCGTCGCTCCGGAAGAACTCTTCGTGGGCTGCCCGCCACTGCGTGACGTCGGAGTAGCCGCGTCCCTCGGCTCGGGCGAAGTCGTCGTCGATCTCCTTCATGGGAACGACGCGCACGTCGACGAGCTCGATCACGACGGCCCGACGACCCTCGGAATCGAGCACCGAGAATCGCTGACCGGTCGTCGGCACCGCCTCTCCGGCGTGCTCGAAGATCTCCAGGAGGCCCGTGAGCGCGGTCTTCCGACCGTTCAGGATGGCCGCCACTCCACGGTCACGCTCCGGACCGGGGAAGGCGAGTTCAAGGGTCGGCAGGTCGTCAGGTCCCATCGAGCGAGGGTACGAAGCGTCATCGCGTTGATCAAGGGTCACTGCCCCGCTCGCTCCCGGCACCACGCATCCGCAGCGACCGGCTCGTCCGTCCCCACCCCTTCTGACCGCACCCGTCACGCCGCCGAAGCTCTCGGCTGCGGGCGCGCGCAGCGAGTGGGACGCCGCCGGTTCTGCCGGGGATCGGCGTCGTAGTTCGCAGTTTGGTCACAGCGGTCGCATGGTTCCTCCATGGCTGCGAAGATCCCCCCGTGTCCTGGGAGGGGTCCATGAGAGCCAGATGCCGAATCCTGTCAGCGCGCTCAACCATGAGGGGCGTAGCGGCACTTGTCACCACCACCGTGCTGCTGACCGGGATGCCCGCGGTCGCCCACGCCGCCGCGTCGGAGGCACCCACGCCGGTCCCGGCCGCCGCCGCGCCCGCCACTTCGCCGCGGCCGAGCGTGAGCGTCCCGGCGGGGCAGGAGTCGTCCGCCGAGCCGTCGCCGGAGGCGCAGCAGCCCCAGGAGTCGGAGGCGCTGCGGCCGACCGCCTCCGCCGCCCCCGTCCCGAGCCGGGAACCGGCGCGGGCCAGGACACAATCCCAGGCTCAGGCCCAAGCCCAGCCCCAGGCCCAGGCCCAGGCCCAGGCGGGAGCCTGCGACTTCACCCTCACCGTCGGCGTCTTCCGGGACTGCACGCTCACCACGGCAGCCCAGAAGGACACCTTCACCTTCGACGACAACGCCGCTGAGACCGTGCTGCTGCGTGTCGTGCCCGTGCGCAGCGCCTTCGCCCCCCGGTTCGAGGTGCGCGGCCCCGGCAGCACCGGCCAGAGCCTCTGCACCTTCGTCGACGACCTGCTCCACTTCTGCCGCCTCCCCGGTGCCGGGACGTACACCGTCACCGTCCAAGCCGGCGACTCCCGCAGCACCGGCGACTACCGGATCGCCCTGGACTCCGTCCAAAAGCCCTCCGCCTGCAGCCCGGTCACCGAGATCGGCTTCGCCGCACCTTTCCAGGCTTCGTCACTCGCCCGGACCGCCGCGCTGGACTGCTACGCACTGCCGTCCGCCAGCGGCACGGTCCTGCGAGCCACAGTCCGCAACGACATACCGAGCGGATACATCGGTACCACCTTCTTCGACTCCACCGGCAAGGAGTTGTGCCCCATCTCCGGGTACAACACGGATCGCACCAGCGACTGCACGCTGGCCGGGACCGCGCCCTTCCGGGCGTTCGTCTTCGCCAACCACGAGCAACAGGGCACCTACAGCATCCACTTCGAGCAGCTCTCCACCCCGAGCGGCTGCACCGCCGTCGACGTCTCCCCGTTCGGCCCCGCCCCGGCCCTCGGGGGCAGCCTGCAAGCAGGCTTCGGCAACTGCTACACCTTCAAGGGCGCCTCGTCCGCCGTCGAGTTGGTCCGCGTGGTGTCCGCAGGGTCGTACTTCAACTGGGAGGTACGCGCTGCCGACGGCACCCTCCGCTGCTCCGGCCCGAGCGGCAGCACGGTCCACTGCCAGCTCGGCGCCGCAAGCACCTCCTACACCCTGGTGGTGCTGGCCGTCGGCAGCGCCGGCGGCGACTACGCGTTCAGCCTGCACAGCGCGAGTGCTTCCACCGGCTGCACCGCAGTGGACTCGCTCGCCTGGGACGCGCCCGGTCAGGGGGGCACCATCGCCGCGCCCGGACAGGTCGACTGCTACCAGTTCGCGGGCGGTGACGGTGCCCGGGTGCGCGTGCTCCTCGCGAGCCTGGCCGGTGCCGGTTATTACCAAGGCTCCCTGGAGAACGCCGACGGGTCGGCGACCATGTGCCTCTTCGGCGGGGGTGACTGCACCCTCCGAGGTCCGGGTCCGTTCAAGGTGTTCATCAACGGGCAGGGAAGCCAGCTCGGTTCCTATGCGCTGCGGCTGAACCGCCTCGACGCCCAGTCCGGCTGCACCAAGCTCACTCCCGGGGCCTTCGGCGGCCCACCGGCCGTCAGCGGCGTCATCGCCCAGCCCTACGCGACCGACTGTTACCGCTTCGACGGGGCGGGGGCGGGGGTGGAGCTGGTGCGGACCCTTCCCACCAGCGGTGGCATCAATCCCAACTGGGAGATCCTCAACCAGGACGGGACGATTCGCTGCACCGGGGGCAACACGCCCAAGACCTGCGTCCTGTCCGCCGTGGACGCCTCGTACACGCTTCTGGTCCACGACTACATCTACAACGTTCCGGGCGGTGTCGGCGGTTACACCCTCGGCTTGTGGAACGCGACCGACCCCAGCGGCTGCGGGACCGCCACCGACCTCGGCATAGCGGCAGCACCCCAGAAGGGCACCTTGTCCGCCATCGGCCAGGTGGACTGCCTCGGCTTCGCCGGAGCCGTCGGCGATGTGGTCCGCGTCCGGCCGTACGGGGTCACCTCCATGTACGGCCAAGTCGTGGACGCGCACGGCACAGCGATCTGCAACATCAACTACTCCGTCATGGACTGCACGCTCAGGGGCTACGGCCCCTTCCGCCTGCTCTCCTACTACGACTCCTTTCCGCTCCCCACCGGCTCCTACGAGGTCTACCTGGCCCGGCTGAACGCGCCCACCGACTGCCCCGCCGCCAAACCCTCCGCCTTCGGTACCGCCCCCGCGAACACGGTCGCCCTGGGGACCGTCCACCAGCTGCGCTGCCTGACCGTCACCGAGACCGGGCCGCAGACCATGGAGCTGTTCCGGGCCTTCTCCGGCGGCAACATGCTCTGGGAACTGCTCAGCTCCACAGGCGTCCGGGTGTGCGCCGGGAGCGACGACGCCCCCGCCCTGTGCCAGCTGCCCCAGCCCGGCGCCTACACCGCGGTGCTCTCCGTCAGGAACGTCACGGTCGGCAGCTACGGCTTCGGCTGGTGGCGTCCGCTGGCGGCCGACGGATGCCCCGGCGTGGTCACGTCGGCCTTCGGCAGCACCGCGCCGATGCGCGCCTCCGACGGCCGAGGCGAGGTCGACTGCGGCACAGTGGCCGGCCACGAGGGCGACTCGGTGCGTTTCCGCGTCACCGCGCTCACCCCGTCCACCTACATCGACGGCCAGCTCGTCAACGCCAGCGGCGCGAAGACGTGCACGTTGAGAGAGGGCATCACCACCTGCCTCCTCCGCGGCCCGGCGCCCTACCGGATCATCACCACGGCCTCCAGCGGCAGTGCGACCAACAGCTACGAGCTGCGGGCCTGGCAGCTGAACAATCCCGGCGGCTGCCTCCCGGTGGACTCGGTGGCGTACGGTTTCGGCCCGGTCGAGCAGACGCTGAGCGCCGATCGCGAGGCGCACTGCTTCCTGTTCAGCGGCGAGGCCGGGGACCAGCTGGACTTCAAGGTCGCCAACCTGGACGCCGCCGGCAGCATCCCTTCGCTGGAGGTCGTCCAGGCGGACGGCACGGTTGTCTGCAGTGCTGGGAGCGGTGCCCTGCAGAACTGCCGACTGCAGAAGGCGGGAGCGTACGCGCTGCTGGTGAACGCCGGCACCGGCAGCAGCGTGCGGGGGCGCTACCGCCTGGAGGCGACGTGCCTCAACCCGGCCTGCGGCACCGATCAGTACACCGTCGCCGGTCTGTCCCCGAAGGTCGCCGGCGCCGGTGCGCAGGTCACCGTGGCGGTGCGCGGCAAGGCGCTCGGCATCGGTGACACGGTGCGGCTCACCCGCAGCGGGTTCCCCGCCGTGACCGGCCGGAGCGTCCAGGTGAGTGAGGACCGGCGGGCGCTCAGCGTCACCTTCGACCTGAGCGGGGCCGCCGCAGGGCTGTGGAACCTCGAAGTGAAGCCGCAGTACGGCGCTGTGGTGACGGTGCCCGGCGCCCTCACCGTGCAGGCTGTGCAGGACCCCCTGGTGAAGGTCGGCCTGGTGGGCTTGAACCGGTTCGTCCCCGGCCGGACCCAGACCCTCTCGGTCTCCTACGAGAACACCGGCAACGTGGACGCCGTCGGTGTGCCGGTCGTGCTGACCGGCCTGCCGGCGGGGACCGTGGTCACGCCCCGGTTCGACCTGACGGAGCCCGGCTCGGCGACCCACGCGGTCCAGCCCTGGGATCAGAAGTCGGCGTCCTACGAGGTGCCGGGCGGCATCGAGGTGCCGATCGTCATCGGGCGGGTGCCGGCGAGCGGCAAGGGCACCCTGGACTTCGCGGTCACCATCCCCGTCATGAAGGACTACACGGCGACGGTGGTCTCCGGCGCCTGCTTCGGCAGCGGCACGGCAGCGGCCCCGACCGGCAAGTCGACGACCACCCGGTCCGCAGAGCCGGCGCCGCCGGGGCGGGGCACCCAGTGCCTGGCCGATGTCCTCGACATGGTCACCACGTTCGTGGTGGCCGCGAAGGACGCCGTGACCGGCCCCTGCGCCAAGCTGGCGATGGACGTCATCCAGCCGGCGGCCATCGGCTACATGAAGCAGAGCAAGCTGGAGGAGTACTACTCCTTCACCTCGCTCGTCTCGGTGGCCTTGGACGGCGTCGGATGCCTGGCGACGGTCTATCCGCCGACGCTCATGTCGGGGATGGTGGTCCAAGCCCTCGCCTGGGCGGCCAGGACCGGCATCGGCCAGGCCGCAGGGGCGGCAGGGCAGCTCACGGGCATGTACAGCACCGCCCTCAGCCTGGGCGGGAACTGCCTGGGCAGCTCCACCGAGCTGCCCCAGCACGCTGTCAGCTCGCTGGACCCGAACGAGCTGGTCGGCCCCTCCGGCAAGGGCTCCGTGCACGCGATCCGCGGCGACACCGCCCTGGACTACGCCGTCCACTTCGAGAACCTCAAGACCGCGACCGCCCCGGCACAGGAGGTGCGGATCACCGACCGCCTGGACCCGGCCGTCTACGACCTGTCCACGCTCAGGCTCGGCGGCGTGACCTGGGGTCACGAGCGCTACCAGCCCAGCTCGGACGCCGACTCCCTGAACGCCGTCGTCGACCTGCGCCCGCGCCTGGACCTCAAGGTGCAGATCACCGGGTCCGTCGCCGCGGACGGCACGGTCAGCTGGCTGCTCAAGTCGCTGGACCCCGCCACCGGCGAGCTGCCCGAGGACCCGGACCTGGGCTTCCTGCCGCCCGATCAGGACGGCGTCCAGGGCCAGGGGGCGGTCTTCTTCCAGGTCGGGTTGAAGGCGCCCGTCAGCGGGCGGACCGTCACCAACCGGGCCACGGTCGTCTTCGACCTCAACCCGGCGATCAGCACCAACACCTGGTCCAACCTCATCGACCGGGACGCCCCCACCAGCAGGGTGACCGCGCTGCCGGCCACGACCGCCAATGCGGTGATCCCGGTCTCGTGGACCGGCTCCGACCCGACCTCAAGGGTCGACAGCTACAGCGTGTACGTGTCGGTGGACGGCGCTCCGTACGCCCTGTGGGCCGACCGGGTCGCGATCACCTCCGCGAAGTTCCAGGGCAAGCCCGGCCACAGCTACGCCTTCCGCTCCGCCGCCCACGACCTGGCGGGCAACGACGAGCCGGCCAAGACCAAGGCGGACGCCACGATCCGGGTCGTCCTGCCCGCGCTCGCCCGGACCAAGGCGCCCGTGCTGAGCGGCAAGGTCGCGGTCGACTCGCGGGTGAAGGTGTCCGCCGGCGGCTGGTCGCCTGTGGCCACCTCCACCGCGTACCGGTGGTACCTGGACGGCAAGCCGGTCAAGGGCGCCGTGCAGGCGGCCTGGACTCCGCCCGCGAGCGCGCTCGGTCACAAGCTGACGGTCACCGTGACCGCCTCGCGGTCCGGGTACACCCCGGCCGTCTGGACGAGCCCGGCCCACGTCGTCGCCAAGGGTGCCACGCCCAAGGCGGTGAAGGCCCCGACCGTCTCCGGCACCGCGAAGGCGGGGAAGAAGCTCACCGTCAAGCACGGCACGTGGTCGGTCCCGGGCTGCGCCTTCCGCTACCAGTGGCGGGTGAACGGGGTCGCGGTGAAGGGCGCGACGAAGACGACGTTCAAGCTGACCACGGCGATGCGGCACAAGAAGATCACGGTCAAGGTCACCGCGACCAGGCCCGGCCACACCGCCGGCACGGCCACCACCAAGGCCGTCAAGGTCCGGTAGCCCCAGGCTCCAGCACCAGGCGGGCGGGCATCTCCGTCCCCCTCCCTCCCCACTGCCCCGACGGCCGGCGGGGAGGGAGGGCCCCGACACGGCTGCGACAGGCGCGCCCCTCACACACCCGGCCGGGCCGACCACCAACGGCCCCCTCGGCCCCGACCACCCCGCTGCGGTGCCCCTGGCGGTCACCACGCTCCGCGAGCAGAACGGCAGGGCAACGCATGCCGCGCGGCCAAGACACGGACCACCGCCAAGCCAAGGCCGACACCACGCAACCGCAGCGGGCACGTTACCGACGTGCCCGCGAAGGACATTCTCGGCCAAATTTGTCCATGCACACACAAAAACCCAGGTCAGAGGCTATCCGACCTGGGCCTATCCGAGCCGCCTAAGAGGGCCCGGCAGTAGGCGTCACTTCAGGCGTTTGGTGGTGGGGCGGTCGTTCCAGCGGTAACGCTGGGTCGCGCGGCGGATGAGCATACGCAGCGTGACGATTGCGGCAGCCAGGTAGAGGTAGAAGTCCACGACGCGGCTGCGCTTCTCGGTGCAGCGCCGCAGCTTGCCGAAGCCGTTCATCCACGCGTGGCTGCGTTCGACCACCCACCTCTTGCCGGCCTGGATCGGCGCGGGGACGCCCTTGCGGGCGGTCTCGCCGGTAAAGCTCGGCTCCGCGAGGGCACAGCGGGTCTTGTCGCTGTCGTAGCCGCGATCGAGGTTCACGTTGACCTGGTCCGGGAGCTCGCCGACCTGCTCCTTGACGGCTTCGAGGGTGGGGACGAGCAGGGGCGAGTCATGGCGGTTGGCTCCGGCGGAAACGATGCCGAGGGGGACGCCGCGGGCCTCAGTGGCCACCGAACGCTTCAGGCCCTGCTTACCCCGGTCCACCGGGGAGCGCCCGGCGGCCTCCCCGCCGCCCGGGGCCTTGGTGATGCAGCCGTCCACAGACAGTTCGGCGAGTTCCAGGCCGATCACGCGGTCGTACGCCTCCAGGGCCAGGGCGTGGACCTGCTCTGCTATGCCGAGCTGAGCCCAGTGTCTGACGCAGTGTCGGATGGTGCGGTCGGAGCAGACGGGAGCGGCGATGCGCTCATAACAGGAGCCGTGTACCAGCGCGGCAATCACGTGCTCGAAGACGGTCCGGTCTGGGGTGCGCGGGTTGCGGCAGCCGAGCGGGTGCGTGTCGACGTGCTCGGGCAGCAAGGCCGCGAACTGGTCCCACAGGGGTTCGAGCAGGCATGATGGCAGGACAGGCACGAGCCCTCCGGTGATCACTGAGCGTAGAGAACTCCATGATCACCCCGGCTCGTGCCTGCTCTGCGTCTGGGGCACCCGACCAATCACCCAACACGCCTACTGCCGGGCCCTCTAAGGTACTTTCGTTTTTCCGATCACGATCCGGACGCGACCCCGAATGAAACGCGCAGGCTAACAGCCTTGCTCCGGAGCTCGCCGAACGCGCCCGCGTCGGGCTTCTCCTTCACGAGTTCGGCGCCACCATCAGGCAAGTGACCAGGACGTCCGATCTCATCGGACTCTGCGCCTACCCGCCCAACCTGGCTCGGCGCACACTGCCTCTACGAGCGCTGCCCCGCCCTCAGCCAGCAGCAGCGATGTCATGGTGACACGCCTCCTGCTGTGCCCGCTCACCGGCCAGACCCTCCGACAGGGCTTGGACCCCTCGGCATCGGCACGCCTGAGCGCCTTTTGGCACGCCGCTGACCTTGGTTGGCGTGTCGACTGTGCACCGCGATCCGGGGCGACCGACGTACAGGTCCGGCTCGTGTGAATGTCAGGATCGGCGAGGATCAGGGCCCTGAGAACGTAGGGCCAGATACTCTTGCAGAACCTCATCAGATTCTTCGTCCAGTCCGGCCTTCAGCAGTGTGATCCCAAGGACCTCAAGAGCCATCAGCAGGTTGCCGCAGTCGTTCGCGTCGCGGAATGACTCGGCGGCATCGCGAAACGCCTGGACAGCTTGATCGAGCCTGTCGGCCTCTTCGAAGGCCCGACCAGAGCCTCCGAGTGCCTCGCCTCGCATCGAGAAATCCCCGAGTTCGTGGAAGATGTCGGCTGCTTGACGATAGGCCGTGATGGCCGAATCGACGTCCCCGGCCCTTCGGTGAGCAAGGGCCAAATTGTTCAGAGCCTCAGCTAGCGCATGGTGATCGCCGGACTCCTCACACAGCCAGGTATCTCGCTGATGGGCTTCGATAGCCTCCATAAAGCGCCCGGAATCCTGCAGGGCGAGGCCATAACTGCCGAGCGCTGCGGCCTCTCCATGGCAGTCGTCGAACTCTTGGTAGAGGAGGGCCGCAGCCTGGTGCTCCTGTGCTGCCTCCGCAGACCTTCCCGCCCGTCTCAGCGCCATTCCGAGAAGGTTGCGCATTGCGGCCTCCCCACGTCGATCATTCTGGGATTGGCAGTCCCACACGGCCTTCCTGTGCAGGGGGATCGCCTCGTGGACGTCTAGCTCTTGGAGCGCTAGCGCGGCGCTTCCGATGGCTTTCGCCTCCTGGGGATCGCCAAGTTCGTGAAGAACCTCGGCGGCCATGCGACCTGTCTCTACCGACTCCCGATGCCTGCCCAGGTGATACAGAGCCTGCGACGAAGCATTCAGCGCCGCTACCTCGCCATATCGGTGCCCTGATTGTTTGCAGGCCTCGATCGCCTGCATGCTGATCTCAAGGGCTTCATCAAAACGTCGAACATGATATAGGACCTGCGCGAGGCTGGCCAGCGCCCAGCCCTCTCGGTACAGATCGTCCTGCAGTCGGAGTGCCTTAAGAGCAGACCTGTTGACATCGATCCAATCGTCGAAGTAGCGGCGCCGGTGGAAGAACTCATCCAGCGCAAAGGCCAGATCGATGCCGATGTCGTCGCCCGTATGGACAGCTGCGACAAGATTCGATCGTTCTTCCTCAAGCCACGCCAGCGCTGCCTCTTCATCCTCTCCGGGAGCGCCATTTTCCTTCAGGGTTAGGTTTGCTGCAGTGGTCGTCACGAGGTAGAAGTAAAGAATCTTCTCCAGCGCAAAAGCACGCTCGTCCACCTCGGCCTGCGCCATCCCCTTCTCATCCGCATAGAGGCGAATCAGGTCGTGCATACGCCAGCGACCCCACGCCACACCCGGCTCGATCAGGTGAGCGCGGGCAAGGTCCTCAAGGATGACTTCGATATGCGGATCGCCTGTCAGGTGCGCTGCGGAGCGGGACGCAATATCCGGCCCTGGATTGAGAGGCAACAGTCGAAGGACGCGGGCCTGATCTTCGGTCAGCCTAAGGTATGAGAGCTCGAAGGCGGCCCGAACGGCACGGTCTTCGCGCTTGAGGCGATCGAGCCGCGTGTGGGAAATCGAAAGGGCGGCAACGAGAGAAGAAAGGGGACGACTCGGGGAATCCGCGAGCAGGGCGGCACAGATCTGTAGCGCAAGGGGTAGGTTGCCGCACAGCTCTGCCAGTGCGTAGGCCTGCTCCTGCTCCCGGCCAACCCGCGAGTCGTCATCCCCTCGGGCCTGGAGTAGAACTCGTCGAACGAGGTCCACCGAGTCTGACGGATCGAGGACTTGTAGATCGAAGATTCGCGCACCCACCGCGAGCGAATGGCGAGACGTGATGAGGGCTGCTCCGCCGTCGTGCGACGGCAGCAGCGGCAAGACTTGGTCGTCCCTGGATGCGTTGTCCAGCACTACCAGAATCGACTTTCCTCGGCCGGCATAGGTGGACAGGATCGACTGGTAGAGCCGTGTCCGATCCGGCAGATCAGCTGGAATTTGGTCCCCTGGAATCCCAAGGGCAGAGAGCAGCGATCCCAATGCGTGCTCGGGCTGCAGACAGCGCTCGCTGTCATAGCCGAAGAGATCGACAAAGAGCACCCCGCCAGGAAACCAATCGGCCCTCTTGAGGGATTCTTCGGCAGCCTGAAGGGCAAGCTCGGTTTTGCCGACACCTGCCATTCCCACGATGGCACCCATGCGCACGGTTTCCTGCTGCGACGCATTCGGATCCAGTTGATCGAGCAGGGATCTTAGCTCGCGGGATCTTCCGGTGAATGTTCGCGAGCGGATGGGCATCCCGCTGAGGGCCGGCGTGATGCGTGGTGGAAGCTGAACGGTGACGGCATGCCCTTGGATAACCGCACTGAAGAAAATACCGTCATTGATTTCATTCCACGTTGTCACGGATACCTGCCTCGCATGGACGGTAGGGTCGCGGATTCGATGCGACCCTACCGATCGTCAACCGTCTTGACGGAGGTCAAGGCGTCGGCCAGCTACAGTCGAGGTTCAGCGGACGTCTTGATCGACATCAGCCGGGAGGAGTTCGTACAGCTCCTCGGCCGGCACGGGGTACTTGGTCTTCACCACATCCGCATAGGCGCGCAGCGCCCTGCTGATCTGGGCCTTGGAGCGCGGCGCGAGGTGAACCTGCAGGAGGTCGTACAGGAGTTGCGTGTTGCCGCTGGCCATCTTGCCCTTGGCCTTCGTTCCTTCGGGAGTCTCGATCCACATGGAGCAGAACGGGGCCGCGGTCATCTTCCACTCGAGGGCCGAGAGTCGCTTCGTGATCTCCGGCCATTCCAAGGCTCCCTGCTCGAGGATGTGTCGTACGACCTTGGCAACCTGGTTCTGGACGGCGGGCCGCATGAACGGGTGGCCGGCGCCATCCCGGCCCTTGGGCGCCCGCAGATCCTTCCCGGACAGAGCGGCGAGGTACCGCTCGCGGAGGTTCCCGCATGCGTCGAGGAGCTCGTGAAGACGCACGGTCAAGAGCTCGAAACTCTGGTCGAGAAGCTCATCAGTCGCTCGCTGCTTGGCCTCGCCGGCGGTGCAGGGCAGGTCGTAGCCGATCTCCTTGACGATGTCGTAGAGGACACCGATGGTGCTCCATGCCGGGCTAGCCTGGCTGACAGAGCGCTGAGCGAGGACGAGTTCTCCGTCCTGGCCGACCTTGCTGAAGACGAGAACGACCTTGTCGCGCTTGAGGAACTCGTCCTCGTCGAGCAGGCGGCGGGTGAGGATGGCGAAGCTGTCGTCCTCGTCGAGGGCGATGTTCTCCTGCAGGTTGGTGCTCTTGGCGTTCCGGTTGATGTTGGTGAACAGGCGCCGGGTCCGACGACGGCCGTGCGCGGTGTCGAAGTGCGGCACCACGATGACGTTGATGTCCTCGTTGCCCAGCTCGGGATTCTGCTTGATCGCATCCTTGATGGCCTTGAGCCTGTGCTGACCGTCGAGCGCGAAGAACTGCTGCGTCCCGTCGAAGGTCAGGACGCCGAAGTTGCGGTCCAGCCCCTGGAGAACGGCCTGGTTCTCTGCGTCCATCGTCACGGACAGGTAGTTCGGATCTCCACCCCAGACCGCGATGATGAGAGCGCCGAGGAACCGGTTCTCGTTGGTGAGGAGGTACTCCGTGATCTCCTGCGTGCGGGTACCGACGCCTCGCTGGATCATCGTGCCGAGGTCGCGATTGCCGCCGAGCTCGTGGGCAAAGTTGATCTCGCGGGCCACCTGGGCGTAGCTCATCAGGCAGGAGTAGTAGGTCCAGTTGCCCACCTTGGCCTCGAAGGCGGGAACGAACGTCTTGGACGGCATGAGGTACCTCGTTGTCAGGGAGCGGGTGCGGCGGCCTAGGAGCGGAGTGCCGGCTTGGGGACGGTGCTGAGTCGGCCTCGAAGAGTGGGGCCGCCCTGGGTGTTGAGCGGCGGGTTGTACAGGTGCAGGAGGCGGTCCTCCAGGTTCTTGATCGCTGACCGGTCTTCGACAGTCGCGAACCAGTACTCCAGAGGGCGCAGCGCGAGATAGTGGGTGAGTAGGTCGTCCCGGTTGGTGGGTGGCTCGCGGGTCCAAAGGCTTTCGGGGTTGCCCCGCAGGTGCTTGCGGTAGTCCCGGTACCTGTTCCTGAGCGTGTTGCCTAGCTGGCCGGCTCCGCCGGCGTGCCCGTTGTAGAGGACCTGGTGGAAGCGGCCCTCGGTCCGGTCAGCCATGGTCAGCTTCATGGAGGGGCGCCAGACGAACATGTAGAGGCCCGGCTCGTCGGGTATCGCGTTGACGATGCTCTCGGTTGCGGTGAGCCGTTCCCAGGGAGAGGCGAGCCTGCTGAGGTCGTCCTGTAGGACGTAATGTGCCGACACGTCCATCATCGGAGTGACGCCGAGCTGGAACGCGAGAGCGGGGCTGGCGTCGAGCCGATGGCGGATGACCGCACGCTCAGCGGTATCTGGTATCGCCATTCCCCCTGTGCTCCGATTGGGTGACCGTGAGTGATAAACGGTCACATCCTTACACGCGGCACTGACAACAGGGGTGGTCGAACGAAAAAGAGTCCGGTAGATGACGGTTTGCCATCTACCGGACTCTTCGTCGCGGTTCTTCGCTAGAGGTGGCAGACGGAGCAGCCGGCCTCGTCGTCGTCGGCGTCGAGGGCGTCCGAGAGGACCTCCAGGAGCGGCCGGTTGGGCTTGATCCGCTTCGCGGCCCTGGCAAGGTTGGCCTCGTGCTTGGCCTGGATCTCCTCGCGGCGCTCTATGAGCTCGTGCAGGGACTCACCCTGGGACCAGGTGTAGTCGCGGCCCTGCATGGCGGTGTCCTGGTGGCGGACCTTCTCCTCGTAGGCGACGGCCTTGTCGAAGAGTTCGGGGTGGCGGTCCTTGAGGCCGAGCCACTCGTGCTTGCGCTGGAAGAAGCAGAAGTAGCAGCCGGACCGGGTGCGCCACTCGTAGTAGGCGGGCAGGCCGGTGCCGGCCTCGTCGAGGATGCGGTTGACGCCGTCGCGGTCGATGCCGTCCTCGCGGAAGGGGAAGACCGCGGTGATGTTGGGCTTGGTGCTGACGTAGCCGAGGCGGTTCTCGTCGGCGCGGATAGCGACGTAGGAAATCACCTCGTCGTCACCGACCCACTCCTCCAGGGGCTTGATCTTCAGGTTCTTCGTGCACCAGCGCATCTGGGGGCTGGGCAGGGTGCCCTGGTAGACCTCGAGCCAGTGGTCGAAGTCGCGGTCGGTGTTCAGGCGCACGATGGGCTTGCCGACGGCGGCCTCGAGCTTGTTGAGGTACTCGTACGTCTCGGGCAGCTCGGCGCCGGTGTCGCAGAAGAAGTACTCCATCTCGGGCACTCGGTCGCGCATGTAGATCGCGAGCGCGGAGGAGTCCTTTCCGCCCGACAGGCCCAGGACGTGCCGGACTTTCTTCCCGGAAGCAGTATCGGTCATGATCACTCCGTCTTCTCGACTGTGCTGGTGGGCTCGGTAACGCGCTGGGCCAGGGCCGCGAGCAGGATCCGGGCGCCGTCGGGGCCGAGTGCCTTCTCAGCCTGCTTTAGCACACTGACGGCGAGGTTCTCGGCTTCCCGCTGGGCCTGCTTCGGCAGGTAGATCAGCGTCCGCTGCTCGGCACCGTCTCTGTCGGTGAGGGTGAGCAACCGCGCTTCGAGGTCCTCCTCGCCACCCGCAGGAGCATCGTTCCTGTACAGGTGGCTGACGCGGTCAAGCGCGCTGGCCATCTCGCGCACCCGGCGGGCAAAGACGGTGACATCACTGTCGGACCAGTCGCCGAGCGCGGCGTGGGAGAGCCGGACGATCATCGGGTCCAGCCAGTCCTCGTCCGCCAGGTACTCATTGAGCGCTATGGCGACGAAACCGCGCAGCTCCAGGCTGAGCGAGACACCGGCAAAGCCCTTCAGCCGGGCCGCCAGGGCCCTGCGTAGCTTGGGTAGCGAGGACGGCAGGCGGAACTCGCTGCTGATCGTCTCGATCGCTTCCGCGCGCAGAGCGCGTTCGGCACCGGCGATCTCGTCGGCCGCAGCGGCGAGGCGGTCGACGTAGCCCTTGTTTCCGGCCGTGCTCTTGCGGAGCTCTGGGGTGATCGGATCGAGGCCTAGCGCCTGGGGAAGCACGTGGAAGAGCAGCTCGTCCGGATCCTGTGCCGTGAAGAGGGCAGAGCGGACGGCGAGGGCGTCCTTGCTGAGCCGTTGCGTGCGACGGGCATAGGGAGTGAGCACCATGACCCGCTCCAGCAGCGCGCGGGTCACCGCGAGGAGTGCGGGGTTGCGCAGGGCCTGGGAACGGGGCGGCTCCACCTTGAGAGCCAGGGAGAGGTTCTTGACGACGCTGTGCCGCAGGCCGTCGCCGACGGGCGTGGCCTTGATGGAGAAGCGGGCAGGAGACTTCACCATGCGCTCGACCACGTCAGGCGTGAGCCGCGGCAGGTAGGAGCCGTCTTCGAACAGGGCTACGTCGTGGCTGCGCAGGATGAGGGCAGTGACGACCAGCAGAGGAACGACGCCGGCCTTGACGCCGTAGGGCGGCACCATGATGACCCGGAAGATCTGCTCGAGGCTGGTCTGCTCGTGTGCTTCGGTCAGCGCCGTCTCGAGGGCGTTCCAGGCCTCGTGGGTGTGGGTGTGAGTGGGGCCGGGGCGAGAGAACCCGTAGGGCAATAGCGAGGACGATGACTGGTCGGCGGCGGCAGGGTTCTCGCGGTGCAGCCCCATGTAGGCCAGTGCACCGCTGTACATGGATCGTTCGGCCGGGAACTTGATGATGCCGAGGTGCGGTTCGCCGGACTTCTGCAGCATCGCGGTTAGCAGCTTCCCGCGGCCCTTGGCGCCCTGGCTGCTCAGCTCATGCCGACCGATGATCTCGTTGCGGATGTGCGGCGTGTGGGGGAAGACCCGGTCACAGGCGGTGGAGGCAAGGGAGCTCAGGCTGCGGCCCTCGATCATTTCGCCGTCCTCGCCGTCGGCGGCGATGCCGGAGCGCCACAGCCGCCAGGTCGCCCGCTGTGTGGGCGGGAAGAAGGCGGCGCTAAGAAGTTCCAGCAGCTCGCGCTTGGCCCCGGACGTACGTTCGCTGATCTCGCGCCGGGCGACGAAGTCGAGAGTCTTGTCGCGCTGCAGCTCCTCCAGCGCGACGAGGTTGAAGGCGGCCCGCAGAACGAGGGCGGGCTCCTCGGTGACACCGAGGACCACTGGCAGGGAGGACTCGACGACGGGCCGGTCCTCGGTGTTGCCGAAGTGGAAGACCAGGAGTCCGTCAGCGTGGTCGGCGAGTGCGTCCGGGCCCTTGAGCTGTTTCGTCTGCGCTGTGGTGATCTGGACGAAGAGGGCCCGGAGCATGCCCGTAACCTGGCTGTGCCGGCCGGCGGCCACTGCCACAGGGAGGTAGTCGCCGAGGCGCTGGGCAACCACGGTGTCGTCGAGGTGGCTGAGCGTCTCCTTCAGGCGCCCGTCGATGTCGACGTCGCTTCCGCGCCAGGCGCGGTACTCGCCGTTGAAGCGCCGATGTACCAGGAAGCCACGGGCCACCAGGTTGTTGAGCTGCTCTTCGAGGGCAGCGAACGCCTTCGGATCAGCAGCCTCACCGGGCTCGTGGAGGGCGTAGTAGACCATCGCGGCAGTCGCCCGCAGAGCGCCGTCCTCGTCGATCAGGTTAAGCATGCCCACTGTGCGCAGCAGGTTCTGATCCGCTGTGGACAGGCCGTTGGCCTGGGTAACACGCGACTCGATCTCGATCCACTTGCTGGCATTGCTCGAGGCAAGCAGCGACGTCCGCCCGGAGTCGAGGAAGAAGTCGTACAGCTGTGGCAGCTTGACCGTGCTGGCACGGCGAGGCGTGTCGGTGGAGTGCGTGGCAAGCGAGCGGCGGACGGTGTTGGGCTCGTCGTTGTTGAGGAACCCGGTCAGGCTGCGGTCGTGCTGGCCGATCTGCGAGGCGAGGAACGGTGCCGCGGCAGCGGTGAGGGGGTGGAGCGGGTACAGGTCCGCGAAGTCCTGTGCCTTGAGGACGACGACGTCGTTGAGGCCGTGATCGCGCCAGGTCGTCTCAGCCGCCTCGGCATAGGCCGAGATCAGCTTCTGGCCGATCGCGGGCACCCCGGACTGGTCAAGGCGGCGGCGCATCAGCTGCACCGCGTCGCCGAGGTGCGGGGCGAACGTGATGTCCTCGAACCGGCCCTGGATCTTCGCCCACTCGCGGGTCTGCAGCTCGCTGGACTGTCCCGCATAGTTCATGAATGACATGTGCTGAAGGGTCATCATGAAAAGCGGTAGGCCCTTGGGGCCGGCGCTCTTCTCGGCCAGCTCCTGCAACAGGAACAGGTCCGCCTTGGCGGTGGCGAACTGGCTGTGGCCCGCGAGGTGTTCGAGGGTCTTGCCGAACTCGTCGATGACCAGTAGCAGCGGCTGCTGCGCACACAGGGCGGTGACTGCGGCGATGACGTCCGCGGGTTCGGCAGCCGCGGGGTCTTCGCATCGTGCCAGCGCTGCGGAGATCGATTTGGGCATGCGGGTCGGCCAGCGGCGCTGGGCCGCGGTGCGCAGGGCCCGGGACAGGGTGATGACGAGCGGTTCGCGGCGGGCGGTGGCTACGGCCCCGAGGAAGCCAGCCGGTGCCAGCTCGTCGCGGGCGGCCGCGATCCGATGGGCCAGTCCGACACTGGTGCCGGCCAGGACCTCCTGTGCTTCGGTGCGGCGCCCTTCGTCGTGGCCGAGGAGCGCATCGATGAGGTTGACGAGGGTGGACTTGCCCGAGCCGTATGCACCGGTGAGTGACCACGAGCGGGGGCGGCGAAGGTCACCGAGGGAGTTGGCCAGGCGGTCGAGCACGTCGAGGGCCCGGGTGCCCACGTAGGGCGAGTGGAGCTCGTCGAGGACGTCTCGTTCCACATTGGTGGAGCGCATCCGGGAGCCGACGAGGTGGATGCCGGCCGGGAACTCGGTGCCACCGGAGGTCTTGCGGGCGGCCATGGGCCGCGAGGGGGTCTCGGTGGTCACTCGGAGGTCTCCTCGATCAGGGGGAGCTGCTGCTCAACGGTGCTGCGGAGCTCCCGGGCCTCGGCGGCGGCGAGCTTGGGGTAGGAGCGGACCCACTCTTCCCGGGTGGGGAAGCCCGGCTGCTTGCGGACGTGGTCGTACTGAGCGTCCAGGACGTCCCAGGCGAGCTCGAAGGGGTTGGAGGCGAAAACGAGGCTGCGCTGGCCGACCGCTTCGACGAGCTGCAGGTCGAGCGTGGTGGCCGCGACCCGCTCCAGCGCCGCCGCGATGTCGGGCTCGCGGATGCGAAAGGCTCGCCCGGGGGCACCGGGCTCGTTGGCGAGCCGGGCAAGGGAGATGGATCCGGCCTGGCGCGTGGTGGTGGAGGCGTAGTCCAGGCAGGCGTAGGCGACGATCCGGTCCGGCAGGGTGACACGGGTACCGGTGGTGAACTCCCACTCCGTGCGGCCCGAGACAGACTGTTCCACCGTCTCGATCAGGCCGAGCTCACGGAACTGGCAGGCCAGCAAGTCCTCGAGTGCGCCAGGTGCGCCGCTCTTGGCGCGCTTCGCCGGGACGTACATCTTGGTGATGCACTCGACGTCCTTCTTGATGGACCCCTCCGCCGGTGCGCCCTCGTAGGAGAGGTTCACGTGGCGCACGATCAGCTCGATTAGGTCCTTCTCGGAGAATCGCGCGAACGGGGCGAGCTGGAAGGCGACGTACCAGGACGGTGCCCAGCTCTTGGCGCCCGGGCGGGAGCTCAGCAGCCACCAGTGCAGCAGCCACAGGCTGCCGTGTTCTTCGAGATACGGGTCGGCGCCGTCCTCGTCAAGAAGCCAGCGCGCCTCCCACGTGGGATAGGCGAGGAACGCGCGGGAGTTGCTGTCCTCGCCGTAGTGCTCTCGTGTCAGCTTGAACGCTCGTGACCAGTAGCGCATGGAATTAACCATGTTCTTACCGACACCGAGGAGGACCGTGGCGTCCTCTGCGAGGAACACCTCCGGGCTCTGCTTCACCTGCATGTATGCCTTATGGAGCCACCCAAAGCGCGGCGCGAACGTCTCGTGCCGCGAGAAGGAGGGGAGAGCGGCTTCCGCGAGCCGACTGTCTGACATGCGAGGTGTTCTCCGGGTCCGTTCGGGCTTGGATGATCTTTGAGTGGGGTGAGTTATATCGCAGCTGTTAGGGCGGCCCGCACTTGTCGGACCGCTCGGACCGTGGAGGACACGGCTCGCTCGACGTCGCGGACGGTCGTGGCGTACCCCAGCGAAAACCGGATGGTGCTGTCCGCCTCTTCCCGACTGCGCCCCATGGCCAGGAGCACGTGGCTCGGGCTGGGCGCGCCGGAGGAGCAGGCGCTCCCTTCCGAAGCTGCCACATCCGGCATCGAAGCGAGAACCGCATCTGCAGGAGCCCTGCGGAACGTGATGCTGGTCACGCCGGGCAGGCGTCGGGCCACGGATCCGTTAATCCGGCAGTCGCTGATCTGTTCAACGAGTGCCTCCTCCAGGGCGTCACGCAATGCCGTGACCCGCTTCGCTTCGTCGGCCAGGGCGAGGCGGGCGGCCTCGGCGGCCGCCCCGGCGCCGGCGATGCCCGCAACGTTCAGGGTGCCGGCCCGCCAGCCGCGCTCCTGCCCGCCGCCGAGCAGGAGCGGACGGTAGGGCAGAGCTGCGCCTCGGCGGACGAAAAGCGCGCCGACTCCCTGCGGGCCGCCGAACTTGTGCGCGGACAGCGACAGCAGGTCGACATCCGTCTCGGCGAGATCGATCGGGAGTCGACCGACCAGTTGCGTTGCATCGGAGTGGACCAAAACTCCGGCGTCGTGGGCGGCCTCGACGATCGGCGCGAGATCGGTCAGCACGCCCGTCTCGTTGTTGGCCGCCATGAGCGACACGACGGCGACTGCGCCGCGGGCGAGCGCCTCGTGGAAGGCGACCAGGTCCACCAGGCCGTCGGTGTCGACGGGTAGGACCACGAGGGATCCGGGCTCGTCGACGGTCAGAGCCTTCGAGGTCTCCAGGACCGCGGGGTGCTCCACCGCGCTCGTCACCAGCCGGCCCCCGTCGGAGAAAGCTGCCCGCAGGGCGAGGTTGTTCGCCTCGGTGGCGCCCGAGGTGAAGACGATCTCCCCGGGAGAGCAGTTCAGGAGCGCAGCAACCTGACGGCGTGCCAGGTCAACGCGGTCGGCGGCATCACGGCCGGATCGGTGCGTGCTCGAGGCGTTGCCGACCGTGCGCATGGCGGCGAAGGCGGCTTCAAGAGCCTCAGGACGGGCGGGCGCCGTCGCGTTGTAGTCGAGGTAGGCCGGAACCACGTCAGGTGACTCGAATGTCATACTCCACCCCATTTCGCTCTGCTCTGGTCGATCGACTGGTGGAGCATCTCGTCCGATCCGAGAACCTCCACCAGTAGTACCCCGCGATCCTAGCCGGAGCGGACGACAGGCGGGGCGAAGGCTTCGTTCTTCCCCTTCTCCGACCTTCCCCTTCTCCGACGCAGCGCGACGGCCGCGAGGCGAACAAACGTTCGCACATCTGCGCTCCGGCGCTCAGGAGCTGAAACCCCTTGCGCGACAGGCAAGTTCGTTCACAGTCCGGGAATCCGCTGCCGTTGAGCTGCCGGATTTCCGGGGCCAACAGCGGCGTATCGGCACTCAGGGCTAGGGTTTGGTCACCAAGCGAGGGGCGAGGGCAAGGTCACACCGCAAGGTGGCCGGGGCCAACAGAGGGGAGACACCGCAGGTGTACGGCGATAGCGGAACGCGCACAAATCTGGCCACGGCATGACGAGCTCCCCGGGTATCGCGTTCGGGGCCGTCCTCGGCGGTGCGCCTCTGCCCTACATCCGCAGCCTGCTCGGCGAGCACGCCTGCGACCTCCTGGACCTCCTGCACCAGGGCCAGGACACCGAAGCAGCGCTTCGGAAGGTCGCCGCATCGGCGGTCGCCCCGGAGGGAATCGTCAGCGACCCTGTACGCCGCGCCGAATTCCTGCAGCTACTTCCGCAGGCCAAGCGGGTCGAGCTCGCTGACCGCCTCGGCGGAGCACCTGCCGGTACCCCCGATGGCTTCCTCACGGCCCTGCCCTGGTCCGCGGACCAGCGCCGCACGCTTCTCGGGTTTCTGGGACTCGTCGTCGACCGTGCGCCCGAGCCACCTCCGACGTTCCGGGGCTTCAGCACGCCTCAGTACGGGCTCTTCCCCCACCAGCGCCTTGCGGCCGGCAGGGTGCAGCGACTGCTGTACTCCGGGGAGCGGCGGGTCGTTCTGCACCTGCCCACCGGGGTCGGGAAGACCCGAACCGGTATGAACATCATCTGTGACCACTTGCGGCGGCACGAACCGACCGTCGTGGTGTGGCTGGCGCGGGGGCGCGAGCTGCTGGAGCAGGCGGCCGTGGAGTTCGAGAGTGCCTGGGCTGCCCTCGGCAACCGCGAGGTGTCCGTGGTGCGGACATGGGGGGAAGCGCCGACAGACCTCGACGGCGTGGAGGACGGCGTCGTGATCCTCGGCCTCGACAAGGCCGCCGCTGCCGCGAGCACCGACCCGACGTTCCTCGACCGTCTCGGCATGCGAACCACGCTCACCACCTTCGATGAGGCCCACCAGGCCATCGCCCCGACCTACCGCAGGACCGTCGACGCGCTCACCCTGCGCAGCGACTCCAGCCTGCTCGGACTCACGGCAACCCCCGGCCGGACCTGGGCCGACGTGACCGAGGACGAGAGGCTGTCGGAGTTCTTCGCACGCCAGAAGGTCATGCTGGAGATCGACGACTACGACAACCCCGTCACCGCCCTCATCGAGCAGGGCTATCTCGCCCGACCGTATTTCCGTACGGTGGCAGCCGAGTCCGGCACCACGCTCAGCAGCCGGGACAGGCAGGCCCTCGCAGCCTCGTTCGACATCCCCGACACCCTCATGGCCCGACTCGCCAGCAACGTGCAGTGGAATCTGCAGGTGGTACGGACGGTGCTCGATCTCAGCCAGCACCACCGCCGGATTCTGCTGTTCGCGGCGTCGGTCGAGCACAGCCGCCTGCTGGTGGCGATCCTGTCGGTGCTCGGTCTCGACGCGGACCAGGTGACTGCCGAGTCCTCCCCCCGTCACCGGGATCGGGCCATTGCCCGGTTCAAGGGGCAGGGCAGCAGGCCGATGGTCCTCTCCAACTACGGCGTCCTGACCACCGGCTTCGACGCGCCGGCCGCGAGCGCGGCCGTCATCGCCCGGCCGACCCGGTCTCTGGTCCTCTACAGCCAGATGGTCGGACGTGTCATCCGCGGCCCCAAGGCCAGCGGCACCCCGACCTGCGACATCGTCACCGTGATCGACCCCGCGCTGCCGGGCTTCGGCGACGTAGCGGAAGCATTCACCAACTGGGAGGACGTGTGGAAGGCCCGATGACATCCAAGTACTCGATCGTCACCTCTGACCTGACGGTCAAGGCGCTGCAGGACAGCGGCTACAAGTCCACTGCCCACGCCATTGCCGAGCTCATCGACAACGGTCTCGAAGCCGAGGCCGACCTCGTCGAGCTGTTCGTCGTTGAGGGTAACGAGCACACCGGCCAGCGGGCGCGGTACCGCGTCGAGAAGATCGCCGTCCTCGACAACGGGAACGGCATGGACGCCGAGACCCTGCGGCAGTCCCTGCGGTTCGGCGCCGGCACCCGCCAGCAGCGCAAGGGCATCGGCCGGTTCGGCGTCGGCCTGCCCAACTCGAGCATCTCGCAGTGCAACCGTGTGGATGTCTGGTCCTGGACCAACGGACCCCAGAACGCGCTGCACACTTACCTGGATCTCAACGAGATCGCCAGGGGCCTCGAAGAGGTACCGGAGCCCAAGCTCGACGCCGTCCCCGACGAATGGCAGGCCCTCTCCGAGGGGCTCGGCGGCTCCGGCACCCTGGTGCAGTGGACCGAGCTCGAACGCGTCCAGTGGCGCGGCGCCCAGACCACCGTCGCCAACACCGAGAACCTGATCGGACGGATCTACCGGAATCTCCTCGCCAAGGGCAGGCGGATCAAGCTCGTCCCGGTGCGCGGCTGGGCACAGCTTCCCGGAGCCGGTGACACCCGCCCGAACGACCCGCTGTACCTCATGACGCCGAGCGCCACACCGGCCCCGTTCGACACGAAGCCGATGTTCCGGGCCTTCGGCGCCAGCAACACTGGCGAGGTGGGAGTCGAAAGGTTCATGGTCCAGGCCGCGAACGGGCATGAGTACCCCGTTCACGTGCGCTCCTCCCTAGCGGTGGACTCCGCGCGACGCACCGACGCGCCGGGTGAGCCGTGGCCCGCCAACGTTGCCCCCAGCCTCAAGCCCGGTGAGACGCCGTGGGGCAAGCACGCGGCGAAGAACCTGGGGATCTCCCTCATCCGCGCAGACCGCGAGCTCGACCTCGACACCGGATGGATCAACTCCTACGACCCGGTCGAGCGTTGGTGGGGAGTGGAGATCGACTTCCCGCCGGAGCTCGACGAGGTCTTCGGCGTGACCAACAACAAGCAGTCCGCGACGGTCTTCTCGAGCCTCGCCAACTTCAACTGGCGGGAGGAGGCAGCCGGACTGTCCTGGGAGGAGTACCGGAAGGAACTGCGCGACGAAGGCGATCCGCGCCTGCCGCTCATCGAAATCGTCTACCACATCCGCGAGAAGCTCCTCGGCCGCCTGCGCACCGAACTCGCGCATCAGACCGAGGGCACCCGCTCCAGCCGCAAGCGGCACGAGGTGGCCGAGGTCCAGGCCGAGGTGGCGGTCCAGCGGCGGCGCACCGAGACCCGGCCCAGCCTGACCGACCAGCTCGCGGAAGAGACCACGGAGGCGGAGAGCAAGCAGCTCCAGTACGAGAGCCTGGTCGAGACCCACCGCTACAGCCCGGCCGACGCCCAGCGCATCATCGAGGAGACGATGTCGCAGGGCAAGCACGTCCGCCTCCTGACCAGCCGCAACCCCGATTCGCCGGCCTTCTTCAACGTCGAGTACATCCCCGGCATGCTCCAGGTCGCCCTCAACATGGACCACCCGGTCTACAGCGACCTGATCGCGGTCCTCGACGGGGACATCGACGGCGCGAGCCGCGAGGAACTCGCCGAGCGTCTGGGCCTGGCCGCCAACGCCTTCAAGCTCATCCTGATCTCCTGGGCCCGGTTCGAGGACGAGCAGCCCGAGAAGCCACGCGAGCGCGCGAAGCGGATGCGCCAGGACTGGGGCCGCATCGCCAGTGAGTTCCTCGGTGCCAGCGACGCCGACGACGAGGACGACGAGTGACGGTCGACCACGTCTGGCGGCAGATCGAGCAGCTCCTCGCCACTGCGACCGACCGTGTCGTCCTGGTAGCCCCCTTCATCAAGAAGGAGGTCTTCCGAGCGACGCTCGCCGCCGTGCCCGCGGAGGTCGGAGAGATCACCTGCGTCACGCGCTGGTCCGTCCCCGAGGTGGCCGCGGGCGTCTCCGACCCCGAGATCGCCGAGCTGGCGCAGCAGGACGGGCGAGCCGCCATCCGGCTCTGCCACAACCTGCACGCGAAGCTGTACGTAGCCGATGACCGCTGCCTCGTCGGGTCCGCCAACCTCACGGGCAAGGCCACCGGCCGTGTACCCGCGCCGAACATCGAACTCCTCATCGAAAGCGATACGGCCCACCCGGAGGTCCAGCGAGTCCTGGCCGCTCTCGAAGCCAACATGGTCCCCGGGACGGTCGAGCTGGCCGAGCAGATCCGCGAACAGGCATCCCTCATGCGGGACGACGAGGACAGCCCCGGTGTCGTGGTACCTGGCCACCACGGCGAACAGCTGGCGCGGTGGCTGCCGGAGACACGTAACCCGGACCGGCTCTACCGCGTTTACAACGGGCGACACCGCCACGTCGGCAGCGACGTGCTCATCGGCGTGCTTCGCGACCTCGCGCACCTCGACATCGGCCCCGGCCTCAACGAGCAGGCCTTCGGCGCCGAAGTGCTGGCCCGCCTCCGCGCGATGCCCGAGCTGCACGCACTGACGGCAGCGGGGCGGATGAACCTCGCCGACGCTCAGGCAGAACTGCTGGCCGAGGGAGAGCTGTCGGCCGAGCAGGCCAAACGCGCGGTCGAGACCATCGCGGCCTGGCTCCACTACTTCGACGACGTTCACTTCGTGCCCACCGGGCCCTGGGAGATCCGGCAGGGCAGGGAACTCGCATAGCAGCCCTGCTGGGGGCCGGTCGGCGCGGTATCTGCCGCGCCGCCGGCCCCCGGCGGACCCGGTCCCGACGGGACGGCCCAGCACGGAACCGAGCTGCGCGGTATTTTGATGGAGCCCGCAACCGGGCTCGATCGTGGTGCGTACAGCGGAGAAGGCGCGGGACATGGCAGCAATACGGGTCCCGTATCTGCTGGGGCACGCCGAGATCGCCGACCTCTTCGGCATCGAGCGCCAGACCTCGGCCAAGTGGCGCGTTGACGGCACGCTCGGCGAGCCAGATCTGCCCGCTTCGGGCAACCCGTACTGGCTGCTCGCAACCGTCCTCGAGCTTGATGGCCACGCTGGCCGGCACGTGACCGAAGAGCGCCTGCGGCAGTACAAGGAGAAGGTCCCCAACGGGTACCGGGTCGACAACCCGGAGCTCCTGCCCACCATCGCAGGCATCCAGGAAGTAGCCCTGATTCTCGGCACCACCCAGCAGACGGTGTCCCGCTGGCGGCACCGCAAACGGATCGCCGAGGCCGACCTGGAGCTTTCCCGCTCCCCTCTCTGGCTACTCGACACCATCACCGCAGACGCCACCGAGCGCGGGCGCGGTCTTGTGATGGAAGAGATCGAACGGCTGCAGGCCGGCGAGCGTCTCGCCCAGAAGCCGCGGGGCCGCAGAGCCGTGGCCGAGCCGCGGCCGCCCAAGAAGCCGCTGCCCGATGCGCAGAGCTTCACCAGTTCCCAGCACGAGGAAGCGCTCTCCTTGGTCACCGAGATGCGCGCCAAAGGACACACCACCGTCATCCGGCCGAAGCGGTAGACACGCACAGCCCAGCAACTGGCTGCCTCGCTCTCGACCGCTCGCATCCGCCCGCCCTCGATCGAGATAAACAGTTGATTTAGACCATTCTATCCATAGAACCTTTCATGTCGGGATCCACACTCACCAGGGGGCCTCATGCCACGCGACACCTGCGCCACCACGGCGCCGACCAACATCAGCAGTTCGATATCCACACCCTATGGACAGGAGGTCCAGGCATGAGAGCGATCTCCTACGGCGGCGGGGTTCAGTCGACCGCGCTCCTCGTCCTCGCGGCCAAGCGCGAAATCGACTACACCACCTTCCTGTTCGCCAACGTCGGAGACGACAGCGAGCGCCCGGCAACCCTCGCCTACATCCGCGACTTCGCCGCTCCCTTCGCCGCCGACGTCGGCCTTGAACTGCACCGGCTGCAGCGGACGCGGCGCGACGGCAGTACCGAGACACTCATGGAGTGACTGAACCGGCCAGGCATCCGTTCGATCCCCATCCCCGTGCGGATGGCGAACGGAGCCCCCGGACGCAGGTCCTGCACTGCAAACTTCAAGATCAGGGTGGTCGGGCGCTGGCTCCGGCAGCACGGAGCGACCGCCGAAGCCCCGGCGACGGTGGGGACCGGTGTCTCACTCGATGAGATCCACCGGGCGAACCGCCGCCGGAGCGAACCCCACGAGCAGATCGAGTACCCGTTGCTCGACCTACGGCTACGGCGCTCCGACTGCGAGCAGATCATCGAGGACGCCGGCCTCCCCGTACCCCAAAGAGCTCGTGCTTCTTCGGCCCCTTCCGCACCGTAGATGCCTGGCGTCAGCAGAGGCAGGCGGAACCAGAGCTCTTCGCCCAAGCGGTGGCACTCGAGAAGACCGTGAACGGCCGACGCGCTGCCCTCGGCCGCGACCCGGTCTATCTGACCCGCTTCGGCATGCCTCTCGCGGAGGCCATCCCCGCCCAGCGCGAAGCCCCGCCCGAGAAAATGGAGGACAGCGGCTGCGACTCCGGCTGGTGCATGACCTGACCACTCGCCTCCGGCCAGCGGGAGGACAGCACGGCTGCCTGAGCCACGGCCTGATAGAGTGCACGACTGGTAAAGCGCACCCAGACCAACCGCGCTTCCAAGGCCGTGACGGGGTGGAGAGGGACTGTCCAGCCAACGGTGTAACTCGTGTGGTGTGGGTTATCGGCGGCCGATGGAGAGTCGGCCGTCGAAGGCGATGTCGAAGGCCTGCAGTGCGGGCTTCCATCGCATGGTCCAGCGTTTGCGGCCCTGCCCGGTGGGGTCCAGGCTCATCACCGCCATGTAGACGCACTTGAGCGCTGCGGCCTCGTTCGGGAAGTGCCCGCGGGCGCGGACGGCCTTGCGGATGCGCGCGTTGACGCTCTCGATCGCGTTCGTCGTGCGGACGGTCCGGCGGATCTCGGCGTCGAACTGGAGGAACGGCACGAACTCGGCCCAGGCGTTCTCCCAGAGCCGTACGATCGCCGGGTATCTGCCGCCCCATTCCTCGGCGAAGTCCAGGAAGCGTTCCTCGGCGGCCTTCGCGGTGGGGGCGGTGCAGACGGGCTTGAGCCCGCGGGAGGTCTTGTCCCAGTCCTGGCGGCCCGCGTAGCGGAACGAGGCCCGCAGCAGGTGGACGACGCAGGTCTGCGTGACCGCCCGGGGGGCCAGACCGCTCCGATCGCGTCCGGCAGGCCCTTGAGACCGTCGCAGACGACCTGCACACGTCTTCGACGCCGCGGTTCTTGATCTCCGTGAGGACCTGGAGCCAGTACCTGGCGCCCTCGCCTCCGTCGCCGGCCCGCAGACCGAGGATGTCACGGGTGCCGTCCACGGTCACGGCGAGGGCGACATAGACCGGCCGGTTGGCCACCCGCCCGTCGCGGACCTTCACGTGGACGCGGTCGATGAAGACCGCCGGGTAGACCGGGTCCGGCGGCCGGTTCTGCCATTCGGCCATCCCGTCCATGACCTTGTCGGCAATGGTCGAGATGGTCTGCTTGGACACGCTGGCGCCGTAGACCTCGGCCAGGTGCGCGGAGATGTCACCGTGCGTCAGACCCCTTGCGGACAGGGACAGCACCATCTCGTCCACGCCGGTCAGCCGACGCTGGCGCTTCTTGACGATCTGCGGCTCGAAGCTGCCCCCACGGTCCCGCGGGACTGCGGTCTCGACCGGACCGACATCGGTCGGCACGATCCTGCAGCGGACGCCGTTGCGGCTGTTGCCGCTGCCCGCGCCGGCCGGATCGTGCTTCTCGTAGCCGAGGTGGTCGGTGATCCCGCCCTCCAGGGCGGACTCCGGCACACGCTTGGCCAGCCGCTGCAGCAGCCCGCCCTCACCGGTCAACTGGAGCCCGCTCGCGCGGGCCCGGTCGACCAGCTGCCCGATCAACTGCTCGTCCAGCACGTCCGCCGGCAGCTCGACCGGCAGGACCCCTTCAACCGCCTCAACCGAGGCAGTCACGTCGCTCATCAGGTGCTACTTCCATGATCGGGAGTTACACCGAAGACCGTACAGACCCGGTGGAGATGCACGGAGCAAGGCTGGACAACCGGTACCGCCTGGACTCAATCCTGGGCGCTGGCGGTATGGGCCAGGTGTGGCGAGCCTTCGACGTCGGCGAGCCACGGCAGGTACCGCAGGAGTGCGGCGGCGTAGCCGGCACCGAGGAGGGCGATGGCGCCGGGGACGTCGGGCAGGGACTGGTAGGTGACCTCGTTCTCCAGAACGAAGACCGTGCGGATGCCCGGAGGCGGGGCGGAGAATTCGTTCGCGCGGACGGTGATCTCGCTGAACGGACCCGGCTGGTTTCCGAGGAAGCGCAGGCGCACGTAGGGCGGCTTGGTGAGAAAGCCGTAGCGTGCGGCGAAGTCGCTCTTGGGCGTCTGGGTGTGGATGCGGTCGGCAGGCAGCGCATGGTCCAGGAGTTCGCCGAGGATGCCGTTGTTGGCCTCGATGAACTTGGTGTCGACGCCGGGGACGTCGACCTGTCGGAGGTAGATCGGGCCGGTGTCGTGGTCCTGTATCCAGCGCACTGTGTCGACGAGCTGCTGCCAGAAAGCGCGGGCCCGGAGTGCCTTTATCGGGTGGGCGGCCATCCACTGGGCGAGGTGCGGGTCCTGCCGGGTGGTGCGGGTGTGGAGGTCGTCGAACAGGTCGACCTGCGCAGTGACTCCGAGGAGGGACCAGAGGTCTTCGCGGGTATCGATCCAGACCGCTCGGGGACCGGGTTCGAGGGGGTGTTGTTGCGGCCCCCGATGGTCTTCATCTGAATCCGCAGGTGGGGGTGCCGGTCGGCGGCCCAGGATTCAGCCCACGCCCTGGCCCGCTCGTAGTGCTCGATCGCGTCGGGTGCGACGGGGCCTTTGAGTGGAGCGCCGATGGGCTGAAAGGGGAGGTCCTGCGCAGCGGCAGCAAGGTAGAGCCCGGTGACCCACCTACGGTGGAGGGCTGCGGTGACCTGGTCTGGACGTGTCCACTGCGGCAGGGTCACGACTGGGCCTCCGGCTGCGCAGCCGGCTGGTGAATCGCTGCCTTCTGCTGGCGGTACTCTTCGATGGTGAGGGTGGTCATCCGGGAGTGGATCTCGTCGGGCTTGTAGACGTAGCCGACGCGGCTGACGTGGGGTTCGATCACGTGGAGCTTCTGCAGCGGGGTGACGACGAGGAGTTGGAGCCCGAGCCTGTGGAACAGTCCGAGGCCGAAGTGGGCGGCGCCGTCGTCGCCGCGTCCGAAGGCTTCGTCGATGACGACGAAGCGGAACGTCTTGTCGTTCTTCGCCTCGGGGTTGATGCGGAACTGGTAGGCCAGGGAGGCCGCCAGGATGGTGTAGGCGAGCTTCTCCTTCTGACCGCCGGACTTGCCGCTGGAGTCCGAGTAGACCTCGTGCTCGGTGTGGTCGGCGCTGCTGTACTCGCTGGCAGAGAAGGTGAACCACCGGCGGACGTCGGTGACGCGGGCGGTCCACTCGGCGTCCCTCTCGGCCTCGCCGGAGCGACCCTTGAATCGGTCGAGCAAGCGCTTGACCTGCAGGAACTTCTCCTCCGTGTAGGCACCGTCGGTCTCGGTGACGAGCGTGTCGGAGGTGCATTCGAGCAGGTCGCGGCGGAAGTCCCGGATCTCGACGTTGGCGGTGGGCACGGCGTTGAGGCACATGTACCGGCCCGGGGCGTAGTCGATCTCCTCCAGGGAGGCGTTGATGACGCCGATGCGTTCGCGGATCTCCTGTTCCTGGGCGCGCAGGCGGGCCTGGAAGGAGGCGAGGTCGCGGATGACGTTCGTGCGCAGGTACTGCTGGAACTTCTCCTGGAACCTGGGCAGGTCGTCGCCGACCAGCTGAGTGTGAAGCGCGCGGTAGTTCTTGGCCGAGCCTAGGGTGTTGTCGAGGTCGTTCGCGTCCTGCGGGTAGGCGGCACGGAAGGACGTCATCTTGGCGGTGGCGTCGCTGGCGGCGCTCTGCAGGGCCTACTGCTGGGTCTCGACGGTACGGCTGAGCTTGGCGACGGCCTGGGTCTCCGCCGTCTGCAGCTGCTCCAGGTACCGATCCCCCACAGCTGTAGCCGGCAGGAATGCTGCCAGGGCGTCGGTGTGGCCGGCCAGGGCGGCGAGGTCGGACTGTTCGAGGACTGCGGATGTCGCGGCGAGCTTGGCCGTCACTTTGCCGTGTTCGTTGCGGATGCCGCCGAGCTTCTCGCCGCCGGTACAGACAGCTGCTCGGCCGCGCTCGATCTCGGTGTTCGTGCGGGCGAGTTCCGCGGTGAGCTTGTCGAGCCGACCTCGGCGACGAGGTCCTTCTTCTGCTGCTCGACTTGCTCCAGCTCGGCGACCGAGGCGTGCCGGTCGGTGTAGGAGGAGACGGTTCCAAGGAGCGTCAGTGCCTCACCGACGCTGGCGCGCTTCTTCTGCTGCAGTGTGATCTCGCGGGTTCGCCCGGTGATGGCCGCGCTCTCCTTGGTGAGTTGGGTTGCCTTGGCGAGGAGCGCGTCCAGCTTCGCCTGGTTGGTCCAGCCGAGCACCCAGGAGCTGCGGTCGTCGATGCGGGATGTGTCGTTCTTCTCGTGCCGGCCGCCGCCGCCCTTGATCAGGCCCTGCTTCGTCACTGCAGGCCGGGCGGAGCGGGTGAAGGCGTCGAGGTCGGCCGCGCACACGTAGTCGGCGCGGGTCTTCGACTGTGCGGCGAGCCAGTCGTACGCCCAGGTGTCGTGCCGGACTTCGAGCTTGCCCGTCAACACGTCCCGGTCCTTGCGGCAGCTCTGCGGCCAGCACGTGGGCAGGCACCTTGTAGTAGACCAGCCGCAGTCCGAGGTGGCGTCCGTTCACCCACTCCGAGACCCGGGTGTAGTGGGCTTCGGGTACCAGGAGGGACAGTGCGAAGCCGCGAAGGACTCGTTCGGCTGCTCCGGCCCACACGGCTTCGTCGTCGCGGACCTGGATCAGTTCTCCTGCGAAGGGAAGGTCGTCGACGGAGACTTCTGTGGCGGCGGCGAGGTTCTGCCGCAATTCGAGGAGCTTGGCGGGGATGCTGGAGCGCTGGCTCTGCAGGCTGGTGATCTCGTGCTGGACCTCGCCGGTCTCTTTGGTGTTGTTGTGGCGGCCGACGGCCAGGGCGTCGAGTTCCTCGCGCTCCTGCTGTTCGAGCTGCTCGGCGTGCGCGCGGGCCTCGGCGATCTGGTGAGCGCGTTCACGGAACGACACCTTGTCGCCGACCGGCCAGACCGGCCGTGCCGAGCCAGCCCGCGTAGTCGCTGGCTCGGCTGCGGCGCCGGTCACGCTCGCCGCTCAGTTCGCCGATCCTTGCGTCCAGCCGGACCAGCTTTTCCCCGCCCGCGCCGTCGATCTGGCGCTGGAGGGTATCGGCACTCTGGCGGAGCTGTTCCAGGTCCGCCTCGCGCTGTTCCTGCTGCGCGGCGAGGTATTTGATGCGCTCCTCCAGTTCGGTGCTTTGCCGGCCCAGGGCGCGTCATGCCGGTGCTGGGCGAAGAAGGCGGGGAGCACGTCGCGTCGCTGCTTGAGCGTGTCGATGTCGCGCTGGATCTCATCGCACCTGTCGCACGCCTGCACGATTGGCCCGAGTGCGTCGATCACCGCCTTCGCCCGGACGACCTCGTCGTGGCTGGCGGTCAGCGCGGTGAAATGCGCGACGATCTTGGCGACCTCGGTCTTGGCGTCGAACGGTTCGAGCATCCGCTCGCGGACGAACTCGTCGAGGCTGCCGACGGCCTTCATCGACACCGTCTGATGAAACAGGTCCAGCGCCTGGTCGCTGGGGATACTGAGGCTGCGGCGCAGGGCCTTCGCGTAAGGCGGGTAGCTGTTGTGGATCGTCGCCTTGCTGCGCCGCAGTCGCTGGCGCAGGTCGTTGATGTCGCTGCCAAAGTCGGTGAAGTGCGCCTCGATGGACAGCGGGGCGTCGGCAGTGACGTAGAACCGGTCAGGCTGGCCGGTGTTGGCGTCGGGAACCCAGAACACCTGGGCGAGAGTGACGTGGATGCCGAGGGGGTAGTTGGTGAACACGCCCAGGATCACGCTTTGGGAGGAGGAGCCGCGCAGCGGGATGGGGCGGGTGCTGTTCGTCGCCTCGACCCGCTCAGTCTTGTAGTGACCGAGCACGTACGAGCGCAGGTTCCGCTCCTTCGCGTCGGCGCCCGCGGCCTTGTTGTAGGCGATCTTGTTGGCCGGCAGCGGCAGGGTGGTCATCGCGTCCACCAGCGTGGACTTACCGGAGCCGACTCCGCCGGTCAGCAGAGCGCTGCGGCCGTCGATCCCGAAGCTCCAGATGGTCCAGTGGAACGTGCCCTAGAAGACTCATGAAGATCTTGTTGGGGGCTGGCCAGCTGGAGGCCGGACAGTCCCCCCTGGTTATGCGTTGGCCGGGGCGAGTGTCCAGGTACCGCCGGTGCGGGTGAGTCCGAGGTTGATCAGTCGGCGGAGGTTGAGGGCGGCTGCTCGGGTGTGGAGCCAGGTGTCGTTCTTGATGGTGCCGAGGTAGCGGAGTCTGCGGTTGCCTCGGTGAACGATCCAGGCGACGGCGCGTTCGACCGGTGGCCGCCAGCGTCGGTAGTCGGCCTGCCAGTCGGGGTCGGTGGCGGCCTGGCGGCGGGCGGCAGTGAGCAGGTCGTGGTGCGAGCGGATGGTGAGGATGCGCCCTGCCTTGGCCTTGGTGCACCGCTCGCGCAGGGCGCATCCGGTGCACAGGTTCCCGAAGGTGGCCTTGCGCTGGTTGTGCTGCCCGCCGGGGTCTGCGAGGGGGACGGTGTGTCCGGCGGGGCGGGTCACGGTGGCGGCGGTGGTGTCGATGGCGAAGTCGTCGAGGGTGAAGCCGCCGGGGACGGCCGGCCGCAGCGGGGCGGGCTTGAAGAAGAGCTGTTGCCCTGCCTCTTCGAGGGCTTGGCGGGCGTCGCCGGTGGAGTAGGCGGTGTCCCCGGAGGCGTCCACCGGTTCGTCCTCGTCGGCGAGCAGTTCCAGGCCGACGGCGGCCTCGTGGTGCTCGGCGCCCGTGCCGGGTCGCAGGGCGACGGCGGTGTACAACCCGGTCTCGGGCTCGATGGCGAGGTGGGCCTTGAAGCCGTCCTGCTGGTGGGTGCGGGTCTTGTGCACGTGGCGCGTTTCGGGGTCGACGGTGGAGACCGTCCGGTCGTAGGCGGTGCCGCGGACGATGCGCCAGCGGCCGTCTCGGCCGTCGGAGTCCTCTGTGGGCTCGACGTCCTGGCCTGCGACCAGAGCCAGGATGCCGACCGCGCTCGCGGCCTTCTCCCCGAGCTGCTGCCCGGGCAGGTGGCCCAGCAGCCGCAGCGCGTCCCCGACCAGAGCGTCGACGAGGTCGGCCCGGGCCTGCTCGTCGTTCCAGGCGATGCGGGGCTTGCCCGGGTCGGCGTAGTCGTGGGCGGTGCACTGCGTCGCGGCCGCCTCGGCAGCCCCGGGGACCTCGCGGATCACCGCGCGGACCGCGGCGACGAGCTGGGTGACGGTGTCCTGGGTGGCGACCGCGTCATCCAGCACAGTGGAGTCCAGCGCCCGGCGATGCCTGCCTTTCAGGACACCGGTGGCGTTCACGACCTCGCGCACGGCCTCGAAGATGCGGTTCGGGCGGGCGGAGCGGGCCAGTCGACGGCGGAAGTAGGCCAGCAGCGACGGGTCGAACGCGGTGTCGTGCAGGCCGAGTCCACACGCGGCCTTCCACCGCAGGTCACAGCGCAGTTCCTGGACGGTCTCGAAGTCCGAAAGCCCGTGCAGGGACTGCAGGGTGATCGCGGCGGCCAGGATCTGCGGCGGCATACTCGAACGCCCGTTCGCCAACGGATACATGTCGGCGAACACCGCCGCCGGGAACAACGCCCCGCGATGCTCGGCCAGGAACGCGAACACGCTCGCCGCCGGGATCAACTCCCGACAGGTCTCCCACACATCCGGCCCAACCGTCTCCCCGGCCCATTCCCCCATCGACACGACAAACAGTCTGGCCCCACCGCTCCCACGGCGGGGCCAAAACCAAGATCTTCATGAGTCTTCTAGGCCGTGTCTCGTAGATCAGTTGGTCGTCTGATGTGATGTGGCGTATCGGGGTGGGTTGACGGATGCGGCGTGGGAGCGGATCAGGGATCTGCTGCCAGCCTATCCGCGGCAGGGTGCCAGGTGGCGGGACCACCGGCTGGTGATCGACGGTGTCGCGTGGAAGTACCGCACCGGATCCCCGTGGCGGGATCTGCCGGAGGACTTCGGGCCGTGGCAGACCGTCTACCTGCGCTTCCGCCGCTGGGCCCGCGACGGCACCTGGCACCGCATCCTCACGGCGCTCCAGACGCGTGCCGACGCCGCCGGCGACATCGACTGGCTGGTGTGCGTGGACTCCACCGTCGTCCGGGCCCACCAGCACGCCGCCGGCGCCCGTGAAAAGGGGGGCGCCCGCCGGGCGAACCGCACGACCACGCCCTCGGGCGGTCCCGCGGAGGGCTGAGCGCCAAGATCCACCTCGCCTCGGACGGCGGATGCCGGCCCCTGGCGCTGGTGCTCACCGCCGGGCAGGCTGGCGACGCACCGCAGTTCCCCGCGATCATGGACCGCATCCGGGTCCCCAGGCCCGACCCCGGCCGCCCCAGGACGCGGCCCGACCAGGTCTCCTGCGACAAGGCGTACTCCTCCTACGCCATCCGCTCCCACCTACGCCGACGCGGGATACGGGCAGTCATCCCGGAACCGGACGACCAGAAGGCTAACCGCAGGCGCCGCGGCCACCGGGGCGGAAGACCGCCGGCCCTCGACGCCACGGCCTACAAGCAGCGCAACACCGTCGAGCGGTGCATCAACCGCCTCAAGCAGTGGCGAGGCATCGCCATGCGCACCGACAAACTCGCCATCCACTACGAAGCCGCACTCCACCTCGCATCGATCTTCCTCTGGGCCAGACCCTGATCTACAAGACAGCTCCTAGGGCCTGTGTGATGTTGTGATCAGTTGGGTGGTCGCAGGAGGTCGTCGATCCAGATCATCGAGGCGCGGAGGTGGAGGCCTGCGAGATAGCTCTCGGGCGTCTTGTCGAAACGGGTGGCGATGCCTCGCCAGGCCTTCAGTTTGTTGACCAGGCGCTCGACGGTGTTCCGCTCTTTGTAGAGGTCGGTGTCGTAGTCGACAGGTCGACCACCCCTGCTGCCCCTCTTCCTGCGGTTGGCGGCTTGGTCCTTCTTCTCCGGGATGACTGCCTTGATACGGCGTTTGCGCGGGTAGGCGCGGTTGGCGCGGGACGAGTAGGCCTTGTCGGCGGCGACCGCGCCGGGCCGGGTGCGGGGGCGCCCGACGGGCAGGCGCACGCGGACCTCGGCGAGGACGGGGACGAACTGCGGACTGTCGCCGGCCTGCCCCGCGGTGAGGACGAGCGCGAGCGGGCGGCACCGTCGGTCGGCCGCGAGATGGACCTTGCTGGTCAGCCCACCCCGCGATCTGCCGAGCAGGGCCTGTGCCAGGCGGAGCCGGTGCCGCCGTCGGACGTCCCTGCGCTCGTCCTGTCCGTCCTGCTCCTGCGGTTCGCCCCTTTTTGCCGGGCTGTTTCCTGCTCGCGCGCGGCCTCCTCCAGGGCCTGCATGACCTCCTCGCCGACGAGCATCCCGGCGGCGTCGTGGTGAGCGCGGACGGTCGTGGAGTCGACGCTGACCAGCGAGAGGTCCGTCTTCCCTTCACGGGCGGCCTCAGCGATCAGGCCTTCGAGCAGGGCCGTGAACACGCCGGCGTCGCGCCAGACCCGGAACCGGCCGAAGACCGTGGACCAGGGGCCGAACTCGTCGGGCATCTCCCGCCACTGGGCACTGGAACGGAACCGCCAGATCACCCCCTCGAACTGGTCGCGAAGCCGCTCGGGGTACGGCCCGAACTTGCCGATCGGGAGATAGGGATCAATCAAGTGCCACTGGTCGTCAGTGAGTTGCCTGCGCGTCACACCCAACAGTTTCGCCGGGTTCTACCCGGGGCGGAACAGAACCCGAAGATTGATCACAACATCACACAGGCCCTAGTTGAGCACCTCCAGACGGGATAGGCGGAAGCCCGGGCCGACACCGAAAGTGCCGTCGGCGGGCCCTGACTGCTGGGGGATGAGGGCGGCTGCCGGTGCGGTGGTGGTGCTCATTCGTCGCCCTCCGGCGTGATGGTGTCGCGGTAGGTGGAAAGCAGGTCGTTGTAGTCGCTGAGGACCTGGGCGTCGACCAGGGCCTTTATGTGGCGACGCACCTCGTACAGGCCGGGCTGCTTGGTCTGGCGCAGCGCGTTCAGGCGCACAGCTTCTTGATGTTGCTGTCGATCTGGTCGATCAACTTCGCCTCGTTGCTGCGCGGCGGCAGGAAGCCGCGGACCATGTCGACGAGGTCGTCGCGGGACAGCAGCAGACGGGTGTCGCCGGAAGTCGCGTCGCTCTCCGCGAGGCGCCCGCGAAGGAGGACCAGCATCAGGCTGACACCGAAGGAGAGGCGGTGGCGCGGCACCAGCCGCAGCACCGTGGCACCGTCGTCGCGCGTCTCCGGGACGAGCTGCCGGGTGTAGGCGTAGCCCTCCGCGAGGTCGAGCACAACGTCCAGGCCGATCACCCGAAGGTAGTCGCGCCGATCGCTGTCTGATGCGCGGTAATCTGTTCCCAGACCGCCGGAGCGTCGCTCTGATACAGCACGCCCGCTTTCAGCAGGTGCACGATGGGCACCGACAGGGTGTCGCTCACGCCTGTTCCACCTCTCCGGCGGCCGAGCCGCCCTCGTTGCGCACGAAGGTCACCTGTGGCACCGTCGCCACGGTGTTCCGGTGAGTTGACGCGCTCGTACACCAGCTCACGGCAGCGCTCGGGGTCGATCACCACATCCAGCCCCGGTCGCTGCAACTGGAAGTACGTCAGCAGCTCGGCGAGCCCCAGCGTCAGCGGAAAGCGGTCAAGGACGGTCTCCAGGCTCGCCTGACCGCTCGGGCTCTCCGCGAGCAGCGCCAGCACATGTCCGGCCAGCGCCGCGTCGTCCACGTTCAGACCGGCGGACAGCTCCGAGACGTCCACGTCCGCCTCGTCGGTCGCTTCGTCCACCGCGCTGTCCAGTTCCGCGCGCTCGGGCGGCATGTACAGGCGCCGCTCCATCGGCAGGGCCAGGTTCACCTCCGGGACTTCCAGCTCGATACCCGGAAGGTCACGCCGGCCATCCAGCGCGGTGATGTGCCGCTGGATCGAGTGTGCCAGGGCCAGGACCCGGCGGTCCCCCTCCCGCTCCCGGTCAGCCAGGAACCGGCGCAGCTGCTCGGTGAGCTGCCGGACCGTGTCCTGAGTGCTCTCGGCCGCATAGAGCCACGCCCGCGGGATCTTGAGGAGGTTCTTGTTGATCTTGCCGTCGAGCTGCGGCAGCTGGTTCACCTCCTCCAGGAGCGCCAGCAGTTCCTCCTGACGCCGGGGCGAGAAGGTAGTCGAAGAACGCCTGGAAGCTCTGCCCCTGCTCCGAGTCGGCGATCATCTCCCGGTCCATGAGGAAGGCGGCCAGCAGCTCGCCCTTGCCACCCTCTGCGCTCGCCACGTCCTGCCGGAAGCGCCGGTCCAGCTCCCGCAGGTTCCCCTCCACCCCCCGGAAATCCCGCAACAGGTCCATGGCCATACTCTCCACCTGCTGGTACCGGTCGAGCAGGGCCACCGGCGTCAGCACCTCAAGCTCACCCGCCCGCAGCCGCGCGATCTGCGCATCGATCTCGTCCCGCTCACGGCTGAGTTCGTCGATGCGCGCCTGTGGGTCCATCTCCGTACCGAAGGCCATCTGCCGCAGCAGGTCGATGATGGTGCCGAGACGGGACTCCGTGCCGATGAACGAGCGCGCGGGCAGGGCTCGGACCCAGGCGACGGCCTTCTCCAAGGCGCTGGTCGCGTCGAAGTGCGGCTCGTCCTCACCCGGCGGGTAGTACTTGCGCAGTCAGCCCTTGTTGGTCCACTCCGTCAAGTACTCCGAAGCAGTCCGCGGGTACGACCCCAGCGCCCGCTCGTTCAGAGCGTACAGCTGGTCGTCCAAACGCGAGACCAGGACACCCTCGGGCACCCCCCGCTCGTTCTCGTCGACGAAGACCATGCCACAGAACGTCAGAACCAGCGGAGCGCTGTCGGCACGCAGCAGCTGCCACGCCGGGTGATTGACCAGGCCACTTACACCGTCGAAGTCCACGCATCCCTACCAGCGCCAGAACGGATCAGCACCACGCCGGACCGAACCCGGCTGGCTGCGCCCACCGTAAAGCCAGGTACCGACAAAGGCGGATAATCAGACATATTTTCGAATCTGCCCTGGCTCGGCAATGCGCTGAGCTGGGGCCACGACCGCAGCGCCCACTGCATCCCACGCGATGGCCCAGGCTCCCGCAGAAGCGTCACTCAGAGCAATTGACAAAGATGCAGGTGGACGGTCATTTGCCGAGAGATTTGCGGCCTGGAAATCACTCACTGCGACCAACAATCCGCGCATCTGGCATGCATTGGCTTGGCAGACAAATCGGACACTCGTTCCATGGTCAATGGAACGTAAAACCCCCAGGACATAGGCCTGACCTGGGGGTTTACCTTGGAGCCGCCTAAGGGAATCGAACCCTTGACCTACGCATTACGAGTGCGTCGCTCTGGCCAACTGAGCTAAGGCGGCAGTGCCAGTGAGGGCGTCGGGAGGACGGACCTGACGGGCAACGGGCGATAGTCTACACAGGTCTGGGGGGTGGTCCGGAACTGCGTGGGGGCGGGCAGGGGCTACTTGGTGCAGAGCTTGCCGTTCTGGGGGGCGGTGCCCTCCAGGAGGTAGAGGTTGACCGCCGTGTCGATGCAGTCGCTGCCGCCGCCGTACGCGGTGTGGCCGTCGCCCTGGAAGGTGAGGAGGCGGCCGGAGGAGAGCTGGGCGGCCAGGGACTTGGCCCAGGCGTAGGGGGTGGCCGGGTCGCGGGTGGTGCCGACGACGACGATCGGGGCGGCGCCGGCGGCGGCGATGGTGTGCGGGCGGCCGATCGGCTTGACCGGCCAGTAGGCGCAGTTCAGCGACATCCAGGCCATGGCCCGGCCGAAGTGCGGGGAGACCCGGACGAAGTCGGGGACGGCGGCGGCTGCCTGCTGCGGGGTGGTGAACGGGGCGGGCAGGTCGAGGCAGTTGACCGCGAGGTTGGCGTCCATCAGATTGGCGTACCGGCCGTTCTTGCCGCGCTCGTAGTAGGAGTCGGCCAGGGCGAGCAGTCCGGCGCCGTCGCCGTGCTCGGCGTCCGTGACGGCGGTGCGCAGTTGCGGCCAGAGGAAGCCGGCGTACATCGCCTGGATGACCCCGGTGATGGCCAGCGATTCGGTGAGGGGGCGGGCGGTGCCGGTGGGCAGCGGCTTGCGGTCGATGGATCGCAGCAGGTCGTCCAGCTTGCGGCCCGCCTCGGTGACGGTGGTGCCGAACGGGCAGCCGCTGCGGGAGACGCAGTCGCGGGCGAAGGACGACCAGGCGATCTCGAAGCCGCCGGCCTGGCCCAGGCCCGCCTGGCGGGAGTCGAGGGCGGGGTCGAGGGCGCCGTCCAGCACCATCCGGCCGACCCGGGTGGGGAAGAGGCCCGCGTAGGTGGCGCCCAGGAAGGTGCCGTACGACTTGCCGACGTAGTGCAGCTTGTCGTCGCCGAGCAGGGCGCGCAGCACGTCCATGTCGCGGGCGGCCTCGGTGGTGCCGACGTACGGCAGGATGCGCCCCGAGCCGCGCTCGCAGGCGGTGGCGTACTCGCGGTCCGCCTTGACCAGGGCGTTGACTTCGGCGGAGTCGTCGGGGGTGACGTCGGTGGCGGCGTAGGCGTCCATCCGGGGGCCGCTCAGGCAGTGCACGGGGCTGCTGCGGCCGACGCCGCGCGGGTCGAAGCCGACCAGGTCGTACCCGGCGCGTACCGCCGCCGGGTAGCTCGCGGCCACCGCCTCGACGTAGCCGACCGCCGATCCACCCGGGCCGCCGGGGTTGAGCAGCAGCGAGCCGATCCGGGGGTGTCCGGTGCCGGAGGCCTTCTTGCGGGCAACGGCGAGGGTGAGGTCGCCGCCGCCGGGGTGGGCGTAGTCCAGCGGCACCTTGAAGGTGGTGCACTCGAAGCCGCTGTCGCAGGCGTGCCAGGCGAGCTGCTGCCGGTAGTACGGGAGCAGCGCGGCCGGGGTGGCGGCCGGCAGCGGTTGCAGCGGGGTGGCGCCGGAGGCGGCCGGGGTGACGGAGTCGCCGCCGGTGGAGTCGGGCGCGGCCGTGCCGGACCCGGTGACCGGGAGCGCGGTGGGCCGGGGGCCGCCGGAGGAGCAGCCCGCCAGCAGCAGCCCGCAGGCCGCCAGCAGCACCGTGCCGCGCCGCAGCCTGCGCCTGTGTGGTGTGTCCTGGCCGCCTCGTACGCCGCTCATCGCCCGGTTCCTCCCGTTTCGACTTGCCTGCCGGGACAGAGCGTAGCCGTCACCCGGGCGGCTGCCGGTCCGCCACCTGGGAGGGGGCGTGTCGGCCGGCCGGGGTCAACGGGACTGCGGGGTACCGGTCTGAGGGGTGTCGGGCCGCGCGTCGGCCAGATATCGCACAGCCAGCCGTACCAGGCGAATCCGTTCGCGGTCGGCGTCGAAGTCCCGGGCCACCTCGGAGAGGCGTACCCGGGCGGTTCCGGCCCGGCCGTCGGCGCCGCGCAGGGCGTCGCGCAGCGTGCGGGCGGCGGACCGGCCCTCGGTGTCACGCCGGGCGGCGGCGAGCAGCAGCCGGGGCGCGGCGGGCCCGGTGCGGCCGTCCGCCGCCGCAGCGGTGAGGGCCTCGGTGTCGTACCGGCCGGAGAGGGCGGCGGCTGCCCCGTACAGGTCGGGGCGGGCCAGGCCGGCGGCTGCGGCGCAGGGGGCGGCGGCGCCCAGGCCGAGGGTCCGCCAGCCCTGTGGGCCGGGCGGCCGGGTGCGGAACCGGCTGCTGACCACGGCACGCAGCGCGGGGTCGTCCGGGACGGCCTCGGGGGCGGCGGTCAGCAGGTCACAGGGGTACTCGGTGCCGGGCGGGGCCTGCGGGGCGACCACGACGAACGGTACGGCGCGGGACTGCTCGGTGGCGGTGGCGAAGCCGTCGAAGACGTACGGCGCCTCGTCGTCGGCGGTGCTGCCCGGGGTGCCGGACTGGAGGACGACGACGGGGAAGCGGGCGCCGGTGTCCTCGGCGTACTGGGGTGGCAGCCAGATGTGGACGGTCCGCAGGGTGCCTGCGGCGTCGGGGAGGGACGCCTGGAGGAGTTCACCGCCGGCGGGGTGGCCGAGGATGGTGAAGGCCACCCGGGGTGCGCCGCCGGGTGCGGGCCCGGCGCCGGTCGCGGTCGGGGTCACCGCCGGGGACCGGACCTGGGGCGGGGCCTGGGTCGGGACCGGGCGGGTGGGCGTCGGCGCCTGGTGGGCGGCGGTACGGGTGGCGGTGCGCTCAAGGGCCACCAGGAGGGCTGCGGCGCAGAGGACGGCGACGACCGCGCCGCCGCCGTGCAGCAGCGATCTGCGGTGGTCGCCGGGCAGCCCGTACGGCTGGCCCGCCGACTGCTCGCGCCAGTGCGCGAGGCCGGAGCGGGCGAACCGGGCGGCGGCGGTGATGGCGGTGAGCAGCAGCAGGGCGAGGACCGGACGGACCATGGGCGCAGCACCTCCGGGACGGTGGCACCCCGGGTTCCGCGTTCCGCTGCGGCGGGGCGCACTGGCGTCTCACCCTGCGGGAGCGGCCGGTGGCAGGCCGGTGGCGGCCCCGGCCGGGTCGCCCGGATCACTCGTACGAGTGAATGCCGTACGGGCCTTCCGGCGGCGCCCCGGCCCGGCTCAGCCCGCGCGGAGGGCCAGGGTCATGGCCTCGACGGCGAGCAGCGGGTCGACGTTGCGGTCCAGCGCGGTGCGGCAGGCGAGGACGGCCTCGATCCGGCGCAGGGTGGACTCCGGCGGACCGGCGGCGGCGACCCGCTCCAGGGCGGGGCGCTGGTCCGCGTTGGCCAGGTCGCCGGTGCTGCCGAACTGGAGGGCGAGCACATCGCGGTAGAAGCCGAGCAGCTCGACCAGTGCCACGCCGAGGGTCTCGCGCCGGGTGCGGGTGGCGCGGCTCTTCTGGCGCTTCTCCAGCTCCTTGACCGCCCCCGCCATGCCCCGGGGAGCCCGGCCGCCGAGCCCCTCGGCGGCGCCGTACGCGGCCTTGAGGTCGCCGGTCTCCTTGGCGTCCCGGGTCTCGGCCAGTTGCTCGGCGTCCTGCTTGGCGGTGTCCACCAGGCGCTGGGCGGCGGTGAGGCAGCCGCCCACATCGGCGACCTCCAGCGGGATGCGCAGCACATCGGCGCGGCGGGCGCGGACCTGCTCGTCCAGCGCGAGCCGGCGGGCGCGGTCCAGGTCGCCCTGCGAGGCGCGGGCGGCGAGGTCGGCCAGACCGGGCTCGACGCCGTCGCGCCGCGTCAGCGTGTCCGCGATGGCGGCGGCGGGCGGGGTGCGCAGCACCAGCAGGCGGGAACGGGAGCGGATGGTGGGCAGGACGTCCTGCACGGAGGGTGCGCAGAGCAGCCAGACGGTACGGGGGGACGGCTCCTCGATGCCCTTGAGCAGCGCGTTTCCGGCCTGCTCGGTGAGGCGGTGGGCGTCGTCGAGCAGGATCACGGACCAGCGGCCGCCGGTGGGGTAGCTGGCGGCGCGCAGCACGAGTTCGCGCATGTCGCGGACGCCGATGGAGAGGCCGTCGTTGCGGACGGTCTTCACGTCGGCGTGGCTGCCGGCGAGCACGGTGTGGCAGCCGTCGCAGAAGCCGCAGCCCGGGGTGCCGCCCAGCTCCAGGTCGGGGCTGGTGCACTGGAGGGCGGCGGCGAAGGCGCGGGCGGCGGTGGCCTGGCCGGAGCCGGGCGGGCCGGTGAACAGCCAGGCATGGGTCATCGCCGACCCGGCCGTGGACCCGACGACGGCGTCACGCGCTTCGGTCACCACGGCCTGGGCGGCTCGGGCGGCGGTGGCCAGCTGCTCGACCGCCCGCTCCTGGCCGACCAGGTCGTCCCACACGCTCACGGGGCCATCTCTCCAGGCTTGATGCTTGCTTTCGTGCTGTCTCTGCCGCTGCCGAGCTTAGCCGGGCGGTCGGACAGGGCGGCGGGGTGGCGGCGGGGCGGGGCGCCTGTCGTCGGAGGTTGCTGCGCCGGACAACTCGCTGTGGCCGTGGGGGGTGCGTGGCTGATGGGCGTATGGAGTGTGCGGCTCGGTGGGGGGTTGGTCGAGCAGTTCCTCGCGCCCCTGGGGGGGTGCGTGGCTGATGGGCGTATGGAGTGTGCGGCTTCGGCGGGGGGTTGGTCGCGCAGTTCCTCGCGCCCCTGAGGAGGTGCATCGCTGAGGAACGTATGGAATGTGCGGCTCGGCGGGGGGTTGGTCGCGCAGTTCCTCGCGCCCCTGAGGAGGGGCATCGCTGAGGAACGTATGGAATGTGCGGCTCGGCGGGGGGGGGTTGGTCGCGCGGTTCCTCGCGCCGCTGAGGGGGGGGCCGCTCCCCGGGGGTGGGGCCCCCGGGGAGGTGCGTGGCGGGTCAGTTGCGGGGGTGGCGGCGGCCGCGGTGGGGGGTGGGGCCGTCGTCGGTGGGCTGGTCCCAGTCGTACCACTCGTCGCGGGGGCCGAGCAGGCGGTCGGTGAGGGTGGGGAGGTCGTCCAGCGGAGTCTCCTCGGCCCAGTCGGAGCGGGGACGCCCCGGGGCCGGGTCGACGGCGGGCATCTCCCGGGTCCGCTCGGCCGGCGGCTCACCGGCGCCCTGCTGCCCGGCCTCCGGCCGCCACACCCAGGAGGGCACCCGTGACTCCGGCGCGTCCGGTCCGGGCGCACCGGGCACCCGGGGCAGTACGGCGGTCTCGTCCGCCGGGGCGGCCGGGGTGCGGGGCAGCTTGGCCGTCTCCTCGGCGGCGGCGGCCGCCGCCACGGCGGCCTGGCGGTCCTCCTCCGAGATCTCGGTCGTCGCGCTGTCCGGGTCGCTGGACCCGGTGTCCGGCGCACCCTGCTGCGGCAGCTCCGTCGTGATGTCGTTGGCGGCGGCCGCAGCGGCCTCGGCCACCCGCAGCCGGGCCTGCTCCGCCCGCTGCAACGCCTCCTCGGCGCGGCGGCGCTGCTCGGCCCGCTGGGCCTCGCGCTGCCGTTCCAGCTCGGCCTGCCGCGCGGCCTCGGCCTCGATCCGGCGCCGCTCCTCCTCCTCGGCCTGCCGGCGGGCCTCCTGCTCGGCGGCACGGCGCGCCTCCTCCTCGGCCCGGCGCCTGGCCTCCTCCTCCGCGAGTCGGCGGGCGGCCTCGGCGGCCAGCCGCTCCTCCTCGGCCTTGCGCTGCCGCTCCTTCTCCTCCTCCTCGGCGCGCAGCCGGGCCAGCAGCTCCTGGCGGCGGCGCTCCTCCGCCTCGGCCTCGGCCTTGCGGCGGGCCTCCTCGGCGGCGCGCCGCGCGGCCTCCTCCTCGGCCAGCCGCTGCTGCTCGGCGCGCTGCGCCTTCTCCTGCTCGGAGAGCGGCAGCTCGCGGTCGAGCCGATGCCGGACGGCGGTGGTGACGGCCTCGGCCGGCCGGGACGCGTCCACCACCAGGTAGCGGGCGGGGTCGGCGGCGGCGAGCGCCAGGAATCCGGCCCGGACCCGCTGGTGGAACTCGCCGGGCTCGGACTCCATCCGGTCCAGCGCCTCGGTGAACCGCTCGCGGGCGGCTTCGGGGGCGACGTCCAGCAGCACGGTGAGGTCGGGCACCAGGCCGCCGGTGGCCCAGCGGGAGATCCGGGAGACCTCGGCGGCGGACAGGTCGCGTCCGGCGCCCTGGTAGGCGACGGAGGAGTCCATGTAACGGTCGGTGATCACCACGGCGCCGCGCTCCAGGGCGGGCAGGATGACGCTCTCGACGTGCTCGGCGCGGTCGGCGGCGTACAGCAGGGCCTCGGCGCGGTGCGAGATGCCGGTGTTGCCGACGTCCAGCAGCATCGAGCGCAGCCGCTGCCCGACCGGGCTGCCGCCGGGCTCGCGGGTGAGCACCACCTCGTGGCCCTTGCTGCGGATCCACTCGGCCAGGGCCTGCGCCTGGGTGGACTTCCCGGCGCCGTCGCCGCCCTCCAGGGCGATGAAGTAGCCGGTGCCGGCCCGGTGCGGGGCGCGGGGCGGGCTGCCGCGCAGGGCGGCCCACAGGTCGCCGCCCAGCGGTACGGTGCCGCGCCGGTCGTCGGTGCGCAGCAGGACGACCACCGCGAGGACCAGGGTCAGCAGTCCGCAGACGGCGAGGGCCAGCCCGGCGCCGCCCTGGCTGAACGAGAAGGTGCCGGTCGCGCCGGTGCCGTACTGCCGGGCGTCGATGCCGGCGGCGAGCAGCGGCACCACGACCAGCGCACCGGCGATCACCGCGCGCAGCACGGCGTGCAGGTGCTCGGTGACCAGGGGCTGCCTGGCCTCCTCGGTCTCCTGGTCGAGCAGCGCGCGGCCGGTGGTGATCGCGGTGCCGGCGGCGGTGCCGGCGAGCGCGGTGAGCAGCAGGACCAGCACGAAGTCGGGGGCGAGCCCGGTCAGTACCAGGGCGACGCCGAGCACGCCCAGCGCGAGGGCCAGCAGTCGGCGCCGGGAGAGGGTCGGCAGGGTCGCGCGGGCGGTGCGGATGCCCAGTGCGGGGGCGCCGGTGGCGGCGAGGACCAGCAGGCCGTAGCCGACCGGTCCGGCGCCCCGGTCGTGGGCGTGCAGCAATGCGACGGCGGCGACGCCCGTCATGGCGGCGTACGCGGCGGCGACGGCGAAGGTGAAAAACGGCGCGGAGCCGGTGCGGCCGCGCGACAGCGTGCGGCCGGTGGCGTCCGAGGGGGCGCGCAGGCCCTGCACCGGGGAGTGCGGGGCCGCGCCCGCGCCCCGCCGGGAGGACGGCAGCGTCTGGAGGTACAGCAGCACGGCGGAGACGGCGAAGAGCGCGGCGGCGCCGAGGGCGGCGCTGGTGGCCTGGTGGGCCCGCAGCCAGTCGGAGGCGGTGGCGACGACATTGCCGACCAGGGTGAGGGCGACCAGGACGGCGGCGGCCAGCGGCACGGTGGCCCAGCCGGTCGCCCGGTCCAGCGAGCGCACCGTCTCCGCCTGCGAGCCAGCTGCCCCGGGGCCGACCGGCGGGGTGTAGGGGGCGGGGGCGGGCAGCAGGGCGGACGCGGTGGCGCCCTTGGCTATCGTCCACACCCGTTCGGCGGCGCCGGCGACGAAGACGGTCACAAAGAGCCAGATCGCGGCGTTGCCGCCGGTCCAGACCACCCACCAGGGGGCGACGCCGACCAGGACGGCGCGCAGCACATCGCAGCCCAGCAGCGTCCAGCGGCGGTCCAGCCGCTCGGCGAGCAGGCTGTGCAGCGGGCCGAGCAGCAGCGCGCCGAGCAGCCCGGTGGCGGCCAGCCGGGCCGCGAACACGGCGGCCAGGGTGAGGGCCAGGCCCCGGTAGCCGCCGCCGAGCAGCTGTTCGGCGGCGGATGCCTGGAGGGTGAGCAGCGTCAGCACCAGCAGCGTGAGCCGGTCGGCGGTGCCGCCGATCAGCTGGGTCGTCCACAGTCGCCGGTACGGGCGGCTGCGGAGCAGTGCCCGGACCCGCTCGCCGACGGTTCCGGCGGGGCCCGGCGCCGGGGTGGGACCCGCCGCTGTCCGCGCTGACGTGGGCGGGGTCTTCACCCCCGCTGCCTCGGCCGTGGGCTGGGGCTGCTCGTCACGCGTCATGCGGCCAGCCTAACCGTCCGGCGGGGGTTGAAACGGGGGGTTGACCGCGCGGATGCGGGCTCATGACACGGTTGTGACCGACGGCGGGGCGGGCCGGTCGCACCGGCCCGCCCCGCTTCGCGGTCGTACGTGTCCGAAGCTGCCCGGACCCGATCAGACCTGCTCGGACACCGGCTGCTCGGCGGCGTCGGAGTCGGCGGGGGTCGCCGTCTTCCTGGCCGTCGTCTTCCTCGCGGCGGTCTTCTTCGCGGCGGTCTTCTCGGTGGCCGCCGTGGCCTTGGCGGCGGTCTTCTTGGCGGCGGTCTTCTTGGCGGGCGCCGCCTTCTTGGCAGCGGTCTTCTTCGCGGGGGCCTTCTTGGCGGTCTTCTTCACCGGCCCCTTGGCGCGCTTCTCCGCCAGCAGCTCGAAGCCCCGCTCCGGGGTCAGCGCCTCGACGTCGTCGTCCTTGCGCAGCGTCGCGTTGGTCTCGCCGTCGGTGACATACGGACCGAACCGGCCGTCCTTGACCACCACCGGCTGTCCGCTGACCGGGTCGGCGCCCAGCTCCTTCAGCGGCGGGGCGGCGGCGCGGCGGCCGCGCTGCTTGGGCTGGGCGTAGATCGCCAGCGCCTCGTCGAGGGTGATGGTGAACATCTGCTCCTCGGTCTCCAGCGACCGGGAGTCGGTGCCCTTCTTCAGGTACGGGCCGAAGCGGCCGTTCTGCGCGGTGATCTCCACGCCCTCGGCATCGGTGCCGACCACCCGGGGCAGGGTGAGCAGCCGCAGCGCGTCGTCCAGCGTCACGGTGTCCAGCGTCATCGACTTCAGCAGCGAGGCGGTGCGCGGCTTGACCGCGTTTTTGCCGGTCCTGGGGGTGTCCTCGGGCAGGATCTCGGTGACGTACGGGCCGTACCGGCCGTCCTTGGCCACGATCGGGTGGCCGCTGACCGGGTCGGTGCCCAGCTCGTAGTCGCCGCTGGGCTTGGCCAGCAGCTCCGCCGCGAACTCCACGGTCAGCTCGTCCGGCGGCAGGTCGTCGGGCACGTCGGCGCGCTGCTCGCCCCGCTCGACGTACGGGCCGTACCGGCCGACGCGCAGCACGATGCCGTCGCCGACCGGGAAGGAGCTGACCTCGCGGGCGTCGATGGCGCCCAGGTCGGTGACCAGCTCCTTGAGGCCGCCGAGGTGGTCGCCGTCGCCGTTGCCCGCGTGGGCGGCGGAGGCGGCGTCGACCTCGCCGTCCCCGAAGTAGAAGCGGCGCAGCCACGGCACCGACTTGGCCTCGCCGCGCGCGATGCGGTCGAGGTCGTCCTCCATCCGGGCGGTGAAGTCGTAGTCGACCAGCCGGCCGAAGTGCTTCTCCAGCAGGCCGACCACGGCGAAGGAGAGGAAGGAGGGAACCAGGGCCGTCCCCTTCTTGAAGACGTAGCCCCGGTCGAGGATGGTGCCCAGGATCGAGGCGTAGGTGGACGGGCGGCCGATCTCCCGCTCCTCCAGCTCCTTGACCAGCGACGCCTCGGTGTAGCGGGCCGGCGGCTTGGTGGCGTGGCCCTCGGGGGTGACCTGCTCGGCGCGGAGCGCGTCACCCTCGGTGACCTGCGGCAGCCGGCGCTCGCGGTCGTCCAGCTCGGCGTTGGGGTCGTCGGCGCCCTCGACGTACGCCTTGAGGAAGCCGTGGAAGGTGATGATCTTGCCGGACGCGGAGAACTCCACATCCCGGCCGTCGGCGGCCCGGCCGCCGACCTTGACGGTGACCGACTGGCCGACCGCGTCCTTCATCTGGGAGGCGACGGTGCGCATCCAGATCAGCTCGTAGAGCCGGAACTCGTCGCCGGAGAGCCGGGTCTCGGCAGGGGTGCGGAAGCGGTCGCCGGAGGGGCGGATCGCCTCGTGCGCCTCCTGGGCGTTCTTCACCTTGCTGGCGTAGGTGCGCGGCGCGTCCGGCAGGTACGACTCGCCGTACAGCTGCTTGACCTGCACCCGGGCCGCCGTCACCGCCGTCTCGGAGAGCGTGGTGGAGTCGGTACGCATGTAGGTGATGAAGCCGTTCTCGTACAGCTTCTGGGCGACCTGCATGGTGCGCTTGGCGCCGAAGCCCAGCTTGCGGCTGGCCTCCTGCTGGAGCGTGGTGGTGCGGAACGGCGCGTACGGGGAGCGCCGGTACGGCTTGGACTCCACGCTGCGCACCGCGAAGGCGGTGTCGGCCAGCGCGGCGGCCAGGCCGCGGGCGGTCTCCTCGTCCAGGTGCAGCACCTGCGCGGAGGCGGCCTTCAGCCGGCCGTCCGAGCCGAAGTCGCGGCCGGTGGCGACCCGGCGGCCGTCCACGGCGGCGAGCCGGGCGCCGAAGCTCTCCGGGTCGGCGGCGTCACCGGCCCGGCCGGTGGTGAAGGTGCCGACCAGGTCCCAGTACGAGGCGGAGCGGAAGGCCATCCGCTCCCGCTCGCGCTCCACGACCAGCCGGGTGGCCACCGACTGCACCCGGCCGGCGGAGAGGCCGCGGGCGACCTTCTTCCACAGCACCGGGGAGACCTCGTAGCCGTAGAGCCGGTCCAGGATGCGGCGGGTCTCCTGGGCGTCGACCAGACGCTGGTTGAGGTCGCGGGGGTTGCGGACGGCCTCCTGGATGGCGTCCTTGGTGATCTCGTGGAACACCATGCGGCGCACCGGCACCTTGGGCTTGAGGACCTCCTGAAGGTGCCAGGCGATGGCCTCGCCCTCGCGGTCCTCATCGGTGGCGAGCAGGAGTTCGTCGGCGTCCGCCAGGAGCGACTTGAGCTTGGCGACCTGGCTCTTCTTGTCGGCGTTGACGACATAGACGGGCTCGAAGTCGTGCTCGACGTCGACGCCCAGGCGGCGCACCTCGCCGGTGTACTTGGCGGGCACCTCGGCGGCGCCGCTGGGGAGGTCACGGATGTGCCCGACGCTCGCCTCGACGACGTATCCGGGGCCCAGATAGCCCTTGATCGTCTTCGCCTTGGCCGGCGACTCGACGATGACGAGTCGACGTCCGTCGCGCGCGGTCTCGCTGGTCGGGGACACCTTCTGCTCTTCTCTCCCGGTCGTGGGTGACGGCCGGCCCGGGGGCGGGCGGCTGCTGTGTCGGGCGCGCCGTTCGACCCGGCCTTCGCCGGGGTTCGCCGCGCTGTACGACGCACCCCAACTGCGGAGTGTGACCGTACCCCGGCCACCCTTGTCAAACGGGCCGAACCCGCTTTTTCACCGGCGGGACCGACCGACGCCACTCGAACGGTAACCCGACGCGAGGGGTTCCCGCCGCGCGGATCGGCTCCGAAGCCGTTTCAGGAGGGGTATCTTGGCATGTCCTTTACGTCCGGGGTACTGCTTTGACTCCTCACCCTGCGTGGTGCGGCGCAGGCGGCGGGCGGTGGCGGGCGCCGACGGCGGGCCGGGCGGGCGGCCCGAGGGTTGACGGGAATCGTCCGGAAAATACCGCTGGGCCCGGTTCGTGGACCGGGCGGCGGAGCGTGGTCCGGTACCGGCGTGGGCGCACCCCGACGGGCGCACCTGCGGCGCGGTGCGCCCGTCGGACCGCCCCGCCCGCCGGGTGGCCAAAGGGGCCGCAGGCGGGCGGGGCCGCAGACGGGCGGGGTGGCTGACGGGGGTCGGCGTCAGCCGGCGACCGGGTCGACGAAGCCCTGCTCGACCAGCAGCCGCAGCGACTCCGGGACGCGGTCGCGCAGCACCACCCGGTCCTCCCCCAGCAGCTGGGCGATGGCGTCCACGATGTCCCCGGCGGCCAAGGTGCCGTCGCAGACCCCGGTGAACCCGGCGCCGACCGTGTCGACCTTGGTGGCGCGCCGCATGCCCCGGTTCTGCCGCAGGATGACATGCTCCGGGTCCTCCGCGCCGGGCGCGCCGACCTGCTCCTGCACCACCTCGGCGGCCAGCCGGTAGCGGGCGGCGAGCAGCGCGGCGTCGTCGCGCGACCGCAGGAAGTCCTGCCGGGCGAACCAGCGCTCGATGTGCGGGCCGAGCGGCTGCTCCACCGGGTGCGGCCACTCCTCGATGTGCACGGCGGGCTGCTCGGCGCCGGACGCCCGCAGCGTGATCCAGCCGAAGCCGACGCCCTCGACCCCGGCCGCCTCGAAGGCGTCCAGCCACTCCTCGTAGCGGGCGTCATAGCGGGCGCGGGCCGCCTCGGCGGTCTCGGCGCCCTCGGCGCCGGGCCGGTGGTCGCCCGCGTCGCGCAGCCACAGCTCCGCGTACTGGGCGACGTCCTGCACCTCCCGCTGCACCACCCAGGCGTCCAGCCCGGTGCCGGCCACCCACTCGGCCAGCCGGTCGTGCCAGTCCTCACCGCGTACGTGCTGCCAGTTGGCGAGCAGCTGGCAGTAGCCGCCGGGCTCCAGATGGGCCGCCGCCTCCCGTACCAGCCGCCGACAGAGCGCGTCGCCGGGCATCCCGCCGTCCCGGTAGGTGAACCGGCCGCCGGGCGAGATCACAAACGGCGGGTTGGAGACGACCAGGTCGAACCGCCGCTCCCCGACCGGCTCGAAGAGGCTGCCCTCGGCCGTCTCCACATTGCCGAAGCCGGAGAGCGCCAGCGTGAGCCGGGTGAAGTGCAGCGCACGCGGATTGACGTCGGTGGCGGTGACCCGGGCCGCGTGCCGGGCCGCGTGCAGCGCCTGTACGCCGGAGCCGGTGCCCAGGTCCAGGACCTCGCGCACCGGGCGGCGTACGGTGAGGCCGGCCAGCGTGGTGGACGCCCCGCCGACGCCCAGCACCAGGTCACGGCGGGCCACCCCGGCGGCCGTGCCCGCCGCGCCGATGCCGCCGGCGCCGCCGACCGCGCAGCCCAGGTCGGAGACCACCCAGGCGTCGGCGCTCTCGGCGCCGGCCACCTCGTTGGCGTACGGGCGTACGTCGACCGTGGCGCGCACCTGGTCGCCATCGCGCAGCAGCCAGCCGTCGGCCAGGCAGTCCGCGACCGGCAGGGCCGCTGCGGCGCGCTGGTACGGCACCGGCTGCTGGAGCAGGAAGAGCCGCACCAGGGTCTCCAGCGGGCCGTCGCCCCGGGTGGCCCGCAGGGCGGGCACGGTCTCGCTGCGGGCCAGGGCGGCGTACGCGGTGGCGCCCAGCAGGTCCAGGCAGCCGTCGGCGGTGAAGTCCGCGTGCCGCAGGGCCTCGCGCAGCCGGGCGATCCGGTCGGGGTCGAGGGCCGGGCGGTGCGGGTCTGGGTGGGCTGGGCTCGTCGTCACGGGCCCATTGTCCCCGGCGGCGCGGTGGGGGTTCACCTCCCGCGCTGGCCGCCGCCGGGGGCGGGGGGCCGGGTCAGCTGTCGGCCGGGGTGGTGGGCGACTTCGAGGTCTTCGGCGCCTTCTGCGTCGCGGTGGGCCCGGTGCTGGCACCGGCAGCGGGCTCCGATGCGGCGGGGCCCGAGCCGGCCGGGGTCGAGTCGGCGGCGGTCGGGTCGCCGGGGCTCGGGGAGGCGGTGCGGCAGCCGGGCTGCTTGGCGATGGCCTGGCCCAGGTCGCCGGTCTGCAGCTTGGCGATGGCGGAGCTGGACAGCTCGGCCAGCTGCTGCACCTGGTCACCGACGCTCTTCAGCCCGTCCGCGAACCTGGCCTGGTCGTCGGTGGGCAGCGCGTCCACCTTCCGCTGGACGTCCTGGTAACCGGTGGCGGCCTTGCCCAGCTCGGCCACGGCCTGCTGCTGGAGGCCGGCGCCTCCGTCGACCTTGGGCGCCCCGGCCTTGTCGACGGAGGCGGCGATCTGCTGGTTGGCGCGGCCGAGCACGGCAATGTCCCCGGAGAGCCGCTTGCGCAGCTGCGCCGGGCTCTCGCCCTGCTGGACCCGGCCGGTGTCGGCGAGCGCGGAGTTGGCCTGGGCGATCGGGTCCTGCGCGGCGTCGCAGACGGACTTGGCCCAGGCGTCCAGCTGCTCGCTGTTGTCGCTGCACGCCGCCGCGCCGAATGCGAGGAGGGCGCCCGCGACGGGCAGGGCCAGCAGCTTGATCTTCACCGGAGAGGTCCCCTTCGGTACGGCGGTCGGTCTGGTGCACCGCCTGGGAACCTACACGCCGCGCCGGTCAGCGTGCCGGTCGCTGCTGATGCCAGCGGTCGATCAGGGCGGGCAGCTCGCGCTGCATATAAGCGTAGAAGTCGCGCATCTCACTCAGCCGCCGACCGGCCACGCTCTGCTCACCGGCCGCCGCCATCCCCTCCTCGGCCGAACTGCGCATCACGTCCAGGAGGCGGTTCTGGCTGGACATCATGATCGCCCAGCCGTCCGCGCGCAGCCGGTAGTGGTCGCGCCGGTCGCCGGGGGCGGGCACCCGCTCCACCAGGTCCAGCGACATCAGCGTCTTCAGTGCGCCGGAGACCCCGCCCGCGCTGGCGCCGAGCTGCGCGCACAGCTCCCCGGCGGTGGTGGTCTCCTGCTCGGAGTAGAGCAGCCCGCAGAGCACCCGGGCCGCCATCCGCTGCATGCCCGCCTGGGTGAGCACCAGCGCGAGCTGTTCGGCGGTCGTGGATGTGTCCGCCATGGTGCACCCTCCTCCGGTTCGATCCGCTTCGGAAATCCTATCGTTTCGAACATTCACGTATTACTGAAAGTTCAGTACTCTCCTATGTATGGAGAAGGCGATCCAGCTGGAGCAGCTGGCGAAGACCTACGGCCGCCGCCGCGGCCTGGTCGATCTCACCCTGGACGTCGACCGGGGCGAGGTCTTCGGGTTTCTGGGCCCCAACGGGGCGGGCAAGTCCACCGCCATCCGGCTGCTGCTCGACCTGATCCGGCCCACCGGCGGCCGGGCCCGGGTGCTGGGGCTCGACCCGCGCACCGACGCCGTCGAGCTGCACCGGCGGGTCGGCTACCTCGCGGGCGACTTCACCGTCGACGGGCGGCAGACCGTACGGGAGTGCCTGGCCTTCCTGGCGGCGCTGCGCGGCGGCGTACCGGAGCGCCGGATCACCGGGCTGGCGGAGCGGCTCGGGCTGGAGCCGGAGCCCCGAATCCGCTCGCTGTCCAAGGGCAACCGGCAGAAGGTCGGGCTGGTGCAGGCATTCATGCACGAACCCGAGCTGCTGATCCTGGACGAGCCCACCTCCGGCCTCGACCCGCTGGTGCAGCGGGTCTTCCTGGAGCTGGTCCGGGAGGCCAGGGCGGACGGCCGGACGGTCTTCATGTCCTCGCATGCGCTGAGCGAGGTGCAGGCCGCCGCCGACCGGGTGGCGATCATCCGCGACGGTCTGCTGGTCACCGTGGACACCGTGGCGGCGCTGCGGGAGCGCGCGGTGCGGACGGTCGAGCTGCACTTCGACGGGCCGGTGGCGGCCGAGGAGTTCCACCGGCTGCCCGGGGTCGCGGAGGTCGCCGTCCAGACCACCGCCACCGGCAGCCTGCTGCGCTGCCGACTGGCCGGCAGCCCGGACGCGCTGGTCAAGGCCGCCGCCCGCCACACCGTCACCGGGCTGCTCTGCGAGGAACCCGACCTGGAGCAGCTGTTCTTCGCCTACTACCGGGAGCAGCGGGACGGAGCCGGCCATGACCGCGTCGCCGCCTGAGGCCCTGCCACGGCGCGGGCTGCTGCCGCGCACCGTCTGGAGCCAGGCGCTGCGCGACGGCCGGCGTCCGCTGATCGCCTGGACGGTCGGCACCGCGCTCGCCGGAGCCCTGTACGCCGGCTTCTACCCGCAGCTCGGCGGGGCCGCCGGGGACCTCTACCGGAGCTTCCCGGCCGGGCTGAGGCAGGCGTTCGGCCTGGACGACATGTCCACCGCCGCCGGGTATCTCGGCTCCACGCCGTTCGGGATGGTGGTCCCGCTGCTGGTGCTGTTCCACGGCGCCGCGACCGGCACCCGGGCCGTCGCGGGCGACGAGGAGTCCGGCTACCTGGACCTGCTGCTGGCCCACCCGGTCGGCCGGGCGCGGCTGGTGCTGCACCGGTACGCGGCGCTGGCCACTGGCTCGGCGGTGGTCGCGGCCGGGGTGCTGCTGATGATGCTGGCGATCCGGGGCCCGGCCCGGCTCGGCAGCGTCTCGCCCGCCGAGTTCGCCGCGCAGTGCCTCGACCTGGCGCTGCTGGGCGCGTTCTTCGGCGCGCTGGCGCTCTGCGTCGGCTGCCTGCTGCCCCGGCGCGGGCTGGTCTTCGGTGTGGCGGCGGCGGTGGGGGTGGTGTCGTACGCGCTGAACGCCTTCGGCCCGCAGATCGGCCTCGGCTGGGCCCGCCGCCTGTCGGCCTTCCACTACTACGCGGGCGGCGAGCCGCTGAAGCACGGGTTCCGGTGGGCCGACGCCGGGGTGCTGGCTGCCGCCTGCGCGGTGCTCACGGCAGTGGGTGTCTGGGCCTTCAGGCGGCGGGACATCGGCGTCTGATCCGGTACGGGCGCCTCAGGGGACCGCCGCCGGGTCCGGTGACCGGGTGGTCTCGCCCCGGCCGTCCCCGTCGTCGTCACCGACCGCGACCCGGCGGCGCTTGGAGACGTACACCGCCGCCACGATCACGGCCAGTGCCAGCAGCGCCACGCCGATCCGCAGGCCGAGGCTGGCGTGCGCGCCGAAGCTGAACCGCACGATGGCCGGGGCGATCAGCAGCGACACCAGGTTCATCACCTTGAGCAGCGGGTTGATGGCCGGCCCCGCGGTGTCCTTGAACGGGTCACCGACGGTGTCACCGATGACGGTGGCCGCATGGGCCTCGCTGCCCTTGCCGCCGAAGTGGCCGTCCTCGACCAGCTTCTTGGCGTTGTCCCAGGCGCCACCGGAGTTGGCCAGGAAGACCGCCATCAGGGTGCCCGCCCCGATGGCGCCCGCCAGGAACGAGCCGAGCGAGCCGACGCCCAGCGCGAAGCCCACCGCGATCGGGGCCAGCACCGCCAGCAGGCCGGGCGTGGCGAGCTCCCGCAGCGCGTCCTTGGTGCAGATGTCGACCACCCGGCCGTACTCGGGCGTCTCGGTGCCGTCCATGATCCCCGGATGTTCGCGGAACTGGCGGCGGACCTCGAAGACCACCGCGCCGGCCGAGCGGGAGACGGCGCTGATGGCCAGGCCGGAGAAGAGGAACACCACGGCCGCGCCCAGCAACAGCCCGACCAGGTTGTTGGGCTGCGAGATGTCCAGGCTGAGCGTGTTCCCGTGGGCGGCGGGGCCCACATCGGCGGCGGCGGTGTGGATGGCGTCGGTGAACGAGCCGAACAGCGCGGTGGCGGCCAGTACGGCGGTGGCGATGGCGATGCCCTTGGTGATCGCCTTGGTGGTGTTGCCCACCGCGTCCAGCTCGGTGAGCACCTGGGCGCCGGCGCCCCGCACGTCGCCGGACATCTCCGCGATGCCCTGCGCGTTGTCGGACACCGGGCCGAAGGTGTCCATCGCCACGATCACGCCCACCGTGGTCAGCAGGCCGGTGCCGGCCAGGGCCACCGCGAACAGCGCCAGCACGATGGAACCGCCGCCCAGCAGATACGCGCCGTAGACGGCGGCGCCGATCACCACTGCGGAGTAGACCGCCGACTCCAGGCCGAGCGAGATCCCGGAGAGGACCACGGTCGCGGGGCCGGTGAGGGACGTCCGGCCGACGTCCCGCACCGGGCGGCGGGTGGTCTCGGTGAAGTAGCCGGTGAGCTGCTGAATGACCGCCGCCAGCACGATGCCGACGGCGACCGAGGCGAGCGCGAACAGGCGCGGGTCGCCGCCGTGCCCGCTGATCGACGCCGGTACGTTCCGCAGCCGGGCGAAGCTGGACGGCAGGAAGGCGAAGACCGCCGCGACCACCAGCAGCAGCGAGATCACCGCCGAGATGAAGAAGCCCCGGTTGATGGCGGTCATACCGCTGCGGTCCCTGGCCCGGGGGGAGACCGCGAAGATGCCGATCACCGCTGTGACGACGCCGATCGCCGGGACGACCAGCGGGAAGGCCAGGCCGTCGTCGCCGAAGGCGGCGCTGCCGAGGATCAACGCGGCCACCAGGGTGACGGCATAGGACTCGAACAGGTCGGCGGCCATCCCGGCGCAGTCACCGACGTTGTCGCCCACGTTGTCCGCGATGGTGGCGGCATTGCGCGGGTCGTCCTCGGGGATGCCCTGCTCCACCTTGCCGACCAGGTCGGCGCCCACATCGGCGGCCTTGGTGAAGATCCCGCCGCCCACCCGCATGAACATCGCCAGCAGCGCCGCGCCGAAGCCGAAGCCCTCCAGCACCCGGGGCGCGTCCGCGCGGTAGAGCAGCACCACCACGGCCGCGCCCAGCAGGCCGAGGCCCACGGTGCACATGCCGACCACGCCGCCGGTGCGGAAGGCGATCCGCATCGCCCGGTGGGAGACCAGCCGGACGTCGGGCGCGGAGCTGGGGCCGCCCTCGGTGGGGGTGATCGCGGGGGCGGGGGCGGGAGTGGCGGCGCGGGCGGCGGCGGCGACCCTGACGTTGCTGCGGACCGCGAGCCACATGCCCAGATAGCCGGTGGCGGCCGAGAAACCGGCTCCGACCAGGAAGAACCCCGATCTGCCGATGCGCTGGCCCCAGCCGTCCGCAGGCAGCAGCATCAGCAGGAAGAACACCGCGACCGCGAAGAAGGCAAGGGTGCGCAGCTGTCGGGCGAGATAGGCGTTGGCGCCTTCCTGGACGGCGGCGGCGATCTGCTTCATGCGCTCGGTGCCCTGTTCGTGGGCGAGCACCTGGCGGATCAGGATCGCGGCCACGCCCAGCGCGGCGAGGGCGATGACGCCGACGACGACCACCAGGGTCAGGTTCTGACCGGTGAGGGCCGCCCGGACGCCCGAGGAGGCTGCCGCGAGGGGTGGGTGGAGGGTGGTGGCCGCCGGATTCGGGCTTGCCGGGTGCGTGCTTGCCAGGTGTGTGCTTGCCAGGTGCGTGCTTGCCGGATGGATGAGCCCCGCCATCGGTCCTCCTTGACGTCTGGCATGTCGGCGCCGCAGGCCGCGTCGGGCCGGGAGGTCGGGGCGGAACCGCAGAAACAGCCGCGACCTGAGCGGTGCGCACATATCTGCTCGGCAGTGCGGGCGTTGCAACGCATCGGGCCGGGCCTCGCGGTACCGGCCGGATGCCGAGGATTGTAGGGACCAAGCCTTGATCAAAACAGACCAGGAGCAACAATCAGGCGGTCATGGGCAGCTATCGCCACGACCCAGGGCAATTGTCCAACGACCGGACGCACCCGGCACGTTGGGCGGCGGCCGTTCACACCGCAGGCGCAACGGGTGACGGCGTGGCGCGGCCCGGAGGGCGGGGCGGGGCGGGGCCGGAAAGCCGGTTTCCGGGAGCCGGGCCGGGACGCGCCGAGGGGCGCCCCGGATGGGGGCGCCCCTCGGCGTACATCTGTGCGGTGGGTACATCTGTGCGACTGCGGTCAGACGGCGACCTCGTGCACCGCCACCGGCCAGCTCATCCGGATCACTCCGCCGAGGTCGTCGCTGCCGACAGCGAGATCGTCGACCAGGCCGCTGATCACGGCCAAGCCCATCGCGTCCTCGGTCGAGTCGTCGGCGTCACCGGAGGCGGCGGGCGCGTCGGGGGCCGACTCATGGCCGACGCCGTCCCCGACCTCGATGAAAAACCGCTTCTCCTGCTCGACCAGCGTCACCCGTACGGGTTCCTCCACCCCGGAGCGGTGGTGCAGACCCACTGCCCGTGAGCACGCCTCACCCACCGCCAGCCGCACCTCGTCCAGTACGGACTCGTCGACCCCGGCGCGGCGCGCGACCGCCGCGGCCACCAGCCGGGCGGTACGCACATGCTCGGGGAGCGCACTGAATCGGAGTTCGACGGTTGCCATGGCTTCCCCTCGGATCGTTGCGGTGTGCCGTGGAGCCGCGCGCCCCCGGGTCCTCCGCACGCCGGGTGCGGAGGACCCGGGGGCGCCTCGGCTCAGTCGGTCGCCGCGACGGCCTCGTCCACCGTGTTGTGGATGGGGAACACCTTGGTGAGACCGGTGATCCGGAAGATCTTCAGAATGCGCTCCTGGTTGCAGACCAGGCGGAGCGAGCCCTCGTGCGCACGCACTCGCTTGAGACCGCCGACGAGGACACCCAGACCGGTCGAGTCCAGGAAGTCCACGCCTTCCATATCGACGATCAGGTGGTAGTGACCCTCGTTGACCAGCTCGACGAGCTGCTCACGCAGCTTCGGGGCGGTGTACACATCGATCTCGCCGCCCACCTCGACGACCGTGCGGTCGTCGACGGTACGGGTCGACAGGGACAGGTCCACGGAACCTCCAGCACCTTGCCTTGCTTCGTTGCGATCCTCGACCGCCCGGGACGGGCGGTCGCCACCCGCCATGGCATTCAACCACCTGCGACCAGGGCAGCACGACGCCTTGCGGCGATTCTCCGTCAGGCCGGTGACACACTGGGTCCTTATGCCGCCCAGCAGCCGCCCGCCCGCCGCCGCACTCACCAGGCTGTCCAGCACTCGCGGACGGCAAGATCGCCTCACCCATACGGAGCACCTGCCCGCCCGCCCAGGCAGCCATGCGGAGTGGCCGTCCGGAATCCGTACGGAGGTGGTCGAGGCCGCGCGCGCCCTCGGCATGGAGCGGCCGTGGACCCACCAGGCCAGGGCCATGGAACTGGCCCTGGCGGGCACCAGTACGGTGATCGCCACCGGTACCGCCTCCGGCAAGTCGCTCGGCTACCTCGCCCCGGTGCTCAGCACGCTGCTGGACGGCACCGAGGCGCCGAACGGCCGGGGCGCCACCGCGCTCTACCTCGCGCCGACCAAGGCGCTCGCCGCCGACCAGCGCCGGCGCACCGCCGAACTGGCCCCGCCCCGGGTACGCGCCGCGCTGTACGACGGCGACACTCCGGTGGAGGAGCGCGAATGGGTGAGGCAGTACGCCTCCTATGTGCTCACCAACCCGGACATGCTGCACCGGGGCATCCTGCCGGCACACACCCGGTGGGCCGCGTTCCTGAAGGCGCTGCGGTACGTGGTGGTGGACGAGTGCCACACCTACCGGGGTGTCTTCGGCTCCCATGTCGCGCAGGTGCTGCGGCGGCTGCGCCGGATCTGCGCCCGCTACGGCGCCGATCCGGTCTTCCTGCTCGCGTCGGCCACCTCGGCCGAGCCGGGAGCCTCCGCCGGCCGCCTGACCGGGCTGCCGGTCGCCGAGGTGACCGACGACGCCTCCCCGCGTGGCGACCTGGTCTTCGCCCTCTGGGAACCACCCCTCACCGAACTGGTGGGCGAGCAGGGCGCACCCGTCCGCCGCACCGCCACCGCCGAGGCCGCCGACCTGCTCACCGACCTGGTGCTGGACGCGACCCGCACGGTGGTGTTCGTCCGCTCCCGGCGTGGCGCCGAGGTGGTGGCGCTCCAGGCCCAGGACCGGCTGGCCGAGGTGGACCGCGCCCTGGCCGGGCGGGTCGCGGCCTACCGGGGCGGCTATCTGGCCGAGGAGCGCCGGGGGCTGGAGCGGGATCTGCACTCGGGTCGGCTGCTCGGTGTGGCATCGACCTCCGCCCTGGAACTGGGGATGGATGTCTCCGGTCTGGACGCGGTACTGCTGGCCGGCTACCCCGGCACCCGGGCCTCGCTGTGGCAGCAGGCAGGCCGGGCCGGGCGGGCCGGGCAGGGTGCGCTGGCCGTGCTGATCGCCCGGGACGACCCGCTGGACACCTATCTGGTCCACCACCCGGAGGCGCTGTTCCAGCAGCCGGTGGAGTCCACCGTGCTGGACCCGGACAACCCGCACGTCCTGGCCCCGCACCTGTGCGCGGCTGCGGCGGAACTGCCGCTCGGCCCGGCGGACCTGGAGCTGTTCGGCCCGTCCGCCGGGCCGCTGCTGCCCCAGTTGGAGCGGCGCGGGCTGCTGCGGCGGCGGGCCGGCGGCTGGTACTGGACCCGCCGGGAGCGGCCGGCGGACGGGGTGGACATCCGGGGCGGCGGCGGGTCCCCGGTGCAGATCGTGGAGGAGGACACCGGACGGCTGCTGGGCACGGTCGACGCGGCGGCCTCCCACACCACCGTGCACACCGGGGCCGTCCATCTGCACCGGGGGCGCAGCTACCTGGTGCAGGACCTGGACCTTGAGACCTCGGTGGCCCTGGTCCGGGAGGCGGACCCGCCCTACACCACCGTCGCCAGGGACACTACTGCCATCAGCGTGCTGGCCACGGACACCACCGTGAAGTGGGGGGACGCCCTGCTGAGCTTCGGCTCGGTGGAGGTGGTCAACCAGGTCGTCTCCTTCCTGCGGCGAAAGATCGCCACCGGTGAGGTGCTGGGCGAGACCAAGCTCGACCTGCCGCCGCGTACGCTGCGCACCCGCGCCGTGTGGTGGTCGGTGACGGAGGACCAGTTGATCGACGCGGACATCGCCCCGGACCAGCTGCCCGGTGCGGCACACGCCGCCGAGCACGCCTCCATCGGTCTGCTGCCGCTCTTCGCCACCTGCGACCGCTGGGACATCGGCGGCGTTTCGGTGCCGCTGCACCCCGACACCGGGCTGCCCACCGTGTTCGTGTACGACGGCCACTCGGGCGGCGCCGGCTTCGCCGAGCGGGGCTTCGGCCGCGCGGCGGAGTGGCTGGCCGCGACCCGGGAGGCCATCGCCGTCTGCGAGTGCGACCGGGGCTGCCCGTCCTGCATCCAGTCCCCCAAGTGCGGCAACGGCAACGACCCGCTGGACAAGGCGGCAGCGGTGCGGCTGCTGGACATACTGCTGGCAGCCGCCGCCTGACGTCCGGCCCGACGCCGCCGAAGCCGGAGTGGCGGGGTGAGGTGCAACAGGGTCGAGTCCGTCAGGTGAGGGCGCGGCCGGGGCGGGGGTGACCGTGTCGGGTGCGGCGTCGGCGGGATCAGGTCCGCCGGGGTCGGCTGGGTCGGGTCCGTCGGCCCAGAGGGGACCGGCCCGTGCTCGGGCACTGGCGGGCGGCAGCAGGCTCGGCAGGCCGCGCGGGATCACCTCGACCCGTACCGCCACGCTGTCGTCGCCGATCTCGCACTCGGCCAGATGCGCGTGGTGGGCCTCGACGATCGCCGCCGCCCGTGCGCAGGCCCGGTCCGGCTCCAGCAGCAGCCGCTGGGCTCCGGCCAGCGCGGCCAGGTCGGCGGCCGACTCCGCCCGGTGGCGGGCCGCCACCGCGGCCCCCAGGCCGAGCGCGGCCGCGAAGGCGCAGCAACCGAGCATCACCAGGGCCAGCAGCCACACCACGGCCGAACCCTGATCGTCGGCCGCTGCCGCCCGCAGCGCCACGGCGACGCGGCTCCGGTACCTCGGTCCCATCACTCCGCAGCCCCCGGCAGCGCATCGGGCAGCACGTCCTCCCGGGCCGCCACCGCTTCGGCGGCGACCCGCACCGACAGCCCCCGTGTCAGCACCCCGGGCCCGCCGAACAGCGCCGCGACGGCCACCCGCACCGTGTCCGGGCCGCGCACGACGCTGACCTCGGCGCCGTCAGGGGCGGCCCGTCGGACGGCGGTGAGCACCGCCGCGTCGGCCTCGCCCCGGGCGGCGGCCCTGGCCCCCACCCGGGCCGCATCCACACAGCGGATCTGGGCGGTGGTCGCCAGCAAGCCCCAGATGAGCATCATGACGGCCAGGACCAGGGTGGGGAGCGCGACCGCCGTCTCGGCTGTGACGTACCCGGCGTCCCCGCGCCGCCGCCGGCCCCCGTGCCGGGCACGGCAGCGGTCAGAAGCCCACATCGAGTGCCCTCTCGACCAGCTTGGCAATCGCACCGCTGACGGCCTCACTGGTCACCACCTTGTAGAGCACGGCGGCGAACCCGCAGGCGGCGACGGTGCCCACCGCGTACTCGGCGGTGGTCATCCCGGCGTCCGGGCAGGCCGCGAACCGGCGGACCGGCAGCCTGCCGAGCCGGGTCGGCCGGGGTAGCCGGGCGAGCCTCCGGCGGAGCAGCAGGGCGAGCAGGCGCAGCAGTTCCAGCAGCCGTCGCAAGGTCGGCCCGAAGAACCGCGGCATCGCGGGGCGCACTGCGGCCCGGCGTCGGTTGGTGGCCAAGGGGGGCTCCTCACAGAGTGGGTTGGTGGTCGAGGTCGGTGGTCAGGGAGGCCGGTGGTCAGGGAGGCCGGTGGTCAGGGAGGCCGGTGGTCAGGGATGGCCCAGGAAGCCCGAGGCGAGCCCGGTGACAACGGGGACGATGCCGATCAGGACGAAGGCCGGCAGGAAGCACCCGCCCAGCGGGGCGGTGGCGATCACCCCGGCACGGTTGCAGCGGGTGGTGGCGGCTCGGGCCGCAGCGCCACGCTGCTCCTCCGCGAGCCGGGACAGAGTGGCGGCGGGTGGTGCACCGCTGGTGTCCGCCCGCGCCAGGCAGTGGGCCAGGGGCGCGAGCGCCGGGCAGGCCGCCCCCAGCCGCTCCCAGCACTCGGCCGGATCGGCGCCCAGGCGCAGTTCTGCGGCCACGGTCGCCAGCCGCTCCCGCATCGGGGAGCCGACCGCGCGTGACACGGCAGCTGCGGCGTCGGACGGCGGCCCTGCGGCACCGAGGCAGGCGGCCAGCAGATCGGCGGCGAGCGGCAGTTGCGATTCGAGGCGGGGGTCGACGCCCGGCGGGTCGGCCGTGGCGGTCAGGCGGAGCAACCCGCGACGCAGGGCGAGGGCCACCAGCGGGCCCACCAGCAGGCCGGGCACCCCGCCGATCAGCAGTGCCGCTCCGCTGCCCGCCGCCCAGGGGGCCAACCGCCGTGCCCACCGGCCATAAGCGGCCGCTGACCCGCCGGGCACCTGAGGCAGCCGGGCCCATTCGCGCGGCCGGGGCGGTCCGACCACCCCGAGCGTCGCTGCCCTGTGTCGCGAGGCCCGTCGGAGTCCCCATCGCACGACCGACCGGGTCACCGCCCACGTCACTGCTGCCACCGCCGGGCCGGCCAGCATCTGCTGCACCGCCGTACTCCTCCCGTCCTGGCGAGCCGGCCCGACCCGCCGTCCCCGTGATCACTCCGGCCACCGCCAGCCCACCCCCTGCCACGGCCTCCCCCACGCCGTCCACACCGGCCCGGCCACCAGGCAAGCGAGCCCGGCGGACACGCACAGCAGCACGACGAACGGGCCGCCAGTCGACCCACCCCGCCCTCAGCACGGCCGCAGCCTCTCGGCCCCACGCACGATCCGCGCCGTCCACACCAGCCCGGCCGCCTCCAGCGCCACGCCCGCCGCCAGGCAACCGAGCCCGGACGGCGTATGCAGCAGCACCTGGAACGGGTCGGCCCCCAGGGCCGCGCCCATCAGCAGACCGGGGGCCGGCAACAGCGCCAGCACCACCGCTGTGGTCCGGGGACCGGCCAGCTCGCCGCGTACGGCCTCCCGGAGGGCGCGGTCGGCGCGCAGCGCCTCGGCGACCCGGTCGAGCCCGGCGGCCAGACCGGCCCCGCTGTCCGCCGCCACCTGCCAGCAGGCGGCAAGGGCGGCGGTCCCGGACGCGCCGGGAAGGGCGGCCGTGTGCCGCAGTGCCCCGGGCACGTCCCCGGCGAAGCGGGCGGCTGCCAGCAGCGCGGTCGTGTCGATGCCGCTGCGGTGCAACGTGTCGGCGGCGGGACCGCCCGGTGCGAGCACGGCCTCCAGCGCACGGACCGGGACGGCCCCGGTGCGCAGCTCGGCCGCGAGGGCAGTGCACAGCTCGGCCACGGCCGTCTCCCGCTGCTGCTGCTCGCCCCGGGCCCGCCGGGCCAGCCGCCACCGCCGCAGCGGCCGTACGGCGAGAGCGGCGGCCAGCACCGGGACGGGTGACCGCAGCGGCCAGCAGATCAGCAGCCCCGCCGGGACGAGCAGCAGTTCCGGTACGGCCCAGCGGGGCGGGCGGACGCACGGCAGCAGCACGCCGACCCGGTGCCGCAGCAGAGGAAGCAGGCCGTCCGACCTCGGGTCAGCGCCCAGCCGCCGACGGCGTCGTACCCGGCCGCCGTGCTGTGCGGCGGCCCATGCCCAGACCGCCAGCGCCATCAGCGGCAGCGCCCGGAGCACCCCACCCGCACCCGCGCTCACCGGGAACCCACCCCACCGGCCCCAGCCAGGTCCACCCCGGCCAGGTCCACCCCGCGCGCGGCGCACCGCTCCGCCAGGCACCGCCACCCCGGCCCGGGTCGGCAGCCGCCGTCCGGGTCGAGCACGGCGGCCGGCGTGGTGGCCGTGAGCCCGGCGCCGTCCCGTACCAGGACCCGGACCTCCGCCACCCGCCGCCGACCGGTGCCCGGATGGCGCACCAGGTGCACCACCGCGTCCAGTGCCGAGCCGAGCTGGCTGTGCAGCGCGGTGCGGTCCAGGCCCGCCATCGAGCCCAGGGCCTCCAACCGGGCCGGGACGTCGGCTGCGGAGTTGGCGTGCACCGTCCCGCAGCCGCCCTCGTGGCCGGTGTTGAGCGCCGCCAGCAGATCCAGCACCTCGGGCCCCCGGACCTCGCCCACCACCAGCCGGTCGGGCCGCATCCGCAGCGCCTGGCGCACCAGGTCTCGCAGGTCGATCCGGCCGAGCCCCTCCTGGTTGGGTGGCCGGGCCTCCAGCCGGACGACATGCGGGTGGGCGGGCCGCAGTTCTGCGGAGTCCTCGGCGAGCACGATGCGCTCCGCCGGGTCCACCAGCCCGAGCAGCGCCGCGAGCAGGGTGGTCTTACCGCTGCCGGTGCCGCCGCTGACCAGGAAGGACAGCCGGGCCGTGACCAGCGAGCGCAGCAGTTGCGCGCCGGGCGGCGACAGGGCGCCGATCGCCGTCAGCTCCTCCAGGGTGAAGGCGCGCGGGCGGGCCACCCGCAGCGAGATGTGGGTGCAGCCCACCGCCACCGGCGGCAGTACGGCGTGCAACCGGGTGCCGTCGGGCAACCGGGCGTCGACCCACGGCCGGGCGTCGTCCAGCCGCCGCCCGGCGGCGGTGGCCAGCCGCTGTGCCAGCCGCCGAACCGCCGCCGCGTCCGGGAAGCGGACCCCGGCCACCCGGGCCAGCCCGGCGCCACGGTCGACCCAGAGCTGGTCGGGGGCGTTGACCAGCACATCCGTGACGTCCGGATCGGCCAGCAGCAGGTCCAGTGGTCCGGCGCCGACGATCTCCGAGCGCAGGGCGTGCACGGTCTCCAGGACGTCGCCGCCGCCGAGCGGTGGCCGCTCGGCCCGCAGCGCGGCCGCGACCGAGGCCGTGGTGGGCTCCGCGCCCAGCTCGGCGAGGCGCAGCCGTACGGCGTCGACCAGAGCGGTGGGTCCTCCCGCTGCCCCGCCGCCCGCACCGGCACCGACTGCCGCCCCGAATGGACGGCGCCCGCCGCGCGCGGTCATACGGCGGCTCCCCGCCCGGTGGCCGGCGGTACGGCGCGGGCCAGGAAGGCGGAGCAGAACCGGGCGAGCGGTCCGGTGTCGCGCAGCCCCGGCGGGGTGCCCCGCTCCACGTCCGTCGTCAGACCGGGCTCGCCCACCAGCTCTCCGGCCAGGGGCAGCCGCAGCCCCCGGGCGATCTCCTCGGCGCCGAGCCCGGCGCAGCCCGGCCCCCGGACCACGGCCCGCAGGTCGGACAGCCGCATCCGGACCGCCGCCGCGACCCGCCCGGCGGCGGCCATGGCCCGCAGTTCCGCCGGGACGACCAGCAGTCCGGTGTCGGCCTGCTCCAACGCCTCGGCCGCCGCCGGGTCGAGGTGGCGCGGCAGGTCGATGACGACCAGGCCGCCACGGCGGCGGGCGGCGGCCAGCACCGAGCGCATCGCCTCCGGCGGGATGGTGAGGGTGTCGCTGCGATCCCAGGAGAGCGCGGTCATCCGGTGCAGGCTGGGCAGTGCCTTCTCCAGCTCATTGCCGTTCACCCGGCCCCTGGACCCTGCGAGGTCCGGCCAGCGCAGCCCGGTCGCCCCCTCGGCACCCAGCAGTACGTCCAGGCCGCCGCCGAGCGGGTCGCCGTCGATGAGCATCGTGCGGTGGCCCTCCCGGGCAGCGGTGACGGCCAGGGCGCAGGCCAGGGTGGACGCCCCGGCGCCGCCCCGGCCGCCGACGACGGCGACGGTCAGCGCGTGCGCGCCGACGCCCTCGGCGGTGTCGGCGATGCGGTCCAGCAGCCAGGATTCGGCGTCCGGCAGGAAGAGCACATGGTCGGCGCCGATGCCGACGGCCCGCATCCACACCTCGCAGTCGTCGAGGTCGCGGCCGATGAGCAGGACACCACCGCGACGCGGCAGGTCGGTGCAGCGGTCGGCCAGGTCGTCACCGACCACCACCAGCGGGGCGCTCTCCCACTGTGCCCGAGCCGGTGGGGTGCCCCGCTGGATGCAGGGCTCGGCGCCGGCCCCTGCGCAGAGCCGGAGCAGGCGCTCGATCAGCTCCTCGTCTCCGCTGACGATCAGCGGTCCGGCGACCGGCGAGGCCCCGGAGGGTCCGTGTTCCGTCGATGGTTCGGCCATGGCCGTTCTCCCCGTGTGCGACTCCTCGCGGACCGTCCGGACCGCGAGGGCTCCACGGTGGGCGGCTCGGGCGGTCGTCGCCAGCAGGAGCCCAAAGCCTGTGGAAAAACCCGGGGTGTGGATAACTCGGTTCACCCGCACGAGGGACCTTCGGATCATCGCGAGGACTTCGGGAACCGATCGCGGCGCCGCTACGTCCTCACCGGTCGACAGGCGGAGCAGGCAGGCTCCGGGGCCGGGAGCAGGCCACCACCAGGCAGAAGGCGAGGCGGATGACGGAGGCGACAGCACAGCGTCGGCAGCTGAGGCGCTGAACACGCTCGGTGATCGATGACGCAGGGTCACCGAGTACGGCGGAGGTCATCGCCCACGCGGGTCGGCAGCCGTGCGGAGAAGCACCCCCAGGTGCCGCACGGCGGTCAGGGATCTCCGGAAAACGGCCCTGGACGTGCGACGACCCCCGCCGGGGGGGAGAGCGGGGGTCGTCATCCACGATCCGACTCGGGGGGGGGAGGAGCCGGATCGGGTTAGCACGGTCGCGAACGATCCGTGACTTCCATGGTGTACCCGAGGGCCCTGAAACACAAACCCGCGCGCCAGGGGGTACACCGAATGGCGGGCGCCTATCCTCGACCTCGTGGAGAACCAGGCCGAACCTTCAGAACGGCCGGAGGAGCAGCCCTTCCGGACGCCCCGCCCGACCCGCACCGCAGCCTTCTTCGATCTCGACAAGACCATCATCGCCAAGTCCAGTGCCCTCGCCTTCAGTCGGCCGCTCTACCGAGGCGGCCTGATCAACCGCCGGGCCGTACTGAAGAGTGCCTACGCCCAGTTCGTCTTCCTGGTGGGCGGCGCCGACCACGACCAGATGGAGAAGATGCGCGAGTACCTCTCCGCGCTCTGCCGGGGTTGGAACGTCCAGCAGGTGCGGGAGATCGTCGCCGAGACCCTGCACGGTCTGATCGACCCGCTGATCTACGACGAGGCCGCCTCCCTCATCGAGGAGCACCATGCGGCCGGCCGCGACGTGGTCATCGTCAGCAGCTCCGGCTCGGAGCTGGTCGAGCCGATCGGGGAGATGCTGGGCGCCGACCATGTCATCGCCACCCGGCTGGAGGCCCGGGACGGCTGCTACACCGGGGAGATCGCCTACTACGCGTACGGCGAGAACAAGGCGGCGGCCATCAAGGACCTCGCCCGCAGCGAGGACTACGACCTCGACCGCAGCTACGCCTACAGCGACTCGGTGACCGATCTGCCGCTGCTGGAGACCGTGGGACACCCCTACGCGGTCAACCCCGACCGGGGGCTGCGCCGCGAGGCGGTGGCGCGGAACTGGCCGGTGCTGGCCTTCAGCCGACCGGTGCAGCTGCGGCAGCGCATTCCGTCCTTCCGGGTGCCGAGCGCCCCCGTGCTGGCCGCCGCCGCGATCGGTGCTGCGGCCACTGCGGCCGGCCTCGTCTGGTACAGCTCCCGGCGCCGCGCGGCGACCGCCTGACCTGCGCCGGACCCCCGCCACAGACCGCCACTGATCACCCGACAAAACGCTCGGAACAACCGAAAGGTAAAGAAATCCCTCGTTAGGGTTCCCTTCCCTCGCGAAGCGAGCTACAAAGGAATCAACGGCCCGCGAGACCCGACGGAACCGCTAAGGAACCGTTGAAGACGCAGGAGAGGCCCCACGGACCGCGCACAGCAGCCGGGCACCCACGTGCAGCCGACCCGCTAACCGGGCCGCCGCACCAGGCAGAGGGCGAAGATCCCAGCCTGATGGGCATGAGAAAAGGTGCACGCATGGTCACCCGGCGGCTGTGACGACGGCGGCACCTCCTCACAAAAGGTGCCGCCGCCTTTTGCTGCCTGGGTTCGGGCCCCGCCCACCGGTACGACCGCAGGCCGCAGACCGGGCGTCAGACCATGCCTCGCTGCATCGCCTCGCAGACCGCCGTGCTCTCCCGGACACCCAGCCGCAGCGCCCGCCCGCAGTGGTCGATCCAGGCGGCCACCCCTTCCGGCGTCCCCGAGGCATAGCCGGCCAGCGCGGCGCGGTAGGCGTCCGTACCTAGTTCGGCGAGGCCCACCTCCGCCGCGCAGATGGCCTTCGGGTCCAGGCCCTCCGCGATCAGTACGATCCGCTGCGCCGCCCGCGCGACCAGGCCGTTTCCCGAGCCGAACGGCCGGAGCACCAGCAGCTCGCCGTGCACCACCGCAGCCACCACCAGCGCGGGCGCGGCCTTGGCGTTCGGCCCGGCGCCGCCACGGTCGGCACGGGCCGCCAGCAGCCCGGCCAACTGGTCCAGCCGGGCGGCCACCTCGTCGGCGCCGGGAGCCGGCGGCAGCTCGAAGGAGCCCAGGGGCAGATCACCGGCCGGCTCGGTAGCCGCCACCGCGCCGGGGAACAGCTCGGCGGCCGGCTCACCGGACCGCCGGGGCCGGCCGACGGCGTCCCCGCCGTCCCCACCGTCCCCGGCGGCCAGCAGGTGCAGCCGGGCCAGCACCTGGAGCGGCGAGGTGCGCCAGACACTCAGCAACCGCCCCGCCTCGGAGGACAGCCGCAGCGCGCCACCGACCGTGCGGGCCTGCGGGTCGGCACTGAAGTCGGTGCGGCGGCGCACCTCCTCCAGCGGCCAGTCGGCGCCGTCCAGCGCGGCGGAGGCGCGGGCCCCGCGCAGGGCCGCCTCCGAGGTGACCTCGGCGGCGCGGCGCCGCATCACCCGGTGCCCGTAGAGCCGGTCGACGGCTCGGCGGACCTCGGTGACGGCCTGCGGCACGCCGGGCAGTTCGGCCAGCGGGGCGAGGGGGTCGGTTGCGGTGCTCACCCGACCGAGCGTACGGACCGGCCCGCCGGAGGGCATCGCCGGGTCCGGCGGCGCGGAAGGGCCCCGGCGGGGGCCCATCAGGGACCCAGCAAGGACCCAGACCCGGCGAGTCCGCCACGCGCCCGCCAAGCCCGGCGTCACCCGTTCGAGCCAATCGGATGCGCTTTGATCACGGCACGCCACAGCACCGCTACCATGTGCCCTATCGGTGACGATAACTATTGTCGTCTGTGCGAGCCCGCGCAGCTGCGGGCACCGCCGCGCCACCTCCCCGAACCTCCCACCCGGAAGCCCGCACCATGAAGATCGCCTTCGTCGGCAAGGGGGGCAGCGGCAAGACCACGCTGTCCTCGCTGTTCATCCGCCACCTGGCCGCCGCCGGCCGGCCCGTCGTCGCCGTGGACGCCGACATCAACCAGCACCTCGGCCCGGCCCTCGGGCTGGACGAGGAGCAGGCCGCCGCCCTCCCCGCGATGGGCGCCGAACTGCCGCTCATCAAGGAGTACCTGCGCGGCGGCAACCAGCGGATCGGCTCCGCCGACGAGATGATCAAGACCACGCCGCCCGGCCACGGCTCCCGGCTGCTGAGCGTCACCGGGGACAACCCGGTGTACGACCGGTGCGCCCACCGGGTCGACCTGGACGAGGGCTCGGTGCGGCTGATGGCCACCGGTGCCTTCACCGAGGACGACCTCGGGGTGGCCTGCTACCACTCCAAGGTCGGCGCGGTGGAGCTGTATCTGAACCACCTGGTGGACGGCCCCGGCGAGTACGTGGTGGTGGACATGACCGCCGGTTCGGACTCCTTCGCCTCCGGCCTGTTCACCCGCTTCGACCTCACCTTCCTGGTGGCCGAGCCGACCCGGAAGGGCATCTCCGTCTACCGGCAGTACAAGGAGTACGCCCGCGACTACGGCATCGCGCTGCGCGTGGTCGGCAACAAGGTGCAGGGCCCGGACGACCTGGCGTACCTGCGCCGCGAGGCGGGCGAGGACCTGCTCACCGCCTTCGGCCACTCCGACTGGGTGCGGCGGCTGGAGCAGGGCGCCGAGCCGCGCTTCGCCGAGCTGGAGGAGGGCAACCGGCGCGTCCTCCAACAGCTGCACCGGGCGGTCGACGCCGCCCATGGGTCGCGGGACTGGGAGCGCTACACCCGCCAGATGGTCCACTTCCATCTGCGCAACGCGGAGAGCTGGGGCAACGCCAGGACGGGCGTCGACCTCGCGGCCCAGGTCGACCCGGGCTTCGTCCTGGGCGAGCAGCGCCTGCCCGCCGGCAGCAGCGCCGCTCGCTGATCCGGCCGCGTCACCGAGAGCGCAGGCACCGCGCCCCCCTCAAGCGCGCCCCCTCAACCGCACCCCGGTCGGAGGGGGCGCTGCCGTACCCGGGGGCGCTGCCCTGTCCCAGGGGGCGCGGCGGCGCTCCGTACGCCCTCGTACTGCGGTTCGCCCTCGCCATGCGCCCTGGTCCGGCGCGAGGCACCCTGCAAGAGTGGGCGGAGGACACCCGACCGGGAAGCCGGCGGTGCCGTCCGGATCACCGGGCTGTCCGAATCAGATAAGAGGTCTACACCAATTACAGGTTCCCCCTTGTCAGCATGGGTATTGGCCTGGTGAGGTAGGTCACGGGACGATGGGACCTTCCCGCGATCATCTCGATGAGGAGTGCGCGTTGAGCAACGAGAGCCTGGCCAACCTGCTCAAGGAGGAGCGTCGCTTCGCACCGCCCGCAGCGCTGGCCGCAGCCGCCAACGTCACCGCCGCCGCGTACGAGCAGGCCGCGGCCGACCGACTCGGCTTCTGGGCGGAGCAGGCACGCCGGCTGAGCTGGGCGGTGGAACCGGCCGAGACCCTGGACTGGTCCAACCCGCCGTTCGCCAAGTGGTTCGCCGACGGCAAGCTCAACGTCGCCTACAACTGCGTGGACCGCCATGTCGAGGCCGGCCACGGCGACCGGGTCGCGATCCACTTCGAGGGCGAGCCCGGCGACAGCCGCGCCATCACCTACGCCCAGCTCAAGGACGAGGTCTCCCAGGCCGCCAACGCCCTGCGGGAGCTGGGCGTCGCCACCGGCGACCGGGTCGCGATCTACCTGCCGATGATCCCCGAGGCCGTGGTCGCCATGCTGGCCTGCGCCCGAATAGGAGCCGCCCACTCGGTGGTCTTCGGCGGCTTCTCCGCCGACGCCGTCGCCTCCCGCATCCAGGACGCCGACGCCAAGGTGGTGATCACCGCCGACGGCGGCTGGCGCCGTGGCAAGCCCAGCGCCCTCAAGCCGGCCATCGACGAGGCCGTGGTGAAGTGCCCGGACGTGGAGCACGTCCTGGTGGTGCGCCGCACCGGCCAGGAGACCGCCTGGACCGAGGGCCGCGACCTGTGGTGGCACGAGACCGTCGGCCGCCAGTCCACCGAGCACACCCCGGAGGCGTTCGACGCGGAGCAGCCGCTCTTCATCCTGTACACCTCCGGCACCACCGGGAAGCCCAAGGGCATCCTGCACACCTCCGGCGGCTACCTCACCCAGGCCGCCTACACCCACCACGCGGTCTTCGACCTCAAGCCGGAGAGCGACGTCTACTGGTGCACCGCCGACATCGGCTGGGTCACCGGGCACTCGTACATCGTCTACGGGCCGCTCGCCAACGGCGCCACCCAGGTCATCTACGAGGGCACCCCGGACAGCCCGCACCAGGGCCGCTTCTGGGAGATCGTGCAGAAGTACGGCGTCACCATCCTCTACACGGCCCCCACCGCGATCCGCACCTTCATGAAGTGGGGCGACGACATCCCGGCCAAGTTCGACCTCTCCAGCCTGCGGGTGCTGGGCAGCGTCGGCGAGCCGATCAACCCGGAGGCGTGGATCTGGTACCGGGAGCACATCGGCGGCGGCCGCTGCCCGATCGTGGACACCTGGTGGCAGACCGAGACCGGCGCCATGATGATCAGCCCGCTGCCGGGCGTCACCGAGACCAAGCCCGGCTCGGCGCAGACGCCGCTGCCCGGCATCGCCGCCACAGTGGTGGACGACGAGGCCAGCGAGGTGCCCAACGGCTCCGGCGGCTACCTGGTGCTCACCGAGCCGTGGCCGTCCATGCTGCGCACCATCTGGGGCGACGACCAGCGCTATGTGGACACCTACTGGTCGCGCTTCCCCGGCCGATACTTCGCCGGTGACGGAGCCAAGAAGGACGAGGACGGCGACATCTGGCTGCTCGGCCGGGTCGACGACGTGATGCTGGTCTCCGGCCACAACATCTCCACCACCGAGGTGGAGTCGGCCCTGGTCTCGCACCCCAAGGTCGCGGAGTCGGCCGTGGTCGGCGCCGCCGACGCCACCACCGGGCAGGCCATCGTCGCCTTTGTGATCCTGCGCGGCAGCGCGTCCGACAGCGAGGAGCTGGTCGCGGAGCTGCGCGACCACGTCGGCCGCACCCTCGGCCCGATCGCCAAGCCCAAGCGGGTGCTGATCGTGGGCGAGCTGCCCAAGACCCGGTCCGGCAAGATCATGCGGCGGCTGCTGCGCGATGTCGCCGAGAACCGCACGCTGGGCGACGTCACCACCCTCACCGACTCCTCGGTGATGGACCTGATCCAGTCCAAGCTGCCCAGCGCGGCCACCGAGGACTGAGCCCGCCCGCCCGCACCGCCACGCGGGCCGTCTCCGGCAGACCTTCGCCGGGACGGCCCGCGTGCGCCGTCCAGCGGGTAGGGTGACGGAAAAACAGAGCGATACCTCAAGGGCGCGCCGGGAAGTCTGGTCGGCACTGCACTACCCGTGCATCCAGATCCCGCCGACCGCCCAGGAGGTCCCCGCGTGGCCACCGTGCCGCCCAGCCCCGCCAAGCCCCGCCGCCGACTGCTCGGCCGGCTGTCGCTGCCCGAGCGCGCCCACCTCGCGGACGCGCTGCGCACCGAGACCGTGGGCGGCGTCCTGCTGCTGGGCGCCGCGCTGGTGGCGCTCGTCTGGGCGAACGTCTGGCCGCACGCGTACGAGAGCGTCCGCGACTTCACGGTGGGCCCCGCCGAGCCGCTGCATCTGCGGCTGCCGCTGGAGGCGTGGGCCAAGGACGGCCTGCTGACGGTCTTCTTCTTCGTCGCCGGGCTCGAACTGAAGCGCGAGCTGGTCGTCGGTGACCTGCGCGACCGCCGGGCGGCCGCGCTGCCGGTGATCGCCGCCGTGTGCGGCATGGCGGCCCCCGCGCTGGTCTACACGGCCGTCAACCTCGGTGGCGGCCTGGGCACCGGCGTGCTGGGGAGCAGCGGCGACCTGGGCGGCTGGGCGATCCCCACCGCCACCGACATCGCCTTCGCGCTGGGCGTACTGGCGGTGGTCGGCACCCATCTGCCGTCCGCGCTGCGCGCCTTTCTGCTCACCCTGGCCGTGGTCGACGACCTGGGCGCCATCCTGGTGATCGCCCTCTTCTACACCGCCGCGATCAAGGTCTGGGCGCTGCTGGCGGCCCTCGCCGGGCTGGCGCTCTTCTATCTGCTGCAACGGTGCCGGGTGCGCGGCTGGTACCTCTACCTGCCGCTGGCCGTGGTGGTGTGGGCGCTGATGCACGAGAGCGGGGTGCACGCCACCGTGGCCGGGGTGGCGATGGGGCTGATGCTGCGCTGCACCGAGGACGCGGGCGAGGACCAGGCTCCCGCCGAGCGGATCGCGCACCGGCTGCGTCCCTTCTCGGCGGGGTTCGCTGTCCCGGTGTTCGCGCTCTTCGCCGCCGGGGTGGCGGTCTCCCCCGGTGCGCTGCGCCAGGTCTTCACCGAGGCGGCGCCGTTGGGCGTGGTGCTCGGGCTCCTCGTCGGCAAGTCGGTCGGCGTCTTCGGCGGCACCTGGCTGGCCGCCCGCTTCACCCGGGCCGAGCTGGACCCCTCCCTGCGGTGGTCCGACCTGTACGCGTTGGCGACCCTGGCCGGCATCGGCTTCACCGTGTCCCTGCTGATCAGCGAACTGGCCTTCCCCGGCGACCCGGAGTCGGCCGCCCGCGCCAAGGCCGCCGTCCTGGTCGGCTCGGTGCTCTGCGCGCTGCTGGCGAGCGTGCTGCTGCGGCTGCGCAACCGGCACTACCGGCAGCTCTGGGAGCGGGAGCGGCGCGAGGACGACCAGGAAGCCACGATGGTTCAGCCCGAAGGAATTCAGCCCGAATGATTTGAGCCGGATGATGCAGCCCGGATGGCCCAACTCCGGTGGCCGATCCACGCGCCGCCCGAGTGACAGCCCGCCGCGCGGGCAGGGGTCGAGTGGTGACCGGAGTGCCGCTACAGGCATGATCTGAGGGCGTATCGCACGCGCCTGAACAACGAGGAGGAACGCGATGTCCGCAGCAGCCGACGGCCTGTCCGCGACCGGGAGTGCCAGCCGGCCCGTGAGCGGGAGCACCGCGATCCACGACGGCGGGGAGCGCTCGCTCGGCCAGCTGTTCTCGTCCGCGACCGCCGACCTCTCCTCGCTGGTGCACGACGAGATCGCGCTCGCCAAGGCGGAGCTCTGGGCCGACGCCAAGCGCGGTCTGCGGGGCAGCGGCGCGCTGTTGATCGCCGGGGTGGTGGCACTGGCCGCGATCCCGATGCTGAGCTTCGCCGCCGCGTACGGCATCCATGCGCTGGGCATCACGCTCGGCTGGTCGTTCCTGATCGTGGCCGGTGCCTATCTGGTGCTGGCGGCGCTGCTGGGGCTGCTGGCGCTGCGCTGGTTCAAGAAGCTGGAGAAGCCGCAGCGCACCATCGACGGCGCCAAGGCGACCGCCGACGTGCTGAAGAAGGCCAAGCCGCGCCCGGCCACGACCGCCGAGAAGCGCGCGGTGCTGGAGCGCTGACGCCCCACCCGTCCCCGGCGGCGGCAAGCGGGGTGCCGGGTGTGACACGCTCTCGGTATGCCGCTCGACGACTCCTCCGCCCGGCCCCCCGCCGCCAACTCCTGGAACGTCCACCTCGACGGCCCCTGGACGCACCGGGATGTGGCCGCCAACGGCGCCCGCTTCCACATCGCCGAACTCGGCGAGGGCCCGCTGGTGCTGCTGGTGCACGGCTGGCCGCAGTTCTGGTGGGCCTGGCGGCACCAACTGGTGGCGCTGGCCGACGCCGGGTTCCGGGCGGTGGCGATGGACGTACGCGGTGTCGGCGGCAGCGACCGCACCCCGCGCGGCTACGACCCGGCCAATCTGGCGCTGGACATCACCGGGGTGATCCGCTCGCTGGGCGAGCGGGACGCCGCCCTGGTCGGCCATGACACCGGCGGCTTCCTGGCCTGGGTGGCGGCGGTGATGCGTCCCTCGCTGGTCCGGCGGCTCGCGGTGGTCTCCGCCGCCCACCCGCGCCGACTGCGCCGGGCGCTGCTCACCGACCGCCACCAGCTGGCCGCGTACGACCATGTGCTGGGCTTCCAGCGGCCCTGGGTGCCCGAGCGGCAGCTGGTCGCGGACGACGCGGAGCTGACCGCCCACTATCTGCGCAGCTGGACGGGGGCGGTGGCGCCCGACGAGAAGTCCGAGGCGCACTACCGGCAGGCGATGCAGATCCCGAGCACCGCGCACTGCTCGATCGAGCCGTACCGCTGGCTGCTGCGGTCGATGGCCCGCCCGGACGGCTTCCAGTTCTCCCGGCGGATGAAGCGCCCGGTGCGGGTGCCGACGCTCCACCTGCACGGGGAGCTGGACCCGGTGCTGCTGACCGCCACGGCGGTCGGCGCGGACGAGTACGTCGAGGCGCCGTACCGCTGGCGGCTGCTGGACGGGGTCGGGCACTTCCCGCATGAGGAGGACCCGGTGGGCCTCAGCGCCGAGCTGGTGGAGTGGCTGCGGGACGACTCGCTGGACCGCTGAACTGACCGTTGGTTAATAGGCCAGGGGCATAGGCCGATTGGTCCCGTCCCGGGGTGATTACCCCGCCGGTCCCCCGGGCATGGGTTCTGTATGACCTGGATGCACGAGCGTGCCCACGCGTCCCGGACCCGCCGCCGCGCGAGCGGATCGGCGCCCGTCTTCGACCCGGCCGACGCCACCGACCCGAGTGCGGCCGGCCCGTACTCGGGGGAGGGCGGACGGCTGGGCATCCCGCACATCCTCGGCCGGCGCGCCCGCTGGATGACCGCCCGGCTGCGCCAGGGCGCCCGCGCCTGACTCACCCCACCGGGCGCGGCCGATCAGCAGCCGGTACCACCGGAGCGGCGGCTCGGCCGCCGCTCCGGGCCCCGGGACCGTCAGCCGGCCACCGAGGGGGCGAGCGCCGTGAACCAGAGCAGCGCCACGGTGGCCACGCTCATCAGCGGGACCAGCACCTTGGTCTCCACCTTGTTGCCGGTGTGCTTGATCAGCACGATCTCGTACCGCTGCTTGTGCGGCCAGAACAGCGGCGTGCCCTGCTTGGTCAGGCTGTCCCCGAGCAGGTGGGCCACGCAGCCCAGCCCCACGGCGTACGGCAGCCAGCCCGGCGCGTTGGGCATCCAGCGGTCGATGCCGGCGGTGCCCAGCACGGCCAGGCCCACCACCGTGATCCACGCCGACACGCCCTCGCCGGGCGGGCACAGGTGCAGCGCCCGGATGGCCAGCGCCAGCAGGAAGAAGGTGAGGCCCAGGGTGAACCACCGGCCGACGAACTCCACGCCCGCCCAGGTGCCGGCCGACATCAGCGCGACGAAGAGCAGCGAGTGGGTGGCGTGCCGGTGGCCGCCGGAGATCAGGGCGACCAGGCGGCAGAGCATCTTGGACAGCGGGCCCAGGAAGTTGGCGATGGTGCCGTCGTGGTGGTCCAGGTCCGGCAGCAGGGCCGCGCCGGCGCAGAGCACCGTGCCCATCATGATGTCGCTGGGCGCGAGGTGGGTGTGCAGCAGCAGCGGCGGCAGGAAGGGGGCTGACGCCGCGTACAGCATCGCCCCGCTGACCGCGTGCGAATGACCCATCATGCCGTCCGGCCCTCCCCTGACCACTCTGTGGACGCGTGCCCGTTCCGGGGCACTGCGCCGACCGGGTGAGCGCCGCTGACGCTATCAGCCCACCCGGTTCACGGGCCGCCCCGGTTCAGAGGGCGCACCCCTGACTGTCCACCCTGGTGGTGGCGGTGACGCCCTGTTCGACATCCGGCCGCACCTCGGCGGCGGTGAGCGCGTAGCCGGTGTCCGAGCTGTCCAGCGACTTGGCGAAGACCACTCCATACACCTGGCCGTCGGGGGTGAGCAGCGGGCCGCCGGAGTTGCCCTGGCGGACCAGCGAGCGCACCGAGTAGACGTCCCGGACGACCTGGCCGCGGTGGTAGATGTCGGGGCCGTTGGCCTGGATGCGGCCGCGCACCCGGGCGGCCTGGACATTGAAGGAGCCGTTCTCCGGGAAGCCGGCCACGATGGCGCTGTCGTTGGTGTCGGCCTGGCCGGCGAAGCTCAGCGGGCGGGCCTGGAGCCGGGGGACGTCCAGTACGGCGATGTCCCGCTGCCAGTCGTAGAGGACCACGGTGGCGTCGTACAGCGGGCCGGTGCCGCCGATCTGCACGGTGGGCTCGCTCACCCCGCCGACGACGTGGGCGTTGGTCATCACCCGGTGCGGCGCGAAGACGAATCCGCTGCCCTCCAGGGTCTTGCCGCAGCCGGTGGCGGTGCCGACCACCTTGACGATGCTCTGCCGCGCCCTGACCACGGCGGGGCTGCCGGCCAGCGCGGGGTCGGGCGGGTCCACCTCGGTGATCGGCTCGTTCTCGAACGGGTTGAAGACCTGCGGGAAGCCGTTGCGGGCCAGCGCCGAGCTGAAGTCGGAGAACCAGTTGGGCGCGTCGGCGGGCAGTGCCTGCTGGACGCCGCCGAGCACGGTGGAGGTGCGGACCTGCTTGGAGATGGTGGGCAGCGAGGTGCCGGCGAGCGCGGAGCCGATCAGCCAGGCCACCAGCAGCATCGCGGTCACATTGACGACCGCGCCGCCCGCCGCGTCCACCACCTGGCCGGGCCGTCTGCCGATCCGGCCGCGCAGCTTCCAGCCGAAGTGGGTGGTGACGGCCTGGCCGATCGAGGCGAGGACGATCACCACCACCACGGCGACGATGGAGGAGGCCGTGCCTGGGCTCACATGCTCCAGTACCAGCGGCAGCAGCCGCACCGCCACCAGGCCGCCGCCGAGGAACCCGACCACCGAGAGGACCGCGACCACGAACCCCTGCCGGTAGCCCGACACGGCGAAGCCGAGAGCGGCGGCGATCAGCAGCACATCCAGGACGTTCACCCGGACACCCTCCCACGGTCGGGGCCGCCGGGTGGGCGTTGGGCCCGGAGACCGGCCATGAGCTGGAGAAGTTGCTCCAAGCAACTAAATATGATAGAAATGAAATGGTGCGAGAAGACTCGATACTCCCCGCTGATGCCCCTGCGGAAAAATCAGCCCCGATGACCCACCGCCAGATCATGGTGGTGATGATCGGTCTCATGCTCGGCATGTTCCTGGCCGCGCTGGACCAGAGCATCGTCGGCACTGCCATGCCCAAGATCGTCAGCCAGTTCAACGGCCTGGACCACATGTCCTGGACGGTGACCGCCTATCTGCTGACCTCCACCGCGTCCGTCCCGCTGTACGGCAAGATCTCCGACCAGATCGGCCGCCGGCCCGTCTACCTCTTCGCCATCGTCATCTTCCTGATCGGCTCCGCGCTGGCCGGCATGTCGCAGAGCATGAGCGAACTGATCGGCTTCCGAGCCGTCCAGGGCCTCGGCGGCGGCGGTCTGATGTCGCTGTCGCTGGCGATCATCGGCGATGTCATCCCGCCCCGGGACCGGGGCCGCTACCAGGGCATGTTCGGTGCGGTCTTCGCCGTGTCCAGCGTGGCCGGACCGCTGCTCGGCGGCTTCTTCACCGACCACCTGAGCTGGCGGTGGATCTTCTACATCAACCTGCCGGTGGGTGTGGTGGCGCTCTTCGTCGCGGCGACCGTGCTCAAGGTCCAGCAGCAGAAGCAGAAGCACACCATCGACTGGACCGGAGCCGCGCTGCTGGTCGGCGGCGTCACCGCGCTGCTGCTCGTCACCTCCTGGAGCGGCACCGCCAACGGCTGGGGCTCGGCCACCACGCTGGGCCTGGGCGCGGCCGGTGTGATCGCCCTGGTGGTCTTCGCCCTGGTGGAGCGGCGCGCCGCCGAGCCGATCATGCCGCCGCACCTGTTCCGCAACCACACCTTCTCGCTGACCAGCGGGATCGGCTTCGTGGTCGGCCTGGCGATGTTCGGCGCCATCATCTACCTGCCGATCTACCTCCAGGTGGTGCGCGGCGACACGCCCACCGGCTCCGGGCTGCGCATGATCCCGATGATGATCGGCCTGCTGGGCGCCTCGATCATCTCGGGCCGGGTGATCAGCAAAACCGGCAAGTACAAGATCTGGCCCATCCTGGGCACCGCGATCACCGTCGTCGGCCTGGCCCTGCTCTCCCGGGTCCGGCTGGACACCTCGATGTGGCTGCTGGCCGCCTTCATGGTGCTGATGGGCATCGGGCTGGGCTGCGTGATGCAGGTGCTGGTCCTCGCCGTGCAGAACTCCGTCGAGATGAAGGACATGGGCACGGCCACCGCCGGGTCGACGTTCTTCCGCTCCATCGGCGGCGCCTTCGGTACGGCGATCTTCGGCACCGTGCTGACCAGCCGGCTGAACCACCACATCAGCGAGGGCGTCGCCGCGGCCGGTCTCAAGGGCTCGGGCGCGGGCGCACCGGGGCTGGGCGGCGGCGAGCAGCTGACCTCGGGCGGCCGGGCCGCGATCGAGAAGCTGCCGACCCAGGTCCAGGACATCGTGCTGACCGGCTTCGTGAAGGCGCTGGACGACCTCTTCCTGGTCGGCATCCCGTTCGTCGCGGTGGCGCTGCTGCTGTCGTTCTTCATCCGCGAGGTGCCGCTGCGCGGCCAGAACGGACCGGGCGCGGAGAAGTCCGAGCAGGTCGCCATGCCGGTGATGGAGTAGCGGACGGCCCTGGTGGGCGGGGGTCCGCCCCGCCCACCGGGGTCAGCTGCCGGCCGTACGATCCGCCGTACCGGAGGCGGCCGTACCGGAGGAGTCGGCCAGGCCGCCGCGCTCCCGCCGCGCCAGGTCGAAGGCGTCCTCGGAGAGCTCCACCACCCGGGAGGTGTCCCAGGGCCGCTCCAGGCCGCCGAAGTGCAGCACCCGGTCGATCACCCCGGCGGTGAACCCCCACACCACCTGGCCCGCCACCAGGAAGGCCGGCCCGGTGAAGCCGCTGGGATGCCGCAGCCGGGCCCGGTTGGCCGGGTCGGTCAGCTCGGCCACCGGCACCCGGAAGACCGCCGCCACCTCGGCCGGGTCCACCGGCCCGACCGGGGACGGCGCCCGCCACCAGCCGAGCACCGGCGTCACCACGAAGTCGCTGACCGGGATGTAGAGGTCCGGCAGCACCCCGAAGACCTGCACCCCCGCCGGGTCGAGCCCGGTCTCCTCCCACGCCTCGCGCAGCGCGGCGTTGACCGGCCCCTCCCGCAGCGGATCGCCGTCCTCCGGGTCCAGCGCGCCGCCCGGGAACGACGGCTGGCCGGCATGCGAACGCAGGCTGCGCGCCCGCTCGATCAGCAGGACGTCAGGGCCGTGGCCGCCCTCCCCGAACAGCATCAGCACCGCCGAGCGCCGCCCGCCGACCGGCGGCGGCAGAAACCGGCTCAGCTGGCCCGGCCGCACCCGCTCGGCCGCGTCCCGCACCGGCAGCAGCCAGCCGGGCAACCCGTCCCGTTCGACCGCGCCGCCCATCCTCAGGAGTCCTCCGCCGACACCCGCCGGGCCGACGCCTCGCCGGGGTAGTCCGCAGGCGGCTTCAGCCGCTGCCCCGGCTGCCCGCCCATCTCGTACTTCAGCAGCTTCTTCGCCTTCTCCGGATCGGTCTCGCCCTCGCCGTACGAGGGGCAGAGCGGCGCGATCGGGCAGGCCCCGCAGGCCGGTTTGCGGGAGTGGCAGATCCGCCGGCCGTGGAAGATCACCCGGTGCGAGAGCATCGTCCACTCGCTCGCCGGGAAGATCTCGCCGACCGCCTTCTCGATCCGCTCCGGCTCGGTCTCCTGCGTCCAGCCGAAGCGGCGCACCAGCCGGGCGAAGTGGGTGTCCACCGTGATCCCGGGGACGCCGAAGGCGTTGCCCAGCACCACATTGGCGGTCTTGCGGCCCACCCCCGGCAGCGTCACCAGGTCCTCCAGCCGGCCCGGCACCTCGCCGCCGAAGCGGTCGCGCAGCGCGGCGGACAGCCCCAGCAGCGACTTGGCCTTGGCCCGGAAGAAGCCGGTCGGCCGGATCAGCTGCTCCAACTCCTCCGGATCGGCGGCGGCCAGGTCCTCCGGCGCCGGATAGCGGGCGAAGAGGGCGGGGGTGGTCATGTTCACCCGCAGATCGGTGGTCTGGGCGGACAGCACCGTGGCGACCAGCAGTTGGAAGGCGTTCTCGAAGTCCAGCTCGGGATGCGCGTACGGATACGCCTCGGCCAGCTCACGGTTGATCTTCCGCGCCCGCCGCACCATCGCCAGCTGCGACTCCGGCTTCCTCGGCTTCGCCGTGGGAGCCCCCTGCTGCGTCTTGGTCTCTGCCATGCCCGAAGGCTACGCCGGACGGCCGCCACCGGGTGCGGGATCAGCGCCGTCGTCCCCGGTCGGGGTCGGGTACCTGTGCGTATGAGAGGGGCCCACCGGAGCCGATCCGGGGTGGATGACACCCCCGGACCACCCCCCTCCTCATATGATCGGTACTGAATGCGTCATCCTTGTGATTGATCGCACTGTTTCTCCGTCGTGCATGATGGGGAGCCGGACGAACCGGCCGAACAGGAGGAAGCTCGTGGACGATGTCCTGCGGCGCGCCCCACTTTTCGCGGCACTCGACGACGAGCAGTCGGCGGAGCTGCGCGCCTCGATGACCGAGGTGACCCTCGCGCGCGGCGAGTCGCTGTTCCACGAGGGCGACCCCGGCGACCGCCTTTATGTGGTGGTCGAGGGCAAGATCAAGCTGCACCGCGCCTCGCCCGACGGCCGCGAGAACATGCTCGCCGTGCTCGGGCCCAGCGAGATGATCGGCGAGCTGTCCCTCTTCGACCCGGGACCGCGCACCGCCACCGCCACCGCGCTGACCGAGGTCAAGATGCTCGGCCTGGGCCACGGCGACCTGCAGCCGTGGCTGCACGCCCGGCCCGAGGTCGCCATGTCGCTGCTGCGGGCCATCGCCCGCCGGCTGCGCCGGACCAACGACAACATGTCGGACCTGGTCTTCTCCGATGTGCCCGGCCGGGTCGCCAAGGCGCTGCTCGACCTCTCCCGCCGCTTCGGCGTGCAGTCGGAGGAGGGCATCCACGTGGTGCACGACCTCACCCAGGAAGAGCTGGCCCAGCTGGTCGGCGCCTCCCGGGAGACGGTCAACAAGGCGCTGGCCGACTTCGCCGGCCGTGGCTGGCTGCGGCTGGAGGCCCGCGCGGTGATCCTGCTCGACGTGGAACGGCTGGCCCGCCGCTCCCGCTGAGCGCCGAACCGTACGACCCCCGCCGGGGCCGGACACCGCACGGTGTCCGGCCCCGGCGCCGTCTCCGGCGTCAGATCAGCCCGTGCTCCTCCAGGTACTCCAGCTGCGCCCGCACCGACAGCTCGGCGGCCGGCCACAGCGCCCGGTCCACATCGGCGTACACCTGCGCGACCACCGCCGCCGCACTGCGGTGCCCGGCCTCCACGGCGGTCTCCACCTGGGCGAGCCGGTGCGCCCGGTGCGCCAGGTAGTACTCCACCGCGCCCAGCGCGTCGCCCAGCACCGGGCCGTGGCCGGGCAGCACCGTCCCCACCCCGTACTCGGACGCCAGCGCGCGCAGCCGGCGCAGCGAGTCCAGATAGTCCCCGAGCCGCCCGTCCGGGTGGGCGACCATGGTCGTCCCCCGGCCGAGCACGGTGTCGCCGGTGAGCACCGCGCCGTCGGCGGGCAGGTGGAAGGAGAGCGAGTCGGAGGTGTGGCCGGGAGTGCCGACCACCCGCAGCTCCAGCCCGCCGACGCCGATCACCTCGCCCGGCCGCAGGCCCTCGCCGCCCAGCCGCTGCGCCGGGTCCAGCGCCCGGACGGCGGTGCCGGTCAGCTCCGCGAAGCGGGCGGCGCCCTCGGCGTGGTCGGCGTGGCCGTGGGTGAGCAGCGTCAGTGCGATCCGCTTGCCGTGCTGCTCGGCGGTACGGAGCACGGCGCGCAGATGCCCGTCGTCCAGCGGCCCGGGGTCGACCACCACCGCGAGGTCGGAGTCCGGCTCGGAGAGCAGCCAGGTGTTGGTGCCGTCCAGGGTCATCGGGGACGGGTTGGGGGCCAGTACGCACAGCGCCCGCGCGGTCGCCGGGCCGCCGACCTGGGCCATCGGCGCGCCGGGGGGTGTCTCCGTCACCGTCCACCCCCCGTGTCCGCCGGGAAGAACCCGTCCACCGTGAGCTGCTCGTACCCCGGCCAGCGCACCGTCACCCGGTCGCCGTCCAGCCGGGTCTGGGCCAGCACCGGGGCCAGGCTGCGGCCGGCGCAGGCCGCCAGGGCCGCCTGCGGGGTGGCGAGCGGGGCCAGCTCGCGCAGCACGGTCACGGTGGGCGGCAGCATCTCCAGCCGGCCCGCCTCGAACCCGGCGACCGCCTCCGCCGCGTCCAGCCACACCACCCGGTCGGCCTCCCCGGTGGTGTCGGCGGTCCGCTGGCCGGTCGGCAGTACGGCGACGAAGAACCAGGTGTCGTACCGCCGCTCCTCGAACTCCGGCGTGATCCAGCGCGCCCAGGCGCCGAGCAGATCGCTGCGCAGCACCAGGCCGCGCGCCCGGAGGAACTCCGCGAAGGACAGCTCATGGGCCTCCAGCGCCGCCCGGTCGGCCTGCCAGGGCTGCCCGGAAGTGTCGCCGACCACCGAGTCGCCGTCCGGTCCGGCCAGCAGTACCCCGGACTCCTCGAAGGTCTCCCGGACCGCCGCGCAGACCACCGCCTGGGCGGTGGCCGGGTCGGTGCCCAGCCGCCGCGCCCACTCCTGCGGCGGCGGACCGGCCCAGCCGACGTGCTGTTCGGCGTCGCGCGGGTCGACGGCACCGCCCGGATAGGCGTACATCCCGGCGGCGAACGCCATGGTGGCCCGGCGGCGCAGCAGATACGCCCGCACCCCGGGGGCGCCCTGGCGCAGCAGCACCACGGTGGCGGCCCGGCGCGGGCGCGGCGGGTCGTACTCGCCGGCGGCCAGGGCCCTGATCCGGGCCGGCCAGGTCGGCGGCATGGCACTGCGCTGATCACCCATGGGCGGATGCTACGGCCCCGCGCCCGGAAAGCGAACGGGTCGCTCCGGGGCGCGGGGCCGGGGACGGACGGCGGCGGGGGCTCAGCCCGCCGAGACGCGGACCTGGATCTCCACCTCGACGGGGGCGTCCAGCGGCAGTACGGCGACGCCGACCGCGCTGCGGGCGTGCACTCCGGCGTCGCCCAGCACCTCGCCCAGCAGCTCGCTGGCGCCGTTGACCACGCCGGGCTGGCCGGTGAAGTCGGGCGCGGAGGCGACGAACCCGACGACCTTGACCACCTGCTCGATCCGGTCCAGGTCACCGAGCACGGACTTCACGGCCGCCAGCGCGTTGAGCGCGCAGAGCCGGGCCTGCTCCTTGGCCTGCTCGGCGGTGACCTCACCGCCGACCTTGCCGGTGTGCTCCAGCTTCCCGGCGACCAGCGGCAGCTGCCCGGAGGTGAAGACGTACTCGCCGGAGCGGACGGCGGGGACGTAGGCCGCCAGCGGCGGTACGACCTCCGGCAGGGTCAGGCCGAGCTCGGCGAGGCGGCTCTCGACCTTGCTCATGCCTGCTTCTCCCGCTTGAGGTAGGCCACCAGCTGCTCGGGGTTCGGTCCGGGCACGACCTGGACGAGCTCCCAGCCGTCCTCGCCCCAGCTGTCCAGGATCTGCTTGGTCGCGTGCACCAGCAGCGGCACGGTCACGTATTCCCACTTGGTCATGGGGCGACTCTAACGGCTGCGGCGGCACCCGGCCGGAGCATCCCGGCCGCCCCTGTGAGGTCCGACACAAAAGGCCGCAAATCCCCCTTGTCTCCGGACCCCTCCCCGCATCCGTCCGGTCGGCTGGTTACGCTCGCGGCGTGGACAGGCGCCTGTTCGGGCAGGTGTTCACCAGGCAGACGAGCGGACGGAGCCGGTGCGGGATGAGGTCGACTATGGCGCGCACGCCCGACGGCGGTCCGGGCGGTCCGCACTGGGACGGCGTCCGGCTGCACGTGGTCAGCGGCAAGGGCGGCACCGGCAAGACCACGGTGGCGGCGGCGCTGGCCATGGCGCTGGCCGCCGAGGGCCGCCGCACCCTGCTGATCGAGGTGGAGGGGCGGCAGGGCATCTCCGAACTCTTCGGCACCGCCGCCTTCCCCTACGAGGAGCGGAAGATCGCCTCGGTGTCGCCGGCCCGGCTGGGCCTGACGGGCAGCGGCAGCGGTGAGGTGTTCGCGCTGGCCATCGACCCGGAGCAGGCGCTGCTGGAGTACCTGGACATGTTCTACAAGCTCGGCCGGGCGGGCAAGGCGCTGAAGAAGCTGGGCGCCATCGACTTCGCGACCACCGTCGCACCCGGGCTGCGCGACGTACTGCTCACCGGCAAGGCGTGCGAGGCCGCGCGGCGCAAGGGCCCGGACGGCCGCCGGGCCTATGACGCGGTGGTGATGGACGCCCCGCCGACCGGACGCATCACCCGCTTCCTCAACGTCAACACCGAGGTGGCCGGCCTGGCCCGGTTCGGTCCGATATACAACCAGGCGCAGGCCGTGATGCGGGTCATCAGGTCACCGGAGACCGCCGTCCACCTGGTCACCCTGCTGGAGGAGATGCCGGTGCAGGAGACCGTGGACGGCGTGGGCGAGCTGCGCGAGGCCGGGCTGCCGGTCGGTGGCATCGTGGTGAACATGGTCCGCCCGCCGGTGCTGGACGAGGCCGCCGTACGGGCGGTCGACGGCGACCACCGCGAAGAGGTGGCCCGCGCCCTGGTGGACGCCGGGCTCGGCGGCCGGTCGCGCACCGCGACGGTCACCCGCGCCCATGTCGAACCACTGCTCGACCCGCTGCTGGACCAGGCGCGGGAGCACTCGGAGCGGGTACTGCTGGAGCGCGAGCAGCGCGCCGACCTGGCGCAGCTCGATCTGCCCTCGTACGAACTGCCGCTGCTGGGCGGGGGCGTGGACCTCGGAGGTCTCTACCGGCTGGCGGCGGAGCTGAAGGAGCAGGGGGCGGCGTGACCGCGCGGACGGACAGCAAGGGCACCAAGGGCAGTACGGACAGCACGGGTGGCGGGACGGCCACCGCCGAGACCGCTCTGGACGTCGACGCGCTGCTCGACGACCGGGAGACCCGGATCATCGTCTGCTGCGGCTCCGGGGGCGTCGGCAAGACCACCACGGCGGCGGCGCTCGGGGTGCGGGCGGCGGAGCGGGGCCGCCGGGTGGTGGTGCTCACCATCGACCCGGCGCGGCGGCTGGCCCAGTCCATGGGCCTCAGCGAGCTGGACAACACCCCCCGGCCGGTCAAGGGCGTCGCCGCCGACAACGGCGGCGAGCTGTGCGCCATGATGCTGGACATGAAGCGGACGTTCGACGAGATCGTCCTGGCCCACTCCGACCCGGAGCGCGCCCGGACCATCCTGGAGAATCCCTTCTACCAGTCGCTGTCGGCCGGCTTCGCCGGGACGCAGGAGTACATGGCCATGGAGAAGCTCGGCCAGCTGCGGGCCCGGGACGAGTGGGACCTGATCGTGGTCGACACCCCGCCCAGCCGCTCCGCGCTGGACTTCCTGGACGCGCCGAACCGGCTGGGGTCGTTCCTGGACGGGCGGTTCATCCGGGTGCTGATGGCGCCGGCCAAGGTGGGCGGGCGTGGCGCGATGAAGTTCCTCGGCGTCGGGATGGGCCTGGTCACCGGGGTGCTCAACAAGGTGATCGGCGCCCATGTGCTCAGCGATGTGCAGACCTTCGTGACGGCGTTGGACTCGATGTTCGGCGGCTTCCGGGAGCGGGCCGACCGCACCTACAAGCTGCTGCAGGCGCCGGGCACCGCGTTCCTGGTGGTGGCCGCGCCGGAGCGGGACGCGCTGCGCGAGGCGGCGTACTTCGTGGACCGGCTGGCGGCGGACCGGATGCCGCTGGCCGGGCTGGTGCTCAACCGGGTGCACACCACGGGCGCCCCGCAGCTCACCGCCGAGCGGGCGTTGGCCGGCGCCGAGACCCTGGAGGAGAACGGCCACGACGAGGACGGCGGCGGTGCGGGCGAGAACGGGGGCGCGGCGGCGGCTGCCGAGGCGGTGGCCGCCGGGCTGCTGCGGCTGCACGCGGAGCGGATGCAGGTGATAGCGCGGGAGCGGCAGACCCGCGACCGCTTTGTCTCGGTCTATCCGGACGTGGCCATCACCGAGGTGCCCGCACTGCCCGGCGATGTGCACGACCTGGACGGTCTGCGGCGGATCGGGGCGCGACTGAGCACGGCGTCGGCCTGAAGGCGTCGGCCTGGACGGACCTGGTGGGGGTGGGGCGGCCGTCAGCCGGCTTGCGCGTAGTCCGGAGCGCCGACGGTCACCTGCTGCTCGTACTCGGTGCGCGCGGTCTCCAACAGCCTGCGCCAGGAGGTGACCGTCGGACGCCGGCGCAGCAGTGCCCGGCGCTCGCGCTCGGTCATCCCGCCCCAGACCCCGAACTCCACCCGGTTGTCCAGCGCGTCGGCCAGGCACTCGGTGCGCACCGGGCACCCGCTGCACACCGCCTTGGCGCGGTTCTGCGCCGCCCCCTGGACGAAGAGCTCGTCCGGATCACTCGTGCGGCAGGCGGCCTGCGCGCTCCAGTCGTCAACCCAGCTCATGCTGGCGCCGTCCTCTCCCGAATCGAGGCTCCCCCACGGCGGCAACGGCGTGTCGACCGCTGCCAGTTGAGGACGTTACGGAAGAACGAGGGCTGGCAACAGCCCCTTCAGGCCCAATCTGGGATGGTCCGAACGGACTATGCGTGCCGAAGATGTCACTCGCTGGAGTGATGCCGAACGAGGCTCAGCCCAGGTACGCCACGGCAGACGGGAGGGGGCTTCGGGGGCCTCCGACCGACGTACGACGTCTGGCATATGCCTGCGATCCGGGCAAATCTCATCACCCACAAGAGTGAACACCGAGAGATCGCGGAACTTGTCGCAAGCTTGTGACAAGCCTAGGCGAACACATGCCCACCTGTCCGGGATTCCCAGGACGTAGTCTCTTCCCATGGCACCGAAGCGATCCGGGTCTCCCGTGGACAAGGCCAAACTCGCCGTGAACTTCGCCGGCGTCAGCGTCCTGGCGGGCCTCCTCACCGCCGGACTGGCGCTGCCCGCCGTAGGCGCCCTCGGCCTGACGGCGAAGAACACCGCCAAGAGTTTCGAGGACATCCCGGACGACTTCAAGGCACCGCCGCTGTCCCAGGCGTCGTACATCTACGACGCCAAGGGCGGCCTGATCGCCAAGATCTACGACCGGGACCGCACCATCCTCAAGCTGGACGACATAGCCCCGGTGATGCGCCAGGCCCAGGTCGACATCGAGGACGCCCGCTTCTACCAGCACGGCGCCATCGACCTCAAGGGCGTGCTCCGCGCCGCCACCAAGAACGCCGAGTCCGGCGACGTCCAGGGTGCCTCCACCCTGACCCAGCAGTATGTGAAGAACGTCTTCATCGAGGAGGCGGGTGACGACAAGGACAAGTTCCTCGAAGCCACCCGGCAGACCATGGGTCGCAAGATCCAGGAGCTGAAGTACGCGATCAAGCTCGAGGAACAGCTCACCAAGGACCAGATCCTCACCAACTACCTCAACATCACCTTCTTCGGGAACCAGGCGTACGGCATCGAGGCGGCGGCCAACCGCTACTTCAGCACCCACGCCAAGGACCTCACCCTCCCGCAGGCGGCCATGCTGGCCGGTCTGGTGCAGAACCCCACGGCCTACGACCCCACCCTCCACCCGCAGGCCGCCAAGAACCGGCGCGACACGGTGATCCGGCGGATGGCCGACCTCAAGCACATCACCCAGGCCGAGGCCGACAAGGCGATAGCCACCCCGCTGACGCTGAAGTACTCCGCCCCGCAGAACGGCTGCATCACCGCGCAGAAGGGCATGGGCTTCTTCTGCGACTACGTACGGAACGTGCTCCGGACCGACCCGGTCTTCGGCAAGACGAAGGCGGACCGCACCAAGCTGCTCTCCCGTGGCGGCCTGCGGATCTACACCACGCTCGACCCCGCGACCCAGGCAGCTGCCAACGCGGGGGTCACCAGCAGGGTGTACGCGAGCGACCGTGATGTCGCGGCGATCACCATGGTGAAGCCGGGCACCGGCAAGATCCTCGCCATGGCGCAGAGCCGCCCGTACGGCCTGGACACCAAGAAGCACCAGACCCAGGTCAACTTCAGCGTCGGAAACGACCTGGGCAGCGGCAACGGCCAGCCGGTCGGCTCGACCTTCAAGCCGATCCTGGCGGCCGCGGCGATCGAGGGCGGTACGCCGCCCACCCAGGTGTTCTCCTCGCCGAACAAGATGGACTACCCGACCATGTCCACCTGCGACGGCCAGTGGGTGGCCAACGGCGACCACACGCAGAACGAGAGCGTGAGCGAGGTCGGCCCGTACAGCATGCAGGAGGCCATGAACAAGTCGATCAACACCTACTTCGTCCAGCTGGAGCAGCAGATCGGCCTCTGCCCGGTGACGAAGATGGCCGAGAAGCTGGGACTGGGCGTCCAGGCCACCGGCGCCAAGATCGACCCGGTCGCTTCCCTGACGCTCGGCGTGTTGAACTACTCGCCGGTCCAGATGGCCAGCGCCTATGCCACGTTCGCCGCCCGTGGCACCCACTGCAAGCCGATCGCCATCACCTCCGTCGTCTCCGGCAGCAAGCGGCTGGCCGTGCCCAAGGCCGACTGCCAGCAGGTGATGTCGGAGAAGACGGCGGACACCATCAACACCCTGCTGTACGGCGTGACCCAGGACGGCACCGGTACCACGGCCGGCCTGACCGACCGCGACAGCGCCGGCAAGACCGGCACCACCGACGCGGCGGGCCACACCGGCCCGATGAACGCCTGGTTCAGCGGCTACACCCCCGACCTGGCCGCCTCCGTCTGGCTCGGTGACCCCAACCAGCAGAAGACGATGCTCAATGTGACCATCGGCGGCAGGTACTACAGCCAGGTCTTCGGTGCCGACGGTCCCGGCCCGATCTGGAAGGCCGCCGTGTCGGGGGCCCTCGCCGGGACGCCCGCGAGCTCCTTCAACAAGATCTACATCCCCAAGCCGCAGCCGCCCAAGCCCGCAGACGACGGCAAGGGCAAGGGGGACGACGGCAAGGGCGACGACGGCAACACCCACGGTGGCAACACCACCATGGGCCAGACCATCGCGGGCCTCCCCGGCGGGGGGATCTCGCTGCCGCCCGGCTTCGGCGGCAACCACGGGGGCCGCAACAACACGACCGGCAACACCACCGGTGATGCGACGGGTAACGCGACCGGCAACACCACCGGCCCCTGACCACCGCTCCTCGCACGACGAAGGGGCACCCCGGATCTCCCGGGGTGCCCCTTCCGCTGTGTACGGGCTACTTCTCGTACGGGTGCTGTGTACGAGCGCTGCGTACGAGCGCTGCGTACGAGCGCGCTCAGCCGGCCAGGGCCCGCTTCACCGCCGCCGCCACCCGGCCGCCCTCGGCCCGGCCGGCGACCTTGGGGTTCACCAGCTTCATCACGGCGCCCATCGCCCGCGGCCCCTCGGCACCGCCCGCCGCCGCCTCCCGTACCGCCTCGGCCACGATGGCCGCCAGCTCGTCGTCGCCCAGCTGCTGCGGCAGGTAGCCGGCCAGCACCTCGCCCTCGGCCCGCTCCCGCGCGGCCGAGTCGGTGCGACCGGCCTGGCCGAAGGCGTCGGCGGCCTCGCGGCGCTTCTTCGCCTCGCGGGTGATGACCTTGAGCACCTCGTCGTCCGAGAGCTCGCGGGCGACCGTACCGGCGACCTCCGCATTGGTGATGGCGGTGAGCGTCAGCCGGAGCGTGGCCGAACGCAGTTCGTCCCGGGCCCTGATCGCGGCGGTGAGGTCCTCCTGGAGCTGCTTCTTGAGCGTCATGCCCACATTGTGCCCACAGCCGCCGCCGGGTCGCGCCGCATTAACCCCGCCACGTCGACGGCACGTCGACGCCCCACCGTGCCAACACCCCGTCGCGGCACGGCAGTCGGGCGCAACCCTCCCCGCTCGCGGCGCGTCGTACTTCCCGGATCAGTCCGATCATCAGCCCAGTTCCGAAACGGAGCACCCATGAGTTCCGGGTTCACCGGCGTCCGCCGTCTGGCGGCCGCCCTGACCACCACCGCCGCACTGCTGGTGGTCGTCCCGGCCGCGCCCGCCCAGGCGGCCCCCGCCGGTCCCTCCGGCATCAGCGCCAAGGGAGCCATCCTGATCGACGGCTCCAGCGGCAAGGTCCTGTGGAGCAAGGCCGCCGACACCAGCCGGCAGATGGCCAGCACCACGAAGATCATGACGGCCATGGTGGTCCTGGACACCAAGGGCGTGAACCTCAAGCGCAAGGTCACCATCAAGAAGCAGTACCGCAGCTATGTCGCCGCCAAGGGCGCCAGCACCGCGGACCTGCGCACGGGGGACAAGGTCACCGTCGGCCAGCTGCTCTACGCGCTGATGCTGCCCTCCGGCTGCGACGCCGCGTACGCGCTCGCCGACACCTTCGGCAGCGGCAAGACCACGGCCGCCCGCACCTCGAACTTCATCGCCAAGATGAACAGCAAGGCCAAGTCCATGCACCTGAAGGGCACCCACTACGACTCCTTCGACGGCATATCCGCCAAGGGGAAGAACTACACCACCCCGCGTTCGCTGGCGCTGCTGACCAAGCACGCCCTGGGCAACAAGACCTTCCGTACGGTGGTCAGCACCACCAAGACCCGGCAGAAGGTCAGCAATGGCCGTACCTACACCTGGTACAACACCAACAAGCTGCTCGGTGCCTACAAGGGCGCCATCGGCGTCAAGACCGGCACCAGCACCCCCGCCGGACCCTGCCTGGTCTTCGCGGCCAAGCGGGGCGACCGGATGGTGATCGGCGTCCTGCTGAACGACAAGGCCAACCGGTTCACCGACGCCGCCAAGGTGCTCGACTGGACGTACGGGGTCAAGAAGACCGCCACCACCTTCGCCCCGCGCAGCCTCCCGGCGGGCGCCCCCACCGACTGACCCGGCTCCCCCGTTTCGCGCCCCCGCGTACGCGCTCGGGGGGCGGCTCGGAGTGGGTCTCCGGGCCGCCCCTCGGGCCACCGCGCCCGCCCGGCGTCTGCGATCATGGAGTGATGCGACCGCTGTACGCCGTGCCCCTGGGAATCGCCGCCACCGGCGCCGCCTGCCTCGCCTACTCCGCGGGCTACGAGGTACGCGCCTTCCGCCTGCGCCGCGTGGAAGTACCGGTACTGCCGCGCGGCGCCCGGCCACTGCGCGTCCTCCAGGTCTCCGACATCCACATGGTCTCCGGCCAGCGCCGCAAGCAGCGCTGGCTGCAGAGCCTGGCGGCCCTCCGCCCCGACCTGGTCGTCAACACCGGCGACAACCTCTCCGACCCGGAGGCGGTCCCGGAGGCCCTGGACGCCCTGGGCCCGCTGCTGCGGTTCCCCGGCGCGTACGTCTTCGGCTCCAACGACTACTACGGGCCGGTCGCCAAGAACCCGCTGCGCTACATCAGCGCGCGGCTCTCCGGCAACCACGGCCTGAACGCCTCCGACGGCACCGCGCGCCGCGGCATCACCGGGGCCGTCCACAACCCCTGGGAGCAGCTGCGGGACGGCTTCGACGCCGCCGGCTGGCTCAACCTGACCAACACCCGGGGCCGGCTCCGGATCAACGACCTGGAGATCGCCTTCACCGGGCTGGACGACCCGCACATCCGCCGGGACCGCTACACCGCGGTCGAGGGCGGCCCCGACCCGTCCGCCGACCTCTCGCTCGCGGTCGTCCACGCGCCCTACCTGCGGGTACTCGACGCCTTCACGGCCGACGGCTACCCGCTCATCCTGGCCGGGCATACCCACGGCGGCCAGGTCTGCATCCCCTTCTACGGCGCCCTGGTCACCAACTGCGACATCGACCCCGACCGCGTCAAGGGCCTCTCCACCCACACCGCCGCCGGCCACCGCGCCCACCTGCACGTCTCGGCCGGCTGCGGCACCAACCGCTACACCCCGATCCGCTTCGCCTGCCCCCCCGAGGCCACCCTCCTCACCCTCCTCCCCCGCCCCTGACCACCCAGCCGCCCCACCCCCGCAAACCGGATTTCGTCTCCCGCCGCAGGTCCGGTAGAGTTCTACTCGTTCCGCCGGAGACGGCGGGACACCGGGGTGTGGCGCAGCTTGGCAGCGCGCTTCGTTCGGGACGAAGAGGCCGTGGGTTCAAATCCCGCCACCCCGACCCAATGCAGAGGGCCCACCGGAGAGATCCGGTGGGCCCTCTTGGCGTTGTGCGTCGCGGCGTCGCGGCGGTGCGGCTGGGTCCGGCTGGATGGGTCGGGGGCTCCTGCTTTTGCGTGGAACCTATGGCGAGGGTGGCGACTCTTACGCAGTAGGTGCCAACGGGCGCCGGATGGATGCGGCCGGTCGGGGAGCCGCGCCGAGCGGAGGGAGCCTGGCAGGGTGGCAGATCGCAGCGGGGTAGCTTGCCGCCGGTCGCTTTTGCGGGTGGTGGTTCGCTTCCGGGGGTGGTGGCGGCGGTCAGTGGCCGTCGTGCAGCAGGGTGATGTCGCCGGTGCCGCTGGCGGCGGAGATGGTGTGGGCGTCGTCCTGGGCAGTCGGCAGATCGCCCCGGTGGACGGTGCCGACGCGGCTGGAGAGGTCCAGCCGGTAGCCGGTGGGGCCGTCGGGGAGGTGCAGGGTGACGTCCCCGGACCTCGAATCGGCGCTGACCCGGGCGGGGACGGCCGCGAAGGAGAGGTCGACGTCGCCGTTGGTGGTCCGGGCGCTGATCTGCCCGGCGTGTACCGCAGTGGCGGCGATGTCGCCGTTGGTGGTGCGGAGGGTGACCGCGGCAGCGGTGCCGCCGCCGGTGGCGGCGATGTCGCCGTTGGTGCCGGTGATGCTCAGTGGCGTGCTGAAACCGCTCGCGTCGACGTCCCCGTTGCCGCCCTGCACGGTGACGGTGACATTCCTCGGTACCTGCACCACATGGTGGACGGAGCAGGAGCCGAGCCCCCAGCCGCAGTCGACCTTGAGGTTGAGCGTGCTGCCGCTGAGGGACCAGGAGACATTCGCCCCGCCGCCGGCCTTCCAGATCTTGATGCGGCGCTCCACCTTCACCTGGTCGACGTCGGCCGGGGCGAGGGTGAGGTCGGTGTTCTGGGCCACGATGGTCAGCCGGCTGCCCGAGAGGGCGAAGGACCGGTGGTCCGGGTGGGGATCGCTGTCGGCGGCGCCGGCACCGCACGCCGTGGTGGCGGCGGCAAGCAGGGCCACCAGGGCGGCGGCCCCGGCGGTGGTCCGGGTGCGCCTGCGGTGCTGGCTGTCCGTGGTCATCGTTCGCTCCCCCTTGGTGGTGTGCGAACGACACTACGGACCGAGGCAGGGCCTTCTCGATCCGGTGCGCCGGTGGATCGGGGGTGGGGGAAACCCCCGTACGCCGCCCGAGGGCACCGGGAGGGCCGGGGGTCAGACCGGCCGTACGGCAGTCGGCTCGGCGGTCCCGGTCTGGGCGGTCCCGGTCTGGACGGTCCCGGTCTGGGCGGTCCCGGTCTGGACGGCTCCGGCGTCGGCAGTCGGGCCCTCCGGCTCGGGGATGAGCCCGAGCGCCAGGTCACGGGCGGTCTCGGCCTCCCGGCGGGCCAACCGGAACCACATGAAGACCACAAAGCCCGCAAAGACGAACCACTCCAGCGTGTAGCCCAGGTTCTGGAAGGCCCGCAGGGTCAGGCCGTCCCCGCCCTCCGGCTGCACGGTGGGTACGGCGGTGAGACCCGCCGGCGCGTCGTCGGCGGCCACCCAGCCGTCGTAGACGCCGTACGGCAGGACGTTGACCAGGGTCGCCGGGCTGATCATGCCCAGCTGACCGGCGGGCAGCCCACCGGCCACCGCGCCGTCGGTGCCGCTGGTCTCCGGGGCCTGGAGACGGCCGGTGACCGTGACCCGGCCGGTGGGTGCGGCCGGCGGCGCGGCCGTGCCCGGGGCCCCGGCGTGCCAGCCGCGCACCACGGCCACGGCGGGCCCGTCCGCCGTACGCAGCGGGGTGAGGACGTAATAGCCGTCCTTGCCGTCCACGCTGCGCTGTGGGACCAGCAGTTGGTGGGCGGCGTCATAGCTGCCGATGGCGGTGACCTCCCGCCCCACGGTGTCGGTGCGGACCTGCGCCGGGCTGCCGAGGACGGTCGCCAGCGGCGCCGCCGCCACCGGGGCGGCGGCGGCCCGGTCGGTGTCGCGGTGGGTGTCGACCCGGTCCTCGAACCGTCCGAGCTGCCAGGTCCCCAACCACAGGCAGAGCAACACGGCGATCAGCGCGAACGCGTTGAGGCCGATCCAGCGCGGGGTCAGGAGGAACCGGTACATCCCCCCACGGTAACCACCGCGCCCACCGGCACTCACGCGCGGGTCCATCCGACACCCCGACCGACAACCCCGCCCGGCACCCCGGCTCGGCCCCCGCCGGCAGCCCGGCCGCTAGCCGGCGGGCAGCAGGCCCGTACGGTAGACCGTCCCCGAGCAGGCGCCCGAGATCGTCACCGGGCCCACGGTCGGGGCGCCGGTGGACGCGGTGTGGCTGAGGCTGACGCTGGTCACCGTGCTGGGTGGCGGTTCGCTGGAACCGCCGCCGTCCGGTGCCGCAGCCCCGCCGTCACCGGTGGTGGACTGGTCGGTGTCGGTACCGGCGCTGCTGCTGGTGGTCGGGGGGGTGGTAGTGGGGACGACGGTGCACGCGGTGCCGTTGGCGCCGTCCGGTACCCAGCCAAACCGCACCAGATAGGACCCACCGGGCTGGAGCACCAGGCTGTCGGAGGCCGCCGAGGGATCGGGCAGCCCCCCGGCCGGGTCGCCGCCGGTGTGCGCCAGGACGGGGACCCGCGACGCGTCGGTGCCGGATGCCCCGCTCACGTACACCGTGCCCGCGCCGTCGACCGTGCACGCCGCGTCGGACGAGTTGACCACCGAGAACGAGCCGTAGACCGTGCTCGCGCCATCGGAGGCCGACACCTGGGCCGCACCCGCGCCCAGCTGGTCGCCCCGGCAGGTCGGCACCTCCGTACCCTTCGCGGTCGACCAGTCGGTGACGTCCGGCCCCCCGGCCGGAGGCGTCGGCACGGACTGTCCGATGCCCGGTCCGCCCGCCGCTGCGGTGGCGCCGCCGCCCGGCCGGTGGTCGGGCGGCGCGGAGACGGACCCGGTGGGCTCCGGCGTCGGCGTGTCGGTGGGCAGCACCAGGGCACCGTCGGCCGACGGCTGGGAGGTCGGCCCGTCGTCGCCCAGGCCGCCCACCGGCCGGGTGGCGACGCCACGGTCCGCGACCGGGTCTCCGGTGGCCGAGCGCAGCGCGGGCACCGCGGCGACCGCCAGCAGCAGTACGGCGGCCGTCCCGGCCCACGCCTGGCGGCGACGGGCCCGGCGGCGCGGTACGGCGCGCTGGATGTGCTCCAGCGTGCCCGGTGTCGGGTGCAGGTCGCCCACCGCGCGGTGCAGCATGCGGCGCAGCTCCTGCTCGGCGGCGTCCATCCCGGCCTCGCCGCTGTGCAGGTCGTGCACCCCGTCGAGGTCATGTGGGCGGTCGAGGTCGTGTGGGCGGTCGAGGTCGTGCACGCCGTCGAGGTCGCGCGGGCCGTCGGCGGCGGAGCCGCCCCGCACCAGGCGGAGCCGGACGGCCCCGGCCGGTTCGCCCGGCGAGGCCATGGGGGGCGTCGGGGGGACCGGGATGGCCGGGCTCTCCCGGTCGGCGGCGGGCCCGTCGCCGGGCGGCGGGCCGGAGCGTTCGTCGCCGCTCATGTCTGCGCCTCCATGGTGACCCGGAGCGCCGCCAGCCCACGCGAGCCGTACGCCTTGACCGAGCCCACCGACACCCCCAGCGTCTCGGCCACCTGAGCCTCCGTCATGTCGGCGAAGTAGCGCAGTACCAGGACCTCCCGCTGGCGGCGCTGGAGGCCGCGCAGGGCGGCCTTGAGCTCGTCGCGCTCCAGCGCCTCGTACGCCCCCTCCTCCGCGCTGGCCATGTCCGGCATCGGCTTGGGCAGCAGCCGCAGGCCGAGGATGCGGCGGCGCAGGGCGGAGCGGGACAGGTTGACCACGGTCTGCCGCAGGTAGGCGAGCGTCTTCTCCGGTTCGCGGACCCGGCGGCGGGCGGAGTGCACCCGGATGAACGCCTCCTGGACGACGTCCTCGCAGGAGGCGGTGTCGTCCAGCAGCAGGGCGGCCAGCCCGAGCAGCGACCGGTAGTGCGCCCGGTAGGTCTCGGTGAGCAGGTCGACGGTGGTGCCCTCGGCGGTGTCGGCCGACGCCGGCTCCATGCGGTCAGCCGGTCGGCGCACGGCCGGGAAGGGCGTGATCACGGCTGCTCCACCGGCGGGCGCGGCTGACGGAGTGCGGGCTGCCCGGGGTGCTGCCACGGCGGCCGGCGCTGCCGCGAGGGCGAACAGGACGGGCTTCCTCCGGGTCGCGGGGCGGCCGGACACGGCTGCGGCGAGCAGAGCCGGACGCGGTACGCCGACCGCCCGGACGGCTCGGCCGCCCGCTCCGCCGACACTTCTGCTCTCCACTCCCAGCATCTCCGCCACGACTGTTGGACACTCGACCCCCCGTCACGGTTGCACTCACCCGGTGTGTTTCTCGTCCGGCTGCATCCCATCCGGCAGCGCTGCTCAGCCCGCGCTGCGGGGACGGCGGCTGCCCGTGGTTGCACCACCGTAGTCGGGTGCGGTCCGGCCATCACAGGGCCCCCTCCTGCTGCGCGGGGTGCATCAGTGCAGTTCCGGGGCCTATCCGGACAAAGCAGAACCCCCTCGGAAGAGCCCGGTGGACTCTTCCGAGGGGGACACGCACCAGAGGGTGCGAACGGTTGCGGCCGGACCGCCCCCGATCAGCCGGCGGTCAGCTCCGCTGCCACGACCTCGGCGATCTGGGCGGTGTTCAGCGCGGCGCCCTTGCGCAGGTTGTCGCCGCACAGGAACAGGTCCAGCGCGTACGGGTCGTCGATCGAGCGGCGAACCCGGCCGACCCAGGTCGGGTCGGTGCCGACCACGTCGTTGGGGGTCGGGAACTCCCCGGCCGCCGGGTTGTCGTACAGCACCACGCCGGGGGCGTCGCGCAGGATGCCGTGCGCCCGCTCGACGCCGACCTCGTTCTCGAAGACCGCGTGCACGGCCAGCGAGTGGGTGGTGATCACCGGGATGCGGACGCAGGTCGCGGAGACCTTGAGGTCCGGCAGGCCGAGGATCTTGCGCGACTCGTTGCGGACCTTGAGCTCCTCGGAGGACCAGCCGTCCTCCTTGAGCGAGCCCGCCCACGGCACCGCGTTGAGCACCAGCGGCGCCGGGAAGGGGCCGGTGTCGCCGACGGCGGCGCGCAGGTCGCCGGTGGCGGTGCCCAGGTCCGTACCGGCGACCTTGGCGATCTGGTCGCGCAGGGTGTCGATGCCGGGCTGGCCGGCGCCGGAGGCCGCCTGGTAGGAGGCGACGACCAGCTCCTTGAGGCCGAACTCGGCGTGCAGCGCGCCCAGGGCGACGATCATGGAGAGGGTGGTGCAGTTGGGGTTGGCGATGATGCCGCGCGGCCGGTTGCGGGCCGCCGGGGCGTTCACCTCGGGCACCACCAGCGGTACGTCGTCGTCCATCCGGAAGGCGCCGGAGTTGTCGACCGCGATCACGCCCTTGGCGGCGGCGATCGGCGCCCACTGCGCGGAGACCTCGTCCGGCACGTCGAACATGGCGACGTCGACGCCGTCGAACGCCTCCTCGGAGAGCGCGATGACCTCGACCTCCTCGCCGCGCACGACCAGCTTCTTGCCGGCCGACCGGGGCGAGGCGAGGAGGCGGATCTCGCCCCAGACGTTCTCCCGGGTGGAGAGGATCTCCAGCATGACCGTGCCGACGGCGCCGGTGGCGCCGACGACGGCCAGGGTGGGCTTGCGGGCGGGGTCTGCGGCGCTCATCGGCCGGTACCTCCGTAGACGACGGCCTCGTCGGACTCGCTGTCCAGGCCGAAAGCGGTGTGAACGGCGCGTACGGCCTCGTTGACGTCCTCCGCGCGGGTCACCACCGAGATGCGGATCTCGGAGGTGGAGATGAGCTCGATGTTGACGCCGGAGCCCGACAGCGCCTCGAAGAAGGCCGCGGTGACGCCCGGGTTGGAGCGCATGCCCGCGCCGACCAGCGAGATCTTGGCGATCTGGTCGTCGTAGCGGAGCGACTCGAAGCCGACCACGGCTCGGGCCTTCTCCAGCGACTCGATGGCCTTGTGGCCCTCGGTCTTCGGCACGGTGAAGGAGATGTCGGTGAGACCGGTGGCGGCCGCCGAGACGTTCTGCACCACCATGTCGATGTTGATCTCGGAGTCCGCGATGGCGCGGAAGATGCGGGCCGCCTCGCCCGGCTTGTCCGGCACGCCGACGACCGTGACCTTGGCCTCGGACGTGTCGTGGGCGACTCCGGAGATGATCGCCTGCTCCATCTCGCCCCCTTCGGGCTTCGTCGGCTTCTCGTTGCTGACCCAGGTACCCACGTGGCCGGAGAACGACGACCGTACGTGGATGGGCATGTTGTAGCGGCGCGCGTACTCCACGCAGCGGTGCAGCAGCACCTTGGAACCGGACGAGGCAAGCTCCAGCATGTCCTCGTAGCCGATCCAGTCGATCTTGCGGGCCTTCTTCACCACCCGGGGATCGGCGGTGAAGACGCCGTCCACGTCGGTGTAGATCTCGCAGACCTCGGCGTCCAGCGCGGCGGCCAGTGCCACCGCGGTGGTGTCCGAGCCGCCGCGGCCCAGGGTGGTGATGTCCTTGCTGTCCTGGGACACACCCTGGAAACCGGCCACGATCGCGATGTTGCCCAGATCCAGGGCATTGCGAATGCGGCCCGGTGTCACGTCGATGATGCGCGCCCGGTTGTGGACCGAGTCGGTGATCACGCCGGCCTGGCTGCCGGTGAACGACTGGGCCTCGGGGCCCAGCGATTTGATCGCCATCGCCAGCAGCGCCATGGAGATGCGCTCTCCGGCGGTCAGCAGCATGTCGAGCTCGCGGCCGGCAGGGATGGGGGACACCTGCTCCGCGAGGTCGATGAGCTCGTCCGTAGTGTCGCCCATCGCGGACACCACGACGACGACCTCATGGCCGGCCTTCTTGGTGTCCACGATTCGGCGGGCGACGCGCTTGATGCCCTCGGCATCGGCAACGGAGGAGCCGCCGTACTTCTGCACGACAAGGCCCACGTGCGCTCCTCGATCGGTGTGTCTTGCGGTCGACCCAGTCTAACGACGGAGCCCCCCGTACCACCTGGATTCCATATGATGAGACGCCTGTTCCAGTGGGCGGTCCGGAGACCCGCCGCAAACCCCCGTGACCAGCCCCACGACCCGCCCGCCCGCCGCACCGGCCCGGCTCAGCGGGAGCCGTCGCCCGGCCGGCCCAGCTCGGCCGCCATCAGCGCGCCGGCCTGCGCCTCCAGCTGCTCGTCGGTGAGGCCGTCGTCATCGGTGTCGGTGCCGTCCGGGATGTCGCCCAGCGGGCTGTCCAGCCGGACGTGGGCCACCAGCGACTGCAGGGCGCGCAGCACGCCCGTACAGGTCGAGCCCCAGTTGGACAGGTACGAGAACTGCCACCACCACATGGCCTCGCTGACCCGGCCCTCCCGGTAGTGGGTCAGGCCGTGCCGCAGGTCGGTCACCACCCCGGCCAGGTCGTCGGAGATCCGGAAGGTGGCGGGCTTCTCCGGCGGTCCGTACGGGTCGAATACCTCGTGGTACACGTCGATCGGCGCCAGCAGCTCGGCGAGCAGCTCGCGCAGCTCGTCGCCGTCCGGCTCCGGGCCGGTGTCCGGCTCGAACCGGTCGTCCGGCAGCACGTCCTCGATCGCGCCCAGCCGGCCGCCGGCCAGCAGCAGCTGCGAGACCTCCAGCAGGAGCAGCGAGACCACGCTGCCGGGCTCGTCGCCCTTGGCGACCTCGTGCACGGCCAGCACAAAGCTGTTGATCGAGTCTGCGATCTGCACCGCGAACTCGTCCGGCTCCGCCTCCGGGGCGTGCCCAGAGGTGTGCTCCAGCGTCTGGTCTCCGGTGATTCCCACGGTGTGTTCCAAGGTGTCCTTCGAGGGGTGTCCCGGGGAGCGCCCGGCGGCGGTCCGCGGCGAGTGCTCCGGCGAGTGCTTCGAGGAGTGCTTCAGGGAGCGTTCCGAGGCGGTTTCCGGAGAGTGTTCCGGGGTGTGTACGGCGTCAGACATCGAGCAGTCGTCTCCCTTCGAAGGCCCGGCCGAGGGTGACCTCGTCGGCGTACTCCAGGTCTCCGCCCACCGGCAGCCCGCTGGCCAGGCGGGTCACCTTCAGGCCCATCGGCTTGCACAGCCGGGCCAGGTAGGTGGCGGTGGCCTCCCCCTCCAGGTTGGGGTCGGTGGCCAGGATCAGCTCGGTCACGGTGCCGTCCGCGAGCCGGGCCAGCAGCTCGCGGATGCGCAGATCGTCGGGGCCGACGCCCTCGATCGGGCTGATCGCGCCGCCGAGCACGTGGTAGCGGCCGCGGAACTCGCGGGTGCGCTCGACCGCGACCACGTCCTTGGGCTCCTCGACCACGCAGATCAGCGCCGGGTCGCGGCGCGGATCGCTGCAGACACGGCACTGCTCGGACTCCGCCACATTGCCGCAGACGGTGCAGAACCGCACCTTCTCCTTGACCTGCTGGAGCGCGTGGGCCAGCCGCCGCACATCCACCGGGTCCGCCTGCAGGATGTGGAAGGCGATCCGCTGCGCGCTCTTGGGCCCGACGCCGGGCAGCCTGCCCAGTTCGTCGATCAGGTCCTGAACCACGCCTTCGTACACGCGTCATGCCTTCCGTGAGCCGCCGCCGGCGGCGGAGGTGGCCATCATCCAACGAGTCGGGCGCCGGACACACCCGTCCGACGCCCGAGAATCCTGTGCCTCTCCTCAGAATGACAGGGTCGGCACGACTGGTCAGAACGGCAGACCGGGGATACCGCTGCCGCCGCCGCCCAGGCCCTGGGCCAGCGGGCCGAGCCGGTCCGACTGCATCTTCTGCGCGGCGGCCGTCGCGTCCCGCACCGCCGCCAGCACCAGGTCGGCCAGCGTCTCGGTGTCCTCCGGGTCCACGGCGGCCGGGGCGATGGTCAGCGCCACCAGCTCACCGGCGCCGGTCACCGTCGCCTCCACCAGGCCGCCGCCGGCCGTACCGCTCACCTTCGCCTCGGCCAGCTCCTGCTGGGCCTGGGCGAGCTCCTCCTGCATCTTCTGCGCCTGCTTGAGCAGCTGCTGCATATTGGGCTGGCCACCACCGGGGAACACGGCTCACTCCTGCCTGAGAACGACTGCGTCGTACGACACGTCGAGCCTACGTGCTCGCCCGGCCGTCCGGGGGGCGGCCTCCGGGTTGGGTCGGCCACCGGGTTCTGGGGCGCCCGACCGGCCGGCGGCCCGGGTGCTGCTCACTGGTGGCGGATCTCCTCCAGGATGGTGGCGCCCAGCTCGCGGACGATGAGGTCCTGGCCGGAGAACGCCTCCACCTGGGGATCGGGGATGTCCTCCTCCGGGATGTCATCGTCCTCCGGCGGGCCGGGTGGGGGCGGTGCGGCCGACGGCGGGGCGGCCCTGGTCGGGGCGGGTGCGAGGGGCTGCGGCGCTGCCTGCGGGGTGGGGTCCGGGGCGGACGGGGGCGGGGTCGGCCCGGCGGCCGGGACGGGTGCGGGGGGCCGCGGGGCGTCGAAGCCGCCGTTGCCGCCCCAGCCACCGCCGTTACCGCCGTTGCCGCCGTTGCCACCGCCGGGGGCGGGTGGCGGTGCGGTGCCGCCGGACGGATCCACGATGCACTCGATGCGCCAGTCCGCGCGAAGGGTCTCGGCGATGACCTGGCGGAGGATGTCGTCGCTCTTGCTGTTGACGAAGCTGTCGCGGGCGCCGGGGTTGACGAAGGAGACCTGGAGCACGCTGCCGTCGAAGCCCGCCACCTGGCCGTTCTGGCTCAGCAGGATCCAGGTGAAGCGGCGCTTGCTCTTCACCGCCTCCAGGATCTGCGGCCACAGCTGGCGGATCTGGGCCGCTCCCTGCTGGGTGGCGGCCGTGGGCTGGGCGGCGGGCGGCGGCATGGTGGGCGCGGCGGGCGGCGGCGCCTGCTGGGCGGGGGCGGCGGGGGTCTGGGCGGCGGGGGTCTGGGCGGCGGTCTGGGTCGGAGCCGGCGCGGGCGCCGGGGTGCCGCCGCCCGGCGTGAAGCTGCGCGGGACCGGCCAGGCCCCGGGCGCGGCGGCGGGAGCTGCGGCCGGGGTGGGCGCGGGTGCGGGGGGTGTGGCGGGCGCGGGCGCTGCGGCCTGCGGTGGGGCGGCCGGTACGGGAGCGGCCTGGGCCGGGGCCGGCGGGAACGGCGCGGCCAGCGGCGGCGTCGCCCCGGCCGCGAATCCGCCCAGTGCGGCGCGCCGCTCCAGCTTGTCCAGCCGAGCCTGGAGGGACACCTCGTCGTCGTACGCGCCGGGCAGCATCACCCGGGCGCAGATCAGCTCCAGCTGCAGCCGGGGCGCGGCATTGCCCCGCATCTCCGTCAACCCGGTGTTGACCAGGTCGGCGGCACGGCTGAGCTCGGCCGCGCCGAACGCGGCGGCCTGCTCCCGCATGACATCCACCCGGTCGGCCGGGGCGTCGATCAGTCCCTTCTCCCCCGCGTCCGGCACGGCGGCGAGGATCACCAGGTCGCGCAGCCGCTCCAGCAGGTCGGCGACGAACCGCCGGGGATCGTGGCCGCCCTCGACCACCCGGTCCACCACCTGGAAGACGGTCGCGCCGTCGTGCGCGGCAAAGGCGTCGATCACCTCGTCCAGCAGCGTGGCGTCGGTGTACCCGAGCAGCGCGGTGGCCATGCCGTACGTCACACCCTGCTCGCCGGCCCCGGCCAGCAGCTGGTCCATCACCGACATCGAGTCGCGGACCGACCCCGCGCCGGCCCTGACGACCAGCGGGAAGACGCTCTCCTCGACCTCGATGGACTCCCGACCGCAGACCTCGGCCAGGTAGTCGCGCAGCGTGCCGGGCGGCACCAGGCGGAACGGATAGTGGTGGGTACGGGACCGGATGGTCCCGATCACCTTCTCCGGCTCGGTGGTGGCGAAGATGAACTTCAGATGCTCCGGCGGCTCCTCGACCACCTTCAGCAGCGCGTTGAAGCCGGCCGAGGTGACCATGTGGGCCTCGTCCAGGATGAAGATCTTGTACCGGCTGTGCACCGGGGCGAAGAACGCCCGTTCGCGCAGCTCACGAGCGTCGTCCACACCACCGTGCGAGGCGGCGTCGATCTCGATCACGTCGATGGAACCGGGGCCGCCCCGCGCCAGGTCCGTACAGGACTGGCACACCCCGCACGGGGTGGGCGTGGGCCCCTGCTCGCAGTTGAGACAGCGGGCCAGGATGCGCGCGCTGGTCGTCTTACCGCAGCCGCGCGGGCCGCTGAAGAGGTAGGCGTGGTTGACCCGGTTGTTGCGGAGAGCCTGCTGGAGCGGACCGGTCACATGCTCCTGACCGATGACCTCCGCGAAGGTCTCGGGGCGGTAGCGGCGGTACAGGGCGAGAGACACGCCACCGACGATATAGGGACGGACCGACAACCGGCGTACCCGGAGACGACAGGACCCCCCGTGCACCCGCCAGAGCTCACCTACCCTTGCTGCCTTCCGGCCCTGGGGGGGTTCAGCGAGATGACGCCGCACGAGGGGCTGGCACCAAGAGTAGCGGATCCCAGCCCCACCCCCCACCACCCCCAGCCGTGCACGAGCACCCTCCGGCATCTAGTAAGCTCTCCCACGGAGGATTCGCCTAGAGGCCTAGGGCGCACGCTTGGAAAGCGTGTTGGGGGCAACCCCTCACGAGTTCGAATCTCGTATCCTCCGCACCCGCCCACCTGGGCAAACGAAAGGCCCCGACCGCTCAGCGGTCGGGGCCTTCGTCGTTCGCAGTCTCATCTGTAGTCTCAATGCTCCTGTTCAGGAGCCTCCGGGTCGCTGCCGTCCGCGCCCTTGGCCACCTGCCAGATGAGCCCGCCCACGCGCTTGGCGACGTCCTTGAGGATGCCACCCGTCACGTGCTGGTAGCGCGCGGCCATGGCCGTGGACGACCACCCCATGATCTGCATGACCACGCGCTCCGGGACACCGAGGATCAGCAGCACCGTGGCGGCGGTGTGCCGGGCGTCGTGCAGCCGACCATCCCGCACCTTGGCGTCGGCGAGCAGCCGCTTCCACGTGTCGTAGTCAGTGCTCGGCACCAACGGCCGCCCAAAGGGGGAGGTGAAGACGTACCCGCTGTCGTTCCACTCCTGCCCGGCCCGGCGGCGGTCGCGCTCCTGCTCCTCCCGGTGCAGCTCCAGCAGCCGGATCAGTTCGTCCGGCAGGCCGATGACCCGGCGACCGGCCTTCGACTTGGTGTTCGCGGTGTCCTCGTTCCTCCGCAGCCGCTGCTTGCAGTAGCCCGGCTTCCGGCCGCAGTCGCCCCCGCAACCGTGCTTGTACTTCGGCCGGAGCCGGTTCTTCCGCACCCGCAAGGTCCCGGTCTTGAGGTCCACGTCCATCCAGCGCAGACCCAATGCCTCCCCCTGCCGGAGGCCCAGCGCGAGGGCGATGGACCACCGGGTGCTGTTGGGCAACTTGGTGGCCTCGGCTAGCAGGCGCTGCACCTCCTCAATGTCGTACGGCTCGACCTCCTCTTCCTCGATCCGGGGCGGCACGGCGAGGGACGCCACGTTCCGAGTCACGTGACCGCGCCGGAGTGCGTGGTTCAGCGCGGTGTGGACCGTGCGGTGGACCTGGTGGACCGTGGCCGGCTTGCTGCCCTTGGACCGCATCTTCGTATAGAAGCGCTCCAAGTGCTCCGGCTCCAGCTTGTCGAGTCGGTGCGCGCCGACGCCGGGGATCAGGTGGACCCGAACAGCTACCTCATAGCCGCTGTACGTGGTGTCCCGCACGGACGGCTTGGCGATCTCCTCGACCCAGTGCAGCAGCCACGCCTTCAACGTCCAAGGCTTCCCGGGCTTGCGGACCTTCCCTGCGTCGCGCTGCTTCTCCAACTCGCGGACCTTGCGGATGACTTCGGCCTCGCCGGCCTTGCTCATCACGTGGCGACGGTCGGGCCTGCCATCGTCGCGGACTCCAACGGTGACACGACCGTGCCAGTAGCCGTCACTGCCGAAATAGACGGACGACGTACCGTCAGGACGCTTGGAGCGCTTGGCCACAGACATTTCTCCTCACGCTGCGATGGGGGTGGTGTTCTTCTGCATGCGGCTGCGGGTGAACTCGACAACGGCCTCGGCCGGCACGCGCCGGGCCCGGCCAATCGGGATGGTCTCGATCTCGCCGTCGCGGATCAGGGCGTACATGGTGGTGCGGCCGATGCTGAGTCGGCGGGCGGCCTCTTCGACGGTGAGGGCGACGAGGGTGAGGTCGTGGTCAGGGTGGCCCCCGGGAGCGGTGACGGTCACTGCGGCTACTCCTTGGCAAAGGGGAACGGGCTCCGAGAGTTCGAGGGGCTTTTCGCGGTGCGCTGTCCGAGGTTCGGATTTCTGCGTCATTGCGTCATCAGCGTCATGCGGGTCTGTGACCTGGGGCTTTGCATGACATGGCGGTCGGGGGCTGCGTCATGGGTACGTCATGGGCTGCGTCATCGCATGACGCAGATGACGCAGGATGACGCAGCGGCCGTCTTCTGCGTCATGGCTGTCGATGCAGGCCAGGGGCCGTTTCCCCGGGCTGCATGACGTACATGACGCAGCGTCTTCCCTCTTAGGACAAAGGAGGGGGTGTCTGTAGTGGTTGGTGCCCCTCGGAGCGTGAAGAAGGAGCCGCTGCGTGGCGCGCCTGGGGCGCTCCGCCGACCAGCAAGAAGAGCACCAGCCACCGGGTGCTCTTCTTGCTTGTCCGGGCGACGTTGGCGCGGGTCAGAGCGTCTGATGCTGTTCGTGCGGGGGCTTGGTGGTCGGGCGGGCCATTTCGAGGTAGCGGCCTTCGCTCGTGCGGCCGGTGTCGATGAGGACCTGGCGGGCGGCGAGGGTCGGTTGGAGGCGCTTGAGGCGGTCGGAGAGGACTTTCCCGGTGGTCGGCCAGCCCTTGGGCAGGGGGCGCAGTTCGTCGCTGCCGTAGAGGCGGCTGAGGCGGTGCAGCCACTCGGTGGAGGTCATGCGCTGCGCCGTGCCCGGGGCGATGGTGTCGGCGTGCTTGAGGACGGTCTGCGCGAGGAGGTCGCCTTCGATCACGTCGTCGTTGAGGTCGTCCAGGCTGGCCCGGTAGGCGGCGAGCGCCCCGAGGCCGGTCGCGGCGTCGAGCTGCGCGCACAGGTGGGCGAAGTCCGCCATCCGCAGGTCGGTCGGGGTCTCCGCCTCGGCCGCGCGGACCTTGACCGCGAGGTCGAGCAACGACCCGAGGACGGCGGGCAGCACCTCCGCGTACTCCGCCCACAGCTCCGCCTCGGTGCGCCTGACGCGGGGCCGCTCCAGGCGCAGCGGTAGGAGCCGTTCAGCGAGGTCGGGGCGGATGACGCCGACGTCGATGCCGGTCAGGAGCAGGGGCCGGCGGTAGCTGGCGCGGTGCACGTCCCCGTCGGTGAACAGGGCTCGCTTGACGCTCTCGGCCCCGGTGACGATGCAGCACATGGCGTCGGAGAGGTCGGGGGTCATGTGGGAGAGGTTGTCCAGGGCGGTGACCCATCCGGCCGCGACCGCCGCGATCAGGTTCTCCTCGTCTTTCGGTGCCCGGCGCAGGTCACCGCTCATGCCTTCGATGATCCTGACGAGCATCCGGCCGCCGGTGGACTTGCCCGCGCCCTGCGGGCCGGTGAGGAACGGGGCGGGGACGGGCACGGACGGCCCGAGGCAGCCGATCAGCCAGGCGATGGCGAGGCATTCGGTCTGGGCGTCGGTGAAGTTGCACAGGCGTAGCAGGAGGTCGATGCCCTTGCCGTCGGTGTCCTTGGCGGGCACAGGGAGTTCGCCGGTGAGCTGGGTGCGCCGCCAGCAGACCTCACGCGGGTCGGGGACGGCGATGTCCCAGGCGGTGGGGTGGATGCGGACGGACAGGCCGTCGGCGCGGCCCAGGTCGAGCCAGGTCGCCCCGTCGAATCCGGGGGCGACGCGGATGTGGACGGGCTGCACGTCCTCGGACAGGGCGAGCGCTTCGATCAGGTCCAGGGCCTCCTTGAGGGCGGTCCCGTTGAACACGCCGATCCCGTCCCGGTACAGGCCGACCATGAGTTCCTGGCGGTGGCTGCCCGTCGTGCCCTGGGAGCGGATCGGACGGGCCACGGGGTGGCCGGTCTTCTGGGCGTACACGGTCCCGTCGGCGGTGCGGAAGTACCGGAAGTGCGCTTGCGCGTAGTCCGCGATGACCTCGCGCGCGGGAGTCTTGTCGTCCTCGGCCACGGCTACAGTCCCAGCCGGTCACGGGCGTTGGCCCAGGCGTCGGCGCAGTGCCGGGCGGTTTCGCCCTTGGCTTGCGCGGCGGTGAACAGCCTGGTGGTGTGCGTCTCGGTGAGGCAGCCGCACCGGCCGTGCGTGGCCAGCACCGCCAGGAACGTGCGGTACACGGTGGCGTGCACCGCACCGGACGCCTCGGTGATGCGCTGCTCGGCCATGGCGATGCCACGGTCCAGGTACGTCCGGGTGCGGTGGGGGCACGTGCCGCCCCCGGCCGGTGCGGGCACGGTGAGGGGAGCCGGCCGGACTGCGGCGGGCTCCTTCACGGCCAGGGCGCGGACGACGTCCGGCAGGACGGTGACGGGGCCGGTGCCGGGGCCGACCCACCGGGCGTAGGCCATCGTGGACTTGATGTCCACGCCGGGCCGCACCGCGTTGGCGGAGCGCATGACGCCCCGGTACAGCCAGTGCTCACCCCTTGTGGTGCGCACGGTCCGGGTGGCGGGCAGGGCGGCGTGCGCCCACGCGATGGCGCCCGCGCTGTCGAGGTCCACGACGGTCAGGCCCGCGCCGCCGGGGTGGTAGGCCACTGCGGCCGCCTCCCGCCACGCCCGCGCCCACGCCTGCGAGCTGATGACGCCGGGGTCGGTGGTGGCGGCGGCCCAGCCGTGGCAGGGGGCGGGGCAGGTGCAGGGACCGGCGGTCTTCATGTTCGGTCGGCCGCCGCACGCGTTGTCCACGCAGCACCGGCAGTTGCCGAACGGCACCTTCCCGGCTCGCAACGGCAGCACGGGCACGCCATCGGCCGCCAAGGACAGAGCGGTGGGCAACTGCTCTCCCCGAGTGCGGGTCGGTTGAGTCACGAGAGTCTCCAGTTCTCTGGGCGGGGGTGGACACCCGGCCGGTCCGGGTGTCCACCGGGGTTGTCAGGCGGTGCGGCGGGAGGCCGGGCCCGGTGGGGTCGGGTTCTGGTCAGTACCTGCGGCGGGCGCCGCGGTGGTACGCGGACCGCGCAGCTTGCGCGGCTGCGCCCCGGCCACGGCGCTGGATCTGTTCGGGGAGGACCGCCAGGTCCTCCAGGGCGACGTGCAGCTCGGCGGTGCGCGGGTGCGGGTGCCCGGCCTGCCGGTCGAAGTCGGCCAGCAGTTCGGCCACGATCGCGTGCACGCGGGCGAAGCGGGGTTCGCCAAGCGGGTCGGCGGACACCTCGGTGTACCCGGCCTTCGACACAGGACCCGCCACCTCGACGCGGTCGCCATGGTCGGCGGCTGCCCACCGGCCGGTCCCCGGGTCCTGCGACGCCGCAGTCAGTTCGTGCATCCACTGCCGGGCCTTTTCGTCGAACCGATCGCCGGTTTCCTCCCAGTGCCGGCCGTCCGGGCCGCGATAGATCGTCGTCATGGTGCTCTCCTCCTGTTGGCTTGGCGGGCGCCGCAGCCGGAGCGTCAGAACAGGCCGTCGCCGGTCCCGACATCGCGGGCACCCGCCGACAGGGGCGGGTGCCCGCATGATGGTCAGAACAGAACGTCAGTGACGGCGCCGGTGCCGGCCGCTTCGCCGCCGCGCACGGCAGCGGCGGTTTTGCGGGTGTGGTCGTGGCAGGTGGGGCACCAGGCGGCCAGCTCCCCGGCGGGGAGGGCGGCGGCGCGGTGCGCCGGGAGGCCGAGCAGGGCCGGGTCGGCGGGCGCGGCCAGCAGGCGCACCCGGCCGCCGCCGTGACGGTGGCTGTGGCCGCCGTGCTCGCGGTCGCACCGGCCACCGCCCCTCGTGTGGGGGTCGCCGCACTGGCCGGTGCACTGGCACCGGTGGCCGGCGGTGTGCATGACGGCCCGCCACGCGGGGGTGGCGGCCAGCGGCGGGCGGGCGCGGGGGGTCATGTCATGCACCACCCGGAGTCGCACAGCCCCTCCCCGCCGTCGTCTTCGAGGTCGAAGAGGGTGTCCACGCCGTCCGGGATCGCCTCCCGCAGGGGCTTGGCGAAGCGGGTCAGGAACACGTGGTCCTTGCCGAGCTGGTCGCGGCGCCGGTTCAGCAGCTCCTCAAGCTGGCACGACTTCTCGAACAGCTCGGGCTCGCTACGGCGCATCTCGTGCCAGGACTCCGCGCGTTTGAACGGGCAGAACCAGCAGGACGACTTCGGGGGGACGGGCAGCCCCGCGTCGCGGATGATCCGGGTGCAGTCGGTGCGGCGGATGCCCAGGTCCAGCAGCGGGTAGTCGATCCGCTCGTGCGGCTCGCACCGCCGCCGGTTGGCCCGGTGGATCTCATCCACCGAGATGCCGATCCCCACCGTGGCCGGGGCCTGGTCGGTGGCGCCGCGCCGCTTCAGCTCCCGGGCGATGACCTGGATCTTGTAGTCCGCCGTGCAGCTCCTGGTGCCCGGCGCCCCGTTGGACATCCGCACCGGGATCTTCAACGACTTCGATCCCTCACGGGTCAGCTCCCCGAACAGGGTCCGCCTCTCGCCGGAGCGGACCATGACCCGGTCCAGCTCCACCAGCTCGATGCCGTGCGCCTCGGCGTACGGGCGGGCGTACCGCTCGATGTACTCCAGCGTCGCGGGGTTCTCCGAGTCGAACCCGACGTTGGCGAACAGGAACAGCCGGAAGTCGATCCGGCCGGTCGCGGCCAGCACCAGCGCTGCGGTGGACTGCACCCCGCCGCCGAAGGAGAACGACCGCAGACCCCCCACACCGGCCGGGGCCGGGGCAGGCTCGGTGGGTGTGGTGGTCATGCCGCCACCTCCTCTTCCCGCACGGCCGTGCCGGCGGCGGTGGTCAGGTGGGTGGCGGCCCGGGTGCCGATCAGCTCGGTGTAGGCGGGTGGGATGGCTTCGGCGATCTCGCGGCGCACGTCGGTCCAGCCGATGCCCATCGCGGCCTGCCACTGGGCGACGGTGCCCTTGCCGCCACCTTCGCCGTACACGGCGAAGTACGGCCCCTCGTACCACCGGCCGTGGCGCATCCCGGCGACCCTGCCCCGGTGCGGCCGGTGCGCGGGCCGCGCCATCGACCAGCCGCCCAGCTCGAAGTTGCGGTGCCGGATGACGGCCAGGTCGAACATCTCGCCGCACAGACACAGGTCCACCCGCATCCGCGCGGTGGCCCGGCCCGGCGGCTGCTCGATCACGTACGGCCGCCCGGCGACGCGCAGCGCGGCCCGGGTCGGCTCCAGCAGGTCCGGATACCGGCCGCCCCGGCCGGCGTTCGTCCCGGCCGTCAGGGTGCAGTCGTGCTGGCACGGCGGGGAAGCGTGGACCAGGTCGAAACCGTGCCCGTGCCCGGCGATGAACGCGACCGCGTCACCCTGCGTGAACGCGAACGGGTAGTTCGGCTGGTCGATGATGTCCACGCCCAACACCCGGAACCCGGCCAGGTGATAGCCCATCCCGGCACCGCCCGCGCAGCAGTAGGCGTCCAGCACGGTGAGGCCGTTCCACGGCCGGGCCGGGAGCCACCCGGCCGCCGGACGCGCGGCGGCGAACAGAGCGGCCGTCATCGGACGCTCTCCGGGCCGGTGGTGGCGGGGCGGTTGCGGCGCCAGCGGCGCGGTGCGACGGGGCGGGTGGGGGTGTCGGCCAGTTTCCAGCCGCCGCCCTGGTGCTTGGCGGCGTACATGGCGGTGTCGGCGGCGGTCAGGGCGTCCGTCAGGGCGGTGCCGGGGGTGGCGAGGTGGCCGCCGATGGAGGCGCCGACCGGCAGCAGCTCCGATCCGTAGGGAACCGGCCGGGTGAGCCGGTGGTGCAGCCCGGACAGCTCCGTAAGCGGTCCCACCTGGCCGTAGGGGTCGATAGGGGCAGCAGCGGTGAACTCGTCGCCGCCGAACCGCCCGACCGCCCCAGCCGGTGTGGCCCAGGCCCGGAGGCGGGCAGCGGTCGCGGTGAGGACAGCGTCGCCGGCGGCGTGGCCGTGGGTGTCGTTGAGGGCCTTGAAGCCGTCGAGGTCCACCAGGACCACCAGCACGGCGGGGCCGTTCCGGGTCAGGCGGGTGGCCCGGGTGGTGAACGCGTCGCGGGTGTGCAGGCCGGTCAGCGGGTCACGCCGGGCAGCGTCCAGGCGGCGGGCCATGACGGTGGCGGTGGCAGCCCATCCGGCGAGCGGCAGGCTCGCGGCGAGGACGGCCGGAAGATGGCGCTGCGCGGGCAGCGCGATCGGGTGCATCCTGGGATCTCCTGTCTCGCTTACTTCGGGATCAGGGGCCCGGGGCGGTCGGGAAGTTTGGTGACCTGTCGGCCGTCCCGGGGTTGCGCTGTACGTCAGGCCGCGTGCCGCAGCGGCGTTGCGGTGGTGTGGTGGCGGTGCAGGGGGATGACGGGGGCGAGCGGGGCGGGCGCCTCGGTGGGCTGGCCGCCGTCCGGGGGCGGGGGGTCGTCGTCGGGGCCGGTGGTGGCGCGGTTGGCGCGTTCGGCGGCGAGCATGGCCAGGACGGCGGCGCCGTGGCGGGCGTTGCGGCGCCAGGCCACGGCCAGGGGCGGCAGCATGAGGGCGGCGGGGGTGGTGGCGACGACCACCGCCAGCGTCTGCGGGTTCACCGGACCCCCTCGGCGGCGGCGAGGGTGATCAGGGCTGCGAAGTCGGCGCCGAGCCAGGCGAGGCGGGCGTCGATGCCGTGCCAGGACTCGGCGTCGATGGACATCAGGGCGGCGACGGCGGTGGGCCGGTCGCCGCCCGCCAGGGCGGTGAGGGCGTCGCGGAGGTGGGCGGCGGCCAGGGGGCGGATCGGCGGCGGTGCGGTCATGGCGGTGGTCCCCCTTCCCGGGGGTCAGTGGAGGTTGGCCAGGGCGGTGAGGGCGGAGGCGAGGGCCTGGTTGACGGGTCCGGCGAGTCCGGTGGAGGCGATGGTGAAGCCGGACAGCCACACCGCCAGGGCGGTGCCGAAGCCGACCCGGCGCGTCCAGACCAGGACTGCGGTGATCAAGCCGAAGACGAACGCGGTGGACAGGGTGATGAGCACGGCGGGACTCCTGCTCTGTCGGGCGGGGTGCGGGATGCCCCACGCGTTGACGTGGGACACCGGGACCACGGGCGGTCGGGGTCAGCGGGTGCCGGCGCGGTAGGCGCGGCGCCAGAGGTTGTAGAGGTGGCGGCCGGTGCGGATGCGGTGGCCGGTGGCGTGGCAGCGGCGGCAGTCCTTGCCCCGGCGGGGCCTGCCCTTGCGGTCGGTGGTGGTGTGGAAGCCGAAGCCGCCGCAGGTGCGGCAGCGGGCGAACGGGTTCGCCGCACACAGAGCGGCGTAACCAAGAGTGACGATGCTCAGGCAGGCGAAAGCGAGCAGCAGCAGGGCCATCGGGAGCCTCCGGGACCGGAATCAAGGGTTCTCGCAGGTGGGGTGCTAAGCGCTAGATCACTGGTGGAGAACGGTTCGGGGTGCTATCGGGGGTGCTTGCGCAAGCGGGGGACGGGTGCTTGCGCAAGCACCCCCGGCCGGTCAGCCGGCGGGCCGCTTCTGGTCACGCTCCGCGATCGCCGTGGAGATGGCGGACCGGTCGTAGCCGCGCCGGTTGACGACCTTGCCGTCGATCCGGCGGGAGATCTGCCCCGGCTCGATGCCCAGCGGCCGCAGCGCCGCCGCGAGCTGCTCCGGGGCCCAGCCGTCGTAGCGTTCCGGCCGCAGTGCGGCCAGGGCGGTGGTCAGGGTCTCGCCCCATACCTTCGTCTCGCCGGTGGGCCAGACGGCGTCGAGGTCGTCCAGCAGGGTGGCGTTGGGGTCGGAGCGCTCGGGTGCCTGGCCGGCGGCGTGGCCGGTGAGGGTGCCGGCGGCCTTGCGCATGGCCAGGGCGCGCTTGGCGATGGCCTCGGTGGCGGGGGTGTCGAGGTAGGCGGTCTTGACCACGGTGGGGGTGGCGGTGGCTCCGGCGAGGTAGCCGAGCCCGGCATCCACCTCCGGGCGGAAGGTGGTGGCGCGGATGCCGTTCTTGTACGCGGACGTGCCAAGGATCATGTCGTTCTCGACCTGGCCGGCGACCCGCAGGCAGAACCGGATCGACACGTTGCCGGAGACGCCGGTGGGCAGCGAGTCCTTGTCGGGGCGCTGCGTCGCCAGGATGAGGATGACGCCGAAAGCGCGGCCGATCTTGATGATGAACTCGGCGTCGTCCCCGGCCTGCTTGCCGAACTTGGGGTGGGCGAACAGGTTCTGGCACTCGTCCACGACGCAGACCAGCGGGTGCAGCCCGCTCCGCCGGTCCGCGATCTCCCGCGTGACCCGCTTGTCCGGGCACAGGTCCCTCGGCAGCTTCTTGAGCGCCCCGGTGCGGCGCATCACCTCCTTGCGCAGCAGGGCCAGCGACTCCGACGCGTACTCGATCGAGTCGTCGTCGATCCCGGAGACGAACCGGTGGCTGACGGGCTCGAAGGGGTCGAGGTCGCCGGAACCCTTCAGCTCGTGCGTCCACATCTCGGCGGTGGGGTCCAGCGCGGCGCCGGCGGCCAGCACCCGCACCGAGCTGGTCTTGCCCTGGCCGGGCTGGGAGCCGAACAGCACGTTGTGCTGCACCAGCGGCACCGCCACCCACTGGCCGCGCGGGTTGCGGCCGAACGGCACGGGCTTGAACAGGTCGTGCCGGCCGGTCTTCTCCAGCGGCCACGCGATCTTCTCCGCCTTGGACAGGTCCCTGTCCCCGACCCACAGCACGAGCCGCCCTTCGTGCTCGTCCGCGTTGCCCTCCGGCCACACGCAGCCCAGCGGGCGGCGCAGCCCGGAGGCCAGGCGCTTGCGGCGCTCCATGATGTCCCCGGCCGTCACCCCGTGCGGGAGGTCCACGTCCGCGCGCCAGCCGGGGCCGTCGCGGGTGATGGGCGCGGGGAAGGTGATCTCGCCCTTGCCCATGCCGCCGATGCCGAGCGCCAGCAGGGCGCGTTCCACGATGTCGGAGGTCAGCCGGGGCACGGCCGTCTTGGACACGGCGCGGCTGATGAGCGGCTGGTCGGCCGGGGCCCCGGCCCAGCCGAGTACGGAGACCGTGGCGGCGGCCAGCGCGAGGTGGGTCCAGCCGGGGGTCATGACCAGCAGCACCGCCACGAACGCGATGCCGAACGCCCCGGCCAGGGCGGCGAGCAGCGCCCGCAGGCGGACCTTGGCGTCGCGCTGGCGGGTGAGCCGCAGGTACAGCTCCGCGTCCTCCTTGCGGACCGCCACCGCCCGCATCGGCGCGCCCTGGGCGTCGGCCACCCAGCGGCCCGCGCCGCCGACCACCCGCACCGCCCCGCGCGGGGCACGGGCGGCCAGCCGGGCGGCGTACAGCGGGGACCGGGCCGCGTGGTAGGCCGTGGTGTGCGCGGCCTGACCAGCGGCCCAGCGGGCGGCGGCGCGGAACTCCTCCCGGTTGCTCGCCCACTTCGGCAGGACCGGCTCCCGCCGCCGCTGAACCACCCCGGGAGCCGGGTGGGCGGCCGGGTCGTCCACGTAGACGGGCTGATCGGGGTCGTCGTCCGCGTCCGGGACGGTGTCCACCGGCCCCACAGCGGAGCCGTCCGGACCGGTGCGGCGGGCGGTACGGGCCTTGTCCAGGTCCACCACCTCACCCCCACCCGTCGCGGGGCCGGCGGCGGTGGGGAAGTCGGTGTTCATGTCCGCTTCCAGACGGGCGAACAGGTCGTCGTCCGGGTCGGGGGCGTCGTGGTTCACTGCACGTGCCTCTCTGTGTGAGGTGCCCGGGGCGGCCGGTCGCTTGGCCGTGGACGGCCGCCCCGGGGCGTATTCAGGTGTCAGGCGCGGTCGGTGCAGTCGGCCTGGCCGCAGGTGCACGGCACGTCGATCCGGTCGCGGATCGGGCCGAGCGTCGCGGTGACCACGGTGTCGGCGGCCCGGCCGCCGGTCTGCCCGGCGACGGCCTTTCCGGCGGTGTGGGCGGCGGACGCGGCACCGTCGAGCGCGCGTGCGGCGGTGCGGGTGAAAAGGCCCACGGGGACGTCCTCTCGGTGGTGTGCGGGGCCGGGGCTGTCCCGGCTCCCCGCCCCGCCCGGCGCTGGTCCGGGCGGGACAGGCAGCCGGTCAGGCGGCGGCGATCAGGGCGGCGGCGGTCTCCCACCCGTGGTGCCATGCCTGGTCCAGCAGGTAGGCGCCGTTCATGCCGTGGTCGGCCAGGCCGTAGAAGCGGGCCTTGCCGGTCCGCTCGGCCAGGTGCTTGAGGGGGCGGCGGCGGTCGGCCGCGTAGTGGGTGAGTGCGGACAGCGCCAGCGCGGCGGCGGCGCGGGACGGGCGCAGCCGGATGCCGAGGGTGCGGGTGCCGAGCAGCAGGGCGGCGGCCTGTACGGCGGCGTAGGAGGCGACGTGCGCGGCGCAGGCCCGGCGTCCGGCGGCGGCGGTGTGGCCGTGCTCGGGGTCGTCGTGCTGTCCCTTGGTCGTGGCCTGGTGGTCGGACTGGACCCAGTGGTCCGCGATGTCGGCGGCGGTGCGCAGCAGGGCGTAGGAGACGGCGAAGCGCGCCGCGCGGTCGATGTGGTCGAAGCTCATCGGGGTGTCCCTTTCAGGCGGCGGGGGTCTGCTGGTTGCGTACGGCGCGGATCTGCTTGGCGCCCCATTCGGGGGACAGGCCGTAGTGGCGGCCGATGTCCGTGGGTGAGGGGGCGAGTCCGGCGGTGAGCAGGCGGCGGATGTGCTGGCGGGCGGCGGCCCGCTTGGACGCCATCTCGGTGCCGTCCGGGGTGTACGGCGATGTACGGGGCTGTACGGGGGCCGTACGGCCGGTTTCCGGCTGTGCGGGTGTACGCGCGCTGGCCTGGATGTACGGCTCCGTACGGGGCTGGTCGTCGGGGATGTACGGCCCGGTGAGCGCGGCGATGGGCCGGGCGGTGTCGAACGCGGCGTTCAGCTCGGCGGCGACCGTCACCGCCGGGGAGGTGCGGGCGATCGGCCGGGTGAGGACGTCCAGGGCGGCGGAGGTGGCGCCGTACCCGTCCGGGGCCTTGGCCAGGAGTTGCCCGACCGCGGCGGCGGCCTTGTGGTGCCGGGCAAGGAGGTCGGCGGTGATGCCGGGTTCGGCGCCGTGCACGGCCCGCCAGGCCAGCGTCCACGCCCCGTCGGGGTCCAGGGTGCCGACCGAGGCGGTGCGGATGCGGTCCGCGAGCCGGGCTACCGTGCGGTGGTGGCGCCTGCGGGCTCGCTCCGTGCGGGCCTCCAGCGGGGTGCGGCCGTCGTCGGCGGTGGACTGCGACCGCCGGTAGGCGTCCCACAGGATCGGCGCGGCCAGCGACCCCAGCGCGGCGACGATCCCGAACTGCGGCCCCCACATGGCGGCCCCGTGGGTGAGGTTGATCCCGGCGGCCAGCAGCGCGGACGCCCAGGTGCCGGTGTGGTGGAAGCGGGCCGACAGGCCCCGCTCCTCCCGCCGCCGCCCCTGGACCGCGAACGCCCACGTCAGCGCCTCCGGCACGATCCCGCCCGCCACCGCCATCGGCCAGACCCACGCGGTGCGCAGGAACCCGATCTGCGCCGGCAGCGCGATCGACACCGACAGCACGATCACGGCGACGGTGACCAGCAGCTCCCGCCGCCCCATCACCGCGTCCCGCGCCGCCTGCCGGGCGGCGGTGCGGCGGGCTCGGCGCTCGGCTCGCTCCCGCTCCCGCTCGGCCCGCTCCGCACGCCGGGCCTCCGCTTCGGCGGCCCGGCGCTCGCGCTCGGCGGCGAGCCGTGCGCCCTGGGCGGCGGCGTCCGCCTCCGCCCGCACCCGCGCCGCCTCGGCGCGGGCCATCTCCACCGTCGCGCCGTCCAACTGCCGGGCGGCACGCATGCTGAACACCTGCGGCTGCTCGCTCATGCCGCCACCCCCGCACCGGCGTTGGCAGCCTCACGGGCCTTGCGCGCCGCCTCAGCGGCAGCACGGGCCCGCTCGGCGGCGGCCCTGGCGGCGGCTGCGGCGCGGGCGGCAGCCTCTCGGGCGTCGGCGGTCACCGCCCCTCACCCCCCGGACGGCCACGGCCGGTCACGCGGGCCGGGGCCGACGCGTTGCCCGCCTCCGAGACGGCGTCCAGTGCCAGGCCGACGCCGACGACGGCCACCAGCAGCAGCCGGACCGGCACCGCCGGCGTCAGGCCCAGCAGCCACGCCAGCCCGGCGAGCACGGCCAGCAGCCGCACCCGCCGCACGGCGACGGAGAGCAGCGGGGTCTTCATGCCGCCACCGCCGTCCGGGCCTCGAAGCGGACGGCCACCGGCCGCCGCAGCGGGACCGGCGCGGTGGCGAGCAGGTCGGCGGCGTAGGCGGCCAGCTCCGGGTCCTCCCGGCGCAGGTCCGCCAGCACCGCGTCGGCCACGTCCAGCCGCGCCGCCCGCTCGGTCGGGGACTCCCCGCCCACCGGGCCGGTGAACAGCTCCACGTCGATGCCGAGCGCCAGCTCGGCGAACTCCGCCGCCGAAGCGGCATGCTGTCCTGCAACAATCGACTTCACGGGTCGATCTCCTTGGTGTGTTGTGGGATCGGCCCGGCGCGGGGCGGCTGCACTTTCCTTGGCCGGGAGGCAGCCGCCCCGACGCACGGACCGGGGACGAGCGGGCGTTGAGGGGCGGGGCGAGCGGCTACTTGATGCTCTCGTCGCGGCGCATCTGGTCCAGGACCTCGTTCATCGCGGCGTGGTAGCCGGCGTACTCGGCGGAGTCCTGCGGGGTGGAGGCGGCCAGCTTGGACGTCTCGGTGAGGTAGTCGCGCAGATCCTCGGTGCTGGGGTACGTGAAGTCGCGCATGGCGGGCTCCTGTGGGAGTGGTTGTGCGGGGCCGGTCTGTCCGGCTCCCCTCACCGCCCGTGCGGGACGGGCGGATCGGGCAGTCGTCAGATGCGGGGCCCGGCTGCCGCCGGGCGGGCGGCGGGGCCGGTGGTGTGCGGCGGATGGGGTCAGCGTTGGACGACGGGCAGCGCGATGTCGCGGTGCCGCAGGCGGACGGCCAGGCCGGCGGCGGTCAGCCGGTCGGCCAGGGCCATCGCGAACGTCGGCGCACGGTGGCGTCCGCCCGCACAGCCGTCCGCGACCGTCACCGGCCCGGCACTCGGGCCGGAGCGGAACGCGGCCACCGCCGACGCGGTCGCCTCGACCAGCTCCCGGATGCCCGGCGTGCCGAGCACCGCCGCGCGGACCGGCCCGTCCTGAGCCGTCATGTAGCGCAGCTCGGGGCTGACGTGCGGGTCGCGGAAGTGCACCCGCAGGTCGATCGTCAGATGCGCCACCGGGGGCGCGGCGTGCAGGTAGCCGAACGACACGATCTCGACGTCCGGAACGGTGCTGTCGGTCATGGCGCCCTCCTTGAGCCAAGCCGACTCGCCGGGGATGACGAGCGGCCATGACCCCCGACCCGCCGCACGCGGCATGGATCGGGGACCAAAGACACTCGTTCGCAAGGCTTCACCGGCCGCCGTCACCACGGCGGCCCGGTCCCGAGCCCAGATCGGGTGCGTCATCGTCACTGCTCTGACGCCAGCAGGGCGACGCGCAAGCGGGTGGCGCCCCCGAAAGGGCGTTCTCCAGAGCCGATGCGCCGAAGTGGTCGCCGACGAACATCACCCGGTCGCCACGGGGACGGGGTAGACCCGTCACTAAGCACACTGTTCAGTTCTCAACCAGCAGGCGCTTCCTTCGGGGGGCTGTCACCCCACCCCTCCAGGCGCTGACGTGCGGGAACAAGACTTAGAAGGGAGTAGTTCAACTCCACAAGAGGTCATGTCCTCAGCTCCTCATTAGGAGCTTGAGATGACTATGGAGGCTCAACAGCGCTCGCGTCAACACCTAATGAGGACTTAGGCTCAAGTCGCTCAACTCAGAAGGCGGTGTGGTGGCATATGGCCAAGTACGAGCGGATCGCGGATGATCTGCGCATAAAGATCCGCAAGGGCGAGCTACGGCCGGGCGAGCAGCTGCCGGCAGAGACCCCGGACCTCACCACTCAGTACAAGGTCAGCCTGCCGACGGTCCGCCAGGCGCTCAGAGTCCTGGTGGCGGAGGGCTTGGTGGAGAAGGAGCACGGCCGTGGCAACTTCGTCCGCAGGCAGCGGCGAACTGTCATGCGGAGCAATGACCGGCACCAGTGGGAGAAGGACCGCGCGCGCCTACCCCACGACACGCGCAAGGAGACCGGCGCTACAGAGCACGACACCGGATTGACCGTGTCGGACTTGGTGTTCAGCGCGGAGTACCGGAAGACGGAGGCCAACGAGGATCTGGCCGCCGTCTTCGAGGTGCCGGTGGGGACGCCCCTGCTGGAGCGGATCTACCGGACCCGGTACCGCGAGGAAGACGCCCCGTTCAACCTCGCGCACTCCTATCTGCGGTACGACCTGGTCGCGGCCAACCCCGAACTGCTCGAAGCAGATAACGAGCCCTGGCCAGGCGGTACGCAAAGCCAACTGCACTCCATCGGCATCGAACTGGACCGGATCGTTGAGCACGTAACGGCCCGGCCGCCGACCGCCGAAGAAGCGGAGGAGCTGGGTATCAAGGAAGGCGTTGCCGTGCTCGTGCTTCGGAAGACTTGCCTCGACACCGATGGGCGGGCGGTGGAGGTGTCGGATGTCCGGCTTCCCGGCGACCGCACCCAGATGGTCTTCACCACCCCGCTGGACAGGTGGTGACCATGGCCAACGTCGTCTCGGTCATCACCGCCGTACACGCGCCGGCCGCTGAACACCTGCCGGAGGCGTACAAGTCCTTGGTTGAACAGCGGCTGCCGGAAGGGTGGGACTGGCAGTGGGTCGTACAGGAAGACGGCGAGACCGACGTCGTAGCGCCGTTCCTGCCCGACGATTCCCGGATCAGTTTCGACCAAGGACGCCCCGGCCGGGCCGGCGTTGCCCGGACCATGGCCCTTGCACGTGCCACGGGGCAGTTCGTGAAGGTGCTCGATGCCGACGACATGCTGACCCCAGGTTGCCTGGCACGAGATGTCACGGCGTTGCTGGAACACCCCGATGTGTACTGGACTACGTCCAGGGTGCTGGATCTCCTGCCGGACGGCTCCACCGTGGGATTCGACCAGGACCCGCCGAACGGGTTCATCGAACGCGGCGCCGTCCTTGACCACTGGAAGACCCACGACTACCGGGCCCAGGTCCACCCGGCAACACTTTGCGTCCAGCGGGACCTACTGCTGGCGCTGGGCGGCTGGATGGCCCTGCCCGCGTCGGAGGACACCGGGCTCCTCATGGCCCTGAGTGCGGTCAGCCGTGGATGGTTCATCGCGGAGACCGGACTCCTGTACCGCAAGTGGCCAGGGCAGGTCACCAGCCAGGCATCCCACGCGAATGAAGGCGAGCGAGCCGCACGCATGGCCGTTGTCGAGGCCCGCGCTCAGGCTCTCGCGGCGCTTGAGGGATGGCGAGTCGGTACCGCTTGACGAATCCCGGGGCGGCCCTTCTGGCATGGTGCCGGCGGGGCCGCTCCTCAGTCGGCCTCGGGGGTCTCTTCGACGCGGGCGGTTGGCAGGATCAGCCCACGGGATGTGTGTTCCTCGCCCGCAAATCCACCAGTCACCCCCAGGTCGGCGCGGGCCTGCTGGTGGAAGCGATTGATGGCCGCGAAGACATCCGTGTGCAGCGCACGCCACCCTTCGAGCGACCCTTCGACCGCGCCACGGGCCCGCCAGTCGATCGCAAGAGCAGCCTTGTTCACCGCGTGCGCCGCCTCGATGACCTGGTCCCCCGCGAGCATCATCACCCGCTCGAACGCCAGCGCCCGGCGCCCCTCAGCTTCGGCCAGCTCCAACACCAACTCATGCTCGCTCCGCTCGATGGTGCGGATACCCTCTCTCACCTCGAAGAGCAACACCGCCGCGTAGATGCAGCGCCGCACCCTCCCGACGTACTCGGCGTACGCATCAAGCTTCTTCTCGTCCCAGCGCATCAGGAGCGTCTGCCGATGCTTCGTCCGCTCCATCAGGTGGTTCGTGACATACGTTGTCACCGCACCTAAGACCACCGCAGCGATGGTCACCAACTGACTGACCGCGTCCACACCCGCCCCCTCAACCCCGCAGAATCATAGGGGTGCCGTGCGGCGATCAACCATGATCCGGCGCAACCCACGAGCGGCGAGCACAGGCACGATAACGCCGGTGCCCAATATCCAGCTCGCGACGCGTAGCGAGCGGACCAAAACGCTAGAAAAAGAATAACCCTTGTCGCAGCCCATATGAACAAGGAAGATCAGACCCACCATGGCGTGTGCAGGCAGGCAGGGCTCGCGCAAGTTGACTTGCGCAAGCCCTGCCTGTCAGAGGGCTTCACGCCGAGGGGGTTGCGGGCGGCGCGCCCTAAAACTAATGACATTATCCAATTTGGGAGGAGCAGGGTTGGCCGCGACATCAGGCGCCAACGAACGCATCAGAACGGGATGCAGGCCAAGATCATCAGATGCTTGGATCAGCGGCGGAGGCTCCCCGTACCGACGAGCCATCATAGCGCGCATCAATGAGGGTTGCTCTGCGTGAACGATGACGGGTTCATTGATTCTCCAACCCCTTGCACTGATCTGCCTATAGAGGCTGCTTTCTCTTTCTGTGTCGATCACTTCCGTCGCTCGCGCCCGCTTGATCAGCGCCTGCATAGAAATTCCCCACCGTCGCTTGAGCATGGCAAGGTCTCTCAGCGTAAAGCCTCCACGGAACGCCTCATGAGCCCGATCCCGTGGCATGAGGAAGGCGCCGGCGAAGCGATGCGCTTCTAGTTCAGCCTGCGCCGGAGTGAGTTTGGCGCGCCTAGCCGGGTGCAGAACCAGGTGGCCGAGCTCGTGGGCAGTGGTGAAGCGTTGCCGATCTCCGCTCCCTGCTGAGAAGTAACTGACCAAAGAGGGTTCACTTTGCCCGCGCCAACAGGACACCCCTGAGTGTCCAACGACGATCTCCTCCCCCTGCCCGTCTGAGTCGACTAGTACCAAGGGGACAACAGGGATGCCAGCGCGCTCACACGCCCGGATGACGTGCCCGATCGCCCCATCACGGCCAATGCCAAGTGCATCACGCGTCTCAGCTGCAAAGGTCTCGATGTCCTCATCATCGATATCTCCCTCTGCGCGGGGAAGCTGAACGCGCTTCACCCTGGTCTCAGACAGAAGGCGGGCAGCAACGCGGTAAGCCTCGCGCACTGTGGCCTCAACCCGGTCGACCTCCTTAACGGACACGCTCGCCTTCTTCCTGAAAAGGAGCGTGTCCGTAGGAAGGTCCGTGGGATCGACGTCGAAGAAGGACAACGGGGTGCCTGTTGCCGCCGCGATCCGTTCAAGAACGTCGCTGGTGACTGCTCGGTGCCCCTTTTGCATCTGCGAGATCAGCGGCTGCGAGACCCCCGCTGCGGCGGCAAGCTCCTCCTGGGTGAGGCCCATGAGGAGCCTCAGCGTTCGGATGCGCTCCGCTGGATCACGCCCCACTGCCTTCACCCTCTTCGCGGATGTCTTCATCGAACTCGAAGGGCAGAGCGATCCCGGCGTCGTCGGGGATGAACTCCCAACCTTCGAACGCTTCGGACTCACGAGGCAGCTCGAAGTCGAGGTCGAACTTCGGCGTCCGACCAGGCTTCCAGTCCCCGATAGGTCGCACGATACGCACGGAGATCTGCCCTCCCTCTTGCGCCGGGGAGAGCCAGACTGCGAGGAGGTTGCTGGACTGCACGCCGAAGAGGTCGACCGCCGGGTTCGAGTAGTAGCTGATGCGCGCCTTGTTACGGCCCGGCGGAGGAACCATGTCGAAGGGCGCGGCATGGAGCACGCGGATGGTCAGCATCTCGTTGCGCAGGAGGATGCGACCGCTGGCGCTCTTGGCAAGCATCCAGCCTTCGAGGTCTTCCTGCTGCTCCAAGTGCCGACGAGCGTGGTCCCGGGTGAGGTCGGTACGGCCTTTGGTGTAGCCGTTGCCGACCATCCCATGGTCGTCGTAGTGGCGGTGGGCGTTGGTGAAGCCTTGATCCAATCCACCATACAAGGGGAGCGCGAGTCCCTCAACAGCGGAGGTGATGAAGGCGGCATCGTCAGGTGTGAGCACAGGCGTTATTTTATAACCGAGCTTTTCACACATGCAACGGCCGGGACGCGTGTCTCCGCAGGCAGTGGCTCCCCTTGGTCCTACCGGAGCGACTGTGATATCGGTCTGCGGATGTGCAACAAGCGTGGCCTCAAGCCGCACCGCCCCACAGGGGCCATCCAGCAGGCCAACCGTGCGGAGCGCCGAGCCTGAGCGCGCGCCGCCACTGACGCTCCTGCCCCGAGCGGGCGACAGGGCGCGCAGGGGATCGCCTTGGCCGCAGCGCACAGTCTCATCTGTAGTCTCATCCGCCGTAGTTCGCGGCAGTTCAGGTGAACATGCCACGGCAGTCTGACCGGCGGATTGAACTGGGCCGAACTGCCACGGATCGGGTCACGCAGACTTGGAAAGCGTGTTGGGGGCAACCCCTCACGAGTTCGAATCTCGTATCCTCCGCACCCGCCCACCTGGGCAAATGAAGGCCCGGACAAGCCATGCTGTCCGGGCCTTCGTCGTCTCCTGGTTGCAGTTTTGGTTGCAGTTGCGCCCGAGACCACTCGGGCCTCAGCCGTCCAAATGCCGCCGACGAACGCTCCTCCCGCCACCGGGTGGAGCGGGCCAACCACGCACGCGGAAATCGGCTCCCTGCGCGGTGGCCTTGTGGAAGGCTGCGGTGTGGACTTGGACGAGCTGTTGAACGTCATGGACCGGGCTGCCGCAAATCTGACGAAGCTCGAGAGCATCTGGGATCGAGCGGCCTCGCTCCTGCCGACTGGGCCCTCACGCGGCTCAGACCCGGAGTACGACGACCTGTGCCGGGCCTGGACTGATCTGTTGACTGGCCTGCTGGCGATCGACGGCTGGACCATCACCGAGGAGCTCCCAGACGCCGACGAGCGAGTAGTCGAGGCGTGGGCTGCGCACAGACCCTGACCGCCGCCAGGAGGTACGACGCACCCGGAGCCACGGCGTCGAAGGCGGAGGCGCGGCGGAGATGACGCGAGCCGGCCAAGGGAGCAGAGCTGGTTGCTCCCTTGGCCGGGCGGGTTGCTGGAGTAGTCGGCCAAGGGTGTGTGGAGACCGCGCCGGGCCAGGAGATGACCGAGCGGCCCCGCCTGGGCCCGATCGGTTCGGAAGGTGGTTTACGGTGACGGTCGCGGGCCGGCGGGCTCGGTGGGGGCGGACGGGCGGTCCGGGTCGAGCAGGTGCCGCTCGCTGCCGGTGGCCGGGATTCTCCTCGCTCTCATGCCAGGGCGAACTTCTGGGCGCCGGAGCCGTTGCAGTCCCAGATCTGCAGCCGGGTGCCGTTCGCGGTGGCACCCGACGGCGAGTCGATGCACCGGCCTGTGGTCGGGTTGGACATCGAGCCATCGGCGTTGGCGACCCAGTTCTGGTAACCCCCGCCGTTGCAGGTGGCCAGCTGGAGCTTTGTGCCGGCCGCGTTGACGCCGCCGGCGATGTCCAGGCACCTGCCTAGCGTGCGCAGGGTCTGGCCGCTCCAGGTCCACTTCTGGTCGAGCGAGGTCGCCTGCTGGCAGTCCCACAGCTGGACCGCGGTGCCGTCGCCGCCGGTGTCGTCACCCGCCACGTCCACACACTTGCCACCCGGGCCGTAGATCGGGGTGCCGATGGCGAACTGCTGGGCGCCGGAGCCGTTGCAGTCCCAGATCTGCAGCCGGGTGCCGTTCGCGGTGGCACCCGACGGCGAGTCGATGCACCGGCCGCTGGTCGGGTTCCGCAGCGAGCCGTCGCTCTGCCGCACCCATGCCTGGTAGCCGCCGCTGTTGCACGTGGCGAGCTGCAACTTCGTACCCGCAGCGCTGTTGCCGCCGGCGATGTCCAGGCACCTGCCGAGGGTCTGCAGGGTCTGGCCGCTCCAGGTCCAGTGCTGGTCCTTGGCCGCCGACTGGCAGTCCCACAGCTGGACCGCGGTGCCGTCGCCGCCGGTGTCGTCACCCGCCACGTCCACACACTTGCCACCCGGGCCGGTGATCGTCTGGCCGGTCACCGAGCCACCGCCGCCGCCCCCGGAGCCGGGCGCCTTGTTGTAGACGGCCACCGAGTCGATGACCAGCTTGCCGCCGGAGACCGTGGCCGCGTTCGGGCCACCGCCGAAGGCGTCCGGGAAACCGCCGCCGATCGCCAGGTCGTAGATGATGAAGAACGGGTGATCGATCGCGTCGGACCAGGTTGTCGCGTCCACCTGGTTGGCGTTGACGGTGAAGAAGTTGTTTCCGTCGAGGTAGAACCGGATTTGCTCCGGCGACACCGAGCGGTCGATCTCCGCCGCGTAGTCGTGGAAGCCGGTCTGACAGCCCGGACAGGCGCGCTCACCCGAGCCGATGCCGGTCGACTCGTTGCACGGCCCACCCGGGCTCACACCGCAGTGGACGGTGCTGAAGTCGGAGCTGCGGCCGTTGATGTCCTCCATGATGTCGACCTCGCCGGACTTCGGCCAGGTCACACCGTCACGCAGCGGTGCGCCGAGCATCCAGAACGCCGGCCAGTAGCCCGCCCCGTTGGCGGTGGTGACGTTGGGCTGCTGGAGGACGGACTCGATGCGTACCACCCCGCCCGCCGGGGCGCCGAAGGTCGCCGCCTGGGTCTCCACGCGCCCGGACGTCCATCCGCTCCGCGGGTCAGAACCGGAGTGCTGGGCCTGGAGCACCAGGTGACCCTGGCCGTCGTAGTAGACATTCGACGTGCTGTTGGTCATGGTCTCGATCTCACCGGTGCCGAAACTGCTGCCCGGCCCGGTGTCGTACTTCCACAGGCTCTGGTCGATGCCGGTGCCGGACGCACCGTTGAAGTCGTCGCTCCAGGTGAGCGTGAAGCCCGACGGCGCCGGGGGCACTGCCGCCTCGGCGTTCGGCGTCACGACGACGGTGGCCACCACCGTGACCATGACGACCGGAACCAGGGTGAGCGCTCTCTTCCACCCGCCGCGCCGCAGCCTTGCAAAATTCAAGCGCATATGTCTGACCTCCGGGGAAAAGGCATGATTTCGCGTGTCTGCTACGCCGCCGCTGGCGGGCTTCCACAAGGCGCACGATGCTGACGGACGTCAGGCCGCCTCGCAGGACGGGCACCTAAGGGTGTCATGTACACAGCTTCTCGATCGGTCCAAGGTTCGACAAGACGGCTGGCGCGTTCACCCTCTCGGAGCACCACTGATTCCGGCATACCCGCCGTGCCGGTGGCTGACGCTGGTGCGGACGTGGCTCGACGACGCCGGCGATGTCCCACCCCGGGTTGACGGCAGCAGCTCGGCTGCGGACGAGGACGGAGGCGACATGGACTTGGGCAGCTCAACCAGGTCGAATACCTCCGGGGCCGCCGTACCGCTGGTAGCCGATCGCCGTCCTCTCACGCCCCCGGGAAGGCCATGGGCTGGTCCAGGAGGATCGTGTGGTGGACGATGCGCCAGGCGCCGTCAACCCGACGCAGTCGGGGCTGGTAGTAGCCCGACTCGATCGGAGTGATCGTGCCCTGCGCGCCGAACGCCCCCACGGGCCAGTCGTCGGCCGGACGCTCGTCGCCCCGGATGCTGAAGACGACGAACTGGGCGTCAAGTGCCGCCTCGTCACCGTCGACCTCGATGATGTGGTCCTGGGTCGTGTGGTGACTCCACCCGCGCGGCGGGTGCGGCGCCATCATCCCGGCGACGGCGTTGCCGATGGCCTCGGCTCCGGTGATCTCGGCGAGCTTCTCCCGGGTACCGCCGTTGCTGTAGTGGATCTCGACAACGGCGTCCGCCACGAACAGCGCGGACATCGCCGCGCCGTCGCGATGGTCGGCCGCTCGCACGTACCGGGCCAGCACCTGGGCCACTGCGCGCTCGTCGTCCATCTTTCTCTCCTCTGACTTCCTGCCGGTCTGGGAACGAGTCCAGCGTGCCGCTCGACAGGCGGAGAGAGCGATGCCGACTTCCCCGCAGATCATTACCCTGAAGGTATGGATCGTCTTGAGGTTCGGCAGCTCGAATACTTCATCGCGGTCGCCGAGGAGCTGCACTTCAGCCGCGCCGCCGAACGACTGGGCATCGCACCCCCGCCGCTGTCCCGCGCCATCGCGCAGTTGGAGCGACGCCTCGGTGTCACCCTGTTCGAGCGGACCAGCCGACGCGTCGACCTCACACCGGCGGGCAAGGTCTTCCTGACCGACGCCCGCAAGGCATTGCAGGCGATCGACCGCGCTGCCCAGCGAGCGATCCATGCCGCGAACGGCGCCTTGCGCATCGCCGTCGCCCCGGGCATGGGCTCGGGGCTGCTGCGTGACCTCCACCGCCGCTACGAGACACGCCACGGCCACGACACCTTGCGGCTGGTCTTCACGCGTGATCAGGCCGCAGCCGTACGAGCCGGGCAAGCCGACGTCGCCCTGCTCTGTGCGACCGAGGACCTCCGCGACCTGGAGAGCAGCGATGTCGCCCAGGAGTATCCGGTGGCCCTCCTACCCGCGAACCATCCCCTGGCCGAGCGGCCCGACATCTCCCTCGCCCGCCTGCGCAGCGATCCCGCCTACGTGCCCGAGCCCCCCGTGACCAGCCTGGACGAGCTCATCGATCGCGTCGCACTCGGCAGACTCGTGGTCGTCGTGGGCCACAGCGTCACTGACCGCCTCGGCTCTGCCGTCGTAGGGGTCCCGGTCACCGGCCTGCCCCCGACCGACCTGCTGCTCGCGTGGTCGGCGGAATCGCGCGACCGCCGGATCGCGAGCCTCCTCGATCTCGCCCACCGCCCGATGCGGTCGGTGCAGGCGCCGGTACCGAGGACGGTCAAGGCCCCGGCTGCTCCCGCTGCGACGGCTGCGGCCGGCTGACCCGGTGGCGTCGTCCGCACGGCGGTGGCCGGCTTCGGGGCGCCCGTGGCTCTCTCGGAGTCCGCCGCTGCCCGGGTGGGCGAGGTCAGCGGTCCGGAAGTACTTTCGAGCCGCTGACAACCCCCCGTGCACCCACTTCCCACCGCGCACCACTGCGGTGCCGGGCGGAGGCGGCCTGTGATCCGGGCGCCGGACGAACGGGCCGTCTCCGACGTCGGCAGTGCCGGAGGCGTCTCCGTGGCGCTGGGCACCGCAGCCGTGGTGGCGGCGGTGGCGGTCGGCGGATACGGGGTGCCGCACCGACGCCGGAGGGCCGGCGCTCGGCGCCGGCTGCGGAACCGTCGCTCTGGTATCCCTCGCCGGCGCTGCCGCGGTCGATTGTCCCGGCGTCGGTCGGCACGGTCGACGCGTCGCAGCGGTCGTCGCGGCCGGGACCGTACCTCCGGTTGACCGACAGGACCGGCATCGTGAGCGATCTGTAGGTCTCGGTCGCGCGGTCCGCCGCCGACCCGTCACCGCTCCCGTCGGAGCCGGCGGAGTGCCGGGACGGCTCCGGACAGGTGCTCACCTTCCCGTGGGGCGGTCAACTCTCCAAGTGCTCGCCCGCCGAGACGAAGTCCAGGGACAGCGTGCTGGAGTACTACGGCTGGTACGCAGGTGCGCTCCCCCGCCGACGCCGCCGCCGCGCGCGCCCAAGGCCGGGCCGGTGACCGTTGTGCGTGGCCCGTCGGTCGGCCGGGGAGGCAGGGGAGTTCGGCGTCAGCCTCACCGTCGGGGGATCTGGCGGGGCCGCGCCGCTCAGCTCTCCGGGGGCGCTGGGGACCAGGTGGTGCCGTCGAAGAAGTAGCTGGGGTCGCCCTTCAGGCCGGCCGTGCGGAAGGGCTTGCCGTGGTCGCCGATACGGAGGGTGCCCTGGCGGTCGCCGCAGCTCCAGACGAGCTTCAGGTACCAGCTGACGTCGTGGTCCGCCGTGTGGGCGTCCACATCGATGACCTGCGAGTCGCTGGCGGAGACCTGGAAGGGGAAGTCGGAGATGGCGGGTGTCTCGTTGTTTCCCACGTAGCCGGCCACGGGCCGTGCGCGGGGTACGGCCGTATCGAGGTCGATGGCGAACGACGCCGGATCGAGCCCGGCGCCGCAACCGGATGCGGGGGTGTACCCCGTCCCCTTCGGGGCCGGGCGGCTGCTGACGACCTCCACGTACAGGGCGTGCAGCACCACCGGCTGACCGGGCACGCCCTGCGCGGTCAGCTCCAGCCGCAGATCCCCGGCGGGTATCCCACCGAGGGCGGCCGCCCAGGCGTTCGTCTCCTGCAACGACGGGGGCGGCGGGACCTTCGCCGGCGGCTGGGGGAGCAGGAACCACTGGCCGCACTGGGTGTCCCAGTTGTTCGACAGCACGGTCACCTGGACGGGTGGCGGGGCGCTCTCCGGGGTCCGCACGGCCGGGGTCGGGACGGGGGCGGCGGCGTGCGGGTCGTCGGAGCCGCTTCCGGTGCGCAGTACCAGCGGAAGCGCGGCGCCGACCAGGGCGAGGGCTCCCAGTACGACCACGGTCCGGCGCAGGCGACGGGCGGGCCGCCTGCCGCCGGCCTCGGGCAGCGGCGAGAGCGGCGCCGGGACTTCGGCCGCCGGCGACTGCGCCGCCGGGACATCCGGCTCCGTTGCGGCGGACGCTCCCGCAGAGGCATCAGCCGGAGTGCCTGACGCCCGGCTCGACTCCCGGCGCTTCGCGGCGTCGGCCAGCAGCCAGCGCCTGTGCAGTGCCACCAACTCCTCCGGAGTCGCGCCGCACTGCCGGGCGAACCGCTCCACCGGCGCGTAGTCACCGGGGACCGCCGCGCCGTTGCAGTAGCGGTGCAGCGTGGAGGTGCTGACATGCAGCCGGGCGGCGAGCACACCGTAGCTGCGCCCCGACCGCTCCTTGAGTTCACGCAGCTCGCGTGCGAACTCCTCGATGTACGTGGTCATCCCACCCTCCCCCTCGTCCCGGGCCGACGTTCCGGGAGAGGCCATCATCCCAGGTCAGGGTGGCTGCAATCATTCCAGCGTCCCCACCTGTGGCGAGACGGTGGCATCCGGGACCAGGCGTGGCACAGGGTTGCGGCATCCCAATCGATCACAGCGAAGGCTGACCACCATGTCCGTGAAGTCCGTCCTGTCGTCCACCGCCGTCCTCGTGCTCGGCGCCCTCGCCCTCACCGGGTGCCAGTCCGGCTCGACCACTGCGGTGGGTGGATCGGCGCCTTCGCAGCAGACCCCCGTCACGCCGGCCGTCTCCCGCAGTGCGGCGCCCGTCTCCGCACCGTCCGCCCCGGTCACCGCACCGTCCGCCACGGTGTCGGCGGTCCGGAGCAGTTCGAGCGGCAACAGTTCGGGTGGCAACAGTTCGGGTGGCAGCCGAGCGGGCGGCAACGCCGACAGCGACAGCTACGCCTACACGCACCCGTGCTCCAACCGGCAGCTGTCGGTGCACGTCGCCCGCCGGGACTCGGCGCCCACCCAGCGGGTGATCGAAGTTCGCAATGTCGGTGCGCAGTCCTGCGGCCTGAGCTACTACCCGCTGATCGACCTGGACGACTCGCACGCTGCGGACGGCAGCCAGGCGGTCAAGCCGCTGATCCCCAGCGGTCTCGGGGGCGCCCCCGCCTACCCGGTGTACGCCGGGCAGACCGCCTACGCGGTCGTCGACCTCGATCCCAGCGGCGCGACCACCGGCACCGTCAAGGGAATCGACGAGCTGAACGTCCTGGCCGACGGGAACCACATGCCCGACGCCGACACCCTCAACTTCCCCCTCGGCTCCGGTGCTCTCGTACTCAAGCCGAAGCTGGGCCTGTACCAGAGCACCGTCGTGGACGCGGTCGCCGCCATGCGCGCCGCCGACACGCAGTCCTGACCTCAGGGCCACCCACCCGGACCGGCGGCGTTCCTGCCCGGATCGCGGAGCAGGCGGCGGGTGGCGCGGTGGCGCTGCCGGTCGAGCGGGTCAGGGTGGGCCGCGTCGGCGGCACCGCCCTGCTGGGACGGGGGGAGCCCCGGGCGCGGGGCGGCCGGGGCTCCCGTCATGGCGCCGTCGGCGGCGCCGGTTGGGTCAGGTGTTCCAGACCTGGAGCTCGGAGAGCTGCCCGGCCGACCAGCCGGTGTTCGCCGTGACGTTCACCCGGATGTACCGCTGGGTGGTGGCGGGGAAGGTGATGGTCACCGTGTTGCCGGTGGCCGGGTCGAAGGTGTACGTGGCTGACGACTTGAGCGTGCTGAAGGCGCTGCCGTCCGTGCTGCCCTGGATCGACAGCGTCTGGTTGCGGGCGCCCCACGTGGCGGGGAGCTGGAGGACGACGCGGCCGACGCTCTGCCCGGAACCGAGGTCGACCTGCACCCACTGGGGGAAGGCGTTGTTGGCGCTCTCCCAGTAGGTGCTCTGGTTGCCGTCCGTCACGTTCGACGAGGGGTACACGTCGGTGTGGCTGGATTCGCTGGTGGCCTTGCCCGCCGCCAGGTTGGTGCTCACCGTGCCGGCGCCGGTACCGGTCAGCGCGACCGTGGTCGGGCTGTTGGACGCGTTGCTGCTGATGGTGAGGGTGCCGGTCCGGGTGCCGGCCGCGGTCGGGGTGAACTTGACGCCGACCGTGCAGGAGGCGCCCGCCGCGATCGAGGTCCCGCAGGTGTTGGTCTGCGAGAAGTCACCCGAGGTGGCGATGGAGGAGATGGCGGCGGCCGCCGTACCGGTGTTGGTCACCGTGACCGTCTGCGCGCCGCTCGTGGTGTTGAGGGCCTGGCCGGCGAAGGTCAACGCCGACGGGCCCGCCGACAGCGTCGCCGCCGTGCTGGAGCCGCCGCCGCTGGGGAAGACCTCGAAGTCCGACAGCTGGCCGGCGCTCCACCCCGTGTTGGCGGTGATGTTCACCCGCAGGTACCTCGCGGTGGCGGCGTTGAAGGGGATGGCTACCGTGTTCTGGTTGGCGTTGGGGTCGAAGGTGTAGCCGGCGGAGCCCACGAGCGTGGCGAAGTTCGAGCCGTCCGTGGAGCCCTGCACCGACAGGGTCTGCGTGCGGGTGGCCCAGGCCGTCGCCGGCGGGAGCTTGAGCACGACCTTGCCGACGCTGTAGCTCTGGCCGAGGTCGACCTGCGCCCACTGCGGGAAGGAGCCGTTGGCGCTCTCCCAGTACGTCGACGCGTCGCCGTCGGTGAGGTTCGCCGGGACGTACGGGCTGCTGCTGGAGCTTGCCGACGCGGGCCGGCCGGCCGCGATGTCGGTGCTGCTGTCGATGCCGCTGCCGGTCAGCGCGACCGTGGTCGGGCTGTTGTTGGCGTCACTGGTGACGGTCAGGGTGCCGGTACGGGAGCCGCCGGCGGTGGGCTTGAACGCCACACTCACCGCACAGGACCCGCCGACCGGGATGGCGGAGCAGTTGTCGGTCTGGCTGAAGTCGCCGGTCACCGCCACCTTTGACACGGTCGCGGAGGTGGTGCCCGAGTTGGTCACCGTGACGGTCTGCGCGGCGGCCGACGAGCCGACCACCGTACCGGCGAAGGACAGGGCCGCCGGGGAGGTGTTCAGTACCGGGCCCGGTGCGGTGCCGCTGCCGGAGAGGCTGACCGTGTTGGTGATTCCGCCTGCGGTGACGGTCAGGCTGCCACTGCGGGCGCCGGTCGCGGTCGGCTTGAAGGTCACGCCGACCGTGCAGGAGCCGTGCGCCGCGATCGAGGAGCCACAGGTGTTCGTCTGCGTGAAGTCGCCGCTGGTGGTGATGGCGGAGACAGTCGCAGCCGAGGCCGTCGGGTTGGCGACCGTCACGGTCTGCGCTGCGCTGGTCGCGCCGGTCGCCACCGAGCCGAAGTTCAGCGCGCCGGGGGTGGCCGTGACGCCTTCGGCGGGGTAGGGCGGGTAGACCGGGGTCGGGAAGCCTCCGCAGACCGGCGTGCCGCCGATGCCGGAGTTGCCGCCGCCGTCGGTGACCACGAAGTTGCCGCCCTCGCAGCTGTACACCGCTGCCGGCCCGTTGACGCCGGTCGCCGTGACATTGGTGAACTTGGCCGCGCCGCCGGTCTGCTCCTGGAGAGCGAAGGTCCCGGTACCGGCGATGGTCACATTGGTGAGGTTGACCCCGCTGACGGTGCCCTCCACCCACTGGATCGCCTCGTACGGACTCTGCTCGATCAGCGCGTTGCTCACATTGATCGGTCCGGTGATCGCGCCCTGACTGCCGTCGAACCAGAGTGCGCCGACGCCGAACTGCCAGTTCGGGTCGAGGCTGCCGTCGCGGATCATGGTGTTGTCGGACACCGTGGTCGTACCGACGGGCGTCGAGGTGAAGCGCTGCCCCACATGGATGCCGCCGCCCTGAGCCAAACCGGTGTCCTGCACCAGGTTGCCGCTGACGGTGTTGTCGTGGCCGCCGTAGATGGCGATGCCGTTGGCCAGGATCTGCAGTTCCACGGTGTTGTCGGAGATCGTGTCATTGGCGTCGGCGCCGAGGGCGGAGTCGGCCCAGGTGGCGATGCCGTCGTCACCGGTGTTGCGGATGTCGCTGTCGGTGACCGTGGAGTTGGTGACGCCGCCGTGGAAGTTGACGCCGTCGGCGGTGGTGTCGCGGATGCGCAACCCGCTGAAGGTCAGCTTGTCCATCGGCCCGTCCATCCAGGCGCCGACCTTCTCGTGGTCGATCCACAGGTTGGACACTGACGAGTTGCTCATCGCGCCGCCGATGCCGTTGACCTGGGCGCTGTCGTTGCGTTCCTGCACATTGCCGAAGATGGCGAAGTCCCGCAGGTGCACCCCGGTGCTCGGCGACGGCGCGGAGTTGCCGTAGAAGCCGGGGGCGGTGCCGGTGACGGTCGAGTACCACATGCCGGCGCCGGCGATCGTCACATTGTTGACGGCGATGTGGCCGGGGACATTGAAGGTGCCCGGCGGTATCCACACCGTGCCGCCGGCGCCGGCCGCGCTGATCGCGGCGTTGAACGCGCTGGTCGAGTCGCTGACGCCGCTCGCGTCCGCGCCCTTGCCGGTCACCGACACCGAGCCTGCGGGCTGGGTCTGCGCCGGTCCCACCTGCTCGAAGTCGGCGAAGTCGATGGTGTACGAGGAGGCGGTATCCCCCGGGTCGACCTGGAGCTTGAAGGTCGTACCGGCCGGATAGGTCGTGTCGAACAGCCGGTGGACCTCGTCGTAGAAGTGGTGCGGGTTGCCGCCCGGCGAGTTGGTGAACGGGTAGCTGCCGTAGTACCAGCTGTAGGCGTTGGTCAGGGTGAAGTCGGGCTGCTTGATGTCGTTGACGTACAGCGACAGCGGTGCGGTGTACACCGACCCGCCCGAGGAGTCCGGGATGCTGTAGCGGAAGTCGATCGAGTTGGTCGCCACCGGTGTGGTGAAGGTGACGTACTTGCCGGACCCCTGGAGCGTCACGGCCTTGCGGTACGACGCCTCATCGGCCAGCTGGCCCTGGGTGTAGCTCGGGCCGATGACCGTCCCGTTGGTGGCGGAGTTCTCCGCCTGCACCTCGACGTACGGCAGGCTCGCGCCGCTGCCGCCGGTGGCGGTGGCAGCCCACGCCGGCTGGGCCGCCGAGGCGACGATCCCGGCTGCGGCCAGCAGCGCGGTGGTGCCTCCCAGGGCGATCGCCCGCCCCGGATTTCGCATGAACTGGAACACGTTCTGCTCCTCTCGACACGGAACGCCCGACCTGGGCCGCTCGGATCGCCGTCAGCCGGCGGGGAGAGGTCGGGGCAGGTGGAGCCGACGCGGAAAAGGGCACGTCCAGACGCCTCGTCGGCTCCGCGAGAGACCGGTGGGCGAGGTGGTTCTCAGACCTGTGCAGGCAGTGCGAGACGGTGACGGCGCAAGGGGAACCGTAATCTCGCGGATACAGCACCGCAATATCCTTACGTAACTTTGCCTAATCTGTACTGTCTCCTGCAAAGCACTGATGATCTCCAGTCGGCAGTTCGGTCCGACCGGTGGCCCGGCGCTTCCGTAGGTAGCGGACGACGGCATAGCCGAGCAGGGCGAGGGTGATGGCCTGGAGGGCCCACCAGGCGTAGAGCAGGGGGCTCCGCTCGGTGGCCTGCGGTGGTGGTGGCGAGGCGGCCAGGGCGGCGAGGGCGAAGGGGAGATCAGCCATGGGCCCACTCTGCGGCGCCGGTCGCGGTGCTCACATTGGCCGAAGGTACGGTTCGCGCGCGACGGCTCGTACTTTCGGCCGGTTCGCTCCGGGCTCCGGGCCCCGGGGGGCACGGAGCTCACACGGGCCTGGGGTCAGCGGGGGTGACGGCGGGTGATGTGGCCGTGGGCGTCGGCTTCGAGGGATGCCGTGCCGTGGGAGTCGGTCACGGTGACCCGGATGACCAGGGCCTTGGTCCTGGCGGCGTGGCTGAAGGTGATGCTCCAGGACTCGGGGTGGTCGATGCCCAGTTTGGTGCGGGCCTCGTGGAGCAGGCCGGGCAGCCGGTCGTACGGGAGCGATCCCAGGTCGAGCAGGGGGTTGGTGAGCTTGGGGTCGGGGGTGCCGCCCCGGATCGTCATGCCGTGCGGGTCGATGGTGAGTTCGGCGGCGCTGTCATTGCCCGCCGTGGCCAGCAGCGTTTCGGCGATGAGGTGCATCTGGCTGTTGGTCAGCATCGACTCACCGGACCCCGGGAGGGTCACGGTCCAGGAGGAACTGGTCGTGGTCGTCGTGGTCGTGGTGGCGGAGCTGGTCGGGGCGGGCTGCGCCGGGCCGTCGTCCTTGAACAGCTCCGCGCGCAGCGGCAGGATGACGATCGCCGCACCGATCAGCAGCGCCACCAGGCAGACCAGGCAGAACGAACCAGCCGGTACGGGATCGGTCACCAGGGCGGATTGCGGCGCGGAGTCCACCGCCCCCTCGGCCGCCCGCTGCGCCCACTCCGGCGTCGGGCTGCTGATGATCCGGACGCACCACGGCGCCTCGGGCTGGTACTCGACCACCAGCAGACCGCCCACCGGGTAGTCGGGGAGGTCGACCAGGTTGACGCTGATGCTGACCCGGACCCGGTACGCCGGCCGGTCCTCCGGCGCGACCGTCAGCATGAACTCGACCGGCACGTCGGCCATCTCGCCCGAGGTGGCACGCCGACTCTCGATCCGCGCCAGTGCCGTCCGGACCTCACGGGTCGCCTGCTTCGACCGGCCACGGATTTCCACGCCGACCATGAGCGCGACGAGGAGTACGACCGCGCCGATGCCCGCGCCGAGCAGCGGCATCCTCCCGATGACCGCTCCGACGACGATGGCCGCCACCGCAGCACCGAACGGGCCGCTGAACAGGAACCCCCGGAGGAGGACCCATGTCGCAGCGGGCTCGGCTGCCGACGTGTTCCCCGGCTGGGTGTTGGCCATGGCGGCAATGGTGTCGCATGGAACCGGACGCCGTAAGGCGCTTGAGCAAACAACCTCTCTACCCTGCCTCACCCATTGGGGTGAAGCTGCCGGTCGGCCATTCGGTGCAGCGCGCGGCCGCGCTAGCGTGAAGCCGTATCGACCCCTCCCCCGCCGTGCCCGCCGGCCACGGCGGGGGCCGGGTCGGTCGGCGGTGTCCACCCGTGGCTTCTCGGAGCGGAGGCCACGGCCCTGGGCCGGGGGGCTGGGGGGAGCTCGGCATGGCAGAGCGTACGGCGGCCGCCCGGCTGCGCGCGCGGTACTGGTTCGACAACCTGGTGGCCCGGGGCACGGCCACCCTCATCGGGCTGCTGACCCTGGCCTGCCTGGTGGTCGTGGTCCCGGCCAGCTTCGGCCTGGTCTGGTCCGACCGCAGGACACCCGCCACCCTGTCCGGCCGGCTCGCGGCGGTCTGGGAGAGCGTCGGGGAGACCCTGCGGCTCCGGGGCGCGATCGGCACACCGCCGTACGTGGTGCTGTCGGTGCTGCTCGCCCTGGTCGCGCTGTTCTTCGTCTCCACCCTGGTCAGCCTGATCACCAGCGGGATCAACGAGAAGATCATGGCGCTGCGGCTGGGCCACTCCACCGTGCTCGAAGAACGGCACACCGTGCTGCTGGGCTGGTCCGACCAGGTCTTCCCGGTCGTCTCCGAGCTGGTGGCGGCCAACGCCAACCAGCGCCGGGCCGTCGTCGCCATCCTCTCCCCGAAGGGCAAGGCGGAGATGGAGGACGAGGTGAACACCAAGGTCGGCCGTACGGGCACCACCCGGGTCATCTGCCGCAACGGCTCGATCACCGACCCGGCGGTCCTGGCCCGGGTCAGCCCGCAGACCGCCGACGCGGTGCTGGTCCTGTCGCACGGCGACGACGGTGACGACGCCCTGGCGGTCAAGACGCTGCTCGCCCTGAACGCGGCCGTGCCCGAGCGCGGCCGGACGGTGGTGGTGGCCGCCGTACGCGATGCCCGGCACCACATGGCCGCGTCGCTGGCCGCCGGGCCGGGCGGCCGGGTGCTCAGCATTGACGACATCACCGCCCGGCTGATCGTGCAGACCTCCCGCCAGCCCGGTCTGTCCCGGGTCTACCAGGAGCTGCTGGACTTCGACGGCGACGAGTTCTACATGGTCGCCGAGCCGGCGCTCATCGGCCGCAGCTTCGGTGAGGCGCTGCTGTCGTACGCCACCTCGTCGGTGGTCGGGCTGCTGCGTCCCGGCGGGGCGGTCGATCTCAACCCGCCGTCGGCCGCCGTCATCGGCGCCGATGACCGGATCGTCGTCGTCACCCGGGACGACGACACCGCGATCCTGGCGGACCAGCCACCGTCGGTCGACGAGACCGCGATCACCTCGGCCGGGCCGCGCGCGCCGTCCGCCGAGCGGTTGCTGCTCCTGGGCTGGAACCGCCGGGCGCCGATGATCGTCGACCAGCTCGACCGGTATGTGGACCCCGGCTCCGGTCTGGACGTGGTGGCGCACGGCGATCCGGACATACTCGGCGCCGCCGCAGCGGCCCGGACGGCGGCGCAGCGGCTGGACGTCGCCTTCCACAGCGGTGACATCGCGGAGCCGCAGACCCTGGGCCACCTGGACATACCGTCGTACGACGGGGTGATCGTCCTCGGCTACGACCGGTCCGGGGACAGCACCGACCCCGACGACCAGACGCTGATCACGCTGCTGCACCTGCGGGCCTTGGAGGCGGCCACCGGGCGGGAGCTGTCCGTCGTCACCGAGCTGTCCGACGACCGCAACCGGCTGCTGGCGCCGGTCGGTGAGGGCACCGACTTCATCGTCAGCGGCAGGCTGATCAGCCTGCTGATGACCCAGATCTCGCAGAACCGGCAGCTGGCCGACCTGTTCGACCAGCTGTTCACCGCCGAGGGCGACGGCATCCACCTCCGGCCCGCCACGGACTATGTGCTGCCCGGCCGGGAGATCAGCTACGCCACGGTGGTGGAGTCGGCCCGCCGGCAGCGTCAGTGCGCCATCGGCTACCGCCTGCACGCGGATGCGGCCATCGGCCCGTACTACGGCGTACGGATCAACCCGGACAAGCGGGGGACGGTGTGCTTCGGCGCCGGAGACCGGGTGATCGTGCTCGCAGCGGACTGACCCGGCCGTCCCGGGCTCCTAAAGGTCGGGGTAGACCTCGGGGCGATTGCCGACGGCCATGACCCACACGATCAGCTGACCGTCCTCGACGGTGTACACGACGCGGTAGTCCCCGATCCGGAGCCGCCAGCGCGCACTGTGCCCCTGGAGGGCCTTGATGTCGAAGGCTGCGGTGTCCTGCCCGTCCAGTGCTCTCTGTAGGTACGCGAGGCGGCCAAGGATGCGCGGCGCGTCGGAGCGCGGGATCTTGAGCAGGTCCCGCTGGGCGTGCGGGGTGAACCGCGTGACATGACCCATCGGATGTACAACTCCGTCTCGCGGCAGGTGAGGGCCCCGGCCATGGTCGGCCGGGGCCCTCGGGGGGTCAGGGGGCGGGGGGCAGGGGGGTTACTTGGCCGTGCACTGGAGGTTGGGGAGGGTGGTGGGGGCGGTGCCGGTGCCGAGCAGGCCCAAGGTGGTGGAGCCGCCGGGGGCGAGGGCGCCGTTGTAGGTGAGGGCGGCGAGGCTGACGGCGGTGCCCGACTGGGTCGGGGTGGCGTTCCACGCCTGGGAGATGGTCTGCGAGCCGGGCCAGGAGTAGCGGACAGTCCAGTCCTTGGTGGCCGTGGTGCCGGTGTTGGCGACCGTGAAGCCGAGCTGGAATCCACCGCTCCACGAGCTGTCCACCGACCAGGTCACCCGACAGCCCGACGGCGACGTGGGCGGGGTGGTGGGGGGTGTGGTGGGCGGGGTGGTCGGCGGCGTCGTGGGAGGGGTCGTGGGCGGGGTGGTGGGGGGAGTCGTCGGCGGGGTGGTCGGCGGCGTCGTGGGAGGGGTCGTCGGCGGGGTGGTCGGCGGCGTCGTGGGGGGAGACGTCGGCGGCGTCGTGGGCGGAGTCGTGGGAGGAGTCGTCGGCGGGGTGGTGCCCTGGCCGGTGGTCAGGACGACCACCGACTCCGCCGGGACCGTCACCGAAGCACCCGAGAGGCTGCCGGTCTTGATCGTCGGCGTCGCGCTGCTGTAGGTGTACGTCGACGCCGAGGAGCCGGTGATGCCCAGGCTCGCCGCGTTCAGCGAGTACGCGTTGGCCGGGTCGGCGTTGACCAGCATGACCGCGTAGGAGCCGTCCGGCCGCTGGGAGTAGTAGCTGTAGATGTTGGGCGTGGCCACGGCCAGCGTGCCCACCTTGGCGCCCTTGACCGCCAGCTTGGCGGCCAGCGCATAGCCGTAGTAGGGCGCGTACGGGGTGTTCATGGCGGGTTCGCCGCTGGTGGCGGAGGAGAACATGCCGAAGTCGGCCTTCTGGGTGCCGTAGTTGTGCACGTCCCACCAGTCGACGCTCTGGGCGCCGTTGGCCAGCCACTCCAGGGTGTTGGCGGCGGCGAACAGCGCGCCGACGGGCTCCTCGTTCCATTCGTTGGCGGTCTGCGAGATGTTGGTCTCACCGACCAGGAAGTAAGCGCTGGGGTCGTTGGCGGCCAGCGCCGCCTTGACCTCGGCCGCCGCAGCCGGGATGTTGTCGACGGTCTCCATGATCGACTGCACGCTCTCGGTGGGCGTGCCGTTGACCGGGTACCAGTGCACGTCGGCGCAGTCGATGCTCGCGGCGTCGGCCTTCAGGATGGTGCTGTTCCAGTTCTGCCAGCCGTCGACCCCGGCGCCGGGCGCCAGGTTGCCGTCCATCGCGTAGTCGTAGCAGATCTGCGCCTTGGGGTCGGCGGCCTTCATCGCCTTCATGTAGGGCAGCGCGTTGGTGGCGTACGAGGCCGCGGTGTGCGGGGCGCTGTGGTTGTCGGTCTCCCAGGAGCCGTATTCCTCGTTGCCGATCTCCCAGAGCGTCACCCCCTGTCCGGCGGTGTGCGACTGGTTGACCCAGGCGGCGGCGCTCTCCGGGGTGTCCGAGCCGTAGTTGACGGTGACGAACTTCTGGCCGCCGGTGATGGCGTTGACCTGGGCTGAGTACTGGGCGAAGTTCACCGGCTGGGTCTCGCCGCCCTCGGTGTTGGTCTGCCACATGTACCCGTCGGCCCAGGAGCCGCCGGGGTAGCGGACCAGCCCGACGTCGGCGGCGGAGAGGTAGCTCGCGATCTCGGGATCGACGAAGTTGGTGTCCCAGGAGGCGGTGTTGATGCCCAGCGGGGCGAGCGGCCCGGAGAGGGTGGCGGCGGCGGTGCCCTGGGTGGGCCCGGAGCAGGTGATCGTGGGGATCGGGTTGCTGGTCCCGTTGAAGGTCGCGTGGAAGCCCCAGGTGGTGCTGGCGCCGACGCCCAGCGCGGCGTTGAAGCCCTGCGGGGTGGCGGTGACCCTGGTCCCGCTCTGGGTCACGTCGGCGCTGTAGGGGGAGCCGGCGATGACGGTCTGCCCGGCCGTGTAGTCCCAGCTCACCGACCAGCTGTTGATCGGATAGGCCGACTTGTTGGTGACCTTCACCTCGACGCCGAAGTCGGGCGGGCTGTTGGACGGCGTCTGCCAGGAGATGGTGTACGCGGCGGCGCAGTCGGCGCCGGTGTCGGCCGGTGCGCTGCCGGCGTTCACCAGGACCGCCACCGCGGCGGTCATGGTGAGGACCGCCGCCATGGCGGCCCTGCCCCAGCGGCGGGGGTTGCTCGCTGTCAAGAAAGACTCCTCGGGCTCAAGAAAGACTCCTCGGGTGGGTTCCTCCGCTGCGGCGCGGCAGGGGACCGCAGCCGCAGCGCACTGCGCGCAGAGGCACCTGACTGGTGGTGGGATGTGCTGCGACTGAGCAGCGACCTGCTCGCCGGGCGGGGGCGAATATGGCGCCCGAGCCCCTGCGGCCGACAGCGAGAAACTCGCCGCCGGCGGCATGCGCGCAGGTCGGAAACCCGGGGAAGCCAGTGGTCTTCCTTCGGCCGCGTGCCCGTACTGCTGGTGGGCGGACGCTGCTGCCGGTACTCGGGACACATGCGGACATGCAGGTACAACAGTTCGACTCGGCGCGAGTGTACGCCGGTGGAAGCGAGCGTCAAGGGGGCACCGACCGGCGTACGCCGGAGTGGTGCGGCTCGGCCGTACCACCCGGTTCGACGGCCGGAAGGTGACGGTGGATGAGCCCCGACCGCAGCGGCACCGGGCGACCCACGCCATAATCGCCCGGGTGACCGAAGCCCCCGCGCCACTGCCAGAAGCCGCCGCCTGGGACTCCGCCTCGGCCGCCCGCTGGGCCGCACACCGCGCGCCGCGCTGGACGCAGGCCCGCCGGCTCGGGGCGGCCCTGCTGACCGCCGTCGTCCTGGAGGTGGCGCTGGCACCGGACCAGCCCTGCACAGCCGGGGCACCCTGCGGCCCCGACTGGCTCGGCATGATCCTGTTCGGCCTGCTGTTCGGCCTGCCGTACTGGAGCTACCGCCTCCCGGAACTCGTGCCGGCCGCCGTCCCCGCGCTGTTCGCCGTCCTCGCCTACGGCGCGGCCACCGGGACCGGCGGCGACTCACTCACCGCCGACGCCGTGCTCGCCGCCGCACTGCTGCTCGGCTGGGCGGGGTCCTACCGCCGGCTGTCGGCCCGGCGCCGCCAGCGCCGCGCCGCCGAGCAGGCCGCAGCGGGACGGCGGCTGCCGCTCCCCGACGGCGTCGGCCCGCTGCGGCGCGGCGGCCCGTCGATCGCGCTCGGCCTGCTGCTGGTCGCGGTGGCGGGCCTCCTGGTCGGGCTGGCGCTGCGCGCCATCGACGCCGACCGGCGGCACGAGGCCCGCGCCGTCGCCGTCCCGGCGGTGGTGGTCAAGCAGGACGACGAGTCGCTGCGGGTGCGCACCGCCGGGGGCGAGCGGTACACCGTCCCGGCCGACTTCCCGGAGGACTACACCGGCACCGTCCCGCTGCTGGTAGACGGCGACTGGGCCCGGCTCGCCACCGAGCGGTACGACGCCGCCGGGCGCCAGCTGGTGGTACTGCTCTTCGCCGTACCGGGCGTCTCCCTGTTCGCCGCCGGACTGCTCGCCCGCCGCCGGGCCGCCGCGCTGCGGCGCGGGCCGGTGCCGGTACTGCGGGTGCGCAGACAGCGCGTGGCCGACATCGTCACGGTGCACGCCGTGGACGACACCGAGTACGCCGAGCCGCTGTTCCGCTGCGCGGTGATCGGGACGGAGCCCGACTCGCTCCGGCCCGAGCAGCATGAGGCGCTGCTCTTCGGCACCCCGTACGAGGGCGGCGAACTGGTGCTGCTCACCCCCCAGGGCGTCGAGCGCGGCTGCGGACCGCTGCGCCCCCCGGGCCAGGCGAGCGGCCGGGTGGGGCGGCCGGAGCCGGAGCCCTGGCGGCCGTCCGAGGCGGACACCGCCGAGGCCGCCGACGCCCTGGCGCCCGGGGTGGCGCCGCTGCACTGGGGCCCGACCCCGAGGATGCGGCTGGCCGGGGCGCTCATCGCGCTCATCCCGGCCGGGCTGGTCCTCGCGCTGGCCGACGAGCTGACACACCGGCGCTTCCCGCCGCAGCTGCTGCTCCTGCTGGGCCTGCCGATGCTGACCGGTCAGGCCGCGCTCGCCGCCAACTGGCGCATCACTGCCGACCGCTCCGGCCTCTGGCTGGCCGGCGCCTGGCGGCTGCGCCACGTGCCGTGGGCGGCGGTGCGGGAGGTCAGCTGCACCGCGAACGGCAGGATCGGGATACAGCCGCGCGAGGGCTCCCCCTGGTCCAGCGCCGAGTACCGGGCCTTCGGCCGCCGGGCCACCGAGGTGCCCCCGCCCAGCGCCCGCACGGCGGCCACCCTGCTCGCCCTGCGGGACAACCCCCGGCTGCGGCCGACCGCCGACCTGCCGCAGCGGGCCCGCAGCCTGCCGCTGGGACCGGTGCTGCTGGTCGGCTACGCGATCCTGCTCGCGGTGCTGGTCGCCGTCCGGTGAGGACGGTGACGACCGGTCAGCGGGCCTTGCGGGCGTCGCGCAGCGCCGTGGCCAGCCGCTCGACCAGGGGGGCGCAGCCCGCGTACGAGAAGCGGGGTTCGCTGAGCCAGGGAGTGACCTGGCCGGCCTTGACGGCGGGGAGGTCGGTCCAGGCGGGCTTGCCGGTGAGGTCGGCGGGCTGGAGGGTGGCGGTGCGGTTGTCGAGCATGATCAGGTCGGCGGGGTACTTGTCGGCCTTCTCCCAGCTGAGGTTCTCGAAGAAGCCGCCTTCGACCTTGTCCGGCGTGATGAACTCCACGCCCAGGCTGCGGAAGTAGCTCAGGTCGGGGTAGACGGCGGGGTCGGAGATGTAGAGCAGGTCGGCGCTGGCGGAGGCGGCCATGACCTTGATGCCGCCGTTGGCCTTGGCGGCGGCGCGCAGGGTTTCGGCGGCGGCCTCGAAGCGGGCCTTGGCGTCGGTGACCTGCTTGGCGTTCAGGTCGGCGCCGAGGGCGGCGGCGAGTTCGGCGTGGCGGCGCAGCGGGTCGGGCAGCGGGACGCTCGCGACGTTGAGGGCGGCGGTGGGGGCCAGGGCGAGGATCTTGGCCTTGCTGTCGTCCGGCACGTACCAGAGGGCGTCGGGCTGCCACATGTCGGTGACCAGCAGTTCGGGGCGGAGTGCGGCGTACTTCTCGATGTTGAACTCGCCCCAGGCGTTGCCGAGCACGGTCAGCTTGGCGATGTCGAGGTCGCCGGCCTGCGGGTCGGGGCTGCCGTCCTTGAGGGTGGTCGGGCCGAAGACGCCCACCAGTTGGTCGCGGACGCCGAAGTCGTAGAGGGCGGCGGCGGTTCCGGTGTAGGCGACGACGCGGCTGGGGCGGGTGGCCAGGTTGATCTTCTGCTTGCGGTCGTCGGTGAACGACCATGGACCGCTCGCCGCCTCGGACCCGGCGCCGGCCCCGGGCTCGGCCTTGGCGGTGCCGCTGCCGCAGGCGGCCGCCAGGGCGCCGAGGCCGACCAGTCCGCCTGCGGCGAGCAGGTTCCGGCGGCTGAGGCGGGCGGCGGCGACGTGCGGCATGGCGGTTCTTCTCTCGTACGTACGGGCCCCCATCCGGGGCAATTCGGAATGAGGTTAACCTAACCTAACCAGCATCGCCGCAGTTCGGAGACCCCTACGTGACCCTCACCGACACCCCGCGCGACGGGGGGAATCCAGCCGCGCCACCCGGCGAGCGGCCCCGCGACCCGGGCGGGCCGGGCAGTGCGCGGCGGGCGGCCGGGCTGCTCGGCGCCGGGCTGCTGCTGCTCGTGCTGCTGGCGCTCAGCCTCGCGGTGGGGGCCAGGCAGCTGTCGCTCGCCGAGGTCTGGCACGGCCTGTCCGACCCGAGCAGCCCCGGCTACACCGTGGTGCACCGGATGCGGCTGCCGCGCACCCTGCTCGGCCTGCTGGTCGGGGCGGCGCTGGGGCTGGCGGGCGGCGTGATGCAGGCGCTGACCCGCAATCCGCTGGCCGATCCCGGGCTGCTGGGCATCAACGCGGGGGCGTCGGCCGCCGTGGTCTCCGCGATCTCCTTCGCCGGGATCACCACCTTCGGCGGCTACGTCTGGTTCTCCTTCGCCGGGGCGGCCGTGGTGTCGGTGCTGGTGTACGCCCTGGGTGGCGGACGGAGCGCCACCCCGGCGCGGCTGGCGCTGGGCGGCACGGCGGTCAACGCGGCGCTGTACTCGTACGTCAACGCGGTGCAGCTGCTGGACACCGCCTCGCTGGACCGGATGCGCTTCTGGACGGTGGGCTCACTCGCCGGTCCGGAGGCCGGCACCGCCGCCCGGATCGCGCCGTTCGTCGCGGTCGGCGCGCTGGTCGCCCTCGCGCTGGCCAGGCCGCTCAACGCCCTGGCGCTGGGCGACGACTCGGCCCGCGCCCTGGGCGCCCGCCCGGCCGTCACCCGCGCGGCGGCCGTCGTCGCGGTCACCCTGCTGTGCGGCGCGGCCACCGCCGCCTGCGGGCCGATCGTCTTCGTCGGGCTGATGGTGCCGCACCTGGTACGCGCGCTGACCGGCCCCGACCTGCGCTGGCAGCTGCCGTACTGCGCGCTGCTGGCCCCCGCCCTGCTGCTCGGCGCGGACGTACTGGGCCGGGTGCTCGCCCGGCCCGCCGAGATCCAGGTGGGGATCGTGACGGCCGTGCTGGGCGGGCCGTTCTTCCTCTCCTTCGTACGACGGCGCAGGGGGACGGCCGCATGAGCGTCATCCGTACCCGTAGCGGACTGTCCGTCGCCTACCGCCCCCGGGCGCTGGCGGTCGGCGCGGGCTGCGCGCTGCTGGCGCTGGCCGTCGGCGTGCTGTCGATCGGCAGCGGCGACTACCCGATGAGCCCGGCGACCGTGCTGCGCACCCTGCTGGGCGGCGGCAGCCCCGGCGACGCCTTCGTGGTCAACGAACTGCGGCTGCCCCGGGTCGTCACCGCGCTGCTGGTCGGCGCGGCGCTGGCGCTGTCCGGCGCGCTCTTCCAGTCGCTGGTACGCAACCCGCTGGGCAGCCCGGATGTGCTGGGCTTCACCCAGGGCGCCGCCACCGGGGCGCTGACCGTGATCGTGGTGACCGGCGGCGGCAGCCTGGCCGTGGCGGGCGGCGCGGTGGCCGGCGGGGTGGCCACCGGCGCGCTGATCCACGCCCTGGCGTGGCGGGGCGGCGGGCACGGCTACCGGCTGGTGCTGGTCGGCATCGGGGTGGCGGCGATCCTCACCGGGGTCAACGGCTATCTGCTGACCCGGGCCCAGCTGATGGAGGCCGCGCGGGCGGTGCTGTGGCTGACCGGCAGCCTGGACGGGCGCGGCTGGCCGGACGTGCTGCCGCTGCTGGTCGGGATGGCGGTGCTGGTGCCGGTGGTGCTGCTCGGCTTCGGGCGGGCGCTGCGGATGCTGGAGTCGGGCGACGAGACCGCGTACGCGCTGGGCGTGCCGGTGGCGCGGACCCGGCTGGTGCTGCTGGGCGCGGCGGTGCTGCTGGCCGCGCTGGCGGCGGGGGCGGCCGGTCCGGTGGCGTTCGTCGCGCTGACCGCGCCGCAGCTGGCGCGGCGGCTGACCAGGTCCCCCGGGCCGAACCTGCTGCCGTCGATGTGCCTGGGGTCGGCGCTGCTGGTGAGCGCCGACTGGGTGGCGCAGCGGGTGTTCAGCGGGCATCAGCTGCCGGTGGGCGTGGTGACGGGAGTGCTGGGCGGTGGCTATCTGATCTGGCTGCTGGCCAGGGAGCGCAGGGTGGGACGGATATGAGTACGGACGAGGGCGGGAAGCGGGACATGGCACGGGAGCGGGCCGGGGCACGGCTGGTGGGGGACGTACTTACCCTGGCGTACGAGCGGCGGACCATCGCGGAGGGGCTGAGCGTCGCGATCCCGGACCGGTCCTTCACCGTGATCGTCGGGCCGAACGCCTGCGGCAAGTCCACCCTGCTGCGGGCGCTGGCCCGGATGCTGCGGCCCGCCGCCGGGTCGGTGCTGCTGGACGGGCAGGACATCGGGTCGCTGCCGACCCGGCGGGTGGCGCGGACGCTGGGGCTGCTGGCGCAGTCGTCGATCGCGCCGGACGGCATCACGGTGGCCGACCTGGTGGCGCGCGGCCGCTATCCGCACCAGGGGCTGCTGCGGCAGTGGTCGGCGGACGACGAGCGGATCGTGGCCGAGTCGATGGCCGCGACCGGCGTCGGGGAGCTGGCGGGCCGCCAGGTGGACGAGCTGTCCGGCGGTCAGCGGCAGCGGGTGTGGATCGCGATGGCGCTGGCGCAGCAGACGTCGCTGCTGCTGCTGGACGAGCCGACGACGTACCTGGACATCGCCCACCAGATGGAGGTGCTGGACCTGTGCGCCCGGCTGCACGAGGAGGAGGGCCGCACCCTGGTGGCCGTGCTGCACGACCTCAACCACGCGGCCCGCTACGCCACGCATCTGATCGCGATGCGGGACGGGCGGGTGGTGGCGGAGGGCGAGCCGGGCCGGATCGTGACGGCGGAGCTGGTGGCGGAGGTCTTCCGGCTGCCGTGCCGGGTGATCGAGGACCCGGAGACCGGGACGCCGCTGGTGGTTCCGGCCGGTCGGCGGCGGGTGGGGTGACCCGGCCGGGGGCCCGGCGGCTTTTGCCGACAGCGTGTCGGCAACCTATTGACTTAGGCATACCTAAGTTGAAAGCATTGCCGCAGGCCCGAGCCAGGAGGTTCCCCTTGTCCCCGTCGTCCCCGTCGTCGTCGCCGTCCCCGTCGTCGCCGTCCCCGTCGTCGCCGTCCCCGTTCTCGACCGTCATCCGGATGGCGAGCCACGAGCAGCACACCGAGGCCGAGAACTCGGCGTTCATGAGCAATCTGCTCGGCGGCCGGTTCGGCGTGGAGGCGTACACCCGCTACACCGAGCAGCTGTGGTTCGTCTACCGGGCGCTGGAGGACGCGGCCGACTCGCTGGCCGGCGACCCGGTCGCCGGTCCGTTCGTCCGGCCCGAGCTGATGCGGGTGGCGGAGCTGGAGCGCGACCTGCGGCATCTGCTGGGCGACGGCTGGCGCGACCAGGTCACCGCGCTGCCCGCCACCACCCGGTACGCGGCCCGGGTGGCCGAGGTCGCCGAGCAGTGGCCGGCCGGGTACGTCGCGCACCACTACACCCGCTACCTGGGCGATCTGTCCGGCGGTCAGGTGATCCGGGGCATCGCGGAGAAGACCTGGGGCTTCGAGCGCAAGGGCGACGGCGTCCGCTTCTACGTCTTCGAGGGGATCGACAACCCGGCGGCGTTCAAGCGGGAGTACCGCGAGCTGCTGGACGCGCTGGCGGTGGACGAGCTGGAGAAGCAGCGGGTGGTCGAGGAGTGCCGTACGGCCTTCGCGCTGAACAGCGCCGTCTTCGCCGACCTGGGGGGCGTCTTCCCGCTCAGCGCCTGAGCAGCGTCCGCACGGTGATGCCCGGCACCCCCGAGGGGGTGCCGGGCATCGGCATGGGTGGGCCGACCGGACGTCAGACGGTCTGACGGCGGCGACGGCTGGCGGCGAAGGTCACGCCGCCCACGACGAGCAGCGCGCCGCCCGCGCCGAGCAGCGGCAGGGTGGCGTCGGAGCCGGTCGCGGCCAGGGTGCCGTCTCCACCGCCGACCGTGGAACCGCCGACCGTGGAACCGCCGACCGTCGAGCCGCCCACCGTGGAACCGCCCACGGTGGAACCGCCGACCGTCGAGCCGCCGGCCGTGCCGGAGCCGCCGGTGCCGGAGCCACCGGTGGTGCCGGTCCCGCCGGTGGTGGAGCCGCCCGTGGTGCCGCCGGTGCCGCTGCCGCCGGTGGTGGAGCCGGACGGCAGGGTGGCGTCATCGTCGAGGGTGACGGTGACGGTGACCGGGTCGAGGGCGTCACCAGCGTGGTAGAAGCCGCCGAACGGCGCCACCCCGGCGGCGGTGAGCGTGGCGTCGGCGGCGCTGAAGGTGACGATGTCCTTGCCGGCCTGGGTGGTGACCGAGCCCAGCTTGGCCACCGCGATGTCGTTGTACTTCACGACCTTGCCGGAGGACAGGTCCTTGCTGGCGATGTCGGCGGTCAGGGTGCCGGAGCCGCCCTTGACGGCCACCTTGAGGTCGCTGAACTTCAGGTCCAGGGCGTAGGCGCCGTCCTCCTTGTGGCCGAGGAAGCGCACGCTGCCGTCGAACGCCGCGTTCAGCGCGCCGGTGGCGGCGGTGTACTTGCCGTGGCCCTTGGGGAAGCGGTACTGCTCACCGACGGTGGACGCGCCGCCGCCCAGCTCGACCTTGCCGCCCGCCGGGCCGGCGATGTAGCTGCGGAAGGACTGCTTGACGCCCCAGTCGAGGTTGCCGTCCACCACGGTCCCGTCGTTCACCGGCGGGGTGGTGATCGGGGTGCCGGTGGGGGTGCCCGTGGGCGTACCGGTCGGCGTGCCCGTGGGGGTGCCGGTCGGCGTGCCCGTCGGCGTACCGGTCGGCGTGCCGGTCGGCGTGTCGGTGGGGGTACCCGTCGGGGTGTCCGTCGGAGTGTCGGTGGGCGTGTCCGTCGGGGTGTCGGTCGGGGTGTCCGTGGGCGTACCGGTCGGCGCGCTGCCGACCTTGACCGACAGGTTGGCGGGGTCGAGCACCTCGCCTTCCTTGTACATGCCGTTGAACGCCTTGGCGCCCTCGGCGGTCAGCACCGCCGCGATCCCGGTGTAGCTCGTCGAGCCGTCCGCGCCCCGCCCGGGAGTGGCGGCGGAGAGGTCCAGCGAGGCGAAGTCCACGTCGTCGGCGGTGGAGCCCGCAGTGGTGACGTCCGCGACCAGGGTGCCGGTGGTGCCGACGGTGTTGATCTTCAGGTCGGCGATGGTGATGTCGAAGCCGTGCGCGGTGGAGGTGAAGCGGACGCTGCCGTCCAGGCCCAGCGACACGCCGTGGTTGCTGGTGTTGTAGCTGCCGCCGTCACGCCCGACGAAGTGGAAGCTGCCGTTCTCGTTGGTGCTGGCGCCGCCGCCGGTGGTTATGGTCCCGGCCGCGACCTTGGTGACATAGGAGCGGAAGGACGCCTTGACGCCCCAGTCGAAGGAGCCGCCGACCAGCGGGATCGACCCGGCGGGCGGGCCGTCGGCGGCGAACGCCGGGAGGCTCAGCATGGTCATACCGGCGACGGTGGCGGTGGCCGCTACCAGGGCCAGGCCCCGGCGGGTGGCGCGGGGGCGGGGGCGGATCTCACGCATGGTGGGAAATCTCCTCAGGAGTGGTGGGTATGGGGAGCCGCCGTGGCGCGGACGGGGCTCGGGGGGAAGGGCGGGACCGGCGGTCCCGCCGAAGGTCAGGGGGTGCGATCGGCCGCCGCCCGGCGGCGGGACCGCAGCACGAGTCCGGTGGCACCGGCCGCGACCAGCACGCCCGCGCCCACCGACACCGGCAGCACCGGGAAGCCCGAGTCGGTGGCTGCGGCAGCGACGGCGGCGGTCGGCTGCGGAGCCGGTACGGCGGACGGGCTGGCGCTCGGCGTGGAGGTGGCCGACGCCGGTGCCGAAGTGGCGCCGCTGCCGAGGTCGGGCAGCGCCGGCAGCTTCGCCGCGCCGTCCAGGGCGACGGAGAGGGTCAGCGGGTCCATCGCGGTGCCCGCCGTGTACAGGCCGCCGAACAGCTTGGCGCCCTCGGCGGTCAGCTTGGTCGGCACCTCGGCCAGCTCGATCAGGCCCTTGCGCGGCTTCAGCGCCGGGGCGGCGAAGGTGACCAGCGGGGTGCCGTCCGAGTAGAGCGTGCCCTTGCCGCCGGACACCACCGCCCGTACCCGGGTGAGCGTCAGATCCAGCCCGTACGTGCCGTCCTGCTCCATGCCGAGGAACCGCACGGCGCCGGCGAGGGTCACCTCCAGGGTGCCCTTCTTCAGGTCGTAGCGGCCCTTGCCCGCGCCGAACCGGAAGAGCGCCCCGCCGTCCTTGGCGCCCTCGGACAGCTCCCAGCGGCCCTTGGCGATGTCACCGGTGACGTACTCGCGGAAGGTGCGGCGCACCCCCCAGTCCACCGCCGCCGTCGTGACCGCGCCCGACTTGGGGTCGTCCTTGCCCGCCGGTGCGGACGGGCTGTGCGACCCCTTGGCCGGGGTGGACGCGGTGGCGGTCGCGCCGGCGGTCGGCTTGGCCGGCGGGGCCTTCACGTCCACCGACAGGCTCAGCGGGTCCAGCGCGGTGCCCGCCGTGTAGTAGCCCGCGAAGGCACCGGCGCCGTCGGCGGTCAGCGTGACCGGGACGCCGCTCAGCGCCACCACGCTGCCACCGCCGCGCATGTCCACCCCGGCCAGCGACAGCGACGCCATCGGGACCTGGTAGCGGGTGGACATCCGGCCGGTGGACTTCGCCTTGCTGGCCATGTCGGCGTAGAGGGTGCCCCGGCCGCCGGAGATCCGGATGGTGGGCCGGCTGATGGTGAGGTCCAGCTGGTTGGTGCCGTCCGCCTGGCGGTGCCCGATGAAGCGCACCCCGCCGGAGAACGCGGCGGTGAGGGCGCCGGTCTCCGGGTCGTAGCCGCCCTGCGCGGACGGGAAGCGGAACTGGCTGGAACCGACCGTCGCGGCGGCACCGAGCAGGCTCCAACTGCCGTGCGCGATCGGCCCGGTGACATAGCTCTGGAAGGACGCCTTGATCCCCCAGTCGAGCCGCCCGCCGGCCACCATGCGATCGGCCGCATGGGCCGAGGAGACAGGAAGCGAGACGGCGAGCAGCGCGCCCAGCAGGGCAGCGGCAAGCGCACGGGCTCGACGATAGGACGGCACGGAGACCCCTCCGAACGACGACTAGGTAAGGCTAACCTAATATCAACCCCAAGCCCCCGGGAACCCCGGGGTACCGCAAGTCAGAGGAAGGCAGGGTGGCCAGTGGAGACTCCGCGGTCGTCTGACGGATGCTCACACGGCCTGCGCACCGCAGGCCCGACCCGCCCCGCCCGGCGGGCCCGCGCGCTGCTCCTGGTGCTCGCGCTCGCCCTGGTACCGGCCCTGGCCGGCTGCGGCGGCCACGGCAGTGCCGGTGACGCGCACGCGGCGGCGAAGCCGTCCGCCTCCGCCGCCGCCGCCGACGACCGGGTGATACCGCTCACCCCGGCGCCCACCCCGCAGCTGCCCGCCACCGTGCACTCGGCGGACGGCCGGCAAACCACCGTGACCAGCGCGGATCGGATCGTGCCGCTCACCGGCGGCCTCTCCGAGATCGTCTTCACCCTCGGGCTCGGCAGCCATGTCGTCGCCCGGGACATCACCGCCACCTTCGACCAGGCCAAGAACCTGCCGGTGATCACCCGCGCCCATGACGTCTCCGCCGAAGGCGTCCTCTCGCTGCACCCGACCGTCGTCCTCGCCGACACCTCCACCGGACCGGCCGAGGCGGTGCAGCAGATCCGCGACGCGGGCATCCCGCTGATCGTCTTCGACGCGGCGGTACGGATGACCGACATCGACACCCGGATCAGCGCGGTCGCCGCCGCCCTCGGCGTCCCCGACGCCGGCGCCCGACTGCGGCAGCGCACCGACGAACGGATCGCCGCCGTCCAGCGGACCGTCCCGGCGGCCACCGGCCGCAAGCTCCGGGTGGCCTTCCTCTACCTGCGCGGCACCGCCTCCGTCTATCTGCTCGGCGGCGCGGGCTCCGGCGCCGATTCGCTGATCGAGGCGGCCGGTGCGGAGGACGCCGGGAAGGCGTCCGGGCTGAACAAGGACTTCACCCCGATCACCAGCGAGGCCCTGGTCAAAGCGGCTCCGGACGTCATCCTGGTGATGACCAAGGGCCTTGAGTCGGTCGGCGGCCTGGACGGACTGGAGAAGGTCCCGGGCGTCGCCCAGACCCCGGCCGGACTGGACCGCCGGGTGGTCGCCATCGACGACGGCGTCCTGCTGAACTTCGGCCCCCGTACCGACCAGGTCCTGCGGCAGCTCGTCGACGGCATCCACCGCACGGCCCAGGGGTGAGCGGCATGACCAGCACCACCACCCCGGCCACGCCCGCCACCGACCGGCCGGAACCCCCGGCGGACCGCCCCGCCCCCACCCGCCGGCGCCGCGCCACCGTACTCACCGCCGTCATGGCCGTCGCCCTGCTGGTGGTCTGCGTGCTCTCCGCCGGGATCGGCGCGTACGACATCCCGGCGGGCGATGTGATCGGCTCCGCCGCCCACCGCATCGGCCTCGGCGGCCACGCCCTGGACCGGGTCGCGGAATCCGTCCTCTGGCAGGTCCGCGCGCCCCGGGTGGTGCTGGCGCTGCTGGTCGGCGCCTCGCTCGGCTGCGCCGGCGCCCTGATGCAGGGCGTGTTCGGCAACCCGCTGGCCGAGCCGGGAGTGGTCGGCATCTCCTCCGGCGCGGCGGCCGGTGCCGTCGGGTCGATCGCGCTCGGGCTCTCCTTCTTCGGCAACTGGACGATCACCGCCTGCGCGTTCGCCGCCGGGCTGGCCACCGTCGCCGTCGTCTACACCCTGTCGCGGTCCGGCGGCCGGACCGAGGTCGTCACCCTGGTGCTGACCGGCATCGCCGTGAACGCCTTCTCCGGCGCCCTGATCGGCCTCTTCGTCTTCCTCGCCGACAACGCGCAGATCTCGCAGATCACCTTCTGGCAGCTGGGCTCCCTCGCCCAGGCCACCTGGCCGAAGGTGCTGGCCGTACTGCCCTGCGCCGCCGCCGGGCTGATCGTCGCACCGCTGTTCTCCCGGCGGCTCGACCTGCTGGCGCTCGGTGAGCGGCAGGCCCGCCACCTGGGCGTGGACGTGGAGCGGCTACGGCTGGTGCTGATCCTGGTGGTGGCCCTGCTCACCGCCGCCGCCGTCGCGGTCGCGGGCATCATCTCCTTCATCGGACTGGTCGTACCGCATCTGCTGCGGATGGCGGCCGGGCCCGGACACCGCTTCCTGGTGCCCGGCAGCGCGCTCGGCGGCGCGCTGGTCCTGGCCGGTGCCGACCTGGCGGCCCGTACCGTCGCCGCCCCCGCCGAACTGCCGCTGGGCGTGCTGACCGCGCTGGTCGGCAGCCCGTTCTTCTTCTGGCTGCTGCGCCGGACCCGGGGCCGCCAGGGAGGCTGGGCATGACCACCCGACAGACGAACCGCCCGTCCGGACTGCTCCGGCTGCTCACCCCGCGCCGCCCGGTGCCACCGGCCCCGGCCGCACCCGGCACCGCCCTCGCCGAGGCCCGCGCCCTGCGGGTGACGCTCGGACAGCGGCCGGTCCTGGACGGCGTGGACATCGCCGTACGGGCGGGCGAGGTGCTCGCCCTGGTCGGACCCAACGGCGCCGGCAAGTCCACCCTGCTGGCCGCGCTGGCGGGCGACCTGCCGGCCGAGTCCGGCGAGGTACTGGTCGACGGCGCACCCGTCGACGCCTGGAGCGCGCCCGACCTGGCGCTGCGCCGGGCGGTGCTGCCGCAGTCGGCGCCGCTGGCCTTCCCGTTCGCCGTGGAGGAGGTCGTACGGATGGGCCGGATGCCCTGGTCCGGCACCGCCGCCGCCGAGCACGACGACGCGGCCGTCGCCACGGCGATGGCCGCCACCGAGGTCGCCGCGTTCGCCGCGCGGCCCTACCCCGCCCTTTCCGGCGGGGAGCGCGCCCGTGCGGCACTGGCCCGCGTCCTGGCCCAGCACGCGCCGCTGATCCTGCTGGACGAGCCGACCGCCGCCCTCGACCTGCACCACCAGGAGCTGGTGCTGCGGATCTGCCGCGACCAGGCCGCCGAGGGCCGCGCCGTCGTGGTGGTACTCCACGACCTGGGCCTCGCCGCCGCCCACGCCGACCGGGTCGCCGTACTGGCCGGCGGCCGGATCGCCGCCGACGGCCCCCCGACCGACACCCTCACCGAGCAGCTGCTCAGCACCGTCTACCGCCACCCGGTCGAGGTCCTCCCCCACCCCCGAACCGGCACCCCCCTGATCCTCCCCCACCGCTGACCAACCCCCACCCCCACCACCCCAGGGGCGCGAGGAACTGCGCGCCCAACCCACCCCCACCCGCACCCCCGAACCAAACAGCCCCCCACCCCTCACCCCTCCACCTCCCGCCACCCCCCAAACCCCTCCCCGCCCCCACCGCCACCCCCCTCCCACGAGACCCGCAACCGCCCGTCCAGCCCAAACCCGACCAGCGCGCACCGCCCACCCGGACCCGCCACCACCGCCGGATGCGCCCCCAGCACCCCACCCAGCGACTCCCACCCCGCAGCCCCGCCCCCGGCCCGCAACCGCGCCGCCCCCATGCCACCCCCGGCGTTCCGCATGGCCAGCACCAGCCCGGCCCGCCCCGAGGCCAACGCCACCGGACCGTGCCCGACCCCCGCCAGCCGAGGGTCCTCCAGCCGTCCCCGCCCACCGCTCCAGGCGTACACGGCCGGCCGAGCCGTCAACGGCAGCCGATAGGCGACCCGTACGACCCCGTCCGGCCCCACCGCGGCGGCCGGCGGCGTCCCCGGTGCCGGCAGCCCCGTACGACCCGACGCCAGCACCGGCCCGCCCACCGCCCGCTGGGCCCAGTGGTGCAACCCCTGGTGCCCCGCCGCGAACAGCTCCAGCAGCCCGCCCGGCCCCACGGCGGCCGCCAGCCCCTCCTGGACCTCGCCGCCCCCCAGATCGGTCCAGCCGCCCCAACTGCCGCCGGGCGACCGCACCCTGCTGCTCAGCCCCTTCCCCGCGTTGCGTACGAACAGGTGCACCCGCCCGTCCGGCGTACCCACCAGGGTGGGCGAACCGGTGCGCCGCCCCCGGTCGGGCTCCGGCAGCGGGTTGCCCAGGCTGCGCCAACCCCGGAACGCCCCGCCCGGCGCGTCCTGCTCCAGCAGCACCGTCTCCCGGATGTCGCCCGCCGTGTCGGCGGCGAGCCCGGTGAAGCGCTCGGCGCAGACCAGCCAGCGGCCGTCCGGCTGCCGGAGGGCGCTGACCGCCGGGGCCAGCGGCCCACCGCCGAGGTCCAACGCGGGCGGGAACCGGCCGCTGCCGGGGGCGTCCTCGCGCCACATCGCCAGCCGGGCGCCGCGCACCGCGAAGACGGTGAGGCGGCCCTGGCCGTCGTACCCGGCCCACGGCTGCGGGCCCACCCAGCGGTAGTTGGTGCTCCACGGCCATCTGCGCTGGTCGGAGCCGTTGTGGCCCACCTCGTAGTCACCGCAGCCCGAGGGGTCGCCGCACTGCCACGACGGGTCGCCGCCGTAGGCGTTCAGCCAGTCCCGCTTGGCGGCGCGGGCCTGCGGGGAGAGGCCGGCCGGCCAGCGGTGGTTGTAGTAGCCCCGGTACGCCGTGGCCAGGGCACCCGCCGGGCCCCAGCGGGCCAGGGCGGTCCAGGCGAACAGCCCGGCGGCGGTGTGGTCGGCGTGGTCGGAGAAGCCGGGCTGCTCCGAGTCGCGGGCGTGGGCGGCGTCGTGGACCTGCTCGTCGGGGTCGGGGTCCATGGTGCGGACGACGGTCGGCCGGTAGTGCTCGTACAACTGGACCAGGGCGTCGATCAGCCGCTCGCGGGTGTACGGCTGGCGGGACCGGGTGGCGGCCGGTGCGCCGGTGGCGGGCCGGGTCAGGATGACGGTGCCCGGCCGGTGCCACAGGTCCCGCAGGGTGGTGCTGTGCGGGGTCATCGGGTCGGAGTACATGGCCAGGTTGAGGAAGACCAGGGCCACCCCGGGCCGGGCCGCCAGCTCGTCCACCTCGGCACGGGCACCGTTGGGCAGGGTCAGCACCGAGCGCCGCCATGGGTCGAACGCGCGGCCGGTGGCCATCAGGGCGTACGCCTGGCGTAGCCCCTGGTGCCGGGCGGCGGAGTACGCCTGCTGGTCGCGGCGCGGCCGCGGGCCGCCGGGCACCCGGTTGGCGCCGGAGGAGTCGCCCGCCGTGATGAAGACCGTGACGACCTGGGCTCCCTCCGCGATCGACTGCGCGATGTCGGGGTTCATGAAGTACAGGTCGTCGTCGGGGTGGGCGACCACCTGGAGCGTGGTGGCGCCGGTGGTCGGCGGGCGGGCGAGCCGGGGCCCGGACGGCGCGGGGCCGGCCAGCCGCGCGGCGCCGCCCGCGACCGTGGGCACGGCGAGTACGCCGAACGCCCACAGCACTGCGCGGCGCGGGATGACAGGGCCCTGCCGGTCCGGTGCGGTCACCCGATCACCTCCTCTCTCTTCATGAAGCCAGACCACCCTGATGATCGCGAGACGGCACGGGCCGCCCCGGCCCGCGACCGCCCGTCGACCGGCCGGGCGGCGGCCCGTACCCTCGAAACCGACGGTGCTGCCGCAGGTGCGGCGGCGCGGGGGACGAGGGGCGGAGGAGCAGCGGATGGACGGCTCGCCGGGCAGTGGGGGCGGTGGCGGCGGCAGCAGTGCCGAGCTGATGGTCGCGGAGGCGAGGCGCGCGTTCTTCGTGATGTTCGCCTTTCTGGCGGTGGTCTGGGCGGTGCAGTTGGTCAACTGGCTGGACGGCTACCGGTTGGACTCCGAATTCGGGATCGTGGCGCACGACCCGGGGCGGCTGGGCGACCTCTTCACCGCGCCGCTGCTGCATGCGAACTGGGCGCACCTGGAGGGCAACTCCGGCCCGCTGTTCATCTTCGGCTTCCTGGCGGCGTACCGGGGGGTGAAGCGGTTCCTGGGGTTGACGCTGCTGATCGCGCTGACCAGCGGCGGCGCCGTCTGGTTTTTCGAGCACGGCGAGGTGGTGACGGTCGGGGCCAGCGGGCTGATCTTCGGCTACTTCGGCTATGTGGTGCTGCGCGGGATCTTCGACCGGCATCTGATCGACACGCTGGTGGGCGTCGTGATGGCCGCCTCCTTCGCGTACCTGCTGCTGGTGGCCGTACCGGGTACGCCCGGCGTGAGCTGGCTCGGCCATCTCGGCGGGCTGGTCGGCGGTCTGGTGGGCGCCTGGGTCTTCCGCGACCGCTCCCGAGCGGCGGCCCGGTCCGCGACCGCCCGGCCCGCGACCGCCGCCACTGCGGCCACCCGCACCCCGGCGTCCGCCCCCGTCCCCGCCCCCGGCCGACCCGCGCCGCCCGGCAGCGGCAACCCGCGCGCCGACCTCCACAAGGAACTGGACGACCTCGGCCTCCTCTGAGACGGCGGCCTCCCTCTCCACCGCGCCCTCAGCCGGGACTCTTCACCGCCACCAGCAGATGCCGATGCCCCTGGTCGGCCACCCCCGCCGGCCCGCCGTCCACCGCCCGGCGCCCGGTGAGCAGCGCCCGCTGCCCGGGGCCGAGCATCGCGAACTCGACGTACGGCGTGTCCAGCGCACCCAGGGCATCGGCCAGATACGCGGGGTTGAAGGCGACCGCCGTGTCCGCACCGGCCAGCGCGGCGGGCAGCCGCTGCGAGGCGGTGTCGTCGTCCCCGACCCCGGCCTCCAGCAGCACCGCCCCGGCGGCGAAGGCCAGCCGTACCGGGGTGTGCCGCTCCGCCACCACCGCCACCCGCTTGACCGCCTCGCTCAGCGGCCGCCGCTCGACCACCGCCACCTTCGGCTGCTCCAGTGCGAAGAGCCTGTCGTGCCGGGGCAGCACGCCGTCGAGCAGCCGCAGGGTGGTGGACATCGCCGCCCCTTCGAGCCCCAGCGCGCCGTCACCGAGCGCCACCCGGACGGTGTCCGCGCCGGCCAGCGCTCGCGCCGCCTCCAGCAGCCGCCGCGCCGAGACGACCACCTCGGCGGCGGGCTGCGGCGCGACCGGCCGCCAGCCGAGGGTGCTGACCGCGAACCGGTACCGGTCGGTGGCGGCCAGCTCCAGGGTGTCGCCGTCCAGCGCCAGCCGGATGCCGGTGAGCACCGGCAGGGTGTCGTCCCGCCCGGCCGCCACCGCGACCCGGGCCACCGCCGCCGCGAACTCCGCCGCGTCCAGCGTGCCCCGGACCTCCGGCATGGCGGGCAGCGCCGGGTAGTCCTCCAGCGGCAGCGCGGCCAGGCCGAAGCGGGTGCCGCCGCCGGACACCGTCAGCCGGGCCGCGTCCAGCACGCACTCCACCGGGCCGTCCGGCAGCACCCGGCAGACGTCCAGCAGCCGACGCCCCATCACCAGCACCCGCCCGGCCCGGTCGGTCCCGGCCTCGGCCGACACCCGGGCGGAGACCTCGTGGTCGTACCCGGAGACGCACAGCCGGTCGCCGCCCGCCTCCAGCAGCAGCCCGCCGAGGACGGGCAGCGGCGATCTGGCGGGCAGCGCGCGGGCCGCCCAGGCGACCGCGTCCGCCAGTGCGCCGCGCTCGATGCGAAACCTCATGGCCGTACCCCTCCCACCGTCCGGTGTGGTCCCTCCGGACGCTAGCGGCGACCACTGACAACCGGGCCGCCACCGACCCCGACCCCCGCCCCCTCACCCCCGGCGACCGCCCCCGGCCGACCGCTAAGGTATAGACCAATCCGTCGGCAGTAGCCCTCACGGGCACCGCCGCCCGCCCGCCTCACCGCCGGAGCCGCACCGTGGAGTCGTCCGTTCTCGCGTTCGCCACCGACCTGCTGGACGAGGGGCCGGACGACTTCTTCGGCAACCTGGCCGACCGGGCCGGCGTCGGCGGGGTGACCCTGGCGTCCGTCTACCACGAGGCGCGTGACGTCTTCCCGCACAACCCCCGCCGGGTCGTGCGCTACCTGGAGCCCGGCGCCGCCTACTTCCGCCCCGACCCCGCCGCCTGGCGCGGCCGCCGACTGGCCCCGGTACCGTCCACCGCCATCGGGGACCGCGACCCGTTCGCGGAGGCGGCCGAACAGGCGCGGCGGCGCGGGCTGCGGCTGCACGCCTGGACGGTCTTCCTGCACAACGACCGGCTCGGCTTCCGGCACCCCGACTGCGCCCCCGCCAACGCCTTCGGCGACCGCCACCTCACCGAGCTGTGCCCGGCCCACCCCGAGGTGCGCGAGTACGTCCGCACGCTGGTCGCGGACCTGGGCCGCTATGGCGTGGACGCCGTCCGCGCCGAGTCGCTGCACTTCCACGGGCTGCGGCACGGCTACCACCACGAGCGCTACTTCGAGCAGCTGGGCCCGGTCGCGGAGACGCTGCTCGGCATCTGCTTCTGCGACCACTGCCGGGCGGCGGCCGACCGCGCGGGCGTGCCCGCCGACGAGGTCCGGGACGCGGTACGGGCCGAGATCCGCCGCCGGCTGGCGGACGAGGACGCCGCCGCCGAGCCCGGCGACCCGGCCGGCCCCGATGGTCCGGCCGGGGGTGCGCTGGCCGGCGGTGCGCTGGCCGGCTATCTGGACGCGTCGGCGGCCACCGTCACCTCGCTGGCCGCCGAGGCGGCCGAGGTCGCGGCGGAGCACGGCATGCGGCTGACCTTCATGTCGGGCGCCCCGGGCGGCGGCCGGTTCGCCGGGGTCGACCTGCCCATGCTGGCCGGGGCGGTGCACCAGGTGGAGACGCTGGGCTACGCCCGCTCCCCGGAGGCGGTGCGGGAGAAGGTCACCGCGTTCGCCCGGTACGGGGTGCGGCCGCAGGACATGGCGGTGATCCTGCGTCCGATGGCGGAGGACTGCGACGGCCCGGCCAACCTGGCGGCCAAGGTGGCGGCGCTGCGCGCGCTGGGCGTACCGGAGGTCGAGTTCTACCACTACGGCCTGATGCGGCTCTCCTCGCTGGACCGGATCGGCGCCGCACTGCGCGGCTGACCGCCCACCCGCCCGACCGCCGTACTGGAGGTGGCCGAGCTGGCGCGGCAACAGCTGCAATCGCCTGCAAACCACCCCATAAGGCACAGCCGCCCGACCGGCCGTCTTCGCGCGTCACTACGGGAGCCGAGGACATCACCGCAGGTGGGAGCGGACCGGCCGGTCGAGGTGGGGAGTCCTTGCTGCGCCGCCGCCCGCCGGACCGGTAGGCTCTCCGTGTGATCTTCAAGCGCATCGGCAACGGGCGGCCGTACCCGGATCACGGCCGGACCAGCACCCGCCAGTGGGCGGACGTCGCCCCACGCCCGGTGCGGCTGGACCAGCTGGTGACCACCAAGGGGCAGCTCGACCTGGAGACCCTGCTCGCGGAGGACTCCACCTTCTACGGCGACCTCTTCGCCCATGTGGTGAAGTGGCGCGGTGACCTCTACCTGGAGGACGGCCTGCACCGGGCGGTGCGCGCGGCCCTGCAGCAACGTCAGGTACTGCACGCGCGTGTCCTTGAGCTGGAGTGACCTCGTCCCCGGTCACACCCTCTATGCTCCGTTGTACATCCTTTCGGGTGCCCCGATACTCCAGGGGATGATCATTTAGTACGCTCGCGCACGGTCGGCACTATGTTGTTGACCACGGCTTCTGCGATGCCCGCGGCCGTATCGACCAGCCTGTCCCGGCGCGAGGGGGCGACACACGGTGAGCATGTTGACTCCCCCCGGCATGAAGGGGAAGCAGTACCGGGTCACCGGCAACAGCTACCCCCGGCTGGTCCCCCCCAACAAGCGCCGCCGCCGGATCGTCGCCCTGGTGGTGTCGATGCTGGTGCTGGGCACGGCCGGCTTCGGGGCGGTCCAGCTCACCGACGTCTTCGGCGGCAAGGGCGGCAAGCTCGCCGCCGGCTGCGCCTCCCCGTCCCCCACCGTCCGGGCCGCCGGGGACGGCGTCGCCCCGACGGCGGGCGCCGTGCCCAAGCCGCAGGCGGTCACGGTGAACGTCTACAACGCCACCGTGCGGTCCGGTCTGGCCGGCCGCACCGCCGACGAGCTGAAGAAGCGCGGCTTCAAGATCGGCAAGGTGGGGAACGCCACCGCCGCGCTGGACAAGAAGGTCAAGGAGTCCGCCCGGCTGATCGGCGGCCCGGCCGGCAGCAAGGCGCTGGTGCTGCTCGGCAGCCATGTCGCGGGCGCCAAGACCACGCCCGACACCCGCAAGGGCGGCACGGTCGACCTGGTGATCGGAGACGGCTTCACCGCGCTGCGCACCCCGGCCCAGGCCGAGCAGGCGCTCACCATCGCGACCAAGCCGTCCCCCAAGCCGTCCGCCGCGCACTGCTGACCCGCCCCCGCCCGCCACACGCAGCGGCCGGCGCACCCGGGGAAGGGTGCGCCGGCCGGCGGATGTCCGATGGTCAGCCCGCGGTGCCGTACAGGCGGTCGCCCGCGTCACCGAGGCCCGGCACGATGTAGCCCTGCTCGTTGAGGTGGTCGTCCACGGCGGCGGTCACCACCGTCACCGGCAGCCCGGCCAGCTCCTTCTCCATCACCGCCACCCCCTCGGGCGCGGCCAGCAGGCAGATGGCGGTCACATCGTCGGCGCCGCGCTCGATCAGCATCCGGATCGCGGCGACCAGGGTGCCGCCGGTCGCCAGCATCGGGTCCAGCACGTAGACCTGGCGGCCGGACAGGTCGTCCGGCATCCGGGTGGCGTACGCGGACGCCTGGAGCGTCTCCTCGTTGCGGACCATGCCCAGGAAGCCCACCTCGGCGGTCGGCAGCAGCCGGGTCATCCCGTCCAGCATGCCGAGCCCGGCCCGCAGGATCGGCACCACCAGCGGGCGCGGGTAGCTGAGCCGGGTGCCGATGGTGACGGCGACCGGGGTGGTGATCTCCACCTCGTCGGTGCGGACGTCCCGGGTTGCCTCGTACGCGAGGAGGGTGACCAGCTCGTCCGTGAGACGACGGAAGGTGGGCGAGTCGGTGCGCTCGTCGCGCAGCGTGGAGAGCTTGTGGGCGACCAGCGGGTGGTCGAGGACGTGGATCCGCATACTGAGACAGTAACCGAGCCCGGACACCCGTACGACTCCCCGGTCCCGGCGCCGGCCGCCGCAGTGGCGGCATCAACACCGCCGGACGGGGAAAGGCTGATCGTATGAACGGGGCGGGGGCGCGGTCGGAACCCCGCCGCGCCCCCGTACCGGGCAGAGACGGCAGGCGGGGCAGTCGGAACGCCTGGGGCACCCGGAGTACAGCGGGCGGCAGCGCGCGCGGATCGCAGGGGATCGCATGGCTGAGCAGAGCCGGTCCGGACGGGACCGCGTCCGGCGGCGTCACAGCGGTACCGCCGCCGAAGCCGGGGGTCCGGCCGAGGACGGGCGGATAGCCGAGCCCCCGGCAGGCGAGGAGGCCCCGGCGGGCGGCGCCACGCCGGAGGACCGCGCCGAGTCCGACGCCGAGCGGCGCAGACGCCGGGCGGCCTTCCTGCACGAGCTGGCCGAGGCGCGCGAACTGCGGGCCCGGGTCCATCCGAGGCGTACCAAGGAGCGCCGAATGCGTGAAGCCGCACGGATGCGCACCTTCCGTTTCTGACCGCCGCCGGTGCCCGGAAGGGCGCCGTCGCCGGTCCCCGCCCGCCCCGTGGCCGCGCCACGCCGGGGCCGACCCGTGTGCTCTCCGACACGACCTGCGAAGACGCGCTGCGGAACACCCCCCGCAGCGGCAGGGTTTCTGTCACGATTCCGATTGGGGCGTCCGAGAGGCGGGCTCCCCTTGGAGCGGGGGCGCTCTCGCCGGTTCGCCACCGGGCCGAGGCCCTGCCGGACCGTTTCCCCACCTGTGGGGTACGGGCGGCGGGATCGGCAGCCACCGCCGCTCCGGCTCTCCAACAGCCGAGACCATGGGAGTGTCCTGGTGGCGTACTTCGCTGCAGTGCTCGCTCGCACCGAGGACGGGTGGAGCGTGAGCGAGACCGAGCTCGACGACGTCGAAACCCTCGCCGACCTGGCCGACCTGGCGCGGGGCGCGACCGACGACGACGAGACGGTACTGGTCTTCATCGAGCAGGAGGACGCGTGGTTCGCCGTCATCCGGGTGGATGGCGAGGAGGACCCGCGCATCTTCGTGTCGGACGCCGCCGCGGCGGCCCGCAGCGCCTACGGGGAGATCGTGCTCACCGATGAACTGGTGGGCAGATCCCTGGGCGACGAGCTCGACGACCTCGACAGCCTGGTGGCCGAGCTGGACGACGAGGACGCGTCCGACTCGGACTCCGACGAGGACGACGAGGACGAGGACGAGGGCCCGGTCGTCGGCCCCGACGGCGTCCCGGCCGGTCCGCTGGGCGACACCGAGGTGCTGGCCGAGTTCGGTGTGTCGGCCCGGGAGCTGCTGGCCATGAGCGGCGAGGGGGCGGTGCCGGGCGACGCCCTGGCGGAGATCGCCGACTCGCTGGGCTGCGGCGAGGTGCTGGAGGCGGTGCGGTAGCCGGTCCCGGGCCTCCCGGGCGACCGGGCGGCCCGGCCCGCCGGTGCCCGACACTGGTGGTATGCAGACCGTGCCCTCCGCCGCTCCCGTACGCCCCGACCCGGTACGCGACCGGTGGGCCGCCCCCATGCGGCTCGCCCTCGCCGAGGCCGCCCTGGCCCCGCTCACCGGCGATGTGCCGGTGGGCGCCGTCGTGCTGGGCCCGGACGGCACCGTACTGGGCCGTGGCCACAACGAACGCGAGGCCGTGGGCGACCCCACCGCCCACGCCGAGGTGCTGGCCATCCGGGAGGCGGCCCGCGCCGTCGGCGAATGGCGGCTGACCGACTGCACCCTGGTCGTCACCCTGGAACCCTGCACCATGTGCGCGGGCGCCATCGTCCTCTCCCGGCTGGCCCGGGTCGTCTACGGCGCCGTCGACGAGAAGGCCGGCGCCGCCGGCTCCCTCTGGGACGTCATCCGCGACCGCCGCCTCAACCACCGCCCCGAAGTCCTCTGGGGCGTCCTCGCCACCGACTGCGGCGCCGCCCTCACCGCCTTCTTCGACACCCACCGCCCCCGCCCCTGACGCCCCCGACGATTTCCACGCCGCCCCGCCCTTCCGGTAGAGTCTCCCCCGGTAGCGTGTCCGAGCGGCCAAAGGAGCACGCCTCGAAAGCGTGTGTGGGGGCAACTCCACCGTGGGTTCGAATCCCACCGCTACCGCCACTGAGCAGCACCAACGAAGGGCCCCGACCATCACCGGTCGGGGCCCTTCGTCGCTCCGGTCTCAGTTCTGGTCTCAGTTGGCCTTGTCAGCCCCCTCCCCCGGGCCGTCCAGCTTCCCGTCTGCGGAGTCCTGGGCGACCGCCCAGATGAGCCCGCCGATCTGCTTCGCAACGTCCCGGCGGATTCGGGCTGTCACGTGCTGGTACCGCCTTGCCATGGCGGTGCTCGACCAGCCCATGATCTCCATCACGATCCGCTCCGGTACGCCGAGCAGCAGCAGGATGGTCCCGGCCGTGTGCCGAGCGTCGTGGAGTCGTCCGTCACGGATGCCGGCGGCCTTGAGCAACTGCTTCCACCGGTCCCAGTCCGTTCGGGGGATGAGCGGCTGGCCCGTCTCCGAAGCGAAGACCCAGCCCCCTTCCACCCAGATCTGCCGGGCGGCCAGCCGCTCCCGGTCCTGTTCCTCCTTGTGCAGCAGGAGCAGCTTGACGAGCTGATCCGGCAAGCCGATCAGCCGCTTCCCCGCTCGCGACTTGGTGAGGGCAGCGTCCTCGTTGATGTGGACCCGCTGCGGACACCGGCCGGCGTGCTTCCGCCCGCATGGTTCCGTGCACCCATGCCGGTACTTCGGCCGCTGCCTGGCCTGGCGGACCAGTAGGGTGCCCTGCTCCAGGTCGATGTCCCGCCACTGGAGTCCCAGCGCCTCACCCTGCCGGAGGCCGAGCGCCAGGGCGATGGCCCACCGGCCACTGTTCCGGCTCTTGCCCGCCTCCAACAGGAGTGCCTGCACCTCCTCAACCTCGTACGGCTCCACCTCCTCTTCCTCGACCCGGGGCGCGGTGGCCAGAGACGCGACGTTGCGGGTCAGGTGGCCGCGCCTCACCGCCTGGTTGAGCGCGGTACGGACGGTGCGGTGGGCCTGGTGGGCGGTGGCGGGCTTGCTGCCGTTGTCCTGCATCTTCCGGTACAGGCGCTCCAGATGCTCCGGCTCCAGCTTTTCCAACCGGTGAGCCCCCACACCGGGGACCAGGTGGACGTTCACCGCCACCCGATAGCCGGAGAGGGTGTTCGGCCGAACCGAAGGCGCCGCGATGTTCTCGACCCAGTGGGTGAGCCACGTCGCGACCGTCCACGACTTCCCGGCCTTGCGGACGTTCCCGGCGTCGCGCTGCCTCTCCAGCTCCCGGACCTTCTTGGTGACCACCGCCCGGGTCTTCCCCCGGACGTGTCGCCGGTCGGGGGTGCCGTCGTCCTTCACGCCCACGGTCACGCGGCCGTGCCAGTTTCCTTCCTTGTCCTGGTAGATGCTCGATGCGCCGTTCGGCTGACGGGTTGCCAAGTGGTCGTTTCTCCTCAGGCTGCCGTGTTGTGGGAGTGCTGCATGATCTGCTGGACGTACTCCGTCAGGGCCTCGGCAGGCACCCGGCGGAGACGGCCGATCGGGATGGTCTTCACGGCCCCGGTCCGGATCAGGGCGTACATCGTGGTGCGGCCGACGCGCAGTCGGCGGGCGGCCTCCTCGACGGTGAGGACGGGCAGGGTGGGATCGTCGGTGGGGCGGGTCTCGGGGACGGCGATGGTCACTGCGGCTTCTCCTCGCTGGGGTCGGGCCCTGTACTCCAGGTCCGCTACTTCCGCTACATCCGCTACACCGCAGGTCAGGGGCGTAGCGGATGTAGCGGATGGGGGCTGATGTAGCGGATAGGTCCGCTACACGGCGCGCAGGGCTGTAGCGGATGTAGCAGCACCGACGGGGGTCGTGAACGGCGGGTCCGCTACGGCGTCGGTGCTGGTCAGGTGGGGTTGAGCGGGGTGTGTAGCGGATGTAGCGGATTGCACGGGGGGCGGGGGGCAGTAGCGGGTCCAGGCGTCGCGCAAGTCGGTGGCGTAGTAGCCCTTGGCGACTTCGGTGCCGGTGCGGACGTTGCGGGCCTTGATGGGCTGGTTGTCGGCGGTTACGTACTCGCGCAGGCGCTTGGCCAGGCCCCGGGCGTCCAGCGGCTTGCCGTCGAGATCGGCCCAGGGGGATTCGTCCAGGGCCCACAGTCGGTTGAGGATGGCGGCGGTGGGCAGGGCGTCGGCGCCGCCGAATACCTGCCGCAGGTCGGTGAGCAGTCGGATTCCGGCTGAGCCCTTGTCGTTGGCCTTGGCGGCGGTGACGAGTTCGACGCAGGCGGCGCGGGCGCGGTCGGGCCAGTGGCCGCCGGCGGCGTCCGCGACGGCGAGCAGGGGTTCCCACACGTCGGCGGGGCGGTCGGTGATGCCGTCCGGCATGGCGGGGAACGCGCCCTCGATCCGCTCGCGGACGGTCTCGGCCCAGGCTGCGAGCCGGTCACGCAGCACGTGCCCTTCGGGCTCGTTGATGCGCTGGCGGAAGGGCTCCACCTTCTCGTTGGGGGCACGGCGGCGCATGCGGATGATGACCGAGCGGGTCATGATCGTGTCGGGCAGGTCACCGAGCCCGCCCATGGCGACGGCGGCGTAGGAGGGGAACGCCTGCACCTGCTGGTTGGAGCCGTCCCCCACGCACCGGTACGAGACCCCGGTGCGGCGGTGCCCTGCGTTGATCAGGCCCCGCAGCTCCTCATTGTCCTTGGCCGCCTTGGGGCCGAACACGGTGTCGATCTCGTCGAAGAGGATCGTCGGCCGGCCGCCCTGGAAGCCGGAGACGGCGCGGAAGATGGCGGCGGGGGTGGCGTTGACGGTCACCATCGGCCGGGGGGCGAGGGTCTCGCAGATCTCCAGCGCGCGGGTCTTGCCGCTGCCGGGTTCCGGGGAGAGGAACGCCACCCTCGGGGTGGACTCGAACGCGTCCAGCAGGTGGGTGTGCGCGTCCCACAGCACCACCGCCACGTACGCCGCCTGGGAGGGGAAGACGTTGAACCGGCGGTGGAACGCCTCCACCTCGTCCAGCAGCGCGGCGCCGTTCTCGGCATCCGGTCCGGGGGTGGGGGGATGGCTCTTAGGGCGGGGGGAGGGGGCGGGGGGGGTCATGCGGCGCGGCCCGGGTTGTGGGTGATGGACCAGTTCAGGGCGCTGGTGATGACGCTGGTGCAGTAGCCGGGCACCAGGCCGCACGCTTCCCCCGCCTCCCTAAGAGCCTCCTCGACCGTATGGCGGGGCAGGTCGCCGGAGGCCACCAGCCGCCCCAGGGCCCGTGCGGCGCGGAGCAGGGCGGCGTTGCGTCCGCCCTGCTGGGCGGTGGCGACGTTGGCGGTCTCGTTGCGGAGCGCGGCGGCGGCGTAGGCGGTCGCGTTCCTCGGCACGGCGGCAGCCGCCGGCGGCCCGGCGGGTCGCGGCACGGGCGCCAGCGCCGCCGTGAGCCATGCGGGGAGTGGGGCAGGGTCGGTGTCGTGGGTGAGGGTGTAGGTGCGGCCCGCGACGGTGCTGGCGGGGGCGACGACGTAGCCGCCGGCGGCGCGGGTGTCGATCAGCCGCCCGAGCCGTCCGGCCGTGTTGCCGAGCGCGGCCCCGGGCGGGGCGGTGAAGTACAGGTGCCATCCCCCGCCGGCGGTCCGCACGGTGCGGGTGGCGGGCAGGGGCTGCCCGGCGCGCTCGCAGAGCGCCTGAAAGTAGGTCATGCCGCAAGGCATGTCCGCACTGCCCTTGCTCTTGTCCTTGGGCGTGTCAAGGTCGATGACCAGCAGCCCGGCCGGGCCGGTGGCGACGCCGACGTTGTACGGGGCGTGCGCCCAGCACCGCTCGATGCGGGCGGGATCGGTGGTGGCGCGCTGCTCCCACTTGGTGTGGCCGGTGGCGCAGGAGCCGGTGCGGGGGCAGTGCGTTTCGCCGTGCAGGGCGGGGCGCTTGGCGCCGGGCAGCAGCGGCAGGACCGGCCAGCCGCGCTCGGCGCAGGCCAGCGCGGCGGCGGTCAGGGCAGGGTCGGGGAAAGCGCTCACGATGGGGTGCTCCCTTCTCGGGGAAGGCGGAGGCACCCCGGCCGCTGCGGGCCGGGGTGCCCCCGCGAGGAGTTCAGAACAGGGCGTCGGCGCTGGTGTCGGCCGCTTCGGCGGCACGAGCGGCGGTTTTGCGGGTGTGGTCGTGGCAGGTGGGGCACCACGCGGCCAGCTCCCCGGCGGGGAGGGCGGCGGCGCGGTGCGCCGGGAGGCCGAGCTGGGCGGGGTCGGCGGGCGCGGCCAGCAGCCGGACGGTGCCGCCGCCTCGGCGGTGGCTGTGGCCGTCGTGTTCGCGGTCGCACCGGCCACCGCCCCTCGTGTGGGGGTCGCCGCACTGGCCGGTGCACTGGCACCGGTGGCCGGCGGTGTGCATGACGGCCCGCCACGCGGGGGTGGCGGCCAGCGGCGGGCGAGGGGTCATGTCATGCACCACCCGGAGTCGCACAGCCCCTCCCCGCCGTCGTCTTCGAGGTCGAAGAGGGTGTCCACGCCGTCCGGGATCGCCTCCCGCAGGGGCTTGGCGAAGCGGGTCAGGAACACGTGGTCCTTGCCGAGCTGGTCGCGGCGCCGGTTCAGCAGCTCCTCAAGCTGGCACGACTTCTCGAACAGTTCGGGCTCGCTACGGCGCATCTCGTGCCAGGACTCCGCGCGTTTGAACGGGCAGAACCAGCAACTGCTCTTGGGCGGGACGGGCAGGCCCGCGTCGCGGATGATCCGGGTGCAGTCGGTGCGGCGGATGCCCAGGTCCAGCAGCGGGTAGGCGATCCGCTCGTGCGGCTCGCACCGCCGCCGGTTGGCCCGGTGGATCTCGTCCACCGAGATGCCGATCCCGACCGTGGCCGGGGCCTGGTCGGTGGCGCCGCGCCGCTTCAGCTCCCGGGCGATGACCTGGATCTTGTAGTCCGCCGTGCAGCTCCTGGTGCCCGGCGCCCCGTTGGACATCCGCACCGGGATCTTCAGCGACTTCGAGCCCTCACGGGTCAGCTCCCCGAGCAGGGTCCGCCTCTCGCCGGAGCGGACCATGACCCGGTCCAGCTCCACCAGCTCGATGCCATGCGCCTCGGCGTACGGGCGGGCGTACCGCTCGATGTACTCCAGCGTCGCGGGGTTCTCCGAGTCGAACCCGACGTTGGCGAACAGGAACAGCCGGAAGTCGATCCGGCCGGTCGCGGCCAGCACCAGCGCTGCGGTGGACTGCACCCCGCCGCCGAAGGAGAACGACCGCAGACCCCCCACACCGGCCGGGGCCGGGGCAGGCTCGGTGGGTGTGGTGGTCATGCCGCCACCTCCTCTTCCCGCACGGCCGTGCCGGCGGCGGTGGTCAGGTGGGTGGCGGCCCGGGTGCCGATCAGCTCGGTGTAGGCGGGTGGGATGGCTTCGGCGATCTCGCGGCGCACGTCGGTCCAGCCGATGCCCATCGCGGCCTGCCACTGGGCGACGGTGCCCTTGCCGCCACCTTCGCCGTACACGGCGACGTACGGTCCCTCGTACCACCGGCCGTGGCGCATCCCCGCGACCCTGCCCCGGTGCGGCCGGTGCACGGGCCGCACCATCGACCAGCCGCCCAGCTCGAAGTTGCGGTGCCGGATGACGGCCAGGTCGAACATCTCGCCGCACAGACACAGGTCCACCCGCATCCGCGCGGTGGCCCGGCCCGGCGGCTGCTCAATCACCCAAGGCCGCCCGGCGGCGCGCAGCGCGGCCCGGGTCGGCTCCAGCAGATCCGGATACCGGCCGCCCCGGGCGGCGTTCGTCCCGGCCGTCAGGGTGCAGTCGTGCTGGCACGGCGGGGAGGCGTGGACCAGGTCGAAACCGTGCCCGTGCCCGGCGATGAACGCGACCGCGTCACCCCGCACGAACGCGAACGGGTAGTTCGGCTGGTCGATGATGTCCACGCCCAACACCCGGAACCCCGCCAGGTGATAGCCCATCCCGGCACCGCCCGCACAGCAGTAGGCGTCCAGCACGGTGAGGCCGTTCCACGGCCGGGCCGGGAGCCACCCGGCCGCCGGACGCGCGGCGGCGAACAGAGCGGCGCTCACCGCGCCTCCCCGGCCAGGTCGTCCACCAGGTGGGCGTGGGCGTTGGCGTGCCGGACCAGCGCCTTGACGGCGTGCTTGGCCTGGCGGGTGAGGGCGGGGCCGGGGCGGTGCGCGGTCGGGACGGTCAGAACACTGTCGGGGACGGGGATCAGGAGGGTGGCGGTCAGCAGCAGGGCCGGGTGGCGGTGGGTGCCGGGTTCGGTCAGGCGCGGCCACGGGTTGCCGCTGCGGTCCCAGGGGTCGGTCTGCCAGTCGCCGGTGCTGCCGGTGGGGCGGTGGGCCAGGGCGTGGTGGCGCACGGGGACGTCGATGCGGAGCGCGAGTCCGTCGTCGGTGATGACCGGGGCCAGGCTGTGAAGGTCGGGGCGGATGCGGACGTAGCCGGGGGACATGACCGGGCTGGTGGCGATCCACCACACGGTGCGGGCGAACTCGACCGCGCCGAGCGGCCCGCCGTCGTGGAACTCGGCGGCGTGCAGGGCGAGGTAGGCGCCATAGCGGGAATCGCCGTCCGAGGACCGGTCACGGTCGTCGGCGTCGTCGATGAGGGCGAGCGTACCGAGGGTGAAGTGAGGCATGCTGGTGTCTCCGGTCTTGTGTGTACGGATCGGATTCGCCCCGCAGCAGCCGGACGCGCCCGGCAAGGTTGGCTGGCTGCTGCGGGGTTTCGTGTCGCCTGACTGGGCTTCAGTGGGCTCCGGGGTGGCGGCTGAAGGCGTTGACCACGGCGGTGAGGGCGGCGTTGACGGGTCCGGCCAGGCCGGTGGTGGCGAGGGTGAAGCCGGACAGCCACACGATCAGCGCGGCGGTGGCGCTGACGCGGCGGGTCCACACCAGCAGGGCGGATATCGCGGTGAGCAGGGACGCGGGGGAGACGGTGATGAGCACGGTGGTTCTCCTTCTGCGCTGCCGAGGGTGGTGTGGTCAGTGGTGGTGGATGGTGCCGTTGGAGCGGCCGAACATGCCGTGGGAGTGGATGTTCTGGGTGATGTGCGTCTGCGGCGCGGGGGGCTGCTCGCCGGGGCGGGGGGCGGCCGGGTCGGTGCGGTGTCCGTCCCGGTTCAGGGCCCCGCGCAGGAGTAGGACAGCGGTGGTGAGGGAGCCGGTGCCGATGGCGAGTGCGAGTGCGGCGGTCATGAGCCCTCCGGATGCGGTGGAGATCATCCCGGCGCCGTAGCCGATGCCGGTGGCGGCGGCGCCGATCCCGGTCCCGCCGGCCCCGGCGACCAGGGCGGCGCCCTTGGCCCGGCCGGAGACGCGGGTGTCCACGACGGCGGCTGGCGGTGCGGGAGCGGGCGGTGCGGGGGCGGGGTTGTGGTGGGTGAGGGCGAGGAGGAGCGCGACCTGTTCGGGGGTCAGGCCGGCCGGGAGGACGGTGCGGTCGGTGTCCTGCCGGGGCATCAGGTAGGCGGTGGCGGTGGGGTGCTGGTCGGTGCGGGCGAGGGTGGCGGGGTGGTCGCGGTAGGGGTCCACGGGTGTCCTCCCGGGCAGCGTGGGGCGGGCCGCGCGTGGTTACGGAGCGTGGCCGTACTGGGTAGTGGGTACCGGGTAGTGGGTACTGGGGAACCCGGGGGAAATGGCCCCGTGAGGGGCCCTGGGGGCCACCTGTGGGGCGGTACCGGGTAGTGGGGCGTTTTTCCCACTACCCGGTACTCGGTAGCTGTCAGTGCCGTTCAGGCGTGGTCGGGGTGGACGTAGACGGACTGCGGGCCGTTGTCGCGGTAGACCAGGAAGCCCCGTTCGACGGCGGCCTGGAGGGCGGCGCGGACAGTCTTGCGGTCGCGGCGGACCAGGTCCGCGACGGCGGAGACCTTCAGGCCCGCCGCGCCGGCGGATTCGATCGCGTCCAGCGCGTCCGGGAGCCAGTCCGGCCCGGCCGGCCCGGTCGGGGCGGTCGGGGCGGGCTCCTGCGGCCGGTCGGTGCGGGCCGGGGGTTCGTCGGTGGTGCCGTACACGATGTCGATCTGCTTCATGAGCCGGTCGGCAAGGGTGTCGGCGTCGTCCTGCCCCGGGTCGGTGGCGGCGGGGCGCTGGTAGGAGAGGTTCAGTCCCCCGGGGCGGGCGGGCCGCTGCGGGGTGGGGGCCGTGTTCGTGCTGCCGCCGGTGCTGTCGTCGCGGGTGGCGGCCGGGATGGCGGTCCAGAGCCATCCGGCGCGGTCCTCCTCCCAGCGGCGGGCGTAGTCCTCTCCCGCCGCGCGCGCGGAGACCTCGTCCAGCACGGGGCGGCGGCGGTCGGTGGCCAGGGAGACGGCGCGGACCATGGCGGGGGAGGTACGCCAGCCCTTGAACCCGGTGGGGGCGAAGCCGTCCGCTCCGGCGGCGCCGATGACGCCGGTTCCCTTGGCGGTGAGTTGCCGGGTGTCGACCTTGGCGCGGGGGAAGAGCTTGGCGAGGTTGTTGCCGCTGGACTCGCCGGAGGTGAGGGCGACCCCGACGGGGGAGAACTTGCGCACGGAGGTGTCGCCCAGGGCGGAGACGTTGCCGTCCACGGCGGTGAGGACCAGCCGGATGCCCATTGCGCGGGTGGTCCGCATGGACTTGCCGACCAGCTCTTTGAGCTGCTTCATGACCGGGTCGCGGAAGTCGGGGGTGGACAGCAGCTCCGCTCCCTCGTCCACCACGATCTGGATCTGCGGGAGAGCCGGGGAGACGGGAAGCAGGGTGGTGTCCTGCTCGTCCATCAGGCCCTGGTACTCGCGCTGCCGGGCGGCGTTCACGGCCAGCACCGCCTGGAACATCCGCAGGGCCTCGGCCGGGGTGGAGGCGATCCAGTCGACACCGGGGCGGGTGCCCGGCGGGGCCGGGGCGGCACCGGGCTTGGGGGCGATCCGGCCCTGTGCCTCCAGCCAGGGCCGCACCCAGGGGATGCCCGCTGCTCCGGCCTTGAGGTCGACCACCCAGGTGACGACATCGGTGCAGCGGGCGAACCCGGCCAGGACGACATCGATGAACGTGGACTTGCCCGATCCGGGCGGCCCGAGGATCAGCGCGCACGCCTCGCGCAGCAGGACTTCCACGACATCGGAGTTGGGGAGCAGTCCCCAGGGGATGCCGGTGAGGATGGACAGGGCGGTGTAGTCGTCGGGGTAGGGGTGGTCCTGGGCCATGATGTTCTTGGTGGCAATGTCGAGGACTACGCGGCCCTGCCGGTCGCCTTCTTCGACGTAGACGGTGCAGCCCAGCGGCAGGCGCGCGTCGGTGGCCAGGGCGCGGGCGGCGGCGGCGATGCGGTCCCAGGTGGCGCCGGAGCCGGGGAGTTCGGCGGCCAGGGAGAACCCGGCGCCGGTCTTCCAGAACTCGACCGCGAAAACGTGCACCTCCACGCCGGTCACACGCCGGACGCGGTCGGCCCATTCCCGGGCGACGGCTTCCCGCTGTCCGTCCAGGCGGCTGGACAGGGTCTTGGCCTCCGTGCTGATCCGCTCCTCCTCGGCGGCCTCTTCGTGGATGGTGGCGCCGGTGGCCATGGCGCCGATCCCGACGCCGAGGGTGGCCAGGGTTCCGGCGGCGGCCCAGGTCAGGGGGTCGGTGGCCATCGCCCAGGCGGTCCAGCCCCCGGCCAGCAGCCATGACGCGGCGCGGGTGACGGCGGTGCGGGCGGTGAGGCGGCGGCGGATGCTGTGCCCGACGCCGTGACCGATGGCTCCGGCGGTGCCGACGAGCATCGGCCAGCCGGGCGGCATGGAGGTGGCGGCGCCGAGCAGGGCGACCGCGCCGGCTCCGGTGGCGGCGGACAGGGCCCCGGTGATCGGGCCGTGCCCGGCCGTCCAGTCCAGCGACGGCAGGGCCGTGCCGGCCGACCGGCGGGTCTTCGGCCGGGCGGCGGTCTTGGAGGGCGGGATGTTGGTCAGGTTCAGGGGGCGGTGCGGCTGTGCGGCCATGCTGGCTCCCGGACAGGACAGGCGAAAGGGCGGGGAAGGGGCGGGCCGCCCCCGGAAAGGCCAGGGGCGGCCCACAGCGGTGCGTCGCGCGGGTTACTCGTCGTTGGCGGTGGTGTCCCACTTCTCCTCGCCGGCGCGGGGGTCCTCCAGCCGGGCGATGTCCGCCTCATGGACGGCGCGGAACGTCTTGACGACTTCCTCGGAGGCGGTGGCGGCCTGCATGAGGAGGTTGTAGACCTCGTTCAGGGCCTCCCCGACCAGCTTGTCGAGGGGGAATTCGCTGTCGGAGCGCTCAGCGATGACACCGAAGGTGTTGGCGATCGTGGTCAGGGCCTCGGGCATGGTCTCGAAGGCGGCGAGGACCTGCATCATGCCGTCGGGCTCGTAGGACAGGGCGGCGGCGTGCATCTCGGTGGCGGCGTCGGAGAAGTCGAAGCCGGACATGGGCTCTCCCTGGGGCTGGTGGGCGGTGTGGTTCTTCGGGGCGCGGGGCACGGTGTCCGCGACCCGCCCCGGCGCCTCGCCGGCGTCGCTGGCGTCGGCGTCGGTCTCGGCCTGGCACAGGTCGCCCCGTATGGCGGCGTCCCGTTCGGCCCGTGCCTGCCGGGCCTGGTCGACCAAGTGGCGGTAGAGGCGGCGGCCGGGGTGGACCATCCACGACCAGCCCATGCGACGGCCGATCAGGGTGGCAAGGACGCCGAGCAGTCCGACCGGGGCGGCCAGGGCTGCGGCCAGCAGTCGGCGGGCGTGGAACCGGGCGGCCGAGCGCAGCAGCGACGCGCGGGCCGCCCGGCGCGCCTTGAGCGTGCGCCGCAGCCGGCGCACCGCCGTGACCTTCTCGGCGGTGCGCCGGTCGCGGCCCGAACGGGCACGGTCGCGGGCCCGATCGGCGGCTCGACCCGCAGCACGGCGGGCCGCACGCAGCGGCGCGGCGGCAGCCTTGGCGGCAGGGCCGCGCCCGGCGTGCCGCAGGTCACGGACCTGCCGCCCGGCAGCACGCCGGGCGTCGGCGGCCTGCCGCCGGTCCGCGCTCGCCTGAAGCCGGCGGCCCTGCCGCGTCGGTGTCTCCTGCCGCGCCGCCTGCCGCAGCGCCCGCACCGTGTCCACCGCACCGGGACGGTGGGCAGGGCCTGCGGCGCCGCGCACCGCTGCCGGGCCCCCGTTCCTGACCGGGGGGCGGGTGCCCCGTCCGGCGGTGGCCGTGGGAGGGGTGGCGCTGGGGCGGCCCTGCCGGGGCACGCCCCGAGCCGCACTCTCCGGAAGGCGGGATGTGTGCGGCCCGCCGGAGACCCGTCCGTCCGCCGTGCGCCGGGTGGCGGAGGTGCGGGCGAGGGTCCGTGCCGCGCGGGCGGTCCGCGCGGCCAGGACAGCGGAGGCGGCGGCCCCCGCACCGGCCGCCAGCACGGCCACCGGACCGGTGGCCAGCGTCGCGGCCGACGCCAGTGCGACCACCGAGTTCGCGGTGGTCAGCGCCAGCGGCACAGCGGGAAGCCCGCCCGGGGTGTGCCCCCGAGCCGGGGTAGCTGCCGCACCTGCGGGTGCGGCGGCAGGGGGTTCGGTCGGGGGCGCCTGCGGGGTTGCGGCCCGCTCGGCGACGGTGTCTGTCATCGTGGTGACACCTCTCTCGAAGAGGAGCGGGGCCGGGTGGCCAGCAAGCGTCCGGCCCCGCGTTCGTCAGTCATGCAGCCGCGACCAGCGCGGCGGCGGTCTCCCACCCGTGGTGCCACGCCTGGTCGAGCAGGTAGGAGCCGCACAGGCCGTGGTCGGCCAGGGCGTAGAACTTCGCCTTGCCGGTCGCCTCGGCCAAGCGCTGGAGCGGGCGGCGGCGGTCCGCCACGTAGTGCGTGGCGGCGGACAGGGCCAGCGCGGCCACCGCCCGCGACGGACGCAGCCGGACACCCAGGGCGCGGGTGCCCAGCAGCAGCGCGGCGGCCTGAACAGCGGTGAGAGAAGCGCAGTGCGCCGCACACGCACGCCGCCCGGCCGCCGCGCTGTGTCCCCGGTCGGAGTCGGCGTGCTGGCCCTTGGTGGTGGCCTGGTGGTCGGTCTGCACCCAGTGGTCGGCCAGGTCGGCCGCCGCACGTAGCAGGGCGTAGGAGGCGGCGAACCGCGCCGCCCGGTCGAGGTCAACAGACATGAAGGGTGTCCTTGTCGAAGTCGGGGTAGCCGGTCACGGGACCAGGGCCAGCGGCGCGGTCTGCTCGTCGTCGCGCAGTTCCTGGTAGCGGGCGGCGATCCACCCGGCGGACCAGCCGGTCAGCTCCATGGCCTGCCGCTGCGGGAGGCCCTCGGCGTACGCGGCCACGACGAGCATGCGCGCCCGGCCCTCCGGCAACTTCTCGGCGGCCGGCCCGCCGGACAGCAGCTCCCGCCGCACCTGACGCTCCCGCTCCTCGGCCTCCCGGCGCTCCCGCTCGGCGGCCTCCCGGGCCTCACGCTCACGGTCCCGCCGCTGCTGCTCACGCTCACGCTCACGGCGCTCACGCTCCCGGGCCTCACGCTCACGCTCGCTCACCAGCCGCTCACGCTCGGCCCGCTCGACAGCCTCCCGACGCTCCCGCTCCTCGCGCTCCTCACGGGCCATCCGGGCCTCGTGCTCACGCTGCTCGCGCTCGCGCTCACGCTCGGCCGCCGCCTGCTCACGGGCGAGCCGCGCTTCGTGTTCCCGCCGTTCGCGCTCCCGGCGCTCGGCCGCGTCCTGCTCGGCCTGGCGCTCCTCCCGGGCCCGCCGCTGCCGCTCCTCGGCCCGGCGTTCCCGGTCCTCCCGCTCGGTGCGCTCGGCGTGCTCACGGGCGCTCACGGCGGTGGCGATCGCCCGGCGGTAGGCCAAGCTGGTCTCCGCCGTGACGATCAGCAGCAGCGGCGCCACCGCGTGGACCGCCACGCCCACCAGGTCGTGGTCCAGGGCGCTGAGCCCGACGTTCAGGGCAACCGTCATGGTCCCGGTCATCCACCGGAGCACGCCGGGCCACCGGCCGCCGTCCCCGCCGAGCCGGGCCAGGGTGCTGTCCATCCGGACCACGATCACCACCGCCGCGTCCACCACCAGCGGCAGGATCGGGGCCGTCCAGCCCCAGCCCTTGGGGGTGTGCCCGCTCATCAACGGGGTGACCGTGAGCACGCTGTAGAGCACCGCGCCGAACGTGATCGCCCACGTGCCGACGCTCAGTGCCCGCTCCGCCGAACGGACCTGCTCGGCCGTCATCGCCGCCATCACCCGGACCACCCGCCCCGGCGCGATGAGCAGCCCGTGAGCACGGACACGGCAGCCGTGAGCACCACGGGCACAGCCGTGAGCACCACCGAGAGGCAAGTCACTTTCCACCTCCGGGGAGCTTGGCGCGCGCGGCGGCGGCCCGCTGGAGAGCGGCAGCGGCGGCGCGGCGGTCAGCCTCCGCCTTCGCGGCGGCGGCAGCAGCGGCAGCGGCACGGGCCGCCTGGTCGTCGATGGCGCTCATGCCGCCACCGCCGACCGGGACTCGCACCGGGCGATGACCGCCGGGCGCCGCAGCAGCGGGACCGGTGCGCTGTCCAGCAGGTCGACGGCGTGCGCGGCCAGCTCCGGGTCCTCCCGGCGCAGGTCCGCCAACACCGCGTCCGCCACGTCCAACCGCGCCGCCCGCTCGGTCGGGGACTCCCCGCCCACCGGGCCGGTGAACAGCTCCACGTCGATACCGAGCGCCAGCTCAGCGAACTCCGCCGCCGAAGCGGCATGTTGTCCTGCAACAATCGACTTCACGGGTCGAACTCCTTCACGGGTCGGATCGGCCCGGAGCGGGGCGGCTGCTGTTTCCTTGGCCGGGATGCAGCCGCCCCGACTCATGGGCCGGGACCACTCGTTGGTCGAGCGGCCATGACCCCCGACCCGCCACAGACAGGCGCGGATCGGGGACCAAAGACACTCGCTCAGCGCGGCCCCGCACCGCCCGGTCACCCGGTGGCGCAGAGCCGCTGATGCCGTCTCCTTCGGAAGCGCGCTTCCGTCTCAGGCGAGACGACGTGACCTTTCGGTCTCATCCCTCCGGACTGCCCAGGCGCCGGGAACCTCGGCTCCACCTGTCCGGAGCCCCTTCACCCACCGGGAGGACTCCCGCCGGGCGCATTCGTGCACAAGTGGGCTCTCTCAAGGCGCAGAGATGCCCAAATCAAGCCGTTCACCTGCGGTTTTCACCGCTGGTGTTGGCCACATCACGAAGATACTCACAGAGAAACTGCGAGTCAAGAGAAACTGTTACTAGCAGCGCTGCTACGCATCTGCGAAGCTTGGTGCGACCACACCGGAGGCATGATGAGCAGCGGTTATGGACTGATCGTCCGATTCGAACTACGCGACCAAGCGGCGGCGACGGGCTTCGACGCTTTGGTCGGCCGCACCCTGGTCGGCATCCGACAGGAGGAGGGCACCCTGGCCTACGTCGTGCACTCCGTGGCCAACGAGCCGAACGTGCGGGTGTTCTACGAGCTGTACCGGGACCGCTCCGCCTTCGAGGCACACGAGGAACAGCCCCACACCAGGCGCTTCCTGACCGAGCGGGAGCAGTACCTGACAGGACTCCAGGTCACCTTTGTGGAAGCAGAGACGGGGAAGGGCCCGGTGTGCGAATGACGCAGGGGGATCGGCGCGTCTTCGGCGCGCGTGTCGCTGAGCTGCGGGAACAGCGCGGCCTCACACAGAAGGAGTTGGCAGCGGAGATCGGCCGGACCGCCAGTTGGCTGTCCCAGGTGGAGCGCGGCGTACAGCCCGTCAACCGGCTCGACGTGCTCCGACTGCTGGCTGACGGCTTGGGCGTGTCACTCCAAGTCCTGCGACCGGACGCGCCGACCGCGCCGGAGCCCCCCGTATCAGCCCCGGAGGAGCCGAACGACCTTGACCAGGCCCGATTGGTGATCTCCGGCTACCCGGTGCCAGAAGTCCTGCTGGGCAACGACACCCCGCCGGCCGTGGTGGACACCGCAGTTCTCAGAGACGCCGTGGACCGGGTGTGGGAGCTGACCCACGCGAACCGGTTCGCGGAACTCAGCGCCTCACTCGGCGTACTGGTCCCGCGCCTCGAACGAGCGGTACGGACCGCCGTGCCGGAGCAGCAGCCCGAACTCTGGGGCATGCTCGGGCGGACCTACCAAGCCCTGGCAGCGGCCTTCGTGCGGCAGGACGAACCCGATGCGGCGTGGGTCGCAGCGGACAGGGCCATCCGCGCGGCGGAGGAGTCGGGCCAGCCGCTGGAGGTGTTCGCCGGAGTCTTCCGGATGGCTCAGGCGTTCGTGCGGCTCAAGCACCTTGACCAGGCCGAGCACTGTGCCGCCACGGCGGCCAACGCACTCTCCCGGCACGTGGACCGTGGGAACGACTCGGCCGAAGCTCTCTCGGTCCTCGGCTCCCTGCACCTCGTACTCGCTCTGGTGCACGCGCGGGCCGGGTCGCGGACTGCGGCACGGAAGGAGATCGACCAGGCCCGGCAGGTCGCGCAGCGCATCGGGGAGGACCGCAACGACTTCGACTTGGAGTTCGGCCCGACCAACGTCGAGATCCAGGCCGTATCGGCCGCAGTCGATCTTGGGGACGCCGGAGAGGCCATCGACATCGGCACCCGCATCGACGCGGCCAGCCTCTCCATCGAGCGGCGCGCCCGGCTCCTGATGGACATGGGTCGCGCCTACGGTCAGCGGCGTCAAACCGGGGAAGCCCTCGACTGCCTCCTGGCAGCGGAGGAGCTTGCACCGGAGATGATCCACACCCACGTTGCCGCCAGGGGCGCGATCCGGGAGCTTGTCCTGATCGCCGGACGCTCCGCGTCTCCGGAACTCACGGCCCTTGCGAAGCGTGCCGACGCCAAGTCCTGACAGACCCACGCGGCACCTCAGTGGTCTCAGTTGTGGTCTCATTCACCCCCGTTCAGCGGGGTACACCGAGCAACTGCCCACCCCTTCCCACCTGCATGCGGAACGTCCACGAACCCCGCTGGACGGTGGCACTCAGACCTCGAAAGCGTGTGTGGGGGCAACTCCACCGTGGGTTCGAATCCCACCGCTACCGCCACTGAGCAGCACCGACGAAGGGCCCCGACCATCACCGGTCGGGGCCCTTCGTCACTCCACCCTCAGCTTTGGTCTCAGTTGACCTTGTCGGCTCCTGCGGCGGATCGCCGGCCGCCTCAGTTCCCGGGCGGTGTGGCGAAGTAGTCGCCGAGCATCCCGGTGGTCCACTCGGCCTGCCGCACGTCGCCTCGCGGGCCGAACTCCACGAACCAGGGCTTGATGTCGAGCACGGGTGTGCCGTCGACGGCGTCCAGTTCCTCGACGTGGAGGTCGAGACCTTCGACCTTGAGGAGGCGGCAGCGGGAGACGCCGAGCCAGTTGAGCCGACGCATGTTGCGGTGGCCGAAGATCCCGACCTGCGGCCAGTCGGGGTTGTCCCGCGGACGGCGGGCGCCGAGATTGAGGTCGGTGGGGTCGGTCAGGTGGAAACGGAAGACGATCTCCAGGTGCGAGAAGTCCTCCAAGCCGGCCACCGCGTCGGTGCCAAACCGGGAGCCGTCGATGCGGATGATGGAGTGAGTGCCGCCCCAGTAGTCATCGGTCGGTTCGTCGCGTCCTCCGACGACGTGGGCGATCGGTTCGACCTGGAACGACTGGCCAGTCATGGTGTGCCCTCTCATGGTTTCCGAACCGGGCTGGCGACGGCGGATGCCGCCTTCTCATCCTTCCGGGATCATCGGCCGCTGTCAGGCTCTTCCGGCCAGGAAGGAGGCTGCGCGGGTGTCCAGTTCCGCAACGGCGCGCATACCGCGCTGCCGGAAAGGGGAGAGCACCGAGCGCATGTCGACGACGGTCTGGCGGGTCCGGTCGGAGTGGATGCCGTCCATCATGTCCAGGGCACGGGACCAGGTGGCACAGGCTTCTTCGACGTTGCCCTGGCGAGCCTGCACATTTCCGAGGTAGCCGAGGGTGACGGCGTGGGTGCGGGTGAACGCCGCCGCCTTGCGTGTGCGTACGCTGCGGCGGAACTCCCGGGCGGCCGCCGACAGGTCGCCGGTGTCACGCAGGGTGCATGCCGTCTCATGAGCCAGGCTGGCCTCCCCGAAGAAGAAGACCCTGGGCGGCTCGTCACTGCCTGGTTCGGCGGCGGAAAGGTCCTTCTCGGCTCGGAGCAGGGCCGCGCCGGCGGCGTGCTTCTGCCCGGTGGCCGCGAGGGCGCGGGCGTGCACCACGCCGAGCAGGGCCCGTTCGCGCGGGCCGGCGAGGGTGTACCGGCGGCCTTCGACGGAGGCGGCGGCCAGGTCCAGGGCCTGGCGGGGGTGTCCGAGGTCGAGGGCCTGGTGTGACATGGCTCGCAGCACATGGCCGGCCATGGGCGGGTCGTCGGCTTCGGCGGCGAGCTTCACGGCTGCGGTGAAGTAGTGCTGCGCAACGGAGTGTTCCCCGTTGTCGAACGCCATCCAGCCCGCGAGGTAGGACAGTTCGCTCGCCGTGGAGAACATCTCGCGGCGGACCCGGTCGTCGGGGAAGCTGCCACGCAGATAGCCGGCGACATCCGAGGTCAGGTACTGGACTACGGCGGTGCGAACGTGGCCGCCGCCGCGTCGCTGGTCGACACGGGAGAAGACCGAAACCATGTCCCGTACGGCTTCCAGGTCCCCTGGCCCAACGTTCCGCGCTCCGGGAGAAGTGCGGTCTGCGCCCTGCTCGGCCATGCGCGTCCACCACCGCATGCCGGGGAGGGCCAGCGCCGCCACCGAGTAGGCGGTGGTGGCCAGGGCATGCCTGCGATCCATGTCCACGTCGGTTCTCCCGAGGTCGATCAGCGCGGCCAGCGTATCCACCCGCCAGTCCGGCACGTCCCGTTCCGGTGAGGACGAAGCCGCCAAACCGGTCTCTTCCAGAGTGACCATCCGGCCCAGGCGGCGAGAGAGCGTCTCACTCAGGATCAGCGGCGCCCGCCCCAACGGGACGAACACGGACGCGGTCTGCTCCTGGTCAAGGCACTAGCCGAATCCTGGGACATGGACAAGCACCTCGACGGCGGCAAGTCCGTGTGGGGGAGGAGGAGTGGCCGTGCTGACTACCACGTCTCCTCGGCTGTCTTCAAGGACTACCTCAGCAAGTACTCCCCTTCAACCATCACCTGACGTTCACTCACATTCCATAGTCTCCCGGGGAGGCCCAACTCCTCCAGCCCTATCCGTGCTCTCATCCAACTACGTTCGGTAGCGTCCGGCAGTGACTACTACTCCGCACCAACACCCTGCTCACCTGCGGAAATGAACGGCGCCGGACAGTTATGGATCACGGCAGACGGCTGATTGGATCCCCGATAGGGCAAGGTGCGGACGTCGAAAGCGTGTGTGGGGGCAACTCCACCGTGGGTTCGAATCCCACCGCTACCGCCACCGAAGCCCCGCCCACCCGGACGGGGCTTCACTGCTTCCTGGGCCCGTCGGCCCAGCTGCTGCCGACGCGACCGGTCTCGTGCTGGGTGGGACCGCTCCACTACCGTGTCGGACGACGGCAGGCGGGCGGGGGCGCCGGCTTGCGGGCCGAGCCCGGGTGACAGGAGCAGAGGTGTCCGATTTGAGCGAGGCGCTGGAAGTCGGTACGTCGCCGTTCGGGTCCATGACACCACAGGAATACCTGGACAGCAGGTTGGCCCAATACCAGAAGTGGTATGACGTAAAGGCCGTCAAGACAAAGGCCATGCACCTGCGGATGCGCACGATTTCCGTGGTCGGCGGTGCGCTGGTGCCCGTTTTCGTGAACCTGGACCTGCCGGTCTCCAGGTATATTGCCACGCTCCTCAGCCTGGTCGTGGTCGCCTCGGTGTCCCTTGAAAGCGTCTACCGCTATCGGGAGCAGTGGAAGAACTACCGGTCGACCGAGCAGCTACTCGGACATGAGCGGGTCTACTTCCAGACGGGAGTGGGGCCGTACGTGAACCTGTCGGACGGGGATTCCTTCAAGAAGCTCGTGGAGCGGGTCGAGAAGGTGATATCCAATGAGAACTCGGCCACTCTCAATGTGATGACGCTCGGCGGACAGGTCAGCACGGACCTGAATCCCCCGGCAGTGATCGACGATGCGAAGGATCGCGGGTAGTCGCCACGCACCGAGAAGCGGCTCCGGCGCTGGAGGCCGGGGGCGTCCAGAACCGGAGCCGTCGGGTGGGGGCGGGGCGGGTCAGGGGGTGTCGAATTCGCCGGTCTTGGTGGCGGCGAGGAAGGCGTGGAGTTCGGCGGCGGTGAAGGAGAGGGCCGGGCCGGTGGGGTTCTTGGAGTCGCGGATGGCGAACCCGTCGTGGTGGCGGGCGATTTCCACGCAGTCGCCGCCGCTGTCGCTGTGGCTGGACTTGGTCCACCCGGTGAGGGCGGAGGCGTCGGGGATGTGGTTGCTGGTCACAGGATCATGTCCCTCTGCTTGGCGATGAAGGCGAGCGACGCATCCAGGGGCAGGGCTTCCGCCGTGATCTTCTGGAACGCCTCTCCGTACCGGGTCACCGTCCCTTCGTCCTCGATGTACGTGGTGCTGAGAAAGTCCTCGGTCAGCACGATGTCATCGCCGGGCGCCGGGAAGGTGAGGATGTTGAACTGGCCGCCCATCCAGGGTCCGGGTGCGGCTTCCGCCGGGAGGATCTGGATGTTGACGTTGGGCAGTCGGGAGAGGTCGATCAGCCGCTGAAGCTGCTCCCGCATGGTGTCCTGGCTGGCGAACCGGGGCCGCAGGGCGGCCTCGTGGATCACCGCCCAGAAGCTCAGGGGCTGCGGGCGGGTGAGTACGTTCTGCCGGGCGATGCGGACCTCGACCAGGGCGTCGACGGTGGTGGCCGTCTCGTCCAGGCGCATGACCTCGATGATGCCGCGAGCGTAGGCCGAGGTCTGGAGCAACCCGGGGATGAGGCTGATCTGGACGGTGCGGATCTGCTTGGCGTCCGCCTCCAGGGTGATGAGATCCATGTACCGGGTGGACAGGACATCCGAGTACGTCTGCCACCAGCCGCGTCGTGATCCCTCGCGGGCGAGCGTGTGCAGGAAGTCTCGCCGCTCGCGGTCCTCGACCCGGTAGAGGTCGAGGAGTTCGTCCAGGTCGCCGGCCTTGATGCCCAGGCGGGCCGTCTCGATGCGCGACAGCCGCGTCTCCTTGACCGAGGTCCGGGCCTCCACCTCCGCGAGGGTGAAGTCCGATTCCTCACGGAGCTTGCGCAGCTGACCACCGAGCTGGCGTCGGCGGACAGTCGGTGCGGCCATGGGTCTTCTCCTTGCTGGTCATGTGTCAGTTTGCCGGTGTGGACGGCCTCCGCGCCACCGTGGGCGTCGAGGTTCGACGCTGGTCGCCCGTACGAGTGGGAATCTTCCCGATTCTCTGGAACGGGTTGCCATGGTGACTTGGATCACGTAATTCTAAGTGAGCAAGCCGTACCTGGCTGTACACCAAGCCCTTCCTACGGCCGGAACCTTGTCGCGCCCCAATGGTCGATGGCCGCCGCGATCGTGGCTGCCGCCCTCTCCTGGAGCGCGTCGGTTTCGTCGCCCGGGGCGGCCCCGATGGCAACGACTGGAGAGGTGGCGCTGTGAACGCAGCAGCTCAGCGGGTCGAACGGCAGGGAGAAGACGACGGGAAGGCGGGGCTGGACGACCGCGAGTCGCCGCCGCCCATCGGAAGTCGCGCGGTGATCTACGTCAACTCGCTGCCCGGCGAGCAGTCGAAGCGAACCGTGGAGCGCGCGCTCCTGGTGGCGAACGCGCGCCGTTGGCTCGTCGTGGGCGTGGCGCACGACCAGGACGGCGCCGGGGTACCGCTCAAGCGGCGGTGGTTGCGCGACGCCATCGAACAGGTACGGAGTGGACAAGCCTCCGTGATCCTGGTGACCAGCCGATCCGCCGTCTCCCCGCTGGCCAAGGAGTGGGACGAGATCGCGAAGCACGTCCGGCAGGCCGGCGGCGTGCTCTGGCTCGAACGGGCCGGATGAGTCCCCACCGCCCTGGCCCCCTTATCAACGGGCCCGGTGCCGTCCGCAGGGCCGGCCGGGCCGACCACCTTCGACGTCAATGGAGACGCTCATGCCTGCTCATACCTCTGCACCTTCCCAGTCGCTGTCCCGGCCGACGGTGGTGCCGTACGTGACGAAGTGGTCGGGTGAGCGGGGGGTGCGGTGGCGGGAGTTGACCGTGCGGGCGGATGGCGGGGGGTTGTGCTTTCGGCGCGAGGTGGCGGGGGACCGGGATGGGCGGGGTGTGCTGTGGGAGCGTCTGTCGCAGGCGGTGGGTGCGGGGCGGCCGGTGTACCGGGTGATGCATCCGGACCGGCAGCGGCGGGCCATGCTGGAGCTGCTGTGCCAGATCTGCGGCGGTCCCGCGTCGCGTACGTCCAGGGGGTGGCTGTTCCTGGCGAACCGCACCGGGCCGGAGCTGGCGGCGGCGGGCGGCGCGGAGGAGATGCTGACCGCCCAGCCCCCGCTGTGCCTGCCCTGCGCCGGCATCGCGGTCCGGCAGTGCCCCAGCCTCACCGGCCGCCACACGGCCGTCCGGTCGCGGAAGCCCTCCCTCTGGGGCGTGTGGGGCAGCGTCTACCGACCCGGCGGCCGCGTCCTGGAGGAGGTGGGCGAGGGCGCCTCCCTGCCCTACGGCCACCCCGGCACCCGCTGGCTCCTCGCCTCCCAGCTCATCCGCGAACTCCGCCGCGCCACCCCCGTCGACCTCACCACCGAACTCGCGGGGCAAAACGGCTAGATGACGGGTGGGCGGCCGAGGCGGGTCGTCCGCCAGACGGTGGTCCCGTGCATGGGCCGCCGGGGGTCGCACGGCGTCCGTACTCCTTCGGCGAAGCCGCCGAACCAGGCTCGCAGGCCGGTGGGGGTGCTGGTGCGGAGCAGGGTCCGTGCAGTCCGTACGCCGAGGTAGACCGGTACGAGGACAGCGGGAGCGGGAAGGTCCCGGCCCGGCGCGGCAGCTGCTTCGAGCGCCCACGGCCCAACATAACTGGCCGATGCCCCCTTGCGCCCGAGGCCATCCCCGCGTGGGTGGGGAGCAGAGTGGGTGACCTGGGGTTTTGCCGGGGTGGGGTGCTGGTTTCGAGTGCTGGTGGGGAAACGGGCATAGCGGATGTTCAGGGCTGCCCTTGGGGCGTTCGGCAAGCCGTCCCGCCGGTGAGGCTATGGCGTCGGGGTGGGGCTTGGCGGCAGGAGGGGAGCGGCCTCGGGGGACTTAGGCCGCTCCCCCGGGACGGAGTCCCACAACCGGTGCCGCGTCGGGGGGAAGCTGCGGCGGCCGGTCCCACAGCGGGGGCTCCGGTTCCGGTACCGGTGGGTTCCTGCCAGACCCCCGGTACGTCTTCATCGTGCGGTACGACCTGGGACGCGGCACCCGGGGCGGGCCATCGGGGCGGACGCTTGGCCCTTTCGGGCGCGGCGGGCCGGGAGGCGGGCGGGGAACGAGCTGGGTCCGTTGGGCCGTCAGGTGGATAGGCTGCGTGCTGCAAGTCGTTCCGGGGAGCGCGGCAGCCGCCCCGCGGCGGCCCTTCCCGGGGCTGCCGGGGCTGCCGACGGAGCGGGTCGCCGCGGGCTGCGGGACCGTGGCAGGGAGGCAGGGCAGGTTCATGGGTCAGGCAAAGAGGATCGGCATGTATCTCCTGCTCATCTTCGTGCTCTACACGATCATCAACTCCCCCACCCGGGCCGCCGCCCTGGTGGAGGTGGGCTTCAAGGGGATCTCCAGCGCGGCCAAGTCGGTGGGCACCTTCATGACCGGGTTGATCAACTGAGCCGCTGGTCGGCCGGTTACCGTGGCGGGGAGACAAGCAGTCCCCTTCCGCGAGGAGCGGCATCGTGATCCGGCACCTGGTCCTGTTCAAGCTCAATGACGGCGTCGACCGGGACGCCGATGACCGCGTCGCCGTGGGCGCCAAGGCGTTCGAGGAGCTCGGCGCGCTGATCCCGGAGCTGCGCGGCTGGGAGTGCGGTTGGAACACCACCGCCCGGGACATCGCGTACGACTACGCGCTCAACGGCCTGGTCGAGGACCGCGAGGGGCTGAACGCCTATCTGGCCCACCCCGCGCACCAGGCCGCGGTGGCGCAGTGGCGCGAGTTCGCCACCTGGGTGATCGCCGACATCGAGGTCTGACGGCGTCGCCGGACGGCCCTCCCGGGGGCGGGCCGTCCGGGCACAATCCACCAACACGCTTAACCCCGGTACTTGCCCCAGCTACTCCCGTCTTGTGATGCTATGACCGGTTTGCCGGATAGGGCGAGACGCGCAGTCGACCCCAGACCAGGTGGCACGAAGGGGTGGCGGGTCCGTGCGGGCACAGGGCAGCGCGCCGGACGCCGGCGCGGAGCAGGACGGCGGACCACGCCTCCAGGTGACCGAACCCCCGACCACGACCCCCGCACCCACAGCCCCCGCGCCCACAGCCCTCGGCACCGCACCCGCACCCGCACCCCCCGGCCCCACACCCCCTGGCACGACGCCCCCCGGCACGACGCCCCCCGGCCCCACGTTCGCCGGCCGCGCCCCGCTGGACGTCCGCGCCCTCACCCGGGTCCTCTTCGAACGGATGTCCGAGCTGACCCCGGGCACCCCCGACCACGACCGGGTCCGCGCCGCGCTGATCGAGGTCAACGTCCCGCTGGTCCGGTACGCCGCCTCCCGCTTCCGGGGCCGCAGCGAACCCATGGAGGACGTGATCCAGGTCGGCACCATCGGCCTGATCAACGCCATCGACCGCTTCGACCCCACCCGGGGCGTGCAGTTCCCGACCTACGCACTACCCACCATCCTCGGCGAGATCAAGCGGTACTTCCGGGACAATGTCCGCACCATGCACGTGCCGCGCCGGCTCCAGGAGCTGTGGGTACAGGTCAGCGGCGCGATGGAGGAGCTGACGGTGGCCCACGGCCGCACGCCGCGCATCCCGGAGATCGCGGCCCGGCTGCGCATCCCGGAGGAGGACGTACGGGACTGCCTGGACGCCGGCCGCGCCTACAACGCCGCCTCGCTGGAGGCCGCCCAGGAGAGCGAGGGCGGCCTCGCGCTGCTGGACCGGCTCGGGTACGAGGACGCGGCGCTCACCGACGTCGAGCACCGCGACATGGTGCGCCACCTGCTGGTACAGCTCCCGGAGCGGGAGCGGCGGATCATCATGCTGCGGTTCTTCGGCAATCTGACCCAGTCCCAGATCAGCAGTGAGCTGGGCATGTCCCAGATGCATGTGTCCCGACTGCTGGCCCGCATCTTCGCCCGGCTGCGCAGCAGCAACGCCTGGGAGTCCTGAAACCGTATTGCCACCCGGACCGGGACATATCCCGCCCCCGGCGCCGCATTGCACCGCGTTACCATCGCGTGACGTGTTGCGACACTCGGGTTTGCCGGTGGCGTGGTTCCGGTATTCCAGTGGACGTAGCCGGGGAACCGCCGCACGGTGGTATCCGTTGGTCAGTCAGGAGGGGGTGGGTGCATGTCTGTCGATCTGGGGAGCGCTGAGGTCCACGGTACGGCGGTCGCCACGGCCGCGCCGATGCCGGTCGGGTCCGGCCCTGCCGAGGAGGTTCCGGTCCTGGAGGCGGCCGAGGCCGCCATCGTGGACGCCGTCGTCACCGAGGCCGCCGTCACCGAGGCCACCGTCGCGGAGTCGGCCGCTGCGGAGGCGCCGGTCGAGACGGTGCTGGACACCACGGTGTTGGCCGGGGCCGCGCTGGACACCCGTACGCTGTCCCGCTCGCTCTTCCTGCGGCTCGCGGCCCTCGCGCCCGGCTGCCCGGAGCAGACCTACGTCCGGGACACCCTGATCGAGCTCAACCTGCCGCTGGTGCGCTACGCCGCTGCCCGCTTCCGCAGCCGCAATGAGCCGATGGAGGACATCATCCAGGTCGGCACGATCGGCCTGATCAAGGCGATCGACCGCTTCGACCCGGAGCGGGGCGTGGAGTTCCCCACCTTCGCGATGCCGACCGTGGTGGGCGAGATCAAGCGGTTCTTCCGGGACACCAGCTGGTCGGTGCGGGTGCCGCGCCGGCTCCAGGAGCTGCGGCTGGCCCTCACCCGGGCCGGCGACGAGCTGGCCCAGAAGCTCGACCGCTCCCCCACGGTCGCGGAGCTGGCCGAGTGCCTCGGGGTGAGCGAGGAGGAGGTGGTGGAGGGCCTGGCCGTGGGCAACGCCTACACCGCCAGCTCGCTGGACTCCAGCCCGGCCGAGGAGGACGGCGAGGGTCCGCTGGCCGAGCGGCTCGGGTACGAGGACGTGGCGCTGGAGGGCGTGGAGTACCGGGAGTCGCTCAAACCGCTGCTGGCCCGGCTGCCCGCCCGGGAGCGGCGGATCATCATGCTGCGGTTCTTCGCCAATATGACGCAGTCTCAGATCGGGGAGGACATCGGCATCTCGCAGATGCACGTCTCCCGGCTGCTGACCAAGACCCTGGCCCGGCTGCGCGAGGGCCTGATCTCCGAGGAGTAGTCGGGCGGGGTGGCGGTGGCGGATCAGCCCGTCAGCAGATTGGCGCGCAGCCCGTCCCGTACCGAGTCGTCCAGCCCCAGGCCGTCGACGAGGAAGGCGTCGAAGGACGGCCAGCCCGCCTCGACCTCGGCGAACGACGCGGCCAGATAGGCCGGTTCGGCGCGGTAGACCGGCAGGATCAGCTCCGGCTCCTGCATGATGCCCCGGGTGCCGAAGCTGTCCATGATCTGAGTGACGATCCCGGAGTGGCGCTCATTGGTGAGCAGATAGTCGTCGAAGACGGTGTCCCGGTCGACGCCGAGCGCGGTGAGCAGCAGCGCGGCGGTCCAGCCGGTGCGGTCCTTGCCCGCCGTGCAGTGGAAGAGCAGCGGGGTGCCGCCGGGCTGGGCGAGCAGCCGCAGCACCCGCGCGAAGCGGTCGCGGATCACGGCATCGGTGACGAACCACCGGTACAGGCCGTCCATGATCGCCGCACCGCCGCCGTCACCGAGCAGCGCCCGCTGGGCGGCCGGGTCGCGGGCGGCCAGCGCGTCGCGCAGCGCGACGTAGATGTCGAAGTGCTCGGAGTAGATCGGCAGATGGTGCAGGGTGACGCCGCCGGGCTCCGGCGGGGAGACGGTCACCGGTTCGGCGGAGTGCTCGGCCGCGTCCAGTTCCGCCACCGGCAGGCCCGGCACCCGGTCGGGGCCGTTCTCGCGGACCTCCGCCAGGCTGCGCAGATCCACGACCTGCCGCAGGCCGAGGGCGGTGAGGGTGTCGAGGTCCGGGCCGGTGAGCCGGTGCAGGGCGTCGCTGCGCAGCGCCACCCCATGGCGCAGCGCGCGGCCGTCGGAGGTGCGGTAGCCGCCCAGGTCGCGCGCGTTGGCGGCGCCGCGCAGCCCGAGGCTGCGGGCCGCCATCTCCCGCTGGCCCGGGGTGGGGTTCCCGGTGGCGTCGGCGGGCAGCGGCTGATGCTCGGTCACGGCATCCTCCGGGTGAGTGGACTGCGGCGCTGCGAGGGCGCGGTACGGGCAGCCGGGCATGACGGCGCCGCCGGGGTCGTTTCACGTGGAACGGTCCCGGCGTACGCCGAAGCCGCGGCCGCTGCCCACCGGTGGTGGGCGGCGGCCGCCGTTCGGCTGGGTCGCGGACTACTTGAAGGCGAGCCAGGCCACCGCGGCCACGATCACCACGACGGCGATCACTACGGCGGTGACCACGCCGGTACGGCTGCCGCCGCTGGCGGTGGCAGGGGTCTGCTGCTGCTCGGGGGTGTCGACGAACGCCCGGAACATCTGGGTGCTGGCGGCGGGGTCGATGTCGTTGTCGGCCATGGCAGAGGACTCTAACGAACCCCGGCCCGGCGTGGGACGGCGGTCCCCCGGGTGAAGCCGGCCGGCACTCCGCTCCGCATCGGCGCGGCGGCGGAACAGCCGGGCCGCCAACGGCGTTTGATCTCCGCATGACCGACAAACACACCGTTACCCTCGGCAGCTCCGACCTGGCCGTCTTCCCGCTCTGCCTGGGCGGCAACGTCTTCGGCTGGACGGCCGACGAGCAGCAGTCCTTCGCCGTCCTCGACGCCTACGCGGCGGCGGGCGGCAACTTCATCGACACCGCCGACGCGTACTCCGCCTGGGTCGAAGGGCACTCGGGCGGTGAGTCGGAGACCGTGATCGGCAAGTGGCTCAAGTCCCGGGGCAACCGGGACTCCATCGTGGTGGCCACCAAGGTAGGCCGGCACCCCGAGCACATGGGTCTGCGCGCCGACACCGTGCGGGCGGCGGCGGAGGACTCGCTGCGCCGCCTCCAGACCGACCACATCGACCTGTACTACACGCACTTCGACGACCCGGAGACGCCGGTCGAGGAGTTCCTCGGCGCGCTGGACGAGCTGGTCCGGGCCGGCAAGGTCCGGCAGATCGCCGCCTCCAACATCACCCCGGAGCGGCTGGAGGAGGCGCTCGCCGCCTCCGACCGGGAGGGGCTGGCGAAGTACGTGGCGATCCAGCCGCAGTACAACCTGGTCGCCCGCGAGGCGTACGAGGGCGCGTTGGCCGACGTGGCCGCGCGGCACGGGCTGTCGGCGGTGCCGTACTGGGCGCTCGCCTCCGGCTTCCTCACCGGCAAGTACCGTCCGGAGGGCGGCCCGGTGGAGAGCGTGCGGGCGGCCGGCGCGGCCAAGTACCTCCAGGACCCGCGCGGCCCCCGGGTGCTGGCGGCGCTGGACGAGGTGGCGGCGGCGCGCGGCGTGGCGGTCGCCACGGTGGCGCTGGCCTGGCTGTCGGCACAGCCGACGGTGGCGGCGCCGATCGCCAGCGCCCGTACGGTCGAGCAGCTGCCGGCCCTGGTCGCGATGGCCGACCTGGAGCTCACCGCCGACGAGCTGGCGGAGCTGACGGCGGCCTCGGCGGTTCCGGCGGTCTGAGCCCGGACGCGCCCCGGCCCGGCCCGTAGGAGCTTCGGGCCGGGCCGGGGGCGGTCCTGCGATCCGTTGGGGGTCCGGTCTGTCCGGGTCCAGTCAGCGGCGGCGGGGGTCGCGGCGGGGCGCCAGGCCGGGGACTCCGGCCGGGGCGATGAAGGCGACCAGCAGCTGTTGCATCAGCGCGTTGCGGGCGTGGCGGTCCAGCTCCTGCGAGGTGGCGTACTCCAGCCGCCGCACCGCCAGCGCGGCCGACTCCACGGCGTCGTCGACGATCGCGGCGCGCAGGTCCGCGTCCAGGTCCGCGACCCGGCGGCGGCGCATGCTCTCCGCGATCTCCGGGCCGTACTCCAGGGAGAGCGGCTGCACCGAGTACACCTCCAGGCCGATCGGCGCGATCTCGGCGTTCAGCCCCCGGGTGAGCTCGTCGCCGAACCACTGGCCGTCGCGCAGCGAAGGGCCGAGCCCGTCGAAGGTGTCGCAGGGCAGGGTGGCGGCGGTCCGGCTGAGCACCGCGTGCACCTGCTCGCGCAGATACTCCTCGTGGTCGAAGACCGAGAGCACCGCGCGGGCACTGTCCCGGACCCGCCAGACGACCATCAGCCCGACCCGGATGGGCGCACCGCCACGGTCCATGACGTCGATGGGGTCGCTGCGCCAGTGCCGGATGCGTACGTCGACCCGGCGGCGGCGGAGCATCGGGTTCACCCAGACCAGGCCGGTCCGGCGGATGGTGCCCCGGTAGTGGCCCCAGCAGGCCAGCACCCGGGCCTCGCCCGCGACGTTGGACATCAGCCCGGCCAGCGCGACCAGGCCGATGCAGGCGGGCAGCAGGGCGAGGCGGGCGGCGGTGATCTGCTCGGCCGGGAACGCCTCGCCGGGGCCCGGCAGCCACCACGGCAGCATGCCCGCCCGGCCGAGCAGCAGTTCCACGCCGATGGCGCAGCCCAGCAGGATCAGCAGGGCCGCCCAGCCGGGGAGCATCGCCTTGGGCTGGCTTTCCCGCAGGTCGGCGTCGGCCCGGGGTGGGCGGCGGCCGAATGTCGCCACCGGGCGGGTGTCATCCGGTGCGACGGAGGCGGAGAGGCCGCCGACCGGTTCGGCCGGGCCGGGTGGCGGCTGCTCGTCGGTCTGCGGGTCCAGGGGGACGGAGCGCTGGAGACTGCGGGGGATCACGTCCATGCACGGTCCTCATGGTCGGGTGCTGCCACGGGTGCGGGTCCGGCCCGGGGTGGACCGACTCCCCCGCCAGGCTAGGTATATAACACACCAAATCCCGGCATATCTATGAGTCCGTGTCGCCCGACGCGCCCGCTGCCGCGCGAGACGGGCAGGATGGGCCCTGTGGTGACCTCCGTACGACCCATCACTCCCGAACGGCTGACCGAGGAACTGGCCGACCGCATCGCGGCGCTGCCCGGCCACGGATGGCTCCGGGTCGCCGTCGACGGCGCGCCGGCGGCCGGGCCGGGGGCGCTCGCGGACGCGCTGGGCGAGTCGCTGCGGCTGCGCGGGCGGCCGGTGCTGCGGGTCTCGGCCGGGGACTTCCTGCGGCCGGCCTCGCTCCGGCTGGAGTACGGGCACCAGGACCCGGACTCGTACTACGACGGCTGGCTGGACACCGGCGGCCTGCTGCGTGAGGTGCTGGACCCGCTGGAGGAGGGCGGCAGCGGGCGGGTGCTCCCCTCACTCTGGGACGCGGCGGCGGACCGGGCCACCCGGGCGGCGTACGTGGAGTTGGCGGCGGGTGGGGTGCTGCTGCTGGACGGGGATCTACTGCTGGGGCGGTGGCTGCCGTTCGAGCTGACGGTGCATTTGGCGCTCACGCCGGGCGCGCTGTCCCGCCGTACGCCCCCTGACCTGCGTTGGACGCTCCCGGCGTACGCCCGCTACGCCGCCGAGGCCGACCCCGCCGGCACGGCCGACGTCGTCATCCGGGCCGACGACCCCCGCCACCCGGCCCTGGTCGACCGGAACGGCTGACGGGCCGGGGCGGCTCGGGCTACGGGTGCTTGCGGCTGCGGCTCCGGGGGTGGTTGTTCGCGCAGTTCCCCGCGCCCCTGGCGGGGCGGCGCCTCGCACGCGGGGGACAGCTGTGCACGGGATCTGGCGTGCTTACGGCTGCGGCTCCACGGGTGGCTGGGCGCGCAGTTCCCCGCGCCCCTGGCGGGACGGCACCTCGCACGCGGGGGACAGCTGTGCACGGGATCTGGCGTGCTTACGGCTGCGGCTCCACGGGTGGCTGGGCGCGCAGTTCCCCGCGCCCCTGGCGG
>NZ_JBIVRB010000001.1:0-484737 GCF_044755465.1 Streptomyces sp. NPDC092296 | reverse complement strand
GGGGCGCCAAGCAACCCGGACACGTAGGGGACTCCAGGGGCGCGAGGAACTGCGCGAGCAACCCCGCTCCCCCGCGCCCCGGGTGGGGGGCACGGCCCGGGGACGCAGGGCGACCGCTCAGCCGAGGGCGTAGTGGATGCCGCCCCAGAGGTGTTGGCGGAAGGAGGCGTCGGAGTAGTGGGCGGGGGAGTGGCCGAGGGCGGTGTAGAAGGAGCGGCCGCCGGCGTATTCGGCGCACCAGGCGATGGGGTGGTCCGCGCCCATCGAGCCGCCCTGGTAGCTGGACTCGTCGACGGTGAGCAGCACCCGGACGCCTGCGGCCCTGGGCGGGGTGTGGAAGTCGTACCACTCGTCGGTCCACGGCAGGCCGGCCGGGAGGTGGGCGGTGGCGGGGTGGTCGCCGTCCTCGACGTGCAGGGTGGCGGGCTGGATCTCCGGGTGCCCGGCGAAGCGGGCGCCGACCAGGCCGCCGTACCAGTCCCAGCCGGTCTCGCAGGTGGTGGCGGCGTGGATGCCGACGAAGCCGCCGCCGGAGCCGACGTACTGCCGCAGCGCCGCCCGCCCCGGCTCGTCCAGCACCTCGCCGCTGGTGGAGAGGAAGACCACGGCGCCGCAGCCGGCCAGCCGTTCCGGCCGGAAGGCCGCCGGGTCCTCGGTGGCCTCCACGGTCAGGCCGTGGTCGGCGGCCAGCTCGCGCAGTGCCCGTACGCCGTCGGGTATGGAGTCGTGCCGGTAGTCGGTGGTCCGGGTGTAAAGCAGCAGGTCAGCCATGCTTGTGCGCCTGGCCGGGGAGGACCGCCCGCTCGCCCACCACGGCGGTGCAGAAGGCGCAGCGGGTGGCGGCGGCCGGGATGGAGCTCAGGCACTCGGGGCAGTCGACCTTCGGCTCCGCCAGGTCCTTCTGCGGCAGGAAGCGGGCGTGCAGCTTGCTGACCGGCAGCACCACCAGGAAGTAGATGACGGCCGAGATCAGCAGGAAGCTGATCGCCGCGTTGAGGAAGGCACCGAAGGGGAAGGTGGTGCCGGCCACCGAGAAGGTCTTCTTGCTGTAGTCGCCCACCGTGCCGGTGGCCAGGCCCATCAGCGGGGTGAGGAAGGCGGTGACGAAGCCGTTGACCACGGCGGTGAACGCGGCGCCGATGACGATGCCGACCGCCAGGTCGACCACATTGCCGCGCAGCAGGAAGCTGCGGAAACCCTTCACCGTGACTACTCCGTTTCTGCGGGGGCGGCCATGGTCCGAGCGCCCGGCCGACGGACATCCTCCCCGAAACGGGCGTCCGGATGAAGTCGGACCGGCGTGCATCACCGGGTCGTCCGCAGTTCAACCTCAAACTGGCAAAGCATTGTCCGAATATGACTGTACAGAGCCATTTTTGACTGATCATCAGCCAAACCTGTTCGCAGAGTCACCGCGTCGATACAGTCGGACCCCGTGACCATGGACCCAGCACTCATCAAGAGCAGCTTTTCGGCCGTCCAGCCGCACGGCACCGACGTGACCGCCTACTTCTACGACCACCTCTTCGAGCACCACCCGGAGGTCCGCGGCCTGTTCGCGGAGCACCTGGACGAGCAGCGGGACCGCCTCTGGGCCGCGCTGGGCGCCGTGGTCTCCAACCTGGAGGACACGCCGACCCTGGTCGGCATGCTGCAGAACCTGGGCCGCCGCCACGCCGGCTACGGCGCCCTGCCCGCGCACTATCCGGCCGTCGGCGCCAGCCTGATCGCCACCCTGGAGCACTTCGCGGGCGACGCCTGGACCCCGGAGGTGGAGGCGTCCTGGGCCGCCGCCTACGCGGTGATCAGCTCAACCATGATCGACGCCGCCGCTGCCGCCGGCGATCCGATCCCGGTCGGCTGAGGCCACCGCCCGTGGCCTTCGACCCTGCGGTCCTCCGCGACAGCTTCGCCGTCGTCGAGCGCCGAGCCGACCACGTGGCCAAGTACTTCTACGCCCACCTGTTCGCACACAATCCAGGCGTCCGCGCGCTCTTCCCCGACGACATGGCGGAACAGCGCGACCGACTCTTCGCAGCCCTCACCCAACTGGTGCTGCGCCTTGAGAAACCCGAGCGGCTCACCGCCTACCTCGCCGCGCTCGGCCGCGACCACCGCAAGTTCGAGGCCCTGCCCGAGCACTACCCCGCGGTGGGCGCCAGCCTGATCGCCGCGCTCAAGCACTTCTCCGGCCAGGCGTGGAACCCCGAGGTCGAGAAGGCGTGGTCCGAGGCGTACGCGGTGATCTCGCAGGCCATGACGGACGCCGCCCGGCAGGCCGAGACCGAGCAGCCCGCCTGGTGGGACGCGCGGATCACCCACCGCCGCCGCGCCTCGGCCGACCTGGTGGTGCTCACCCTGGACCCCGGTCGGCCGTACCCCTTCACCCCCGGCCAGTACCTCAGCGTCTGCTCCCCGCGCGCGGCCCGGGTGTGGCGGCCGTACTCGATCGCCAACGCGCCGCGCGCCGACGGCACCGTGGACATCCACGTCCGGCGCGTCCCCGGCGGGCTGCTGAGCACCGCGCTGGTGGACGGCGTGACGGAGGGCGAGTCCCTGCGGCTCGGCGCCCCAATGGGCAGCTCCTTACTGGACCGCGAGTCCCCCCGGCCGCTGCTGGCGGTGGCGGGCGGCACCGGCTGGAGCCAGATCGGGGCCCTGGTCGAACAGGTGGCCGAGCGCCCCCGGCCGGCGGTGGTCTTCCTGGGCGCGCGCAGCGACGCGGACCTGTACGACCTGGACCGGGTACGGGAGCTGGTGGACCGCCACCCGTGGCTGGAGGTGGTGCTCGCCGCCCCGGAGGACGGCGCCTCCCGCGACGAGGCGGCGCTGCTGCTGCGCAATGGGCTGATCGAGCGCGGCAGCTGGGCCGGGTACGACATCCACCTCAGCGGGCCGCCGGGCATGGTCGGCGAGCTGGTCCGGCTGCTCCGCACACGCGGCGCCGACGAGAAGCTGATCCATCACGACCCGCTGCCGGACCTCGGGGACCAGAGCCGACCGCTCACCCCGGCCGAGTGGTTCCTGGCCCGGCCGGAAGTGCACTGGATCAACGCCGCCCAGCTGGGTGGCGACGAGCGGGCCTGACAGTCGAGCGGGCCTGACAAGCGGACGGGACCGGCAAACGGACGGGACCGGCAAACGGACGGGACCGGCAACGAAGCGAGGCCCCGGGCTCTGCCCGGGGCCTCGCTGCTGTGCGCTCGGCAGGATTCGAACCTGCAACCTTTTGATCCGTAGTCAAATGCTCTATCCGTTGAGCTACGAGCGCCCTCAGGTGGCCTTGCGACCCCTGCGGTCCTGCGGGAACAACCCTACCCGATCCCGGCGGCCGACCCGACCACGGCACGGTGCCCCGGCCGCCGTGGCCCGACCGCTCCGACCTCGGAAAACGGACGAGGCCCCGGGCTCTGCCCGGGGCCTCGCTGCTGTGCGCTCGGCAGGATTCGAACCTGCAACCTTTTGATCCGTAGTCAAATGCTCTATCCGTTGAGCTACGAGCGCCCTCAGGTGATCTTGCGACCCCTGCGGTGTTGCGGGGACAACATTACATGACCACCGGCCGGGGGTGAAATCGGATATCTCCCCGGAGCGCCGCCCCGACCGTTCACCCCAGCCGTTCGCCCACAGCGAACAGCCCCGGCCGACGGCCCCCGGAACGACGACAGCCCCGCCGACCGGAGTCGGCGGGGCTGTCCCCGAAGTGCGGAGGCTCGGGGATTTGAACCCCGGATGGGCTTTAAGGCCCAAACCGCATTAGCAGTGCGGCGCCATAGACCAGACTAGGCGAAGCCTCCAGCAGCACGGCCCGCAGCACTTGTTGTGCCGTGAACCACGTGCATGGATGATGTCACAGCCTACCGGGCTGTGACCAACCGCCGTCAACGTTACTAGGCGGGTCGTCGGAACCGCAAAAACAATGCGATAGTTCTGGGAAGCATGCCCCGGGGTGCGGTGCAGGGACACCGCGGCACAGCATGAGTTCAGCCAGAGGAGGACCCCTCGACGTGAGCAGCAGGCCGACCCGAGGCGCTGCTCGCCTCGCAGCGATACTCGACGCCCTTCCCGACGCCCTGCTGCTGGTGAACAGCAACGGCACGGTCGTGGACGCCAACACCGCTGCCGTGGAGAGCCTCCAGGCGCCCGGGACCTCACTGGTCGGCATGGGCGTACTCGGTCTGCTGCCCGAGTTCGACCCCAGCCGCATCCCCGGTTCGATGCGCCCCGCCCCCAAGGAGCGGCAGAGCGCCGACCGGCCGGTGCGGATGACCGCCCATCGGACCGACGGGACCACCTTCCCGGTCGAGGTCTCCAGCAACGACTTCGAGGACGAGGGCGCGCAGTACTCCCTCTCCCCGCTCGTCCCGTTCGACGCCTACCGCAGCAGCTACGGCAGCCCCGGGCCGGAGAGCAGCGCCCGCGAGCTGCTGCTCATCCTGGTCCGGGACCTCTCCGACCGGCTGGACGTCGAGGCCGAGCTGCGCCGCCAGCACAAGCAGACCGAAATGATCCTGCGCGCCGCCGCCGAGGGCATCGTCGGCGTGGACCTGGAGGGCCGCGTGGTGCTGGTCAACCCGGCCGCCGCGCACATCCTGGGCTTCCGGGCCAGCGAGTTGGGCGGCCGCGAGCTGCACCCGCTGATCCAGCACTCGCGCGCGGACGGCACCGCGCTGGCCGCCGAGGAGTCCCCGCTCGCCGACACCCTGGTCTCCGGCCGCAAGCACCGGGTGCGCGGCACCGTGCTGTGGCGCAAGGACGGCCGCTCGGTGACGGTGGACCTGACCACCGCACCCGTCCGCGACGGCGAGCAGCTGGTCGGCGCGGTGATGACCTTCACCGACCGGACGAAGGAGCTGGCGCTCGCCGCCCGGGGCCGCCATCTGACCGCCGTGCTGGAGGACGAGCTGCGCGGCCCGCTCGACCGGCTCCGCAGCCGGATCGACGGGCTGGCCGCCGACCCCGCCGGGCAGCTCTGGCCGGAGGCCAACTGGACGCTGCGCCGGCTCGCGGACGAGTGCGCCCGCTTCTCCCGGCTGGTCGACGGCGTGCTGTCCTACCAGCGCTTCGAAGCGGCGGCCGAGGGCGGCCAGGACGCCCTGGACCGCAAGCCGGAGGACCTGGAGAAGGTCGTCCAGCGCGCCGTGGCCGCCGCCGCCGAGCTGATCGGCGCGGACCGGGTGCGGATCTCGCTGCACGCCGCGCCGGTCGAGGTGGTCGCCGACGCCAAGCGGCTCACCCAGGCGCTCGCCCACCTGGTCGCGGACGTCAGCGGGATCGCCCTGTCGCCGGACGACGCCGAGGGCGCGCCCCGGCCCGCCCCCGCCCCGTACGGCGCTCCCGCGCTGCCCCCGGCCGCCAAGAGCGCCCCCGTGGTGGTGATGGCCGCCGCCCAGCGCGGTGACGTGGCCCGGATCGAGGTGCGCGGCGACGGCAACGGCGGCAGCCCCGTCCATCTGCCGATCGCGCGCGGCGTGGTGGAGCGGCACGGCGGGGTGCTCCAGTCGCACCGGCTGCCGGACGGCAAGGGCACCACCTATGTGGTGGAGCTGCCGCTCGACCCGGTGGCGGCTCGGGCCGCCGCCGAGCGGGCGGGCGCGGCCGGGCGGCGCGACGCCCCGCGCGAGAGCGACACGGCGGTGCTGCCCGAGCTGCCGGACGGCATCCCGGCCCTGCCGGCGGCCCGCCGCTCCGAGGAGGACGCCCCGCCGGGCAAGGACGCCCCCGGCAAGGGCATCCCGACCGAGGGCAGCCCGACCGAGGACGGCGCGGCCAAGGGCAGCCCAGTCAGGGACACCGCGGCCAGGAACAGCGCGGCCAAGGACGGCGCGAGCAAGGACGGCGCCGGCCAGGGCGCCTCGGGCGAGAAGCGGCCCGCCGTGGCCGCGCCCGCCGAGGACCGGCCGGCCGAGGCGCCGCCCGCCGCGCGCGGGCCGATCGCCCTGGGGCCCGGCCCGTCCGCCGCCCCGGCGGCGGCGGAGGGCCCCCGGCCGCCACGGCAGCGGACCCCGGCCGACGAGCCCCGGCCGGGGGGCCCGGCCGGAGAGCCCGCGCCGCCCGAGGGCGGCGGCCAGCGGCGGCACCGGGCCCGCCCGGCGCGGGAGGAGTCCGCGTCGTACGAGTCCGGCCCCTATGAATCCGGCCCGTACGAGTCCGGCCCCTATGAATCCGGCCCGTACGAGCCCGCCGGGCCGCTCGCGCTGGACGCCGCGCCCGCCCCCGCGCCCCCGCCCGGCGTGGCCGCCCCGCCGCTGGAGAACCCGTTCGCCGGAGTGCCGGTCTACCCCGGCCTGGAGAACGCGCTGCCCCCGGCCGGCCCGGTGCCGCCCGCGCCGGTGGCCCCGGTGCCGCCGCCGACCGGTCGGCGGCGGCGGCTGGCCGTGCCCCCGGCCGACGACGCCCAGGCCGCTGCGGGCCCGGCGGCGCTGGAGCCCGCCGCCCCCGCCCCGGCGCGGCCGGCCGGCGGTGGCCCGATCGCGCTGGAGCCCGCCCGGCCGGAGCCGGCCGGCCCCTTCGTGGTCGGCCCCGGCGGCCTGCCCGGCGCCGTACCGCCCGGCAGTGGCGTCCCGGTCCCGGACGGCGCGCCCGGCAGCGCGCCCGCCCCCGTACGCGACCAGGCGCCCCTGGCACTGGGCCCCGCCCCCACCACGCCCGCGCCCGTGCCCGTGCCTGAACCCGCGCCCGCTGTCCCCGGCCCACCCACCGCACCCGCTGTCCCCGGCCCGCCCACCCCGCCGCACCCGATCGCCGTCCCCCCGCTCACCGGCACCGACGAAACCGACGGCGCGGGCCTGCTCGCGACCGGCGCCCCGGAGGCCGCCCCCGACGGCCCGCCCGGCGGCGCGGCGGCGGCGCCGCGCCGGCTGCTGGTGTGGCCGGAGCCCGACCCGTCCACCAAGCAGGCGCTGAAGGACCGCGGCTACCGCCCGGTGATCGTCCGCTCCCGCGAGGAGGTGGACGCACAGGTCGGCGCGGACCCGGCGGCGCTGTTCGTCGACCCGCTGACCGGCCCGATCACCCGTACGGCCCTCCAGTCGCTGCGGACGGCGGCCGTCAACGCCCGGGTGCCGGTGCTGGTGACGGCCGGGCTGGGGCAGGCCACCCGGGAGGCCGCGTACGGGGCCGATCCGGCGGTGCTGCTGCGGGCGCTCTCGCCGCGCGACAGCGAGAGCCACGCGCCCCGGGTGCTGCTGGTCGAGGCCGCCGCCGAGATCGCGACCGCGTTCAGCTCCAGCCTGGAGCGGCGCGGGATGCATGTGGAGCACGCCGCCTCGGAGAGTGACGCGGTGTCACGGGCCAGCAGTGTGCAGCCCAATCTGGTGGTGATGGACCTGATGCTGGTCCGCCGCCGCCGGGTCGGCATCGTGGACTGGCTGCGCGCCAACGACCGGCTGCACCGCACCCCGCTGGTCGTCTACACCTCGGCCGACATCGACCCGCAGGAGCTGCCCCGGCTGCGGACCGGCGAGACCGTGCTCTTCCTCGCCGAGCGCTCCACCAGCGAGGACGTCCAGGCGCGGATCGTGGACCTGCTGGGGAAGATCGGCTCACCGCTGTCCGAGGGGCACTGAGCGGCACCGAGCGAGGGCTGAGCGGTGGTCCGCGCCCTGTGATTGCCTCTCAGTGAGAGGTAAAATTCAGGGGTGGACCGAGCCGACCTCCCCAGCAAGCCGTCCGATCTCCCCAGCGAGCTGTCCGGGGTCCTCGTCGGCATCCAGCGCCTGGTCCGGCGCCGGCTGCGGCGCGGGCTGACCGGGTCACCGCTGCGCGGCGCCCAGGTGGAGCTGCTGCGCCTGGTCGAGACGCGGCCGGGGGTGCGGGTCTCCGCAGCGGCCAGGGAGCTGCGGCTGGCGGGCAACTCGGTCTCCACGCTGGTCAACCAGCTGGTCTCGGCCGGGCTGCTGATCCGCGAGACCGACCCGGCGGACCGCCGGGCGGCACTGCTGCGGCCCACCCCCGAGGCCGTGGCCAGGCTCCGCGCCTGGGAGGACGGGCGCACCGCGCTGATCGGCGAGCAGGTGGCCCTGCTGTCCGAGGCGGACCGGGCGGCCCTGGCCGCCGCGCTGCCGGCCCTGCGGCAGATTGCCCAGGGCCTCCACGATGAGGCGGAGGCACCATGACCGCACCGTCCGGAACCACCCCCGACCCCCGATCCGCGGCGGACCCGTCCCTCGCGGTCGGCTGCACCGGCCTGACGTACTCCTTCGGTGACACCCTGGCCGTGGACGGACTGGACCTGTCCGTCCCGGCGGGCGAGGTCTTCGGGCTGCTCGGCCCGAACGGCGCGGGCAAGACCACCGCGATCCGGGCCATCACCACCCTGCTGCCAGTCCCGGCCGGGATGGTCAGGGTCTTCGGGCGGGACGTGGCCCGGCAGGCGATGGCGGTGCGGCGGCTGCTGGGGTACGTACCGCAGCAGCTGTCCGCCGACTCCGGGCTGACCGGTCGGGAGAACGTCTCGCTGTTCGCCCGGGTCTTCGACGTCCCGCGCGCGGAGCGGGCCGAGCGGGTCGCGGAGGCGCTGGAGGCGGTGGGGTTGACCGACGCCGCCGACCGGATGGCGGCGACCTTCTCCGGCGGCATGGTCCGCCGGCTGGAACTGGCCCAGGCGCTGGTCAGCGCGCCGAGGCTGCTGATCCTGGACGAGCCGACCATCGGCCTGGACCCGATCGCCCGGACCAGCGTCTGGGAGCGGATCACCGAGGTCCGGCAGGCCACCGGCATGACGGTGCTGGTCACCACGCACTACATGGACGAGGCCGACCAGTACTGCGACCGGGTCGGTCTGATGCACCAGGGCCGCATCCGCGCCCTGGGCACCCCGGACCAGCTCAAGGAGCAGCTGCCCCGCGAGGACGGTACGCACCCTCCCACCCTGGAGGACGTCTTCCGGCACTTCGCCGGCAGCCGGCTCGACAAGCCCGGAGGAGAGGACTTCCGCGATGTCCGACGCACCCGCCGCACCGCCTCCCGCGTCGGCTGAGGCCGACCGCCCGGCCCCCCGGCTGCTGTTCGTCACGCCGCCGGTCCGCCCCTGGTGGCGGCTGGTCCCGGCCCGGGTCGGCGCGATGTGCGTGGTGGAGTTGCAGAAGCTGCGCCATGACCGCACCGAGCTGTACACCCGCGCGGTGCAGCCCGCGCTCTGGCTGCTGATCTTCGGCGAGACCTTCAACCGGATCAGGGCGATACCCACCGGCGGCATCCCGTATCTGGACTATCTGGCGCCGGGGATCATCGCCCAGTCCGCGATGTTCATCGCCATCTTCTACGGCATCATGATCATCTGGGAGCGGGACTCGGGCGTCCTCACCAAACTGCTGGTCACCCCCACGCCACGGGCCGCCCTGGTGACCGGCAAGGCCTTCGCCGCCGGGGTGAAGTCCGTCATCCAGGCGGTGGTGGTGATCGTCATCGCGGCGCTGCTGGGCGTCGGCATGACCTGGAACCCGCTGCGGCTGCTCGGCGTCGCGGCCGTGGTGGTGCTCGGTTCGGCGTTCTTCTCCTGCCTCTCGATGACCATCGCCGGGATCGTGCTCACCCGCGACCGCCTGATGGGCATCGGCCAGGCCATCACCATGCCGCTGTTCTTCGGCTCCAACGCGCTCTACCCGGTGGCCGTGATGCCCGGGTGGCTCCAGGCGATCAGCAAGGTCAACCCGCTGAGCTACCAGGTGGACGCGCTGCGCGGGCTGCTGCTGGGCATCCACACCCATCTCGCGCTCGACTTCGGCGTCCTCGCCCTGGCCGCCGCGCTCGGCATCACCTCCGCCTCCGCCCTGCTCGGCCGGCTCGCCCGCTGACCGTCTCCGGGGCCCGGCGGGGCTGCCGTGCCGGGGCGGCGTTCCGGTAATGTGGACGCTCCAGCAGTGGACGATCGAGGAGGTGAGACCCATTACCGCTATCTCAGGCTGGGTGCTCCCTCCCCACGGCCGTGCGGTCCGCCCGATCTAGCTGACCGCCGGGAGCGCCCGCAGGCGTCCCGAAAGGCTTCCATGTCGGTCTCACCGTCACTTCTGCCACTCTCCGTCATCGTCACCAGGCTCCGCGCCGCCGGCTGTGTCTTCGCCGAGGACGAGGCGAGGTTGCTCGTCTCCGCCGCCGGTACGCCGGCCGATCTCACCGCCCTGGTGGACCGGCGGGTCGCCGGTCTGCCGCTCGAACACGTCCTGGGGTGGGCCGAGTTCCGCGGTCTGCGGGTCGCGGTGGACCCGGGCGTCTTCGTACCCCGCCGCCGTACGGAGTTCCTGGTCGACCGGGCCGCCGAACTCGCCGGGCCCGGCGCGGTGGTGGTCGACCTGTGCTGCGGCTCGGGCGCGCTGGGTGCCGCGCTGGTCGCGGCCCTGGGCCGGGCCGAGCTGCACGCCGCCGACATCGACCCGGTGGCGGTGCGGTGCGCCCGGCGCAATGTGGCCGCCGTCGGCGGCCGGGTGTACGAGGGCGACCTCTACGAGCCGCTGCCCGCCGCGCTGCGGGGCCGCGTCGACGTACTGCTCGCCAACGCCCCGTATGTACCCACCGAGGAGATCGGCCTGCTCCCCCCGGAGGCCCGGCTGTACGAACCCCGGGTGGCCCTCGACGGCGGCGCGGACGGCCTCGACGTCCAGCGCAGGGTGACCGCCGCGGCGGCGCACTGGCTGGCCCCGGGCGGCCACCTGCTGGTCGAGACCAGCGAGCACCAGGCCCCCCACACCGTCGAAGCCTTCGCCCGCCACGGCCTGCTCCCCCACACCGCCACCTCCGACACCCACGACGCCACCATCGTCATCGGCACCCGCCCCACCCCCGCCTGACCCCCTCCGGGCCCGGCCGGGACCCGGATGGACGGGCCTCGGGCGGACAGCCCGGGGCCCTACGGGGACTTGAGGTACTTGGGTACCATGTTTCCGAGAGGTGGTGGTCGTCATGGCGGGATCGGCCGCGAGTGTGCCGAGGCAGTCTCCTTTGAAGGTGGACCCGGAGACGGACCGGTTGATCAGCCAGGGCGCGCACTTTCTCGGCGTGACGAAGAAGGACCTGGTTGCCGAGGCCGTCCGGATGTACTTGGAGCAGCGGCGGGAGGAGCTCAAGGCCGGCATGGTCGAGGCGATGAGGGTCCTCGACGGATCGCTGAGGTCGGATGTGGCGCTGCTGACCGGTCTGACCGTCGAGGAGATCGACGCGGTCGGCGGGATCGACGAGTAGGTCGAGGAGAAGAAGCCCCGATGCGCCCCGCCCGCCCCACGCTGCGCTGTCTGCAACAGGACATGGGCCTGCCGGTCCCGCCGGTCACCCGCCCGCTGGAGGAGATCGACCACCCGTTGCTGGCGAAGGCCGCCGAGCGGTTCGCCGAGGCCGACGCCAAGCATGAGCGCATTCGCGCGATCGATGACCAGGTCCTGTTCAAGGTGAAGGTGCAGCGGTGGCGCGGCGCCGTGTGGGTGGATTCCGACCTGCCCTGGCTCGTCGCGGGCGGCCGACGGGAAGACGGCTCCGGCGACGACTTCTACGCCGCGCTGGAGGCCGACGGCAGGGCCGCGCGGGCCCGCTACAACGCCGGGCACCGCGACGGGCTGAAGACGGCCACGCACTCCGCCCATCTGCTGCCCGAGCGGGCGGACTTCGTCCGCTACCGCGCCGAGGCGGGCGTGCGCTTCGTCCGCCGCCTCCGAGCCACCGTCCTGGGCTGGTGTGCGATTCACTGCGTGACGGACGGGAGCACAGTGTCGACTTCGACGCCTTCACCCTGGGCGTCCAGGTCCGTGCGGACCGGGGGCACGAGACCTAGGTCGCGGTACGGATCACCGGCTCGGTCCCTTCCAACCTGATCGTTGTCGTCCTCGGCAATGTCCCCGGCTGCGACCGCGACGGCTGGTACCCGGAGTACGCCCTGCCCGAACGGGATCTGCTGCCCGCCGAACAGGCGTGGTCGAACCTCATGAACCCCGCTGATGCGGCCCTGCTGCTGGAGCGCGAACACCAGGGGTGAGGGGTCCTCGCGCGGGACCGGCTCCGGGCGCCGTGCGGCCGGGACCCGGGGCGTTGGGGTGGGTGGGGTGGTCTATATCCTCCGATTATCTGCGAAGTGCCCTCGGCTGCCTGGCGGCCGGGGGCACTTCCGGCTTGCGGGTCGGAGGGCAGCGGTACACGTTCGAGGGAGCGAGCAGGGTGGAGACGACGGGGAAGACAGCCACCGGGGGCCGGATGCGCACGGTGGCCGGGGTGGGGGTCGCCGCGGCGCTGGCGCTGTTGCTGAGCGGCTGCGCCTCGTACGACACCACCTCGCCGCGCAGCGCCAGGGAGCACGCGGCGGCCGGGGCGGAGGACGCGGTGGTCGGCGGTCCCGACTGCCGCAAGCTCAAGTGCGTGGCGCTGACCTTCGACGCCGGGCCGAGCGAGAACACCCCGAAGCTGCTGGACATCCTGAAGCAGCAGAACGTGCACGCGACGTTCTTCATGCTCGGCAAGAACCATGTGGCGACGTACCCCGACCTGGTGCGCCGGATCGTGGCCGAGGGCCATGAGCCGGCCAACCACACCTGGACGCACCAGATCCTGACCAAGATCAAGCCGGACGAGGCCCGCAAGGAGATATCCCTCACCCAGGACGCGGTGGAGCAGCTCACCGGCCGCAAGCCGCTGCTGATGCGCCCGCCGCAGGGGCGGACCGACGAGAAGGTCTCCAAGATCTGCCGGGAGCTCGGCGTCGCCCAGGTGCTGTGGAGCGTCACCGCCAAGGACTACCAGACCACCGACTCGGCGCTGATCGAGAAGCGGGTGCTCGAACAGACCAAGCCCGACGGCATCATCCTGCTGCACGACATCTACCGGGGAACGGTGCCCGCCGTCCCGGGGATCATCACCGAGCTGAAGAAGCGCGGCTACACCATCGTCACCGTCTCCCAGCTGCTGGCACCGGCGAAGCCGGAGCCCGGCGTGGTGTACAAGCCCTGAGGAGCCCCCGGGGCGGCGGGCGGCCGGATCAACCCTCGGCGGCCGGATCAACCGTCGGCGGGCGGCCGGCCGGCGGAGGTCTGGCGGCCGACGGAGGTCTGGCGGCCGGCCGAGGTCTGGCGGACGACGGTGAGCTGCCCGGTGCGGTGCTGTTCGCGCAGCACCTTCTTGTCGAACTTGCCGACCGACGTCTTGGGCACCGCCGGGATGACCGCCCACCGCTCCGGCAGCTGCCAGGAGGCGACCTGGTCGGCCAGGAAGGCGCGCAGCGCGGCGAAGTCGGCCTCGGCGCCGTCGCGCAGCACCACGGTGGCCAGCGGCCGTTCGCCCCACTTCTCGTCGGGCACCGCGACCACGGCCGCCTCGGCCACGTCCGGGTGCGCCATCAGGTGGTTCTCCAGTTCCAGCGAGGAGATCCACTCGCCGCCGGACTTGATGACGTCCTTCACCCGGTCGGTGAGGGTGAGGTAGCCGTCCGGGGTGATGGTGCCGACGTCGCCGGTACGCAGCCAGCCGTCCTCGCTGAACTTGTCGTCCGGCCGCTCCGGGTCCGCGTCCGCGCCGCCGTAGTAGGCCCCGGCGATCCACGGGCCCCGGATCTCCAGCTCGCCGGCGGCCGTGCCGTCGTGCGGCATCCGGCTGCCGTCGGGGCCGGTCAGCCGGGCCTCGACGGAGGCGGGGAAGCGGCCCTGGGTGATCCGGTACGGCCACTCCTGCTCGGGGGTGAGGCCGCCGGGCACGGTGGCGAACGAGCCCAGCGGGGAGGTCTCGGTCATGCCCCAGGCGTGCACCACATTGACGCCGTGCCGCTCCTCGAAGGCCCGCATCAGCGACGGCGGGCAGGCGGAGCCGCCGATGACGACCATCCGCAGCGAGGAGGTGTCGTACGAGCCGTGGTCCAGTTCGTCCAGCAGTCCGGACCAGATGGTGGGGACGGCGGCGCTGACGGTGGGTCGCTCAGCGGTGATCATCCGGGCCAGCGGGGCGGGCTGGAGGAAGCGGTCGGGCAGCAGCAGGTTGGTGCCGGACATGAAGGCGGCGTGCGGAATCCCCCACGCGTTCACATGGAACATGGGCACCGCCGGCAGTGCGGTGTCGCGGGCGGTGAGGCCGAAGCTGTCGCCTGCGATGACCTGGAGGCAGTGCAGATAGACCGAGCGGTGGCTGTAGGCGACGCCCTTGGGGTCGCCGGTGGTGCCGGAGGTGTAGCAGAGGGCGGCGGCGGTGCGCTCGTCCAGCTCGGTGGCCCAGGGGTAGTCGGTGGGCCGGCCGGCGATCAGCTCCTCGTAGTCGTGGACGGCGCCGCCGAAGCCGTCCAGCACCGACCGGTCGCCCGAGCCGACGACCACGATGTGCTTGAGGGTGGGGTCGAGCGCGGGGAGCAGCGGGCCGAGCAGCGGCAGCAGGGTGCCGTCGACCAGGACCACCCGGTCGGCGGCGTGGTTGACGATGTAGCCGAGCTGCTGGGCGGGCAGCCGCAGGTTGAGGGTGTGCAGCACGGCGCCCATGGCGGGGACGGCGAGGTACGCCTCCAGATGCCGGCTGTTGTTCCACATCAGGGTGCCCACCCGCTGGTCGCCGGTGACGCCGAGTTCGTCGCGCAGGGCGTGGGCCAGCTGGGCGGCGCGGGCGCCGATTTGGGCGTAGCTGAGCCGGTCGGCGGAGGTGCCGTTCCAGGTGGCCACGGTGGAGCTGCCGTGGACGGTGGCGCCGTGGACCAGAATCCGGGCGACGGTGAGCGGGACGTCCTGCATGGTGCTGAGCACTCGGGCCTCCTTGACCGGCGGGCTGCTGCGGACCCCGGGGTGCCAACCCGCCGATGGCCGGGGTCGTGGCCCGATTCTTGCGCCGTGGCGGCCGGATGTCAGCAGCCGGGCCCGTACCGCAACCTTGCACCCCGTACGACCGGAGGCGGCGGCCGGGGGCCGGGACATGGTGGCCGGGACATGGTGGCCGGGACATGGTGGCCGGGACATGGTGGTCAGGGCATGGGGGCCGGGCGGCCGGCGCCTCAGCGGACGATCGCCACCGCCGAGTCGACCGAGTCCCGGTCCACGGTGAGGGTGGCGCCGCCGTGGGTCTCCCGGACGTTGCCCCGGTACTGGTGGACGCGCCGGTGGCCGCGCCACTGCCGGGCGGTGAGCCCGTGGGCGTGGCGGGTGCCGGAGCGGCCGGTCCAGTGCGCGTACCAGAGGACGTCGGGCAGCGCCCGCCGGCCGGAGCGCTCGGCGGCGCCGAAGTCGGCGATGCCGGAGGCGACACTGCTGTAGAGGCCGGACCAGTAGCCGCTGTGTCTGATCCGGCGGGTCCAGCCCGCGACGAAGGCGAGGACGGCGCGGGAGCAGCGGGCGTTGTGGCGGCCGTAGTTCTCCATGTCCAGGTAGAGCGGGCTGCCCCGGCGCAGGCCGAGGGCGCGGGCGCGGCGCACGGCGTCGGCGGCCTGCTGGCGGCCCTGGCGGGCGGCGTGCCGGGGGTTGATCCGGTGCAGCCGGTGCGGGCCCTTGCGGCAGGGGGCCTGGAGGCCCGCGTACACCGGGAGCAGCCGCCAGCCCATCCGGTCGACGGCGCGCACCCAGCCGGCCGTGAGGTGGGGTTGGGCGCAGGCCCGGTTGACGCCGCCGAAGTAGATGCCGATGGCGCGGTACGGGGAGGAGCGGTGCCAGCGCCGCATGGTGGCCAGCGGCGGGGCGGCGCAGGCGTCGAAGCCACGGCCGGTGAAGAGCCGGACGCTGTGGCCGCCGGCTCGGGCGGGCGGGGCTTCGGCGAGCATCTGGGCGAGGGGGGCGAGCAGGACGAGGACGGCGGCCAGGGCGGCGGCTGGGCGTGGGAGGTACACGCTCCACCGTCACCATGTGTGATGATTTCCGGCTTTTCGCCACGCCGAGGTCATGAGTTCGCCTGCGTACGGTCCTTACCTCACGCCGCTCCGGGGTACGCCAACGGGGCGGCGCCGGTGTCGGCGCCGCCCCGCGAGGCCGGCGGGCGGTGACCCTGGCCGCTGCCGGTGGGGCGCTCTCAGCGCGCCGGCCGGGAGAAGGAGATGTTCAGGTTGGTCTGGGAGGCGTAGACCTGGCCCGAATTGCCCTTCACGCCCAGCGTGTTGTTCTCGTTGGCGGCGCCGGAGCCGGTGGCGGACTGCTGCGTCCAGTTGGTGTTGCCGTCGACCCGGCCGAAGACATTGCCGCTGCCGTCGGCGGTGGTGACGCCGGCGTTGGAGCCCCGATCGGCGGAGGAGCCGTTGTCGGCCTGCGCCGCACCCGCCCCGGTGAGCAGCAGTACCGCCGCGAACGGGACGGCGAGCAGGAAGCCGGTGATACGGGCGGTCCGGATACGAGCCATGTGGTCCTCCAGGACTGGAAGTCGGATTGCGGTGCGGGGCACGTGGCCAGACGTGCTCCTACGGCTGCGACGCCGAGGCCCACACTTCCGCAACAAATCGACAAAGATCCAGTGCTGCCCGTTCTTTTCCTCCTTTGGTGTGACATTAAAGCTATAACCCCCCAACGAGCGACCGGCCGTTCCGTAGCGGTCCACCCCCCGAAGTCGCCCGATCGGCCGCAGGATCGGCGGCCGCCCGGCCGCCCGGGTTCACCGCACCACGCGGGGCAGCCGGGTGCTCAGCAGCACCACCGCCGCCGTACCGGCCAGTTGGAGCAGCAGCACCAGCGCGACCGCGTCCCGCATCCCGAGGGAGCCGGCCGGTGCCAGCGAGAGGAAGAGCGTGCCCAGGGTCGCGACGCCCAGCGCCAGGCCGGACTGCTGGGTGGTGACCAGCACCCCGCTGCCCACCCCCGCCCGCTCCACCGGCACCTCCGCCAGCACCACCCGGAACAGCGGCGTCATCACCAGCCCCTGCCCCGCCCCGGCCAGCGCGGTGCCCGGCAGCAGGTCGAGCGGGCCCAGGTCGGGCCAGCCGTGCCGGAAGGTCAGCGCCAGCACCACCAGGCCGGCCGCCTGGAGCAGCGCACCCGCCGTGATGGTCCGGCTCCCGTACCGGCCGACCAGGCGCGGACCGCTCAGCGAGGTGATGAAGAAGCCCACCGCCATCGGCACCAGCGCCAGGCCCGCCGTCTCCGGGCCGAACCGCAGCCCCTGCTGGAGCGCCACCGCGACCACGAACATGAAGCCGCCGAAGCCGACGAAGAAGGGCAGCGCCAGCACCAGCCCGCGCCGCATCCCCGGCACGGCCAGCAGCGACGGCGGCACCAGCGGCACCCGGCCGGCCCGCTCGGTCCGCCGCTCCACCCGGACGAACGCCCAGGCGGCGAACGGGAAGGCGACCAGCAGCAGCCAGGTCCACAGCGGCCAGCCGACCGCGCGGCCCTCCATCAGCGGCACCAGCAGGGTGAGCAGCGAGACGGCGAGCAGCGCCGTGCCCGGCAGATCCACCGGCGCGGGGTGCGGGGCGCGGCTCTCCGGCACCGAGCGCAGCGCCAGCAGTGCGGCGACCAGCGCCACCGGCACATTGACCAGGAAGATGCTCCGCCAGCCGGAACCGAACAGGTCCGCCGAGACCAGCACCCCGCCCAGCACCTGGCCGATGACCACCGCCAGGCCGCCCACCGCGCCGTACCCGCTCAGCGCCCTGGCCCGGCGGCCGCCGCTGGTGGTCGCCTGGATGGTGGCCAGCACCTGCGGCAGCATCAGCGCGGCGGTCGCGCCCTGCGCCACCCGGGCCGCCACCAGCAGCCCGGCGGTCGGCGCCAGCCCGCAGGCCAGCGAGGTGACGGCGAAGCCGGCGGCTCCGGCGGCGAACAGCCGGCGGCGGCCGAACATGTCGCCCAGCCGGCCACCGAGCACCAGCAGCACGGCGTAGGCCAGGCCGTAGCCGGCGACCACCATCTCCAGCACGGCCGGGCCGGCCGACAGGTCGCGGTCGATGGTCGGCAGCGCCACGTTCACGATGAAGAAGTCGAGCATCGGCAGGAAGGCGCCGAGCAGCACGGTGACCAGGCCCAGCACGCCCAGCTGCGGCCGGTCGGGCCCGGCGGAGGCGGCGGTGGGGCCGCCGACACGGATCACCCGGGGCAGTACGGCGGCGCGGGACGGGGGCGGGGCGGCGGCGGTGGAGGCGGCGATCGGTTCCGACGTATCGTTCACCCCACCAACGATCCGGGTACGCCAAGGCGGGTACCAGAGTGTGGTTATCCAGGTATAAGGACTACCTGGCAATGGCATCCAGCGCTGCCTGGCGAACTGCTTGGGGTACCCGCCCCTCTGCTGCGGTCAACGGGTTTCTGCGAGAACGCCCCGACAAGCAGCAGAGGACCGGAGGCTCTACCTACGGCCGGGTGTACGCAGACGCATCGGCAACGCCGTGGATGGCCTCGACCGTGCAGCCGATGAGTTCGCGGACGAGTTGGGTGGCGACGATCCAGGGGAGGGCGCTGCGGTCGGTGTAGGGGACGGTGTCCATCTGCCGGGGCACGGCGACGCCGGGCCGGCTGCGGAAGTAGCGCTGTCCGAAGACGCCGATCACGGCCGAGCGTTTGACGCGCATCAGGGTGTGGCTGGTGCGCAGGTGGGGGCAGGCGTGGGCGGCGGTGTCGGCGCAGGGGCGGCAGATGGGTGGGTTGGTGGTGACCTCTTCGCCGGACTGGCTCGGCGGGGTGCCGGGGAGGAGCCAGAGCACGCCCGCTTCGGTGATGTCGGGGGGTCCGGCGCAGACCTGGCAGAGGAGGTGGGTCTGGGCGTGGCGTTGGCGGGGGGTGTGGATGGCGCCGAAGCGGGGGTGTCCGGTGCCGGGTCTGGTGTCCTGGCGGGCCCACAGGACGCCGTGGTCGTCGCGGTCCTGGGGTCGTTCGGGTGCGCCGTCGAAGTAGATGAGGCCGGTGCCGGTGGAGATGACGGGGGCGCTGGCGAGCCTGATCCTCTCGTGCTGCCAGGCGGCGATGTAGGGGACGGCGGGGGGTTTCACGGGTGGTGCTCCCGGGGGTCAGGTGGTGGCCTGGCGTTGGCGGTGGAGTCGGGCGAGTGCTCTGAGCTGCTGGCGGTCCCAGGCGGAGCCCCTGCGGAGCCTGCGGTAGTGGGTGGACCAGGTGTATCCGGTGGGGCGGCCGAGTTCGACGTGGGCGCCGTGGACGGCCCGGACGACGCCGGGCCCGTCGAACTCCCGGTCGTAGACCACGGCCCCGGTCGGGACGTCCCCGGGGCTGGCGAAGCCGTAGGCGACCGCCGGGCAGGGAACGGGCTGCTCACGCGTGCGGTGCACGGGGCGTCTCCTTACACGTACCGGCGTACTCGGCGGGGGCGCCGGTGGCGGGGACCGGCGGCCTTGGGCTGCGGTGCGGGGGCGGGGCGGGTACCCCGGGCGTTGTGCACGATCCGGTCGTGCAGCACGCTGATGCAGGGGCCGCACCAGTACATGTCCGCCGTGACGCGGCCGGCGGTCTGCGCGGGACCGACCCACAGCACCCGGACCCACGGCGACCCGCACCACCCCCAGCAGGGGCCCCACACCCAGGGATCGGCGTCTTCCACCGGCGCCCTACCCCCTCACCGGCCCGCACCCCGGCTCCAGGCGTTCAGCCGCGCCACCTCGGGAGCCAGCCGTTCACTCAACCTCTCCGCCCCCACCCGGGACGCCCGCTGCTCAGCCTTGCGGGCCGAACCCGCCTGGCAGTCCACAGGCTTGATGTCCGTCGACCGGGTCGTCCACTCGATGCCGCCGCCCTCGGGCCGCAAGAAGACCGTGCTGCCCTCCGTGGCCATGTACACACCCCGCACATCGTGGTGGGCGGTATCGGTGACCAGTTCACCGGGCTGCGGGACGTACAAGGCGGCCGCGTACTGGGGCGTACTGCGCTTCCGGGACACGGTTCGCTCCTCTCTGTAGTCATTCCACTACCGGGGGGCGTAACTTTCCCCTAGAGTCGGGAACCGTTCAACCTGACTGGGGCGCAAGTGCAGTTGAGAGGGCGCCATGAACCGCAAGAAACTTGACCCAGCGCGGTCCCCCCGCGATGCCTTCGGCTCGCAACTACGCAGCTCACGAGAGGCTGCCGGTCTGACGCAAGATGAACTCGCCGCACGGATGGAGTACTCCGGGACGTACATCTCGGCGGTAGAAGTCGCGCGCAAATCCCCCACCCTCAAGTTCGCCAGAGCTGCTGACAGGGCATTGGGTCCCGGACAGACGCTTGAACTGATGTGGTGGGGGGTGAAGCGGTCGGCACTACCGGGCTTCCCCGAGCACGCTGCTCAAGAGGCCCGAGCAGCAGAAATCCGTGTCTTTGAGCCGAGCGTCATTCCAGGGCTGCTACAGACTCCGGGGTACGCGGCGGCCCATGCGGCGGCGGGCGTCAAGCGGGGCGCGATCACTCAGGAACAAGCCGACGAACGACTGACGTTCCTGGCAGCTCGGCAACGACTCCATGCGCGCTCAGCTCCGCCCTTGGTCCACGTCGTGCTTGATGAGAGCGGGATACGGCGGGCGACCGGCGGTGCTGCGGTTATGGCAGCTCAGCTGGACCACCTGGCACAGATGGCGGAGCGCCCGCACGTAGTTCTGCAGATCGCACCCTTCACCCTGACCGAACCGATCCCGTTCAGCGGCTTCATCACACTTCTGACCTTCCCGGATCGGTCGGTCGCGGGCTACACCGAGTCAGCTGAGCGAGGGTTCGTGATCCGAGACGCGGAGACGGTGACCAGTTGGGAAAGGACCTACGATCGACTACAGGTAGAGGCGCTGTCGATGACCGCGTCTTTGGCCCTGATCCGCGATGTGCGAAAGGACCTGGCATGACCAACCCCCTGGATTTGACCGCTGCTTCGTGGTTCAAGTCGAGCCACAGCCAGAACGGCGGTTCGTGCGTTGAGGTAGCTCCCGACTTCCCCGGCGTCGTCCCCGTCCGTGACAGCAAGGACCCCGCGGGGCCCGCCCTGGTCTTCCCGGCCGCCGGTTTCGCCGCCTTCGTCGCGGCAGTCAAGGCAGGCGAGTTCGGCTCCGTCTGATGCTGCGCCCCGAGTGCGCTCCCCGGAGACCCCACCACAGCGGGCTACGTGGTGGGGTCTCTTGCCGTCTCACGCGACGCGCGCTACTGCCCATGCTGACCGCCTACCATCAGCTACAGGCCGAAGCGCTGTCGCAGGCGGCTTCCGTGGCCATGATCCGCCAGTCGCGAAAGGGCACCCCGTGACGACCGAGTCCCCCCGTTGGTTCACGTCCTCCTACAGCGACAACGGCGGCAACTGCGTTGAGGTCGCCGCCAACCTCATCGCCACAAGCGGTGTGGTCCCCGTCCGTGACTCCAAGGACCCGAACGGCCCGGTCCTGAACTTCCCCACCCCCTCCTTCGCCTCCTTCATCACCAGCATCAAGGCTGGCGAATTCGGCACCCTCTAAACCCCACCCCACCCCCACCATGCCCCCCAGCGTGGTGGGGCTCCCCTTCCCCCACCGCCACACACCCGGAAGCATGAGCGGATAAGCCGGCATCCACTACTGCTTTGGATCATCCCCGCAGGCGCGGGGAGCACCTGGACGGTCGCGGGTTCGCTGTTCTTGCCGCCGAACTGAACGGCGGCGGACACCTCAATGCCCACGGCCGGCCGTGGTCCCATACCGGCCTGCGGCGCACACTCGACGGCGGGTTCGGCGCCGGGTACCTCCACGTCCACAAGCGGGACATCCACTGCCCCAACCGCGCCCACTGCGCGAAGTGGCGCGACCACTACGAGCACATCCCCGGGGCTGGGGGCGCTCACCGCGCGTCCCGGTGGCGGGGGCAGGCGACGACGGCCCAGCCGAGCCGGCCGGAGCCGGAGCCGGTGTAGACGTATCCGGCCGGGGCGAGTGGCCCGGACCGGTCGCCGCAGACGATGCAGGCGGCGCCGTGGAGGCGCGCCAGGGTGGACGCGTCGACCGGCAGCCCGAGAACGGGCCGGGGCGGCGAGGGGGGCGAGAGGACGGCCATACCGGGACCGTAGGGCGACATGCTTCTCGAAATGGGGGGTGCTTCTCCGAATTTCGAATACCCAGGGCGGCGCTTCCCCCGATTCCTTACATCGCCTCCAGGGCTGCCCTCGCCACCGCGATGAGCCGGTGGGCTCCGCGCCCGTACACCGCTGCCCGGTCCAGCCGATCCCAGACTCGCCCGTACAGCGCGATGTCGTCCGTGTCGTCCAGCCACATCTCAGCGTTGATCGTCTCAACGATCACCAGGCGCTCGTCATAGATCCAGAAACCGTGCCGTGGGGTCACTGTCATCGGGGCGCCGAGGGGCACGATGCCGAGGGTCACGGTGCTCAGTCCGATGATTCCGGTGAGCCGGTCCAGCTGGCCGGCCATGACGTCGGGCGGGCAGGTGAGAACTCTCAGTGCCCCCTCCCATAGGAGGGCGTGGAACTTCCGGCCGGGCTCGTAGAGCACTTGCTGGCGCTTCATTCTGGCCCGCACCGCAGCTTCGGTGTCTCGCGGAGTGTTGCGCAGGTCGGCATTGTGGATGAGCAGGTGCCGGGCATAGTCCGGTGTTTGGAAGAGGCCGGGGATCACGGATGACTCGTACGCCCGGATCGTTTTCGTGGCACGCTGCTGTGCCAGTGCCTCGTCTTGCCGCCCCCGATGTCCTGTGGTGAGCTGGCGCCGCCATGACCGGTAGCTGGTCTCCAGCCCGCGCAGGCGTCCCTTCAGCTCGGATGCCGCCTGCGGTTGTTGCGCACTGTGCGCCCATGTCTCCAGGTCTTGGAGCGTAGGTGTCTGCTTGCCGGTCTCCAGCTTCGATACCTTCGATGGCGGCCATTCGAGGCGGCGGGCCATCTCCCGGCCGCTGAACCCGGCCTCGGTGCGCAGCTCGCGCAGCCGCGCACCGAGGGCCTCCCGGGCTCGCTGGAAGTCGGTGGTCACACGGGCGACGGTACCCGTGTCCGGAAGTCGGCGTACGGGATGGCGTAGTGCCAGGCGGCGTCGCGGACTTGGCAGGCGCGCAGTACCTCTGCCGGGTCGTCGGTCAGCTCCATGCCGAGGGACCGGTCGCCGTCGAAGTTGAACCGGCCGACGGTGCGGGAGTCGAACAGCCAGAAGTCGACCATGGGTAGGTCGGTCTGTTCTGCCTCGGCCCGAGGCAGGTACCGGATGTCCTCGCCGGCCGCCACCGTGTGCACGGTGCCCCACAGGAGGAACCGCTGGTAGTCGCTTGGCGGCTGGTCGAACAGGCGAACGCGCTCTACTCGGACACCTCGGCCGGTCAGGTCTCGGATGGTGTTCAGCCATCCCTCCCGTCCGGCCGTTCCTGGGTCCTCGCCTCGGAGGAATGTCCGGTACCGCTCGCTCTCGTAGTCCACCTGGTACTCGCGGCGGGCTTCGAGCCGCCAGGCGGTGTGCTGGAAGCCAGTCCGGAAGTACTCCGTGATGGCGTCAGCAGGGATGAAGTCGGGCACGTCACTCCTTGGGGGCGAAGCGGGTCAGCAGCGCGCGGGGGATGACCACGAACGTCTCCGAGTCCTTGACGTCGCACAGCTGGTCCAGGGCTTCGGGGTCGGTGAGGCGGTCGCCCTGGACGACGATGTCGCCGGTCTCGGTCTCGTACAGGGTCGGGCAGTTGCCGTCTTCGGATGTGGTGCCGAGAAACGTGATCTTCATGGTGCCCTCCGGTCTGACGGTGGATCAGGCTCGGGTGACCGTAGCGGGTCGTCCGAGAAACAGCCAGGGCACGACGATGGGCCCCTTCGCACCGGCGGTGCGGGCGCGTCAGGCCGCCGTGGCCATGCGCGCCGGCGTCCCGATGCCCGGCAGCGCGTCGGCCCTTTCCGCAGCAGCGAGGAGCCGCCGGACGGTGACGGTCCGGCGGTCGGCGCCGAGGAGTGTGCAGATGCGGGAGAGCTGCCAGGAGGCGCTGCGGCGGTCGATCCCGTGGGTGGCGAGGGTGTGCAGGAGTGCGGTGTCGGCGGTGGCGTCGCGGAGGCGTCCGGGGGCGAGGCCGGGGCGGCCGGCGAGGGAGGCGAGGGAGGCGAGGATCGTGTCCCGCTGAGGGGACGGTTCCCATCGGGCCGGGGTGATGGTGGTGGTGCGGCAGGTGTCGCGGCGGGCGCGTTCGCGGTCGCCGGGGGTAGTGCCGCCGTACACCCCGTAGGGTTCCTACCACGTGCGTCCGTCGCCGTGGGCGTAGGCGGCGCACGCCGCTCGGACGGGGCAGGGCGTGCAGACGGCCGGACCACCCCGCAGGCGCGGGGAGCACCGCGCGGGCGAGGGGAACGTCATGTGAACCGTGGGACCACCCCCGCAGGCGCGGGGAGCACCTGCGCAGCCACGGCCCCGGCCACGGCGCCAGCGGACCACCCCCGCAGGCGCGGGGAGCACTGGCCCTGGCCGCTGTGCACCGTTCCCGGCGGGGGACCACCCCCGCAGGCGCGGGGAGCACTTCGCGGCGCGGCGGATCTCAGAGGCGGGTTCGGGACCACCCCCGCAGGCGCGGGGAGCACTTCTCGGCGGAACCGTCGTACCCAGCTCTGGGGGGACCACCCCCGCAGGCGCGGGGAGCACCAGGGGGCACATGTCTCCTGCTTGGGGTGGGTGGGACCACCCCCGCAGGCGCGGGGAGCACCTGGCTGCCCTGGGGGTCACCAAGGGGGCGCTGGGACCACCCCCGCAGGCGCGGGGAGCACGTCGATGGCGTGGCCCCGGTGCTGCTGCGGCAGGGACCACCCCCGCAGGCGCGGGGAGCACCCCGATCCCCTGGCGCGGTGGCACGCGACCGCGGGACCACCCCCGCAGGCGCGGGGAGCACCGCTGCATGCCATCGTCCGCCACGATCGGGAAGGGACCACCCCCGCAGGCGCGGGGAGCACACTTCTTGACCTGCGGCTTTCTCCGGGGCGGCATGCCTTTTTCTTCACTTGCACCGAGTCGGACATACAACGCATACCATCCAGGGCAAGGCGGTACGACGCCAGGCTATCCGCCGCACGCCCCTTCCGTACCAGGATCGGGAGTTGGCGCCCACCCACGCAGCCAGGCCCCGCTGCCGCCCGCTGCTGATCAGCAAACTACGACCCGCCGGGAACGCCGAATCCCAGGCACTGGGCCGCCTTGAGCACTCCCGGCAAACAGCCACGGGATGGGAGAGGGAGCAGTACGATCGATGCCCAAGGCGGTATCCCTGGCTCTGATCCACAAAGCCCGTGAGGAGCTTGCTCCGTGATTCCTGACCTGTCCGGCGCTTCCTGGTTCAAGTCCAGCCATAGCGGCAACGGCGGCTCTTGTGTCGAAGTCGCCTCCGACTTCCCCGGTGTGGTGCCCGTCCGTGACAGCAAGGACCCCGCGGGGCCCGCCCTGGTCTTCCGGGCCGCCGGTTTCGCCGCCTTCGTCGCGGCAGTCAAGGCAGGCGAGTTCGGCACCGTCTGAGCCGCCCCGAGACCCCACCACACCCCCCGCAGGCGCGGGGAACGCGTCTACCGCTTCGGGCCCGGCGGTCGGCGTCGGCTCCGCAGGCTAGCGAGGTGGGTGAAGCCGGCGGCGATCGGTTCGGACGTATCGTTCGCGCAACCAACGATCCGGGGCCGCCGAGGCAGGTACCGGAGGGTGGTTATCCAGGTACAAGGGGTACCTGCCAATGGCGTCCGTCCTGCGGCATGCTGGCAGGCATGAGCTCAGCCGCCCTGCGCCCCGACGCCCCTGACCGCTCCGACGAGGTGCGGCGGCGGGAGTTGGCGTCCTTCCTGCGCAGCCGCCGGGAGCGGATCGCCCCCGAGCAGGTCGGCCTGCCGGCCGGTGGCCGCCGCCGGACTCCGGGGCTGCGCCGCGAGGAGGTCGCGTTGCTCTCCTCGGTCGGGGTCACCTGGTACACCTGGCTGGAGCAGGCGCGGGACATCCAGGTCTCGGTGCAGGTGCTGGACGCCATCGCGCGCACCCTGCTGCTGGACCCCAATGAGCGCTCCCACCTGTTCGTGCTCGCCGGGGCCGGCGACCCCTCGCCGGGCCGGGAGTGCGCCAGCATCACGCCCGCGCTGCGGGAGATGCTGGACCGGCTGGAGCCGCTGCCCGCCTGTGTGCTCAACGGCCGGTACGACGTGCTGGCGTACAACAGGCTCTACGGCCACCTGGTGGACGACCTGGACGCGAAGCCCTTCGAGGACCGCAACTGCATGTGGCTGGCGTTCACCTCACCGGAGTGGCAGCAGGCCCTGGTGGACCGGGAGGCGGCGCTGTCCTCGATGGTGGCCCGGTTCCGGGCCTCGATGGCCGACCATGTCGCGGAGCCCGCCTGGAAGTCGCTGCTCAACCGGTTGCGGGCCGCGTCGCCGGAGTTCGAGGCGGCCTGGCAGCGGCATGAGGTCGCCCAGCCGTCCCGCAACGGCTCCAAGCGCTATCTCAACCGCCGGGTGGGGCTGCTGAACTTCGACTTCACTTATCTGTGGCTGCACCCCCGGCTCGGCACCCGCCTGGTCACCTACACCCCGCTGGACGAGCCGACCCGCGAGCGGCTGGACCGGCTGCACGCCCTGGTCACGGCGGGCTGAGCGCAGGCCCGATATCGCGCAGGGGCTCCGCCGGATCGGCGGAGCCCCTGCGCGAGGGAAACGGGAACGGTGGACCGGCTACCAGCGGTACCAGCGGCCCCGGCTCCCGGACGTACCGGCACCACGGAAAAGGAATCCGAGCGCCCAGACGATCAGCACCGCAAGCGCGATCCACCAGAGGATCTTCACCGCGAAGCCGACACCGAAAAGAACTATTGCGAGTAGCAGGACCAGCAGCAAAGGAACCATTCTCTTACCTCCTGGAACCGCGCTTGCCCCCCGCCGCAGGGTTCATGCATCACGGATCAGCGGACGTTCCCGAAGGTGAAGCGGAGCGACCTGATCCGGTTGTCGAAGCTGGACGGGACCAGCTCCGGCTCCCCCACCGAGCGGACGTCCGGCAGCCTGGTCAGCAGCTCCGTGAAGATCGTCCGCAGCTCCTGCCGGGCGAGGTGCGCCCCCAGGCAGAAGTGCGGACCGCCGCCGCCGAAGCCCACATGCGGATTGGGACTGCGGGTGATGTCAAAGGCGCCCGGGTCGGGGAAGACCGATTCATCGCGGTTCGCGGAATTGAAGAAGAGCACCACCTTCTCGCCCTTCCGGAAGGTCGCGCCATTCATTTCGTGGTCATGCGCGAGCGTACGGCGGAACTGGATGATCGGCGAGGAGTGGCGCAACATCTCCTCCACCGCGCCGTCGATTCCACCGCCCAGGTCGGACAGCAGCAGCGCCCGCTGCCCCGGATTGTCGGTGAGCAGTTTCAGGCCGTGCGCCATCGCGTTCCGAGTGGTCTCCACCCCGGCCACCAGCAGCAGCGAGAAGAAGGAGCCCAGCTCGCGGGAGTTCAGCCCGCGCCCCGCCACGTCGGCGGTGACCAGCGCCGAGATCAGGTCGTCGGCCGGGCGGCGGCGCCGCTCCCGGCCGATCTCCGCGACCAGCAGCTGCATCCGGGCCAGCGCCCGCAGCCCCCGCCCGGGGACCCGCAGCCGGTGGCGCAGGCTGCGCCGCACCCCGGTGTGCACACTGGCGTGGTCGACCAGCTCCAGGATGCGGGCGCGCGGGCCCTGCGGGATGCCCATCATGGTGCAGATGACCTGGTAGGGCAGTTGCGCGGCCACGGCGGCGACGAAGTCCACCGGCCGCCGGGCGACCACCTCGTCCACGATCCGCCGGGCGGTGGTCCGGATGTCGTCCTCGACCCGGGCGATCAGCCGGGGGGTGAACGCCCGGGAGACGACCCGGCGCAGCTGGGCGTGGCGGGGGTCGTCCAGGTTGACCATCGAGTCGCCGAAGACCGTACGCACCCAGCGGGCCGGCTCGGGGGTGGTGACCCCCGGACCGCTGAGGAAGGTGCGCGGGTCCCGGCCGGCCGCCACCACGTCGGCGTGGCGGACCAGGGCGTGGAAACCCCGGCGCGCGCTGCCGGGCCGTTCGGTGAAGAACACCGGGGAATCCAGCGTGCGCAAATAGGCGAAGGCGGCCTCGCGTTCCCGGAGCGGACGTTTCCAGAACAGCGGGTCCGCGAGGTCGGCCCCTGATTCCGGCAGTCGCGCCGGCGCCCCGATGTGCGCAGTCATGTCCCACGTTATGGGCCACGCTCCGGGGAGGCGTCAAATCATGTCACCCGAATGCCGCAATCCGCGTGCGTCACAGCCGCTCGGGCACATGGTTGCTGCTCAGCGCCCAGATGACGAAGATGTCGAGCGCGATCAGCGTGATGGTCCAGAGCGGGAAGTACGGGATGAACATGAACTGGGTGACCAGCCCCAGGGACGCCATGAAGATGCCGGTCCAGCGGGCCCAGGCCGCCCCGGTGAACACCCCGAGGCCGACCAGGACCAGCAGCACACCGATCACCAGGTGAATCCAGCCCCAGGAGGTCAGGTCGAAGCGGTACACATAGCGCGGGGTGGCGACGTACACGTCGTTCTTGGCGATGCCGGTGATGCCCAGCAGGATGCCGAGCACGCCGTTGAGCACCAGCAGCACTGCGGCGAAGCCCATCCAGCCGGTCGCCCCGCCGCCGTCGCGCGGTCCGGGCGCCGGCGTGCCGCCCTGTGTTCCCGGTGTGGCGTGCATGGCCTCTCCCTGCCGTCGGGCCCTGCCGTTCGGGGCCGGTCCTGGGTCCGACCCTCCCGGTCCCGGGGCGGTGCCGCGACCGCTGCTGCGCCATCCGGGTGACACACCGGATGCGCACCGGGTGACGCGCAGGGCGGCGGCCGGGGGTCAGAGCGGCCCGGCCGCCGGGAGCTGCAACTCGGCCCAGACCACCTTGCCGGTGCGGGTGGTGCGGGTGCCCCAGCGGTGCGCCATCTCATTGACCAGCCGCATGCCGCGCCCGCCCTCGTCCTGGTCGGTGGCGCGGCGCAGCCTGGGCGGGAGGTGGCCGATGTCGGCGACCTCCAGGGTGAAGACCCGGTCGCGGATCAGCCGCAGCTGCCGGGGGGCGCCGGCGTGCAGCAGGGCGTTGGTGACCAGTTCGCTGACCAGCAGCTGGGCGAAGTCGGAGAGCGCGGTCAGCCCCCAGGCGTCGAGGGTGGCGCGGGTGAACCGGCGGGCGTCGCTGGGGGTGGTCCGCTCCCGTTCCAGCGGCAGGGTGGCGATCCGGTCGACGGGCAGCGGCAGCGCCCGCGCCATGATCATCGCGATGTCGTCCTCGGCGGCGGTGCCGACCAGGGTGCCGAGCACCGCGTCGCAGGCTTCCTCCAGCGAGCCGCGCCGGTCCGAGATCGTCCTGCGCAGCAGTTCGAGCCCCTGGTCGATGTCCGCGCCGCGCCGCTCCACCAGGCCGTCGGTGTAGAGCGCCAGCACGCCGTTCTCGGGGAGGGTGATCTCCACGCTCTCGAAGGTGGCGCCGCCGACGCCCAGCGGGATGCCCGGCGGCAGCCGCAGCAGCTCGCCGGTGCCGTCCGGGGTGACCAGCACCGGGGGCAGGTGTCCGGCGCTGGCGATGGTGCAGGTGCGCTCCACCGGGTCGTACACGGCGCAGACGCAGGTGGCGAACTGCCCCTCGCCGATCGCGGAGGTGGTCTCGTCCAGCCGGGTGAGCACCTGCTCCGGCGGCATGTCGAGGGTGGCGAGCGTACGGGCGACGGTGCGGATCTGGCCCATGGTCGCGGCGGCCCGGATGCCGTGGCCCATCACGTCGCCCACCACCAGCGCGACCCGGGCGCAGGACAGCGGGACCACGTCGAACCAGTCGCCGCCGACCTCGCTGACCACGCTGCTGGGCAGGTAGCGGTGGGCGATCTCCAGGCCGAGCGTGCGGTGCACCTCCTGCGGCAGCAGGCTGCGCTGGAGGGTGAGCGCGGTGGCGCGCTCGCGCCGGTAGAGGCGGGCGTTGTCGATGCTGACGGCGGCGCGGGCCACCAGCTCCTCCGCGAGTGCCCGGTCGGCCTCGTCGAACGGTTCGCGGCCCCGCAGCCGGATGAACTCGGCGCCGCCCAGCACCAGGCCCCGGGCCCGCATCGGCACCATCAGGTACGAGTGCAGTCCGACCTCGCGGGCGGGCTCCACCCGGTCGGGGGAGGCCACGATCCGGTGCAGCGAGTCGTCGTCCACCTCGGCGACCAGGATCGACCGGCCGGTGCGCAGGCTGTCGGCGTAGATCCAGGAGGAGCCGAACTCGGAGGTGGTGGCACCGACGGCGTCCGCGATCGGGGCGACCCCCAGGCCGGGGACGCCGCCGACGGCGACCGCGCGCAGCGCCACCGAGCCGTCGGCGGGCAGCGCGGAGGGCTCCTCGCCGCGCAGCACGGTGTCGAGCAGGTCGACGGTGGCCATGTCGGCGAACCGGGGGAGCACCACCTCGACCAGTTCCTCGGCCGTCCGCTGGAGGTCAAGGGTGGCCCCGATGCGGGTGCCCGCCTCGTTGAGCAGCGCCAGGCGGGCCTGGGCGGCCTGGGCGGCCTCCAGTGCCCGCTGCCGGGCTCCCGCCGCCTCGCGCTGGCTGGTGTAGAGCCGGGCGTTGTCGACGCAGAGGGCGGCCCGGGTGGTGATCTCCACGGCCAGTGCCAGGTCCTCCTGGCTGAACGGCTCGGGGGTCTCGCGCAGCCGGACGAACTCGACGCCGCCCAGCACCAGCCCCCGGGCCCGCATCGGCACCACCATGTACGAGTGCAGCCCCTCCGCCTCGAACACCTCCACCCGGGACGGGTCGGCGGCGATGTCCGGCAGGTCCTCGGGCCGCACCCGGGGGATCAGCAGCGGCCGGCCGGAGACCAGGCACTTGGTGTAGTGGATGGCGGCGTCCCAGGTCCGGACGTACCCCTCGGCGTCCTCGCCCCGGATCGCCATCGGGCGGTCGCGGGTGGCGCCGACGGCGAGGGTGCGCAGCCGCATGTGGGAGTCCCCGGCGGGCGGCTCGTCGCCGTAGACCACCGTCTCGCGGACGGCCACGGCGACCACGTCGGCCAGCCGGGGGACCGCGACCTCGACCAGTTCGCGGGCGGTGCGGCCCAGGTCCAGGGTGGTGCCGATCCTGGTGCTGGTCTCGTTGATCAGTTGCAGCCGCTCGCGGGCGGTGTTGGCCTCCTGGAGGGCGCGGCTGCGGGCCTCGGCGGTGGTGTGCTCGCGGGTGTACAGCCAGGCGTTGTCGATGGTGACCGCCGCTCGGGCGGCCAGTTCGTCGGCGAGGGTGGTGTCCTCGTCCTCGAACGGCTCCCGGCTGCTCTCCCGGGCGTAGACCACCAGGCCGAGCACCCGGTCCCGGGCCACCAGCGGGGTGGCGCGCACCGCCCAGCCGGTGCGGTCCACGTAGTCGCGGAGGCTGGAGGTGGTGATCTCGGTGAGCGGGTCGCGGTTGGGCCATGGCACATCGACGGTGTGGCCGGTGACCAGGGCTTCCTCGAAGCTGGAGCCGGGCGGGATGCGGCAGACCCGGTCCACCGGGGCGTCCTGGGTCGGGAAGTGGGGGTCGGCGGCCTTGAGGGCCAGTCGGCGTACGGGTTCGCTGCCGGGCCGGCCGTCGGGTTCGCCCTCCTCGCCGGCCACCATGTGCTCCAGTACGTAGACCGCGCTCACGTCAGCGAGCTGCGGGACCATGGCGGCGGCCAGCTCGCGGGCGGTCTGGTACAGGTCGAGGTCGGTGCCGATGCCTGCGGTGGCCTCGACCAGCAGCGCCAGCCGGTCGCGGGCCCGGGTCGCCTCGGCGTCGGAGCGGAACCGCTCGGTGACGTCGATGACCGAGGAGCACATGCCGATGATCTGGCCGGTCGGGTCGGCCAGCCGGAAGTACGAGGCGGACCAGGCGTGGTCGTGGTCGGGGTCGGCGAAGGTCCGGCCTTCCGAGCGGGCGTCGAGGATCGGTTCGCCGGTCACGAGGACGTCGCGCATGACCTCCTCGATCTCACGGCCGTTGATGCCCGGCAGCACCTGGCTCAGCCGGCGGCCCAGGTGCTGCTGGGCCGACAGGCCGTTCATCTCGGCCAGCGCGGCGTTCAGCCGGACGAAGCGCAGGTCGGTGTCGTACACCGCCAGTCCGATCGGCGCCTGGCCGAAGAAGGCGTCCAGGATGGCGAGGTCCGCCTCCAGGCGCCGTACCGCCCGGACGTCGGTGGCCACCGCCAGCACCATCGGACGCTGGTCCGGTCCGGTGATCGGGTGGGTGCGGAACTCCAGGTCGACCTCGTGGCCGTCCCGGTGCCGTACCGGGAAGGCGCCGGACCAGCCCTCACCGGCCAGGATGCGGCCGAACAGCTCCAGCACCTCGTCGCGGCGCTCCCCGGTCGCCAGCAGGTCGACGGCGTACTGGCCGACGGCCTCGTCATGGCGGTAGCCGAGCAGCAGTTCGGCGTCGCCGCTCCAGTGCAGGATGCGGCCGTCGCCGTCGATCAGCGCGGTGGCCACCGGCAGCGCGCGCAGGCCGCCCTCCGGCCGCGACTGTGCCGCGCCCGCCTGTCCCGGGCGGGCGCCGTCAGCGCTACTCGACTGGTCTCCACGCATGGTCAGGGTTCCACCTGAAGGGCTCGGTAGGTCCATTCTTCCCCGGGCCGGACGCGCCCGCCTGTCAGCTGCGCCCGGCGGCCTGGTGGTGGACCGGCGGGCGCGGGTCCGGGGCCGAGCTGACCTGGGGTGACTTATTGTTCTCGGATTGCGCAACCTCTAAAGTCTCGGCCATGGAGAAGCATGGCGCGACGGGGTGGGAGACGGCGGTACTGGACGGCGGGCCCGCGCACGGCCTGCGGGTGAGGGTGGCCGACCGGCCGCAGGTGCTCCAGGTGAGCTATCCGTGCCCGCCGGAGGAGTCGCCGGGCGGGGAGCTGCCGGGCGGGGAGCTGCCGGGCGGGGTGCGGGTGCAGGCGCTGCACATCTACCGGCGTGATCCGCGCGGGCCGGGCGGGCCGGGCGGGCCGGTGCGGTACGGCTTCGACCCGGCCAGCCCCTGAGCCGTACGCCCGCGCGCCCGGCCGGCTCGGGCGGGGGCGGCCGGGGCGGAGCGGCCGGGGTCGGGGCTCAGACGGGTGCGGGGCTCAGCGGCCTGGTGAAGCGCCGGTCGTAGCGGGTCACGGCGGCGGCGAGCCCGAGCCCGTACAGCGCCAGGACCAGCGCGAGCAGCAGGTAGTACACCACCGGCAGCGTGGTCATGCCCAGCGCGGGCGCGACCGGGGAGAACGGCAGCAGGACGCCGACCGCCGCCAGCCCGGCGGTGGCCGACCGGATCGGACCCGCGGTGCGGCGGCCGCCCCGGCGCAGCAGCAGCATCACCAGCGCCTGGGTGAGCAGGTTCTCGGTGAACCAGCCCGCGTGGAAGGCCGCCTGGCCGCCCGACCGGTCCACGCCCCGCACGGCGAACGCCAGCACGGCGAAGGTGGCCAGGTCGGCACAGGCGTTGATCAGGCCGAAGCCGGTGATGAAGCGCAGGAAGTCCTGCGGCCGCAGCAGCGCCGGACCGCGCAGCACGGCGGGGTCCGGCCGGTCGAAGGCGAAGGCCAGCTGCGCGGCGTCGAAGCAGAGGTTCTGCACCAGGACCTGCGCCGGGAGCATCGGCAGGAACGGCAGCAGCAGCCCCGCCACCAGCATCGAGATGACATTGCCCAGGTTGGAGGAGAGGGTGATGCGCAGATAGGTGGCGATGTTGCCGCTGCTGCGCCGCCCGGCGACGATCGCGTGGTCGATGGCGGTGAGGTCCTTGGCGGCCAGCACCACATCGGCCGTCTCGCGGGTCACGTCCACCGCGTCGCGCGGGCAGATCCCCACGTCGGAGGCGTGCAGCGCGGGCCGGTCGTTGACGCCGTCACCGAGGAAGCCGGTGGTGTGCCCGGCGTCGCGCAGCGCGCCGACGATCCTGGCCTTGTGCTCCGGGGTGCAGCGGGCGAAGACCGTGCTCTCGGCGGCCAGTGCGGCCAGTTCGGTGCCGGTCAGGGCGTCGAGCCGGTCGCCGGTGACCACGGTGCCGGGGTCGAGGCCCAGTTCCCGGCAGACCCGGGCGGCGGTGCCCGGGTGGTCGCCGGTGAGCACCTTGACGGCGACGCCCCGGCGGGCGAGGACGGCCAGCGCGTCGGCGGCGGTGGGTGCCAGCTCGTCGCGCAGGGCGACCAGGCCGAGGTAGGTGAGGCCGTGCTCGTCGGCGGCGGTGTACGGGCCGGACCGGGCGGGGCGCTCCGCGACGGCCACGGCCAGCAGCCGCAGGCCGTCCTCGGCCTTCGCCCGGACGGCGCGGCGCAGCCGGTCGCGGGCGGCGGCGTCCAGCTCCGTGCTCTGCGGGCTGCCGTCGGGGCCGTGGGTGCGCAGCCGGGTGCAGCGCTCCAGGACGTCCTCGACGGCGCCCTTGACGACCAGGGTGTGCCGGCCGAAGCCGTCCGGGCGGCGGACGACGGCGCAGGAGCTGCGGCGTACCGGGTCGAAGGGCAGCGCGGCCACCCCGTCCCACTGCTCGGCGTGGTCACCGGCGGCGGTCAGGATCGCTTCGTCCAGGGCGTCCGGGGCGGGGAGGTCGGCGAGGTGCAGCGTCCACAGGCTGTTGACGGCCGCCCAGCGCAGCGCCTCGGGGTCGGGGCGGCCCTCCGGGTCGAGCGAGCAGTCCAGCACCGGGTGGTCGCGGGTCAGGGTGCCCGTCTTGTCGGTGCACAGCACGTCGATCGCGCCGAGGTCGTGCAGCGCGGGCAGCCGCCGGACGATCACCTCGCTGCCGCGCGCCAGGGTGGCCGCGCCCCTGGCCAGCGCGGTGGTGACGATGACCGGCAGCATCTCGGGCGTCAGGGCGACCGCCACCGCCACCGCGAACGGCAGCGTCTGGAGGCCGCGCCCGCGCAGTGCGGCGTCGGCCAGCAGCACCAGTGGCGGGGTGAGCAGCATGAACCGGATGAGGGTCCAGGAGATCCCGTTCACCGACCGGTCGAACGCGGTCTCCCGGCGGCGCCGCGCCGACTCCCGGCAGGTGCCGGCGAACCGGGTGTCGGCGCCGGTCGCCAGCACCACCGCCGTACCGCTGCCGGAGGCCACGCTGCTGCCCTGGAAGCACAGGTGCGGCTGCTCGGGCAGGGGCGCGGCGGCGGTGTCGGGCAGCTGTACGGGGTACTTGGCGACCGGTGCCGACTCGCCCGTCAGCACCGCCTGATGCACCGTCAGGCCGGAGGCGCGCAGCAGCCGCAGATCGGCCGGCACCACATCGCCCGGCCCGAGCCGGATCACATCCCCGGGCACCAGCTGCTCGACCGGCACCTCCCGGAGTGCCGCCGCCCCGCCCCCGGCGGCCCGGCGCTGCACGGTCGCGGTGGTGGCGACCAGTTCGCGCAGCGCGGCGGTGGACCGGTCGGCCCGGTGCTCCCCGCTGGACCGCAGCACGCAGCCGACCACCACCAGCACCGCGATCACGCAGGCCGTGCCCCAGGACGCGACGACGGCCGACACCGCACCCAGGCAGAGCAGCACCGTGGTGAACGGGTCGCGCAAGCTGTGCACGAAACGCCATGGCCAGGAGGCGGGCCGCCGACCGGCGATGACGTTCTCGCCGTACCGCAGCAGCCGCTCCTCGGCCTGCGCCTCCGCCAGCCCGCGCGGGCCGCTGTCCAGTCTGCGCAGCACCTCGAGCGCGGTCAGCCCGGCGAGGTCGCGGACCGGCCCGTCCGCCGCTGCCGGGGCGGTACGGGCGGTGCCGGGTCCGGCGACCGCCTCAGGAGCCCAGGCCACGGACGCGCCCCGGTGCCGCCCGGTGCCCGGCGCGGTCGACCAGTCGGCCGACCAGCCAGCGGACCATGGCCACCACGTCCGGATCGTCCACCAGGTACACCACCCGGCGCCCCTCCCGGCGCGACCGCACCAGACCGGCCAGCTTCAGCTTCGCCAGGTGCTGGCTCACGGCGGGCAGCGCACCGCCCACCCGCTCCGCCAGCCCGCTCACATCGCTCTCGCCCTGGGCCAGCGCCCAGACGATGTGCAGCCTGGCGGGCGAGGCCAGCAGGCCGAAGGCCGCGGCGGCCTCGGTCAGCACGTCGGCAGGCGGGTCCACGAAGTCGCCGCCGCCTGTCGCCACTGTCGCTCTCCCCTCCGCGTGGGGCTCCACGCCGCCCCGGAGAGGCCAGTCTAGGCAACGGTACGGACAGCGGACCGCCGTTCTGGAGGCGAATACCGGTTGCCCGACTGTCGGTGCCGGGCGCTAATCTTCCGAACGTCTGTACAAGACCCATGTTCACCGCGCGCCCGCGCGTGTCGCGGCGGCGTCGCCACCGCTGCTTCTTCGGCTTCCCTGGGGGGACCAGTTCGATGAGACGTACCACCGCGCTGTCCGCAGCGCTCTCGGCGGCCCTGGCCGCCACCCTGCTCGCGGGGCCGGCCCTCGCGTACGCGGACACCGGCACCGCCGCCCCGGAGGCCACCGCGACCGCCACCGCCCCGGCCCCGGCGGATGACGACGCCCCGGCGGACCCGGGCCAGCCGGACCCGGGCACCCCCGACCCGGGCCAGACCGATCCGGGCCAGACCGATCCAGGCCAGACCGACCCCGCGCCGCAGGTCAGCCCCACCATCGACAGCATCGGCACGGTCGCCGGCGACAGCGGCATCCTCCAGGTGTCCGCCTCCTCCGACACGGCCATCGCCCAGGTCACCGCCACGGTCAGCCGCTCTGGTATCGAGGTGGGCAGATTCCCGCTCACCCCGGTCGCCGGCGCGGACCACCTGTGGCAGTCGACCCGCATGGTGCTGCTCCTCGACATGACGTACGACGTCACCGTCACCGCCGTGGACGAGGACGGCGACAGCACCGACGTCACCAAGCCGCAGGCCATCTCGTACTACATGCAGCCGCACGTCCTCGCGCACCAGCTGACCGTCCCGCAGCCGCTGGACTACCAGCACCGCACCGTCACCGCCTCCGGCCGGATCGAGGCCCTGAATCCCTCCACCGGCGTGACGGGCCCGCTGGTCGGCCGCCACATCGACCTGCGCGTGGGCTCCGCCGTGTGGGACGACGCAACCGACTCGACCGGCAGCTACCACTTCTCGGTCCCGGCCGACGCGGTCGCCGCCGCAGGAGCGTCGAAGAAGGCTGAAATCCTCTACCTCGGCGGCGGTCCCCAACTCGTCTTCGACAGCACCAGCCTGTCCACGCTGGTCAGCCAGACCCGCATCCGCCTGGACCACAGCTCGCTCACCATCAAGTACGGCACCAAGGTCGCCATCAGCGGCACCGCCGAGTACAACTACGGCGGCGTCTGGAAGCCGCTGCCGAGCGCCCGGGTCTCGCTCAAGGGCACGGTGGCCACCGCCAACTCGGCCGGCCGGTTCACCGTGAAGTACGCCACCGCGCCCTCGGACGACGGCAGCTGGACCGTCAGCCTGAGCCCGCAGACCCCGGGGAACTCCTTCCTCAAGACCTCGAAGGCGACCTTCAAGGTCGACGTGATCAACAAGATCACCCTCTCGCTGACCACCACCGGCCTGGACGAGTTCGCGGATCTGCACCTGCGCGGCACCATGGCCAGCAGCAACAAGAAGCTGCCCGGCACCCGCAAGATCTACGTCCAGAAGTCGGCCAACGGCAAGTCCGGCTGGAAGTCGGCCGGCTGGTTCACCACCGCGAAGAACGGCTCCTTCGACGTCTACGGCTACCAGGCCACCCCCCGGGGCTACTGGCGCCTGTACTACCCGGCGGCCAAGGACTACCAGGCCGCCTACAGCCGCACGATCCACCACGCCCGTACGGACACCCGGATCACCGGCTTCAGCGTCTCCCCCAAGTCGATCCGCAAGGGCCGCACCATCACCGTCAAGGGCACCCTGCAGAAGCAGCCCGCCAGCAAGTGGGGCAACTTCACCAAGCAGCGGATCTACTACCTCTTCCAGGCCAAGGGCAGCAAGAAGGTGACGCTCATGGGCACCAGCAAGACCGACTCCCACGGGCGCTTCAGCAAGCACTTCACGGCCAAGAAGACCGGCACCTGGTCGGTCGTCTGGATCACCCCCAACAACAAGTACGTCGACGCCTTCAGCAAGGAGGTCAAGGTCAGCGTCCGCTGACCCCTGCCCCCACCCACCCGAGGGCCCGCCGCCACCCGGCGCCGGGCCCTCGGGCATTTCCGCCGCGTCGACTTTGATAACTCCAGTTATGGTAGTTATAGCTGTAATTTCACTTTTCTACCGCCGTTCAGCAGTTCTCCATCCCGGTCGGACCGGCACCGCCGCCTTGCAGCCGACTTCTGCACTGCTCCGGGCCGCAGCCGGGCAGGCGCCGGGCATGGACGGAACCAGAACCCGCGTCAGCGCCACAGCCCTGCTGCTGATCGCCACCGCGGTCACCGGCTGCCGGCACGCCGGCCGCACAGACGACGACAGCAGCCCGGCCCTCGCCGCCGCGCCCGCGTTGCTCCCCAGGGCCGGGCAGCTGCTCATCACCACCGACAACGGCGTCCGGCTGCGCCCGACCGACGACCGCCGGGCCACCGTCGACGGCCATCTCCGGTCGCACTGGTCGCGCAACGGCGCCACCTGGGTGCTGGACCTGGCCTGCCCCGACCACGACCCGGACGCCACCCCGTGTACCCGGATGCCCACGGTCGGCGTACCCGCCGGCACCGCCGTGACCGTCACCGCCCGCAACGCCGGCATCGACGCCACCGGGCTGACCGGCGCCCTGGACCTGACCACCACCAACGGCGACGTGACCGTGGCGCAGGGCGGCGACAGCCAGGCCACCGTCAGGCTCACCACCCGCAACGGCTCCGTCCGGGCCACCGCCCTCCAGGCCGCCCACCTGCACGCCCGGACCGTCAACGGCGACGTGGTCCTCGCCTGCGCCTCCCCGCCGTCCGACGTCACCGCCGCCACCACCAACGGCTCGGTCCGGCTCACCCTCCCCCGCAACGCCCCCGCCTACGCCGTCGACGCCACCACCGACAACGGCCACCCCACCGTCACCCTCCCCACCACCACCCCGTCCCCCGACCACCACCTCACCCTCACCACCGTCAACGGCGACATCTCCGCCACCCGCGACTGACCCCCTCCACCACCGTGCAGCCCCGGAGCAGCATCACCAGCTGCGCCGCGACCACCCGCCGCACCTGCGGATCGGCGTACGTGACGAGCGCTCCCCCACCGGCTGCGGACGGCCCCGGCCGCCCCCGGGGGCGTACAACGCGCCGTACACGCCCACGACTTCGGGCCTGCGCACCCGTACGGCGATGTGGCGCCCGGACAGGTGCGGGCACAGTTCGGCGGCCACCCGAGCGCACGGCAGGCAGACGGGAGGATGCGTCGCGGCCATCCGCTCCGGCCGGCGCGGCCAGGCGCCCCGATCGTCCTTGAGCAGCCACAGCACGCCCTGCTCATTGACGTCCGCCGGCCTGCCGCAGACCTGGCACCGCAGGTGGCGCATCACATACCGCTGCCGACGGGCATGCACCTGCGCGAACTCCGGCCGCCCACCCCCGGGCCTCGACTCGACCCGGCGCCACAACACCCCCCACTCATCCCGGTCCCCCGGACGCTCGTCCAGGTACGCGATACCCCCCGACCGCCGGTCCTCCACCACCACCTGCCCAGCGCACTGCTCATCGCTCCAGGTCGCGATGTACGGGACAGCATCCGGGCGCTTCAGCACAGTCATCGGGATCGCTTCCTTTCACGGAGGCCAAGAGCCCCAGCCATCAGTCGCATACGAACCAGCACCGGGAAACAAACCTCCGTCAAGCACGGCCCCACCTGGCCGACACGGGACTGTTCCACCGGCCACAGCAGCTCTATGGTGTTCTAGAGCACTGATGCTGTCAACAACCGCTTCAGAGCGCTCTAGAACAGGAGCAGACATGACCGGCAACCCGCAGGCACTTCCTCCGTACCGGCGGATCGCCGCCCAGATCAGGGCCCGCATCGACAGCGGCGACATCCGGCCTGGTGAGCGCATCCCGTCCGTACGCGAGATCATGCGGACCGAGGGCGTCACCACCGCCACGGCCACCCGGGTCGCCTCCGTACTGCGCGCCGAGGGCTACGCCGAGTCGATCCCCGGCGTGGGCACCATCGCCAAGGTCCCGCCGGTGCTGACCACCGGGCCCGAACGGCTCCAGATGCTCCGCGCCACCGGCAGCGGCTTCCGTCCAGGCGAGCGCACCGAGATCCTGGCCGCCGAACTGACGTCGGCTCCGGACGACATCGCGGACGCCCTCGGGATCGACCCCGGCGACTCGGCGGTCCGGCGGCGGCGCGTGTACCTCGACGACCAGGGAGTCGTCGCCGTGTCCACGTCCTGGCTGCCGGGTGAGCTGGCCGAGGTGGCGCCCGAACTGCTGGCGGCCGAGCCGCTGCCGAAGATGACCTTCGGCCTGATCGAGGACCGGACAGGACGACGCGCCGCCAGGAGGCGGGACCTCGTCGCCGTCGCACCCGTCCCCGACGACGTGGCACCGCTGCTCGGCGTCGCCCCGGGCACTCCCGCCCTGACCATGACCAACCGCTACTGGGACCAGTACGGCAACGTCACCGAACACGCCGTCGACTTCCTCGGCCCCGGCCGCGAACTCTCCGCCGACTACGCACTCGACTGATCCCAGCCGAGGAGGAGGCGCGGAGCGATGTCAGACCACGGCACCCAGCTCCCGTACCAGCGTGGCGACTTCCGTCCGCTCAGGCGTCAGGGCATCCAGCGGCTGTCCCGCGAACGGTGGGGCGCCGGGCGGTCCATCTGGTCCGCCGAAGTCGAGAGCCGCGACCTGGTCGTGGACCAGCTCACCGTCACCGAGCACCCCGCACCCGAGCACATCGCGCGGGCCCTGGGCCTCGACCCGGGCGCCGCGACCTGCGTACGCAGCCGCCGCTTCGTACTGGACGGCAAGCCGGTACTGCTCGCCACGTCCCACCTCCCGGCCGACCTGGTCGCCGGTTCCGCCATCACCCAGGAGGACACCGGCCCCGGCGGCACCTACGCCCGCCTGGCCGAACTGGGCCACAAGCCGGTGCACTTCCGCGAAGAGATCCGCTGCCGGATGCCCACCCCGGCCGAAGCCGGCCGCCTCCTCCTCGCCGCCGGGACGCCGGTCATCATCCTCTGCCGCACCGCCTACACCGAGAACGGCACCGCCGTCGAGCTCAACGAGATGACCATGGACGCGGCAGCCTACGTCCTGGAGTACGACTTCGACGCGTAGCGGGCTTCGCCGAGTTCTCGGACGATCGCCGCCCCGCGACGGTACGTTGCCCTGTACACGGGTCGAGGACGTTGAGGACGCCATGAGCGACGGCCACCAGCACATCAGCACGGGCGAGCGGATCGCAGCGTACGCGCGAAACGGCGGAGTGACCCTCCGTGCCCTCGCCGCCAGAGCGGGCGTGTCCTATTCCCTGCTGACGAAGGTGACTTCGGGCCACCGACCGGCTTCACCGGCGCTGGTAGCAGCGGTCGCGCGGGCTCTCGGAGTCACCGTCGACCTCCTCGAACCGCAGCCTCACAGAGACGCCACCACGGACCCGCTCATGCCGCTGATGGCGCCCATCCGCGCCACGCTCGACCTCTACGACCTCGCGCCCCAAGAGGACGTCACGCCCCGTCCCCTGCCTCAGCTGCGCGTGGCCGTGGCGCACATCAACGCCCTCGCCCAGGCCGCCCAGTACAAGCCGATGGCCGGAGCACTGCCCGGTTTGCTGACCGAGTTGCACGCCGCCGCGCACACCTTCAACGGCCACGACCAACAGCAGGCATGGGGGCTGCTCTCCGAGGCGTACCGGTGCGGCCACTCGGTGGGGATCGCCATCGGGCTCAACGGCCTCTCCACCACCGCCCTGAACCGGATGGACTGGGCAGCGCAACGGGCCGGGGACCGCGCCCCCGGCCTGCGCGCGGCGCGGGAGTATCTGCGGGTCACCGCTTACCTGCGCACCGGGGATCTGGAGGCGTGCCAACGGTTGCAGGACTCAGGCCGGTACTTCCTGGAAGGCACCGACCCGAACACCCCCGGCGCGCTGGTCGCCCGAGGCCAACTGCACCTGGGCTCTGCCGTCGTGGCGGCCCGCGCGGGGGACAAGGCGCTGATGGAACACCACTTGAACGAAGCCGCAAGGATCGCGGCACGGACCGGCGAGCAGAACGATTTCAGCGTCCACTTCGGCCCGACCAACGTGTCCGTCCACCGAGTCATGACGCTGGTGGAGGTCGGAGAACACGCCCAGGCGGTCGCCGCTTCGAAGAGCGTCCGCTTCCCGTCAGACTGGGCGCCCACCCGCATCGGCCACCACCACATCGACCTTGCCCGCTCGTACCGGTGGCTGGCCAGGCCGGAAACCGCGCTCTACCACCTCGACCAGGCTTATGCCGCAGCGCCTCAGCAGGCGAGCCGACATCCCCTGGTGCGCGAGACGGTCACCGCGCTGGCCCGCACCAGCCACCGGCACAGCGACGCTCTTTCCGTCTGGATCACCCGCACCGGAGTCTGACTCTCTGCACTTGCCGTTTCACAAACTGTGAAACTGGATCGACCTCACAGGCGGCATCGTGGTGTCCGAGCCCCCGCTCGGGCTGTTCACCAGCCTTCTGCGGACACGGGCGTGCAAGCCCCGCCAGGCGCGCTGCTGGCCGGGGGTAGTACTACACCGATTGGAGGGGCCGACGTGGACGTTGGTCAGGTCCTGGAGAACGAGGGCGACGGGGATAACCTCCCCGGTCAGCCCTGGACGCCGCCGCCCCCGCCACCGCCACCGCCACCGCCGGACGGGGAGTCGCCCCCCGGCAACGGAGGACACCGCAAGTGATCGACCGCTCAATGGAGCAGCGGGACCGCGCCGGCGACGAGCTGACGCGGTTCCTCCTCGACATCGGCTCGCTGACACCCGACTGGGTCGACTGCTTCAAGGCCGTGCCGCGCGCACTCCTCCTGCCGGCCCTGGTATGGGCCTTCGACATGGCCACTGGCCAGAGCGTCGCTGTGGACAAAGCGGATGATCCTGACGAATGGCTACGCCAGACATTCGCCAACGTACCCCTGGTCACCCAGTGGGACGACGGCAAGCACGAAGGGAACGTCCCCGGCGCCGTACCGACGAGTTCCGCGAGCATGCCGTCCGTCGTCGCTTCCATGCTCCGCGACCTGGACGTCCGACCAGGCATGAGGGCGCTGGAGATCGGCACCGGTCCGGGCTGGACGGCGGGACTGCTCTCCCATCGACTGGGCAGCGAAAACGTGGTCAGCGTCGAAGTCGACGCCCACGTCGCGGCAGAGGCCCGAACGGCCCTGGCCCGGGTCGGACTCCACCCCGAGATCGTCCGGGCCAACGGCGAGTTCGGCTGGCAGCGCGGCGCTCCTTACGATCGCGTCATCGTCACGGCGGGCGTCCGGAGAATCCCCGTGACCTGGCTGCGGCAGACCCGCCCGGACGGCGTGATCCTCGCGCCCTGGGGCACGGACTACGACAGCAACGGGGACGTCCTGGTCAAGCTGACCGTGAACGCGGACGGCAGCGCGAGCGGCCCGTTCCTGCGACCGGTCGAGTTCATGAAGCTGCGAGGCCAGCGGCTGGACTGGAACCGCTTCCGCCACCACGTCCCCGCCTACCCCGGCGACGCCCACCGGTCCACGACACGGCTGGGACCCGACGACCTGGGCGGCCGATACGGAACAGCCCGCTTCATCGCCGGCCTGTGCGTCCCGAACTGCGCCCACGTCACCAACCAGACCGACGCCGCCACCACCCAGGCGTGGTTCTTCGACCTCTCTGGCCGCTCCTGGGCGAACGCCGTCTTCCGGCAGGGCGCGCCCTCGGCCACGGTCTACCAGTCAGGTCCGCGCAGGCTCTGGGACGAAGTCGAACGAGCACTCTCCTGGTGGCAGACCCAGGGCCAACCAGAACTCACCCAATTCGGCCTCACCATCCACCCCGACGGCACCCAACACCCCTGGCTCACCACCCCCACCAACCCCCTCCCCTCCCCCTGAGCCACCCGACCAGCCCCGGGAGTTGGCAGCCAAGATGGGCGGCGGGTTGATGTGGCTGCGGCTGTGGACCGCCGACGCCTTTCACCTGGTCCTTCTCACCGCAGCAACTTTTCTGTTCGCCGCAGTGGCCATCGAGCACGGCTGACCACACCGAGGCGAGGAAGCGGCCAGCCCAGCCCTGCACCGAACGGGCGCGTCTTCCGTGGCAGCGCTTCCTCCGCCCCACCTCTTGGCCGTGCCCGCTTCTGGGCGCCCGGTGTGCGCCCTACCTCCCGCCGGCCACGCCCAGCACGCTGCTTGGCAGGCTCTTGTCGAGTGGGGAGGCGTGATGGCCAGGAAGCACTGGCGTAAGGGACATCGGACCAGGTCCGGACGGTGGGTGTCGGGCCACTGGGTCGGTGGCACGAACCAGCAGGGCACCAAGGGATGCGCGGCTGCCGTAGCCGCAGCGGCTGTCACGCTCGTGGCCACAACCGTGGTCTTCCGGTCGGCAGCCCGCTAACCCTCCCGCGCCGGCGGCGACCCCCGGCAGGAACCCTCGCGCTGGTCAGCGACGAGATCACGGCCGAGGCAGGCTGGACTGGAGAGCGGCGAGAGCCGGGGCCCCGGGTGGGGCCACCGGCTCTCGGCTGTGGATCGCTAGCTGCGGAGGGCGTGGGATTCGAACCCACGGTGACGGTTTCCCGGCACGACAGTTTTCAAGACTGTTCCCTTAGGCCGCTCGGGCAGCCCTCCTGGCGGAGGTCAGCCTAGCGGGTGGGGCGGGGTGGGGGGTGAGCTACTGGCTGTCGCCGGTGCGCTCGCCGAGGGTGACGGTGGTGGTGTGGGTCTCGCCGCTGCGGGTGTAGGTGAGGGAGACCTTGTCGCCGGGGCGGTGGGTCCAGATCTCGCTGACCAGGGTCGGGCCGCTGTCGATCGGCACGCCGTCCAGCTTGGTGACGACGTCGCCGGGCTTGAGGCCGGCCTTGTCGGCGGGGCCGCCGGGGGTGATGGCGGGGGTGCCCTGGACGTCGGACGGCATGATCTGGGCGCCGTCGCCGTTGTAGTCGTCGTTGCGCAGCACGCCGAGGATGGCGTAGACCGGGCGGCCGGTCTTGATCAGGGTGTCGGCGACCCACTTGGCCTGGTTGATCGGGATGGCGAAGCCGAGGCCGATGCTGCCGGCCTGCTCGGTCTGGCCGAACGGGCTGCCGCCGCCCTGGCTGGTGGACTGGATCGCGGAGTTGATGCCGATCACCTGGCCGCCCGCGTTGAGCAGCGGGCCGCCGGAGTTGCCGGGGTTGATGGAGGCGTCGGTCTGGAGCGCGTTCATGTACGACGCCTGGGCGCCGGTGGAGTCGCCGGAGGCCACCGGGCGGTCCTTGGCGCTGATGATGCCGGTGGTGACCGTGCCCTCCAGGCCGAAGGGGGCGCCGATGGCGATGGTGGCGTCACCGACCGCGACCTTGGCGGAGTCGCCCAGCGGCAGCGGGGTGAGCTTGTTCTTCGGCGGGTTGTCGAGCTTGATCACCGCCACGTCGTAGCCCTCGGCGCGGCCGACCACCGAGGCGGCGTAGCTGGAGCCGTCGGAGAACTTGACCGTGAGCTTGCCGCCGTTGGCCGCCGGGGCGACCACGTGGTTGTTGGTGAGGATGTGGCCCTCGGTGTCGTACACGAAGCCGGTGCCGGTGCCGGACTCCTGGGAGCCCTCCGCCTTGATGGTGACGGTGCTGGGCAGCGCCTTGGCGGCGATGCCCGCGACGCTGGTGGGGGCGCGGTTCAGGGCGGCCTGGTCGACGGTGGAGGAGATGGTGGTGCTGCTGCCGACGCTGCCGGAGTCGGAGTTGCCCGACACCAGGGCGCCGATCCCGCCGCCGATGCCCCCGGCGGCGATGGCCACCGCCGCGACCAGCGCGATCAGCCCGCCGTTGCGGCGGCGGCGCGGCTTGCCCTCGGCGGTGGCGCCGACCGGGTGGTCCGCACCGCCGCCCCAGCCGCCGACCGGGTGGCCTGCGCCGAACGGGTGAGTGCTGGGCGGCGGCCAGGCCGCGCGGTCGGCCTCCGTCTCAACGGCGGCCGCGGGACCGGCACCGTACGGCGCCGCGCCCGGCATGGCCGGCGTCTGCGGCGGCGGGTACGCGGACAGCGGCTGCTGTGCCGTGGCGCCGGGGTCGGCCGGGGCGGGCGGCGGCGGGTACGCGGCCGGCGGCGGAGGGACGGCCGCGGACGGCCCGCCCACCGGGGCGACGGGCGGCGCACCGGCGGACGGCACGGCGGGCTGCTGCGCCGTACGGTCGGGAGCCGGACCCACCGCGTCCTGGCCGCCGGCGGGCTGCGCCCCCTGCGGCCCGGTGAACCCACTCTCGTGCTCGGTGCTCACGGACGACCTCCATGGATGACAGGACCTTGGGACACAGCATTTCCCATCGCCCGTCTGAATGCCGTAAGCAGCACACCCGTGCGGATGGTGGGTTCCTTAGCCGGGGCTGATCTCCGCAGGCCCCGGCCTTGGCCTGGCGGCCCGGTACGCCTAGCATGGCGTGTCGAACTGACACGCGGGAGCTTGGACCTCGACCAGGCTGAGAGGGCACCGGTCGGCCGTACAGGGCCGAGGGGGTGCCGACCGCCGGAACCTGACCGGGTAATGCCGGCGTAGGGAGCATCGGCCGTGACGGCTTCATCGTCCTCGCCTTCGGGCATGTCCACCTCCACCCTGCCCGCCCCCGGGCCGGACCACCCCGGCGGCGAGGCCCCGCTGGTGCTGGACACCACCCCGCCCCGCCCACTGGGCTTCCGCGACCAGGCGGCCTTCTGGGCCAACATGGGCATCAGCCTGATCGGCTTCAGCAGCGCGGCGACCGTACTGGGCACCGGCACCGGCACGCTGTCCTTCGCCGCCGCCGCGACCGCGATCGTGGTCGGCACCGCCGTCGGCACCCTGATGCTGGCCGTCGCCGGGGTGATCGGCGCCCGCACCGGCGCCCCCGCCATGGCGGTGCTGCGCGGCCTGTTCGGCACCCGGCTGTCGTACCTGCCGACGGTGCTCAACATCGTGCAGTGCGTCGGCTGGGGCGTGTACGAGCTCACCGTGATCGCCATGGGCGCCGAGGCGATGACCCACGGCCGGGGCTGGCACTGGCTGTACGTGGTGGCGGCGGGCGCGGTCACCACCGCGCTGACCATCCGGCCGCTGGGCGCCATCGCGCTGCTGCGCCGGTACGTGGCCGTGGCGGTGGGCGCCGCGATGGTGTACTTCACCGTCCAGCTGGCCCGGCAGGGGGTGCCGGACCCGGGGGCGGGCAACTGGCACGGCTTCCTGGGCGCCACCGACTACGTCCTGGCGGTGTCGATCTCCTTCGTACCGCTGGCCGCCGACTACACCCGGCACTCGCGGACGCCCGGTGCCTCCTTCTGGGGGACCTTCTCCGGCTACACCGTGGCGCAGGTGTGGTGCTTCGTGCTCGGGCTGATGGCGCTGCTCCAGGCGCACGGCGACAGCTCGCGGATCTTCGACACCTTCCTCGGGGTCACCGCCGGGTGGGCGTTCTTCGCGGTGCTGGTGCTGCGCGAGGTGGACCAGTCGTTCGCCAACGTCTACTCGACCGCGATGTCCGTCCACAACCTCTTCCCCAGGGTGGACCGGCGGGTGCTGACCGTCGGGATCGGCGTGCTGGTGACGGCGCTGGCGGTGCCGGTGAAGGAGTTCGGCAGCTGGTACTACGGCTTCCTGGGGCTGATCGGCTCGGTCTTCGTGCCGCTGCTGGCCGTGCTCGCGGTCGACTACTACCTGGGGCGCGGCCGGCGCGGCGGCTGGGACCTGTCCGAGTCCGCCCCGGGCCGGCCGCTGATGCTGCTGCCGTGGCTGCTGGGCTTCGCGACGTACCAGTTCCTCTCGCCGTCCGACATCGGCGGCTGGTGGGCCGGCTTCTGGGACCACGTCCACGGCTGGGCGCACTTCACCCCGCAGGAGTGGACCTCCGCCTCGCTCTTCGCCTTCCTGGTGCCCGCCCTGGTCACCTGGGCGCTGACGCCGCTGACCCGGCGGGACGCGGGCCGGGCGTAACCCCCGGTCGTACGGGCGTCGCCGGACGTTCACCCGGACGTCCACCGGGCCTCGCCGGGGCGCGGCGCGGCCGCCCGTACGCTGGGACGGGTGAGGACAGCCCCAGCCATGGCAGCCGCGGCGGCGCCGCCGGTGCCGCTCGCCGTACCCAACCGCTCGACCGTCCGGGTGGTGGCCCATCGGGGCTCCTCCGGCGCCGTCCCCGAACACACCCTGGCGGCCTACCGCCGGGCGATCGAGGAGGGCGCGGACGCGCTGGAGTGCGATGTGCGGCTGACCGCCGACGGCCATCTGGTCTGCGTGCACGACCGCCGGGTGGACCGCACCTCCAACGGGCGCGGGGTGGTCTCCACCCTGGAGCTGGCCGACCTGGCCGAGCTGGACTTCGGCTCCTGGAAGGACGAGGCGCTGCCGCCGGAGGAGCCGGAGGCGCCCGACCGGGCCCCTGCACCGGCCGGTACGGGGCCGACCGGTACGGGGCCGGTGGCCGATCCGGAGCGGTCCGCGGTGCTCACCCTGGAGCGGCTGCTCGAACTGGTCGCGGACGCCGGGCGGCGGGTGGAGCTGGCCATCGAGACCAAGCACCCGACCCGTTACGCGGGCCGGGTGGAGGCCGAACTGCTGCGGGTGCTGCACCGGTTCGGGCTGGCGGGCACCGATCCGGCGCGGGCCGGGGAGCGTTCCCCGGTGCGGATCATGAGCTTCTCGCAGTTGTCGCTGCGCCGGGTGCGGCAGGCCGCGCCGAGCCTGCCCACCGTCTTCCTGATGGAGCGGCTGCCGCTGCGCTTCCGGGACGGCTCGCTGCCGCCCGGGGTGTCGATCGCCGGGCCCGGTATCGACCTGGTGCGGGCCAATCCGGGGTTCGTGGCCCGGCTGCACCGGGCGGGCCACCGGGTGCATGTGTGGACGGTGGACGACCCGGCCGACGTGGAGCTCTGCCTGCGGCTCGGGGTGGACGCGGTGATCACCAATCGACCGCGCGAGGTGCTGGACCAGCTCGGCCGCTGAGCGTTTAGGCGCTGTTCCGGGCGGTGGATGGGTGCATTCCTCTTCTACGACAATGCGTAATCATCGGATGACCTGTCGTGGAAACCGCCATGTCTGTCTTCTTACGACTTGGGGTGATCGCCCGCATCCTGTTTCCGCCGCATTCCGGGTGGGCATTCACCATTCGGCATGCGCAGGCATGCGGCGAAGGAGGTATCGGGGGTGTCCTTGGTGATGGCGCAGGATGTGCCGACTTCGTCGACCATGGCCCTGCCGCACGGGCCGGCCAGCGTCAGCACCGCGCGGCGCCGCCTGCGCCGGGAGCTGCGCGACCGGGAGGTGCCGGACCCGGTGGTGGACGACGCGGTGCTCATCCTCTCGGAACTGCTCAGCAACGCCTGCCGCCATGCGCGGCCGCTGGCCCCGCTGCTGGACCTGGACAGTTCGGCTCTGGACAACTCGGCCCTGGACAACCCGGTCCTGAACAATTCGGCGCAGGGCAACCCGGCGCAGGGCAACCCGGCCGGGGCGGTCCCGGTGCGCGGCGACGACGCCGAGGATGTCGGCGGGGTGCTGGTCCGCTGGCTGGTGCAGAGCGACGGGCTGCTGACCCTGGAGGTCGTCGACGGCGGCGCACCGACCAGGCCGCGCAGCGCCCGGCCCTCGCTCACCGCGCGCGGCGGCCGGGGCCTGAGCATCGTCGGCCGACTGGCGGCCGACTGGGGGGTGCGCGACGACGCGCCCGGCGAGGTGACGGTCTGGGCGGTACTGCCGGTACGGGCCCGGCACGCCCGGCGCGGCGGCCCCACCGTGACGCCGCTCTCCCCCGCCGACCGCAAGCCGGCCGACCGGATCGCCTGACCCGTCCTCACCCCACGGCGACGGCTCACCTCCCGGCGACGGCCGCCACCGGCGCCGTACGCGCGGCGGAGCGGCCCCTTGACCCGGGCACCCGGCTACGCTTCCGGGCGGAAAGCATCGCCGACAGCGTCACCGCATTGGGGAGACCCGCACCATGGCCAAGAAGGCCGCCGACAAGGCATCCCAGCGCAAGCCCGCCGCCGCACCGCAGGCGACCGCGGCCGACCCGGGGTCGATCCCGGTCGTCGGCGCCCGCGAGCCCTGCCCCTGCGGCTCCGGCCGCCGGTACAAGGCGTGCCACGGCCGGGAGGCCGCGCACGCCGTGCAGCAGCTGGTGCAGCGTCCGTTCGAGGGGCTGCCGGGCGAGGCCGACTGGGTGGCGCTGCGCGAGCTGGTGCCCGCCGCCACCGCGCCGCTGACGCTGCGGCAGGGCCTGGCGGCCGACGGCGAGGTGCCGTCGGTGACGCTGGCCACCGTGCTGCCGATGGCCTGGCCGGCGCTGCGCCGCGCGGACGGCGCGATCCTGCTGGGGCTACAGACGCAGTCCTCGTCCGGCGATGTCAGCCGGGACCTGGCCGACGCCCTGGAGCAGGCGCTGGCGACCGAGCCCGGCAACCCCGTGCCGCCGCGCCGCCCGGCGCCGGGCGGTCCGCGCCTCCAGGACCTGCTGGACCTGTCGGCGCCGCTGGAGCCCACCGTGCACAGCGGGTTCGAGTTCTGGTTGGAGGACTCGGAGGCGGCCACCGGTGAGGTGGCGGCGTCGCTGGAGCGGGCGAACGCGGCGGTCATCCCCACCGAGCAGGTGCACGGGCTGGACTCGGCGTACTGGTGCGGGACGCCGGAGAAGAACCACCTGCGCTGGGTGATGACCCACCCCGAGGAGGAACTGCTGGACGCGCTGGCCCGACTGGCCTCCGCCGGTGAGGCCTCGCTCGGTGAGGGGACCAGGCTGGTGGGCTCGTTCCGGGCGCACGGGCTGACGGTGCCGGTCTGGGACCTGCCGCTGGAGATGTCGGCGGCGGACTGCGAGAAGCCGGCCGCCGCCTTCGCGGAGCGGCTCGCCGCCGTGCTGGCCGCCCCGGAGCCGCTCACCCCGGAGCAGCGCCGGACGCGGGCCGGTCTGGTGAACCGTCAGATCACGCTGGGCTGATCCCTGACCCCTGAACCCTGACCTGACCCTTGACCCCGGCCCGCCGGGCGGCCGCTCCGGGGGCGGCCCGGCGAGCGGCCGGTGTCACGGCGAAATAGGCTGGAAATCCGGCGGGTCGGAGCCGGGTCGGAGTGATTCTGGTCACATTTCAGCCGGGCGCCCGCAATTCAACGGGCGTACGCCCCCGGGGGAATTTGCGGATCGCCCGATCCTTGTTACCGTTTAAACAGCCCGGTCGCTGGTGCATCCCCCGTCGCCAGCGGCCGGGCGCTCTACGTTCCGGCCGTGTCCATACCGGCCGCCACTCCCCGCCGCCCTGCCCTGCCGTGCCGCACGCTCAGTACGCCAGTCGGCTGCCGTCCGGTGTCGCGGTGCTCGCCGCGACCAGCGCCTCCAGCAGGTCCCCGACCCTGGGCAGCCACGGCACGCCGCCCGGCCCCGGCACCGGCGGCCGCTCCCAGTGCACCTGGCCGCTCCCGGTGCGGGACGGCGGCAGCACCACGTACCCGCCGGGCCCGTGGTAGCGCAGCGAGGTCGGCACCCAGTCCTGCCGCACCAGCAGTTCGCCCAGTTCGTCGAAGCTGTACGGGGCGACCAGCAGCACATGGCGGGTGGCCGAGGCCGCCACCGGGCCGGTGCGCACCCGCAGCGCGTCGAAGTAGTCCAGCACCCGGGCGCCGGCGGCGGCCGGCAGGCTCACCGCCGCGACGGCGCCGCCGGTGGCGACGACGATGGGGGCGTCCGGCCGCTGGGACCACCACCAGCGGACCATCTGCGGATCGGTGGTGGCCGCGAGCAGCGGCGGGTCGTAGGGATGCGCCCCGGGGACCGAACAGTCGGCGCGCGGGCAGACGCAACTGCGGGCCGCCCGGTCACCCCGCTCCGCCCGGTCCGGGAAGCGGTCGCGGAGCTGGCGCGGCTGCACGCCCGCGCCCGGCACCACGGGCCATCTCCACTGCTCCGCACACGTCAGGGCCGCAGCCGGCAGTGCCGACCTGCTCCTCCGTCGCCTTCCGAGGATCTCGCGCATGTGCGCTCGTTCCTTTCCCGTGACCGTTGAGGATCGGACAGTGACAAATGGGACGACTTCGCAAGAGCACGCAACCGTAAGCGCACCATGGCCGACGCCGACTTCGATACGTGGCGGGGGGTGGCGAATGGTGGCGAATGCACACCGGCACCGCCGTCGGGGTTTTGCCGCCCGCCGTCCGGGGGATGCTTCGGGATTTCTCCTTGCGGCGGACGCCCTCCGGAGGATGCGAAGGGCGGTACGGCTCAGGAGGGGTGGGCCCTCCCGGCCGCGATCCGCTCAGCCGATGACCTCCCGGCCGAGAATCCCTCAGCTTCGGGAGTGACGTCGCACGCCGTGCGCTGGTTCCACCGTATGGATGACTGATACCCGGTTGTCCGCAGGTCGCACCTGTGCGTGGTACCGGGTCGGACCGGGCGCGCCCCGCCGGACACCGCCGCCGAACGCCCGTGCCCATCCGTCCCGCCACGCTCGCTCCGTCCGCTCGATCGCGCCTGCCCGGCCCCCGCTGCTTCGCCTCTCCGCTGTCGCGCGGTCCACGCCGCCCGATCGGCCGGCGCGACCGGAGCGACCGGAGCGGCCGATTGCCACCGCCGATCGGCCGCCGGGGGCCCGGCCGGCCGAAGACCCTCCGGGAGCTGGAATTTTGCGGAGCAATGCATAGCCATTCACACATACCGGAGTGATCATGCGAACCCATGCTTTTCGGCCAAGTTTTCGGAGCCGGGACACCAGCGATCCGGCAGCACCGCAGTTCTGGACATGCCCCGACCGGCCTGTGTAGAAGTGGGGTCATTAATTGCCTTATGGCATGACACCGGGGTGCAAAGTGACTCTTTTCACCGCGTCGGAGCCCACCGCCCCGCGCTGCGGCACCCATGGCACCACCACCCCCGGCCCCGGGCCCCGCGCCCGCAGCGCCGGGCGGCCTCCGGAAGGGCGGACGGCATGACCGGTACGCATCCCACGCCCACCGGCGCCGGTCCGGGCGGCGGCCCCGCCACCGCCGGCCCCGCCACCGCCGACCCCGACCCCGCCACCGCCGACCCCGAGGCCGCCCCGCCCCGGCGGCCGGGCCCCGCACCCGTGACCGCCGCACCCATCCCCGCCGCGCCCGGCGCCGCCCGGGACCGGCCCTGCGCCGACGCCGGGCTGCACGAGCACACCGAGCGGCTGGTCGGCAGCCGGGGCCTGGACGCCCTGCTGCACACCGTGCTGGCCGGCGGCGCCGCGCTGCTCGGCGCCCGGCGCGGCCTGCTGGTCCTCGACTCCTCGCACGGCGACGCGGTCGGCCTCGGCCTGGACCGCTCCTGCCGGGGCGCCCTGGAGACCGTCCCCCGCGACAGCGGCCCCTACGCCGGGCTGCTCACCGCCGCCGACCGCCCCCGCCAGGTGCTGCACCCCGACCTCGCCGCCGCCCCCGGCCTCGACCCCCGCTACCGGGCCGTCGCCGCGCAGCTCGGCATCGGCGCGTCGCTGGCGCTGCCGCTGGCCACCGCCGAGGACGGCCCGATCGGCGCCGCCGTCTGGTTCTACGACGAACCGGCCGAACCCGCCGAGCGCCGCTGCCGACTGGCCCGCCGCTACTGCGCGCTGGCCGCCCCGCTGGTCGCCCGGGAACTGACGGCGCAGCGGCTGCGCCACGACCGCGACGCGCTGCGGCGCGGGCTGCTGCCGGACCGGCTGCCCCGGGTGCCCGGGGTGCGGCTGGCCGCCCGCTGCGTCCCGGCCGCGCCGGACCGTTCGGCGGGCAGCGACTGGTACGACGCCGTCGCGCTGCCGGAGGGCGCGCTCGCCCTCACCGTCGGCAGCGTCTGCGGCGGCGGCACCGGCGCGGCCACCGCGATGGGCCGGCTGCGCGCCGCGCTGCGGGCCTACGCGGTGCTGGAGGGCGAGGACCCGGTGGCGGTGCTGGGCGATCTGGAGCTGCTGCTGAAGACCACCGAGCCGGCCCGCTCCGCCACCGCGCTCTACGCCCATGTGGAGCCCGCCGAGCGGCGGATCGCGCTGGCCGGGGCCGGGCACTGCCCGCCGCTGCTGGTCAGCGGCGGCGGGGCGAGCTTCGTGGAGACCTCGCTGTCCGCGCCGCTCGGCATGCTGAGCTGCTGGGAGGCGCCCGGGGTGGAGCTGCGCGCCGAGCCGGGGGACCTGCTGGTGCTGTACACCGAGGGCCTGGCCCGGCGCTGCGGCGGCAGCCTGGACGCCGGGCAGGCCCGGCTGCGGGCGCTGGCGGCGGACGCCCCGCGCGAGGTGCGGGCCGATCCGGAGCTGCTCTGCGCGCAGTTGCTGGCGGGCTGCCCCGCGCCGGACGGCGGCGACGGGCGGGACCGCGACGATCTGGTGCTGCTGGCGGCCCGCTTCGACTGACGGCCCGCCGCCGGACGGCCGTACGTCCGCCCACCGCCCGAACGGCCGATCGGATGCCGCGCCTACCATGGGAGGGCCGCCCGCCCGCCCCTCCGAGACCCGGTGTGCGCAGCCGGGCGGTCGACGACGCGAGGAGGCGACGCACGTGACCCAGGACCGCACCCCGGCGGCGGCTGAGAACCCCGAGTCGGCCCTGCCCGACGAGGGCGAGCAGCCGATCAAGGGACGCAAGAACGGCCTCTACCCGGAGGTCTCCGACGAGCTCGGCGAGCTGATGCGGAGCGACTGGGCCGACACCGAGCTGCGCGACCTCCAGCCGATCGAGCAGGCCGGATACGCCGCCGAGCGGCGGGCCGCGCTGTCGGCGCGCTTCCCCGGCGAGCGGCTGATCGTCCCGGCGGGCAACCTCAAGACCCGGTCCAACGACTGCGACTACGTCTTCCGGCCGTCCAGCGAGTACGTCCACCTGACCGGCGACCAGACCCAGGACGCGGTGCTGGTGCTGGAGCCGCGCGCCGGCGGCGGCCATGACGCCACCGCCTATCTGCTGCCGCGCTCCGACCGGGAGAACGGCGAATTCTGGCTGGACGGCCAGGGCGAGCTGTGGGTGGGCCGCCGGCACAGCCTGGCGGAGGGCGAGCAGCTGCTCGGCCTGGCCTGCCATGACGTCCGCCGGGTCGCCGAGGAGGTCCGGGCCGCCGCCGAGGCCGCCCCCGTCCCGACCCGCATCCTGCGCCACCATGACGCCGCGCTGGAGGCCGCGCTCGCCGAGCTGGAGCCCGACCGCACCGAGCAGCGCGCCGACCCGGAGACGCCGACCGCCGCCGAGCAGCGCGACGACGAGCTCAAGGTGTTCCTCAGCGAACTGCGGCTGGTCAAGGACGACTGGGAGGTCGGCCAGCTGGCGGCCGCCTGCGACGCCACCGTACGCGGCTTCACCGACGTGGTACGGGAGTTGGCGCAGGCCGTCGCCACCTCCGAGCGCTGGATCGAGGGGACGTTCTGGCGCCGGGCCCGGGTCGAGGGCAATGACGTCGGCTACGGCTCCATCTGCGCGGCGGGGCCGCACGCCACCACGCTGCACTGGGTGCGCAACGACGGCCGGGTGCGGCCCGGCGAGCTGCTGCTGCTGGACGCCGGGGTGGAGACCAGCACCCTCTACACCGCCGACGTCACCCGCACCCTGCCGATCAACGGCACCTTCAACGCCCTCCAGCGCCGGATCTACGACGCGGTGTACGACGCCCAGGAGGCCGGCATCGCGGCCGTCCGGCCGGGCGCCCGCTACCGGGACTTCCACGACGCGGCGCAGCGGGTGCTCGCCGAGCGGCTGGTGGAGTGGGGCCTGCTCGACCTGTCGGTGGACAAGGTCCTGGAGCTGGGCCTCCAGCGCCGCTGGACGCTGCACGGCACCGGCCACATGCTCGGCCTGGACGTGCACGACTGCGCCCAGGCCCGGACCGAGGCATACGTGGACGCGGTGCTGGAGCCCGGCATGGTGCTCACCGTCGAACCCGGTCTGTACTTCCAGGCCGACGACCTGGCCGTCCCCGCCGAGTACCGGGGCATCGGCGTCCGGATCGAGGACGACATCCTGGTCACCGCCGACGGCAACCGCAACCTCTCGGCCGGCCTCCCCCGCCAGGCCGACGAGCTCGAGCAGTGGATGCGCGACCTGACCGGCTGAGCCGGTACGCGGGGGAGGCCGGCGCCGCCTTGCCTCCCCCGTACGTCGCCCTCCGGTCCTGCGGGCAGCCGGGGGCGGGGCGACCCTGCCGGACGGGGGACCGGCTTGCCCTCGAACGGGTGGCGAGGCCGGGGGGCGGTGGAGCGCGGTGCTAGGGATGGGCGGGTTCGGCGTCTGACCGCGATCCCGGGGAGCCCGCCATGTCCGTCGTTTCCGCCGGCGCCACCGAGCGTCGCCTCTCCGGCCCGGCGGCGCCGGGCGGCGTCGAGGAGCGGGAGCTGTCCTTCGGCGGTTTCGGGTTCACCTGCCGGGTGGTGTGGCAGGACGCCCCGGCGACCGAGCCGCTGCTGCTGCTGGGCGGCTCCTCCCAGGACCGGACGTCCTGGGTGCGGCACGAGCGCTGGTTGGCGCCGCTGTGCACCGTCGTCACGGTGGACCTGCCGGGCTACGGTACGGCCGACTTCCTGCCCGCCCGGTACGGCCTGGACTTCCTCGCGGCGGCCGTCCGGCACACCGTGGCCGAGCTGGGGATCGCGCGGGTCAACCTGGTCGGGGCGTGCTTCGGCGGGGCGGTCGGGCTGCGCTTCGCCCAGCACTACCCGGGGCTGCTGCGGCGGCTGGTGCTGGCCGGGATGACGCTGGTGGAGCCCAGGGACCACCACGGGGAGCGGGTGCCGCGCTGGTCCCGGATGCTGGCGGAGGGCCGGATCACCGACCTGGCGCAGGAGCTGGCGGCCTGGTTCGTCACCCAGCCCGGCACGGCGCCGGTCCGCAAGCAGACCGCGATGACCCGCTTCCTGTACCAGCAGTTCGTGGCCCAGGGGCCGCGCGAGCTGGCGATGTGGCTGGAGCACAACGTCCGCCTGGTCAGCCATGAGTGGTACCGCCCCGAGCCGGTGCCGCCGCTGCCCACCCTGGTCTTCACCGGTGAGCACGACATCCTGACCACGCCCCGGATGGGGCGCGAGGTGGCCGCCGCGCTGCCCGGGGCGCGGTTCACCACCGTCCGGGAGGCGGACCACCTGGTGCATCTGGAGCGGATGGCGGAGTTCACCGAGCTGGTGGCCCGGTTCTGCACCGACCGGCCGGTCGACGACCTGCCGTGGTGCGGCCCGGTGGAGAGCTGGGGGCGGCGGGCCGCCGGCTGAGGCGCCCCCGGGCCGGGGCCGTCAGGAGGCGGCGCGCAGCAGGGCGCCCTCCTGCCACTTGAGCAGCTTGTCGAAGCTGACGATGGTGCCCCGGCGGGGGTGGCTGCGGAACTGGACGTGGTCGGCCAGCGCGCGGATCAGGAAGAGGCCGCGTCCGCTCTCCGCCGTGGGGTCGGGCAGGTCGGTGCCGATGTCCAGCGGCAGGCCGGGCAGTCCGGTGGCCAGCGCCAGGCCGCTGTCCAGCACATGGGTGTCGTACGGCGCCGAGCGGCCCGCGGCCCGCAGCCGCCGGGCGGTGGCGGCCGGGCTGAGCGAGGCCATCACGGCGGCCCGGCTGATCACGGTGGTACGGGTGCGCCGGCTCTGGCAGCCGGGGGCGAGCCGGGCCGGGGTCTTGCGCACGGGGGGCACCGGTACGGCGGCGGGGCGGCGCTCGGCCCGGGGGGCGGCCTGCGCGGCGGCGGCGCCCAGCAGTGGGACGGCGGGCAGCGCGAAGGACGGGACGCGCGGGGTCAGCTCGCCGGACGGCAGGCCGGGGCCGCAGTCCATCACCTCGATGCGCAGCCGGTCGCCGTCGATGGAGGCGGTGACCTGGAAGCCCTCGTCGGGGTCGGCGGCGGCGTGTTCGACGGCGTTGGCGCACGCCTCGCTGAGGGCGACCCCGATCTCGTGGGCGACCTGCGGGTCGACGCCTGCGGACTCCATGGTGCCCAACAGGATGCGCCGGGCCAGCGGAACGCTGGCGGGCTCGCGTTTGAGGTGCAGCGTCCACCAGATGTCCACGACGGATTCCTCCTGGCCCTGGCTGCGGCTCCGACACAGGTAGGTATTGCCGACCCGCCGTGGTGCCAACCGCTACCGGGGTCGAGGACCGCCCGTTCGGCGGATGTGCCGGACGGGCAGTGGCGTGTAGCGGGTACGTGCAGCGGTAACGGTCGGGCGGATTCCGCCGGAGGGGTACCCGGTGAGATGATGTCCCGGCCATGCTCCTCCAGCAGCGCGCCGCCGACTCCCCGGGCGCCGCCGCGGCACCGCAGCCGGTGCACGCCGCCGCCTGGGATCTGCGCATGCTCAGGGCGGTGCCGTTCGCCGTGGTGTGCACCCTGGTCGCGGCGGTCGGGCACGCGGTCGCCTCGGGCGGCCCGGTGCCGGTCGCGGCGCTGGCGGTCGGCTTCGCGATGGTGTTCGCGGTGGCCGCGCTGCTCGGCGGCCGGGAGCGGTCGATGACCGCGATCTCCGGTGGGCTGGCGGCCGGGCAGCTGGCGCTGCACTGCCTCTTCCACGGCGCCCAGGGTCTGGGCGGCTCCGCCATGCCGCACACCGGGATGGCGGGGATGGCGGACGGGCGGCTGACGGTGCTCCAGGTCGCGGGCCGGTTGCTGTGCAACGGCCACTCGCCGGGCGGCGCCCTGGTGCTGCCGCCGGGCATGACCCCGGAGCAGCTGGTCGCGCGGGCCGGTCTCGACCCGGCGGCCTTCGCCCCGGCGCCGGAGCTGTCCTGCCTGCACGCCGGGGTGCTGGGCATGACGCCGCTGATGCTGGTGGGCCACCTGGCCGCCGCGCTCGCTGCCGGGTGGTGGCTGCGGCGCGGCGAGGCAGCGCTGTGGCGGCTGGTACGGCTGACGGCCTCGACCGTGCAGGGCTGCGCGGCTCCGCTGCGTACCGTCCTGGCGGTGGCCGGGCTGCTGCTGCGCGGGCTGCTGGGTGCGGGCTCGATGGGCCCGCCCCGGGTGTACGGGCCGGAGCGGGGCGGCCTGCGGCCGCCCGTGCCGGCGACACTGCGGCACTCGGTGGTCCGGCGTGGTCCGCCGATGGCGGCGCTCGCGATCTGATCGGCCGCCGGTGGCGCCGCGCTGCGGCATGCCCCGGTGCGGGCCGATGGCCCGGCCATGCCGTCCGACCGGTCGCGATCCGTGTACGTCAGTCCTGATCACACCCCCATGTGCGCCGGGGCCCCACGGTGGTGGCCCGCGCACGCCCATCCTCCGGACGGAGATCCAGACGATGAACCGCAGCTCCCTCGCTCGCCGCTCGGCAACAGTCCTGGCCGCCGCGGCCACCGCCGTGCTGGCGGCGGCCGGTGCCGCCTCCGCGCATGTCACCGTGAACCCGCGCGAGGCCGTACAGGGCAGCTACACCAAGGTCGCCTTCCGGGTGCCCAACGAGGAGGACAAGGCCTCGACCAGCAAGCTTGAGGTCAACCTGCCCAAGGACCACCCGGTGGCGTCGGTCAGCACCCAGCCGGTGATGGGCTGGACGGTCTCGGTCGAGAAGAGCAAGCTCGACAAGCCGATCAAGTCGGACGACGGCGAGATCACCGAGGCCGTCACCAAGATCACCTGGACGGCGAACAGCGCGTCCAAGATCGCTCCCGGGCAGTTCCAGGAGTTCAACGTGTCGCTGGGCCCGCTGCCCACCGACACCGACTCGCTGACCTTCAAGGCGCTCCAGACGTACGACAACGGAGACGTCGTGCGCTGGATCGACGTGGCGCAGCCGGGCGGGGCCGAGCCCGAGCACCCCGCCCCGGTGCTGACCCTCACCGCCAAGGCGGCGGACGCCGAGCCGAGCGCCGCCGCGACCACGCCCGCCCCGGAGACCTCCCCGGCCGACTCCGGTGACTCCGCCGGCAAGACGGAGACCGCCGCCGCCGACTCCAGCGACTCCACCGCCCGCACCCTGGGCGTGGTGGGCATCGTGGTCGGTGTGATCGGCGCCGGCCTCGGCGTCGTCGGCCTGCGCCGTCGCGGCGGCAGCGCCTCCTGACCGGCTGAACCGGGCGGGCGTACGGGCGCGGATCGCCCCGTACGCCCGCCCCCACGGAACCACCCGCACCACATCGATCGGACCCACCCCATGCCTCGCACCACGCTGCCGCACCGGAGCCGCCGCATCGCGGCCCCGGCCGCTCTGGCGCTCGCCGCCGCCCTGGGCCTCAGCGCCTGCGGCTCCGCCGCCACCGGGGCGGCCGGCCAGGAGATGGCCGTCTCCAAGTCGGCGTCGAACTCGCCGTACCAGGCCACCGTCCTGCCCGCCGCCTACCAGAAGCCGGACCTGGTCCTCGGCGACACCAGCGGCAAGCCGTTCTCACTGCGCGAGCGGACGGCCGGCAAGGCGGTGCTGCTGTACTTCGGCTACACCAGCTGCCCGGACGTCTGCCCCACCACGATGGGCGACATCGCCGTCGCCCTGCAGAAACTGCCCGCCGAGCAGCGGGACCGCATCCAGGTCGTCTTCGTCTCCACCGACCCCGAGCGCGACACCCCGGCGAAGCTCCGCAGCTGGCTGGACTCCTTCGACAAAAGCTTCATCGGCCTCACCGGCGACCTGGCCAAGGTGAAGGCCGCCGCCGCGTCGCTGCACGTCCTGGTCGAGGACCCGATCGTCAACAAGGACGGTACGGTCACCTCCTCGCACGGCGCCGAGGTGCTGGGCTTCCTGCCGTCCGACGACCGGGCGCACCTGCTCTACCTCAGCCAGAGCTCGGTGGCCGTCTTCGCGCACGACCTGCCGCTGCTCGCCAAGGGAGTGCGGCCGTGATCGGCCGCCGCCGGGCCGTCCTGGCGCCGGTGCTGGTCGCGGCGGCGGTGCTGACCGGCTGCGGCTCGGGCTCCCAGGGCGGCGGACCGGCCCGGATCAGCGTCAGCGAGGCGTACATACCGCTGCCCGCCTCGCCCACGGACGCCGCCGGCTACCTCACCCTGCACAACACCGGCGGCACCGACGACCAGCTGGTGAAGGTGGGCAGCCCGGACGCCCGCCAGGTCACCATGCACCGGTCCACCGCCACCTCCATGGCGGCGCTCCCCGAGCTGCCGGTGCCCGCGCACGGCAGCGCCGCCTTCACCCGGGGCGGCGACCATCTGATGATCATGGGCCTGGCCCACCGGCCCACCCTCGGCTCCACCGTGCGACTGGACCTCACCTTCGCCCGCTCCGGGACCATCACGGTGAAGGTGCCCATCAAGCCCCTCGCGTACCGGCCCTCGGACGCCGGCACCGCCTCGGGCAGCTGACCGGAGGGACCACCACCGATGACACCCCGCCAGGGCTCCCCCACCCCACCCGGCACCCGGCCGCCCGACACCCCTGCGGCCGACATCCCCACGGCAGGCACCCCCACGGCCGGTAACGCCGCCGCCCGCCGCGCGGCCGGGCTGCTGCTCGTGCTCGGCTCGGTGCTGGCGCTGCTGCTCGGCGGCGCCGGCAGCGCCGCCGCGCACGCCGCGCTCAGCTCCAGCGACCCGGCGCCGGAGTCGGTGGTGGCCACCGCGCCCAGCCGGGTCACCATGACCTTCAGCGAGGGCGTCACCCTCTCCGGCGACTCGGTGCAGGTCTACGACCCGGCCGGCAAGCAGGTCGGCGAGGGTGCCCCCGAGCACGACGGCGGCAACGGCTCCACCGCCACGCTGCGGCTGCGCGACGGGCTGGCGCAGGGCACCTACACGGTCTCCTGGCGGGTCGTCTCCGCCGACACCCACCCGGTGTCGGGCGCCTTCACCTTCTCGATCGGCAAGCAGACCCAGACCGCCGTACCGGCCGAGATCTCCCGGCAGGACCGGGGCAGCACCGCCGTCGGCGCCCTCTACGGCACCGCGCGGGGCCTGGCGTACGCGGCGTTCGCGCTGCTGGTCGGCTGCGCGGCCTTCGTCCTGCTCTGCTGGCCGCGCGGCGCCGCCACCCGGCCGGTGCAGCGGCTGCTGATGACCGGCTGGGGCGGCCTGCTGCTCTCCACGGTGGCGGTGCTGCTGCTGCGCGGCCCGTACGAGAAGGGCAGCGGGCTGGGCGACACCTTCAACCTGACGCTGGTGCGCGCCACGCTGGACGAGCGGCTGGGTACTTCCCTCGCGGCGCGGCTGCTGCTGCTCGCGGCGATGGGGGTGTTCCTGTCGCTGCTGGTGGGGCAGCTGGGGCACGACCGGCCGGCCGAGCCGACCGCGTCGGGCGAGGTCGAGCCGGCCGAGGGTGAGCCGGCCGAGGGTGAGCCGGCGGAGGGTGAGCCGGCGGAGGGTGAAGAGGCCGAGCTGCGCCGGCTGGAGCGGCGGGCCGCCGCCCGGCCGGAGCGCGAGACCCGGTTCGCGTTGGGCGCCGCCGGGCTGCTGCTGTCCGCCGCGCTGGCCGCCACCTGGGCGGGGGCCGACCATGCGGCGGTGGGCCTCCAGGTGGGGCTGGCGCTGCCGCTGGACATCCTGCACCTGCTGGCGATGGCGCTCTGGCTGGGCGGCCTGGTCACCCTGCTGGTCGGGCTGCGCATCCCCCGGGCGGGCGGCGGGGTCGACGTCCCGGGGGTGGAGGTGTTCTCCCGTACCGCGATGTGCTCCGTGGCGGTGCTGGCGGTGACTGGTGTGTACCAGGCGTGGCGGGGGCTGGGCACCTGGTCCGCCCTGGTGGACACCGACTACGGGCGGCTGCTGCTGGTGAAGGTCGGCTTCATCGGGGTGATGCTGGGCGCGGCCTGGTTCTCCCGGGCCTGGACGGCGCGGCTGCGGACGGCGGTGCCGGTGGCCGAAGCGGCGCTGGTGGGCTCCGCCGTGGGCGCCCCCTCCCCGGCCACGGCCCCGGCCGCGTCCCCGGAGCCGGTGGCGGCCGACGCGCTGCCCGCCGACCCCAAGCGGCGGGCCCAGCTGGAGCGGCAGCGGGCCGCCCGCGCCAAGGCGGCCGACCGCCGCGACAAGGCGCAGGCGCAGGCCAGGGAGCGCGACTCCGACGCCGGGCGCCCCGCGCTGCGGCGCTCGGTGCTGGTGGAGGCCGCCGTGGCGGTGGCCGTCCTGGCGGTCACCACCCTGCTGACCAACTCGCCGCCCGGCCGCACCGCCCAGGAGACGGTGGCCGCCGCCCCGGGCACCCCGACGGCGGCGGCGCCGGCCCAGCCGGTGCAGTTGTCCCTGCCGTACGACACCGGCGGCAGCGGGACGACGGCCCGGGGCACGGCCGACATCACCCTGGACCCGGCCCGTACCGGCGGCAACGACCTGCGGGTGATGCTGATGGACGCGGCCGGCCAGATGGCGGACGTACCGGAGGTGCGGATCTCCCTCACCCTCCCGGCGAAGAACCTGGGTCCGCTGCCGGCGACACTGCAGAAGGTGGACACCGGCCTCTGGTCGGCCCGGCTCCAGCTGCCGATGGCGGGTGACTGGCAGTTGGCGCTGACCGTACGGTCGTCGGACATCGACGAGGCCACCACGACCGCGCCGGTACGGGTCGGCTGAGAGCGAGCGGACGGATCGGCCGCATCGGCCGGTCGACGGGCCCGGACGCATCGGCCGGGCCCGCAGAAGGCACGGAGTAGGGAGCGGCGTGGGCCGTGGACAAGGGCAAGGCGCGATGAGGCGGGTACGGCACGGCGGTCCGGGCGATGACACGGGCTCCGGCGGCCCGGGACAGCAGGCGCGTCCGGCGGGCGGCGTCACCCGGCGCGGGCTGCTGGGGGCGGCCGGGGCCGCCGGGCTGGCGGTGGGCACGGTGGGCGGCGCGGTCGGCCGGGCCGTGGCGGACGGCGGTTCCGGCGGCGCGCCGGCGCTGGGGGCGGCGGCCGTGCCGTTCCACGGGGTGCACCAGGCCGGGATCACGCAGGGGCAGCAGGCCCGGGTGCACCTGGCCGGGTTCGACCTGGCGGCGGGGGTGCGGCGCGGCCAGGTGGCGGCGCTGCTGCGGCGCTGGTCGGACTCGGCCGCGCGGCTGGCGGCGGGCCGTCCGGCGGCCGACCATGAGAACCAGGTCGCGCTGGACGCCGGGCCGTGCTCACTCACGGTGACCTTCGGCTTCGGCGCCTCGCTGTTCGACCGGATCGGGCTGGAGTCGGCCCGCCCGGCGGCGCTGGACCCGCTGCCGGACTTCCCCGGTGACGCGCTGGACCGCTCGCGCGGCGGCGGCGACCTCTGGGTGCAGATCTGCGCGGATGACGCGCTGGTCGCCTTCCACGCGCTGCGGGTGCTCCAGCAGCAGGCCGCCGGGGTGGCGGGGGTCCGCTGGCAGATGTCCGGTTTCAGCCGCTCGCCGGGGGCGACGGCCCGGCCGATCACCACCCGCAATCTGATGGGCCAGCTGGACGGCACCAACAACCCGCACCCCGCCGACGCCTCCTTCGCCTCGAAGGTCTTCGTACCGGCGCAGGGCGCCGACCCGGCCTGGATGGCGGGCGGCAGCTATGTGGTGTTCCGCCGCATCCGGATGCTGCTGGACAACTGGGAGAACCTGCCGGTGGACCGGCAGGAGCGAGTGATCGGCCGCCGCAAGTCGGACGGCGCGCCGCTGTCCGGCGGCAGTGAGACCTCGCCGGCCGACCTGGACAAGGAGAACCCGGACGGCACCCTGGCCATCCCGGCGGACGCCCACATCCGGGTGGCCGCCCCGGCCGCCAACAGCGGGGCGACCCTGCTGCGGCGCGGCTTCTCATACCACGACGGCTTCCTGCCGGACGGCGCCCCGGACGCGGGGCTGCTCTTCATCGCCTTCCAGGCCGACCCGCTGACCGGCTTCGTCCCGGTGCAGCGCAAGCTCGCGGGGGCGGACAGCCTGTCGCGGTTCCTGCGGCACGAGGCGAGCGGGCTGTACGCGGTGCCGGGCGGCGCGGCGGCGGGCGGGTACGTCGGACAGGCGCTGCTGGAGTCCTGACGGCGGGGACACCGGAACCCGGGGGCCGGGCCGGGTTCCAGGTGGCGGAACGGTCCACAGGTCGGGCGGCGGAGTGGCTAAGGTGGCGAATCGGGCATCTGTCAACGGACGTCCCAGCAGCGCATCGCACGGAGGCGGTATGTCGGCCACCCGCTACACCTATCTCGGCCCCGAGGGCACCTTCACCGAGGCGGCCCTGCGCTCACTCCCCGAGGCGGCGACCCGGGAGCTGGTGCCGATGGTCTCGGTGCCGGCGGTGCTGGACGCCGTACGGCGCGGCGAGGCGGCGGGCGCCCTGGTGGCGATCGAGAACTCGGTGGAGGGCGGGGTGACCGCCACGCTGGACGAGCTGGCCGCCGGCTCACCGCTGATGATCTACCGCGAGGTGCTGCTGCCGATCGCCTTCGCGCTGCTGGTGCGGCCGGGCACCCGGCTGGCGGATGTGAAGACCCTCACCGGGCACCCGGTGGCGCAGCCGCAGGTGCGCCGGTGGGTGGAGGCCCATCTGCCGGACGCGTCCTGGGAGTCGGCGGCGTCCAACGCGGACGGGGCGCGGCTGGTGCAGGAGGGGCGCTTCGACGGGGCGTTCGCGGGCGAGTTCGCGGCGGCGCTGTACGGGCTGGAGCCGCTGGTCACCGACATCCACGACGCCAAGGCGGCGACGACCCGCTTCGTCCTGGTCGGCCGGCCGGGGCGGACCTCGGCGGCCACCGGGGCGGACAAGACGTCGGTGGTGGTCTGGCTGAGCGACGACCACCCGGGTGCGCTGCTGGAACTGCTCCAGGAATTCTCGGCCTGCGGGGTGAACCTGATGCGGATCGAGTCGCGGCCGACCGGTGAGGGCCTGGGAAAGTACTGCTTCTCGATCGACTGCGAGGGCCACATCACCGATCGCCGGGTGGGCGAGGCGCTGATGGGGCTGCGGCGGACCTGCCCCCAGGTGCGTTTCCTGGGTTCCTATCCCCGGGCGGACAAGGTGCGGCCGGTACTGCGCCCTGGTACGTCGGATGTGGATTTCACCGCCGCCGCCGACTGGCTGTCGCGCTGCCTGGACGGACGCGGGGAAGTCTGACGCGCCCGACTCCGGGGTTCGGGACGCCGAGGCACTGCGGCCGGCCCTGACGGCGGCGGGCCGTTCGGCCGTACGGTGTACTCCGGCGAGCTGCGGCCGATCGGGACAGATCACCCTTGATCGGGTCGGACCGTATCAATCAGTCGACTTTTCCGCCATCCAGGGGATGCCCGATCGCCGCTCACCTGCGGCGCAGCACACTGTCCACAGGGGCCGAGTTATCCACAGGCCGGGGGGCCGAGTCGACAAACCGCCACGGATGCCCTGTTATCCCGACAGTCGGACATGTCGGAATCCCCTCCCGGCAGCGATCAAGACTCCCGCACTCGGGGGTCGATTTCCCACGCATGGGCGACTTTTGGCGGGTTTGAACCCAGGAAACACCGAGCAGGTCGGAAATCCACAGCGTGGACCCACAGGCTGTGGACGAATCACCGGCGGACCTGGGATGAGGCCAGTTATCCACAGGGATTCCAGGGTTATCCCCAACGTAGCTGCCCAGCGAAAAACGGTCAGAAAACGGCAATAACACTCGATCGCGGCGCACAAAACTACCGGATTGATCAATTCCGGTCACACCGACCCACCGTGGAGGTCGCTCCCCCGCTGCTCCCCACTGCTCCCCCGCTGCTCCCCACTGCTCCCCCGCTGCTGCCAAAGGGCTGGCGGCCGAAGGGAGCGGCCCCGGTAGGCTTCCTCCTGTGATTGACCTTCGCCTGCTTCGTGAGGACCCCGACCGAGTGCGCGCCTCGCAGCGCGCCCGTGGTGAGGACGTCGACCTGGTCGACTCGCTGCTCGCCGCCGACGAGCGGCGCAGGTCCTCCGGCACTCGCTTCGACGAGCTGCGCAACGAGCAGAAGTCCCTCGGCAAGCTGATCCCCAAGGCCCAGGGCGAGGAGAAGGCCGAGCTGCTGAAGCGGGCCCAGTCGCTGGCCGCCGAGGTCAAGGCCGCCGACGCCGCGCAGAGCGAGGCCAAGGAGGAGGCGGACCGGCTGCTGGCCGGCCTGGCCAACCTCATCGACCCGCAGGCCCCCGTCGGCGGCGAGGAGGACTTCGTCACCCTGGAGGAGATCGGCACCCCGCGCGACTTCGCGGCCGAGGGCTTCGAGGCCCGCGACCACGTCGAGCTGGGCCGCATCCTCGGCGCGATCGACACCGAGCGCGCCGCCAAGGTCTCCGGGTCGCGCTTCTACTACCTGACCGGGATCGGCGCCCTGCTGGAACTGGCCCTGGTGAACATGGCCATCGCCCAGGCGGTCGAGGCCGGGTTCACCCCGATGCTCACCCCGGCGCTGGTCAAGCCGCGCGCCATGGAGGGCACCGGCTTCCTCGGCCAGGCCGCCGAGAACGTCTTCCGGCTGGAGCAGGACGACTTCTACCTGGTCGGCACGTCCGAGGTGCCGCTCGCGGCGTACCACATGGACGAGATCATCGAGGCCGACCGGCTGCCGCTGCGCTACGCGGGCTTCTCGCCCTGCTTCCGCCGCGAGGCCGGCACCTACGGCAAGGACACCCGGGGCATCATCCGGGTGCACCAGTTCGACAAGGTGGAGATGTTCGTCTACACCACGCCGGAGGAGGCGGAGGCCGAGCATCGCCGCCTGCTCCAGTGGGAGAAGGACTTCCTCAACGCCCTTGAGGTCCCCTACCGGGTGATCGACGTCGCCTCCGGCGACCTGGGCGCCTCGGCGGCCCGCAAGTTCGACATCGAGGCATGGGTGCCCACCCAGGGCAAATACCGCGAGGTCACCTCCACCTCCAACACCACCGAGTACCAGTCGCGCCGGCTCTCCATCCGGATGCGCGGCGAGAGCGGCACCCGCCCGCTGGCGACGCTCAACGGCACGCTGGTGGCGGTGCCCCGCACCATCGTGGCCATCCTGGAGAACCACCAGCAGGCCGACGGCTCGGTCGTGGTGCCCAAGGCGCTGCGGCCGTTCCTGGGCGGCCGGGAGCTGCTGGAGCCGATCGGCAAGTGAGCCCCGCCCCCGCCTACCGGCTGATCGCCACCGACCTGGACGGCACCCTGCTGACCAGCCGGGAGACGGTCACCGAGCGCACCTTGGCCGCGCTGGCGGCGGCGACCGCCGCCGGCGCTAAGCACCTGGTGGTGACCGGTCGGCCGGCCGCGGTGACCCGGGCGGTCTTCGACGGCATCGGCTACACCGGGCTCGCGGTGTGCGGCCAGGGCGCGCAGGTGTACGACGCCGGTGCGCACCGGCTGCTCACCTCGGTCACCCTGGACCGGCGGCTGGCCGCCACCGCGCTGGCCAAGGTCGAGGGCGAGGTCGGGGCGCTCCGGGTGGCCGCCCACCAGGACGGCGCGGACGGCGCGATGCTGGCCGGCCCCGGCTTCGAGCTGAGCATCGCGGATCTGCCGATGCTCCGGCTGGACGGTCACGGCGGGCTGTGGGACGAGCCGATCAGCAAGCTCTACATCCAGCACCCCGGCATGTCCGACGACGACCTGGCCGCCGCCGCGCATGCGGTGGTCGGCCACCTGGTCGGCGTGGTGATGGCGGGCGAGGGCATAGTGGAGCTGCTGCCGCTCGGTCTGACCAAGGCCACCGGGCTGAGCATCGCCGCCCGGCGGCTGGGCGTCACCGCCGCCGAGACCATCGCCTTCGGTGACATGCCCAACGACATCCCGATGTTCGGCTGGGCCGCGTACGGCGTCGCCATGGGCGGCGCGCACGAACGGCTGCGCGCCGTGGCCGACGAGGTCACCGCCTCCAACGACGACGACGGCGTGGCCATCGTCCTGGAACGGCTCTTTCCCGTCGGCGGGTGACGGGTTCGCCTCGGGGCCCTGGCAGGGGCTGCGGGTCGAGGGCGGCTTGCGGCTTGGTGCGGGGCTGGGCGCGCAGTTCCTCGCGCCCCTGACGGGGCGACCGTCGGCCGGGGTGAGCCCGCACAGTTCCTCTGTTGGGAAACGACTCCCATGCACTTGACAGCCCCGCCGGCCAGGCAACTACCACTTCTCGTCTCCTAGCTGGCTGGGCTGGCGAGCAACCGTAGAAGACAGTGCTAGCGGGACCGTGGGGCCACAAGGTGCGCGTGACCAACATCCGCCACCTCCGGAGCCACGTCTCCGGGCCCTCGGAGGGCAAGCCGCGCGAGCAGCCCCAGCCGAGTGATCGCGGCGAAGACCTCCGCTTCGTCGTCATCTCCGGCCCCCACCCGTCAGCTGCCGCCTGCACCCCGGTACAGGCGGAATCCAGGGCTCAACTTTTTTGACTAGTTGTCGATTTTCGACGCCTTGCCCTCCATACTTTGGCCATGCGTACTGTGCAGAGGAAAGCCCAAGAGGTAGCTGAGCGTGAGCGCATGCTGGTCCGCCTCGCGCTGGAAATGATCGACAGGAGCGGGTTCCACGACCTGACCCTTGGGAAGCTGGCCGCAGAGGGCGGCTACTCCAAGGGGACGGTTTACAACCACTTCACCTGTCGCGAAGACCTTCTCATCGAACTGTCCGCAGAGAGCGCGCGTCGGCAGGTGCGCTACTTCCAGGCCATCGCGGACCTGCCCTGGAGTGGCGCATGGGCGCTGTACGGCCTGGCCCTGGCCTACATGCGGCATGCCGAAGTCGCGCCGGTCCTGTTCGAGTGCAGCATCACCGCACGCACGGACTCCGTGTGCGCAGTGGCCTCCGAGGAGCGCCTGAAGCGCCGCGACCTTGTCGAATCCCAGATGGTGCAGGTCGTCAGTGCCATCGTGGAGCGCGCGATGACCGAGGGATCATTCGACAATCCGCACGTCTCGCCTGCTGTCGCGGTGGATGCGCTGCGGTCCTACATCCTCGGCTACGGCGCGATGCACCTGCTGTCGAGCCGGTTCGTGTGGTCGACGCTGGAGGAATCCCAGAGCCGGTTGCCGGTGCTGGCCTCCGTGGTTAGCGGCCTCGGCTGGCCTCGACTGGAGGCGGACGAGCTGACCTCCGTCCAGCGGGTGGTTGTCGGCGTTGTCGATACAGCCAACGGATGGCGGTAACTCTAGGTATCCGACTTTGACCGATCGCCACGCGCACGCCCCGGCCGAGCACTAGATGATCAGGGGGCTTCATCTGAAAACTACTGGTCAAAAACCGACGGGTAGTCATATGGTGGGCCCTGCCTGATCCGGGGGGGTCAGAGCAGATGCGAACGGAGGGGTTCAATGCGCATCACTATCGCCCGTAGAGGCAGTACTTTGTGGCAGGCGTGTGCCGAGCTCGCGCGCGATCGATACGCACGTGACTACCAGGCCCACATCGCGCCGTCGCCCGACTGCTTCATCGCGCTGTGCTCGGGCGAGGACACCGAGGTCCCGGTCGCCTGTGCCGGGCTCACCTACGGTGGGGAGCGGGCCCTGCTCATCGAGAACTACCTGGGCGGGGACGCAGCCGACGTCATCGGCGGCCGACTCGACGAGCAGTGCGAGCGGACGGGCCTGGTCGAGGTGGGGCCGCTGGCCTCAGCCGAGGCGGGGGCCGGCCTGGCCCTGCTGCGCATGCTGCCAGCCCTGTGCTGGTGCAACGGGGCCGAGTTCGCGCTGTGCACGATCACGCGCCCGCTGTCCGCCATGCTCGCGCGCATCGGCATCAAGTTCACCCCGGTGACCGAGGCACGCGAGGACCTGCTACAGCCCGAGCAGCAGGGGCGCTGGGGCTCGTACTACGACACCGCTCCCATCGCCGGGTACGTGGACCTGCGCCACTTCGGAGCGGAGATCATCCAGCGGGCCGAGATGGGCTACCACTTGGCCGTGACCTGGGGCCGGGGCGAGCCAGTGGCCGTGGCTGCGGCAGGTGCCCGATGAAGGCGGTCGCCGAGGCGCTGTACGAGCCCGCGAACCAGGAGAGGGTCCTGGTCGAACGACTGGCGCAGGACGGTTCGGTCGCCGAGATCCTCACCTACGCGCAGATGCGGGCGTGGAGTGCGAGGTTGCGTCGCACACTGCGCGAGCTGGCCCTGCCGAGCGGCACCCGAGTCGGCTTGGTCGCCGACAACGGACCGGAGTGGGTCGCCGCGGACCTGGCCCTCCTGCTCGAAGACCTGATAGAGGTGCCGGTCCCGCTGGCCTTCTCGGGCGAACAGGCTGCCTCGCTGCTGCGGGAGGTACGGGTCTGCCTCACCGACGAGGCTGGCGCGCGCAAGCTCGACCAGTGGGGACTGGCCGCGGCCGCCATCGTCGTACCGATCGGCCTGAAGACCGCGGACCGCAGTGAGGAGAGTCGGGCGCAAGGGGCACAGGAACCGGCTACGGCGGGGGGTTCTGCCGACGACCGCATCATCAAGATTATTCACACGTCGGGGACCACTGGCGCCCCGAAGGGCGTCCAGATCCGGGCCAAGGGCCTGGAGGCTCTCCTGGGTTCGCTGGACGAGGTCTGCCCACCGCAGATCTTCGACCGGTACCTGTCTCTGGTGCCGTTCAGCCTGCTGATCGAGCAGGTGACGGCGGTGTATCTGCCGATGCTTCGCGGCGGCCGCATGGTGCTGTTGCCACAGGGGGTGTCCCTCCTGGGGACTGCCGGCTCCCGTGCCGACGACGCCCTGACCTGGCTCGGCAGGGGCCAGCCCACCGCGGCAGTGCTGCCGCCGGCGGTGGTCAGCGCCCTTGACAAGGCGGTACTCGGCGCGGGGACGGACGCCGACACCGTGTTCGGACCGGAGCGCCGCCCGTTCCTGATGGCCGGAGGAGCCCCGGTGGACCCTGCCGCGCTGCTGAGACTGGATGCCGTCGGCCTGCGGATACATGAGGGCTACGGACTGTCCGAGAACAGCTCGGTGGTCTCGTGGAACACCATCGACCACTGGCGTCCCGGAACGGTAGGCCATCCGCTGCCGCACTGCTCGGTCAAGCTGGCCGCCGACAACGAACTGCTCGTGAAGTCCACCTCGCTTTTCGCCGGCTACACGGTCGAAGACCCGACCAGCCGACCGGTGGACGAGGACGGTTGGCTGCACACCGGTGACCGCGCCGAGATCGACGAGGACGGCTTCATCCACATCCTCGGCAGGCTCAAGAACGTGATCATCACCGGTCATGGCAGGAACGTCTCTCCCGAGTGGGTCGAAGGACGCCTGCGCACCTGTCCGAGCGTGGTCGACGCCGTTCTCTTCGGCGAGGGCATGGAGTACCTCACCGCTGTCCTGCTCACCTCCGACCGCGCCGCCGCCCAGGGCGAGGTGGAGCGGCAGGCCCGCTCGTACGCCGACGAACATCTCGCCGAGACCGACCGCCCCGAGCGGTTCATCGTGCTGGTCGACGATCAGGACCTGAGGGAGCGCTACTTCACCGTGACCGGTCGTCCTCGACGCCAGCTCATCTTCGGCGAGATCGTGCAGCCCGCACCCGTCCCTGTCCACGCTCACTGACCTGCACCAGCCACTTCCTTGGGGGAACGAAATGAGCTCTGCAGCACAGAACAACCTGCGCCTGGTCACCATCGGCGACGGTGACGCGATGATGGTCACCCCGCCCGGTGAGGGTGCCGACTTCGCCTCCCTCTTCGACGCGGGTATCGACACGCTCCTGGCCGACTCGGGGCACCTCCTCATCCGCGGGTTCCGACCCTCCGTCGAGGACTTCAACGAACTCGTCCAGCGCTACAGCTCGCGCACCACCCTGGATCCGGCACGGGTCTTCCACGGCTCCGCGGCACAGAAGGTCGACTCCGGGCAGGACCCGATCGGCCTGCACCTGGAGAACGGGGGCACGCCCTACGCCCCCGAGCTCCTGTGGTTCCACTGCGTCAAGGCCGCCGCGTCCGGCTCGCAGACCACGGTCTGCGACGGCTACCGCGTCTGGGACGCGCTGTCCGATCAGGCCAAGGATGCCTTCTCGGCTCAGCCGATCCGCTATGCCAGAACCGTTCCGGCCGCGCTGTGGCGGCGCCTGGCGTCCTTCCTCACCGCAGATGGACGCGGACCCGAGGAGGTCACCGTCGCGGACCTGTACGCCACCGCCAACCCGGGGTCGAAGGTCGAGTTCACCGAGCACCCGGACGGCAGCCTGCACTACGACTACCAGGTCTACGCCGCGCACCCGACTAAGTGGTCAACCCGCACAGCTTGGGCCAACAGCCTGCTCGGCCCGTCCTTCAACTATGAGACCCCGGATATCCGGTTCGCGGATGGCTCAGCGATACCGGCCGACATCATCGCCGAATACGTCTCGGTGACCGAGGCGGTGACCGAGGAGATCCAGTGGGAGGACGGCGACATCGTCCTGATCGACAACTCCCGGGTCATGCACGGCCGACGTGCGATCACCGACCCAGACCGCACCATTCTCAACTCCCAGAGCTTTGCGAGGAACTGACCATGAAGTTCGCCATCATCGTCCGCTACGAGTTCGATGCTTCCTGGCTGCGTCTGAGCCGGGAGGAGCGCACCGCGAACGAGGAAGTCTTCCAGAAGGAGATCGTCGGACCGTTCATCGACAGGCTGTCGGTGCGCCACTTCGACGCGGAGGCGTTCTCCACCGCCTACTCGGACTTCCTGCTGATCGAGACCGACGACCTGAAGGCGTACTACTTCTTCATCGAGAAGCTCCGCGATAGCGACTTCATCGCCCGCGGCTGGGTGCGCCTCCACGACATCACCATCGGCATCCCGGACGGCTACAAGGAGTACGAAAATGGCCAGGCTTGAGACGTTCGCGGACATCGCCGACGCCGTCCGCGCCGAGCTGGACTCGGTGACGAGCCTGGCGCATGTGAACACCTTCCACCCCAACGCCTTCGACTGGTCCCAGGCCTCCACCCCCAACGAGCTGGCCTACCTTTCCACCGTCGCCTACGGCGAGCCGGGCCACGAACTGCAGGCCGTGGCCTACATCACCAAGGAACTAGCTCAGCTCGCCGAGATCGAGCGGCACGTCAGCACCGTGATGGCCCTGATCATGGGTGAGCTGCACGACCTCCGCGACTCAATCAACACCGGGCACGAGCTTCACAACGCGCTCTCGTGCTTCGCCGCCGAGGAGATCCAGCACGCCAACACGTTCTACCGGTACGTGCGCGCCCTGACTGGCATCGAACCACGTGTCCACAAGGCCCTGTTCGACGAGCGGCTTGAGGTCTTCCGTACCGACGACCACCCCTACGTCAAGCTGGTCGCGCTGTGCTGCTCGGCCTATGTGGGCGAATCGGTGATCACGATCTTCGAGCACCGCACCGACAACCTCGACCCGCGACGCGCCCACTTCTTCACCCGCCTGCTGCACACCCACGGCCTGGACGAGGCTCGCCACGTGCAGATCGACCACGTGGCGATGAAGATGATCTACCCGGCTCTCACCGAAGCACAACAGACCCGGGTCCGGGAGCTCCTCGCCCAGATCGAGGACCTGAACCGCCGCCTCGCCCAGTACTTCCAGGAGGCCATGACGCAGGCCCTGGCCGTCGACTTCATCACTGCCAACCCCTCGGCCGCTGTCCAGCTGGAGATCACCAAGACCTTCTCCCAGCGGATCTTCTCGGACAACGGCACGCTGCACACCGTCGACGAGATCCTGGATGCGGAGCTGCGCGAGCTCATCGCTGGCTTCGCCGGCGTCAGCCGCGTTCACGGCACGAACACCCAGCTCCTGTCCGCTGCAGTCCCGAGTGTGGGTGGGAGCGCCCAGTGACGGCGCCAGCAGTCGGCACGAGACACGCCGCCCGAGAGGGATCACCCTCGCAGACACGCACAGCCACGAGCAGACTCGCCATCGCCGCTGCCGTCCTTGCCCTCCTCCTCGCCGCCATGGACGCCACCGTCATGGGCACCGTACTGCCCAGTGTGCTCAAGGATGTAGCAAGCGGGTCGGGCGGCGGATACGCCTGGTTGGTCTCCGGGTTCATGCTCGCCCAGGTCGCCGGGACGCCGCTGGCCGGTTGGGCTGCGGACCGGATCGACGACCGCCTGCTCGCGGCGGGCGCGACCATTGCCTTCCTGGCCGCCTCGGCCGCAGCCGGATTCGCCGACTCGTTCGGCGTCCTGGTGGCGGCGCGGGTCCTACACGGACTGGCCGCCGGAGCGATCGTCGTCTCCAGCTACGTCATCGTGGGCCGACTGCTCGGCCCCCAGCGCCGAGCCGCCGCACAGGGCATGCTGAGCATGGTCTGGGGGATCGCCGCCGTGCTGGGTCCGGTGGTCGGAGCCGCTATCACCAGCGCGTTGGGCTGGCGCTGGGTGTTCTTCGTGAACATTCCCTTGTGCCTCCTGGTCCTTACTGCCGTGCTCATCGCCCTGCCGAAGCGCACCCAGGCCACCAACGCCCGGCAGCCCTCCCACCGATTCCCCTCGGCCGAGTACGCGCTGGTCACCGGAGGCGCCGCCCTCCTACTGATCAGCCTGCAAGGCTCTTCCCTGGGAATCGGACCGTTCGGCTCGGGGGCCGCAGCAGTCGTTGGCCTGACAGCGCTAGTTCTCCTACGCCGCTTCGGCAACTCCCTGGTTCCCCGCCAGGTCTACAGCAGGACACCGTCCGCAGGCGCGGCGCTCGCGACCATCGGGGCCTGCGTGGTGATGTACGCCACGGTGACGGTGCTGCCGGTCCGACTCGCCGAGCTCGGCGCATCCACCACGAAGATCGCGGTCATTGTCGGGCTCGCGGCGATCGGCTGGGTCGCAGGCAGCGCGGTAACCGGCAGTGTCGTGGCCAAGCGTGGGTACCGGCTGCCCATGGTGATCGGCTCGGTAGCGCTGGCTGTCAGCACCGTCTTCAGCGCGACCGGAGAGCTCCCCTGGCTGGCCGGAGCCACCGTCGGCCTCGGCACCGGCGCAGTCACTGCGGCAACACTCGCGCTGATCCAGGACCAGGCTCCCGCCGAGCAGCTCGGCGTGGCGACGGCTGCGGCGACCATGCTTCGCAATGTCGGAGCCGCAGTGGGCGTCAACAGCATCGCCGCCCTGTCGGCCGTGCTGGCCACTTCCTCACACGCAGGGAACAGGGCCTTTTGGGCTCTGACGATCGTTGTCGCATTGACCGTCCTCGTCCCGGCACTGTTGGCGCCGCGACGACGCACGCTGACGAAATAACCCCAAGGCACGACGTCAGGGCTGCGGCCGGGTCATCTGGCCGCAGCCCTGACATGCGCTGACCTGCTGCTGGCATTGGCCAGGCTCGCCTGCGGGTACCGCCCGTAGTACCGCCCAGCCGCTGAGCCCAACACCGTCCTGCCCTCCCTCCACGAGGTCTCAATGACTAGGTGTATCGAACCGCAGGGTTGTTGACGCAGGTGTTCGGTGCGTGGTCTCCGAGTGCGGTGTGGCATCGGTGATGGTTGGATGCGTAGGTCGGCAGGAAGACCAGCTCGAGGTCGTTCGCGGCCGCCCGCACGCGGACGTTCGCGTGCTTGTGCGGTGAGAAGTTGTCCAGCACGACGTACGGCTTCCCGCCGGGCCGGCGGGCACGCAGGGACTTGAGCGGGGCCAGGAACTCGCGCCGGCGTTTGCGGGGCCCGATGCGGTAGTACATCTTGCCGGTGGCCAGGTCGAGGGCGGCGAGCATGTGCATCACGCCGTCGTAGCGGTTGTAGGTGGCTCGCAGCCGGCGTGGTGAACGCAGTCGGCGCTGACCTGCATCAACGAGGTGATGTCCGGCACCGACTGGCCCTGTGCGGACATCATCACCACGATCGCCCGCCGCAGCCTCACCGGATCCTTCGCGGTCCGGCTGATCCGCTGCAGCCGACGCCCCTCCTCCATGCTCGTGGAGGGCGCCAGGCCCACGACCGGCCGATGCGAGCCGGGCCGTGCTTGCGCTCCCGGCTCAGAGCGCGGACCCGGGCCTCGGGCCAGGGCCGGGGTGCGGTGGGCGGGTGGTGTGCGGGCGGCTGGAGCGGTCGTGCAGGCCGGCCCGATCGGACACGCTCGACCGACAGCCGTCTGCCGTGAACGGTCAGCCGAGCCTTACGGAGGGACACAAGACCCCCGTGCGGTGCAGCCTTGGTCGTCGACAACCCTCGTGGTCGATACACCCTGGTTCGAGGGCGGGTTGCGGGTTGGTGGGGGGCTGGGCGCGTGGGCTGGGCCTCGCGGCCCTGGTGGGGTTGCTGGTGGGGGCGGTGGTGGGGCAGTTGTAGGATGACCGGGCAGTGGGATGAGTGGAGGTGGGCGGCGATGGGTGGGGGACTGCAGGCGGCGGGGCGTCGCTCGCTGGTCGACGCCGCGATCGAGCAGTTGCGGGGGCAGCTGGCCGACGGCTCCTGGCAGGTCGGTGACCGTATCCCGACCGAACATGAGCTGGCCGAGCGATTGCAGGTGGGCCGGAACACGGTGCGGGAGGCGGTCCGGGTGCTGGTGCACGCCGGGATGCTGGTCTCCCGGCAGGGCGAGGGCACCTTCGTACGGTCCACCAGCGATCCCGCGTCGGTGCTGCGCGGCGTGCAGCGCTCGGGGGTGCGCGACGTGCTGGAGGTGCGGCTCGCGCTGGAGGTGGAGGCCGCCCGGCTGGCCGCCCGTCGGCACACCCCGGAGGATGTCGTCCGGATGCGGGACGCGCTGGCGGCGGAGGCCGCCGTGATGTCGGCGCACCCGGAGCGGTCCGGGCGGGGCGCGACGGTCGAACACGACCTGGAGTTCCACACGGCCCTGGTGGAGGCGGCGCACAATCCGGCGCTGGCCGAGGTGTACCGCTATTTCGGCGCCTCGGTGCGCGAGGCGATGCGGACGACCTTCGGCGACCATGAGATGCCCGAGATGACCGTGCAGTCCCACGCCGCCCTGGTGGACGCGGTCGAGAGCGGCGACCCCGAGCGGGCCGAGGCCGCCTGCCGGGCCCTGCTGGCGGAGCCCACGGCGGCCGTGGAGCAGCTGCTCGCGGAGAACGCGGCGCGCGAGTAGCGGTCCGCTCGCCCCTTCGCCGTACCCCCCGCCTTCCGTCACCCCGTCTTTCCGTGTCCCCGCCGGGCCCCCGTGCGCTCCGGTGCGCCGTACACGAACCGAGAGGAGCCGTGCCCACCCATGCCCGTCACCGATTCCCCCCAGCCGTACTCCCGGCCGACGCAGCCGCACCCGCAGCCGGCCGGGGCAGCCGCCGTGGCAGTCCCGGGTCGGGCGGTGTCGCTGGGCCGGTTGGCCGGTCCCGGGCTGCTGCTGGCCGGGATCGTGCTGGTGGCGCTGAACATGCGCGCCAGCCTGGCGGCGGTCTCCCCGATGGTGGCCGAGGTGCAGCGGACCTTCGGGCTGTCCTCGACGGCGAGCGGGCTGATCACCGCCGTGCCGGTGCTCTTCCAGGGCGCGGGGGCGCCGCTGACGCCCCGGCTGGTCCGGCGGCACGGCACCGAGCGGGTGGTGCTGGGCGCGGTGCTGCTGCTGGCGGCCGGGGTGCTGCTGCGGGTGCTGCCGTCGGTGACGGCGCTGTACGCGGGCTGCGTGGTGATCGGCGTGTCGATCGCGGTGCTCAATGTGGCGATGCCGGGGCTGATCAAGCGTGAGTTCCCGGACCGGGCCGCCGCGATGACCGGTGTCTACTCCACGGCGATGCTGGTGGGCGCCACGCTGGCGGCGGCGGTGTCGGTGCCGCTGGAGCACGCCCTGGGCGGCTGGCGGGCGTCGCTGGGCTTCTGGTCGGTGCTGGCGCTGGTGGCGGCGGTCGGCTGGCTGCCGCAGCTGCTGCGCCGCCGGGCGATGGCGACGGACCCACGTACGGGAACGGGGACGGGTACGGGAGCGGCGGCCGTGGCCGGGCCGGCGGTGCGGGTGTGGCGGTCCCGGCTGGCCTGGCAGATCAGCGTCTTCATGGGCATCTCGTCGCTGCTGGTCTACTCGCTGGTCGCCTGGATGCCGACGATCCTGGCCGACTCGGGCCTCGACCGGGGTGAGGCCGGGCTGGTCTTCGCCTTCAGCAACCTGGTGCAGGTGGCGGGCGCGTTCGCGGTGCCGCTGGTGGCGGGCCGGATGCGTGACCAGCGCGGGCTGGCCGTGGCGATGGCGCTGCTGAACGGGGCCGGGATCGCCGGGCTGCTGCTGGCCCCGGCGTCCGGCGCGTGGGTGTGGGCGGTGGTGCTGGGCGTGGCGCAGGGCGGCTCGCTGGGCCTGGGCCTCTCGTTCATCGTGCTGCGGGCGGGCGGCGCCCAGGTGGCCGCGCAGCTGTCCGGGATGACGCAGACCTTCGGCTATCTGGTGGCCGCCGCCGGGCCGGTGACGGCCGGTGCGCTGCACCAGGCGACGGGTGGCTGGCGGCTGCCGCTGGGGCTGATGCTGGCGCTGTGCGCGGTGGCCGCGGTGGCCGGCTTCGGGGCCGGCCGGGACCGGGTGCTCGGCGGCTGAGCCCCGGCCCGCCGGCGGCCTACTCCTCGCCGGCCAGCGTGAACCCCGCCAGCCGTACCGCCGCGACTCCCGTGGCCGCCAGCGTGACCAGCACCAGCAGCGGCACGGCGACCGGCAGCGAGACATCGGCGGTGATCGCGCCCGGGTCGGCGACGGTCCGGGCGAGGGAGAGGCCCCACTGCTGGATGGAGAGGGTGCGGGCGCCGGATACGAAGTTGCCGATCAGGCTCTCCCAGATCAGCGAGTACATCAGGCCGGCCACCACCGCGTGCCGGGTGACCACGCCGAGCAGCAGGAAGACGGCGCTGTACGCGGCTCCGGCGACCAGCGCGCCCAGGCCGTACCCGAGGGCCAGGCCGTCGGTGCCCCCGTACAGGACCAGCCCGGCCAGGTAGGTGGGCAGGGCGCCGAAGACGGTGGTGCAGCCGATGGCGACCACCAGCTTGGTGACGATGATCTTCCAGCGCGGCTGCGGCTTGGCCAGCAGGTAGACGATGGAGCCGTCGTCGATCTCGGTGGCGATGGCGCCGGTGCCGGCGATCAGGCCGAGCAGCGGCACCAGGGTGCCCAGGGCGAGGGTGCCGAGTACCTGCACGGCGATGTCGTGGTCCCGCCCGTTGGCGGTGCGCACCAGCACCGCGAGGAGCAGCAGCAGCGCGGGTACGACCAGCAGCAGGACGCCGCGGCGGCGGCCCAGCAGGCCGCGTACGGTCAGCCTGGCGACGGTCGGGTTCACGGTGGGGCCTTTCTGCGGGGGTTCAGGAGGCGACGAGGTAGGAGAAGACGCTCTCCAGCGACTCGTCGGCCGGGGCGACGGTGTACAGCCGGACGCCGGCCTCCCGGGCGACGCGCGGCAGCAGCCGGGTGAAGCGGTGGAAGTCGATCGCCTGGACGCGCAGTGCCTTCTCCTGCCAGTCGAGCTCGATGCCGGCGGTGGAGGGGTCGGCGATCAGGGCGGCGGCCAGCGCGCGGTCGTCGCTGGAGCGGACCAGGTAGCGGTGCGGGCGGTCGGTCATCAGCCTGCGGATGCGGCGGAAGTCGCCGGAGGCGGCGTGCCGGCCGGCGACCACCACCTCGATGTGCCGGGCGAGCTGCTCGACCTCCTCCAGGATGTGCGAGGAGAACAGCACGGTGCGGCCGTCGGCGCCGAACCGGCGCAGCAGCTCCATCAGGTGCAGGCGCTGGCGGGGGTCCATGCCGTTGAACGGTTCGTCGAGCAGCAGCACCGAGGGGTCGTGGACCAGCGCGGAGGCCATCTTGACCCGCTGCTTCATGCCCTTGGAGTAGGTGCCGGTCTTCCGGTCCTGGGCGTGCTGCATCTCCACGGTGGCCAGGGCGCGGGTGGCGGCGGCGCCGGGGTCGGGCAGGCCGTGCAGTTCGGCGTTGGCGAGGACGAACTGCCAGCCGGTGAGGAAGTCGTACATCGACTCCCGCTCCGGGACGAGGCCGATCTGCCGGTAGGTCCGCTGGTTGCGCCAGATGGGTTCGCCGTCGAGGGTGACCGTGCCGGCGGAGGGCGCCAGGAAGCCGCTCATCATGTGGATGAGGGTGGACTTGCCGGCGCCGTTGGGGCCGAGCAGGCCGGTGACGCCGGGGCCGATCCGCATGGAGATGTCGTTCACGGCGACGACGTTCCCGAACCAGCGGGAGACGCCGTCGATGCTGATGGTGGCCATGGCTTGGCTGACTCCCTGTCAGAACTTCCGGTAGCGCCGCAGCAGCAGCGCGTACGCGGCGGCGATGATGACGAGGAACTCGGCGAGGAAGACCACGCCCGCCCCGGTGCTGGGCGGCCAGCTGGGGCCGCCGCCGTGCGGCAGCCGGAACAGCCAGGTGGACAGGGAGTCGACCAGGGTGGACGGGGAGAACATCCCGGCCCAGTTGGCGGTGGACGGGTCGGCGCGGCCGGACTCGTGCAGCACCGCCCAGCCGATGCCGGCCACCGTGGTGCTGATCACCAGCACGCCGATGATCGCGGCGACGCCGAAGCCGCGCCGGGGGGTGGCGGCGGCGATGGCCAGGCCGATGGCGGCGAGGATCAGCGAGTACAGCAGCGCGGCGCCCAGGCCGTAGAGGGCGTGCAGGGTGTTGTGGCCGAACGGCATCCCGCAGAGCAGCGCGCCCGCGTACAGCACCAGCACCGGCAGCGCGGTGAGGATCAGCAGCGCGACGGTCATCGCGGCGAACTTGGCCCGTACGTAGTCGGTGCGGGTCAGCGGCCGGGAGAAGTACAGCGGCACGGTCATGAACCGCAGGTCGCGGGAGAGCGCCACCGGTGCCTGGGCGGCGACGAAGATGCCGAACAGGGTGCCGGTGTCGGTGAGGTAGCCGGTGTACTCCACCGGCAGTTGCTCGCTCTTGGCGAACACCGCCACGGCGACGATGATCACCGCCGGTACGCACACCGCGCCGACCAGCAGCATCGGCAGCACCTTGGACTTCGCGGAGCGGCCGAGGCCGTACGCGGAGCGCAGGCTCTGCACGAACAGCGAGCGGGTGGCGTAGCTCCGGCCCAGGCGCGGGCCGCTGTAGTTGCGGTAGCCGATGTTGTGGATCACCCCGGTCCGAGGGGGTGCGGTCGTGGCCTCAGGCGGCACCGGCATCTGCGGGCCCCCCTTCCTGCGGATCGGGGCCGGCCGGCGTGGCGGCGGCGGAGCTGTCGTCGCTGAAGACCTCCACCACCCGGTGGCGGCGCTGCTCCATCCGCACCAGGCCGAGGCCGAGGTCGGCGACGGTGTCGCGGACGGTGTCGTAGGTGTCGTCGTCCTTGATCTGCACCAGCAGGATGCGGCCGCCCAGCTCGCTGCCGGCCGCGCCCGCGCCGTCGGTGCCCACGGTGAGGCCGGCGGCGGTGAGCCGGTCGCGTAGCACCTGGTCCGGGTCGGACCCGAGGTGCCGGTCGGTGTACTCCTCGTCGGCGGTCACCTCGATGGCCAGCACCTGGGTGGCCTCGGTGAACGACGCGGTGGAGGAGGAGCGCAGCAGCGCGCCGCCGTCGATGACGACCAGGTGGTCGCAGGTGCGCTCCAGCTCGCCGAGCAGGTGCGAGGTGACCAGCACCGAGATGCCGAAGTCGCTGTGGATGCGGCGGATCAGGGCGAGCATGTCGTCGCGGCCGACCGGGTCGAGGCCGTTGGTGGGCTCGTCGAGCAGCACCAGTTGCGGGTCGTGGACCAGCGCCTGGGCGAGCTTGACCCGCTGCTTCATGCCGGTGGAGTAGCCGCCGATCGGCCGGTAGCGCTCCTCGTACAGCCCCACGTGGCGCAGGGTGTCGGCGGTGCGCTCCCGGGCGGCGGCGGCCGGCAGCCCCGACATCCGCGCCATGTGGACGACGAACTCGGTGGCCGAGACGTCCGGCGGCAGGCAGTCGTGCTCCGGCATGTAGCCGACCCGCTCGCGGATGGCCGGCCCGTCGGTGGCGACGTCCAGGCCGAGGACGCGGGCGGTGCCGGAGCTGGCGGGGGCCAGTCCGAGCAGGATCTTGATCAGGGTGGATTTGCCCGCGCCGTTGGACCCGACCAGGCCGACGACGCCGGGGGCCACATCGACGGTGAGCCGGTCGAGCGCGGTGACGCGGGGGTACCTCTTGGTGAGGCTGTCCGTGGTGATGACTGACGACACCCTGTGAACCTAGCGCCTGCCGCCCGGTCCTGACATGCACTCGAAAGCCGATCACCTCTGCTCCTTGAGAGGTACACGGCGGGGGTCGTCCCCTAGGGGACGGTCGGGGACGCCCCCGTACGCTCAGCCGGGCGGCACCCTCAGCCGAGCAGCCCGGCCTGGAGCGACACCACCTGCCGGAACGCGGCGTCGGGCACCCCCTCGGGGTTGGTCATCACCACGGTCGCCACCAGGTCGCCCGCCCGCAGCCGCAGCGTCCGGGCGACATCGCGCCGCACCCCGTCGACCGTCTGCCGCCGCACCGAGGAGGTGCCGCTGACCCCGGACGGGAACGCCACGTCGAAGGCGCTGGCCGCCACCTGGTCCGGCACGGCCTTCAGCGTGGCGTCCGGCAGCACGGTGTACAGCTCGCGTGCCTCCGGTTCGGAGCCGAAGCCCACCAACCGGATCTCGGTACGGGTGCCGTCGGACGCCGTCCAGACCCGCCCGGTGCCCCGGCGGCAGGCGCTCTCGGTCAGCGACCGCCGGATCGCCGCGCTGTCCGTGAACTGCTCCGCGAAGGGCGCGCAGCCCGCCGCCGAGGTGGCGGCGGGCGCCGGGGCGACGGTGCCGGTGGCCTCCTGCGGGGCGGGCAGCAGCAGTCCCCGCAGGTCGGCGTAGTGGATGCCGGAGTTGCCGACGGCGGACGGCGCGGGCTTCCCGGCGGGCAGCGGCGGCAGGGTCGGCTGCGGGAAGGTGTAGCGGCCGTCGGCGGGGGTGCGCAGTCCGGGCAGGTCGGTGCGGTCCGGCGCGGCGACGGCGAACGCGGCCGCCGTACCGGACAGGCCCAGCAGCAGTACGGCGGCGCCCCAGCGCAGCACGGTGCGCAGCCGGGGGCGGCGGCGCCCGGGGGACGGCGCGGCCGGGGGTGCGGTGAGGGTGTCGGCGGTGGCCTGCTGGTCCGTCATACGGCTGCTCCCGGGCGTGCCAGGCGGTCGAGCTGCGCCTTGAGCAGCGCCACGGCCTTGTCCTTGTCCAGTGGTGCGGTGCCGGTCACCGCCATGGTGACCAGCAGGTCCCCCTCGGCGGCGAAGCACGTCATGTAGTCGATCTGGGCGGACGGCTCCAGCGGCGGCAGTATGCAGCGGGTGTCCCGGTGCCCGGGGACGGCCGGGCCCTGCCGGAAGGCGCCGAGGCCGTCGACCAGGGCGGTGCTGAGTGCGGTCCTCGCGGTCGCGGCCTGCTGGTTGAGCTGGCTGAGCTGCATCTCGGCCATGAACTCGCCGCTGTCCGCTCGGTAGGTCCGTAGTCCGCCGGCCCGCACGTGCAGGGAGTTCCAGGTGTCCTCGACCTCCTTGCGGTGCTTGTCGGGCACGCCCTTGAGCTGCTGCCGGAGCCGGTCGTGGAGCTGGGCGCCGACCAGTTCGGTGTCATTGCCGAGATCGCCTTCATCGGGGCCGAGGTTGTAGTCGTCGGGGACGGGGAGCAGCTGGTCGCGCAGTGAGCCGAAGTGGTTGCCGTTGGACCTGGCGCCCCAGCTGGGGCTGGGAGCGGCGGTGACCGGGGCGGTGGTGGGTGCGGCGGTGGCGGTGTCGTCCCGGTAGCGGGTGTGCAGCAGCACCTCACCGATGCCGACCCCGGCGACGGCGGCGGCCAGGACGGCGGCGAGCGGCCGCCAGGCACGCCGACGGCGGCGGCGCCTGGGGGGTGCGGCGGGGGGAGCGGTGGGGGGTGCGGGCGGGGTGGTGTAGTCGGTCACAGCCGCTCCCACTGGCGCTGGGCGAGGTCGAGGACCCGGTTGATGTCGACCTTCCTCGGTGAGTGCACGTCGATGCGCATCTCCACATTGCCGCGCCGGGCCACGGCGAGCCCGAGGTAGTAGCGGTCCTTGGACTCGGCGTACGTCTCGGTGGTGTTGCTCACGAGCGCGACGCCGGTGGCCGTGCCGGGGATGGGCCTGCTGGTGCAGGTGTCGTCGTCGCAGGCGGCCAGCTGGACGTCGGCGGCGGGCTGGGAGGCCCCGTCCGGGCCGAACTGGATCAGGCGGACCCGGAAGTCGGTGTCGCCCTCCAGCCAGCTGACGGTGGCGGCGCGGCGGAAGTCGTCGGCGAGCAGTTTGATGAACATGCCCCGGGCGTTGCTCCACATCAGGGCCATCTCGTCGATGGGCATCCAGCCGTCCACACCGGGCATGAAGTCCCAGTCCTTGGCGCCCTTGGGCTTGCTGATCAGCAGTTTGCGCAGGTCACCGTCGATCTTCAGCGGCTCGACGGCTGCGGCGGCGGCCGCCTTGGCGTCCAGCGGCCGGTCCGGGTAGGCGGGCCAGGGCACCGCCAGCGGCGGCAGCGGGGTCGGCGGGCGCCGGGCCTGGACGGCGTAGCCGACCGCGCCGCCGCCGAGGACGCCGAGCAGCAGGGCGGCGGTCAGCAGTACGCCGGTCCGGGGGCGGGGGCGGCGCGGGGCGGCGGGCTCGGGTTCGGCTGCGGGCGGTGGGGGTGCCTCCCGGCTGCCGGGGGTGAAGGGCTGCCAGGGGTCGAAGCCCGGTGCCGGGTCGGGGGCGGGCCGCTCCGGGCCGTCGCTGGTCAAGGGGTGCTCCACGGGAGTTCGAGGGGTGGCGGCGTACGTGCCGTGGCTCAGTGGCCGGTACGCAGCCGCTGCTGCTGGCGCTTGATCAGGCCGGTGAGGACGGACTTGTCCGGAACGCCCTTGACATCGACGCTGATCTCGACCTCCACGTCGCCCTGGTGGAAGAGGCCGATCAGCGATCCGGTGCCGCCCGGCTGCTCGGGCTTGAAGAGGAAGCCACGGGCGCCGTCGACCCCGGGCACCGAGAAGGGGGTGCCGTGCATCGACATGCCGGTCACAAACCAGTTCGCCTTGGTGGCGTTGCCGAACCGGATCAGCCGGGAGGTGACCTCGGCGCTGCCGTCCTGGGTGCGGTAGGTGCGGTAGGCGGCGGAGTGGAAGTCGTAGTCGTCCAGGATGCGCTTGGTCTCGCTGGTGTTGCCAAAGCCCTTGGCCACCGTTTCGAGCGACATCCGGGTACCGGCCGGGTCGCCGTAGACCTCCGCGTCCTCCGGTACGGGGAGCAGGAAGAACCGCAGGTCACCGGTGTGGGCATCGCCGGAGACCCGGCCGGTCACCGTGGGGTGCGGGGTGGGGCTCGCCGTCGGCGGGGGCGGTGCGGCGGTGGTCACGGACGGCTCGGCCGTGGGCGGCGGCGAGGGGGTGGCGGGCGTCGCGGCGGCGGCCTGCGGCTGCGCCGCCGGCCGGGCGGGGCGGCCGACCGCGACCGTCACGGTGGCGGCGGTGGCGGTGACGGCCAGCAGTCCGGCGGTGGCCAGGGTCACGCTCAGGGCGCGGGGCAGTCGGCGCGCCGGCCGGGCCCGGGGTTGGGGCGGTATGGGCGGCGGGGCCGCCTCGTCGGATTCGGGCGGGTGCACGACTCTCCCCCGGCAGATGCGGATCGGTACTCGTCCAGGCCGGTCCGCCTGTCACCCAGCTGGTGCCCGAACGCAGTTGAGCTGCGATTATGCCGACTACCCCGGGCCCTTACAACGCGTTTATGCCTGACGTGTCCGCAACTGTGCGAATACTGACGCACGATTCGTTACCGGACCCGGCCCGCCCAGCGCCCGGGTCAGCCCAGCTGAGCCAGGCCCTCGGTGGCGATCCGCTCGAAGAGGGCCTGATCGGTCTCGAAGACCGAACCGGGCACCGGCCAGTGGACGACGATCTCGGTGACGCCCAACTCGCGGTAGCGGCCGGCGTAGTCCACGAAGGCGTCCAGGGAGTCCAGCGGACGCTCCTGGGTCGAGCCGTGCAACAGCACCTTCTCCAGCTCGCCCGGGTCGCGGCCCACCGCAGCGCAGGCGTCGGCGAGCCTGGCCAGCTGCCCGGCGATCACCCCCGGGCAGTCCTGCACCGGCACGTCCCCCGGCCCGGCCGGATCGCCGTAGCTGACCCAGCCCTGCCCGTACTCCGCCGCCAGCCGCAGCCCGCGCGGCCCGGTCGCGGCCACATGGAACGGCACCCGGGGCCGCTGCACACAGCCCGGGATGTTCCGCGCCTCGACCGCCGTGTAGTAGCGGCCGTGCTCGGTGGTCGAGTCCTGGGTGAGCAGCTTGTCCAGCAGCGGCAGAAACTCCCCGAACCGGTCCGCCCGCTCCCTCGGCGTCCACGCCTGCTGCCCCAGCGCCGTCGCGTCGAACCCGGTACCGCCGACCCCGATGCCCACCGTCACCCGGCCACCGGACACGTCGTCCAGCGTCAGCAACTCCTTGGCCAGCGTGACCGGATGCCGGAAGTTCGGCGAGGCCATTCCGTTTTCATACGAACGGTCCATGCGACGCAACGGGAAGCAGGAGCCGGTGATCACGCCGGGAGAGGCGGCGGCCATCTACTGCCGGATCTCCCACGCCGATGACGACGACCAGACGGGCGTGGACCGCCAGGAGCGGATCTGCCGCGAGATCGCCGAGCGCCGGGGCCTCGTGATCGACCCGCGCCACGTCTTCGTCGACAACAGCCGGTCGGCCTGGCGCCGCAACCGGAAGCGCCCCGGCTGGGACGAACTGCTCACCGGCGCGGGCGAGCGGGAGTTCCGCCACATCATCGTCTACCACCCCGACCGGCTGATGCGGCAGCCCAGGGACCTCGAAGAGCTGCTCACGATCTCCGACGAGCATCAGATCCTCCTCCACGGGGAGGCGAACCGACGGAACCTCTCGGACCCCGACGACCGCTTCATCCTCCGCATCGAGGTGGCCCACGCCTGCCCGTCGTCCGACGACACCTCGCGGCGGCTGAAGGACACGCTCGCCGACCGGGCGAACGAGGGGAAGCCCCACACGGGAAAGCGCCGGTTCGGCTACGAGGCAGACGGCATGACGATCGTCGAGGAGGAGGCCGAGATCGTCCGAGAGGTCTTCGACCTCTACCTCAAGGGCAAGAACCCGTACGCCATCGCCCTCATCCTCCACAAGCGCGGCATCAAGACCGTGTACGGCAAGGAGTGGACCCAGGGCACCGTCCGTGCGCTGCTCGACTCCCGGCACGTCGCCGCCATCCGCATGCACCGGGGCGAGGAACTGGGCCCCGGTAACTGGCCCGCCATCATCGACGCCGGCACCTGGGCGGAGACCCGCGCCCGGCGCGAGTTCCGGTCCCAGGTCCACCAGACCAACCTGGAGCTGCGGCGGTTCTACCTGCTGCGCGGGCTCGTGATGTGCGGCCGGTGCGGGACGCTCATGTCCGGTACCAAGATCGGAAACTCCCCGGCGTACCTCTGCACCCGCAGGACGCGGAACGACGACAAGAAGTGCGTCCGGCGGATCGCGGCCATCAAGCTGGAGGACTTCGTCCGGGACGCCGCGATCGACCTGCTCGGCAAGCTCACGGTCTCCGGGCAGGTGGCCACGACCTCGCTCACGGACAGCGCCGCCGAGGCGGTCGAGGCTGACCAGCAACAGCTCGAAGAGCTGAACGAGATGTGGACCGCCAAGGAGATCAGCACCGCCGAGTACCGGAAGATGCGGAAGGAGATCCAAGGGCGCATCGCCAAGGCCCAGCGGCGGGTGGCGGTACGGCCGATGAAACTCCTCGAAGGGCTGACCGGACCAGGTGCACGGGACGCCTGGTTCGCGGAGGAGATGACCGACGAGCGGCGGAACGCCGTGCTGCGGTTCCTCTTCGCCGGAGTGATCATCGATGCCTCCACAAAGACACCTGGCGTCTTCGACTGGGACCGCATCAGCATCGAGCAGAACCAGCTCTGACCGACGTCGCGCCCCTACCACGAGATCGGCCGGATGCGTCCGGCTGTGGGTGGGTGATCGTGGTCTCGCGCACTCACTGCGGTCCGGGTGACCCCTGGAGGAGGAAGGGCGTGGGCCGTATTTCGAGGAGGAGATTCAACGTAGCGGCCAGGGGTGCCGCGAAAGGCCTCCTTCCCAGGTCAAGTGGCTTGCGAAAAATCCGGTAACGATTTATCCGAATTCCTTGCTTGGGAGATTTTGGCCAACTCCTTGATGGGAGATATTGCGGCTGCTTGAGTATTCGCATCCCCGGTCGCACTGCCTGCGACTTCCCCTGGCGTGGTCGCGCGCCTTCTATCACCGCCTTCCGGCCTCACCAAAGCAGCCACCCCGTGGTCACCTGCGTGCGGCGACGGTACCCCGCCGTTGCCGGATGCCCCAGCTTGCCCTGAAACGAGGAGTTTCTGACATGACGTAGCCGCCGAGGAGCGTGCCGAACGCCTGTCGGCGTCCGGCCCGCCTTCCTTGCCCGTGCCTGGTGTTGGAGCACCCGGCGCGTGGCCCCCGGCTTCCTGACGACCGCCCACAACCCGAGCGACCCGGTGCAGCCCGAGGGGGCCCGCCAGCCCCCTACCCCGCACGCTCTCCCGATGCCCATGGGAACGTGATCGCCCTGCGCCGCCAGGGCACCGACGCGACCGACCCGGCCGGCGGCCGTTCATCCCCGGGACAGCTGGCCGACGAGCGCGCACGCGCGCTGGAGCGGGTCTGCTCCGGCTTCCGGACGACGATCAGCCCCCGCAGCGCGGCCCGCTTGGCCGACCTGTTGGGGACCGCCGCGATCGGCGTCCTGGCCCGCGCGGCCTGACCGCACCCACTCGGGGCCCGCGCACCGCGTGGGCCCCGGAAAGGGGGTCGGCCCCTGGTGTTGGAGCACCAAGGGCCGAGACGACTCCCTGACGACCGCCCACTTAACAACGATCAACCCAGGTGCCCTTCGGCCTGCCAGCCGCAGGGCACCGCGCAAGGAGCTTCGTGTCCCAGCCTACGTTCCCCACTGCGCCCGGCGGGCGGGGACTCCCGACGGCCCCGGAGCGCCGGCCCTCCGGACCCGGCACCCGATCGCCTCACCCCCCTTCGACGGAGCGCCAGGTCAGCACCTGGGACCGCATCGCGGTCGCCCTCCTCGGTGCCGCGGGCTTCGCCCTGTCCTACGACGCGCTGCAGCAGATGGCCGCCGCGATCCACGTCCGCGGGTCGCTGACCTACGTCTTCCCGATGGCCCTCGACGGGTTCATCGCCTACGGCGTGCGTGCCCTGCTCGTCCTGCGCGCCGCCCCGTGGCCGGCCCGCGCCTACACCTGGCTGCTGTTCGCCGGTGCCACTGCCGCCAGCGTCTGGGCCAACGCCCTCCACGCCGTCCGCCTCAACCACCTGCCCGGCAACGGGGACGGGCTGCGGCTGGGCGACAGCGTGGTCGGGCTGCTGTCCACCCTCGCCCCGCTCGCCCTCGGCGGCGCCGTCCACCTCTTCATCCTCATCACCCGCCACGGTCCCCGACCGGACCACCGTCCCGTTCCGGAGGCCGGTGCGGCCCCGGACCGGACCGCGACGGCCGGGGTGTCCGGAACTCCCGATGACCTGTCCGCAGCCTCGGACCACGGGGTGGCTGTGGAGTACAACGACGAGTTCGTGCACCGGTCCGTGGCGACCATCGGCACCGTCCGGTCGGCTGCTGCCGGGACCGGTGGGCCGTCCGCAACGCCCGCAGGTCTCCCGTCCGGCAACCGGGCCGTCGAGGAATTCGTGCATCCCACCGACCGCACAGACGGCGAACCCGCAGGTCATGACCTGTCCGGAACTCTCGCCGTCGAGCGGACGGGCGACGCTGCCATCGGTCCCGAGACGGTGTCGGCGTCTGCCCCGATCGGCGAGGAGCACACCCGTGCTTCGGACAGCGTCGACGGTCGGACCGCCGGGGACGACCTGTCCGGAACTCTCCCGGTGGACCGGGTTGGCAGGCCAGTCGGCCGTCCCCCGGGCGCGTCCAAGGAGGAGCTCGCCGACATCGGACGCCAGGCGTGGCAGCGCACCGGACGGCTCAGCCGTGCCAGTGTCCGCAAGGCTGTCCGCTCCCGGGGCGTGACGATCTCCGGTGACCGCCTCACCGACGTCATGACCGTCCTGCGCGCAGAGAAGCAGGCCGCCGAACAGCGCAGCCGCCGCTGACTCGCGCCTACCTTGCCCTCGCCCTCCCCGTCTTCCGCCACCGATCCGCCCCGGAGCCCCTACGTGACCGCCATCCGACAGACCCCGTCCGGGCATCCCGCCAGCGTTGTAACCTCGCTGGACCGCAACGGAGTTGACCATCTACAGGTCAACAGCGGAGCAAGCGAGTGCGTCCGACCCCTGATCGGGGTCCGGACGCGGACGCTCGCGCCCAGGAGGGCGCGGGCGGGGCGGTGTGGTCGAGCGCGGGGGCGCGGCACTCCGGGAGAAGCCCATCGGAGCCGTTGGGCCGTCACCTGCCGCTGTCGCACGCAGTGCTGACCGTGCTGACGCCCATCGTCCGCCGAAGCGCCGTCGCCGTGACGACGAGAACCCGAGGCTCGCCAAGGTCTCCTTCCGTGTCAGCTCCAAGACGAAGCGGGAGATCGAGCGGCGGGCCGCCGCCGAGAACCTGACCGTCGCGCACTACCTCGCCCGCAAGGCCCTCACCGACGCAGGCCGGGGCCGGGCGGTCGAGACGTGAGCCTGGACGAGGCGATCGACGAGCTGCGGCTGGTGCGGCGCCAGTCCGCCGGCGCGGCCAGCAACCTCAACCAGCTCGCCCGCGACTACAACTCGGGCATCGACCTGCTGCCCGCCGACGTCCGGGACGCCGCCGACGCCGTCCGTGCCGCGTTCGACGCGGGCCGCCTGGTCATCATGCAGATCGACCGGGTGGCGATGGAGCTGGCGAAGGCGAAGCGCCGTTGATCAGCAAGGCCGTCCATGGCAGCAACACCCTCGGCGCGCTTCGCTACCTGTACGGGCCGGGCCGGGCGAACGAGCACACCGACCCGCACCTCGTCGCGTCCTGGGGCGGCTTCGCCCCCGACCCCGGCCGCGACCCGCACTCCAGTCTCGCGCAGCTCCGCGACGCCCTCGACCTGCACGTCGTCCAGTACGGCCGCAAGATCAAGAGCCACGTCTACCACCGAATGGTCCGCGCCGACCCGACCGACCGGACCCTCACCGACAACGACTGGGCCGCCGTCGCCCGCTGCGTCGTGGCCGCCGCTGGCATCGCCCCCGACGGCGACCCGGACGTCTGCCGCTGGATCGCCGTTCGCCACGCCGACGACCACATCCACATCCTCGCCACCATCGTCCGTGCCGACCTCACCCAGGCCCGCCTGCGCGGCGACCAGTACCGCGTCGAAGCCGAACTCACCACGATAGAAAGGCAGTACGGACTCAAAGACCTGTCCGACACCCGCACCCGGGACTACCGGGCCGCGGTCCCCAAACGCGCCACCGGCGCGGAGCTGCGCAAGGCCCAACGCCAGGGCAAGGAGACCAGCGACCGCGACCGGCTGCACACCTCCGTGCGCCGGGCACTGGCCGGGGCCGCGAGCGAGGAGGAGTTCGCCGCCGGCCTCGCCGCCCAGGGCGTGCTGCTGGGCGTGCGCAGGGCGCCGTCCGGGGACGTGACCGGCTACAAGTTCGCTCTCTCCACCGGCGACGGCACCGCACCGGTCTGGTTCCCCGGCGGCAAGCTCGCCACCGACCTCACCCGCCCGCAGATCCAGGCCCGCTTCACCGCTGGCACCGACCTGCCCACCACCAGCTCACCGGTCGCGGCCCGCTACCGGGCCAGCACCACCGTCGACCACGTCACCCGCACCCTCGACGACGCCCCGGACACCGCCCAGGTCGCCGCGGTGATCAGCGGCGGCATCGAAGCCCTCGACGCCCTCGCCCTCACCAGCCCCGTCCTGTCCCGGAAGGAGATCAACCACGCCGCCCGAGCCCTCGAATACACTGCAGTCGCCCGCACCCGCACCCGCGCCGCCCGAGCCGACCTGCGGGCGATGCGCTCCGCCGCCCGCGAACTCCTCCACGCCGGCCCCACCGGCGGCCGAGGAGAAGAAGGCGCGGCCGCCACCACGATCCTCTCCAGCCTGATCCTGCTCGCGCTCGTCATCGCCAAATGGCATGCCGCCCAAGGCCAGCACCACCAGGCCGACGCTGCCCGCACCGCGGCCGACCACCTGCGCACCGCCTACGGCAGGCACGCCGCCAAGCCGCTCGCCCACCTCTCCCTCGAAGGCGAACGCCTACCCGGGGAAGTCCGGGACCGGCAGGCGGCAGCGCTCCGCCACGCGCTACCGGCCGACCAGGCCGCGCGGGTGCTCGCCGACAAGGACGGCTGGGCAGCCCTCGCCGCCACCCTCGCCGAAGCCGAAGCAGCAGGACACGACCCCAATGCCCTGCTCGCCCACGCCACCGGGCGGCGCGAACTCGCCAGCGCCGACTCCGCCGCCGCGGTGCTCACCTGGCGCATCCGCCGCGACACCGCCCTCCCCGCCCCCGGACGAGCGGTCACGCCCGAGGACCGCCGCGCGAACGCGGCACTGTCCAGGAGCGCCACCGGCCGCACCACCACTCCACCTACCCCAACACACCAGCCCCACAGCTCTCGTGGCACCTCGGGAACCACCCCCACCTCGACAGCCGCACTCCCACCCACCACCTCACAGCCGGCCCCCCACCGGCGCTGACCCCTCCCGTAAGGAGCTTCACCACCTTGGCCCAGTCCGACTACCGCACCGACGTCATGGACCTGCTGTTCGACGCGGACTTCAAGTACCGCCCCGACACCAACACCTGGTCCCACAGCGACGGCAGCCCCTTCACCAGGAAGGAGCAGGCCACCGTCCTCAGCGCCACCCGCGAGGAGTTCGAAACGTTCTGCTGGCTGCGGGACCGCAAGATCGAACGCGACCGCGAGATGGCCGACGCCACCCAGGCCGTCATCGCCCTCCTGCACCGGTACTTCGCCGTACTCCCGGCGGACAGCACGGCCGCCGACGCCGCCGCCGTCATGACCGAGCAAGACCGCACCGAGTACGAGCGCCTGCTCGACATCGTCGCCCCGGACGGCTGGCTCTTCGCACCCAGCGAGGAATGACCCTCACCGGCACCCCCGGCCCAGCAACTCCATGGCCAGGGTGTCGATGTGATGTCTTCAGCGGCGGCCGGGAACTTCCCGACCGCCGCTCGTCTTGTGGTCCCTGCATCACGCCACCAGCACGGGAAAGGACCACATGACCGACTACGAACCCGACTTCCACAACCCGCACCCCGAACCCCACCAGAACGTCATCCGAGCGGTCCCCCACCCCGGTGAACTCGACGCTCGCGGCATCCCCATCACCTGCCCCAACTGCCACGCCCGCCGCGACTGGCTGCTCCTCAACGTCCGCCACCACGTCTTCGTCCGCTGCCGCTGCGCCACCGAGTGGCACGAGCCCGACCTCACCCGCGACTACTTCGACCAGTACTTCACCGAGCCCGAACGCGAGTGGGCCAACTTTGACACCGCGATGCGCGCCCTCGCTTTCGATGGCCTGCTCGCGGGCGTCATGTGGGATTAGCCGAACCTCTGTTGGGGCCGCGCCGAGTGGCATGGCCCCAACAGATGGTTGCTCCGGTTTCGACCTGCCGCAGCCCACGCGGCCAAGTCGCTCGGTCACGTCAGCTTGCGTCCGAGGACAGCGGCCAGTGCTCGCTCGTGAACGAGGCCGGGGCGGACGAGGCGTGCCGCGGGCGTCGAGCAGTCGACGATGGTGAGGTGATTCGCGGCCGGCGAGACCCCGCCGTCGAGGAGGACCGTCGCCCTGACACCGGTGGACTCCAGGAAGCCCCGGACCTCCTCGGCCGTGATCGCCGGGCCTGGCGCGTTGGTACCGGCGTTGCCCGAGATGTTGGCGGTCGTCGCGGCCACCGGGGTGCGGGCCGCCGCCGCGAGGGCGCCGAGCGGGCCGGAGGAGAGGGTGGTGAGCGCGGGCGAACCGACGGCGGGGTGGTGTTCGCCGATCTCGGTGCTGTGCCAGGGCAGGAGCATGGCGAGGTTGCCGGGCCAGAAGGCGTCGGCCAGTTGCCGGGCCTCGGGGTGGATGACGAACTGCTTTTCGTACTCCTCCAGGGAGGGGAGTACGAGTACGAGGGACTTGGTGCGGGGGCGCTGCTTGCCGTCGAAGATACTGTTGCAGGCGGCCGGGTTCGTGGCGTCGGCGCAGATCATGTACCAGCGCTCGGTGGGCACGACGACGAGGTCTCCAGCCTCCAACGCGCGGGCGGCGGCACCGAGTTGTTCTGCTGGGATCGGTCTCACAGGTTTCCCTCCGTCTCGGGAGTCAGTGGATGGGCTCGGTTCCGGCCCTGCTCGGCGTTCACGCCGCCTGCGGCAGTCCCTGGTAGTCGAGCCACGGGTTCTGCAGCGCCTGCAGCCGTCGCCGCGCGTGGTCGGTGTGCTCGACGCGGAAGTACGCCATGAGCCGGGGCTCGGGGCCGAGGTTGCGGCCGACGGCGTGGGGGACGAGGTGGTGCATCAGCAGCAGGTCTCCTGGCCGGCCGAGGAACGGGGTACCGGCCTGGGCGTCGAGGCCCGGCGGGACCTGTTCGGTAATGCCGAGCGACCACTGGGTGCGGAACCACTCGGCCATGGTCAGGTGCCCGCCCGGCTGGTAGCGCAGTGCGCCGGCCTCCGGGTCGGTGATGTCGGACAGCACCACGCCGACGAGCAGCGAGAAGGTCCGTAGTTCCTCGGGGTCGAGGTGCGGGCAGGAGACGCCGTCCACGTGCATCGTCTTCTCCGGCTGGCTCTGCTCGAACTGACCCTCGGGGATGCGGATCTGGAGTTGGACGGTGGAGACGGGCCGCACGTCGCCGAGCAGTTCCTGGGCGAGTTCGGCGGCCGGGGACTCGGCGAAGAGGGCGAGCAGGTCGAGGTGGCGGCCGAGTTCCGGGGCGAAGGTCCGCTGCGTGTAGGCGCTGATGAGCTCGGGGTTCATCGACTCGCGGTACCAGTCGGTGACCAGATCGCGGGCCTGGGCGATCCGGTCGGGTGCGATGGCACCGCGCTTGATGTGCAGGCCGTCGCGCATGAAGTCGCGTTTCTCGGCTGAGGTGAGGGCCACTGGATCTCCAGGTGGGCGTAAGGCTGCTACTGGTGGCGATCGGTCAGGTGCGCAAGGACGGGCCCAGCCGCGTCGAGGGCGCCGTCGAGGACGGCCCGGCCTGCGTCGGCGGTCGCCTCGCGGGGGTTGCCCCCGATGACGCCGCAGGTAGCGATGCGGCTGTCGCCGGAGGTCCACGGCCAGGTCGTGCCGCGCTCCATGACGAGCCGCTGCACGTCGCTGCCACTGGCGGCGAAGTCCGTCGGGAGGCGGTCGAGGTGGACGTCGTCCGGGGCGAGTTCGAGCATCATGGCCGTCTCGCGGATGCCCGCGTGAACCTCCGGGACGGCCCCGCCGACTGTCGGAACGGGAGACAGCGACGTCGGGTGGATGACGCAGACGGAGAACCTGTGTGCGCGCTCCAGTTCGTAGAGCGCCGGCTCCAGGATTCCCCGGTTGCCGCCGTGGCCGTTGACGATCAGGAGCCTTCGGGCCGGGGTCGCCCGCAGATACTCGGTGACCACGGCTTCGAGCAGGGCCATGAAGCCGGCGATCCGGAGCGACACGGTGCCCGGCGACCAGGCGTGATCGAGCGAGAGCCCGTACGGGATGGTCGGCAGGGCCCACAGGTCGTGCTGTTCGCCGTACCGCTCGATCAGCAGGCGGGTGAACTGCTCCGCGATCACGGTGTCCGTGTTGAGCGGCAGGTGGGGGCCGTGCTGTTCGTGGGAGCCGATGGGCAGGCAGAGCACGGACTCGGCGGTGAGCTCGGTGAGGACCGCGGGTGCGGCCAGCCGCCCGAACTGGCGGGCGACTGGTCTGCCGTTCGGTATCACGCGGTGCCCCGCCGGCCGATCCGGATGAGGAACTCGTTGTCCTCCGGGAACACGTCGTCGGTGCTGTGCTGCGCGAGGGCGTTCTCCACGGCCGCCTCGAACGCGCCGAGGCGGTCGCCGAAGAGGTGCGGCGCGGCGAAGCTGGTGGAGTAGAGGTAGCCGAGGATGCCCTTCGTGCTCCACGTCCGGTGGACGGGTACCCGGATCTCCTCGACCTGGTTGAAGGGCGACTCCTCCATGATCTCGCTGTAGGGCCGGTCGTGGTGCTTGAAGGTGCTGTTGCCGGCGCGCCGTTCCTCGCCGAGGAAGCTCTGGACGACCGCGCGCACGGATTGCTTCCAGGGGCTGTCGGCGGCCCAGAAGCTGTTGTCGCCGAAGACGGCGACGGCACCGCCGGGGGCGACCTGCTCGTCGAGGAGGGCGAGGACGGTGGCCTGGTCGAGCCAGTGGAAGGCCCGGCAGATCGTCACGAGGTCGGCCTGCCAACTGGCCGGGGCCTTGAAGTCCTCGGCCGTCGACTCGACGAGCGCCAGGCTTGCTCCGCCCGGGAGTTGGGACCGGAGGGCTTCCTCGGCGGCGGCGAGCATGTCGGGGTCGTTGTCGATGGCGATGATGTCGTCGAACCGGCCGAGGAGGGCCTCGGCGACGAGTCCGGTGCCGGTACCGATGTCCAGGAGTCGGCGGGGCCGACCGGGCGCGACGGCCCGGTCGAGGACGGTCGCGACCTCCTCGGGGATGCCGGGACGGTACTGGCGGTAGTAGCTGGAGGTGCCGGCGAACAGGCTCATGGGTGCCTCGTGTCGAGTAGGTGGCGGACGTGGTGGACTGCGTCGGTGAGGTCATGGGCGACGAGTACGTCGTGCTCAACGAGGACGTGTTCGTCGGGGACCGCGCGGCCGTGCGAGAGCCAGACGGCGGCGAATCCGGCTGCCGCAGCGCCGCGGATGTCGCACTCCCAGTCGTCGCCGACGTGGACCACGGCCGAGGCCGGGACCTGGCAGGAGTCGGTGACGGTCCGGAACGCACGGTGGTCGGGCTTGGCGAAGCCGGTCCGGCAGGAAGGGAAGTGAGCGCTGACCCACGGGGAGAGCAGGGCGAGGAGCCGGTCGGGGTCGGCCTCGGTACAGGTGACGTTCGAGAGCGTGACCACGGTGGCCAAGTCGCTGAACTGCTGAAGCGCCTCGACGGCTCCGGGGAACAGGACGAGCGGGGGGACGGGCAGGTCCGTCGGGAAGTCGGACGGCTCGATGCCGAGTGCCGCGCTGACCTTCTCGATCACGTCCTCGGTGATCTCGGGGGCCGTGTGCAGGACGTCCCGCATGACGCGCCGGGCCTGCTGCGGCCCGAGCGGCGAGAGGGCCGCGAGTCGACCTGCGAGGCCGGGGCCCTGTGTGGTACCCAGTGTTCCCCCGATGTCCAGGCTGACCAGGGGACGGACGGTCTCCCTCATGCCGCTTCGCCTTCCACGGCGGGCAGGGCGGAGACGATGGCCTCGACCCGGGCGATGCGGATCTGCTCCGTGGTGGACTCGCCCAGGAAGGTAAGCGCGTACCGGAGTTCGGCCTCGTCGAGCGCGTCCAAGTCTCGGTGGGTGGTCCGGGCGGCGGCGGTCAGGTCGTCGGGGATGCTGCGCGGGCGAAGTCCGTGCGGGAGGTGGAGAGTTCCGGCCCAGGATGGGGTGGTCACCTCGATCGTCTCCATCGGGCGGAGGACGGTGACGTCGTCGAGGGTGATGATCCTGACGGCCGCTGGCCCCTGGCCAAGGTCGAGACGACCGGACAGGAAGGTGTCGTGGCCGTCGAGCCGCTGGTCCAGGACGAGCAGCAGGCCGTGTTCGTCGTGGCGGGTCGTTCCGTGAACGGGGAGGAGCTGGGTGGTTCGGGTCATCGGGTACTCCGGGGTTGGGTGCCGAGTCCGGGGGCATCGGGTGCAGGGAATCTGCCGTTCTCGGGTATCCATGGTTCGGCGTAGAGGAGTTGGCGGCGTGGCTCCCACTGACGGCGGTACTCGACGGCTCGAACGGTGTCGGGGAACGCCGCCACGAGGTGGATAGCGGGCACCATCGAGCGGCCGTGTGGGTAGACGGGAACGCCGGCCTCGTAGCTGGCCTTGGTGATTTCGACCGCGCGGGTGAGGCCGCCGCAGCCGACGACGTCGATGGTCAGGGCGGTGGGTCGGGCAACGTCGAGGAGGGCGCGCAGGTCCTCATCGGGCCTGATGCGTTCACCGAGCGCGATCGGCACTCCGGCAGCGGCCAACTGGCTGTAGGTGCGCAGATAGTGCTCCGGCAGGGGATCCTCCAGCCAGGCGAGGTGCGGGTGGCCCAGGAGGGGCGCGACAGCGGCAGCGAGTTGCGGACTCCAGGTGCCCACTGCATCGACGGCGAAGGGCGCGTCGATGACCGAAGCGACGCGCTCCAGTGCCTCGACCAGGTCCCTGGCCTCGGCCGCGATGCTCGGCCCCGGGCGGCGGCGCAGTCCCCACTTGGTGAACGCCCATCCTTCGGCGAGGACTTGAGTGAGCGCACTGCGGTTGGCGGGGCCGCTGAGGTCCATCCGTAGCCAGGAGGCGTACGCCGGTACGGCCCGCGCCTTCCGTCCCGGTGCGAGCAGGTCGGCCACCGGCCTGCCGGCCAGGCGGCCGTGAAGGTCCCATGCAGCGCAGTCGATTGCTCCGACCGCCCAGTCCGAGACTGTGGGGGCGGCGGCCCGAAGCCGCGGCCGGAGGCCGTGGTGGTCGAGCAGGGAGGCCCCTGTAACTGCGGGTCCGATCGCTTCCACCGCCTGGGCAACCACCAGGCTCACGGGCCCGTACCACCCTGTCTGGCCGCCGCCGTGGACCGCGACGAAAACGGTGTCGTCCCCGGTCTCCGTCCCGCCGCCGGTCAACAGCGTCTCCACCTTGTCGATGAGCAGATCCGTCATCGTGCTGCCTCCGACCTGCCGGTCAGCCGACGGGCTGCCCGGAGCATTCCCTCGGCGTCGAAGCCGAGTTCATGAGCGAGCACGTCCTGCGGCATCGGCCCGGACGGCTCCCGCCAGCCGATCACCTCGACCTGCCGTCGCAACCGCCCCGCCAACAGCCCCCACACCGCTGCCGGATGCCCAAGCGTGACGACCAGAAGCGCAGCACGCTCACCGAAGTAGTGATCGGCCTCATCCTCGGTCAGGCCCTTCGGCCAGCGCTGCGGATCGCCGAGGACGGTCAGGTCGAGGACACCCACGACCCGCACCCGGCAGCCCAGTTGGGCGCGGATGAGAGGCACCGCCTCCATGACCACCTCGGTCGGAAGATCCCCGGCCGCGACGATGGTGAGGTCGGGCGCCTCCCGATCGCTCAGGTGCCACCAGATCGCGAGCCCCCGCCCCAACTCCTGCTCGACGGTCTCGTAAGGAAGTTGCAGTTCGCTGTGCTTGCCCGCGATCAGCACGTTGACCCGGTCCGTCGAGTTCAGCGCCGTGTCGAGCACGGCGGCGGTGCGCCGGGTATCGGCCGGCACCAGCACACTCACCGCCGGGTCTTCCGTCGCGAGAAGCGCGGTCGACAGCGACGGGTCGCCGTGTGTGAAGACGTTGTGCCACCCGTACGAGGTCAGCAGCAGATTGAGGCTCGGTACCTCCTGTTCCCCGGCGAGCCGCCGGTGCTTGAGATGGCCGACGATCCCGGAGGCCATGAGCGGCGCGAACGCCTCGTAGGACACCAGGACACCGCGACGGCCGCTGCTGATCCAGCCGGACAGCCAGCCCAGGAGCACCTCCTCGGCCAGCACCTCGGAGACCCACGGCTCGTCCCGCAGCGCGCCGAGGCGGTTCGAAGAGAGCTCGTCCGGGCTGAAGACCCGGAACCCGCCGCCCTCGGCGTGCCTGCGGAGCACACCGCCCACTGCTTCACCGAACCGGTCGGCACGAGCGGGCAGGACAGACCTCGGCAGTCCGAGCGGGGCGCGTCCGGCGCCTTCGGCGGAGTGCCAGGCGGCCGAGTCGATGGCTTCGGCCAGTGCGCCGATCGGCTGGCCGTCGTGGTCGAAGAGTTCGGCAGGCCGATACGACGCCAACCACCTTTCCAACTGGGCGCGTTGGCCTTCGTCCGAGTGGGCGCCACCGAGAGGCGTCTTGTGCGCTGCAGCGGTGCCGAGCACCGGCTGCCCATCGACCGACTCCGGTCCGCTCCAGCCCTTCACGCAGCGCAGGAACACGGCCGTCCGCGCGCCGTCGGCAACCGCATCGGCCGCCCCTGCCAAGGCTTCCCGGAACGCCTCGTGCGCGTCCACCGTGGTCGCCTCGACGTGCACGACACGGGCTCGCCATCCCAACCCGGCTGCGTAGGGGACGAGTTCCGAGTCTGTCATCATCCCCAGCAGTGACTGGGCACCCATCCGGAAGCCATTGACATGCACGATCGGGAGGACCGCACTCGACTCCAGAGCTCGGGCCGCGAGCCACGAGGCCGCCGTCGTAGGGGTCTCGCACTCACCGTCGCCGATGATCGGCACGACGATCCGCCTGGGGACATCGAGCGCCAAGCCGTGGCTGAACGCGAGCGCACCACCGAGGCACCCTCCGGGTGCCGCTCCCGCCATCAGCAGGGGGTGGGTCTCCGATCCGAGGCCGTCGACGTGCGGGAAGTCGCGGGCGAGGCGACGCAGCCCTGCCGCGTCACGGGAGTACTGGGGCCGTACGGAGGCCAACTGGCCGCTGAGCCAGGCGCAGGCCAGTTGGACCATCCCGGCGTGACCGGCCCCGATCACCGGGACCAGCTCGCGACCGGGCCCCACCTCACCGGCGGCGAGAACCGTGTGGACGAGCGCCCACGCTGTACCGGGAACGGTGCCCCAGTGCCCTGCCGGACGGGGCTTCACGTGCTCGGCCTTGAGCGGTTCGGCCAGCAGCTGGTTGTCGTCGAGGTGCAGCAGCGCCACCGCCACGTACGTGGCGGCCCTCCACAGCGCATCGGCGCGGTTCAGCACGGCGGCACCAACTGCTCCTCGCCGAACGTGAAGTACCAGAGCGGCCGGTAGCACTCCCATGCCACGGGACGAAGGCCGGTCGGACCGACTATCTCCTCGATCTCCCGACGTGCCCGCAAGTAGTAGTCCAGGGACTCGGACCCGCCGGTTCGAAGCCCCGCCATGATCGAGTTGTGCGCCTGGTACACCTGGAAGTTGGGGAACTCGGTGACGAACGGCATCAGCTCACCCACGCCGGCACGGAGTTCGGTGAGCCTGTCCAGGCCGACGATGTAGGTGAACGAGGTCGCGTGGCCCGCACGCATCGCCCGTTCCAGGACCTGCGGCATCTCCTGAGCGGTGAGGGCCGCCTTGCTGGCCTTGAGGAGGAGGTCGCGCCGGCTGAAGCACTCGGCGGTGAGTCGCAGCACCAACGGGGCGACGCGCTCGGCCAGTTCTTCGAACGCCCCGCTGCTGCGGATGACCGAGGTGAGGAGCCCGATCCGGGCGCCGATCCCATGGGCGGAGAGCACCTCGCGGAGCCCTATCAGGTGGTCGACCGCTGCTCGCTCCCGCTCGAAGCACCCCGTCGACACGGTGACCTCCCGTAGCTCGGTCAGGTCGTGGCGGGGGTGCTGCTCGACCAGCGCTGCCAGCAGCTCGTTCAGCTCCCGCTCCTCAGCGAGCCGCGGATCGGCAGCGGCCTCCAAGGTGTTCGGGCAGAACGCACACCCCACACAACGGCTCCGGGCGTTCGGGTTGAGCGTCGCGGCCCGTCCGTCGTCCCGGAAGTACCCGCCGACCGCCTCGTCGGCGGCGACCCGGTCGATCGTGCCGACGACCTCGCTGCCCAGCGACAGTTCCTCGCCGCTCAGACGGAACGGCGATGCCTCGGCGTTGAGCGGAACGATCACCATCCAGGAAGCGTCCGGCCGGGAGGTAAGGCGGACGGAGATTCGGGCCCGGTGCCGGCCGTGAGCGGAGGAGATCCCGTACAGGTTGATCGCGATGAGCAGGGCATCCTCCACCGGCACCCCGCGCTGCTCCGCCATCTCCCTGACGGTCGGCAATGTGAGCACCGCTGCCGGTGTGCCGTCGAGCGCCGCCTTCATGATCCACTCTCCGTAGCTGTCTCGGCCGGGCGATGCCGCCACCGGCGTCCTTCTCTACTGGTCTGTCGCGCTTCCCCTGCGATTCGATCCAGGGCTGGGCCGTGTGGGCCTGCCGGTATCCGTCCCGGCAGGCCCACCCGGTTCCTGCGTTCAGCGACCCGGATAGGGCGGGGTCGGTGGAGTCGGCGGCGGTGGGGCCGGAGGGGGCGGAGGGGGTGGCTGTGGCGTCCGAAGACGCGCGGTGAGCAACAGGGCTGTGCTCCCTTCTCTTCGGTGGCGCATGTGTTGACGAGGCGTGAGTCCGTCGTCAGGTCCCGTCATCGGCTGCGGCGCAGTCCTCGAAGCCGCAGTCGGGCTCGTGGTCGGCCGCCAGGGCGGGGCCGAAGCGGTCGAAGGTGAACTGGTGGTAGGCCGTCACGCCGAGCAAGGCGAAGACGATCAGGTGGCCGAGGACCCAGAGCCAGGTGAGTTTCTGGCCGAACGAATCCTGGCCGGTTCGACGGTGGATGCCGTGGTGCAGCCGGTAATCGGTCATGCCGCATCGGTCCTGAGCTCGGCCCAGACCACGGTGCCGTCGCGGGTCTCGTCGACGCCCCAGTGCTCGCACAGGCAGTCGACGAGGAGCAGCCCCCGACCGCCCTCGGCCGTCGGCGAGCACTCCGATTGCACGACCGCAGTCCCGGTCCCCGCGTCCGCGACCTCGATCCGAAGCCCGTTGGGCTGCGGCACCAGCCGAACGTCGAAGCACCCGAGGCTCGACATCACACCGTGGAGCACTGCGTTCGTGGACAGTTCGGATGCCACGAGTTCGATGTCCTGAACGAACAGTTCGCCGAACTTCCAGCTGCCGACGATCCCCCGAACCAACGTCCGAACCAGAGGCACCGAGGCAGGAGCGCGCAGGAAGCTCATCTGCACCGCCGTGCAGCCGATCGCCCAGGCACCGGTTGCCTCGGACTCGCCGGTGCGCGGCGGGGCTGTGCCCACACCACTGCCCCGAGGGGACACTGGGCGAAGACGGTCGGCGGATGCCGGTCTCTCCTCGGTGGTCGCACCGACCCGCAGGTACTGAGGTACCACGATGATCACCCCTCCGCATCGCTCAATGACCCATCAGGCAGGGCTGCTTGATGGCTAGTCAGAACGCTAGGAGGATGCGGGGAAGGGAACCCGGAAAATCCTTCCGGGGTAAGGAGCCGAGCTTCCCCGAGGCTGGGAGCATGCGAGGGATGACGGAGACGCTGACCATCGGCGAGCGCGTCGGCTGGTACCGCCGCCGACGCGGCATGCCCCAGGAGGTCCTGGCCGGCCTGGTCGGGCGGACGGCCGACTGGTTGAGCAAGGTCGAGAACGGCCGGATCGAACTCGACCGGCTCACGGTCATCAAGTCACTCGCGAGCGCACTCGACGTCCAACTCGGCGACCTACTGGCCGAACCGTCGCTCCTCGACGGGGCCGCCGACTCCCAGGGCGGGGCGGTCACGAAGCTCCGCGAAGCGCTCATGGACTACAAACACATGTCGCCGCTCCTCGCCGCCGACGACGTCGAGCAACCACCCGACCTCGACATCCTGCGCGCCGAGGTCGGCTCCGCCTGGTCCGCTTACCAGGACGCCAGATACTCCCGGGCCACCAGGCTCGTCCCCGGCATCCTCGCTCAGGCCCAACGCGCGGTTCGCATGCACGAGGGCGACCAGCAGCTCCAGGCCAAGGCCCTGCTCGCCATGGCCTACCAGGGCGCCGCCATGGTCCTGACGAAGATAGGCGAAGCCGACCTCGCCTGGATCGCCGCCGACCGCGGCCTCACGGCCGCTCAGGAGTCGGGCAACACCGTCGTCACCGGCTCCCTCTTCCGCTCGGTCTCCCACTGCCTGCTCACCAACGGACGCCTCGCCGCAGCCCGCGACCTGGTCGTGGACTCTGCGGCCTACCTGGAAGCCGGCCTCGACGACGCCTCCCCGACCTACCTCTCGATCTACGGCACCCTCTTCCTGGTCGGGTCGATGGCCGCCGCCAGGACCGAGGACCGCAGCACCGTCCGCGAGTTCCTCGCCGAAGCGAACAGGGCCGCGCAGCGCCTCGGCCACGACGCCAACCACATGTGGACGGCCTTCGGCCCCACTAACGTGGCCATCCACCGGATCTCGACCGCGATGGAACTCGGCGACATCCAGATCGCCGCCGACCAGGGCCCCCGCGTGGACTCCTCGACCCTCCCACTCGAACGCCGCGTCCGGCACACGCTCGAAATCGCCCGTGCCTACAGCGCGCAGAACCGCATGGACGAGGCGCTCGCCCTCGTCCTGGACGCCGAGGAACTCGCCCCCGAGCAAGTCCGCTACCACTTCATCCCGCGACACCTCGTCACCGCCTGGGTCCGCCAACAGCGAGGCAGGCCGAGCCACTTGCTCGCCGGCGTCGCCCAACGGCTCAGCATCGTCGCCTGACCGCAGCGGACGACTACAGTCGTTGCCATGAGCGACTCCCAGCCCGAAGAGGTCGTGGCCCAACCCCGCACCGCCGCCGGCGTCCTCTTCTTCGACGAGGACGACCGCATCCTGCTCGTGAAGCCGACCTACAAGCCCGGCTGGGAGATCCCCGGCGGCTACCTGCAGGCCGGCGAGACCCCGAGCGAAGGCGCCGCCCGGGAGGTCAAGGAGGAACTCGGCATCACCCCGCCGATCGGCCGCCTCCTCGTCGCCGACTGGGCGCCCCACCCCACCGAGGGCGACAAGCTCCTCTTCGTCTTCGACGGCGGAATCCTCCCAGCCCACGAGCTCGACCACATCGCCGTCGACCAGGTGGAAATCGGCGAGTACGCCTTCCACACCACCGACCAGCTCGACGAAGTCCTCATCCCGCGCCTGGCCCGCCGCGTCCACGCCGCCCGCGCCGCGAGGGCACAGTCCGAGACGGCCTACCTGGAACACGGGGCCACCCGCTCTTGACAGAGCGTCGCGCTCCTCGGCGAGTGAACGTGATCAAGACCGCTCGCATGAACACACCTTGCTTGCCTGGGTGTTGTGCTACGTTCCGTAGTCCAACCGAAAACAGGCGACCCCGGCGGTGCGGCAAACACCCCGGGGCCCGGCACCAGGAGCTGTAACTCCCGATGCGTGTTCATCGTAGCGCCCCCGCGCGCCACTACACCGTGCTGCCCAACGCGATGCTGCAGTACCGGCAACTGTCCTACACCGCCCGCGGCCTGCTCGCCGACCTCCTCTCCCGCCCCGACGGCTGGCGCGAGGACGGCCGCCACATGGCCGACACCAGCCCCCAGGGGCGGGGCGCGATCCGCAAGGCCCTGAAGGAGCTGATCGACGCCGGCTTCTACCGGGTCGAGAAGATCCGGCTGCCCGACGGCACGATCGTCAGCGAGATCCACGTCTACGACACCCCGCAGCTCCCGCCGCTACCGGGTGCCACCCGTCCGGCCCCCGGTGAACCGACCACCGATGCCCCTGACGCCCTTTCAAAGAACCGGTACAAAGAACCCACCCTCCCCACCGACCCCGTGAGCAGCGAGACGACCGAGGAACCGGGAGGGTGGGAGGAAGACCTCCGGGCGACCGAGGACGCCCCCGCGCTGCCGGACGAACAACTCCGCGAGGCGGTCGACACGCTGTTCCGGGTGATCCGCCCCGAACCCCGCCTGCACCTCGGCGAGGCCGAAGCCCGCACCCTCCCGCCCCTGGTCGCCCAGTGGCTGGAACGCGGCGCGACCCACACCGATCTCGCCCGCGCCCTGCTACCCGGCCTGCCCGTCCCCCTCCACTCCCCGGCCGGCGTGCTCCGCAACCGACTCGAACGCAAGATGCCACCCGTCCAGGCCCCCGTACGCCCAGCAGCCGCCCGCTACGCCGAGTGCGCCAAGTGCCACGACCCGGTGCCCCGCCCCGGCATCTGTCGCCCCTGCGCGGGCCTCGGCGTTTGGCCCGCCAAGAACGACGGCATAGCGGCAGCCAATACCGTTGGTGCTGCGCGAGTCCGGGCCGCTCTTCGGGCCGCGAAGGGCGCTGTCTGGAGCCCGAGTATGGCTACCGCGAGGTAGGGCGGCCGCAGCCGCGGCCGATTTGGGACATTGCCAAGCGCAATGACAACTACTGAGAGTTAAAGCTTGCAACTCCAGTTGGATCGTGTCATCCTGCAAGGCTTTGACCTCACAGGCACGGAGGGGGAACTTCGGATGGCGGCTAATGGTGCTGCGGGGCCCGACCCGGGCGAGCTTGCTGCGCGGTCTGCCAACTTCGGCTATCTGCTACAGCACGAGCCGCTGCTGGTGTCGTACGGAGTAGCGGCTGAGTCGTACGTGCACTCCGATGCCAACGGCGCCATGTTCAAGGCACGCGCTTTCGGCGAAGTGATGAGCCGCTACTTGGTGGGGCTGCTGGGCATTCGAGTGGATCCGCGGGACCGCCAGGTCGATCGGATCAACGCCCTGGCCCGCGAAGGTGTCCTCCATCCTCAGGTGAAGGCGTGGTTCGAATCGGTTCGCGCTACCGGAAATCGCGCGGTTCACGACCACTACGCCGAGGTCCGGGCAGCCCTCGCTTGTGTTGAGAACTGCTTCCGCCTTGGCGACTGGCTGCACCGTTCGCTGACCACCGACACCACTCACCGCGTCTTCCTTCCTCCGGCTCCCGCAACCCAGGGGCCGGTGCCGACAACGGCCCAGGAGCAGCAGGAGCTGGAGCAGCTCCGAGCCGAGCTTGAGGCGTACCGCACCAAGCTCGCAGAGGCCCGGCTGCGCTACGACGGCAAGCAGGACCGGCTGGAGCGGGAGCGAGTAGCCCGTGAGCTGGCGGAGGCCGAGCTCGCTCGAGCCGAGGCCGATCGGGCGGCACTCCGCGATTTGGTCGATCAGCTCAATGCCCGGCTTGAGCAGTTCAGTTCGGACGAGTTGCCGTTCACTGCTCCTGCGCGGCTTGGGGCCTCCCAGCGTGACGAGATCATCTCGCGTGCCCACAAGGCGGCTCAGGCACCACTGAACGAGGCCCAGGTGCGGGCAGAGATCGACCGCATGCTGGAGGCGGCCGACTGGGTGGTTCAGGACGCCTCTGCGGCCAACCTTCTTGCAGGCCGGGGAGTGGCACTTCGCGAGGTGAGCACGGCTGTCGGCCGGGCCGACTACCTCCTTTACGTCGACCACCGGCTGATCGGCGTGCTTGAGGCCAAGCGCGAAGGCGCTGACCTGACGGTCGCGCAGGACCAGGCAGCTCGCTATGCGTCCGGACTGACGAAGGGTCAGCAGCTGAGTGCTTGGCGGGCAACCCTGCCCTTCCAGTACGTCTCGGACGGCAACACCTTCCGGTTCAAGAACGAGCTGGACCCCGACGCTCGCACCCGCGACGTGTTCGCAGTGCATCGTCCGGAGACGATCGCCAGGTGGATCAAGGAGGCGGAAGCCGACCCCTCGGCTCCCACCTTCCGTGCGCGGCTTCGCCGGCTGCCCCGGACCTTCCTCGATCCGGACCCACTCCGGCCTGCCCAGGTCAAGGCGGTCACTGGCCTGGAACGGTCACTGGCAAGGGACGAACCGCGGGCACTGATCCAGATGGCCGCCGGCGCTGGCAAGACGTACACCGTGGTCAGCGAGAGCTACCGGCTGCTCAAGCACGCCAAGGCCAAGCGGATCCTCTTCCTCGTCGACCGCAACAACCTCGGCAAGCAGGCCGCCACCGAGTTCGACAACTTCAACACCCCTGACGACGGACGCAAGTTCACCGAGCTCTACCCGGTCCAGCGGATGTCCGGAAAGACCGTGCTCGGTTCGTCCGACATTGTCGTCTCCACGGTTCAGCGGCTGTGGCTGGCCCTGACTGGGCGGGAAGTACCCGACGCGGACACCGAGGACGCAGCGCTCGACCGCTACGACCTGATCGACGGCCCGGTGGAGGTCGGCTACAACCCCAAGATGCCGCCAGAGAGCTTCGACCTGATCGTCGTCGACGAGTGCCACCGCTCCATCTACGGCAAGTGGCGCGCAGTGCTGGAGTACTTCGACGCGCATCTGGTGGGCCTGACGGCCACCCCGGTCAAGCAGACATTCGGCTTCTTCTTCCAGAACATCGTCAGCGAGTACACGTACGAGCAGGCCGTCGCCGACGGCGTCAACGTCGACTTCGACGTGTTCCGGATCCGAACGGAGCTGGGTGAGAAGGGCGGCACCATCCCGGCCGAGACCGTGGTGCCCGTCCGGGAGCGCAAGACTCGCCGTGACCGCTATCAGGAGCTGGAGGACGACCTCAGCTGGGCACCCTCGCAGCTCGGCCGCTCGATCATCAGCCGCGGACAGCTGAAGCTGGTCCTCGAGACCTTCCGCGACCGACTGTTCACCGACATCTTCCCGCCCGTGGGGGAAGGCGGGACGGAACACCGCCGCACCCACGTTCCCAAGACGCTGATCTTCGCCGTGGACGACAACCACGCCGAGGAGATCGTGGCAACCGCCCGGCAGGTCTTCGGCAAGGGAGACGACTTCTGCGTCAAGATCACGCACGCCGCGAAGCACCCCGATCGGCTGATTCAGGCGTTCCGTAACAGCCCCGAGCTGCGCATCGCGGTCACAGTCGACATGATCGCCACGGGCACGGACGTTAAGCCCCTGGAATGCGTCTTCTTCCTGCGGGACGTGAAGAGCTGGGCCTACTTCGAGCAGATGAAGGGCCGAGGCGCCCGCACGATCGACCCGGACGAGTTCCAGGCCGTGACACCCGACGCGAAGGTCAAGGACCGCTTCGTGATCGTCGACGCGGTCGGTGTCACGGACTCGCCGCGTGTGGATGCCCGGCCGCTGGTACGTGCCTCCGAGAAGCAGATCCCGCTCCAGCGGCTGATCGACAAGAGCGCGACCTTCTCCCTGACCGAGGATGAGATCGCTACCCTCGCCGGCCGCCTCGCCCGCCTGGACAGGCAGCTGACCGACGAGGAACGCGACGAGCTCGCCGAACTCGCCGGGGGCAAGCCGTTGAGCGAGATCGTCGGTGGCCTGGTCAATGCTGTGGACCCGGACGCTCAGGAGAACGCTCGGCGCATCGGAGGCCCGGAGGCGGTCCGTCAGCTCGCGATCGACGGGTTGACTCCATTCGCCAGCCGGGAACTGCGGGAGCGCATCATGCAGATCCGCCGAGCACACGACATCGTCTATGACGAGGTGAGCGTGGACGACATCGTCGAGGCCCGAGGCATCACCGCAGAAGAAATCGCGACCCAGCGCGTCACCTCCTGGCAGCAGTACCTCAAGGAACACCAGGGCGTGATCGCACCGCTGGAAGCAGCCTTCCGTGAACGCCGCGACCCCCACGAGGTGTACCGGCAGCTGCGCGATCTCGCACGTCGCATCGAGCGGCCGCCCTACCGCTGGACGCCGGACGCCCTGTGGAACGCCTACGTACAGCTCGGCAAGGCCGCCGAGCGTCCGCAGCACGGCGCGGGCGTCGTTGACCTCATCGGCCTCCTGCGGGTAGAGCTCGGTTTGGACGAGACCGCACGGCCGTACCGCAGCTTGGTTGAGGAGCGCTACGCCGCCTGGATCGCACGCCAGCAGCAGGCCAGCGCCGGGTTCACCGCCGACCAGATCTGGTGGCTGCAGCGCATCGTCGATGTCATCGCCACAGACGCGGCGATCGAGCCTGACGACCTCAAGGACGTACCCTTTATCGAGCGCGGTGGAGTGGACGGCTTCCTCGCCGCCTTCGGTGGCCCCCGCGCAGCGGAGATTCTGGAAGACCTGGGACGGGAGCTGAGCGCGTGAGTGGGGATTTGCCGAGGGGATGGGCGCGGGTAAAGCTCAACGATCTCTTGCTCCGAGTTGAGGCGGGGAAGTCCTTCAAGTGTGAGCCGCGTCGCGCAAACCCTGACGAATGGGGAGTCATCAAGGTCAGTGCGATGACGTGGGGCGAGTTTGACGAGGCTGAGAATAAGGCCGTCCCAGAGAACTACGGGTTCGATTCACGAAACGAGATTCAGTCGGGAGACATTCTCGTGAGCAGAGCGAACACCGAAGAGTATGTGGGCGCCCCGGTGCTTGTCGGAGAGTGCCGCCCAAGGCTTCTGTTGAGCGACAAGAGTCTGCGTCTTATCCCAGGATCAGAAGTTGACCGCAGATGGCTCCTCTATTCCTTGTCATCTCCTGGCGTAAGGAGAGAGATTTCACGGCGTTCGACAGGCACCAAGGAGTCGATGCGCAATATCTCCCAAGGATCACTCGGAGAAGTTTCGCTCCTCGTTCCCCCGGCGGCTGAGCAGCTGCGAATCGTCGATTCACTCGAAGAGCAGCTGTCTCGACTTGACCACGCGAGCGCAACGCTCACTCGAGCAGAGCGGAACCTCGGCAGCTTGGCCAAGGCCGGACTCTACAATCTGCTGGGCGAACACGAGCAAGTCGCGCTCCATGAGGTCCTAGCGGAGGGGCTCTCGAACGGCAGGTCAGTAACCACCCGCGATGGCGGCTTTCCCGTTCTCCGACTAACGGCGCTGGGGAATGGGCGAGTGGATCTCACGCAGCGAAAGAGCGGGGACTGGGACGAGGATCAGGCAATGCCTTTTCTCGTCTCGCGCGGAGACTTCCTAATCTCCCGCGGGAGTGGCTCCATTTCCCTCGTTGGACGTGGTGCACTCGTTGAATCAGATCCAGATCCGGTAGCCTATCCTGACACTATTATTCGAGCTCGGCCAAATCCGAAAAGAATTCTCCCGTCCTTCCTGAGGATCATCTGGAACTCTGATATAGTGCGTAAGCAGATCGAGCGTCAGGCCAGGACCACTGCGGGAATTTATAAGGTCAATCAGAAGATCTTGTCTGCAGTCTCATTCCCCCTTCCCAATCTAGACGGGCAGCGCAGGTTCTGCCGCCAGTATGAAGACCTTGAATGGAAGATGGCAAAGCTCTCTGTCGAGGTGCAAATTAGCCAGGCGCGCACAAAGTCCTTGCGCCGCGCACTGCTCGCGGAAGCTTTTAATGGGCGACTTGTACCTCAGAATTCGAGTGACGAACCGGCCGAGAGCCTCCTGCATCGCATCGCTACTGAGCGCGGTTCCGGCAAGCGTCGCCCATCTGGACTCAGCCGAAGCCGGATGGCCGCGAGTGCTGATCCCTCGCAGGCACGACCGAAGGAGCCTGCACCTGCCGCCATCGTCCCTGTCGGTTCCGTCTCCCAGACCTTTCTCGACTTGGAGATCCCCGAGTGAGCACCCTTGAGACCCGTCGTCTCGTTGACAAGCTCTGGAACTACTGCAACGTCCTTCGGGATGACGGCGTCTCCACCATCGACTACGTCGAGCAGCTGACCTTCCTGCTATTCCTCAAGATGGCCGACGAAGCCCAGTCGCGACCGGCCATGTTCCGCGAACAGGTCCTTCCGTCTGGTCCGGCCTGGGATGGCCGCGGGTGGCCTGAACTGGTCAACGCGAAGGGTGATGCCCTTGAGATCGCATACCGCCACCTTCTCGAAGATCTCGGCAACTCCTCTCCTGGCACTACCTTCAACCTGATCTTCAACGGGGCCCGTAACAAGATCCAGGACCCAGCAAAGCTACGCCGTCTCGTTGTCGATCTGATCGGCAAGGAGGATTGGTCGCAGCAGGGCACCGACGTCAAGGGCGACGCGTACGAGGAACTGCTGGCCAAGGGTGCCGAGGACATCAAGTCTGGGGCGGGCCAGTACTTCACGCCTAGGTCGCTGATCCAGGCGATCGTCGACTGCATGCGGCCCACCCCGGACGACACAATTACGGACCCAGCGTGCGGGACAGGGGGCTTCCTCCTGGCAGCAGCGGAGTACCTCGTCCGTGAATACGGCAACACCTTCACACCAGAGCAGCGCCGCGCCCTGAGCTCGGGTGGGATCTGGGGCACCGAGCTCGTGCGCAACACCGCGCGCCTGGCCGCTATGAACCTCTTCCTCCACGGCATCGGGCATGCCAACGGGCCGAAACTGGTCAGGGACGAGGACGCTCTTGCACAGCCGCCGGCGAAGCGAGCCAGTCTTGTCCTCGCTAACCCGCCCTTCGGTAAGAAGTCCTCGATCACGATCTACGGCGAGGACGGCAGTGCCAGCCGCGAAGCCATCGCGTATGAGCGCCGCGACTTCTGGGTCACCACCACCAACAAGCAGCTGAACTTTGTCCAGCACATCGCCTCTCTGTTGGAGATCCACGGCCGGGCAGCGGTGGTCCTTCCCGACAACGTGCTCTTCGAGGGCGGAGCCGGCGAGACTATCCGCCGTCGGCTGCTCAAGGAGTACGACCTCCACACCATGCTCCGCCTGCCGACTGGCATCTTCTACGCGGGCGGCGTCAAGGCGAATGTGCTGTTCTTCGACCGGAAGCCAGCGCGCCCCGAGCAGCCGTGGACGGAGAAGCTGTGGGTGTACGATTTTCGTACTGCGCAGCACTTTACGCTCAAGCAGAACCCCCTCACCCGGGGCGCCTTGGACGACTTCGTCGCGTGCTTCTCGGCGGATGACCGCAGCAAGCGAGTCGAGACTGAGCGCTTCAAGCCTTTCACGTATGACGAGCTGGTGGCCCGGGACAAGGTGAACCTCGACATCACCTGGCTTCGCGACCCCAGCCTGGAAGACGCCGACTCGCTTCCTTCGCCCGAGGAAATCGCCGCAGACATCGTCGAGGACCTTCAGGCTGCCTTGGACGAGTTCGCCGCGATTGCCGACTCTCTTCGGGAAGCACGGACCGCCTCGGAAGCAGTGGCAGAGTCCGACTGAAGTAGTCGACCCGCATGGGTCCAGGCCATCGCATCCCACTACGTGTCCTGGACCCATGCCGTCTGCGACACCCGGTGTACCCAGCGGTGCTCTTTCGAGGAGTACGGCAGAGCTTGGCGCCCCTCGGACGTAGGGTCGATGGCATGCGACTGAGCACAGTGATCCTCCCCATCTACCGCTGGGCCGAAGGCCAGAAGGTCTGGCGGCGCGCCGAGGACCTCGGCTTCCACGCCGCGTACACCTACGACCACCTCTCCTGGCGGTCGTTCCGGGACGGGCCGTGGTTCGGCTCCATCCCGACCCTCACCGCGGCGGCGTCGGCCACCGAGCAGCTTCGATTGGGGACGCTCGTAACCTCGCCAAATTTCCGTCACCCGGTGACGCTGGCGAAGGAGCTGATCACGCTGGACGACGTGTCCGGCGGGCGGCTGACGCTGGGGATCGGGGCCGGGGGGACGGGGTTCGACGCGACGGCGATGGGGCAGAAGGCGTGGTCACCGCAGGAGCGGGCGGAGCGGTTCGGGGAGTTCGTGCCGCTGCTGGACGAGTTGCTGACGAACGACGCGACGACCCGCGAGGGCACCTACTACTCGGCGGTGGAGGCGCGGAACATCCCCGGGTGCGTGCAGACGCCGCGGGTGCCGTTCTACGTGGCGGCGACCGGGCCGCGCGGGCTGAAGCTGGCGGCGCGGTACGGGCAGGGCTGGGTGACGTACGGCGACCCGAAGGGGCCGGCCGACGTGCCGGTGGAGCAGGCGCCCGGGGTCGTGGCGCAGCAGATCGAGAAGCTGGCGGCGGCCTGCGAGGCGGCCGGGCGGGACGTGGGTGAGCTGGCGAAGGTGCTGCTGCAGGGGTCCACGGCGGAGAAGCCGCTGCAGTCGGTCGACGCGTTCGTCGACTGGGCCGGGACCTACCGGGAGCTGGGCATCACCGAGCTGGTGATCCACTGGCCGGTGCCGGACTCGATCTTCGCCAACGACCTGGACACCTTCGAGCGGATCGCCACCGAGGGCCTCGCCCAGCTGAGTTGAGATGCTTCGCTGGGGCGTTCCGAACCCATCTGGTGGAGCGCCCCGGCCGTGGACACGGTCTGCTCGCATTGCAGTACGGGCAAATTGATGAAGCGTCGGCTCTGGCGTCGATACGCTCCTGCAGTGGCCTACATCGTGACACTGCCTGCGGGCGGACTGAACTCCATCCGCGAGAAGTTGAGGATCGAGCAACGGCTGACGAAGGCACTGCCCAAGGAAGTCCGACCGGTTGAGCCGTCCCTGAGTAGGCCCATGGTCCTGCTCCTGAGTGCCACCACCACGGCGACCGGTCAGCGGATCAGGCACTTGATGTGGCTCGGCATCGTGGCGCAGCACAACACGGTCGGCGCTGTCGACTGGAGCATAACCGTCGACCCCCTCCGCGAGTGCATGGAGACGATCCCGCTCGACGGGCACGACGGTCTTCTCAGCCGGCTCTCTGCCGAGTTGCGGAGCGAGTTCGAGCAAGCGTCTCAGATCGGTGCCGTCGGTATGTGCAGCCACACTCTGTGGGAGGCCATCGATGGCGCGCTGCGTGCAGCCCATCCGGGGGCTATCGGCCTGCTGGACTGGCTCGCGGCCCAGGCGAACCCGCCCGTTCTGGACAGCAGTGACGCGGCCGACCGGTCGTGGCAGGAACAGCAAGATGCGACACGCAGCGTTGTGCGCATCTCCGAATTTCCCCTGTCCGCCCTCGCAGCGTGGCAGCGCCCGCCATCACGACACGACCCGTACTTGGCCGGCCTCATCCCCCAGCCGGTTGAGCACAGCCTGATCGACCATGACGTCCGCGCTTCAGGTGAGGCCTTCGGCCTGTTCAGCGAGTGGGAGGACGGCGTGGGAACACGCTGCGACGTGCACGTACTGCGAGACGCCAGCGGCCGATACCTGGAGGTGGCCAACGTCAATGCCACCCCGATCGAGTCCCGCTTCGGCACCGACATGATCTACTACCACGAGCCGACCATGAGCTTCACGTTCGTCCAGTACAAGCGTCTCGAATCACGCAAGAGGTCGATCCGGGTGGACGAGCGGCTGAGAAGCCAGCTCGACCGACTCGACGAAGTGGCGAAGCTGAGCACCTCACCGTCCCGCCCCAGCGACTGGCGGCTGGGGAGCGACCCGTGCTTCTTGAAGCTCGCTTACTGGCCGCGGGACCCGGAGAGCTTCACCGGAGGGCTCACTCCTGGCATGTACCTCCCGGTCTCCTACGTGCGTCTCCTCTTGGAGGACGACTGCACCCGCGGCCGGGAGGGAAGCGAAGCTCGCCTGCTCGGCTACGACCAGGTGGAACGCCACCTGGTCAGCACCCAGTTCGTCGAGCTGGTCAAGCACGGCTTGGCCGGGACGGTCGGAACCACGGCCGAGCAACTCCGGGACCTCGTCCAACGCCGAGTCAGCGCCGGTCACAGCGTCGTCGTGGCCACAGAGTTCAGCGAGGAAACCACCATCGAGCGCCAGCGGCGCACTCGAAGTCGAGCGTCCAAGGCCCAGCGGTACTCCCACAAGGCACAGAAGCCGGAGCCCCTGTTCGAACTGGACTGATCGCCACCCGTGCAGTTGCACCGCTACCTAGGGTGACAGGGTTGTCTACGTCCCAGGTCAGACTGTGATGGGTGAACGAGGCTTGACCGAGGTGACCAGCGTCCCCAGCCTGATCCGCTCGGTCACCACCGCCGCCGCCGTCAACGTCGGCACCGCCCCGAACCACGGCTCGTCCCGGAAGCTCCGCCAGCTCAGGTGGTCATAGGTGTACGCCCCGTGGAACCCCAGCTCCTCGGCCCGCCGCCAGACCTTCTGTCCCTCGCCCCACCGGTACACGGGCAGGATCACCGTACTCAGACGCATGCCCCGAGCCTACGGTCCGCCATGAGCGGACCGGACACCGCACGGCCCTGCACGCCACTTGGCGCAGACGCCCCCCCTTGGACCGGGCTCACCTGGGGCCCCGACGGCATGGCCGGGCTCTGCGGCGACGGGGGCCGTCCCGCTCATGTCAGGACCTGCCCGTGGCGGGCCAGCGCTGCATCCGCAGGAGGAAGGCCGTCCGGAAGCGGCGGTGCTCCTGATGCCGGACGTTCAGCCGTCCCTCCGCGTGGTCGAGCAGCGGAGAGACCCCTGGGTCCTCGGCATCGGGATCGCCCAGGTAGCGCTGAGCGAGGCGCTCCACTCCGGCCTTGACCCGAGGATCGAGCCGGCCCGGGGATGCGCCGACGGTCACCGCGTCCGGCGGGGGCTGGTGAAGGCTGGGTGGGGTCGGGTGGGGGTGGGGTGGGCGAGGATGGGGCGGTGACCACGACCTCTTCGACTCCTGACCGGCAGCACGCCGGGGGCGGGCCGGGCCGCGCCGACCGGCTCCGGATCATCGCGACCGACCTGGACGGCACCCTGCTGCGCAGCGACGGTACGGTCTCGCCGCGGACCCAGGCCGCGCTGGCCGCCGCGGAACGGGCCGGGCTGTGCATCGTCTTCGTCACCGGGCGGCCCCCGCGCTGGATGGAGTCGGTGAGCAGCCACATCGGCGGCCACGGGGTGGCGATCTGCTCCAACGGCGGCGCGATGTACGACGTGCGGCGGCGCCGGCTGCTGGAGAGCTACCCGCTGCGGCCGGCGGACGCGCTGGCGGTGGTGGAGCGGCTGCGGGACCGGCTGCCGGGCACCGAGTTCGCGTTCGAGTACCCGACCGGCTTCTCGCACGAGCCCGACTACCCGGCGCTGATGTGGGACGCGGACGCCACGCATCGGATCGCCCCGGCCGAGGAGCTGCTGGCGGCGCCCGAGGTGCACTCGATCTTCAAGATCCTGGCCTGGCACCCGGCGCTGGACCCGGACGCGTTCCTGCTGCGGGCCAGGGAGGCGGCCGGGGAGCTGGCGGAGTTCACCCGGTCCAGCCCGATCGCGCTGCTGGAGATCAGCGCCACCGGGGTGAGCAAGGCCAGCACCCTGGCCCGCTGGTGCCAGGAGCGCGGTGCGACGGCCGAGCAGGTGGTGGCCTTCGGCGACATGCCCAACGACCTGCCGATGCTGGCCTGGGCGGGCACCGCGTACGCGGTGGCCAACGCGCACCCGGAGGTGCTGGCGGCGACCGGCCGCCACACGGAGGGCAATGACGCGGACGGGGTGGCCCTGGTGCTGGAGCAGCTGCTGCGGGACGGCTGGACCGCCGAGGGCTGACCCGCCGCTCACCGCACGGCGGCCGCCGTCAGCAGGTCGGCCCGCTGCTCGCGCCGCCACATGGTGCGCAGCGGTCCGTCCTGTCCGACCAGCTCGTCCCAGCCGCCGCGCTGCACCACCCGGCCCCGGTCCAGTACCAGGACCTCGTCCACCCCGGCGTCGGCCAGGCCGGCCAGCCGGTGGGTGATGAGCAGGGTGGTGCGGCCGGTGGTGGCGTCCAGCAGGTCGGCGGTGAGGGCGTCGGCGGTGGGCAGGTCGAGGTGTTCGGCGGGCTCGTCCAGGATCAGCACCGGGAAGTCGGCCAGCAGCGCGCGGGCCAGGGCGAGCCGCTGCCGCTGGCCGCCGGACAGCCGGGCGCCGTGCTCGCCGACCATGGTGTCCAGGCCGTCGGGGAGGGAGTCGACCCAGGTCAGCAGGCGGGCGGCGGCCAGGGCGCGGCGCAGGTCCGCCTCGGTGGCGGTGGGTCGGGCCAGGCGGAGGTTCTCCCGTAGTGAGCTGTCGAAGAGATGGGCGTCCTGGGCGCACAGGCCGATCACCCGGCGTACGTCGTCGCCGGACGCGGCGCGGCTGTCCACGGCCGTCGGACCGCTGCCGAGGGTGATGCTCCCGGCGGTGGGTTCGAGGAAGCGCAGCAGGGCGGCGGCCAGGGTGCTCTTGCCGGAGCCGGAGGGGCCGACCACGGCGGTCCGGCGGCCGGCGGTGAGGTCGAGGTCCAGGCCGGCCAGGGCGTCGGTCTGCTGTCCGGGCCAGCGGGCGTGCAGCCCTCGTACGGTGACCGGGAGCGGCGTGGCGGGCAGCGCGGCGGGCTGGTCGGGTTCGCGTACCGGGTCGGGGGTGTCCAGCACCTCCACCAGCCGGGCGGCGGCGGCCGTGCTGCGCTGGCGGAACTGGGCGGCCACCGGCATCCCGGCCACGGCTTCGAACGCGGCGAGCGGGGTCAGCACCAGTACGGCCAGGCAGACGCCGGACAGCGTGCCGGCGGCCACGCCCTGGACGCCGACGGCGGCGGCGCCCGCGACGGTGAGGCCGGTGATCAGCGCGGTGAGGCCGGAGCCGAGACCGGCGGTGGCGGCCGAGCGGGCGGCGAGGCGGGTCAGCTCGGCATCGGCGTCCCGTACGACGGCCAGCCGGCGGGGGAGCGCACCGGCGGCGGTGAGTTCGGCGGTGCCGGTGAGGACGTCGAGGACACCGGTGGCCAGCGCACCCCTGGCGGGTGCGGTGCGCCGCTCGGTGCGGCGGGCCAGGGCGCCGGAGAGGGCGGGTACGGCGACTCCGGCGAGCAGCAGCCCGGCGGCGAGGACGGCGCCTGCGGCGGGCAGCAGGGCGGCCAGGCCGAGTGAGGCGGCGGCGGAGACGGTGACGGCGGCGGCGACCGGCAGCCGCCAGCGCAGGAACCAGTCCTGGATGGCGTCGACGTCGGCGACCAGCCGGGAGAGCAGGTCACCGCGTCGGAAGCCGTCGGCGGAGTGCAGGGCGGCGGGGGCGAGGCGTTCCAGGCGGGCGTGGACGGCGGTGCGGAGGCCGCCGAGGGCGCGCAGCACGGTGTCGTGGGAGAGCAGTCGCTCGGCGTAGCGGAAGACGCTGCGGCCGATGCCGAAGGCGCGGACCGAGGTGACGGCGACCATCAGGTAGAGGACGGGGGGTTGCTGGGAGGCGCGGGAGATCAGCCAGCCGGAGGTGGCCAGCAGGGCGACGGCGCTGCCGAGGGCGAGGCTGCCGAGCAGGGCGGCGAGGGGGAAGCGGGCGCGGGGGGTGGTGGCGCGGGCCAGGCGGACGATGCGGCTGAGGGGGGTGCCCGCGGTGGGGGTCCCTGCGGTGGGGGTCCCTGCGGTGGGGGTGCCTGCGGTGGGGGTCCCTGCGGGGCGGGTGGCCTGGGTGGGGGTGCTGTTTGCGGGGGCGGGGAGGGTGGGCTCGTCAAGGTCGTGGGGGGCTGGGCGCGCAGTTCCTCGCGCCCCTGACGGGGCGGGGAGGGTGGGCTCGTCAAGGTCGTGGGGGGCCGGGCGCGCAGTTCCTCGCGCCCCGGACGGGGCGGGGAGGGTGGGCTCGTCAAGGTCGTAGGGGGCTGGGCGCGCAGTTCCTCGCGCCCCTGACGGGGCGGGGAGGGTGGGCTCGTTGGGGTCGTGGGGGGCCGGGCGCGCAGTTCCTCGCGCCCCGGACGGGGCGGGGAGGGTGGGCTCGTTGGGGTCGTGGGGGGCCGGGCGCGCAGTTCCTCGCGCCCCTGACGGGGACGCCAAGGCCGCAGCCCGCACCCCGGACGGGGGTGCTGGGGGCGGGGTGGTGAGGTGGAGGTGGTGGGTGGCGGTGGCGAGGAGGGCGGGGCGGTGGGCGACCAGCAGGACGGTGCGGTGCGGGTCGGCGGCCAGGGCGTCGACGGCGGCCACCACGGCGGCCTCGCTCTCGCCGTCCAGGTTGGCGGTGGGCTCGTCCAGCAGCACCAGGGGGCGGTCCGCCGCCAGGAAGGCACGGGCCAGGGCGAGCCGCTGCCGCTGCCCGGCGGACAGCCCGGCGCCGCCCTCGCCCAGCGGCGTGCGGACGCCGTCCGGCAGCCGGTCGGTGAAGTCGAGGGCGTGTGCGGCCCGCAGCGCCGCCCGGACCTCGGTGTCGGTGGCGTCCGGCCGGGCCAGCCGGACGTTGTCCGCGATGCTGCCCGCGTACAGGTGCGGGTGCTGCGGTACCCAGGCGATCCGCCGCCGCCAGTCGTCGGGGTCGAGGTCGGCCAGGTCGTACACGGTGCCATCGGCGGCGGTGACGCGGACGGTGCCGGCGTCGGGCCGGGTGAAGCCGAGCAGTACCGACAGCAGGGTGGACTTCCCGGCGCCGCTGGGACCGGTGACGGCGACGGTCTCGCCGGGGCCGATCCGCAGCTCGGCGTCGTGCAGCGCGGGGGTGGTGCGGCCGGGGTGGGTGACGGTGAGGCCGGTGGCGGTGAGGGTGGCGCCGGCCAGGTCGGGGGCGGGGGTGCGGCCGGCCGGCGGGAGGGGGGTCTCCAGTACGGCGAAGACCCGGTCGGCGGCGGCGAGCCCGTCGACGCTGGCGTGGTAGTGGGTGCCGACCTGGCGGATCGGCAAGTACGCCTCGGGGGCGAGCACCAGCACCAGCAGGCCGGTCCCCAGGTCGAGCGAGCCGTCGACCAGTCGGAAGCCGATGGAGACGGCGACCAGGGCAACCGAGAGGGTGGAGAGCAGTTCCAGCGCGAAGGAGGAGATGAAGGCGATCCGCAGGGTGCGCATGGTGGCCCGGCGGTAGTCGTCAGTGACTGCGGCGATGGCCCTGGCCTGGGCCTTCGCCCGGCCGAAGACCTTGAGGGTGGGCAGCCCGGCGACGATGTCCAGGAAGTGGTGGGAGAGCCGGGCGAGGGTCTGCCACTGCCGGTCCATCCGGCTCTGGGTGGCGAGGCCGATCAGCACCATGAACAGCGGGATCAGCGGCAGGGTGGCGGCGATCAGCGCGGCGGACAGCCAGTCGGCGCCCAGGATGCGCAGCAGGACCAGGGCGGGGACGACGACGGCGAGGGCCAGCTGCGGCAGGTAGCGGGCGAAGTAGTCGTCGAGGGCGTCCACGCCCCGGGTGGCGAGGGCGGTGAGTTCGCCGGTGCGGCGGCCGGAGCGCGCGGCGGGGTCCAGCCGGGTGGCGTGGTCGAGCAGTTTGCGGCGCAGTTCGGACTTGACGGTGGCGCAGGCGCGGTGGGCGGCCAGCTCGGTGAGCCAGGCGACGGCGGCGCGGCCGAGTGCGACGGCGGCGAGCAGCAGCAGCGGGGTGCGCAGTTCGGTGAGGCCGGCGTGCTGCTGGAAGGCTCGGACCACGATCTCGGCGATCAGTCCGGCCTGGGCGATCACCAGGCCCGCGCCGGCCGCGCCGAGCAGCACGGAGCAGGCCAGGAAGGTGCGGGTGGCGCGGGCGTGGGCGAGCAGCCGGGGGTCGACGGGCTTCATGGGCGGTCGGCGGCGGGCTGGGCCGGTGCGGGCTGGGCGGGTGCGGGCTGGGCGGGGACGGGGGCGTGGTTCGGGGTGGCGGGGATGTGCTGGACGCCGATGCGGCGGCGGAAGACCCAGTACGTCCAGCCCTGGTAGAGCAGCACCAGCGGGGTGAACAGCCCGGCGACCCAGGTCATGATCTTCAGGGTGTAGGCGGAGGAGGCGGCGTTGCCGACGGTCAGGCTCCACCGCGCGTCCAGCGTGGAGGGCATCACGTTCGGGTAGAGCGCCAGGAACAGCATCGCCACGGTGGCGACCACCACGGCGCCGGAGCAGGCGAACGCCCAGCCCTCGCGGCCGGCCCGGTTGAGGGCGAGCGCGGTGAGCAGCGCGGCGACGGCGATCAGCAGCGCGGCCAGGCTGCGGCCGTTGCCGGTGTGGAGCTGCGTCCAGCTGAGGAAGGCGGCGGCGAGTACGGCGGTGGCGAGGCCGAGCCGCTGGGCGAGGGCGCGGGCCCGCTGCCGGATGTCGCCGAGGGTCTTCAGCGCGGTGAAGACGGCGCCGTGGAAGGTGAACAGGGCCAGGGTCACCAGGCCGCCGAGCAGCGCGTACGGGTGCAGCAGGTCGAGTACGCCGCCGACGTACTCCTTGTCGCGGTCGATGGCGACGCCGTGCACCATGTTGGCGAAGGCGACGCCCCAGAGGAAGGCGGGCAGCAGCGAGGTCCAGAAGATGGCCCGCTCCCAGTTGCGCTTCCAGCGCTCGCCGCTCCGCTTGGCGCGGTACTCGAAGGCGACGCCCCGGATGATCAGACAGACCAGGATGGCGAAGAGCGGCAGGTAGAAGCCGGAGAAGAGGGTGGCGTACCAGTCGGGGAAGGCGGCGAAGGTGGCGCCGCCGGCGGTGAGCAACCAGACCTCGTTGCCGTCCCAGACCGGGCCGATGGTGTTGATCAGCACCCGGCGCTCGCGCTCGTCGCGGGCCAGCAACCTGGTGAGGATGCCGATCCCGAAGTCGAAGCCTTCGAGGAAGAAGTAGCCCGTCCACAGGACGGCGATGACGATGAACCAGACGTCGTGCAGCTGCATGGTCGGCGGTCTCCTGTTCGGTCGGTCGGGCCGTCAGTACGCGAAGGCGAGCGGCTTGTCGGCGTCCTGGTCGGCGCCGTCGCCGTCCCCGCCGAACGGCCCGCCGCGCAGGGTCGGGTCCTGCTCGGGCGGCTGCTCGGCGGTGTTGGGACCGGCCTTGGCGTAGGTCACCATCAGCCGCACCTCGACCACCGCCAGCGCCGCGTAGAGCAGGGTGAAGCCGATCAGGGTGGTGAGCTGCTCGGCGGTGGAGACGCCGGGGGAGACGGCGTCGGCGGTGCGCATCAGGCCGAAGACGGCCCACGGCTGGCGGCCCATCTCGGTGAAGATCCAGCCCCAGGAGTTGGCGATCAGCGGGAATCCCATGGTGAGGATGCCGATCCGCCAGCCCCACCGGGTGAGCACCGGGCCGAGTTCGCGGTTTCGGGTGAGCATCAGCCGGGGCACCTCGTCGGCGGCGGTGCGCTTCGCGGGGGCGACCCAGCGGCGGTTGCGGGTGAGCCACAGCCCGGCCAGCGCGCAGCTGAACGAGGTCATGCCGAACCCGATCATCCAGCGGAAGCCCCAGTAGGTGACGGGCACATTGGGCAGGTAGTCGGCGGGGGTGCCGCCGTACTGGGCGGCCTCGGCGGCGGCGACGTCGTTGATGCCGGGGACGGCGGTGCTGAAGTCGTCGTGGGCGAGGAAGGAGAGCAGGCCGGGGATCTGGATCTCGACGGTGTTGTGGCCCTTGGCCACGTCCCCGACCGCGAAGACCGAGAACGGCGCGGGTGCGGCCTTGTCCCAGAGTGCTTCGGCGGAGGCCATCTTCATCGGCTGCTGCTCGAACATCACCTTGCCGAGGCTGTCGCCGCTGAGCGCGGTGGCGAGGCCGGCCACCACCGCGACCACCAGCCCGACCCGCAGCGAGGTGCGCATGGCCAGGGTCTGCTTGCGGTCGACCGGCAGCCCGGCGGCCTGCCGGCGCTTGGTCCGCCACAGGTGGAAGGAGGCGATGCCGACCATGAAGGCGGCGCCGGTGAGGAAGGCGGCGGTGAGGGTGTGGGCGACCACGACCAGGGTGGTGTTCTGGAAGAGCACCGCGCCGATGTCGGTGAGCCGGGCCTTGCCGGTGGCCGGGTCCAGGGCGTAGCCGACCGGGTGCTGCATCCAGGAGTTGGCGGCCAGGATGAAGTACGCGGACAGTACGGTGCCCAGCGCGACCATCCAGATGCAGGCGCAGTGCAGCTTGCGGGGGAGCTTGTCCCAGCCGAATATCCACAGCCCGATGAAGGTGGACTCGAAGAAGAAGGCGATCAGCGCCTCCATCGCCAGCGGGGCGCCGAAGACGTCACCGACGAAGCGGGAGTAGTCCGACCAGTTCATGCCGAACTGGAACTCCTGCACGATGCCGGTGACCACGCCCATGGCGATGTTGATCAGGAAGAGCTTGCCCCAGAACTTGGTGGCGTGGAAGTACCGCTCCTTGCCGGTGCGCACCCAGGCGGTCTCCAGCCCTGCGGTGATCGCGGCCAGACTGATCGTCAGCGGTACGAAGAGGAAGTGGTAGACGGTGGTGACGCCGAACTGCCACCGCGCGATCGTCTCGGGGGCCAGCGCTAGTTCCACGGGGCACGCCTCCTACCTGCAGAGCTTGTCCGCTTGTGAACGTGAACACGTTCACAAGCTCTGCAGGAATTATGTCCCACCCCTACGACACCAAAGCCCCGGAAAGCCCTCCGGCGGGCGTGAGGTCGGTCACCCGGCGTCATCCCGGGCCCGGCGGCGGCCTATGCGGCGGGGATGCGCACCCGGAAGAGGGCGCCCGCGCCCGGTGCGGTGACCAGCTCCACCGCACCGTCGTGCGCCGCCACCAGCGCGCCCACGATCGCCAGCCCGAGCCCGGCGCCACCGCCCTGCTGGCGGCTGCGCGAGGCGTCCACCCGGAAGAAGCGCTCGAAGACCCGGGCCGCCTGCTCCTCGGTCAGGCCCGGCCCCTGGTCCGCGACCTCCAGCACTCCCCCGCCGTCCGCCATGCCGACGCCGATCCGCACCGGCGTACCGGCCGGGGTGTGCGCGATGGCGTTGCCGACCAGGTTGGCCACCACCTGGCGCAGCCGGGCCTCGTCGCCCAGCACCACGGCGGGCTGCGGCGCGCCCCGGCCGCCAGGACCGGTGAGCGACACCGCGCGGTCCGGGTCCAGCGCGGTGAAGTCGTGCAGCGCGTCGGCGGCCAGGCTGCGCAGGTCCATCGGCTCACGCTCCAGCGGCCGCTGCTCGTCCAGCCGGGCCAGGGTGAGCAGGTCCTCGACCAGCCCGCCCATCCGTACCGCCTCGTTCTCGATCCGGGCCATGGTGCGCTTCACATCGGCCTCGGCGGGCAGCGCGCCCATCCGGTACAGCTCGGCGAAGCCCCGGATGCCGGCCAGCGGGGTGCGCAGCTCATGGGAGGCGTCCGCGACGAAGCGGCGCATCCGGGCCTCGGACTCGGCGCGCGCCGCGAAGGCCGCCTCGATCTGGGTGAGCATCCCGTTCAGCGCGGCGGACAGCCGGCCGACCTCGGTACGCGGCGACGCCTGCGGCATCCGGTGCGACAGCTCACCGGCGGCGATCAGCGCCGCGCCCTGCTCGATCCGGCGCAGCGGCCGCAGCCCCGCCCGGACCGCGAACCACCCGGCGACCGCGATCAGCAGCAGCACCGAGCCGCCGATCAGCAGGAAGCCGGTGCGCAGCTTGGCCACGGTCGCGTCCACCTCGGCCAGCGGGGCGGCCACCAGCACCGCCGCCGGCGCGCCCGCGCCGCCGTTCCGGGCCGGCAGCACCAGCACCCGCCAGTTGCCCGAGCCGTGCTCGCCCGGCACCTCGAACGGGTCGTCCAGCCGGTCCGCGAGGCTGCGCCCGGTCAGCACCGGCAGCCGTGGCCCGGGGTCGCCCGCCGCCACCGGCTGCCGCAGCACCTGCTGGGCGCTGCCGTCGGCCCGCAGGAACTGGACGGCGTACTGGCTGGGCAGCCGCGCGGCGGACGCGGCCGGCGACCGGCCGGTGCCGACGGCCTCCGGGAAGCGCTCCGCCGCGCGGTGGGAGAGCGGCTCCCCGAAGCGGTACAGCTGCTGGTCGAGCCGGTCCACCAGCTGGACCCGTACGGTGCCGACCACCACCGTGTCGCTGACCGCCAGCCCGACCGCGACCAGCGCCAGGGCCAGCGCCAGCAGCCTGGTCCGCAGCGACAGCGGCGGCAGGTCGGCGCGGGTGGGTCGGCGCACCGCCGGTCAGCCCTGGGGGTGGGGCGGGCGGCGCAGCACATAGCCGATCCCGCGCACGGTGTGGATCAGCCGGGGTGCGTCCCCGGTGCCCGGGTCGAGCTTGCGCCGCAGGTAGGAGATGTACGACTCGACGATGCTGAGGTCGCCGCCGAAGTCGTACGCCCAGACGTGGTCCAGGATCTGCATCTTGGAGACCACCCGGCCGGCGTTGGCCATCAGGTAGTGCAGCAGCTTGAACTCGGTGGGCGACAGCGAGACCGGTCGGCCCGCCCGGGAGACCTGGTGGCCGATCGCGTCCAGCTCCAGGTCGGCGACGGTCAGCCGTCCGTCGTCGGGCAGCCCGCCGGTGCGGCGCAGGATGGCCCGGATGCGGGCGATCAGCTCCTCCAGGCTGAACGGCTTGGTGACGTAGTCGTCGCCCACCGACAGCCCGATCACCTTGTCGCCGGTGCCGTCCTTGGCGGTGAGGAAGAGCACCGGGAGGTGGTCCCAGGGGCCGGTGCCGCCGCCCGGCCGGCCGGAGCCGGTCGGGCGGCGGCGGGAGTCCTCGCGCAGTCGGCGGACGACGGCGAAGCCGTCCATGTCGGGCAGCATCACATCCAGGACCACCAGGTCGGGGCGGTCGGCCGCGACGGCGGCGAGCGCCTGCTCGCCGGTGGCCGCCGAGGCCACCCGGAAGCCGGCGAACCGCAGGGAGGCGGCGAGCAGTTCCCGGATGTTGGGCTCGTCGTCGACGACCAGCAGGCTGGCCTCGGCGGAGGCTTCGGTTCCGTCCATGGTGTGCTTTCCGTTCCCCGGCCGGGACCGTCGAAGGAGTGGGTCCAGCACCGTACAGCGTGAAGATGAGAGAGGACGGGCGGCTCAGCCCCCGGCGCCCCCGGCCTGCCGGGCGCCGCCGAATCCGCCGAACCCGCCGAATCCCCCGAAGCCGCCGGTGCCGGCGCCCTCGGTGACCTGGGTGGCGGCGACATTGCCCGAGTCGTCCTTGGTGCCCTGCACCACCACGGTGTCGCCGGGCTGGAGGTCGGAGACCTTGCCGTCCTTGGAGAGCTTCACCTGGGTGGAGCCCTTCTTGGTGGTGATCTTGACCGTGTTGCCCTGGGCGTCGGTGAGGTAGAGGTTGTCGCCGTCGACGACCTTGACGGTACCGGTGGTCATGGTGGCACCGGAAGCGGCTCCGGCGCCCGCGCCACCGAATCCCGTACCGGCACTCGCACCGGCACTCGCACCGGCACCGGCACCCGCGCTCGCACCCGCCCCGGCTTCGGCGCCGCCCTGCTGCCCCTGGCGGCTGCCGAACTGCCCGGACCCGCCGGCGGCGGCGCGCTGCCCGAAGCCCCCGGCGGCGACCGGCGACCGGCCGCCCGGGGTGCCGTGGTCGCGCTGGTACCAGACGCCGCCGGAGAAGGCCACCGCCGCCACGATCCCGCCCGCCAGGCAGAGGGTGAGCCAGGGCAGCCGGCGGCGCGGCGGTGCGGCCAGCTCGGCCGTGATGTCGCGGGTGTCCGGCGGTGTGGCCAGGATCTCCTCCGGGCTGCCGGCCGCCGGCCGCACCGTGTCCGGTACGGGCGCGGGCGGCGCCTTCACCAGGTCGGCTCGGTGTGCGCCCATCTTCGTCATCTCCTTTGAGTCCTTTGAGGTCATCTCCCTTGAGGCCGTCCCCCTTGAGGCCGTCTCCTCGGGGCTACTCATGGCGCAGCGCCTCGATCGGCCGCAGCGAGGCGGCGCGGTTGGCCGGGTAGCTGCCGAAGAACAGGCCGATGGCGACCGCGATGCCGAACGCGCCCGCGACGGACTCGGGGATGATCACCGGTTTGATACCGACGATCGTGAAGTGCGAGCCGACCAGCCCGACCAGCACACCGAGCCCGGCGCCCAGCACCGACAGCAGGGTCGACTCGGCGAGGAACTGGCCGAGGATCACGCCCTTGGGCGCGCCGATCGCCTTGCGGATGCCGATCTCCCGGGTCCGCTCGGTGACCGTGACCAGCATGATGTTGGTGATGCCGATGCCGCCGACCAGCAGCGAGATGGCGGCCACCGCGCCGAGCAGCACGGTGAACGTCTGGTTGGTGCTCTGCCGGGCGCTGAGCAGCGACTCCTGGCTGCTGATCCGGAAGTCCAGGTTGCTGGCGTCCTTGATGCCGTGGGTGCCCATCAGCACCTGGGTGATCTCGCTCTGCGCGGCCGTGGTGGCGTCGGCCGAGGTGGCCTGCACCAGGATCTGGTTGAGCGAGCCGAAGCCGGTGAAGGCGTTCTGCACGGTGGGCAGCGGGGCGATCACCACGTCGTCCGAGTCGCTGAGGCCGGTGCTGCCCTTCTCGGCCAGTACGCCCCGCACGGTGAAGGGGGTGCCGCCGATGACCATGGTCTTGCCCACCGGGTCGGTGGTGCCGAACAGCTCCTCGGCGGTGGTGGCCCCGATCACCGCGACCTTGCGGGAGCCCAGGACGTCGTCGTTGCTGAAGTAGTCGCCCTTGGCGACCTTGTTGTTGGTGGTCTCGAAGTAGGCCGGGTAGGTGCCGACGATCGAGTTCACCGTGTACTCGGTGCCCTGGTAGACGGCGGTGCCGGAGCTGGTGACCACCGGGGCGACCGACTTGATGTCGGTGGCGTCCTCGGAGGTGGCCAGCGCCTTGGCGTCCTTGAGGGTCAGCTGCTTGGTGGCGCCGCTGGAGCGCGCGGCGCCGAAGCCGCCGCCGGAGGAGGAGACGGTGAGCGAGTTGGTGCCCAGCGAGGTGATGGAGTCCTTGACCGCCTGCGAGGAGCCGTTGCCCACCGCCAGCAGCAGGATCACCGCCGCGACGCCGATCAGCACCCCGAGCATGGTCAGCGCGGAGCGCACCTTGTTGGCGGCCAGGCCGCCCACGGCGAACCGCAGGATCTGCCAGACGATCACGGCCTGCCTCCGATCGCGGCGGGCCGCTGGTGGTCGGGGCGGGTGGCCCCCCGGTGGAAGCCGACCGGGTCGGCGAGGGCCGGCGGCGGGCCCGGTACGGGACCCTGCCGCCGGTCGGCGACGATCTGGCCGTCCACCAGGCGCAGCACCCGCTTGGCGTGCCGGGCCACCTCGTCCTCGTGGGTGATCAGCACCACGGTGCGTCCGGCGGCGTTCAGCCGGTCGATCATGCCGAGCACCTCGTCGGTGGAGCGGCTGTCCAGGTTGCCGGTGGGCTCGTCGGCCAGCAGCATCGCCGGGGAGGTGACCAGGGCGCGCGCCACCGCCACCCGCTGCTGCTGGCCGCCGGACAGCTCATTGGGGCGGTGGTCGAGCCGGTCCGCCAGGCCGACCATGGTGAGCGCGGCCACCGCGCGGCGGCGGCGTTCGGCGGCGCGGACGCCGGCGTAGGCCAGCGGCAGTTCCACCTGGGCCTGGGCGCTGGTGCGCGGGACCAGGTTGAAGGACTGGAAGATGAAGCCGATCTTGCGGTTGCGCACCAGCGAGAGCTGGTGTTCGTCCAGGTGGCCGACGTCGATGCCGTCCAGCAGGTAGCGGCCGGCGGTGGGCACGTCCAGGCAGCCCAGGATGTTCATCAGGGTCGACTTGCCGGAGCCTGAGCTGCCCATCACGGCGACGAAGTCGCCCTGCTCGACGTCCAGGCTCACCCCGAGCGGGGTGCCGCCGGGGCCGTCCGGGCCGCGCAGCGCGTGGACGGTGGCGTCGCCCTCGCCGTACGACTTGCGGACCCCGCGCACCGAGATGACCGGTACCGGTCCGGAGGGCCGGGCGGCCGGTGCGGGGCGCTCGGCCCGGCGCCGGCCGATCGGCAGCCTGGGGCTCACCGGCGGCCACCCCCGCTGAACCGGCTGCCCTGCATGCCGCCGCCGAAGCCGGCCGCGCCGCCGCCGAAGCCGCTGACGCCGGGGAAGCCGCCGCTGGGGAAGCCGTTGCCGCCGGAGGCGGTGGTGCTGGTCAGCTCGACCTTCTCACCGACCGACAGCCCGGAGGTGACCTGCACACTGGAGTCGCCCTCGATGCCGACCTCGACGGTGCGGCGCTCGGTGCTGCCGTCGTCCTTGACCACGGTGGCGGTCCGGGAGGCTCCGGTGCCGGAGACCGCGTTGGTGGGCACGTACAGGGCGTCGTCGGCCTCGCCGGTGACCACCGAGATGGTGGCGCTCATCCCGGTGCGCAGCTTGCCGGTGGGGCTGGTGATCTTCAACGTGGCGGCGTACTGCACCGCGCTGCCCGAACCGCTGCCGCTGCCACTGCTGGTGGGCAGCGAGCTGATCGAGAGCACCTTGGCGTTGAGCTCGGTGTCGGACTGGGCGTTGAGGGTGACCGTGGCGGCCTGGCCCTTCTTGACCTTCAGCGCGTCGGACTCCGAGAAGGAGGCGTCGACCTGCATCCCGGCCGGGTTGGTGATGACCACGAAGCCGGTCGGGGTGCCGGAGGAGGACGAGGAGGAGCCGGTGGAGCCGGTGGAGCCGCCCTGGCCCGAGCCGGAGGAGCCGCTGCCGGAGCCGGAGACCGTGTCCCCGACCTTGCCCGCCACCGAGGCGACCGTGCCGGCGACCGGGGCCTTGAGCACCGTGCCGTCCAGGGCGGTCTGGGCGTCGGTGAGGTTGTTCTGGGCCTCGGTGACCTGCTGCTCGGCCTGGGCGACCGCCGAGGCGTCCACCTTGGTGGTGGTCGTGGTCACCGGCGTGGACGACTCGCCGCCGTCACCGCCGCCCGCGCCCTGGCCGCCGCTCTGGCCGCTCTGGCCGCCGGACCGCCCGGCGCTGCCGGTGCCGGTGCCGGTGCCCGGGACGGTGGTGGTGCCCGGGACGGTGGTGGTGCCCGGGACGGTGGTGGTGACGGTCTCACCCGCCTGGGCCTTGGTCAGCGCGGCCTGCGCGGTGTTCAGCGCGGCCTGCGCCGCGTCCACCTTCGCCTGGGCGTCGGTGGTCGACACCTTGGCCAGCACCTGGCCCTTGGTGACCTTGTCGCCGACCGCCACCTTGACCGAGGTCAGGGTGCCGCCGGTGACGAAGTCGGCTCCGGCGTCGGTCGGTGACGCCAGCGTGCCCGAGCCGGACACCGTGGCCAGCACCGTCCCCTTGGCCACGGTCGCGGTACGGGTCTGCCCGGTGCGGCTGGTGGAGCTGGCATCGGCGTTCACCGTGGCGTACGCCAGGCCACCGCCCGCCAGCAGGACCACACCGAGCAGGGAGTTCAACAGGACGGCCCTGCGCCGCCGAGGGAGCACCTTCATAGCGGCACAGCGTGCCGCAGCACCTTTGGCCTGACCCTGGACGGAGCCTGGGAGTTGACTGGGTGAACATATCGGGTGATAGGCATATCAGCGGGTGCGAATCAACCGGCTCCGGCGCCGTCCTCCTACGCTCCTTTGACCGGGCATCCAGCAAACTCCCAGCAACCGCCCGGCACACCCTCACGGCGGTGCGGTTGATTGCCTGCGGTGGCTGCCGACCTCTTCCGGTCGGACGGCCGCCCGATCGGCCTGGTGCCCCGTTCGGCGGGGCCCATCACACCCGAGGAGCCGCAGGTATGTCCGGTACTCGCACGGTTGCGCCCCGCGTGGCCCTGACGCCCCGCCGGCGTGGCAGGGCGGCCCTCGGCGCCGCCGCCCTCCTCGGCGGGGGAGCGCTGCTGGTGGCCGGCTGCTCGTCCGGTTCGGGTACGGCCGCCGCGCCCGCCTCCGCCGCGGCCACCGGGCAGGCCGGCGCGGGCCAGGGCGGTGACGGCCAGGGCCGCGGCGGCGGGCCGGGCGGCGCGTTCGCGGAGTACGCCCAGTGCCTCCAGCAGAACGGCTACACCCTGCCGTCCCGGCCCAGCGGCATGCCGCGCGGCAGCGGCCGCCCGGAGGCGTGGGGCAGCGGCCGCCCGAGCGCCTGGCCCAGCGGACGGCCGAGCAACTGGCCCAGCGGACGGCCCAGCGCCTGGCCCAGCGGCCGACCCGGTGGGCGGGAGGGCGGCGGCTTCGGCATGGGGATGGGGAACACCGCCGACCCGGCGTACCAGAAGGCCGCCGCGGCCTGTAAGTCCAAGCTGCCCTCGTTCGGCGGCGGCCGGGGCGGCAACGGCGGCGGCAACGGCAGTGCGGAGAGCTCCGCGCTCAAGGCGTTCGCCGACTGCATGCGGGGCAAGGGCGTCACCGTCACCAACGGGCTGGCCGGCCTGGCCACCAGCGACCCCAAGACGGCCGCCGCGCTGAAGACCTGCCGGCCGCTGCTGCCCGAGTCGGGCTCGGCGCCGACGCCGAACGCCTCCCCCACCACCTGACCCGGGGAGCGAGAAGGGGGCCGCGCACCGACCGGTGCGCGGCCCCCGCTGATACGTCCTCACAGCTCCTTGCGGAACGCCTCCGCCGCGCGCAGGAAGAGGTCGTTGCCCTCGGTCTCCCCGATGGTCACCCGGACGCCCTCGGGCGCGAACGGCCGCACCACGACCCCGGCCCGCTCACAGGCGGCCGCGAAGTCCGCGGTGCGCTCGCCCAGCCGCAGCCAGACGAAATTGGCCTGCGACTCCGGCACCGTCCAGCCCTGGCCGGCCAGCGCCTCGGCCACCCGGGTCCGCTCGCCCACCAGCGCCTCGACCCGCTCCAGCAGCGCGTCCTCGGCGCGCAGCGAGGCCACCGCCGCGTCCTGGGCGAGCTGGCTGACGCCGAACGGCACCGCCGTCTTGCGCAGCGCCGCCGCCACCGGCTCATGGGCGATGGCGAAGCCGACCCGCAGCCCCGCCAGGCCGTACGCCTTGGAGAAGGTGCGCAGCACGCAGACGTTCGGCCGGTCGCGGTACAGCTCGACGCCGTCCGGCACCTGCTCGTCGCGGTTGAACTCCCGGTACGCCTCGTCCAGCACCACCAGCACATCGCCGGGCACCCGGTCCAGGAAGCGCTCCAGCGCGGCGCGGCGGACCACGGTGCCGGTGGGGTTGTTGGGGTTGCAGACGAAGATCAGCCGGGTCCGGTCGGTGATGGCGTCGGCCATCGCGTCCAGGTCGTGCACATCGCCGGGGGTCAGCGGCACGGTCACCGGGGTGGCGCCGCTGATTCGGGTGATGATCGGGTACGCCTCGAAGGAGCGCCAGGCGTACATCACCTCGTCGCCCGGACCGGCCGTCGCCTGGAGCAGCTGCTGGGCCACGCCCACCGAGCCGGTGCCGGTCGCCAGGTGCGTCGGCGGCACCCCGAACCGCTCGGCCAGCACGGCGGTGAGGTCGGCGCAGGACAGGTCCGGGTAGCGGTTCATCCGGTCGGCGGCGGCGACCACCGCGTCCAGCACGCCGGGCAGCGGCTCGTACGGGTTCTCGTTGGACGACAGCTTGTAGGCCGGCCCGCCGTCCGTGGCCGAGGCCGGGCGTCCCGGCTTGTACGTGGGAATGCCGTCCAGCACCGGCCGAAGCCGGGGGCCCTGCGCAGCCGTGCCGCTCACCGTGGTGTCCTCCACTCGCTCGTCCGCCCCGTCCCGGGGACGGGATCACCATACGAGCAGCCTCTACGGAATTCACCCGTGCAGGTGAGATATCGCGATGTCCGATGGGCCAGGACCTTTCGCCCGCCGCGCACCCAATGGCACATGTCAGAGGAAACTTGCCCCGCGAGGCCGGACTTCCCAGGGGAAAGACCCCTACTGCTCATGGAGAAACGTATCTGCGAACCGCTGTGACCGTCCGCTCACCCGGCGTCGCCATGGGCCATACGATCGGTCCGCCATGACAGCAGCAGCCAACCAGAGCGGCCGGCGGCCCACCAGCCCGAGACGGCTGGAGCGGGCCGGCATCCGGGACGTTGCCGCGGCGGCCGGAGTCTCCATCACCACCGTCTCCGACGCACTCAACGGCAAGGGCCGCCTCCCCGACGAGACGCGCAGCCGGGTGCGCGAGGTCGCCGAGCGACTGGGCTACCGCCCGTCCGCGGCGGCCCGTACGCTGCGCACCGGCCGCTCCGGCCTGATCGGGCTGACCGTGACCACCTACGGCGACGAGCCCTTCACCTTCACCGAGTTCGCCTACTTCGCGGAGATGGCCCGCGCCGCCACCTCGGCGGCGCTCAACCGGGGCTATGCGCTGGTGGTGCTGCCCGCCTCCTCCCGGCACGACGTCTGGGGCAATGTCGCGCTGGACGGCACCGTGGTGATCGACCCGGCCGACCACGATCCGGTGGTCGCGGAGCTGCACCGGCAGGGCGTGCCGGTGGTCAGCGACGGCAAGCCCGGCAACTGCCCGGTCACCGCGTGGGTGGACAACGACCACGAGGCCGCCGTGCTCGGCATCCTGGACCACCTCTCCGGCGCCGGCGCCCGCCGCATCGGCCTGCTGACCGGCACCAGCACCGACACCTACACCCGGCTCAGCACCGAGGCGTACCTCGCCTGGTGCGGCCGGGTCGGACAGGACCCGGTGTACGAGACCTACCCGGCGCACGACCCGGCCGCCGGCGCCGTCGCCGCCGACCGGCTGCTGGCCCGCCCGGACCGGCCGGACGCGGTCTACGGCCTCTTCGACCCCAACGGCACCGACCTGCTGGCCGCCGCCCGCCGCTACGGCCTGCGGGTGCCCGAGGACCTGCTGCTGGTCTGCTGCAGCGAGAGCGATGTGTACGCGACCACCGAGCCGCCGATCACCACCCTCTCCCTCAAGCCCAGGAACATCGGCACCACCGTGGTCAACCTGCTGATCGACGCGATCGAGGGAGTGGGCGAGCAGCGCTCCACCCGGCTGCTCGCCACCGGCACCGAACCGCCGCCGGGCCGGCTGATGCCCACCGAGCTGCTGGTGCGCGCGTCCTCGCAGCGCCGCAGCCCCCGGACCACCATCAGCCCGCCCCGTACTCCGGACGGAGGCTGAGCCACGCCCGGCACCACCGCAGGACCTCCCTCGATACCGGACAAATCACGACATCGAACCGGACGGCACCGCAAGCCGGAACCATCGGATGCGGCCCAGGTGCGGACGCCGGGAGATCGAGCTTCCTATGATGGGCGAATGACACCCGAGGACCGCTTCCCCGGGCCTGAGCTGCCGGAGACAGGCCCCCGAGCCCGCTTGGCCCTCGACCCGCTGTCGTACGGGTACGAGAGCGGCGACCACGGCGGTCCGCAGCAGCCGTGGGCCGGCCCCGGCTACGGCGGCCAGGGGCACGGCAGTCAGGGGCACAGCGGCCAGGGTCACGGCGGCCAGGGGCACGGCGGGCCGGGCGGCGCCGCCGAAGGCGCGGTCCACTCCGGGGAGTCCTCGACCGTCCGGGGCTGGTTCGAGGCCGGCGGCGGCGCGACGGCGTCCGGCTTCGACCCGGACGCACCCGGCCGGCCCCCCTTCGAGCCCACCGACCCGCCCACCCTCGACCTGGGCGCCCCGGTGTCCGCGGCGCCCCCGGCCGGTGCGCCCGACCCGCTCCCCGAGCCCGCCGACACCGCCCCCGTCGGCCCGCTCTACGCCGTCGGCGACGTCCACGGCTACCTGGGCGAGCTGCGCGCCGCCCTGTACGAGCAGGGCCTGGTGGACGCCGACGGCCACTGGTCGGCCGCGCGCTCCCGGCTCTGGTTCCTGGGCGACTTCACCGACCGGGGCCCGGACGGCATCGGCGTCATCGACCTGGTGATGCAGCTCGCCGCCGAGGCGGCGGCGGCCGGCGGCTACTGCCGCGCCCTGATGGGCAATCACGAACTGCTGCTGCTCGGTGCCCACCGCTACGCCGACGAGCCGGTGCAGTCCAGCGCCGGAACCGCGTCCTTCCTGGCCGCCTGGCGGCTCAACGGCGGCCAGCAGAACGACATGGACCGCCTGGAGCCGCACCACATCCGCTGGCTTTCCCGGCTGCCCGCCGTCGCGCTGGAGGACGGCCATCTGCTGCTGCACTCCGACACCACGGCGTACCTGGAGTACGGCGCGTCGATCGACGAGGTCAACGACACCGTCCACGAACTGCTCGCCTCCGACGACGCCGACGGCTGGTGGGACTGCTTCCGCCGGTTCACCCGGCGGTTCGCCTTCCGGGGCGAGGCCGGTCCGGCGGCAGCGGGCGAGCTGCTGGAGGCGTACGGCGGCCACCGCGTCGTCCACGGCCACAGCCCCATCCCGTACCTCACCGGCGAGGCCCCCGGCGAGGACGGCCGACCGCCGCTCCGGATCACCGGCCCCCATGTGTACGCCGACGAGCTGGCCGTCGCCATGGACGGCGGCGTCACCATGGACGGCCGGCTGCTGGTCGCGCGGCTGCCCCTGGAGTGACCGGCGGCGGTGCCCGGTGAGGCCGAAGTTCCGGAAACGGACTGTTAACCCGTCAGGTCGCCGCCCTACCATCGAGACAACCGTCGAGGCCCCGGGCAGCGCACCCACCCGATCCGGACCGGCAGGCCGCCACCGGCCTGCGCAGCCGCAGCTCCCCACCCACGCAGACCGCAGATCCCGCACCCCAGACGCCGAGACGGCAGAACCACCACCTCACCCTGACGGAGCAATCGGGGGGCAAGATGAACACCGCTCCGCACCTGCGGCCAGAAGACCGACCGGACTTCGAGCGGGTCCTGGACCAGGCGCTGCGCGCCGACGGCATCCGCCAGGCGCTGCGGGCGCCCGGCGCGCACCTGAACGCCGAACAACTCCGCACCAGGGCACTGGCCGAGATCGGCGGCATCGCGGCCGCCGCGGCCGTGGAGTACCACGAGTACACGACGCTGCGTGACCGCGTCCGGGACGGCGCCGTCCGGCCGCACGGCGTGGCGGGCGCCGCCGCCCGGCCGACTGCGGGAAACGGCGCCGGGGCCCTGCCGGTGCTGACCGTACTGGCGCCGATCCTGGCCTGGGCCGCCGCGCTGATCTTCCTGCTGCTCGGCTACAGCCTGCGCGCCGCCAAGCCCCGGCTGGTGTTCGCGGACGCGCTGATCACCGCGGGCTGGGTGGCCCTCGCCGTCGGCGCCGTCGCCATGGTCGCCGGTGTCATCGGACTGCTGATCACCGCGCTGCGGGACAGCTCGGCCCCGCCCGACGGCCAGGACCCCCGGCTGCACGCCGAACTGGCCACCACCCGGGACGCCTGGAAGGCGGCACTCATGGACGACGGCATACTGCCCTTCCTCCACCTCACCCTCGCAGCGGACACCCCCACCCGAACCGCCACCGACCGCCCTGCCACCGGCGCCGAACCGCCCATCAACGCGGCCACCGGCGTCGACCTGGTCCGCCGCCGCCCCCGGCTCGGCTACACCAGCCCCGGCTACACCAGCCCCGGCCCCGAGCCCACCCCCCGCCGCGACCGCGCCCACACCACCTTCTCCTCCCCCGAATACTCCAGCCCCAGCTTCAGCTCCCCCGACTTCACCAGCCCCGACTACGACGGCGCCCCCACCGACGCCCCCGGCCCCAACTGACCCGCCCAACCGCCGGTTGACCTTCCCCTGGGACTCGGGCGGAGCGGCCCGACCCGAGGAGGACCGTGGGCACGGAGCTGCTGCCGATCGGCGCCTCCGCCAGGGCGTCGGGGCTGTCGCCCGAGCCGCTGCGAGAACCGGGGCCGAACGAGACCGTGAAGCACCTCCGACTCGACTGGGTCTCGCTACCGTCGTTCCATGACAGATCTGCGCCGGGTGCCGGTTGACGAGGTGCTGGAACGGGTCGAGACCGCGTTGGGGACCCGGCTCGATCGGGCGACGGTGGTCCGCAAGCGTCGGTCCGTGGGCGCCCGCACCGAGCGCGGCACATGGGTTCGGATCGAGCGGCGCGGGTTGGATCGGATCGGCACCCAGGGCGGTGACGGCACACCTTCGGCCGAGGCGCTGAGCGGCATCGCGAAGCCCAGGTGGCTGGCCGGCATCGCGTGGCGAGACGAGGCCGAGCCGGCGATGTGGCGGGCTGACGAGACCGGGCTCCTGCGGTCCGAACCGGTGGGGTCCGCAGTCGTGGCGAACGATCCGGCACTGTCTTCCGGCTGGTGGGCGCAGCTGAACGCCTCACTGGATGCGCTCGCGCGGCAGCGGACGAACCGGATCGCCACTCCGGACACGGAGACGATCGACCAGGATCTGGTGGAACGGACGGTCCGTCAGGTGTTTCCGCGCGTCGATGCGACGGTGCGAAAGTGGTGCCCGGCGCATGCGGATCTGAACTGGGCGAACGTGACGGCACCCGAGTTCTGCATCTTCGACTGGGAGGACTGGGGCATGGCCCCCCGCGGATTGGACGCCGCCACGTTGTGGGCGGCGTCGCTCGCCGTACCGGCGCTGGCCGATCGCGTCCGCGTCGAGCGGAGCACCGACTTCGCGAGCCGGGACGGCAAGCTGATGACGCTGTTCGTCGCGGCGAAGATCCTCGGGCCGTACGCGCATCCCGAGGACCCCCACCTTGAAGGGGCCCGCGCGCTGGCGGAGCAGGTGGTGAAGGAGCTTCAGGCGGACTGACGCAGGAGCTGCCGGTAGGTAAGGAGGACCCCAGCGTGCTCCAGTCCGCCACGCGGCTCCCGCAGGTGCTCGGCGTCATCAGTGCCGACCGCCACCGCCTCCACCCCAGCTTCAGCTCCCCCGACTTCACGGGCACTGGGCCCTCCCTGTCACTCGAACGTCAGGCGGGGGATGGACGCGATGTCGATGCCGTACCGGCGGTAGACCGCCGTGGTGTTCTCGCTGGTGAGGTCGTTCACAGACAGGCCGAGCGCGCGGACCGTGTCGTGGACGTGCCGTCCGCTGTTGCCCTCCACCTCCAGGTACGGGGGGATGAGCGGCCAGTGGTCGATCTCGATGGAGGCGCCGTTCAGCGACCAGGAGGAACGGCGGTTCTCCTGATAGGCCCGGGGCTCGTATCCGAGCTTGGCGAGGATGGCGTTCGTCGCGTCGAAGTCGCCGACGATGGTCTCGGTCTCCGTCACTCCGTCGATGGCGTCGTGGTCCAGGATCTCCTTGACGCACAGGGTTACGGTGCTGCCGTTGTCCCGCAGCCTCACCCAGGTGCCGGCCTTGCCGGGGATGTCGTAGACGTAGCGCCGCTGAAGTCGGTCGGCCAGGTGGCCGGCACCGGCTGTGGCGAGCACGTCCCGGATCTCCTCCGGGTCGACATTGAGGATCTTCGCCTCGTACTCGACTTCAGTGGTCATGCTGGAGTTCCCTTCGCTGTGGGAGAGTTCAGGTGACGGAGCGAACGATGCCGGCGATCTCGACAGCGGCCTCATGCGGCGTCAATCCGGTGGCGTCCACGACCGTGAGGCCGAACCGCTCGTAGCTGGTCACCGTGGTAGCGACGTTGTGCTCCTCGCGCTGGTGCCAGTAGCCGAACGCGCCTCTCTCCTGACGCTGGAGCAGGCGACTTCGGCGCGTCTTCTCGTCCACCACAAGGAGGACAGCCACGTCGGGCAGCAGGACGCCGTTCGGGTAGACCGGCTCGCTGTCGTGCCCCATCGCCTGGTGGGTCGCTATCGTCCGGGGAAAGTAGCTCTCCAGAACCGCCGACCGACCCGTCTCGACGGCCGCCCTGACCTTCCTCGGACTTCAGATGGTTGGCCATCATCCACCAGTGGTAGCGAGCAGCGACGTTGCGGGAATCATCCACCTCCCGCCGCATATGCGGGAACGTCGGCAGGTCGTCTGTGATGTGCGCTGCCCCGAGCAGTTGGGCGACGACGGGTGCGATGGTGCTCTTGCCGCCGGCGCTGAGGCCGTCGATCGTGACGAACGTTCCGAGCTTCATCATGCGCTCCCCGAGTGAGGAGGCTGGGATGACGGGGCGGTGTCGTGTCGCGCCCTTTGGTTACTGGGCGAGGCCCAGGCGTTCAAGGAGGACGGATTCACCAGCTTCTCCCCGACCAACTGCCGTGCCAGGAGCAAGGCCGCGTGCACGCCAACGGGCTACCAGCTCGGTGCGCGGGGACGAGCACCTCAAGGCACTCCGGCAGGGCCTCACGCCCCACCTGACCAGCCGGGTCGTCCGCCAGCTCAACCAACGGTCCGGCGAAGTCGCGCGCCAGAAGGCGTGAGCCCGTCCCGACTCGAACGATCCCGTGGCTCCGCCATCGAGGCAGGCGATCGGGGTTGTACGGCCCGCCGGCGAAGCACTGCGCTGGGAAGCCCCTCCTGCCTCCCAGCGCAGTGAACTCAACGGGCTGGTGTCAGTCGGTGAGGGGGAGGTAGACGCGGTTGCCGTTGGCGGCGAACTCGCGGGACTTGGCGAGCATGCCGGCGGCGATCTCGGCCTCGGTGGCCGGGGTGTCGGGGGCGAAGGTCTCGTTGATGGTGCGGCTGATCTTCATGGAGCAGAACTTCGGGCCGCACATGGAGCAGAAGTGGGCGGTCTTGGCGGGTTCGGCGGGGAGGGTCTCGTCGTGGAAGGCGCGGGCCGTCTCGGGGTCGAGGGCCAGGTTGAACTGGTCCTCCCAGCGGAATTCGAAGCGGGCGTCGGACAGGGCGTCGTCCCAGGCCTGGGCGCCGGGGTGGCCCTTGGCGAGGTCGGCGGCGTGGGCGGCGATCTTGTAGGTGATGACGCCGGTCTTGACGTCGTCCCGGTCGGGCAGGCCCAGGTGCTCCTTGGGGGTGACGTAGCAGAGCATGGCCGTGCCCCACCAGGCGATCATGGCGGCGCCGATGCCCGAGGTGATGTGGTCGTAGCCGGGGGCGACGTCGGTGGTCAGCGGACCGAGGGTGTAGAAGGGCGCCTCGTCGCAGATCTCCTTCTGGAGGTCCATGTTCTCGCGGATCTTGTTCATCGGGACGTGCCCCGGGCCCTCGATCATCACCTGGACGTCCCGCTCCCGGGCGATCCGGCCCAGTTCGCCCAGGGTGCGCAGCTCGGCGAACTGGGCGTCGTCGTTGGCGTCCGCGATGGAGCCGGGCCGCAGACCGTCGCCCAGCGAGTAGGTGACGTCATAGGCGCGCAGGATGTCGCAGAGTTCCTCGAAGTGGGTGTAGAGGAAGTTCTCCCGGTGGTGGGCGAGGCACCAGGCGGCCATGATGGAGCCGCCGCGCGAGACGATGCCGGTCTTGCGGCGGGCGGTGAGCGGTACGTGGCGCAGCAGTACCCCGGCGTGCACGGTGATGTAGTCGACGCCCTGCTCGCACTGCTCGATCACGGTGTCGCGGTAGACCTCCCAGTCGAGTTCCTCGGCCCGTCCGTCGACCTTCTCCAGGGCCTGGTAGAGGGGGACGGTGCCGATCGGGACCGGGGAGTTGCGCAGAATCCACTCGCGGGTGGTGTGGATGTTGCGGCCGGTGGAGAGGTCCATGACGGTGTCGGCGCCCCAGCGGGTGGCCCAGGTCATCTTCTCCACCTCCTCCTCGATGGAGGAGGTGACGGCGGAGTTGCCGATGTTGGCGTTGATCTTCACCAGGAAGTCGGTGCCGATGACGGCCGGCTCCACCTCGGGGTGGTTCACATTGACCGGGATGACGGCCCGGCCTCGGGCGACCCGGTCCCGGACGAACTCCGGGTCCATGCCCTCCCGCAGTGCGACGAACTCCATCTCGGGGGTCACCACGCCCCGCTTGGCATAGCCGAGTTGGGTGACGGCGGCCCCGTCGCGGGCCCGCAGCGGGCGGCGGGGGCGGCCCGGGAAGACGGCGTCCAGGTTGCGCAGGCCGCCGCGCGGTGCGGTGGGCCGCAGACCGTCGTCCTCGGGTTTGGGCGCGCGGCCCTGGTACTCCTCGACGTCGCCGCGCTGCCTGATCCAGCCGTCGCGCAGCGCGGGCAGTCCGCGCCGTACGTCGGTCTCGTACGCCGGGTCGCCGTATGGCCCGGAGGTGTCGTACAGCGGTACCGTACGGCCGTTGCCGAGGTGGACCTCGCGGTATGGGACCCGCAGGTCGGGGCGCGAGCCGGTGCGGTACGCCTTGTGCCAGGCGGGTGTCGGGTACCCGGTGGCGCCGGTGGACCGGTTCCGGTCGTGGTCGTGCTGCTGTGCTTCGTGCGTGGTCATCGGACCCTGCTCCCTACGCCGGCATTACCCGGTCAGGTTCTGCGGTCGGCACAGCGTTCAGTGCCCTCTCAGCCCGGTGCTCCGAGCTCCCGCGTCTGCATCAGATGCGCCCCACCGTAGCCGTCCGGCGCCGCGCACCGCCAGGGGGCCCGGCCGTGGTTCCCTTGGTGTCGACCCACCCCGGAAGGACATCCCGTGGCCGACGTCGACGAGCAGCACCCGCACCGGGACGGCCACGGCCATGCCCACCACCACGGCCCGGCGGCGCCCGCTTCGGCGCGGCTGCGGCGGGTGATCGCGGCGGTGCTGGTGCCGTTCGCGGTGGCGGTGGTGGCGGGGCTGGTGGTGCTCTGGCCGGGGGGTGTGCCGCCGCACAGCGCGGGCCCCGCCGGGGTCGGCTTCGACCAGAGGACGGTGCACGGCACGGTGGTCGCCACCGCGCAGGCGCCGTGCACCGGGGACGCGGGCAAGCAGGACTGCACCAGCGTGTCGGTGCGGCTGACCAGCGGTGACAACGCCGGGCGTACGGTGCGGCAGACGCTGCCCCCGGACGGGAACGGCCGCTGGTCGGCGGGCGACAAGGTGATCCTCACCGACTCGCCGGACGCGCCGGCCGACCTGCGCTACGCCATCGCCGACGCGGACCGGGCGCTGCCGATGGCGGTGCTGGCCGGGATCTTCGCGCTGGCGGTGGTCGCGGTGGGCCGGCTGCGGGGGCTGACCGCGCTGGTGGCGCTGGTGGCGAGCTTCGCCGTGCTGGCGCTGTTCATCCTGCCCGCGGTGCTGCACGGGCAGAATCCGCTGCTGGTGGCGGTGGTCGGCGGCAGCGCCATCATGCTGGTGGCGCTCTACCTCTGCCACGGGCTGTCGGCCCGCACCTCGGTGGCGGTGATCGGCACCCTCTCCTCGCTGGCGCTGATCGGGGTGCTGGGCGAGCTGTTCATCGGGCTGACCAAGCTGACCGGCAACACCTCGGACGAGACGGCGCTGGTGCACTCGCTCTATCCGGGCATCCGGCTGGACGGGCTGCTGCTGGCGGGGGTGATCATCGGTTCGCTGGGCGTACTGGACGATGTGACGGTCACCCAGACCTCGGCGGTGTGGGAGCTGCGGGCCGCCAACCCGGGGCTGGGCGCCCGGGAGCTGTACCGGGCCGGCATCAGGATCGGCCGCGACCACATCGCGTCGACGGTGAACACCCTGGTGATGGCGTACGCGGGCGCCGCGCTGCCGCTGCTGCTGCTGTTCTCCATCTCGCAGCGGGGGGTGGGCACGGTGGCGACCAGCGAGATCGTTGCGGAGGAGATCGTACGCACCCTGGTGGGCAGTATCGGCCTGGTGGCCTCGGTGCCGGTGACCACGGCGCTGGCCGCCCTGGTGGCCTCCCGCGACCGGGTGCCGGGCGGCTCGGTGCCCGCCCCGGGGACCGGCGTACCCAGGGCGGGCACGGGCCGGGCCCGCCACCGCGTACGGCGGTAGCCGTCGCATACGGCGGTAGCCGTCACGTACGGCGGGCCCGGCCCGGTCCGTCAGAGCCGGGCCACGATCCGGCCGGCCTGGTCGTAGACGGTGACGACCACGGAGCCGGGCCTCGCGTCCTTGTCGAGCGTCGGCCCGACCACATAGCCGCTGGCGTAGCCGGGGCGGCCGGGGAGGGTGACCACCTGGGCGTCCAGCGTCCGCCCGGCCACCGCCACCGTGATCCGGGCGACCCGGGCGGGGCCGATGTACAGCGGCGTGTAGAGGGCGCGCCGGCTGTCGCCCAGGGTCTGCAGGCTGACGCTGCCCGCCTGCTGGTTGCCGTCCCCGACGCTCTTGCACTCCGGCCGGCCGTGCCCTTCGACCAGGCAGCGCTCACTGCGGGTCAGGTACATCCGCTGCCCCAGCCCCACCGCGAACCGCTTCCCCTCCGCGACCACCCGCACCGTCGGGGCCGCCGACCGGCCGGCGGTGGCGCCCGGTGCGGCGGCGGCCCCGACGGACGGCTGATCCGCCACAGTGGCCGCGGCCACCGGGTCGACCGGGTCGGCCGCGCCGCCGCGCAGCCCGACCGCCAGCGCGACCGGGGTCGCCACCACGGCGGCGACGGCCAGCGCGACGGCGGTGCGCCGCCGCGCCCGGACGCCCCGGCCGCGCCGGACCACCCGGGCGAGCGGGACCGGTGCGACCGTGAGCAGTTCGGCCTCGGTGGCCAGGGCGTACCGCAGCCGGTCCCCGTCGGCCGACTGGTCGCCGCCGTGGCCGTGGCCGTCCGTACCGATGTCCATGCCCGGGTTGGTCTCCATGCCTGCGGGTCCTTCCTTATAACGGGTCATCGGGGATCGCGTCATCGGGTATCGGGTCATCGGGTATCGGGTCATCGGGCCGCCTCCGCCGCGTAGTCGGCGAGCTGCGGATGGCTGCGCAGTTTGGCCAGCGCCCGGCTGGCCTGGCTTTTCACCGTGCCCGGGGAGCAGCCGAGCACCTGCGCGGTGTCCTGCTCCCCGAAGTCCTCCCAGTAGCGCAGCACCACCACGGCCCGCTGCCGGGGCGGCAGCGAGGCCAGTGCGGTGAGCAGCGCGGACCGCTGCTCCAGCCGGTCCTGGGCGCCGTCCCGCGCCGCCCGGTCGGGCAGCCGGGGCATCAGCAGCTGGGTCACCCGGCGGCGGCGGTACCGGCTGACGTTGTTGTTGACCAGCGCCCGGCGGACGTACAGGTCGGGGTTGTCCAGGCGCCGGATGCGGTCCCAGCCGGAGTAGACCTTGGCCAGGGTCGCCTGGACCAGGTCCTCTGCCTCGTGGTGGTCGCCGGTGAGCAGGTACGCGGTGCGGACCAGCCGGGTCCAGCGGGCGGCGGCGAATGCCTCGAAGTCCGGGGCGGCGCCGGTGTCGGCGCTCCCGGTGCTGGTCGCGGTCCTGATGTCGGCCTCCACCCCTGCGGCGCCCGGGTGCGGCCGTTGCCGTCCGGGTGTGTGCGGTCGGATCGGTGGCCCGGTCGTGCCCGCGCGGACGGCGGGCTCCCTCACTGCGGTCGATGGCACGGTGCTCCCTGTGGCTCGTGCGGATGTCGGTCGGTTCGGGAGCGGGCCCACTCCGACCTGTAACACCCGTGTGGGAGCCGTCGGGTTGCATGACGCCGCAGCCGTTCTCCGCGACGGCGGACCGATCAGGCCCGTACACGCAGGGGCCACACAGGCAGCGACCCAGACACGCAGCGGCCCGGAAACGCAGGCGCCCGCACACCGGGCGGTGTGCGGGCGGGCGCCTCGGGCTGTCGGCAGCTAGTGCCGGGCGGCCTTCTTCACCAGGATCACCACGGCGGCGGCGATGCCGACCACGATCAGCGCCTTGACCGCGAAGGCGATGATGGCGCCAACCAGGCTGAGCACGGCGAGCAGCACGTACCACGCCACGATCAGGACCAGGATCGGTACGACCACGTTGCGCACCCACGAGGGCAGCGACTTCCAGAACTCAGCCATGTCCGTTCCTTCTCTCCCCTCGGACCGGCTCCTGCGAGGCCGCGTCCCGTCCGCTGTGGACACTTCGATCGTACGGGGGCCCCGCAGCGCAGACGAGGGCCGTCGGCCCCGAGAAGACCCGGACATTCCCCTGATCCGGGCCTCCGGGCCGACCCCTCACACCGGCCAGCGCTCGCCGCGCCAGGCGGCGTCCCAGAACATCCACTCATAGCGGGTGGTGGTGGTGAAGTGCTCGGTCGCGCGCCGGCGCTCCGCTTCCGAGAGCTCCTCACCGATCCGGTCGGTCAGGTCGAGCACCCGCCGCACCACGGTCTGGAACGCCTCGTCGCCGTAGGTGGCGATCCAGCGGGCGTAGAGCGGGTCGGGCGACGAGGCTTCCAGCAGCCGCTCCCCTACCTTGGCGTACACCCAGTAGCAGGGCAGCACGGCGGCCAGCGCCTCGGCGAAGGAGCCGCCGTACGCGGTGGCCAGCAGATAGCTGGAGTAGGCGCGGGTGGTGGGCAGCACCGGTTCGGCGGAGGCCGCCGCCGCGTCCGAGCCCAGCGCGGACATGAAGTCGGCGTGCATGCTCTGCTCGGCGGCGATGGCCCCCACCGCGTCGTCCGCGAAGGCCCGGACGTCCTGCTCGGTCGGCGCCTTGGCCGCGCACACCGAGAGCGCTCGGGCGTAGTCCCGCAGATAGTGCGAGTCCTGCACCACGAAGTGGCGGAACGCCTCCCGGGGCAGCGTGCCGTCGGTGAGCCCGGCGATGAAGGGGTGCGTGAGGATGGCCGCGTAGGCCGGCTCCGCCGCCGCCCACAGCTGCTCGGTGAACGGTATGGCCTGCGGTCGGCCCTGCTCGCCCATCGGGTCTCCCTACCTGGTGGTTCCTGCCCTGGTGGTTGCTGCCCCGACCCTATCCGCGCCGCTGGTCAGCCCTCCGGCGGGGAGAAGACCACCAGGACCCGCAGCTCCTCGGTGATGTGGTGGAAGCGGTGCGGCACGCCGGCCGGCACATGCACCACGCAGCCCCGGGCGACGGTGGCGGTCTCGGTCCCCACGGTCAGGTACGCCCGGCCGCTCACCACGAAGTAGATCTCGTCCTGGGCGTGCGGCTGCTGGGTGTCGGTGTCCCCCGGTGAGAGGGCGTAGAGGCCGGCCGACATATGGCGCTCGTTCAGGAAGCGCAGATAGGCGCCCTGGTGGGCGGCCCGCTCCGCGTCCAGGTCGTCCAGCCGGTACATCTTCATGGGGTGCTGCTCCTCTCACCGCCGGTCGGCACGGGGGCATTCAACACCAGTCGCCGCGCAGCGGAGCTTCCGGAGTCGGGCGGCTCCTGCGACGATCACGCCCATGAAGAGTTTCGTCCTGAAGACGCTGATCAACGCCGCCGCCATCTGGGTGGCCGCCCTGATCGTCGACGGCATCACCCTCTCCGGCGGCTCGACCGGGCACAAGGTCCTCACCGTCATCCTGGTCGCCCTGGTCTTCGGAGTGGTGAACTGGCTCATCAAGCCGATCGTCAAGCTGCTGTCCCTGCCCCTGTTCATCCTCACCCTGGGCCTGATCACCTTTGTGATCAACGCCCTGATGCTCTGGCTGACCTCGTGGGCGTCCGACCGGCTGAACCTGGACTTCCATGTGCAGGGCTTCTGGGCCGCGCTGCTGGGCGCCCTGATCATCAGCATCATCTCCTGGGGCCTCAGCCTCGTCCTCGGCGACGACGACTGACGTCCACACCCCCGGCCCGCCCGGCCCCGCCCCCGCTCGGCCGCTTCGGCGCAGAGCGGCGGGCGGAGCCTCCCCCCTCGTGGCTCCGCCCGCCCGCAGCCGTCCCCAGCCCCCTGGTGCACGCCGGTTGACGCGCGGAGAACGACCTGAACAAAGGTAGTTGACTGGGCTGAGGTGTCCAATCACCGGATGACCGCACACCTATCGGCATATTTATGTTTGGGTGGTGGGCCGGTCGTGGCGTCGGATTTCGGACATTCTCCGTCCGCGCAGCTGGGCCCGCTTCTCGGCCGGGGTCGCGGACACCGATGATGCTCGGGGTATCGGGGTATCGGGGCACCGGCGTATCGGGGTATCGGGGTCGGGGAGAGGGGTACGGCGGTCGTGGATCTGGCGCTGCTTCGCACCTTCCTCACGGTGCACCGTGCCGGTTCCATCACCCGGGCCGCCCAGCTGCTGGGGCTGTCGCAGCCCGCCGTCACCGGGCAGATCCGGGCCCTGGAGCGGCAGCTGGGCCGCCCGCTGTTCCTGCGCCAGCCGCGCGGCGTCGCCCCGACCGGGGTGGCCGACGAGCTGGCCCACCGGGTCGCCCCGCATCTGGACGCGCTCGGCGAGATCGCCCAGGAGGGCCTGTACGGGACCGCGCCGCGCACCCTGCACCTGGCCGGGCCGCCCGAGTTCACCGCCAGCCATCTGCTGCCCGCGCTGGCTGGGCTGGTCGCCGACGGGCTGGCGCTGCGGGCCACCCCGGCCACCGGTGACGACGCCGTGGCGGGCCTGGCCTCGGCGACGTACGACGTGGCGGTGACCACGGCGCTGCCGCGCGGGCGGCCGTTCCACATCACGCCGCTGCACGACGAGGAGCATGTGCTGGTGGCCGCGCCGCGCTGGGCCGGCCGGCTGGACCCGCCGGCGGCGGTCTCCCCGGCGGCGCTGGAGCGGCTGCCGCTGCTGGACTGCGGGGAGGAGCTGCCGTTCGCCGGGCCGTACTGGGCCACCGTCTTCGACACCCGCCCCGCCGCCGCGGCGGCGCTGGTCGTGCCCGATCTGCGGGCGGTGCTGACCGCCGCCCGGGAGGGCGCCGGGATCGCGGTGCTGCCCCGGCAGCTGTGCGCCGCCGACCTGGCGGCCGGCACGCTGCGGGTGCTGCTGGAGCCGCCGATGGCGCCGCTGCGGACCTTCTTCCTGGTGGTACGGGCGGGCACGCTCGCCCAGCCGATCGTGGGCCGCGTCCACTCCCGGCTGCTGCGGGCCGCCGCCCGCTGGTGAGCCGGGCCGCCCCGGCGGCCCGTTCGGGTTTCGCCGCGCCCGGCCTGCGGCACAATCCCCGGCAACAGCCGTCACAACGGCCCGTTCCGCCCCACCCGACGGCTCGGACCGTGTTCGTCCCGCCCTGCCGCAGCGGGGCGGCCGCCCGGAGGTGACCATGGGCTCCTCGGCCCACCGCCCGGTGGTGAAGCGCACCGCCCGCGCCATCCTGCTGGACCTCGACCCGGCCGATCCGCACGGCGGCCCGGCGTCGATCGTGCTGATCAAGCGCACCCGCCCCGGCTGCACCCCGTACTGGATCACCCCCGGCGGCGGCGTGGAGCCGGACGACCCCAGCGTGGTGGACGCGCTGCACCGGGAGGTGGACGAGGAACTGGGCGGCAAGATCGCGGACGTGGTGCCCGCCTTCGTCGACACCGTGGTCCACCCCGACCCGCACGGCGCGCCGATCGAGCCGGGCGGGGTCAAGGTGCAGCACTTCTTCGTCTGCCGGCTGGACGGGATGGACCCGTCCCGGCGGCACGGCCCCGAGGTGGAGCAGCCGGCCGGCGAGTACGAGATCGTCCGGCTGCCGTTCACCCGGGAGGGCGTGACCTCGGTGAACGTGGTGCCGCCGTCGCTGCGGGCGTATCTGGCGGCCAATATCGAGGGCGTACGGGCGCTGCTGGCCGACGATCTGACCTGAGCCCCCGGCGCGGTCCGACCGGTCAGGACCGCTCCGCCAGGTCGTGGCGGATGCGCTCGGCCGGCACCCCGGCCCGCAGCAGCGCCTCGGTGCCGCGCCGGACCATGGCGGCCGGGCCGCTGAGGTAGGCGTCATGGCGGTCCCAGGGGCCGTACCGGGGCACCACCTCGGGCAGGGTGCCGGACAGCCCCAGGGTGCGCTGGTCGGAGATCACCGGGTGCACCGAGAGCCAGGGGTGCTGCTGGGCCAGCCGCAGCAGGGCGTGCAGCTCGTACAGGTCCTCGTTGCGGCGGGCGCCGTAGAAGACCGTCACCGCGCGGGCGCCCGCGCCGTGCCCGGCGACATCCTCCACCAGGGCTTTGATCGGCGCGATGCCGGTGCCGCCGCCCAGGCAGAGCAGGCTGCCGCCGCCGCTGTGGTCGACCACCATCCGGCCCTCGGGCTGGCCGAGCCGCAGCACGTCCCCGGGGCGGGCGCGGTGCACCAGGGCGTTGCTGACCCAGCCGGCCGGCACCGCCTTGACGTGGAAGGTGAGCAGCCCGTCGGCGCGCGGGGCGCAGGCGATGGAGTACGGGCGCCACACCCGGGGCCACCAGGGGGTCTCCAGGGTGGTGTACTGGCCGGCCAGGTACGGGTAGGGCTGGTCGGGGCGGACGGTGACGGCGGCGATCTCGCGGGTGCGCTGCTCATGGGCGACGATCTCGGCCTGCCACCAGGACGGGGTGGCGCTGCTCTCGGCGGCGCCGGTCATGGTCCGGGCGATCAGGCCGTAGACGCGCTGCCAGGCGCTCTCGGTCTCGGCGTCCCAGTGGTGTCCGCAGTAGCGGGCCAGGGCGGCGACCAGGCACTCCCCGAACGGGGCGTAGTGCTCGCTGCGCACCCCGTACCGGCGGTGGCTGCGGCCGAGCGGGGCGAGCTGGGCGGTGAGGGCGGCCGGGTCCTCGGCGCTGCGGGCGGCGGTGAGCAGGGCGCGGAACAGCCGGTCGCGCTGGACGTCCATGGCGGCGGGGAAGAGGGAGCGCAGTTCGGGGTGGCGCAGGAAGACCAGCGCGTAGAAGTGGGCGGTGGCGCGTTCCGCGACCGGTTCCAGGGCGGCCAGTGAGGCGCGGACCAGCTCCAGGTCGCGGGGGGTGGGGTCGTCGGCGGCGACCTGGGTGCCGACCGGGACGGCGGCGGTGCGCAGCGCGGGGGGCAGGGCGGGCGGGGCGCCGGCGGGGGTGTCGGTGCCCCAGGCGCGGGTCCAGTGGTCGCCGGGGCCGGCCCAGTTGAGGCCGGGGGCGCGGGTGAACATCGGCTCGATGGGCGGCCGGTCGGGGCGCCTGGGGTAGGCGAGCAGTCCGGTCTCGGGTGCCGGTACGGGCGGGGCAGGGGCCGGTACGGGCGGGGCAGGGGCCGGTACGGGCGGGGCGGGGACGGCGGGCGGGTCGATCGGTACCGGCGGCGGGGGTGCGGGGGCGGGCGGCGGCGGGGGGATCGCGGCGCTCAGGCCCGGTACGGCCGCCGGGGTGGTGGCGCCCACTCCGGCGCGTACCAGCACCGGTGCGGCGCTTCCCCGGTGTCCGGTCGGTTCCCCTGCCCGCCCCGGCTGCGGCGGCTCGGTCGTCAGAGCGTCCATCATCGGCGCTTCCATGCTTCGGCCTCGACTCGTACTCATCGCTGCCCCGACCACTTTTTTCAACTCCGATCATTTCTGATCAGAAGAATTCGAAAAGCACATCGGGAAACCGGTGAATTCCGGCCTCGCCTAGCCTTACACGCCCGAACAGCTCATCCGACAAGTAGCGCGAATACCCGACGGCGCCGCCCGCCGCGCGCTATCCTCCCGCCGAACCGTGCCGCAGGCGCAGACCGGCCGAACCGTGCCGCAGGTACCCGGGTCCGCCCCCGCCCACCGGCGACGGACCCGGGCCCGGCTCACAGCACGTCGGCCAGGTCCGCCAGCAGCCGCCGCTTGGGCCGGGCGCCGACCAGCGACCGCACCGGCACACCGCCCCGGAAGACCATCAGGGTGGGCATCGACAGCACCCCGTACGCGGCCGTGGTCTCCGGGTTGGCGTCCACGTCCAGCACCGCGACCCGCAGCCGGCCCGCCTGCTCGGCGGCGATCTCGGCCAGCACCGGGGCCAGCATCCGGCACGGGCCGCACCAGTCGGCGGTGAACTCCACCAGCACCGGCGACTCGGCCGCCAGCACCTCCGCCGCGAAGTCCGCGTCGGTCACCGTGCGGACGGCTCCGTCGGCCGCCGTCCGTTGTGCCATCTCCTGCATGTCGTGCTCCCCTCATGGGTCCGGTCGGTTTCAGGCACTCGCCGGTCGGTTGCGGAGCGCACCGGTCGGTCTCAGGAACCCGGGTGCGGGGCCAGCTCGCAGCGGGGCTCGGGGGCCGCCGCAGCGTCCGCCCTGGCGAGCTGGTCGCGGAGCTGGTCGCGGACGCCCTGAAGCCGGGCGATGCAGCCGTCCAGCTCCGCGAGCTTGCGCCGGTACACCTCCAGCGACGCCGGGCAGGCGTCACCGGCGTCATGGCCCGCCCGCAGGCACTCCACGAACGGCCGGGTCTCCTCCAGGCCGAAGCCGAAGTCCAGCAGGCTGCGGATCTCCCGCACCAGCCGCAGATCGTCCTCGTCGTACTCGCGGTACCCGTTGACCGCGCGCCGGGCGTCGAGCAGCCCACGCGACTCGTAGTACCGCAGGGTGCGGGTGCTCGTCCCGGCCCGCTCCGCCAGCTCACCGATCCGCATCGTCCTCCGGCTCCTCTCGGGCTGTGCCGTGCTGTCGACGGTAGACCTTGACGCCGACGTCAACGCCAGCCCGAGCGGAGCCGGTCTCACAAGTGGCGCAGCAGCTCCGCCGGATTCTCGACGCAGTCCGCGACGAACCGCAGGAAGCCGCCGGCCGCGCCGCCGTCGCAGACCCGGTGGTCGAAGGTGAACGACAGCTGGGTGACCCGGCGCACGGCCAGCTCGCCGCCGTGCACCCACGGCCGCTCGGTGACCCGGCCGACGCCCAGCATGGCGGCCTCGGGGTGGTTGAGGATCGGGGTGGAGCCGTCGACGCCGAAGACGCCGTAGTTGTTGAGGGTGAAGGTGCCGCCGGTCAGCTCGGCCGGGGTGAGGGTGCCCGCGCGGGCGCCTGCGGTGAGCCGGGCGATCTCGGTGGCCAGCTGCTCGGTGGTCAGCCGCTGGGCGTCCCGGACCACCGGGACCACCAGGCCGCGTTCGCCCTGCACGGCGAAGCCCAGGTGGACGGCCCGGTGGCGGCGGATGCCGGTGGGGGCGCCGTCCGGGCCGGTCACCACGCTGGCGTTCAGCTCGGGGTGGCGGACCAGGGCGGCGGTGCAGATCCTGGCCAGCAGCGCCAGCAGGCCGATCCGGGGGCCGGTGCCGGGGGCGGCCAGCCGGTCCTTCAGGGCGACCAGTTCGGTGGCGTCGGCGTCCACCCAGCAGGTGGCGTCCGGGATCTCCCGGCGGCTGCGGGCCAGCTTCTCCGCGACCGTACGGCGCAGACCGCGCAGCGGCAGCACCTCGGCGTCGGGCTCGACCTCGGCCGCCGGCGCGGATGTTTCACGTGAAACAGCGGCGGCCAGCGCGCGGTCCACATCGGAGCGGAGGATCAGCCCGTCGCGCCCGCTGCCGGTGAGGGTGGCCAGGTCGATGCCGTGCTCCCGGGCCAGCTTGCGGACCAGCGGGGAGACCACCGGCACCGGCCCGCTGCGGGCCGGGGGTGTCGGGGCTGCGGGTGTCGGGGCTGCGGGCGCCGGGGCCGGGGGCGGCGTCGGGGCCGCGCCGGTACGGACCCGGCGGCGCCGCGCGGCGGCGTCCTGCCTGGAAGTGCCGTAGCCGACCAGGACATTGCCGGAACCCTCGCCCTCGGCGCTTCCCGAGGCGCTCCCCGAGGCGCTCTCCGGAGCACCCTGCGGCTCCCCGCCCTCGCCGGACCCGGCCACCGTCACCAGCGGCGCCCCCACCGGCACCTCCTCGCCGGGCTCGCCGAACCGGGCGGTGACCACGCCCCCGTACGGGCAGGGCACCTCGACGGAAGCCTTGGCGGTCTCCACCTCGACCACCGGCTGGTCCACCGCGACGACCTCCCCGACCTCCACCAGCCACCGCACGATCTCGGCACCGGTCAGCCCCTCCCCCAGATCGGGCAGGGTGAACTCGCGCACCATCGCCATCGGGCTCAGTCCTCCCACTGCAGGCGGGCCACCGCGTCCAGGATGCGATCCACTCCGGGCAGGTGGTGGCGCTCCAGCATCGGCGGCGGATACGGGATGTCGAAGCCGGTGACCCGCAGCACCGGTGCCTCCAGATGGTGGAAGCAGCGCTCGGTGATCCGGGCGGCGATCTCCGCGCCCACCCCACCGAAGCCGGACGCCTCGTGGACCACCACGGCCCGGCCCACCCGGCGGACCACCTCGCAGACCGTCGCGTCGTCGAACGGCACCAGGCTGCGCAGATCGAGCACCCCGACCTGCCAGCCCTCCGCCTCGGCGGCCTCGGCCGCCGCCAGGCAGACCGGCACCGAGGGGCCGTAGCCGATCAGCACCGCCGACCGCTCGGTGCCGCCGGACGCGACCGGCCGCCGCAGCACCGCCCGCCCGACCGGCGCGACCGGGGTCGGCGCGTCGGGCGTCCACTGCTGCTTGGACCAGTAGAGCCGCTTGGGCTCCAGGAAGACCACCGGGTCGTCGCAGGCGATGGCGGCCCGCAGCATCCCGTAGGCGTCCTCGACGGTGGCGGGGGTGAGCACCTTCAGGCCCGGGGTGTGGGCGTAGTACGCCTCGGAGGAGTCGCTGTGGTGCTCCACCCCGCCGATGCCGCCGCCGTACGGGATGCGGATGGTGATCGGCAGCGGCAGCTGCCCGGCGGTGCGGTTGCGCATCTTGGCGACATGCGAGACCAGTTGCTCGAAGGCCGGGTACGCGAAGGCGTCGAACTGCATCTCGACCACCGGCCGCAGCCCGTACATCGCCATGCCGACGGCGGTGCCGAGGATGCCCGCCTCGGCCAGCGGGGTGTCGGTGCAGCGGTCGTCACCGAACTCGGCGGCCAGGCCGTCGGTGATCCGGAAGACGCCGCCCAGGGTGCCGACGTCCTCACCGAGGACGTGCACCGCCGGGTCGTCGCGCAGGGCGTCCCGCAGCGCCGTGTTGAGCGCCCGAGCCATGGTCGTGCTGGTGCCGGTGGGGGCGGTCGCGGTGGTCATCTGGCCGCCGCCTCCGCTTCCAGCTCGGCGGCGAGCTGCGCCGCCTGCTCGCGCAGCTGCGGGGTGGGTTCGGCGTAGACGTGGGCGAACAGGCTCATCGGGTCGAGGACCGGCTCGGCGTGGAACTCCTCGCGCATCCGGGCGGCCAGCCGCTCGGCCTCGTCGTCCGCCGCCCGTACGCCGTCGTCGTCCAGCAGGCCCGCCGCGCGCAGGCCGCGCTCCATCAGCAGCACCGGATCGTGCTCGCGCCAGGCGGCGACCTCCGGCTCGCCGCGGTAGCGGCCGGCGTCGTCGGCGTTGGTGTGCGCGTCCAGGCGGTAGGTGACGGCCTCCACCAGCACCGGGCCGCGCCCGGCGCGGGCGTGCGCCACCGCGTCGCCGAGCACGGTGTGCACGGCGGCGGCGTCATTGCCGTCCACCAGGCGGCCGGCCATGCCGTAGCCGACCGCCTTGTGGGCCAGGCTGGGCGCGGCGGACTGCTTGGCGAGCGGCACCGAGATGGCGTAGCCGTTGTTCTGCACCAGGAAGACCACCGGGGCGTTCAGTACGGCGGCGAAGTTGAGCGCCTCGTGGAAGTCGCCCTCGCTGGTGCCGCCGTCGCCGACCAGGGCCAGCGCGACGGTGTCATGGCCGCGCAGCCGGGCGGCGTGGGCGAGCCCGACGGCGTGCGGGGCCTGGGTGGCCAGCGGGGTGGAGAGCGGGGCGGTGCGCCACCGCACCGGGTCCCAGCCGCTGTGCGCGTCGCCGCGCAGCAGGGTCAGCGCCTCCAGCGGGTCGACGCCCCGGGAGACCACGGCGAGGGTGTCGCGGTAGCTGGGGAAGAGCCAGTCGTCGGCGCGCAGCACGGTGGCGGCGGCGACCTGGCAGGCCTCCTGGCCGGTGGAGGCGGGGTAGACGGCGAGCCTGCCCTGCTTGGTGAGGGTGGTGGCCTGCTGGTTGTAGCGGCGGCCGACCACCAGGCGGCGGTGCAGGTCGCGCAGCAGCGCGGGGTCGAGCGCGGCGGCGGCCGGGGTGCCCAGCACCCGGACCGGGGCGGGGTCGGGGAGCAGCGGCGCGGGGTCGGTGCGCGGGGCTCGGGCGCCGGGCCGCCAGGGTGGGGCGTGGTGGGCCGGGCCGGGTGTTCCCGGCTGCTGGTCCAGGACGGTCATCGTGGGCACCTCCGTGCGGGTGGGGAGGTCGCGCCGGGCGGCGTCGGGGGGGGTGGCGGCGCCCGGCGTGGTACCGGTGGGGCGGCGGTGCCGGGTGTGGTGTCCACGGGGCCGCTCTCCCTACCGATTGTTCGGTTGCCTGTTCACTTTGGCCACAGGGCTGCACAAGTGGTGGACAAACTGCCGACCGGGCGGTCGACTGGGGGCAGGACGTCCACATGGGAAGGGCGGGGGGACATGTCCGCTGAACAGATGGCCGGGACCGGCGGCGCGGCCCCGGAGCGCCGCGGCCCGCTGACCGGCGCGGGTCGGTCGCCGGGTCGGGGCGAGGCACCGGGCGACCGGGCGACGTCGGGTCCGCCCGCGAGCGGGACGAACGGCGCGAACGGTACGAACGGGAACGGTACGGGCCAGCCGGGCGGCGGCCGGGCGCTGGACCGGATCGACCGGGCGATCCTGCGGCTGCTCCAGCAGGACGGCCGGGCGTCGATCCGCTCGGTCGCCGAGCAGGTGCACGTCTCGCGGGCCAACGCCTACGCCCGGATCGCGCGGATGATGGAGGACGGGGTGATCCGTGGCTTCACCGCGCGGGTCGACCATGAGCGGGCCGGCCAGGGGGCCTCCGCGTACGTCACGCTGAAGATCGTGCAGAACTCCTGGCGCACGGTGCGGGAGCAGCTGCTCACCCTGCCGGGCGTGGAGCACATCGCGCTGGTGAGCGGGGAGTTCGACGTGCTGCTGCTGGTGCACACGGCGGACAACCGGGCGCTGCGGGAGCTGGTGCTGGGCCGCATCCAGAGCCTGCCGGCCGTGCTGGGCACCCAGACCCTGCTGGTCTTCGACGAGACGGACCAGGTGCCGCCGCAGCCGGACTGAGCCGCCCGCGCCCGGTCCCCTCGCCTGCCTCAGCCCTGGCCGGGCCGCCGCAGCCCGTCGAAGGCGAGCCGGACCACGGCGTCCACGATGTGCTCGGCGGAGGCGGAGCCGGATTCGGCGCCGCCGTCGGCCTCGGCGGCCGGGTGGTACCACTCCACAATGGAGTTGATCATGCCGAAGAGCAGCCGGGTGGCCAGCCGGGGCGGTACGTCCCCGCGCAGGTCGCCGTCGGCCGCCGCCGCGCCCACCAGCTCCGCCACCCGGTGGTCGAAGTCGCGCCGCCGCCCGAGCGCCCACTGCTCGGCGGCGGTGTTGCCGCGCACCCGCAGCAGCAGGGTGACGTACGGCAGTTCGGCGAGCAGCACCTCGGCGGTGCGCCGCACCACGTGCTCCAGCCGCTCCACCGGGCGGCCGGTGCGGGCGCGGGGCTCCTCCAGGATGGCGAACAGCCCGTCCAGCGCCCGGCCGACGGCGAGGCGCAGCAGCTCCTCCTTGCCCCGGACGTGGTGGTAGATGGACGACTTGGAGATGCCGGCCGCCCGGGAGAGGTCCTCCATGGAGGTGCCGTCGTAGCCGCGCGTGTTGAAGACCTCGACGGTCACCGCGAGCAGCGACTCCACCGTGTAGCTGTCCCGGCGGCCGCCCGGCGGCACGGCGGCGCGGGGCCGGGCGGCGGGTGGCGGCGTGTTGTCGACCATGGGCACGAGTATCCACCGATGGAGCAACGGTTCTCCGGCCGGGCGGGAATCCGGGCCGCCACCCTCTTGAACCGACCAATCATTCGGTTACGCTGAGGCAGGGCCCTCCCCGCGTCTCCGGCGCGGCGGAGAAGCGCCACCCACCCTCCCAGCTTCCGCCCCCACCCTCCCCGCAGAGGAGCGCACACCATGGCAGCAGCGGACCGCGGCCCCGAGCCGACCACCCCGGCCGCCTCCGGGCTGGTCGAACGGCACCGGGAGACCCTCGACCGGGCGCTGGCCGCGCTCACCGACCGGGACTACTGGTCGCCCTACCCCGAGATCCCCAAGGCGTACGGGGAGAGCGCGGCGGCCGACGGCCGGGCCGCCTTCGACGCGCTGCTCGGCAGGCCCTTCGAGCTGGACCAGCCCGGCGCCGACGGCGAGACCGGCGAGGAGGTCTCCCCGTACGGCCCGGTGCTCGGCGTCCGCTACCCGCACGCCGACCCGGAGGCGCTGGTCGCCGCCGCGCGGGCCGCGCAGCCCGGCTGGGCGGCGGCCGGGCCGCTGACCCGGGCGGCGGTCTGCCTGGAGGTGCTGGCCCGGATCAACGCCCGCTCGCACGAGTTCGCCCAGGCCGTGATGCACACCACCGGGCAGGCGTACGGCATGGCGTTCCAGGCCGGCGGCACCCATGCCCAGGACCGCGGCCTGGAGGCGGTGGCCTACGCGTACGCCGAGCAGACCCGGCTGCCCCGGCGGGCGGGCTGGACCAAGCCGCAGGGCAGGCGCGACCCGCTGGTGATGGAGAAGACCTTCACCGCCGTGCCGCGCGGCGTCGCCCTGCTGGTGGGCTGCAACACCTTCCCCACCTGGAACGGCTACCCGGGCCTGTTCGCCTCGCTGGCCACCGGCAACCCGGTGGTCGTCAAGCCGCACCCGCGCGCGGTGCTGCCGCTGGCGCTCACCGTACGGATCGCCCGCGAGGTGCTGGCCGAGGCGGGCTTCGACCCGAATGTGGTCACCCTGGCCGCCGAGCAGCCGGGCGAGGGCCTGGCGAAGGTGCTGGCGCTCCACCCCGAGGTGCGGATCATCGACTACACCGGCTCCAGCGCCTTCGGCGACTGGCTGGAGGCGCACGCCACCCAGGCGGAGGTCTACACCGAGAAGGCGGGCGTCAACACCGCCGTCATCGACTCCACCGACGACTACGCCGGGCTGCTGAACAACCTCGCCTTCTCGCTCTCGCTGTACAGCGGCCAGATGTGCACCACCCCGCAGAACCTGCTGATCCCGCGCGGCGGCATCGCCACCGACCAGGGCGACAAGTCGTACGACGAGGTGGTGGCCGACCTGGCGGCGGCGGTGGGAGCGCTGCTCGGTGACGACGCCCGCGCCGCCGCGATCCTGGGCGCGGTGGTCAACCCCGGGGTGGCGGAGCGGATCGGGCAGGCCCTGGAGGGCGGCTACGGCGAACTGGCCCTGGCCCCGCGCCCGGTGGCCGTCCCGGACTTCCCGGACGCGCTGGTGCGGACGCCCGCGCTGGTCAAGGCGGACGCGGCCAAGCCGGACGACGAGGCGACCTTCCGCAGCGAGTGCTTCGGCCCGGTCTCCTTCGCCATCGCGGTGGACTCCACGGCCGACGCGGTGGAGCTGCTGCGCAGCACCACCCGGGAGCAGGGCGCGATGACCGCCGCCGCCTGGACCACCTCGCCGGAGGTGGAGGCGGCGCTGGTGGACGCCTGCCTGGACGCCGGGGTGTCGCTCTCCCTCAACCTCACCGGCGGCGTCTACGCCAACCAGACCGCCGCCTTCTCCGACCTGCACGGCACCGGCGCCAACCCGGCGGCCAACTCGGCGTACTGCGACGCCGCCTTCGTGGCCGGCCGGTTCCGCACGGTGGAGGTCCGCCGGCACGCCTGAGCGGGCGGCACCGGCGCCGGGGCTGACGTGGGGTCGGCTCCGGCGTCCGGCGGCCCGCCGGGGGCGGACGACCCGGGTCCGCAGCAGGACGAGGCGGACCACGGCGGCGTGCCCGGCTCCCCGCCGTACGGGACGCCCGGGGCGAGGCGCCCGGGGCGAGGCGCCCGGGGCGAGGCGTCCGGGGCGAGGCGCCCGGGGCGGGCAGGAACGCGACACCGCCCTCGATCTGGCGCCCGGGGGCGTCGGCGCCGCTGTCGGGACGGGGTGCCGGGCCCCGGGTCGCCGTCCGGCTCATACCGGGGCGGCTCACAGCCCCGGCAGTGACGGCGGCCGACGAGCGTACCGGGAACCGCGCGGGCCGCCGGTGACGCTAGGTCAGCACGGCCTGTACCAGCGGGCCGAACCGCGCCACCAGCTCTTCGCGGTCCATCTCCACCACCGGCGGCAGCCGCAGGACGTAGCGGCACATCGCCAGGCCGATCAGCTGGGTGGCCACCAGCGCGGCGCGGGCCCGCGCCTCGGCCGGGTCCCGGTGCAGCGCGGCCACGGCGGGCGCGACCTGCCCGGCGAAGGCGTCCCGGGCGCGCTCGGCGGCGGTCTCGTTGGTGGCGGCGGAGCGCAGCATCACCTGGAGCGCCTCGTCGCCCTCCCAGCGCGCCAGGAAGTGGGCGACGACGCCCGCGCCGATCCGGTCCGGCGGCAGCGCGGCCAGCGCCGGTATCCGCAGGTCGACCTCGGTGACCGAGGCGGCGGCCGCGAACAGCTGCTCCTTGGAGCCGAAGTACCGCATCACCATCGCCGGGTCGATACGCGCGTCGGCGGCGATGGCGCGGATGGTGGCGCGGTCGTAGCCGTCGGCGGCGAACCGGGTGCGGGCGGCGGCCAGGATGGCGGCCCTGGTGGCGTCCGAGCTGCGGGGGCGCGGCGGTCTCTCGATCACGTCAACAACTGTAGGCCAACGGTCGTTGACATACCAGGGACGCCGTCCTAGCGTTGAAGTCAACAGGTGTTGACCGCAGGGCCGACCGGCCCGGCGAACCCCAGGGGGCGACCATGCCTGACCGCACCAGCACCACCGATGTCCTCATCGCCGGCGCCGGCCCCACCGGCCTGCTGCTGGCCGGCGACCTCGCCGCCGCCGGCGTCGGCGTCACCGTCCTGGAGCGGCGCACGGCCGAATCAGGGCTCACCCGCGCCTTCGCCGTGCACGCCCGCACCCTGGAGCAGCTGGACGCCCGGGGCCTGGCCGACGAGCTGATCGCCACCGGCACCGCGCTGAGCTCACTGCGCTTCTTCGGACAGCTGCGGATCGACCTCTCCCAGCTGCGCAGCCGGTTCCCGTTCGTACTGATCACCCCGCAGTACAACACCGAACGGGTGCTGGAGCGGCGGGCGCTGGCCGCCGGTGCCCGCATCCTGCGCGACGCCGAGGTGACCGGGCTGCGCCAGGACCCGGACGGCGTGGAGCTGGACGTCCGCGACGGCAGCGGCGGCACCGCCACCCACCGCGCCCGGTACGCGGTCGGCGCGGACGGCGTGCGCAGCGCGGTGCGGCAGCTGCTGGACCTGCCCTTCCCCGGCGAGTCGGTGGTCAGCTCGATGATGCTGGCGGACGTACGGCTGACGCACCCGCCCGGCGAAGTGCTCCTGGCCGCCGCCGGGCGGGGCGGCTTCGGCCTCCTCGTCCCCTTCGGTGACGGCTGGTACCGGGCCATCGCCTGGAACCGGCACCACCGGCTCCCCGACGACGCCCCGGTGGACCTCGCTGAGCTGCGCGAGGTGCTGCGGCGGACCCTCGGGGACGACTACGGCATGGGCGAGGCGCGCTGGACGTCCCGCTTCCACAGCGACGAGCGGCAGGTGTCGCAGTACCGCTCCGGCCGGGTCTTCCTGGCCGGCGACGCCGCGCACTGCCACTCCCCGGCCGGCGGCCAGGGCATGAACACCGGCCTCCAGGACGCCGTCAACCTCGGCTGGAAGCTCGCCGCCGCCGTGCACGGCCACGCCCCGGCCGGGCTGCTGGACAGCTACCACGCCGAGCGGCACCCGGTCGGCCGCAAGGTGCTGCGCAGCTCCGGCGCGCTGATCCGGTTCGCCCTGGCCGGCTCCACCGCCGCCGGCGCCCCGATCACGGCCCTGGTCCGGCTGGGCTCCCACCTCCGCCCGGTGACCCGGCGCGCCACCCGCCAGGTCTCCGGCATCGGCATCGCCTACCCGGCCCCGCGCGGCGCCCACCCGCTGACCGGCCGCCGGGTCCCCGACCTGCGGCTCACCGGGCCGGACGGCACACCGCAGCGGCTGTACGAGGCGCTGCGCACCGGCAGGTCCGTCCTGGTCGGCCGCTCCCCCGAGGCGGCCCGCCCCTGGGCCGACCGGCTGCTGCCCGCCACCCCGGCCGGCGGCCCGGCCACCACCCTGCTGGTCCGCCCCGACGGCTACACCGCCTGGGCCGCCGACTCCCCCGCCCCGGCCACCCTCCACACCGCCCTCACCACCCACCTGGGCCCCCCGGCCGGCTCGTGACCGGCGCCGGCCGGATCAGGTGCCGGGCGGATCAGGTGCCGGGCATCAGGACGATGCGCCCGCCCGGGGCGGGGGTGGCGGCCCAGGCCCGCTCGACCTGGGAGAGCGGCATGGGCAGCGGGTCCACGGCCAGGGTGCCGGCGGCGATCTCCACGGCGAGGGAGGGCAGTTCGGCCACGATGCCGGCGGTGGTCAGGGAGCCCTGGCCGCTGCCCAGGATGGTGAGGTTCGCCGCGCGCAGCAGGTACGAGGGCAGGGTGATGTCCCGGCCCGCCATGGACCCGATCTGGACCCAGGCCAGGGCCTTGGCGCGCTCGCGGCGGGCGGTCAGCAGCGCGGGCATGGCCAGCTGGGTGGGGCGCCCCCACAGGTAGTCGATGACGACGTCGACGTCCGAGGCGGCGCGGCCGAGCCGGTCGGCGACGTCCTGCTCGTCGCCGTCCAGCGAGACGACCTCGTCCGCCCCGAGGTCCGTCAGCAGTTCCAGGCGCCGGCGGTCGCGGCCGGCGCCGATCACCCGGGCGGCTCCCAGGTGCTTGGCGATCTGGACGGCGAGTTGGCCGGAGTTGCCGGTGGCGCCCAGGACCAGCACGGACCCACCGGGCCGGAAGCCGACCCGGCTGCGCAGGGCGAGCCAGGAGGACATGCCGGGGTTCATGGCGGCGGCCACGGCCGCCGGGTCGGTCCCGGCGGGCAGGGTGATGGCGCGGCGGCGGTCGACGACGGCCTGCTCGGCCATGGTGCCCGGTACGTCGTCGGCGGCGACGAAGTAGAGCAGTTCGCCGTCCGGGGTCCGGCCGACCCCGTCGACGCCGGGGACCATGGGCAGGGCGCCGTCGGAGGTGTAGTGGCTGCCGTCGGCGGCCGAGCGCACCCGGGGGTGCAGGCCGGCGGCCAGGACGTCGACCAGGACCTGGTGGTCACCGGTGGCGGTGGGGGTCGGGAAGGTGTCGAAGCGCGGCGGGGTGTCGAAGCTGCGGACGACTGCGGCGTGCATGGGGTTACTCCTGTCCGGCCGGCGAGCGCGGGGCGCCTGGGCCCGGGGCGACTGCCGCCATCATTTGGTTCGCGGCACGTACTAAATGGAAGGTAGTTCGTGCCGCGTACTAGGTCAAGTAGACTCCTCCCATGAGCACTGGCAGCCCCCTCGGCCTCCCGGACACCCGGCCCCTGGGCCCGGTGGACGCACTGGTGCAGCTGTCCTTCCTGGTCCAGGGCGTCCTGTCCGCCGCCGGAGCCGAACACGACCTGTCGGTCACTCAGATCAGGCTGCTGGGCGTGCTGCGGGACCGGCAGGTCGGCATGCTCGAACTCGGCCGCCACCTCGGTCTGGACAAGTCGTCCATGACCGGGCTGGTCAGCCGCGCCGAGAAGCGCGGCCTGGTCCGGCGCTCCCCGTCACCCCACGACGGCCGCGCGGTCCTGGTCTCGCTCACCGCCGACGGCAGCCGGCTCGCGGACCAGGGCACCGCCGAGATCGCCCGCCGCGTCACCGAGCTGACCGCACGCCTCGGTGACGCCGAGCTCGCCCAGCTCACCCGGCACCTCACCACACTGGTGCGCCCCTGGCCGCAGACCCCGTAGCGGCCGCCGGGTCGGCTAGGACCCGGCGGCGGGGATCTCGGCGTGGCTGCGGACCCAGGTGTGCATGGCGATGGCGGCGGCGGCGCCCGCGTTGATGGAGCGGGTGGAGCCGAACTGCGCGATGGAGCAGACCAGCGAGGCGTGCTGCCACGCCTCCTCGGTGAGCCCCGGGCCCTCCTGGCCGAAGAGCAGGATGCAGCGGCGCGGCAGCTCGGTGGTCTCCAGCGGGACGGCGCCGGGGAGGTTGTCGATGCCGATGATCGGCAGGTCGCGCTCGGCGGCGAAGGCCGCCAGCGAGGCCACCTCCGCATGGTGGCGCACATGCTGGTAGCGGTCGGTCACCATCGCGCCGCGCCGGTTCCAGCGGCGGCGGCCCACGATGTGCACCTGCTCGGTCAGGAAGGCGTTGGCGGTCCGCACCACCGAGCCGATGTTGAAGTCGTGCGTCCAGTTCTCCACCGCGACATGGAACGGGTGCCGCCGGGTGTCCAGGTCCGCGACCACCGCCTCCCGGGTCCAGTACCGGTAGCGGTCCACGACATTGCGGCGGTCACCGTGCGCCAGCAGCTCCGGGTCGTACCGCTCCCCCTCCGGCCACGGCAGCGGGTGCGGCCCGACCCCGACCTCACGGCCGAAGCCGTCGTCGTACTGGTCGCCGTCGTGCGGGTCGCCGTCCTGCGGGGCGCCGCCGGGCCGGACACTGTCAGGCCGGACACCGTCGAGCCGGTCGCCCTCGGGCGCGATGGGGGTGCTGCTCACGCCACGAGGGTAGTCGGGACCGGCGCGCACCCCGGCCCCGCGCCGGTCACGGGGCCGGCGCGGGGCTCTCGGTCAGGTTCTCGGCTGGGCTCTCATCTGGGCTTCCGGCCGGGCTCCCGGGGGTGCGCGCCGGGCGCGTACCGGCGGCCGACCGCCCCCACAGACCGGTGACCCGGCCGCCCAACCAGAGCAGGAAGGCGGTGGGCAGGAAGACCGCGTCGGCGGAGATCATCGAGAGCGAGAAGATCGGCAGCCCCAGGGCCACCGCGATCCCGGCGTGCTCAAGCATCATCATGGCCAGCAGGACGTTCTTCACCCGCCGGTTGAACAGGGTGAACGGGAACGCCACCTGCACCGCGACGGTGCCGTACGAGATCAGGAAGACCGCGAGCATATTGCCGGCCAGCAGCCCGGCCAGCCACGGCCACGGGGTGAAGTAGTCCAGGTGCAGCGGGTAGTACAGCGCACTGCCGTCCTGCCAGCGGGAGCCCTGGATCTTGTACCAGCCGGCCGTGGAGTAGATGAAGCAGACCTGCACCGCGATCACCAGCATCGCGCAGTTGTGCAGCATGGTGGCGCCCGCGTCCAGCAGCGCCCGCAGCTCATGGCCCGGCCGGTGGCGGTTGACCGCCCACCACAGGCCGTGCGCCGCCCAGATCGCCCACAGCACGGTGCCCCAGCCCAGGTGCGGCCAGCTGTCCGAGGTCATGTCGAGCGAGTCGCCGGAGAAGCCGGAGAGCTGCACCCAGAGCAGCAGCGCACCCAGCACCGACCAGAGCAGCACGCCGGTACGGCCGTCGCCCGCGCCCCGGCGGGCGCGCCGGGCGTCCAGGGACCAGACCTGGCCGCAGCGGGTGAAGACCAGGTAGATCGCCATCAGGTGGATGACGTTGTCGCCGCCGTCACCGACGAAGACGTTCCGGTTCTGGATGGAGAGCACGCCGAGCATGTAGAGCACGGTCATGGCCCGGGTGCGCCAGCCCAGCGTCACGGCCACGGCGGCGAGGATCGCCAGGTGGTAGACGAGTTCGAACCACCAGCCGCCATTGGACCAGGGCAGCACGGTGAAGGAGTGGTTGCCGGCGAGCAGCTGCCGGGCCAGGTCCAGGCTCCAGGGGGCCCGGTCGCCGTACAGGACGCGGCGCTCGGGCCACTCGCGCAGCAGGAACAGGGCGAAGGTCAGGCCGAAGCCGATCCGCACCACGGCGGCCTGGTGCGGGCCCAGCACCCGGCCGATGAAGGTGTCGAAACCGGTGGCGAACAGGTCGCTCAGCCGGTCCAGCGGCCCCCGGCGCGGCGCCGGGACGGGAGCGTCCCCGCCCCCGGGCGCAGCGTCGGCGTCGGCGTCGGCCGCAGGGCGCTCGGCCTCGGGCTCGGCGGTGCGGGGGCCGGGCAGCTGGACGGCGGGGGCAGTGGGCCTGCCGCTGCCGCCCTCCGGGCCGCCGCCGGTGTCGGTGTCCGTGTCGGTGTCCATCTCACAGCCCCGCGTAGTCCTGATCGGACACCGGCCACCACGGCGTCTCCTGGTAGCTGGTGCCGGTGGCCCAGCTCTCACTGCTCCACGGCGGCGGCGAGACGCTGGTGGTGCCCGCCCGCAGCTGCACCTCGACGACCCGCTCGCCCTGCTGCTCGCGGCCCAGCCGCTGGAGCACGATCCGCTTCAGGTACTGCTGGTGCAGCTCGCTGCGCTGCCCGTCGGTGGCGTCGCCGTTGGAGTTGTGCGAACCGCTGTACAGGTCCCAGGCCCGGCGCAGCAGATTCTGGTCGACATGGCCGGGGATGGGGTTGTGCCGGATGCGGGCGACGTCCTGGGCGGTGAGGCCGATCCACTGTCCGGTGTGGTGGCTGCCGTCCTGACCGAGGGTCTGCACCCGGGCCTCCACCGCGATGTTCTGCTGGAGCGGATTGGGGGCGAACAGCTTCCAGTTCTGCTCGAACTCGGGGTAGACCCACTCGTCGACCTGCTGCCGGTACTGCTGCGAGACGGTGTTGCTCGGCGCGATGTCCAGGAAGACGGCGCCCAGGTGCCAGGCCGTGGCTCCGGCGAGCAGCACGGCGGACATCGACAGCAGGGCCAGCGCCGAGGTGGACCAGGCGCGGCCGGGCGCCGTGGCGGGCTGCTCCGGCTCCTTGGGCCCGTCCGGCTCCGCCGGGTCGGACGACGCCGCCGGGTCGGACGGCTGCTCCGGTGTGGACGGCTGCTCCGGCTCGGACGGCCCCGCCTGCCCGGCCGTCGGTTCGTCGGGCGGTGCCGACCGCTCGGGCACCTCACCGCTGGGCTGCTCCATCACACTCCCGGACACCTCGCCGACTCGCCATGCGTCCCCGCACGGTACCGAGGCGGCCGGTCGCACGACAGCACAAGGACGACTGCTGTCCGGTACGACAGCATTTTTCCGGTGCGTTTTCTCCGGTATGCCCCTCCGCTCAGGCCCGCCGCTCATAGCGCAGCAGCCCCGCGCCGTCCCGCCCGACCCGCTCGAACCCGGCCCGCTCCAGCACCCGCTGCGAGGCCCCGTTGCCGGGCTCCACCGCCGCCACCACCACCCGCACCGCCGCCGGGTCGGCCAGCGCCCACGCGGTGAGCAGCCGCACCGCCTCGGTGGCATGGCCGCTGCCCCGGGCCGACTCCGCCAAGTCGTAGCCGATCTCCACCCGCCCGCCGTCCGGCGGGCCGTGGAAGCCGATGCCGCCCACCGCCGCGCCGTCGCCGCGCCGCACGATGGCGTACACCCCCCACTCGGGCCGGTAGCACCCGGCCTCGGCCGCCTGCACCAGCATCGCGGCGGCGTCCCGGGTGCCCTCGTACGGGCCGTCCGGGACCCAGGGCAGCCCGCCGGAGCCGCCGGACCGCAGGTCGGCGGCGGCCGCCGGGTCGATGCTGCGCAGGGTCACCGACTCGCCGGTCAGTACTGCCGTGTCCGCCATGCCGGGCTCCCCGCTGTGGTCGTCGGACGGTCGTGGGCATCCTCGCGCGGCACGCGGCGCGGCGCGCGGGGTTTTCCCGGGCGGCCCGCCGGCTTCCGACAGCCCGCCATCCTCCGGACGGCCCGCCGCCTCCGGACGGCCCGCCTCTCCGGACACCCGTCAGAGCACGAACGGCTCGCTGCCGTCGCTGCTGGCCATCGGACGGCCCGCCGCCTCCCAGGCGTACATGCCGCCCTCGATGTTCACCGCGTCGCGGCCCTGGGCGACCAGGTACTGCACCACCTGCGCGGAGCGCCCGCCGACCCGGCAGACCACGAACAGCCGGTCGTCGGGCAGCTCGTCGAGCCGGGCGACGACCTCACCGATCGGGATGTGCAGCGCCGAGTCGACGTGCCCGGCGTCCCACTCGTCCTGCTCGCGGACGTCGAGCAGCGCGGCATCGGCCGGTACGGAGGCGGCGTCCACGGTGGGCACCTGGGTGTGGAACATGGTCGGTCTCCCGGAGGCAGTCGGCTGGGCGTTCCCGCCCATTCTCACCCGGCGGCGCCGAGCAGCCGGTCGAGTTCGGCCTGCTGCTCGGCGGCGCGGGCCAGCAATTGCTCCGCGATCTCGTCCAGCAGCCGGTCCGGGTCCTCGGGGGAGAGCTTCAGCAGCCGACCCATCGGACCGGACTCCAGCCGCACCTGCTCCTCGGCGAGCCGCTCGATCCGGGCGACCAGCCAGCCGAGCCGCTGCCGCAGCCACTCGGTGCGGTCCGGTACGGCGGTCGCGGCGGCCGGGCCGCTGCGGGTGGCGGCCCACTCGTCCGCCAGGGCCAGCAGCGCCGGTTCGTCGCCGTGCGCGTACGCGTCGTTGACCCGGGCGATGAAGGCGCTGCGGCGCTGCTGCTCGGTGGGGTCGGTGGTGAGGTCGGGGTGGGCGCTGCGGGCCAGTTCGCGGTAGAGCCGCTGGGCCTCCTTGCCGGGCCGCACCCGGCGCGGGGCCTCGGCCTGCGGCGCCGGTCCGGCGTCGGCGGCGGGGCCGCCCCGGCCGGAGGGGGCGTCCGGGCCGAACGGCCCGTCCGGCTCGAAGAGGCCGTCCAGCTCCGGCAGCGGGGTGACCGCGCTGCGTGCCTGATAGGCGCGGCGGATGTCCTCGGCGGCGCCGGTGCGGGCCGCGACGGCCTCCGCGATCAGCGCCTCCAGCTCATCGAGGTGGACGTACATCGGGCCGAGCCGCTGGTGGTGCAGCAGCGCGAAGTTGTCGATCTCCACCCGCAGCGTCTCGACCTCGATCTCCAGGTCCACCAACGCCGCCTCCACGGCGGCCACCTTCAGCTCCAGGGCCTGCTGCTCGGGGTCGGTCCACTGGACGGGGCTCTCCGCGGTCACTGCTCGCCTCGCTGCTCGACTCGTCCGGGCCCGACCTGTCCCGGGCCCGCCTCGTCCGGGCCGCTTCGTGGCCCGGCCGGGCGGGCGGGGCCGCGAGCCGCCCAGCCTACACAGCGGCCGACCGGGCACCCGGCGCCCGGCGGGGGGCGCACGCCCGCAGATCACAATCTTCCGCAATTCCCGGCAACGGCACCCGCATTCGTGCTTGCCTGGTGATCCGCGCGGTGCGCCCCGCCGGCGCCGCCGGCGCGTCCGGGACCCGGTGGGGGCGCGCAGCCAGGCGGGAGCAGACTAACCCCATGCTGGAAGAGGGCACCTCCGTGCCGAACCCTGGTACGCCCGCGTCGACCCCGACGCTCGCCCCGGCCGCCGACGCCACGCCCACCGGGGTGGTGGCGCTGGTCCGGCTCGCCTCGCTGGTGGTCGATCCGGACGGCTGCGTGGCGCACTGGAGCCGATCGGCCGAGGAGCTGTTCGGCCACCGCTCGGACGCGGTGCTGGGCCGCGCCGCCACCGGGCTGCTGCCCGTCCACGAGACCCGCCCCGGCGCCATCGGCCTCGGCCGCGACGCGCTGGACCTGCTGGGCGAGCACACCGCCGCCACCGGCTGCTGGGCCGGGTCGCTGCCGGTCACGGACCGCGAGGACCGGGTGCGCGACGTGCTCTGGTGGGTGTACCGGCTGTCCGAGCCGACCGGCCGCAGCCTGCTGGTGCTGGCCGCCGACGCCCGCCCGCTGCGCGGCGGCCCCCGGCTGGCCCTGGGCTCCCGACTGCTGCCGTACGCCGCCGTGCCGCCGCAGGGCGGCCCGCTGCGCGTCGCCGCCACCGTCTGCGGCCCGGACACGCCCACCTCGCCGGGGATCACCACCCGGCTGGCCGCCGCCCTGCCCCGCACCGGCAACGAGCGGCGCCAGCGGCTGCTGCGGCAGATCGGCGCGGCCGGGCTGCCGGCCCTGCGGGTGGACGGATCGGCGGTGCTGCCGGTGCTGCCGTACGAGCCGCCGGAGGCGGCCGGGGCGCGGGTCACCACCGGGCTGGGCCGCCGCTACCCCACGGCGCAGCAGCGGGTCTCCCGTGGTGTGCACATGCTGCCGCCGGACTGGGCCGCGGCCCCGACGGCCCCGGCGACCCCGGCCGGGAGCGCGATCGGGCTGCGGATGGTCATCCCGTCCGGCTCGGTGCCCGGCCCGCGCGACGCTTCACCGCTCGGGGCGCCGCCCCGGGGCTCCACGCTGCTGCCGCTGCTGAGCACCGGCCCCGGCGGCGAGCAGTTCGCCCTGCTGAACGAGGCGGGCGGCAAGGTCGGCACCACGCTGGAGCTGGACACCACCGCCCGGGAGCTGTGCCAGGTGCTGGTGCCCCGGATCGCGGACTTCGCCTGCGTGGACCTGCTGGACGGGCTGATCTCCGACGCCGAGCTGCCCGAGGGCCTGCCGGACGACGACACCACGCTGCGCCGGCTGGCCCTGGTGCACACCGAGACGCCGGGTCACTGGGAGCACGTCCAGGCGGAGGGCAGCCTGCTGGCGATGCCGCGCGCCACCCCGCCCGGTCTGGCGCTCCAGTCCAACCAGCCGGTGCTGGTGCCGGTGATCGACGCGGAGTTGGCCGAGGACTACGCGACGGCGCTGGGCGGCGGCCCGGCGCTGGTGCCGCAGGTCTCCGGCCGCTCGATGCTGGTGCTGCCGCTGGCCGCGCGCGGCACCGTGCTCGGCCTGCTGAAGCTGCTGCGGCTGCCCGACCGGGCCGCCTTCGACGAGAACGACGCGGTGCCGCTGCGCGAGCTGGCCGCCCGCGCCGCGCTGTCGCTGGACAACGCCCGGCTGCACCGCGCCGAGTCCAAGGTCGCCGCCACCCTCCAGCGCAGCATGATCCCCACCCGGCCGCCGCGTATCCCCGGGGTGCAGATCGCCCACCGCTACATGCCGGGCAACCGCCGCGCCCAGGTGGGCGGCGACTGGTTCGACGCGGTGCAGCTGCCGGGCAGCCGGGTCGCCCTGGTGGTCGGCGATGTGATGGGCCACGGGCTGCACTCCGCCGCCGCCATGGGCCGGTTCCGTACGGCGGTGCAGACGCTGGCCGCGCTGGACCTGCCGCCGGGACAGCTGCTGCGCCATCTGGACAACCTGGCCCACCGGCTGGGCGACGACCACCTGGCGACCTGCCTCTACGCGGTGTACGACCCGATCAACCGGACCTGCACGCTGGCCAACGCCGGCCATGTGCCGCCGGTGCTGGTCCACCCGGACGGGCGCAGCGAGCTGTTGCAGATCCCGGAGGGGGCGCCGATCGGGGTGGGCGGGGTGCCGTTCATCGCGCAGGAGATCGCGGTCGAGGACGGCAGCATGCTGGTGCTGTGCACGGACGGCCTGGTGGAGGTGCGGGGCGGCGACATAGGGGACGGGCTGGCCGCCCTGTGCGGCAATCTGATCGACCCCCGGCGCACCCCGGAGGAGGCGTGCGACACGGTGCTGGCGCGGCTGCACTCCGACGACCGCAAGGACGATGTGGCGCTGCTGGTGGCCCGGTTCGACGGGGTGTCCTCGCCGGACGTGGTCACCTGGCGGCTGGGGCCCGACCCGTCCGAGGTGGGGCGGGCCCGCGCGCTGGTCCGCGAGCAGTTGGCGGCCTGGCAGTTGGACGGGCTCTGCGACACCGCGCTGCTGCTGGTCAGCGAGCTGGTCACCAATGCGCTGCGGGTGGCGAGGGACAGCGTTCAGCTCCAGCTGATCCGGGTGGACAAGCTGCTGGTGGAGGTGAGCGACGACAACCACAACCTGCCGTCGCTCCAGCTGTCGGACCCGCTCGGCGAGGGCGGGCGCGGGCTGGGCCTGGTCAGCAAGTTGTCGTCGCGCTGGGGGACCGCCCGCAAGGCGGTGGGCAAGGTGGTCTGGTTCGAGCTGCCGCTGCCGCGCCGGCCGTGAGGCGGCAGGCATGAGGCGGCGGGGGCTGAGCCGGCGGGCCTGAGGCGGGGGACGGAGGGCGGGGGACGGAGGGCGGTCGCGGACCCCTCGGTAAAAGTTGTATACTGCAACAAATCCGAAGGAGCCCCGCCATGCCCGGTCGCGACGCGACGATCGACATCATCCAACGCGAACTCACCGCCTTCGCCCGTCGCGCCCGCACCAGCGCCGCCCAGGTCCACCCGGAACTCTCCCTGGTCACCTACAGCATGCTCGACCACCTCAAGGAGACCGGCGGCTGCCGCGCCACCGACCTGGCCGCCCGCTTCCTGCTCGACAAGTCCACCGTCAGCCGGCAGACCGCGATGCTGGAGCGGCTCGACCTCATCGTCCGCGAGACCGACCCGGACGACCACCGGGGGCAGATCCTGCGGCCGTCCGAGCGCGGCCTGCGGATGCTCACCGAGGCGTACCAGCAGCGCCGGCTCTCCTTCACCGAGCGCTTCACCGACTGGGCCGACGACGACCTGGAGCGGCTGGCCGGCTACCTCCAGCGGTACAACGAGTCCAGCTGACCCCGCAATCCAGCCCTTGTCGCGAGCCTGTCACCTCCCCGGCTACCACACGCAACCCGCCCGCTACCGGTAGCTCACCCACCGCGCACGCGCCGGGGCGCGCACGCCACCGGGCGCAGAAAACCCTGCGCGACTCCTTCCCATATCCCGCGTAGACCCGTCACGATCGAGCCCATCGCGCCATTCGTGCGCCGACAGCACCCGCTGCCGCAACCGTTGACTCGCTTCCGCTCTTCCGGACCCGCCTCGGCACGCGGCACCCGGAGCAGGAGGAGAAGGCCGCCGTGCATCCCCCCAGGGTGGGTTCCCGGACCACAGCCGCCCCGGCCCCCGCGCACCCGCGAGCCGTCCGCGCCCCGGCCGACCCTCCGCCCCCCACCTCCCGTACGGCCACCTCCCGTACGGCCGCCTCCCGCACCACCGCCCCGCCGCGCCGCATGGTGATGGCGCTCGCCGCCCGCCCGCAGTCCGTACCGCTCGCCCGGTCCACCCTGCGCCGGCTGCTCACCGCCTGGCGCGCGGACACCGACGAGGACGCCGCCGCAGCAGCCGCCCTGATCCTCAGCGAGCTGGTGACCAACGCGATCACCCACGGCACCGCCGCCGACCCGGACGCCGGCTCGGTCACCCTCTCGGTCGCCCTGCTGCCGCCGCCCACCCCGGGCGCCCCCCGCGTGCTGCGGCTCTCGGTGCACGACCCGGGCAGCAGCCGGCCCCTGCTGCGCAGCGCTCGCACCGAGGAGGAGCACGGCCGGGGGCTGCTGCTGGTCTCCGCCACCGCCGACCGCTGGGACTGCGAGCCGCTGCCCGGCGACGGCAAGCGGGTCTGGGCGGAGTTGGACGTCCGGCCCTGAGCCGCTTACCGCGCTGCGGCACCCGACGCGGTACGGACGGTCTCGGTCGCCGCCCGCGCGAGCGCCAGCACCCGGGACCAGTAGCCCCCGAAGACCTCGCCCAGCGCCGCGATCAGCACCGCCGCGGCGATGGCCGCCAGATGCTCCAGACCCGCGAGATTGGGCAGTACGGCGGCCTCGGTGCCCATCAGCGCCACCACGGCGGCCCCGGTGAACCAGGCCCGCGCCCGCCACGCCGCGCAGATCGCCAGCGCCACCACCGCCGCCGAGGGGCCCGCGTCCCGGACCAGCGCGTCGGTGGCGGGCAGCCCCAGGAACCCGCCCGGCCCCACATCGACGGCGACCCGCGCATACAGGGTGCCCGCCACCGTACCGGCGTAGGCGACGAACAGGGCCAGCGGCCGACCGAGCACGATCTCGGCCACCGCGAAGACGACCAGCACCTGAGCCAGCGCCCCCCAGACCGGCAGGTCCAGCGCAGGCACGAACAGCGAGAGCGGCGTACGCAGCAGCTCCAGCTCCAGCGGCAGCCCGGCCCGGACCACGCCGACGCGCTCCACGAAACCGGCCCCACCGGGCAGCTGCTGCACCAGGTCGAAGAGGAGGACCAGCAGCGTGGCCGTCAGCGCCAGCGGCACCGCCGCCAGCCGGCGGCGCGCCAGCCGGCCGCCCACCGCCGCCCACAGCTCCCCCCACTCCGCGGCGGCCGCCCGCCCGAGCAGCGGGCCCACGGTGCCCCGCCGCACGTCCCCCGTGCGGGATGTCAGGTTCACACGCACCTTCCCCGTCGGATCTCTGCGTCTCACAGCACGCTAGGCCGCGTCGGCGCCGCTGTCCTCACCCTTCGGTACCCAGCTTCGGGTCGTCCTCAGGGCGGACGACCCCCGGGACGACCCTGACGGGTGACCCCGCCCTGCGCCCACCGGAGCCATCCCGACACCCCGCCACCCCGGCCGGTCGGACCGCCGCCACCGGGTGCTCCTACCCTCGGGTGGGGGCGCGCAGCCGCCCGCCCCCGCGCAAGCACCGCCCCGCGTAAAGCACCGCCCCGCGCAAGCACCGCCCCGCGCTCAACCGCCAAGGGAGGCAACCGTGCCGATCCGCGTCGTCATCGTGGACGACGAGGTCCTGGTCCGCTCCGGCCTCGAACTGATCGTCGGCTCCGCCCCGGACATCGAGGTGGTCGCCACCTGCTCCGGCGGCGGCGCCGTGGACGCGGTGCGCGCCCACCGGCCGGAGGTGGTGCTGCTGGACATCCGGATGCCCGACGTGGACGGCATCACGGTGCTGCGGCAACTGCGCTCCCTCACCGAACCGCCCGTGGTGTCGATGCTCAGCACCTTCGACACCGATGAGTACATCGGCACCGCGCTGCGCGCCGGGGCAGCCGGCTTCCTGCTCAAGGACACCGCCCCCGAGCAGTTGATACACGCCGTACGAGTGCTGGCGGGCGGCGGCAACATCCTCTCGCCCGCGGTCACCGCCACCGTGATCGGCGGCTATGTCGGCGGCGGCCCGGACGCCGAGGCCGCCGCCCAGGTCCGCTGCATGACCACCAGGGAGCTGGACGTCCTGGCACTGCTGGGCGAGGGCCTGTCCAACGCCGAGATCGCGGATCGGCTCTTCCTGGGCACCGGCACGGTCAAGGACCACATCAGCGCCATCCTGGCCAAGCTCGGCGCGGGCAACCGGGTGCAGGCCGCGGTGATCGCCCACCGGGCCGGGCTGGTCCGGGGCCACGGCACGGGCCCCGCCCTGTGACCGGCACCACCCACCGCCTGCGGACCTGGACGGGCCGGCTCCGGGCAGACCGGCTGCGGATGGGCCGGCTCCGGGTGGACCGGGCCTGGATCGACCGCGCCTGGGTGCGCCGGCTGCCCACCACCGTGCTGGTCCTGCTGTCGCTGCTGGACGCGGCGCTGGTGGACGAGCTCGGCCGCAGCCTGCAGACCGCCACCTCCGTCCTCGCCGCGCTGGCCCTGCTGGTCCGCAACCGCCGGCCGGTCCCGGTGCTGCTGCTCACCCTGCCCGGCACCCTGCTCGGCTTCATCTGGATAGCCCCGATGACCGCCGTATACACGGTCGCCGCCCGCCGCCGCTCGATGCCGACCATCGTGGTGTGCGCCGCGCTCTTCGCGCTGGCGGAGTTCTTCCACTGGCCGTTCAGCGACTACTGGCCGATCAGCCTGGACCGCGACACCGCCCTGTTCGCCATCGAGTGCCTGATGCTGGCCGGCGGACCGGCCGCGATGGGCCTGCTGGTCCGCACCCGCGCGGAGCTGACCGCCCGGCTGGAGGAGCTGACCCGCGGCCGCCGGCGCGAGCAGCGGCTGCTGGCCGAACGGGTGCTGGCCACCGAGCGGGCCCGGCTGGCCCGGGAGATGCACGACGTGGTCTCGCACCAGGTCAGCCTGATCAGCATCCAGGCCGGCGCGCTCCAGGTCGGCTCGGCCGACCCAGTGGCCCAGGACTCCGGCCGCACCATCCGGGAGCTGTCGGTACGCACCCTGGACGAGCTGCGCCACATGGTGGGCGTGCTGCGGGCGGCCGGCGGCTCCACCGGGGAGCTGACCCCGCAGCCCACCCTGGCGGACCTGCCGGGGCTGATCGGCGGCAGCGGACTGGACGCCCGTACGGCGCTGGAGTGGGGCTCCCGGGCCTGGCCGGAGGCGGTCGAGCGGGCCGCGTACCGGACCGTGCAGGAGGCGCTGACCAACATCCGCAAGCATGCGCCGGGCGCCGAGGTGGCGGTGCTGGTCCGCGCCGAGGGCGATCTGCTGCGGGTGGAGGTCCGCAACGGGCCGCCGGACGGCGGCGCCGAGCGGCTGCGGCTGCCCGGCGGCGGGCACGGCCTGGTCGGGCTGCGGGAGCGGGCCCAGCTGCTGGGCGGCCTGCTGACCGCCGGGCCGCTGCCGGGCGGCGGCTTCCTGGTCCGCGCCTCGCTGCCGATGCTGCCGGAGACCGCCCGCCCCTGAATCCCCGGGAACGCCCGAGCCCGTAAACCCACGAAACGCCAAGAACCGGATGCTCCGCAGTGACCTTGGTCATTGCGAGGCACCCGGTTCTTCGGGTACTTCTCTGTGCGCGAGGGGGGAGTTGAACCCCCACGCCCTTTCGGGCACTGGAACCTGAATCCAGCGCGTCTGCCTATTCCGCCACCCGCGCATGGGTGATGTCTTCGATGCTACCGAATGTTCCTCGGCGGTTCCAAACCGGATTCACTCCGCTTCGGTGCCCGGTCCGAGTCCCTTCCGGGTGCCCCTTCCGACGTGGAAAACATTAGCACGCCGGTTGCGGTGCCTTCGAATCCGTTCCGACCGGTCCCGGATCGGCGGCGGCCCGCGTGTCCGGGCCGCCGAACGGGTAGACGGCATCCGTGTCCTTACGCCCCCTCGCGCACCGCCCCGACCGGGGCAACCGCAGACAGCACCTGCCGCCGCCTCTAACATCACTGGACGGGAACCGCGCGGCCGGCCACACCGGAGCGGCACGACAAACGGATGAAGCCGGACCTGCGGCAACCCTCCGACCGCCCGTTCGGCCCGTCCGCAGTGGCATCCTGCGGAGGAGAGTGTGCGCAAGCGCACCCTCGGGCACCGGAGTGCCGGGGAACCGTACAGATGCCCGCGACGTGGATACGATCAGTAGGCAAGTACGCAGTACAGAAGGGCGTCGGCCGGACCGGGCGCGACGGCAGCGAACCCTGAGGAAAGGAGGTGCCCCGTGGGAGTCCTGAAGAAGTTCGAGCAGCGACTCGAGGGTCTCGTGAACGGCACCTTCGCCAAGGTGTTCAAGTCCGAGGTGCAGCCGGTGGAGATCGCCGGCGCGCTCCAGCGCGAGTGCGACAACAACGCCAGCATCTGGAACCGCGACCGCACCGTGGTGCCCAACGACTTCATCGTCGAGCTGAGCCCGCACGACCACGAGCGGCTCAGCCCGTACGCCGGGCAGCTCGGCCAGGAGCTGTCCGGCATGGTCCGCGAGTACGCCGACGCCCAGCGCTACAGCTTCATGGGCCCGCTCCAGGTGCACCTGGAGAAGGCCGACGACCTCGACACCGGCCTGTACCGCGTCCGCAGCCGCACCCTGGCCGGCAGCGAGTCCCAGCAGCAGGGCCCCCCGCCGGGGCCCGGCCCCCAGGGGTACCCGCAGCAGCAGTGGGGCGGCGGCTCCCGCGCGGAGCTCCCGACCGGCTACAGCCCGCCGCCCGCCGCACCCCCGGCGGCCCCGTGGCAGCAGCAGGCCCCCGGCGGCTACGCCGTGCCACCGCCGCCCGCCGCACCCCCCGGAGTGCCACCGCACGCCCCCGGCGGCGGCAACGTCCGGGCGTTCCCCGGCAGCGGCAGCCCGGCGGGCACCCGGCACTGGATCGAGGTCAACGGCACCCGCCACCAGCTCACCGGGGCCGCCACCGTGCTCGGGCGCTCCACCGAGGCCGACATCCGCATCGACGATCCGGGCGTCTCGCGCAAGCATGCGGAGATCCGTCCCGGTTCGCCCTCGATGGTCCTCGACCTCGGCTCCACCAACGGCATCGTGGTGGACGGACAGCACACCCAGCGCGCTACGCTCCGCGACGGCTCGCGGATCGTCGTGGGCAGTACCACCATCGTCTACCGGCAAGCCGAAGGGTAGAGCGGGGCACACATGTCAGAGCTGACCCTCACGGTCATGCGGTTGGGCTTCCTCGCCGTACTGTGGCTGTTCGTGATCGTCGCGGTCCAGGTGATCCGCAGCGACCTCTTCGGCACCAAGGTGACCCAGCGCGCCGCCCGGCGCCCCGCGACCGCCCCCAGCCCCGCCCAGGGCGCCCGCCAGCAGCAGCCCCGGCCGCAGCCGCAGCAGGCCAGGCAGCGGCGCGGCGCCCCCACCCAGCTGGTGGTGGTGCAGGGATCGCTCGCCGGGACGACGGTCGCCCTCCAGGGCCAGACCATCACCCTCGGCCGGGCCCACGACTCCACCATCGTGCTCGATGACGACTACGCGTCCTCGCGGCATGCCAGGATCTACCCCGACCAGAGCGGACAGTGGATCGTCGAGGACCTGGGCTCCACCAACGGCACGTACCTGGACCGGCAGCGGCTCACCACCCCCACGCCGCTGCAGCCGGGGATGCCCATCCGTATCGGCAGGACCGTCATCGAGCTGCGGAAGTAGTAGCGCATGAGGCATCGGACCACGTCCACCGCTCGCCAGCCCCACCGCCATGGGCGGGGCGGTGCCGCCGCGACGCCTGCTGAGGCCGGCTTCGCGCGCGACGAGACGGTTCGAGAGGGGGCGCACGCCGCATGACCCTTGTGCTGCGCTTCGCCGCCGGATCGCACACCGGCATGATCCGGGAGCACAACGAGGACTCCGGCTACGCCGGGCCGCGGCTGCTCGCCGTGGCCGACGGCATGGGCGGCCAGGCGGCCGGCGAGGTCGCCTCGGCCGAGGTGCTGGCCACCATGGTCAAGCTGGACGACGACATCCCCGGCGCCGACCTGCTCAGCCTGCTGGGCGACTCCGTCCAGCAGGCCAACGACCGGCTGCGGCTGATGGTCGAGGAGGACCCCCAGCTCGAAGGCATGGGCTGCACCCTCACCGCCATGCTGTGGACCGGCCAGCGGATGGGCATGGTGCACATCGGTGACTCCCGCGCCTATCTGCTGCGCGACGGCTCGCTCAGCCAGATCACCCAGGACCACACCTGGGTGCAGCGGCTGATCGACGAGGGCCGGATCACCGAGGAGGAGGCGGGTGCCCACCCGCAGCGCTCCCTGCTGATGCGCGCCCTCGACGGCCGGGGCCAGGCCGAGCCCGACCTGTCGATCCGCGAGGTGCGGGCCGGCGACCGGTACATGATCTGCTCCGACGGCCTGTCGGGCGTGGTCAGCCACCAGACGCTCGAAGAGACCATGGGGAGCTTCTACTCCCCGCAGCAGACCGTGCAGGAGCTGATCCAGCTCGCCCTGCGCGGCGGCGGCCCCGACAACATCACCTGCATCGTGGCCGACGTACTGGACGTGGGCGACAGCGACACCCTGTCCGGCCAGCTCAGCGACACCCCCATCGTGGTGGGTGCGGTCGCGGACGGCCCGCCCACCACCACCGACCACATGCTGCACACCCCGGCCGGCCGCGCCGCCGGCCTCGGCCGACCCCCCCAGCAGCCCGGCGGCGCCGGGCCGGAGGGCTTCGGCGAGTTCGGTCCGGCCGAGGGGTACGACGGCTACGACCTGGAGAAGCCGGACCGCCGCAGGCGCGGCAACGGCGGCAAGTGGTTCCGCCGCTCACTGGTCCTGGTGATCGCGCTCGGCCTGGTCGGCGGCGGTGGCTACGCCGGCTGGCGGTGGACGCAGAAGCAGTACTTCGTCGGCGCCAAGGACGACCATGTGGCGGTCTTCCGGGGCGTCAACCAGAGCCTGGTCGGCATCGACCTCTCCTCGGTCTACAAGGACACCACGATCCAGCTGCGCTACCTGTCGCAACTCCAGCAGGACCAGCTGCGGAACACCATCGCGGTGGACGACGTGGACGCCGCGCTGACCAAGGTCCAGGAGCTCAACGCCCAGGCCACCGTCTGCGAGAAGGTGGCCCACGGCGCCGTCCCGGCCACCGACGCCGGTGCGACCCCGTCCGCGCCCCCGTCCCCCTCCGCACCCCCGAAGCCCGCCGGAACCACCGCGAGCCCTGCGGCGTTCGAGGAGGAGACGGTGGGACAGCCCACCGCCACGAGCAAGCCCGGCACCGGCAAGCAGCCCGCACCGGGCCAGGCGTCCGGAAGCCCCGACAGCGGCAAGCCGACCCTGACCGCCCAGGAACAGGAACTGGCGAAGTCGTGCACTCAGTAGCCGTAGGGGAGCGGCCGACGCCGTGAGCAGTTTCGGATTGTCCAACAGCAACAGCGGCAACGCCCGCGACAACGCCAGTGGCAACACCACCACCATCACCCCGCAGGGGGCGCCCAACCGCAGGAACACGGAGCTGCTGCTGCTGCTCTTCGCGGTCCTGATACCGATCTTTGCCTATGCGAACGTCGGCCTGGCCATGGACGGCTCGCTGCCCGGCGGCATGGTGGCGTACGGCTGCGGCATGGGCGGCCTGGCCATGGTCGCCCACCTCGTCGTACGGAAGTTCGCGCCGTACGCGGACCCGCTGATGCTGCCCATCGCCACCCTGCTCAACGGGCTGGGCCTGGTGATGATCTGGCGGCTGGACAAGGCCGGGGACCTGATCACGAAGAACTTCTCGGCCGCCCCCAACCAGCTGATGTGGTCCGCCCTGGGCGTCGCGTTCTTCCTGGTGGTGATGGTCTTCCTCAAGGACCACCGCATCCTCCAGCGCTACACCTACATCTCCATGGTGGTGTCCCTGGTGCTGCTGGCCGCCCCCGCCTTCTTCCCGGCACGGAAGGAGGACTTCGGCGCCAAGATCTGGATTCACCTCGGCCCGCTCAACATGCAGCCGGGAGAGTTCGCCAAGATCATCCTGTCGGTGTTCTTCGCCGGCTACCTGATGGTCAAGCGGGACGCGCTCGCACTGGCCAGCCGCCGCTTCATGGGCCTGTACCTGCCGCGCGGCCGCGACCTGGGCCCGATCATCGCGGTCTGGGTCGTCAGCATCCTGATCCTGGTCTTCGAAACCGACCTGGGCAGCTCGCTGCTCTACTTCGGCCTCTTCGTGGTGATGCTGTACGTGGCCACCGAGCGCACCAGCTGGATCGTCTTCGGCCTGCTGATGTCCGCGGTGGGCGCGGTCGCGGTCGCCTCCGTGGAGCCGCACGTCAAGATCCGCATCGAGGCGTGGCAGCACCCGATGATCGCCTTCCAGGACAACCACCCGGACTGGGCCACCGACCAGATCGCCCAGTCGCTCTTCTCCTTCGGCTCCGGCGGGGTGCTCGGCAGCGGCCTGGGCCAGGGCCGGTCCTGGCTGATCGGCTTCGCCGCCAAGAGCGACTTCATCATCGGCTCCTTCGGTGAGGAACTCGGCCTGGCCGGCATGATGGCGGTCTTCCTGCTGTACGGGCTGCTGGTGCAGCGCGGGCTGCGCACCGCGCTGGCGGCCCGCGACCCGTTCGGCAAGCTGCTGGCCGTGGGCCTGTCGTCCGCCGTGGCCCTCCAGGTCTTCGTGGTGGCGGGCGGTGTCACCGGTCTGATCCCGCTGACCGGTATGACGATGCCGTTCCTGGCCCAGGGCGGTTCCTCCGTGGTGGCCAACTGGGCGCTGGTCGCCATCCTGTTGAAGATCAGCGACACCGCGCGGCGCCCGGCACCCGCGCCGGCACCGAGCCCCGATGCCGAAGCCACCCAGATAGTCCGGGCGTAGGAGGGGTTCCACCCGCATGAACAAGCCCATCCGACGGGTCTCCGTCTTCTGCCTGCTCCTGATCATGGCCCTGCTGGTCCGGGTCAACTGGATCCAGGGCGTCAAGGCGTCGGCCTATGCGGAGGACCCCAACAACAGGCGCGTGCTCTACGACCGCTACGCGCACCCCCGTGGCAACATCTTCCTGGCCAACGGCAAGCCGATGACCAAGTCCAACTTCGTCAACGGCCTGCGCTTCAAGTACAGCTCCGCCTGGACCGACGGCGAGCTGTACGCGCCGGTGACCGGCTACTCCTCCCAGGTGGTCGGCAACAAGCAGATCGAGGAGCTGGACGACGACTTCCTCTCCGGCAACGACGACCGGCTGTTCTTCCGCAACACGCTGGACCTGCTGACCGGCAAGCCGAAGCAGGGCGGCAATGTCATCACCACCATCGACGAGAAGGCGCAGAAGGCGGCCTTCAACGCCCTCAAGGGCAAGAAGGGCGCGGCGGTCGCCATCGACCCCACCACCGGCGCCATCCTGGCGCTGGTGAGCACCCCCTCGTACGACCCGACCAAGTTCGCCGGTCAGGACACCAAGGCGTACCAGGAATACCTCTCGGACCCGGACAACCCGATGCTCAACCGGGCGCTGAAGGAGACCTACCCGCCGGGCTCCACGTTCAAGATCGTCACGGCGGCGGCGATGTTCGAGAACGGGGTCTACAACAGCCCCGACGACAGGACCGACACGCCGGAGATCTACAAGCTGCCGACCACCGACCACGTACTCCCCAACGAGTCCAAGTACGAGCCCTGCACCAACGCCACCGTGCTGGTCGCCATGGAGTACTCCTGCAACACCGTCTTCGCCAAGGTCGGTGACGCGGTGGGCAAGAAGAAGATGGTCGAGCAGGCGGAGAAGCTGGGCTTCAACAACCCCAAGGTCGACACCCCGGTCCGGGCCGCCATGAGCGTCTTCCCCACCGACTCCGACCGGCCCGGCACCGCCCTGGACTCCATCGGCCAGCACAACACCACCGCCACCCCGCTCCAGATGGCCATGGTCGCCGCCGCCGTCGCCAACAACGGCTCGCTGATGCAGCCGTACATGGTCGACAAGGAGGTGGCCCCCGATCTGACGCCCATCTCGCAGACCAAGCCCAAGGAGATGAGCCGCGCCTTCAGCCCGGAGACCGCGCAGAAGCTCCAGGTGCTGATGCAGGGCGTGGTGGAGAGCGACGGCGGCACCGGAAAGGCGGCCCGGATCTCCGGCGTCACGGTCGGTGGCAAGACCGGCACCGCCCAGCACGGCGAGAACAACTCCAAGGCCCCGTACGCGTGGTTCATCTCCTACGCGAAGACCGGGGACACCCCCAAGGTCGCCGTCGCCGTGGTCGTGGAGAGCGACGACGAAGCCGACCACGCGGGCATCGCCGGCGGCAAGCTGGCAGCCCCGGTGGCCAAGGCCGTCATGGAGGCCGTGCTCAACAAGTGACCGATTCCTCACCGGCGCCCTCCGCCCAGTTCGGCGGGGGGCGCCTTTTCCGGTCCGACCTGGGCGGATGGGGTGGGGACGCGGCGGAAACAACCGGTGCACAGCTGATACCGGTCTGGTATCGGGTGGTGCTCGCTACCGGTCCGGGCCGCCGGGACCGGTAGCGTATCCGCAAGCAGCGATCTGTCTGCGGGGCGGTCCTGCGCCGCGACAGACGGCAGAGCCGGACCCGCAGGGCACTACGTCACACATCCTCATGCACCGGTGAGGGAGAGGGCTGGGAGCTATGGAAGAGCCGCGTCGCCTCGGCGGCCGGTACGAGCTGGGTGGCGTGCTTGGCCGTGGCGGCATGGCCGAGGTGTACCTCGGCCACGACATCCGGCTCGGCCGCACCGTCGCCGTGAAGACGCTGCGGGCCGACATGGCCCGTGACCCGTCGTTCCAGGCCCGGTTCCGCCGCGAGGCCCAGTCGGCCGCATCCCTGAACCACCCGTCCATCGTCGCGGTGTACGACACCGGCGAGGACTACATCGACGGCATCTCCATTCCGTACATCGTGATGGAGTACGTCGACGGCTCGACCCTGCGTGAGCTGCTGCACTCCGGCCGCCGGCTGCTGCCCGAGCGCGCCCTGGAGATGACCATCGGCATCCTGCAGGCGCTGGAGTACTCGCACCGCAACGGGATCGTCCACCGCGACATCAAGCCCGCCAACGTCATGCTGACGCGCAACGGCACCGTCAAGGTGATGGACTTCGGCATCGCCCGCGCCATGGGCGACCAGGGCATGACCATGACCCAGACCGCGGCGGTCATCGGCACGGCCCAGTACCTCTCGCCGGAGCAGGCCAAGGGCGAGCAGGTCGACGCCCGCTCCGACCTGTACTCCACCGGCTGCCTGATCTACGAGCTGCTGGCGCTGCGGCCGCCGTTCGTCGGCGACTCGCCGGTGGCGGTGGCGTACCAGCACGTCCGCGAGGAGCCGCAGCCGCCGTCGGTCTTCGATCCGGAGGTGCGGCCCGAGGTCGACGCCATCGTGCTCAAGGCGCTGGCCAAGGACCGGGACTACCGGTACCAGAGCGCCGACGAGATGCGCGACGACATCGAACGCTTCCTGGACGGCCTGCCGGTCGCCGCGGCCCAGCAGGTCGCCGCGTACGGCATGGGTGGCTACGACAACGGCTACGGCGACCAGTACGGCGGCCAGCCCACCACCGCGCTGCCCCAGCAGAACCCGAACCTGGCGGGCACCACCGTGCTGCCGCCGGTGGCCGGGGGTGCCGGGGGCGAGTACGGCGACGACGGCTACGGCGGGCGGGCGAGCAACCGCCGCAGCCAGCCGAAGAAGAACAACACCTCGTGGATCGTGCTCGCCATCGCGGCGGTGCTCGTCCTGGTGGGCTCGTTCTTCGTGGCGCAGGCCGTCATCGGCGGCGGCTCCAAGACGCAGGACCCCACGGTGCCCAACCTGGTGGGGCTGAGCCTGGCGGACGCCCAGACCAAGCTGGACAACGCGGGCGGCAAGCTCACCCTCCAGGAGGGTGACAAGGTCCCCTGCGACGAGGACATCGCGCCCAAGGGCAAGATCTGCCGCCAGGAGCAGGCGGCGGACAACACCGTGGCCGAGGGCAGCGCGGTCGTCGTCCACCTCTCCTCCGGTCCCGAGCAGGGCAGCGTGCCCGACCTGGACGGCCTCTCCCAGGACGCCGCCAAGCAGCGCCTGGAGTCGGAGGGCTTCAAGCTCGGCAAGGTCTCCCAGAAGGAGACCGACGACCAGAGCCAGCAGGGCAACGTCATCGGGCAGAAGCCGGCGGCCGACAAGCAGGTGGCCAAGGGCTCCACGGTCGACATCACCGTCGGCAAGGCGCCGGAGACGGTCGACGCGGGCGACCACAAGGACGAGGACTTCGCCTCCGCCAAGCAGACGCTGACGGACGCCGGGTTCCAGGTCGTCGAGGACCCGCGCGACGTGGACGACCCGAGCCAGGTCGGCAAGGTGCTCGGCCAGTCGCCCACCGGCCAGCAGCAGAAGGGTGCCTCCATCACCCTGACCTACGGCAAGCAGCCGGACCAGGTGCAGGTGCCGGTGCTCGGCCAGCTTCCTTTGCAGCAGGCGCTGAACGCCCTGAACGAGCGGCACCTGCAGTCGTCCATCAACGGACCGACCGACAGCAACGCGATCGTCGTGGACAGCTCGCCCGGGACCGGGAGCATGGTCAACCCCGGTTCGACCGTCACCCTCAACACCCAGGACGTCGCCCCGCAGGGCGACAACGGCGGCGGTGACAACAACGGCGGAGGCGATCACAACGGCGGCATGATCGGCGGCAACCCCAACGGCTGATCCGAGCTGCCGGTGATCCCGGCGGAGGGGCTGTGGACAACTCGTCCACAGCCCCTCCGCCGTTGTGCACACCCTCAGCGGCAGCGGCAGCGGCGCTTGCGGCGGCGGTCCCACTCCGACCGCTGCGACCACTGCGTGCACAGCGAGTCCATCCGGCTGCGGACCTCCCGCAGCGCCGAGTCCAGGTCCGCCAGGCGGCAGCTCATCGCGCCCACCACCCTGGCGTGCGACTCCAGGCGCCCGGCGACGACCTCCTCGGCCACCTGCCGGGCCGCCTCCTGGGCCGCCTGCCGGGCCGCCTGCCGGGCAACCGCCAGCAGCCGAGGGGTGGCCCGAGCCACGATCTCCTCGACCAGCGCGTCCAGCCCGGCGGACGGCCGCGCCGCGTCCGCGAGGTCCAGCAGCTGCACCCGGACCTGGCGGGCCACCTCGCTGTCGCGCAGCAGCATCGCCACATTGAGCACCGCTCGGCGGGTGAACAGCGCCAGGCCACGGCCCGGCACCGACCTAGGGTCCAAGGTGGACCCTAGGTGTTTGCGCAGCTCATCGCCTTGCAGCAGTCGGTAGCCACTGCGCAGCAACTCCTCGCGGTGCCGCTTGACGAGGCTCTTGACTGCCTCCTCGCCCACCTCGAAGTACTCGGCCACCAGCCGCGTCGTGAGGTGCAGGTCGTCGGGCAGCAGCCGGAGTGCCTTGGCCCGGTCGAGGGCTTCGGTCCGTGAAGTGAGGCTGTCGCGCATGGTGCGCGACTCCAGGATGACGGCTTGGCGGTCCATGGTCGGTCCCCTCGGGGTCGTCGGGTCAGGCGTACGCGGGGACGGCACCCCGGTGGCGGCTGCGGGTCATGGCCGCCCGAGCCCGCGCGGCGCCGCTGATGGCCACCTGCGGGGCCGGACGGGGCCCGTACGGGCTCGCCGGGGTGAGCCCGGCGCAGCAGCGGCAGATGCCCGGCTGCGGGACGGGAGCGGCGCACTCGGGGCACTCGTGGCGGACCGGTGGCGGGGGCGCCGGGGTCGGCGCCGGGGGCATCTTGCGGGTCAGCCGGTTCCGGAGCAGCCCGACGGCGGAGTGCACGCAGCTCGGCAGGCCGGACAGCAGCGACAGCCGCAGATCGCCCAGGGTGGCGCCCCGGGCCAGCCACTCGGCGGCCAGCGGCGCCAGCCGCAGGGCCTCCGCCAGGCCGATCCGCAGCCGGGGTTCGGACTCGACGGCCCGCAGCAGCACCTTGGCCGCCTCGGCGGCCCGCTCCGCCCCGATCTCGGGGACGTCCGGCGGCGCTGCGGCCGCGGTCCCGGCACCGGCGGCAGCGCCGCCGCTCCGCTCGCGCTCGGCCGGCCGCGGGGGTGGGAGGGTATTCCCCCGGTTATTCAACCCCTTGGGGGAACTGCCGGGCCGCCGACGCTCCGCCCGCCCGACTGCTGGGAACCCGGCTGTCGGGCGCCGGTCCGGCACCCGACCGGCGTCCCCAGCCGGACCCCCTCCCGGACCCCTTTCCGGACCCCCTCCCGGACCCCCGCCCGGCCCCCCGCCCTGCTCATCCTCGTCGTCGCCCTCGTCCGGCTCGGCGGCGTCGGCCGCCTCGGCACCGGCCGCCTCGGCAGCCGACCAGGCGGCGGCGATCTCGGCCGGGTCGTGCAGCGGCACGCTGGAGACCAGGGTGCGGGTGGCCCAGGTGCCCCGGGTCGGGTGCTGGAACCTGCGTACGTGCAGATAGCCCTCGGCGATCAGCTGCTGCCGGGCCGTGCTGATCGCCGCCTTGCCCTCGGGCAGCCGGGCGGCGATGGTCTGGACGGTCTCGGCGGCGCCGGAGGGGAGCGCGAGGGCGCACAGCAGGAGCTTGGTGGCCGTCCCGCTCAGACGCGGGTGGCGGATGATGTCGTGGGGAGCCTGAAGAAAGCGCGCGGGCTGGCTAAAATGAACGTGCATCGGAGGTTTGGCTCCTGTGTCGGGCCCCGGGGTGTTGGCGCACCGCCGGGGTCATCTATGCCAGGTGTTCGGCTCTGTGGGTACTTCTCGAACTACCCAACGGCCGATCCCGGCACCAGGTCACGTCTCCGGAGCAGCGCCCAGGCGCCCGCCCCCGGCGTGCGCAGCCCGCCACACGCCCCCAGCCACCTCCCACCGCCCCCGGGAACCGCCCCCGGGCAGCGCTCAGCGCAGCTCGGCCGGCGGGGTCCGCTTGGCGTCGACCGGCACGGTGCGCACCAGGGTCCCCCAGACCGCCATCCGGTAGCGGGAGGTGTAGACCGGGGTGCAGGTGGTGAGGGTGATGTACTTCCCCGGCTTGGTGTACCCGGAGCCCTCGGGGACGGGCGCGACCACGCCGGTGTTGAACTTCGAGGTCTCCGGCAGGCTGCTGTCGACCCGGTAGACGTACCAGGTGTCGGCCGTCTCCACCACGACGGAGTCGCCCTTGTGCACCTTGTCGAGGTTGTGGAACTTGGCGCCGTGGCCGTCGCGGTGCGCGGCGAGCGCGAAGTTGCCGACCTTGGCCCACGGCATCGCCGCCGCGTACGGCTCCTGGTAGACGCCCGCCACGCCCTCGTTGAGGATGTCGGTGCCGGTGCCCATCCTGATCAGCACCGTGAAGTCCTTGCCCATCGCGGGGACGTGCAGGAAGCCGACGGAGTCACCGGTGGCGAAGTGCGGGTGCCGCACCGCCGAGTCGCCCGGCTTCTTGGAACCGTCCGTGGCCGGCTGCTGCTGACTCCACTGCCGGCGCAACTGGCCGGCCTCGGTCGCCGCGTGCCGGTCGGCCAGCACATTGGTCCACCACAGCGAGTAGGCGACGAACAGCCCCAGCACCACGCCCAGGGTGATCAGCAACTCGCCGACGACCCCCGCCGCAGCCGCAGCCCTGCTTCGTCCCCGGTTCCCTGCCAATGGTCCTCCGCTTTCCTACGAGCCCAGCAGAGCGTCGGGCTTGCCCTTGCTCCGCGGCCGTTCTTCGACCATCTTGCCCCAGAGGATCAAGCGGTACGTGGAGTGGAACTCCGGGGTGCAGGTGGTCAGGGTGATGTACCGGCCCGGCTTGGTGAACCCGGAGCCGACCGGGATCGGCTGGATCACGCTGACGTTGGACGGCGGGGTCTGCGGCAGGGCACTGGTGATCTCGTACGTGTAGTACGTCTCGGCCGTCTCCACCACGACCTTGTCGCCGACCGCCAGCCGGTTGATGTAGCGGAACGGTTCGCCATGGGTGTTGCGGTGCGCGGCGAGCGCGAAGTTGCCGGTCTTGTCCCAGGGCATCGCGGACTGGAGCTCCCCCGTGTAGTGCCCGACCTCGCCCTTGTCCAGCACGGAGTGCTTGTCGGTGCCCTCCGCGATCGGCGCCTTCACGTCCAGCTTGGGAATCCAGATGACGGCGAAGCCCTCACCCGGCGCGAAGGTCCCCGGGTCGCGCGGGTCGTCCGGGTCCCGGGTGCCGCCCGCGTTGCCCTTGCTCCACTGCTCCTCCAGCCGGTTGGTCGCCCCGTCGGCGGCCTGGTGGGCGCGGACGTTGGTCCACCACAGCTGGTACGAGACGAAGAGCAGCAGCAGCACGCCGAGCGTCACGCACAGCTCCCCCGCCGCGCGGACCAGCTTGACGCCCAGCGGCTCGGCGGCTGCGGCAGCCGCACGACGCCCGTGGCGGCCCGCCACGGGCCGTACGGCGGCCTCCTCCGGCTCCGGGTGCCGGCCCCGCCCCCGGCCCTGCCCACGGGCCGCACGGCGCCGCTCGGCGCGGCCCGGACCTGCGGGCTCCACCGGCACCCCGGCCCACAGCGACGGCTCGGGCAGCCGCAGTTGCAGGGTGTCGTCCGGTCCGGCGGGTGTGCCGGAGGCGCCCGCCGCGGGGTCGGGCAGGGCCCGCAGCCGCATGGTGTCCTCGACGTACACGCTGTACGACGACTCGTCCTCGGGCTCGGGCTGGGCGCCCCTGCTCTCCGGCCGGACCGCTGTCACCTGGTCAGCCCCGACCGATCACCGGCGCCAGACCGGCGGAGCGATCAACCGCTCCGCCGTCCCCGCACTGCGTCAGCCAGTTGGCCAGCATGCGGTGGCCGTGCTCGGTCAGCACCGACTCGGGGTGGAACTGCACGCCCTCCACCGCCGCCTCGCGGTGCCGCAGCCCCATGATGACGCCGCTCTCCGTCCATGAGGTGGCCTCCAGCTCGGCGGGCACGGTGTCCTGCACGACGGCGAGCGAGTGGTAGCGGGTGGCGGTGAACGGCGACGGCAGCCCGGCGAAGACGCCGGCGCCCTCGTGCAGCACCCGGGAGGTCTTGCCGTGCAGCAGCTCCGGGGCGCGGCCCACCACGGCGCCGTACGCGACCGCGATCGACTGGAGGCCCAGGCAGACCCCGAAGACCGGCAGCCCGGCGGCGGCGCAGTGGTGCACCATCTCGACGCACACCCCCGCCTCCTCCGGCGTGCCGGGACCGGGGGAGAGCAGCACGCCGTCGAAGCCGTGGTCGCCCTCGCGGCGGGTGGCGTGGCCGACGGCCACCTCGTCGTTGCGGACCACCTCGCAGGTGGCGCCGAGCTGGTACAGGTACTGCACCAGGTTGAAGACGAAGCTGTCGTAGTTGTCGACGACCAGGATTCGTGCGGTCATGCCTGCGCTGCTCCGGGGTTCAGGACACGGTGGGAGAGGGTGCCGACCACGGCGGAGGGGGCCGCTGCGCCGTTGAGGGCCGTCTCGCCGCTGCTGGGAGTGGGACGGGGACTGCCGGAGGGTTGAACGCCGGAGGAGCCCCCGTCGTTCACGGTGACTTCGCCGAAGGGGAGCAGCGGTTCGGCCCAGGGGAAGACGTGCTGGAAGAGAACGTAGACGATCCCGAACACCAGCAGCAGCGAGATGACCGCCTTCACCAGGACTTTGCCCGGCAGCCGCCGCCAGATCCAGCCGTACATGCCGCTCCTTCCCTCGCCTCGGGCCAAGACTACGGGGAGGTGCGCCCGGCGGGTGGCGGGGAGCGGATTACCGGCGCCGGGTGGTAAAGGGCGCCGGCCGTCGCTACGGGGCGGCCTGGGCGTAGCGCAGGTCGACGGTGCCGGTGTAGCCGGGGAGGGTGGCCGACTTGCTCTGCTCGACCTTCCAGCCCAGGCCGTAGGCGTTGACGTACTGCAGGTAGTTGCTGATGTACGGGTCGGCGTCGATCGCGGCCCGCAGTGCGGAGACGTCCCCGACGGCCTTGACCACGTAGGGCGGGGAGTAGACCCGGCCCTGGAGGATCAGGGTGTTGCCCACGCAGCGCACCGCGCTGGTGGCGATCAGCCGCTGGTCCATGACCTGCACGCCCTTGGCGCCGCCGCGCCACAGGGCGTTGACCACGGCCTGGATGTCCTGCTGGTGGATGACCAGGTCGTTGGGGCCGGGGTCGGGGACGCCGGGGATGCGGGCGGTGGCGCCGGGCGGGGCGTCGTTCAGGGTGACGGCGAGGCCGGGGCCCTTCAGCGGGTCCAGGCCGGAGGCGCGCTCCAGGGCGTTCAGCCGCTTGATGTCGGCCGGATTCTGGCCCTGCTGCTCCGCGAGGTCGTCCACCTGCTGCTGGACCTCGGCCACCTGGCGCTGGGTCTGCTGGTTCTGCTCGCTCTTCTCCCTTATGACGTCGCTGAGCCGCAGCAGCGAGTCATCGGTGCGCAGATTGGTGCCGTGGGCGGTGAGCGCGCTGACGCAGAAGAGCAGACCGGCGAGCGCGAAGACAGCGCAGGTCAGCACACGGCCGACAATTCGGGCGGCTGGACGGCGGCCGACGGGCGGACGGGCGGAAATCTCGGATTCTGGCACCGTACCCTTATCTCCTTCCGACCCGGCGAGCCACTACGCTAACGGACGCCGGTGGCGTGCGCGGACCGCATCGGAACGCGTTCCGCAGCCCCGGCAGCCGCCACTAGCCCTGCGCGGTCATGCAGCGCATCGACAGGAGAGTTCCTCGTGCCGAAGTCTCGTCTCCGCAAGAAGTCCGACTACACGCCACCGCCGCCCGGCGGCACGGCGGCGGTCAATCTGGACGCCGGTCGCGGCTGGGTCGCCCCGCTGATGTTGACGATGTTCCTGGTCGGCCTGGCCTGGATCGTCGTCTACTACGTGACGAGTGCCGCCTGGCCGATCGGCAGCTGGGGCAACTGGAACATCCTGGTGGGCTTCGGCTTCATCGCCGCAGGCTTCGGCGTCTCCACGCAGTGGAAGTGAGCGGCGCCCCTTCGCCGCTCCCCTTTCAGGCATTCCGCCGCTCTCCGTACGCTGACGGTGGCCGCAATCGCGGCCACCGCCGTCGGCATGCCGTCCGCCGCTCGGGGCGCACCCGTTCCGGTGCGCTGGGATGGTCCTACATTGGGCTTGTCCACACAGTTATCCACAGTGGGGAAAAGTTCAGACTGTCTGTGGATAACTTGAGAGTCGGTACCCCCACCCGGATGGCCGCCCGCCTCGGGCAGTAGTCGTCGCCTCTTCTGTCCATCGGATGAGAACCCAGGTGGACGCGAGTAGAACCCATCTGCTCCACCGATTGCGGCCGCTCGGGCCCGGTTCTGTGGATAACGCTGGGGATCAAGCCCGCCCAGCCCGGACCCGCCCGTGGCCGGTCAGCCGTTGACCCGGATCGTCCCCAGCACCACCAGCGCCAGCGAGACCAGCACCACCGCCGCCGCCGACGCCCCCTGCAGCCCCCGCCGATCGGCCGGGGCGCGCACCATGCCCAGCGTGGTCAGCGCACCGGCCACCAGACCGCCGATGTGCGCCCGCCAGTCGATGCCGGCTATCGAGAAGGTCAGGACCAGGTTGAAGCCCACCATGGCCATGATCGGGCCGAGCGGGTAGCCGTTCAGCCGGTGCAGCACCACGGTGGCGCCCAGCAGGCCGAAGATGGCGCCGGAGGCACCGGCCGTGTTCACCGCCGCCCCGGCCACCAGGTACGACAGCGCGCTGCCCGCCAGCGCCGACACCAGGTACAGCGCCAGATAGCGCAGCCGCCCCAGCGCGTTCTCCAACTGCGGGCCGATCCACCACAGCGACAGCATGTTCAGCCCCAGATGCCACCAGGACCAGTGCATGAAGGCGGCGGTGATCAGCCGGTACCACTGGCCGGGCCCGGTCGCCACGCCCACCAGCTCGCCCTGGTCGAAGACCTTGCCCACCAGGACCAGCTGGTATTGGAACGACGGCCCCAGCAGCTGCACCAGCAGGAACAGGGCGGCATTGATCCCGATCAGCACCTTGGTGACCAGCGCCGGATCATGGGGCAGCCGACTGCCCGGAGCCGTCCGGACCTGCCGGACCCCCTGCGGGGCACCCGGCCGACCCTCCTGCGGGCCGCCGTGCACACACTCCGGGCAGTGGAAGCCCACCGAGGCGTTCACCATGCAGAGCGGGCAGATCGGCCGCCCGCAGCGGGTGCAGGCGACACCCGTCTCATGCGCCGGGTGGCGGTAGCAGCGCTGCACCCCCGCACCCTGCGGCGGCACGGCCGGCTGCGGCGGCGCCGGGGGCTGCGGCGGCCAGGACGGCTGCTGCGGGGGCTGCTGGGCCCAGTTGTCGGGACGACGGCCCTCGTCGGGGAGCATCGCGGGCTACCTCCTCGGTGGTGCCGTGTTCCGGTGGTGGCGTGGTGGCGTCGTGTTCCGGTGGTGCCGTGTTCCGGGTCGGGCGCGGCCGTACTCCGTACCTCGCCGGAGGGCGGCCGGTCCCGGCGGTGACAGCGCACCGCCGGGACCGGTCACCGAGCCGGGGATCAGCGGCGGGTGATCTTCACGGACTCGATCACCACGTCCTCCAGCGGGCGGTCGCCCGGCCGGGTCGGCGTGGTGGCGATGGCGTCCACGACCCGCCGGCTCGCCTCGTCGGCGACCTCGCCGAAGATGCTGTGCTTGCGGGTCAGCCAGGTGGTCGGGGCCACCGTCACGAAGAACTGCGACCCGTTGGTGCCCGGACCGGCGTTGGCCATGGCCAGCAGGTACGGACGGTCGAACGACAGCTCCGGGTGGAACTCGTCGGCGAAGCTGTAACCCGGGCCACCGGTACCGGTGCCCAGCGGGTCGCCGCCCTGGATCATGAACCCGGAGATCACCCGGTGGAACACCGTGCCGTTGTACAGCGGCTCGGTGCTCGACTGCCCGGTGTTGGGGTCGGTCCACTTGCGGCTGCCCTCGGCCAGCTCGACGAAGTTGGCCACCGTCTTGGGGGCGTGGTTCGGGAAGAGCTTGATCACGATGTCGCCGCGGTTGGTCTTGAGGGTGGCGAACAGTTCCTCGGCCACGATGCGCCTTCCTACATACGTCACTGACAGAAGAATCCTCGCACGTCCGGCGGAGAGGCGAGCCGCAAGCATGCCCTGCCGGCCGGAACCGTGACCCGGCACCCACCCGCCGCCGCCCCGGCGAGCGGACCCGCATAAGGCCGCAACCGCCGCATACGGCCTATTTCGGCATGCCGGGGCGCGATACCCCATGCATGATCTTCAAACAGGTGGACAGGTGACAGACCGGATGCCACCGAGGAGGAGGATCTTGTGACCCGCTTGGACGCAGCCCGCGATGCTGCCGGAAAGACCCGGGACACCCTGGCGCCGTATGCCGCCACCGCCAAGGACACGGCTGCGCAGTACGCGGACGGCGCCCGCCGCCGACTGGCACCCAAGGTGGAGGCAGCCGCCGCCCAGGCCCGCTGCACGGCCCGCAGCACCTATGACCAGCACCTGGCACCCCGGGTGGAGCAGGCCAGGGGCAGCGTGCCGCCCCAGGTCGAGGTGGCGGCGGCGCGCGCCGCCCAGCGCACCCGGGAGACCGCGCTGACCGCCCTGGACGCCGCCGTCGCGGCCGCCCAGCAGGCCCGCGCCACCGCCACCCCCGCCTTCTCCTCCTTCATGGAGGACGCCAGGACGGCGGCCGCACCGGTCGCCCAGGAGGCGCAGGCGCGCAGCGCGGCGGTCCTGGCGGTGCTGCGCGGCCAGGTGACGGCCGCCGAGGTCGAGAAGCTGGCCAACCGGCACGCACGGCGGCAGCGGTGCGGCCGGGTGACCAAGCGGCTGCTGCTGGTCGGCCTGGCGGCCGGCGGCGGCTTCGCGGCCTGGAAGTGGTGGCGCCGGCAGAGCAGCCCGGAGTGGCTGGTCGAGCCGCCCGCCGAGCACACCGCCCGGCCCTCGGACCGGGTGCACTCGGTCTCCGCGACCGGTCTCACGGCCGCCGACGCCGCCACCCTGGGCAACACGGTCGACGGCTCCATGCCGTCGGACCCCGAGTTCCGGGGCGGGCAGGACGCGGACGGCGAGGAGCGGCCGTAGGCCGCGGCGACCCGGCGCCGGAGCGGCGGTGGGGCGGAGCCCGCGAGGGGGCCCGCCCCACCGCCATGCCCGGCCCGGCCGCCGTACACCCCGCCCACAGTCGGCCGCCCCACCGCACAGTCGGCCGCCCCACCGCCGTGACCACCGGGACCGCCGTGACCACCGGGCTCAGCCCCGGCCGCCGTCCAGCGCGCGCTGCTCGGCCGCCGCCGTCGCGGTGATGTTGCGGGCCATGCCGCCGAAGACCGCCGCGTGGAACGGCGCCACGCTCCACCAGTACGCGTGCCCGGCCAGCCCGTGCGGGTGGAACAGCGCCCGCTGCCGGTAGCGGGCCCCACCCGCCCCGTCCGGCTCGCAGACCAGCTCCAGCCAGGCCAGACCGGGCAGCCGCATCTCCGCCCGCAGCCGCAGCAGCCGACCGGGCAGCACCTCCTCCACCCGCCAGAAGTCCAGCGAGTCGCCCACCCGCAGCCGCTGCGGGTCCCGCCGCCCCCGGCGCAGCCCTACCCCGCCGACCAGCCGGTCCAGCCAGCCCCGCACCGCCCAGGCGAGCGGGAAGGAGTACCAGCCGTTCTCGCCGCCGATGCCCTCGATCACCCGCCACAGCGCCTCCGGCGAGGCAGCGGTCGCCCGCTCGCGCAGATCGCGGTAGAGGCTGCCGCCCGCCCAGTCCGGGTCGGTGGGCAGCGGGTCGCTGGGCGCTCCCGGCACCGAGGCCGACGACCAGCGGGTGGCCACGTCCGCCTCCCGGATGCGCTTCAGCGCCAGCTCCACCGCCCGGTCGAAGCCGAGCGGGCCGCCGGGCGGGTCGGGCACATAGCGGGCGATGTCGTGCTCGGTGCAGACCACCTCATGGCGCAGCGACTCCACCAGCGGCCGGGCGATCGAGTTCGGTACGGGGGTCACCAGGCCCACCCAGTGGCTGGAGAGCCCGGGGCTGAGCACCGGCACCGGGAGGACCACCCGGCGGCGCAACCCGGCGACGGCCGCGTACCGGCGCATCATCTCGCGGTACGTCAGCACCTCGGGGCCGCCGATGTCGAAGGTGCGGTTCACCTCGGGCGGCAGCTCGACGGCGGCCACCAGCAGCCGCAGCACATCGCGCACCGCCACCGGCTGGATGCGGGTGTCCACCCAGGTCGGGGTGACCATCACGGGCAGCCGCTCGCTGAGGTAGCGCAGCATCTCGAAGGACGCCGAGCCGGAGCCGATGATCACGGCGGCGCGCAGCACCGCCGTGGGCACCCCGGACTCCAGCAGGATGCGGCCGACCTCGGCCCGGGAGCGCAGATGCGGGGAGAGCCGCTGCTCCGGGACTCCGGCGGGGGTCAGGCCGCCCAGGTAGACGATCCGCCGCACTCCGGCGGCGCGGGCCGCCTCGGCGAAGAGGCGGGCCGCGACGCGGTCGGTCTCCTCGAAGGACCGGCCGGTGCCCAGCGCGTGCACCAGGTAGTGGGCGGTGTCCATGCCGGCCAGGGCGGTGCGCAGCGACTCCGGGTCGGTGACATCGCCGCGTACCACCTCCACCCGGTCGGCCCAGGGCTGGTCGCGCAGCTTGGCCGGGGTACGGACCAGGCAGCGGACCCGGTGGCCCGCCGCCAGCAGTTCGGGCACCAGTCGGCCGCCGAGATAGCCGGTCGCGCCGGTGACCAGGCAGTGCAGCGGTGGTCGTTCGCTCATACCGGGCTGCTACCCGTCCACCGGCCGGCCGACCATGGACACGCCGGAGCCCCGGCCGCGTGCTGCGGACCGGGGCTCGGACGGAAGGATGCACGGCGCCGTACGGCGCTCGGAGCGTGGAGCCTAGGGGAGTCGAACCCCTGACATCCGCCATGCAAAGACGGCGCTCTACCAACTGAGCTAAGGCCCCTCGGCGGTCCCGGAAGATCCGCCGGGCACCAGGGTACCCGGTCGCGGACCCAATCTTGAGCAGGTATCCGGCCCGCCTCGCCCGGATGCCCGGATCGCCCCCGGAGCGGTGGCTGTTTCACGTGAAACAACCGCCGGCGACCCGCCCGCCCGGCACAGGGGCACCCGCACACGAACACCGCCACCGCGTACGAGCACCGGGGACGGGCACCGCGTACGAACCCCGCCGCCGGCCGCCGGAGACGACGAAACCCCGGCCGGGCGGCCGGGGCAGTCGTGGGAATCCTGGGAGGCGACCCGCTCAGCGGGCGCCCGCGCCGGTCGGAACCGGGTCGGTGGCCTCGGTCCACAGGTCCTGCTCTGCGCGGTCGGCCTGGACCTGGCGGTACACGAAGTAACCGCCGAGGGCGGCCAGGGCGATCAGGAGGAGCTTCTTCACCGCGCGACCTCGTCCTTCTTAATGTCTGGGGGCTCCGCCGGGCTCTCGCGGCCGGTGAGGACTGCGCCCGGCCCAGCGGGGTCCGCGTGTGTGCGAGTGCGAACCGGCGGCCGTGGTGGCAACCGCCGTGCGGCCGATGATACACACTTGTGTCCCAACGGCCGTCGAGGCCGACCCTGTCAACCGCCCGTCCGCAGCACGTCCCTGACGCCGTGAGGGCCGAACGGCCACCCTGCCTGCCCCCACCGGGCCTTGAAAACGACTCAGGGCCGGACACCTGATGGCATCCGGCCCTGAGTCTCGCGGGTGGGGCTAATAGGACTTGAACCTATGGCCTCTTCCTTATCAGGGAAGCGCTCTAACCGTCTGAGCTATAGCCCCGCGCTGCACTGAAAGATTAGCGGATCGACGGCCGAACGCCAAAATCCGCAGCCGCGCGCCGCCAGCCGCCGCCGATCACAAAGCGCAGCTCAGCGCGGCGCGAAAGCGGCGGGCCCGGCCCGGCGGAGTGCCGGACCGGGCCCACGGGGGTTCAGCGGCCCACCAGGGGCTCAGCGAGTGCTCACTCCTCCTCGGCGAGGGTCACCTCGACGCCGCCGGAGAACCCGGCCGCCGTGTTGTAGATGAAGGCACCCAGCGTGGCCAGGGCCGTCATCAGCACCACATCGACCACCGCGATGATCGTGGTGACCATGAACACCTTGCCGAAGCCCAGGAACGCCTGGAGGTCGAAGCCCTGCGGGTCGCTGTCGGAGCCGGTGACCTCCTTGAGCGTCTTGCCCACCGACTCGAAGACGCCCATCCCGTCGAGCACCATCCACAGCACGCACGCCGCCACGATGGTGACCACGCCCAGCGCGATGGAGAGCAGGAAGCTCACCTTCATCACCGACCACGGGTCGACCTTGGTCACCCGCAGCCGCGCCTTGCGGGTCCGCGCCGTGCCGCCGACGGTCACCGGGGCGCCGGCGGACCGGCGCCCGGCCGAGCCGCCCGTCCGGGTGCCGTGGGCCGGTGTGGTCTGGCCCTTGGCGTAGGTGGTCGGTGTCGAGTACTCGGCAGCGCCGGGGGCCGCAGGCGGCGGCGTCTGCGGCGGCTGGGGGTAGCCGTACCCGCCGGTGCCCGGCCCCTGGGCGGCGGCGACACCAGAGGTCGTGGCCCCCGGGTACTCGCCCGGAGCCCGATGTCCCGCACCGGGGGCCTGGTGGCCCCCCTGGCTCCTGGCCTGCGCGGACCCCTGTCGGCCCCCGGCGGCTCCGCCGCCCGCAGCGCCCGTGGCTCCACTCACCCTGGTCCTCCCGCAGTTCCCCTCCAGGCCGGCTGTCTCCGCCCTGGTCAGTCCAGATGGTTCCGCACCGGACAAGCCACCCGGCGGCGGTCAGCCGACCGGCCGGACAGCGCCGCGACGAGTCGCGGACGCGCTGTCCGGCCAGTGTCGACTGGGAAGCCGAGGCTCAGGACTGGTCGGCCGTGCCGCCCGCCGTCGCCTCGTCTCCGTCGTCTCCCCCATTGTCGACTGCCCCGGTTCCGGCCGCACCGCTCGCCGGCTCCAAGCCGTCGGCGGCAGGGGTGCCATCGCCGTTCTCGTCCTGGTACTCCTCCTCGGCCTCCGCGTTGCGGGCAATGCCCACCACCGCGTCACGCTTTCCGAGGTTGATCAGTTGGACGCCCATCGTGTCACGTCCGGTTTCACGAACGCCCGAAACCCTTGTACGAATCACACCACCGGAGAGCGTGATGGCGAGGATCTCGTCCGTCTCCTCGACCACCAGGGCCCCGACCAGCGTGCCCCGGTCCTCCACGATCTTGGCAGCCTTGATGCCCAGACCGCCGCGACCCTGGACACGGTACTCGTCCACCGGGGTCCGCTTGGCGTACCCGCCGTCCGTCGCCGTGAACACGAAGGTACCCGGGCGGACGACGTTCAGCGAGAGGAGCTCGTCCCCCTCCCGGAAGGACATGCCCTTCACACCCGAGGTGGCCCGGCTCATCGGCCGCAGCGCCTCGTCCGTCGCGGTGAACCGGATGGCCTGCGCCTTCTTGCTCACCAGCAGCAGGTCGTCCTCGGCGGAGACCAGCTCGGCGCCGATCAGCTCGTCGTCGCGGCCCTCCTCGTCGGTGCGCAGGTTGATCGCGATCAGACCGCCGGAGCGCGGCGAGTCGTAGTCCTTGAGCGGACTCTTCTTCACCAGCCCCTCCCGGGTCGCCAGCACCAGGTAGGGAGCCGCCTCATAGGTGCGCACCGCCATCACCTGGGCGATGTGCTCATCCGGCTGGAAGGCCAGCAGGTTGGCCACGTGCTGCCCCCGGGCGTCGCGGCCGGCGTCAGGCAGCTCATAGCCCTTGGCCCGGTAGACCCGGCCCTTGTTGGTGAAGAACAGGATCCAGTTGTGGGTCGTCGTCACGAAGAAGTGGTCGACGATGTCGTCCTGCTTCAGCTGGGCCCCGCGCACCCCCTTGCCGCCGCGCTTCTGCGAGCGGTACAGGTCGGTGCGGGTGCGCTTGACGTACCCGCCCCGGGTGATGGTGACGACGATGTCCTCTTCGGCGATCAGGTCCTCGATGGACATGTCGCCGTCGAACGGGATCAGCTGGCTGCGGCGGTCGTCGCCGTACTTCTCCACGATCGCGGCCAGCTCCTCGGCCACGATGCCGCGCTGCCGCACCGGCGAGGCCAGGATGCGGTTGTACTCCTCGATCTTGGCCATCAGCTCGTTGTACTCGGCCGTGATCCGCTGGTGCTCCAGCGCGGCGAGCCGGCGCAGCTGCATCTCCAGGATCGCGTTGGCCTGGAGTTCGTCGATGTCCAGCAGCCGCATCAGGGCGCTGCGGGACTCCTCCACCGTGTTGGAGCGGCGGATGGTGGCGATGACCTCGTCGATCGCGTCCAGCGCCTTCAGCAGACCGCGCAGGATGTGGGCCCGCTCCTCGGCCTTGCGCAGCCGGAACCGGGTACGCCGCACGATCACGTCGATCTGGTGGTTCACCCAGTGCCGGATGAAGCCGTCCAGCGACAGGGTGCGCGGCACGCCGTCGACCAGCGCCAGCATGTTGGCGCCGAAGTTGGTCTGCAGATCGGTGTGCTTGTACAGGTTGTTGAGGACGACCTTGGCGACCGCGTCCCGCTTCAGCACCACGACCAGGCGCTGACCGGTCCGGGAGGACGACTCGTCGCGGACGTCCGCGATGCCGGCCACCCGGCCGTCCTTCACCAGGTCGGCGATCTTCAGCGCCAGGTTGTCCGGGTTCACCTGGTACGGCAGCTCGGTGATCACCAGGCACTGCCGGCCCTGGATCTCCTCGACCTCGACCACCGCGCGCATGGTGATGGAGCCGCGGCCGGTCCGGTACGCGTCCTCGATGCCGCGGCGGCCCACGATCAGCGCGCCGGTGGGGAAGTCCGGGGCCTTGATCCGCTGGATCAGGGCCTCCAGCAGCTCCTCGCCGGTCGCGTCCGGGTGGTCCAGGTACCACTGGACGCCGGAGGCCACCTCGCGCAGGTTGTGCGGCGGGATGTTGGTGGCCATGCCGACCGCGATACCGGTGGCACCGTTGACCAGCAGGTTGGGGATGCGCGACGGCAGCGCGGTGGGCTCCTGCGAGCGGCCGTCGTAGTTGGCGGCGAAATCGACGGTGTCCTCGTCGATGTCGCGCATCATCTCCATCGCCAGCGGCGCCATCCGGCACTCGGTGTACCGCATGGCGGCGGCCGGGTCGTTGCCCGGCGAACCGAAGTTGCCGTTGCCGTCCACCAGCGGCATCCGCATCGACCACGGCTGGGCGAGACGCACCAGGGTGTCGTAGATCGAGGAGTCGCCGTGCGGGTGGTAGTTGCCCATCACGTCACCGACGACGCGGGCGCACTTGTAGTAGCCCTTCTCCGGCCGGTACCCGCCGTCGTACATCGCGTACAGCACCCGGCGGTGCACCGGCTTGAGGCCGTCGCGGACCTCGGGCAGCGCCCGGCTCACGATCACGCTCATCGCGTAGTCGAGGTAGGAGCGCTGCATCTCCGTCTCGAGCTCGACGGGCTCGATCCGCAGGGCACCGCCGACGAAGGTGTCGGGGGAGGGGATGATGTCGCTGGGTTCCGGCTGCTCGCCGTCGGGACGATTGTCGTCGACCACTGCTGGTCAGTTTCCTTTCGCGCGCTGCTGTCCTGGCGTCCGACCTCGGGGGGTCAGACGTCCAGGAAGCGGACGTCCTTGGCGTTGCGCTGGATGAAGGATCGGCGGGCCTCGACGTCCTCGCCCATCAGGACCGAGAACAGGTCGTCGGCGCGGGCGGCGTCCTCCAGGGTGACCTGGAGCAGCACCCGGTGCTCCTGGTCCATGGTGGTGATCCGCAGCTCCTCGGCGTTCATCTCGCCCAGGCCCTTGAAGCGCTGGATCGCGTCCTCCTTGGGCAGCCGGCGGCCGGCCGCCGCCCCCGCCTGGATCACGGCGTCGCGCTCGCGGTCGGAGTAGACGTACTCGAAGTCTTCCTTGCCCCACTTGATCTTGAACAGCGGGGGCTGGGCCAGATACACATGGCCGGCCTCGACCAGCGGCCGCATGAAGCGGAACAGCAGGGTGAGCAGCAGGGTGCGGATGTGCTGGCCGTCGACGTCGGCGTCGGCCATCAGCACGATCTTGTGATACCGCAGCTTCTCGATGTCGAAGTCCTCGTGGATGCCGCAGCCGAAGGCCGAGATCAGCGCCTGGACCTCGGTGTTCTGTAGCACCCGGTCGATCCGGGCCTTCTCCACGTTGAGGATCTTGCCGCGGATCGGGAGGATCGCCTGCACCCGGGGGTCACGGCCGGACTTGGCCGAGCCGCCCGCGGAGTCGCCCTCCACGATGAAGATCTCGCACTCGGACGGGTCCTTGCTCTGGCAGTCCGAGAGCTTGCCCGGCAGCGACGCGCTCTCCAGCAGGCCCTTGCGGCGGGTCAGGTCGCGCGCCTTGCGGGCCGCCACCCGGGCGGTGGCCGCCTGGATGGACTTGCGGATGATGTCCGACGCCTCGGTGGGGTTGCGGTCCAGCCAGTCGTTGAGGTGCTCGTGCACGACCTTCTGCACGTAGGTCTTGGCCTCGGTGTTGCCCAGCTTGGTCTTGGTCTGGCCCTCGAACTGCGGCTCGCCCAGCTTCACCGAGATGATCGCGGTGAGACCCTCGCGGATGTCCTCGCCGGTGAGGTTGTCGTCCTTCTCGCGGAGCAGCTTCTTCTCCCGCGCGTAGCGGTTGACCAGGCCGGTCAGCGCCGCCCGGAAGCCCTCCTCGTGCGTACCGCCCTCATGGGTGTGGATGGTGTTCGCGAAGGAGTAGACGCCCTCGGTGTAGGAGCTGTTCCACTGCATCGCGACCTCGACCGAGATCATCCGGTCCCGGTCCTCGGCGTCGAAGTCGATGACGGTCGGGTGGACCAGCTCGCCCTTGCGGGAGTTGAGGTACCGGACGAAGTCCGAGATGCCGCCCTCGTAGTGGTACGTGACGGTACGCGGCTTGTCCTCCTCGTCGAAGTGCTCGGGGCGCTCGTCGGTGAGGCGGATGGTCAGGCCCCGGTTGAGGAACGCCATCTCCTGGAACCGCCGGGACAGCGTCTCGAAGGAGTATTCGGTGGTCTCGAAGATGTCCGGGTCGGCCCAGAAGGTGACCGAGGTGCCGGTCTCCGCGGTCTCCTCGTTCCGCGCCAGCGGGGCGGTGGGGGCGCCGAGCTCGTAGTCCTGCGTCCAGCGGTAGCCGTCCCGCCTGACCTCGACCGAGAGCCGGCTGGACAGGGCGTTCACCACCGAGACGCCCACGCCGTGCAGCCCGCCGGAGACGGCGTAGCCGCCGCCGCCGAACTTGCCTCCCGCGTGCAGTACGGTCAGCACGACCTCCACGGCCGGCTTGCCGGTCGACTTCTCCACGTCGACCGGGATGCCACGGCCGTTGTCGACCACCCGCACGGCGCCGTCGCTGAGGATCGTGACGTCGATGGTGTCCGCGTAACCGGCCAGCGCCTCGTCGACCGAGTTGTCGACGACCTCGGAGACGAGGTGGTGCAGGCCGCGCTCACCGGTGGAGCCGATGTACATGCCGGGGCGCTTGCGGACGGCTTCGAGCCCTTCGAGGACCGTGATCGCGCTGGCGTCGTAGGACCTCCCGTTGCCGGGAGTGGAGTCGGAGGTCTCGGGGGACTGGTGGGAGTTGCCGGAATCGGCCACGAAGCGCCCTTTCTGGCACAGCACGAGCCGCACCCCCACCCGGCGGGCAGGCGTAACGCGGCCACGGCGTTCGTCTCAGAACCGCAAGCGGCGGTGTATTGCCTCCAGTCTACCGGTACGGCCGACATAGACGGGCGTTTGCCAGCCCCTGAGAGCGGATGTGCCGCACTGAATCCCCTCCGCACATGTCCCGATACTCAGGCGGGGGGCCAACTGCTCTCAAATGGGCACTCAGCGGCTCGACGGCCGCCCCGGTCCGACACCGGCGGCCTCATCAGCCCCAGGTGTCCCCCGGGCCCCGACTCCCGGGAGCCCGCAGCCGCCCGTAGCGGCGCGGCGGACCTGCCGGACCATGCACCTTGATCAGCTTCACCGCACCGTGCCCCAGCTCGGTGTTGAGCCTGGCCACCAGCTGCGGGGCCAGCAGCCGCAGCTGGGTGGCCCAGGCCGTGGAGTCGCAGCGCACGCTCAGCTCGCGGGCCTCCTCGGCATAGTGCTCCGGCACGCAGTGCGCGGCGATCTCCGGGCCCACGATCTGCGGCCAGCGGCCCATCACCCCGCCCACCGCCGCCGGGGCCTCCCAGCCGCGCTCCACGATCAGCTGCCGCATCGCCGCCCCCAGCGGCACCGGGTCACGGCCGTCCGCGCGGGCGCCGCTGCGCAGTCCCCGCCGCTTGGACTCCCGCTTCTGCCGCACCTGCTCGCCGCGCTCCCGGGCCTGCTGCTTGGCGGCGCGCAGCGCCACCCGGGCCAGGTCGACGCCGGACAGCGACGGCTCGGGGCGGTGGACGTCGGCGGGCGATGCCGCCTCGCCGGGTGCGTCGGTCACCGGGCCCACCTCCTTCCCCAGCCTGTGGACGGGGCTCTTCTGAACGGTGCCCCTTGGAACGGTGCCCCTTGGAACGGTGAAGTGGTCCAGCCTAGGGCGCCGGACCGGTCGGCGGGGCGGATGTCATCCACTGGTGACGCGCCGCACTTCGCCGTCGGCGACCGCGAAGCGCACCCCGGACAGCGCCACCGGCACGTCCTCCGGCACCGCCGCGGTGACCAGCACCTGCTCACCGGGGGCGACCAGCTCGGCCAGCCGGTCGCGGCGCCTGCCGTCCAGCTCCGCGAAGACGTCGTCCAGCACCAGCACCGGTTCGCCGCCGTCGGAGCGCAGCAGCTCGTACGAGGCCAGCCGCAGCGCCAGCGCGTACGACCAGGACTCCCCGTGGCTGGCGTACCCCTTGGCGGGCAGCGGGCCCAGCTGTAGCAGCAGGTCGTCGCGGTGCGGGCCGACCAGGGTGACCCCGCGCTCGACCTCCTGCTTGCGGGCGGCGGCCAGTGCGCCGCTCAGCGCCTCGTACGCCTCCTCGCGGGAGGCCGGGAGCGGCCCCTCCACCGAGCTGCGGTACTCCAGGGCGGTGGGGCCGCCGCCGGGGGCGAGCTGCTCGTACGCCTTCTCCACCAGCGGTTGCAGCGAGGCCACCAGCTGGAGGCGGAAGGCGGTCAGCTCGGCGCCGGCCCGAGCCAGGTGGCCGTCCCAGACGTCCAGGGTGGACAGGTCGGACCGGCCGCCGCCCGCCCGGCGGGCCAGGGCGGCGGTCCGCAGCAGGGCGTTGCGCTGCTTGAGCACCCGTTCGTAGTCCTGGCGCACCCCGGCCAGCCGGGGCGCCCTGGCGGTCAGCAGCTCGTCCAGGAAGCGGCGGCGCTCCCCGGGGTCGCCCTTGACCAGCGCCAGGTCCTCCGGGGCGAACAGCACCGTCCGCAGCAGGCCCAGCGCGTCCTTGGGGCGGACGTTGGACGAGCGGTTGATCCGGGCCCGGTTGGCCTTCCCCGGGTTGATCTCCAGCTCGATCAGCGTCGACCGGCCCTGCTGCACCACGCTGCCCCGGACGATGGCCCGCTCGGCGCCGAGCCGGACCAGCGGGGCGTCGGCGGCCACCCGGTGGCTGCCCTGGGTGGCGAGGTAGCCGACCGCCTCCACCAGGTTGGTCTTGCCCTGGCCGTTGGGGCCGACGAACGCGGTCACGCCCGGGTCGAGGGGGACCTCGGCCCGAGCGTAGGAGCGGAAGTCGGCGAGCGACAGATGCGCGACATGCATGGGGTGCGTTGCGCGCGGGGGCCTGTGCCCGCGCTGCCGTCCTCTCCGGTGGGGGTTGCTGCGGGCCGGGTCAGGAGACGGCCGGCGGGTCCACGTCGGCTCCCGGCGCGTCGGCGCCCTTGTGGTCGCTGACGGCGGTGACGGCGTGGCCGCCGAACTGGTTGCGCAGCGCCGCGATCATCTTCATCTGCGGGGAGTCGTCCTGGCGGGAGGAGAACCGGGCGAAGAGGGACGCGGTGATGGCCGGCAGCGGCACGGCGTGGTCGATGGCGGCCTCGACGGTCCAGCGGCCCTCGCCGGAGTCCTCGGCGTAGCCGCGCAGGTGCTCCAGGTGCTTGTCCTCGTCCATCGCGCGGACGGCCAGGTCGAGCAGCCAGGAGCGGATGACGGTGCCCTCCTTCCAGCTGCGGAAGATGGCGGGCACGTCGGTGGTCACCTCGGCGGCCTCCAGCAGCTCCCAGCCCTCGGCGTAGGCCTGCATCAGCGCGTATTCGATGCCGTTGTGGACCATCTTGGCGAAGTGCCCGGCGCCGACCTTGCCGGCGTGCACGAAGCCGTACTCGCCCTCGGGCTTGAGCGCGTCGAAGACCGGCTGCACCTGGGCCACGTGCTCGGCGTCGCCGCCGACCATCAGGGCGTAGCCGTTCTCCAGGCCCCAGACGCCGCCGGAGACGCCCGCGTCCACGAAGCCGATGCCCTTCTCGGCGAGGGCCTTGGCGTGGAGGACGTCGTCGGTCCAGCGGGAGTTGCCGCCGTCCACCACCACGTCGCCGGGCGAGAGCACCTGGGCGAGCTGGTCGATGGTCTGCTGGGTGGGGTCGCCGGCCGGCACCATCACCCAGATCACGCGGGGGCCGTCCAGCTTGTCCACCAGCTCCCGGAGGCTGTGGACATCGGCGAGGTCGGGGTTGCGGTCATATCCGAGGACGGTGTGGCCGGCGCGGCGGATGCGCTCGCGCATGTTGCCGCCCATCTTGCCGAGGCCGATGAGACCGAGCTCCATGACAAGTCCTTACGTGTGTCGACGTGCCTGACGACGGCCCCTTTGCCGCAGTTCGAGCCTACGCCGGGGAGGGTTCGGCCCCGACGGGTGAGGGGCCGCAGGGGAGCGCCTGCCCTGTCGGCGGCGTTCCAGACCCGGCGGCACGGCTGCCTCCCCCGGGACACCCTGCGGCGTGCGGGAGAGGCAGCAGCGGTGGATCAGCCGGAGAGCCGCACCGGCATGATCAGGTACTTGTACGCCTCGTCGGGCTCGGCGTCGACGGCCGGCCGGCCGCTGAGCAGCGCGGGCTTGGTGGAGGTGGTGAAGCTCAGCTGGGCCACCGGGGCGTCGATGGCGGAGAGGCCCTCCAGCAGGTACGCCGGGTTGAAGGCGATCGAGATGTCGTCGCCCTCGAGGTCGGCGTCGATCCGCTCGGTGGCCTGGGCGTCGTCGCCCGAGCCCGCCTCCAGGGTGAGCACGCCCTGCTCGAAGCCGAGCCGGACGGGGGTGTTGCGCTCCGCGACCAGCGAGACGCGCTTGACCGCCTCGACGAAGGGCGCGGTGACGATGGTGGCCACCGCGTTGAACTCGGTGGGGAAGAGGCTGCGGAACTTCGGGAACTCGCCCTCCAGCAGCCGGGTGGTGGTACGCCGCCCGGCGCCCTCGAAGCCGATCAGGCCCTCGCCGCCGGAGCCGGCGCCGCCCGCCAGCGCGATCGACACCACATCGCCGCTGTTGAGCGACTTGGCGGTGTCCAGCAGGGTCTTGGCGGGGACCAGGGCGACGGCCGACAGACCGGCCTGCTCCGGCTTCCACAGCAGCTCGCGCACGGCGAACCGGTAGCGGTCGGTGGCGGCCAGGGTGATCCGGTCGTCCTCGATCTCGACCCGGACGCCGGTGAGCACCGGGAGGGTGTCGTCCCGGCCGGCGGCCACCGCGACCTGGGCGACGGCGGAGGCGAACACCTCACCGGAGACGGTGCCGGAGACGGTGGGCATCTGGGGCAGTGCCGGGTACTCGTCCACCGGCAGGGTGGGCAGGGTGAAGTGGGAGCTGCCGCACACCACGCTGACCCGGACGCCGTCGGTGGAGATCTCCACCGGGCGGTTGGGGAGGGACCGGGAGATGTCGGCCAGCAGCCGACCGGACACCAGGACGGTGCCCACCTCCTCGGTGTCGGCCTCCAGCTCGACCCGGGCCGAGACCTCGTAGTCGAAGCCGGACAGGCTCAGCCTGCTCTCGTCGGCGGCCAGCAGCAGTCCGGCCAGCACCGGAACCGGCGGCCGCGCCGGGAGGCTCCGCGCAGCCCAGGCCACCGCCTCCGCGAGGACATCACGCTCCACCCGGAACTTCACCGGTCACCGCCTCCTGATGCTCCTGCTGTCGGCGAGCCGCCGTCGTCCCCAGCCTGTGGGCTGCTGGACCGGTCGGCTCGCTCCTGTTGCCGGAGAACAGTCTGACGTACTCCACCGACAGCCGGGGCAGACGGCCCGGAGCCCGGGTGAACAGCTGTCGGATTGCCGTTGTCCACAGATCGGCGCCCCACCTGCTGTTAGACGAAGCACCGGGGGATCTCTAGGCGGTAGTAGTAGTAGGGGCTGTGGATTAGGTGGATAACCCCATCCGGCCAGCTCAGCGCCCCTTTTTTATCCACCGGGCCTGTGGGTGGAGCGGTGGATGAACCAGCGCTTCCTGTGGATGGCGGGAGCTTGCCCACAGGCCGTCCACAGCGGTCCACAGGTTCTCCCCAGGACTATCCCCAGGTTTTACCCAGGTTACCCACCGGCCACACCTCCCCTTCGGTGTGACCGCTTTCACACGGACCAGTGAAAGCGCGGTTCTTGTTGTCGAACTGTGGACGCAGGTGTGGAGAAGCTGGGGACAACCCCTCTGGTCCTGGGGACAGCCGGTGGACAACTTTGGCGCCGTGTTGACGGCCCCTCAACTGTCCACAGGCTGTGGACAACGGTTGCCCACAAGTACACAGGCGGTTGAGCTGGGGCGACGAGCCTACTGCGCGCGGAGCTGTGGAGGAGTTCTGGATAACTCCGTGTTCCCCAGGGTGTGGACGGTCGAAAACGGCCCGAGCTGTGGAGACCGCCGCTCCGGGCCGCCGCTGTTCGAATCCCTGCGCACCTGTGCGAGGCGGCGGCCGGTCGGCCGGGGTCCGTCGAACCACCCCGGAGGCCCACCGGCAGGTCCACAAGGAAGGTCCGGGGGCGCTCCTGGAGCCCCTGCGGGCCGCCCGTGAGCCGCAGCCGCGAGGGCGTGCCGGCTGCCCCGGGGAAGGCACGGCGGCGGGTGCCCGGCGCCCGCGTACCCGGGAACGCCGTAGGGGCGCCGGGAGGGGTCTCCCGGCGCCCCTACGGGCGGCCTCTGACGCGGCCGGTCGGCTCTGGTGTGGCCGGTCGGCTCTTGGTGCGGCCAGTCAGCTCTTGATGCGGTTGGTCAGCTCGGTGACCTGGTTGTAGATCGACCGCCGCTCGGCCATCAGCGACCGGATCTTGCGGTCGGCGTGCATCACCGTGGTGTGGTCCCGGCCGCCGAACTGGGCGCCGATCTTCGGCAGCGACAGATCGGTCAGCTCCCGGCACAGGTACATGGCGATCTGCCGGGCGGTCACCAGCACCCGGCTCCGCGACGAGCCGCAGAGGTCCTCCACGGCCAGCCCGAAATACGCGGCCGTCTGCTCCATGATGGTCTTCGCCGTGATCTCCGGGCCGGCCTCCTCGCCGCCGGGGATCAGGTCCTTCAGCACGATCCCGGTGAGCTCCAGGTCCACCGGCGCCCGGTTGAGGCTGGCGAAGGCGGTCACCCGGATCAGCGCGCCCTCCAGCTCGCGGATGTTGCGCGAGATCCGCGAGGCGATGAACTCCAGCACCTCCGGCGGGGCGTTCAGCTGCTCCTGGATGGCCTTCTTGCGCAGGATCGCGATCCGGGTCTCCAGCTCCGGCGGCTGGACGTCGGTGATCAGCCCCCATTCGAACCGGTTGCGGAGCCGGTCCTCCAGGGTGACCAGCTGCTTCGGCGGCCGGTCCGAGGAGAGCACGATCTGCTTGTTGGCGTTGTGCAGGGTGTTGAAGGTGTGGAAGAACTCCTCCTGCGTCGACTCCTTGCTCGCCAGGAACTGGATGTCGTCGACCAGCAGGATGTCCATGTCCCGGTAGCGCTTGCGGAACGCGTCCGCCTTGCCGTCCCGGATGGAGTTGATGAACTCGTTGGTGAACTCCTCCGAGCTCACGTAGCGCACCCGCGTCCCCGGGTACAGGCTGCGGGAGTAGTGGCCGATGGCGTGCAGCAGGTGCGTCTTGCCCAGCCCGGATTCGCCGTAGATGAAGAGCGGGTTGTACGCCTTGGCGGGCGCCTCGGCCACCGCGACGGCGGCCGCGTGGGCGAACCGGTTGCTGGCACCGATCACAAAGGTGTCGAAGAGGTACTTCGGGTTGAGCCGCGCGGCCGGTTCGTCCTTGCGCGGACCGCCGCCGCCGGGCGCACCCGGCATGGGAGGCCCGCCCGGCCGCTTGGGCACGGCGGGGCCGGCGGGCCGGACGGCGGGCAGCGCGGAGCCGCCGCCGTCGCCCGGTGGCTCGGGGGTGTGCGCGGGCTGCGGGCGCCCGCTGTCGGCGCCCGCGCCCCGGCCCCCCTCGCTGCCCGGCGTGCCGTAGTCGCCGCCCAGCAGGTCGCCCTGGGTGCCGCGGCCGTCCCGCGCCGCGTCGGGCGGCAGCTGGCGGAAGCCCTCCGGTGGGGTGGGGGTGCGGTCGTGGTGCGGGGGCCAGTCGCGCTGGCCGGGCCGCCCCTCGGCGCCGGGCCACTCGCCGGGCGCCCGGTCGGCGCTCTCGCCGCGCTCGGGACCGCCGTCGCGGTAGCCGCCCTCGTACCCGCGCCGGTCCCAGTAGCCGGCGTCGCCGTAGCCCGGCGCCCAGCTGCCCTGCTCGGACCAGCCGGGGCGCTGGTCGTACGGGCCGGGTCGCTGCTCGTAGCCGCCGCCCTCGTACCGCCGCTGCTCGTACGCCGGGTCGTAGCCGCCGCGCTGGCCGCCCTGCGGCCGTCCGGGCCAGCCGCCCTCGCCACCGCCGGGCGCCGCCCGGTAGTCGCGGTCCTCCCGGTAGTCCTGGCGGGGCTGCTCCGGCTCGGCGGGCGGCGCGGCCACCGGTGCCGGGGGCACCGCGTTGGCGTCCACCATGACCGCGATCCGCACCGGGTGGCCGAACTCCGCGCCCAGGATCTCGCTGAGCAGCGGCAGCAGCCGGCCCTCCAGGACCTGTTTGGCCCGCTCGTTGGGCGCCGCCAGCAACGCGGTGTCGTGCATCATCCCCATCGGCTGGGTGCGCCGGAGCCACATCCGCTCGCTGTCCCCGACGCTCGCGTCATCGCCCAGCCGCTCGACGACCTTCGCCCAGGCGGGGGCGAGATCGCTGTTGACATCAGCCACTGGAGCACGCTTTCTCGTTCCACCGCTGCGGGTGGTCTTGGTCGGGGGGTGCTTGACACGCGAAGGTGTGGATCGGCGGAGGGCGGGGAACGCAGACAGGTTCTGCAACGGTAATCAGCGGTGATGCCTCGGTTCAAGTTGTTGTCCACAGGCTGTGCACAGCCTGGTCGGCGGCGGGTCGAGGGCGGCGCTCGGTGCCGCCGCACGGCGCGCCAGCACCCGGTTTGACCCGTGGTCCCCCGTCCGCGTACCGTAACCAGGTCGAGTTGTCGATGGCCGCTGCCGCATGCCCGCGGGTCACCCGCATCAGTACAGGCGCGCAGCACGGGCGCCGTGGATCGCCTTGCTTCTCAAGGTGAATGAGGAGATCGCGCGGACGCACGGTGACGGCCAGGCGACGCCCCGCCACCCTACGATTTCCCCTGGAGCCCCCGAGTGAGCAAGCGCACCTTCCAGCCGAACAACCGCCGCCGCGCGAAGACCCACGGCTTCCGGCTGCGGATGCGCACCCGCGCCGGCCGCGCCATCCTGGCGACCCGCCGTGGCAAGGGCCGCGCGCGTCTGTCCGCCTGATCCGCGTACAGGGTCATGCTGTGCTGCCCACCGAGAATCGGCTGAGGCGGCGGCAGGACTTCGCCATCGCGGTGAAACGCGGCCGTCGTGCCGGTAAACCCCTGCTCGTCGTACACCTCAGCCGAGGTGCGGCGGACGGGGGAGCCGACGGCGGACGGAACGACTTCGGCCCGCACGCGCCGGGGGAGGGTGCTCTCCCGGCGCGTGCGGGTTTCGTCGTGAGCAAGGCTGTCGGCCCGGCAGTCGTGCGCAACCTCGTGAAGCGTCGCCTGCGTCACCTTGTGCGAGAGCGTATGTCGCTGCTGCCCACAGGTAGCCTGATAGTGGTACGCGCGCTGCCCCCGGCGGGGACAGCGGACTACGCGGACCTGGAGCGCGACCTGGACGCAGCCCTGCGACGGCTGCTCCGGACGGAGACGACCGCCATCGGGCCGACGGGAGCAGGGCGATGAAGTACCTGCTGATGGGGCTGATCAGGATCTACCAGTGGACCATCAGCCCACTGCTCGGCCCCGTGTGCCGGTACTACCCCTCGTGCTCCCACTACGGCTACGAGGCGATCCGGGTGCACGGCGCGGTGAAGGGAACCGGCCTCACCGCCTGGCGCATCCTGCGCTGCAACCCGTGGTCCCCCGGAGGTGTGGACCATGTACCGCCGCGCAAGCGGCCCGTGTGGCACCAGCGGCTGCTCGGCCACTTCGCGAGCCCGGGTCACCATGGCCCGGCCCCCCAGCCCTCCGGCCCGGTCGAGAACCCGGCGCCCACGCCAAATGCCCAAGGAGCCTGATTCGTGGACACGGTCCTGAGTCCTCTCTATACGGCGGTGTCCTGGATCATCGTCCAGTTCCACTCGCTGTACGCACACCTCTTCGGAGCGGACACCGGCTGGGCGTGGGGACTCTCCATCGTTTCGCTCGTGATCGTCATCCGGATCTGCCTGATCCCGCTCTTCGTGAAGCAGATCAAGGCGACCCGGGCCATGCAGGCGATCCAGCCGAAGATGAAGGCCATCCAGGAGCGCTACAAGAACGACCGGCAGCGCCAGTCCGAAGAGATGATGAAGCTCTACAAGGAAGCGGGCACCAACCCGTTTTCGAGCTGTCTCCCGATCCTGGTGCAGTCCCCGTTCTTCATCTCGCTCTACCGGGTGCTGAACCACATCGCCCAGGGCAAGACGGTCGGCGTCATCGACCAGCCGCTGCTGGAGAGCGCACAGCGGGCCCACATCTTCGGCGCCCCGCTGTCGGTGAAGTTCACCGACTCCGCTGACAAGGTCACCGCGCTGGGCGCCAGCATCACCGATGTCCGCATCGTGACGATCACCATGATCGTGCTGATGTCGCTGTCGCAGTTCGTCACCCAGCGCCAGCTGATGACCAGGAACGTCGACCTCACGGTGAAGACGCCGTTCATGCAGCAGCAGAAGATGCTGATGTACGTCTTCCCCGTCATGTTCGCCGTCTTCGGCATCAACTTCCCGGTCGGTGTCCTGGTCTACTGGCTGACCACCAACGTCTGGACCATGGGCCAGCAGCTGTTCGTCATCCACCGGAACCCCACCCCGGGCAGCCACGCCTGGAACGAGCGCCAGGCCCGGCTGAAGAAGGCGGGCAAGCTCGCCGCCGACGGCACTCCGGTGCGGGGCGGCCTCACCTCCCTGGTCAAGGGCGGCAAGGCGGAGGCCCCCGAGGCTCCTGCGGAGACCGGGCCGCTGGTCCGGCAGCAGCCCAAGCGGCAGACCAAGTCCCAGCGGCAGCAGACCGCGCCCGGGGCCAAGCCCGCCGGTGGCGGCGGTCCGAGCGGCGGCGCCGACAGCGGTGGTCCCAGCAGCAGTGGTACGGCCGGCAGTGGTGCGACCGAGGCGGGGAAGACCGATCCGGGCAAGGGCTCGGCAAGTGGCGGCAAGCGCACCGGACAGCCCGGCAAGCGGACTCCCCAACCGGCCGGGCAGCGGCCGAAGAAGAAGTCCTGACCGGTTCCCCAGATCTTCGTCCCACCGATTCTCCTAAGGAGTCCCTCCGTGACGGAAGGCACCACCTCCGCCGCTGCGGACGCCCCCGCGCCCGCTCCCACGTCCAAGAACGACCTGATCGCCCAGCTGGAGCAGGAGGGCGATATCGCGGCGGACTACCTTGAGGGCCTGCTGGACATCGCCGACCTCGACGGCGACATCGACATGGACGTCGAGGGCGACCGCGCCTCGGTCTCCATCGTGGGTGAGGACTCCGGTGCCCACCGGGCCCTGCTGCGGCTCGTCGGACAGGACGGCGAGGTGCTGGAGGCGCTCCAGGAGCTGACGCGGCTGGCCGTGCACCGGGAGACCGGTGAGCGCAGCCGGCTGATGCTGGACATCGCGGGCTTCCGGGCCGGCAAGCGGGCCGAGCTGGCCCAGCTGGGGGCCAAGGCCGCGCAGCGGGTGAAGGAGACCGGCGAGCCGGCGAAGCTGAGCCCGATGACCCCGTTCGAGCGCAAGGTGGTGCACGACGCGGTGGCGGCGGCCGGCCTGCGCAGCGAGTCGGAGGGCGAGGAGCCGCAGCGGTGCGTCGTCGTGCTGCCGGCCTGAGGCTGCTGCCCTGGACCGGACATGGTTGGCCCGGACTGGACACGACTGCCAGACGGGACGCGACTGCACGGTGACGGCCCCGTCCGCCTCGCGCGGGCGGGGCCGTCCTGCCGTGCGGCAGGTGGCAGAGGATGTTTCACGTGAAACAGCATGAGCCGCTCCCGGCCGATGACGGGCGAGGCGGTGAACCCCCCAGGGAAGAGGCAGGGATGGAGACAGGCACACCCTCCGAGGCGGCCGAGGAGGAGCTGCCGGAGGCGCCGCCTGCTGCGAGGTCGGTCTTCGGTGAGCGCTTCGACGCGGCGGTTCGCTATGCCGAGCTGCTGGCCACCGCCGGGGTGCGGCGCGGGCTGATCGGCCCGCGCGAGGTGCCCCGGCTGTGGGACCGGCATGTGCTCAACTGCGCGGTGCTGGCCGAGGTCGTCCCCGAGAAGGCGTCGCTCTGCGATGTCGGCTCGGGCGCGGGACTGCCGGGCATCCCGGTGGCGCTGGCCCGGCCCGATCTCTCGGTGACGCTGCTGGAACCGCTGCTGCGCCGGACCACCTTCCTGGAGGAGGTGGTCCGCGAGCTGGGCTTGGAGAATGTGACCGTGGTGCGCGGTCGGGCCGAGGAGATGATCGGCAAGCTGTCGGTCGACGTGGTGACGGCTCGGGCGGTGGCGCCGCTGGAGCGGTTGGCCGGCTGGGGGCTGCCGCTGCTGCGCCCGTACGGGCAGATGCTGGCGCTCAAGGGGGACACCGCTGAACAGGAGCTGGCGGACGCCCGGGGGGCGCTGAGCAAGCTGGGTGCGGTGGAGTGGTCGGTGGTGCAGGCCGGCGGCGGGACGGTGGCGACGCCGACCCATGTGGTGCGGGTCCAGGTGGGCGAGAGCCCGGGTGGCGTACGGGCTGCCACCCGGCGGGCGAAGGCCGCCCGAGCGGGTCGGGCCGCCGGGGGCGACCGGGGCGCGGCAGGCGGCCGTGGGGGCGGTCGACGCCGACGCTGAGCGTGGACCCCGAGCCGTGGTGTGACGTGATCACTGCTGCGGATGGGTGAGGGGCGGTGGCCGGATGGTGCGGCTGCCGCCCCTTGTTGTTGCGTCCCGGAGTGTCGCGGCCTGCTATTTCCGACAAAACGGGCATGGTGTTTCACGTGAAACGTCGTCCCCTGCTTCCAGGAATCCTGAGCCGCAGCAGGGCTGCGGTCTCGGCGCCCATCTCCGGGGCGTCTGTCGGCACCTCTCCGGGTGAAGATCCGGGTTTGGGCGGGGTGGAACGGCCGCAACCCGCACCCAACTGCCCTTCGCTGCGCGATGATGCCCCCAAGACCTCAGTTTCCGCCGCGCACCCCGCCCGTCCCACCGGCCAGGCCGTTGCCGGCGGGCCGGGCGGAGGCCGGCCCGGAGAGGGGAGCCAGCCCTTGCCGTCCGACGTCCATGGCACCCAGCCCATGACCGACTCCATGGAATCCGCTGCCGCAGCCGCACTGTGGTCGAGCCGTCGGCCCGAGCCACTGCCGGGCCCCCGGGGCGAGGCCTATCCGACCGGCTCGGTGCCCGGTCCGGGGGGTGACCTCTCCCCCGGCCGCAGCACCGATGTTTCACGTGAAACACTGGCCCGCATGCAGGACTCCGAGTCTCCCGGCCCGGTCGACGCCGGGCCCGTCTACGACACCCCCATCGGGCGGGCCGCCCAGCTCGCGGTGGAGGCCAGAGGCCGTACCGGTGAGCGACTGCCGCGCCCGGCGCAGACCAGGGTGATCGTGGTCGCCAATCAGAAGGGTGGCGTCGGCAAGACGACCACCACGGTCAACCTGGCCGCCTCACTGGCGATGCACGGTGGCCGGGTGCTGGTGGTCGACCTCGACCCGCAGGGCAATGCCTCCACCGCGCTGGGGGTCGACCACCATGCCGAGGTGCCGTCGATCTACGACGTGCTGGTGGAGGGCAAGCCGCTGGCCGATGTCGTCCAGCCGGTGGTGGACGTCGAGGGGCTGTTCTGCGTCCCGGCCACCATCGACCTGGCCGGCGCCGAGATCGAGTTGGTCTCCCTGGTGGCCCGGGAGAGCCGGCTCCAGCGGGCCATCGAGGCATATGAGCAGCCGCTGGACTACGTCCTGATCGACTGCCCGCCCTCGCTCGGCCTGCTCACGGTGAACGCCCTGGTGGCCGGACGCGAGGTGCTGATCCCCATCCAGTGCGAGTACTACGCGCTGGAGGGGCTGGGCCAGCTGCTGCGCAATGTGGAGCTGGTACGAGCGCACCTCAACCCGCAGCTGCATGTCTCCACCATCCTGCTCACCATGTACGACGCGCGGACCAGGCTGGCCGCCCAGGTGGCGGACGAGGTGCGCACCCACTTCCAGAAGGAGGTGCTGCGCACCGCGATCCCGCGCTCGGTGCGGATCTCGGAGGCCCCCAGCTACGGGCAGACGGTCCTCACCTATGACCCGGGTTCCAGCGGGGCGCTGTCCTACCTGGAGGCGGCCCGGGAGATCGCGCTGCGCAGTGTCTCGGTGCCGGGTCCCGGCGCGGCGGCTGCGCGCGGTTACGACTACGGAGTCGGCGTGCAGGCCGGACCGATCGAGGAGCACAGCACGATGGAGGGCAACCGGTGAGTAGTCGCAGGGTGGGTCTGGGCCGAGGGCTCGGGGCGCTGATTCCGCCCGCGTCGGTGGGAGTGGAGGGGGAGCAGCCGGCTGCGCCGGCCCCCCATGTGCTGCCGAACGGGCGGACCCTGATCTCCCCCGGCGCCGCCTCCCCCACTGCGGTGCCGGTGCTGCCGGCCGATCGCGGGACGGTGGCGGCCAAGGCGGCGGCCGGGGCCTCCCGTGCCAAGCGGTCGCAGCCCGCGGTGCCGGAGCAGCCCACTGTGCCGGAGCAAGCTGTGGAGCTGGCGCCGGTGGCCGGGGCCCGGTTCGCCGAGCTGCCGTTGGACGCCATCACGCCCAACCCGAGGCAGCCCCGTGAGCTGTTCGACGAGGAGAAGCTCCAGGAGCTGGTCACCTCGATCAAGGAGGTGGGCCTGCTCCAGCCGGTGGTGGTGCGGCAGGTCGGTGCCGAGCGCTATGAGCTCATCATGGGCGAGCGCCGCTGGCGGGCTTCGCGGGAGGCGGGCCTTGAGGCCATCCCCGCCATCGTCCGGGCCACCGAGGACGAGAAGCTGCTGCTGGACGCGCTGCTGGAGAACCTGCACCGGGCGGAGCTGAACCCGCTGGAGGAGGCGGCCGCCTATGACCAGCTGCTCCAGGACTTCGGCTGCACCCATGAGGAGCTGGCGGACCGCATCGGCCGCTCCCGGCCCCAGGTGTCCAACACGCTGCGGCTGCTCAAGGCGTCCCCTGTGGTGCAGCGCAAGCTCGCGGCGGGGGTGATCTCCGCCGGGCACGCCAGGGCGCTGATGCAGCTGGAGGATCTGGAGGCCCAGGAGAAGCTGGCGCTGCGGATCAATGCCGAGGGGCTGTCGGTGCGTACCGTCGAGGAGATGGTGCGGACCATGGGCCAGCGCCGGCCGCGCTCCGGCCCCCGGCCCGGCGGCCGGATCTCCCCGGCCTTCGGTGAGCTGGCATCCCGGCTCTCGGACCGGTTCGAGACCCGGGTGAAGGTCGAGGTCGGCCAGCGCAATGGGAAGATCGGCAAGGGGAAGATCGTGGTGGAGTTCGCCTCGGTCGAGGATCTGAACCGCATCCTGGACAGCCTGGCCCCCGGTGAGGACTCGCTGCGCGGCGAAGCGCCGGAGGGGCCGGCGGACACTGCGGCCGACGACTCCGCCGACCAGGGTTAGCCATTGGAATGTGGTGGGGCCGGGCCGGGTACACAGGGAACGATGTTCCACGTGAAACCGGCACCGGCCCCTCTTGCGTGCCGCCACCACCCGGGGAGGTGGGGCCCGGATGCCGCGTCAGGACGATTGGCTGCTTGCGTTTCCGGCGGTGGCCGCGTGAAGGTGTGAGGCATGGGACGCAGGATCGCTCCGCTGACGCTCGACAACCTCTCGGATCTGCCGACGACCTGCCGCTCCTGTGTCTTCTGGGAACTGGACCCGGTGAGCGGCGAGGCGGCGGTGCAGGGCGGCAAACCGGAGCTGGAAAAGGAGTCCTGGATCTCCGGTGTGCTGCTGGACTGGGGGTCCTGCGGCCGGGTCGTCTATGTGGATGCCACCCCGGTGGGCTTTGTGCTCTACGCGCCGCCCGCCTATGTGCCCCGCTCGCTCGCCTTCCCCACCAGCCCCGTGTCGCCGGACGCCGTGCAGCTGATCACGGCGCGGGTGCTGCCGGGGTATCAGGGGCAGGGGATCGGCCGGGTGTTGGTGCAGACGGTGGCCAAGGATCTGGTGCGGCGTGGCTTCAAGGCGGTGGAGGCCTTCGGGGACGCCCGCTGGGAGGCGCCCGGTTGTGTGCTGCCCGCCGAACACCTGCTGGCCGTGGGCTTCAAGACGGTACGGCCGCACCATCGGTACCCCCGGCTGCGGCTGGAGGTGCGCTCCGCCATCTCCTGGAAGGGGGATGTGGAGGTCGCGCTGGAACGGCTGCTGGGGGCCACCCGCAAGGAGCCCGCGCTGCGGCCGCTGTAGGGCCGGGCCGGGCTGGGCCGGTCCGGGCGGGGCCCGGAGGCGGTGGAGACGGCTGAGGCGGCCCACCCCCGTGGGGTGGGCCGCCTCAGCCGCGCTAGCTGCCGACCGTTCTCACTTCTGGGAGAGGAACGGAGCCAGGTCCTTGAGCAGCAGGGCCTTGGGCTTGGCACCGACGATGGTCTTCACGACCTCGCCGTTCTGGTAGACGTTGAGCGTCGGGATCGACAGCACGCCGTACTTCGCGGGCACCGACGGGTTGGCGTCGATGTCGAGCTTGGCGACGGTGATCTGGTCGGTGTACTCGCCCGCGATCTCCTCCAGAGCCGGGGCGATCTGGCGGCACGGGCCGCACCAGGCCGCCCAGAAGTCGACGATGACGGGCTTGTCGCTCTTGAGGACCTCGGCCTCGAAGGTCTCATCGGTGACGGTGATGGTGGCGCCGGCCACGGGAACTCCTAGATGTGTGTCGAGGTGCGCGGGGTGGGTCGTGGTCCACGGTTTCACGTGAAACAACAACCGATGGGTCGGATCTGTTTCACGTGAAACCGTGGGCTGCGGCTTCAGAGGGCTGCGGCGGCCTGCTCCGGCTCACGGACGTGCTCCGGGGCGGCCTCCACCAGCGCGGCCAGGTAGCGCTCGGCGTCCAGAGCGGCGGCGCAACCGGTGCCGGCCGCCGTGATGGCCTGCCGGTAGGTGTGGTCCACCACGTCGCCGGCGGCGAAGACGCCGGTCAGGTTGGTCCGGGTGCTGGGGGCCTCGACCTTGAGGTAGCCCTCCTCGTCCAGGTCCAGCTGGCCCTTGAACAGGTCGGTGCGCGGGTCGTGGCCGATCGCGATGAAGAGACCGGTGACCGGCAGCTCTCGGGTCTCCCCGGTGACGGTGTCGCGCAGTGTGACGCCGCTGAGCTTGGGGTCGCCGTGGATCGCCTCGACCGTGCTGTTCCAGGCGAAGGAGATCTTCTCGTCGGCGAACGCCCGCTCCTGCATCGCCTTGGAGGCGCGCAGGGTGTCCCGGCGGTGGACCAGGGTGACCGACTTGGCGAAGCGGGTGAGGAAGGTGGCCTCCTCCAGGGCGGTGTCGCCGCCGCCGACCACCACGATGTCCTGGTCGCGGAAGAAGAAGCCGTCACAGGTGGCACACCAGGAGACGCCGCGACCGGACAGCTCCTCCTCGCGGGACAGCCCGAGCTTGCGGTAGTGGGAGCCGGTGGTGACGATGACCGCCTTGGCGCGGTGCACGGTGCCGACCGAGTCGGTGACGGTCTTGATGTCACCGGTCAGGTCGACCTCGACGATGTCGTCCGGGATCAGCTCGGCGCCGAAGCGCTCGGCCTGGGCGCGCATGTTGTCCATCAGGTCGGGACCCATGATGCCGTCGCGGTAGCCCGGGAAGTTCTCGACCTCGGTGGTGTTCATCAGAGCGCCGCCGGCGGAGACCGCGCCCTCGAAGACCAGTGGCTTCAGAGAGGCGCGGGCGGTGTAGAGAGCGGCCGTGTAACCGGCCGGGCCGGAGCCAATGATGATCACGTTACGGACGTCGCTCACTGCATCTCCTGGTTCGCATCGCGGCCCGCGAGGTCTGCGGGAGGGCGGTCTGCTCCGCCGCCGATTCAACGGTTCACCATCCTCTCGCATTCCCGGCTCCGGGCACGCCACCGGTCCGGCGCAGTTCGCCGGAATGGCCAGGTCCTTCGGTGCCTCAGGTCCGCTGGGGGCGGCGGGGCACGGGAGTCAGGGGGCGAGGTCAGGGTGCGGGGGTCAGGGTGCGGTGCAGTCGGACGGTGCCGGGGTCGGCCGGGGCGACCTGTTCGCAGTCGGGGTCGACCAGGAAGACGTCCAGTGCGCCGACCGGTTGCGCGGCGGCGTACACGACCACGGCGACCGGACCGCCCTGGAAGGTGCCCAGGTCGGTGGCGAGCGGCTGGTCGGCGGGCCGGCCGGTGGCCTGGAGCACGCAGTCGGGGAGGGGCGCGGTGGCCGTCCCGTTCGCCGGGCGAGCACCCGGGCCGCTCATCAGTCGCCCGATCTGGGAGTCGAGGCCCTGCTCGGTGTACGCAGTGCCGGTGCCACGGCTCTGGGCGGCCAGCTGGTCGGACGCGACACCGTGCGGCTGCCGTGCCGTGAAGGCTCGCTGGGGCGCGGCGGTGGCCCCGGCGGCGTCCTTGAGGGCACTGGTCGAGCGGACGTGGTCGGTTTGGAGTGTGTGGATGAGCACTCCGCCCAGGCCGATGGCGGCGGCCACGGCGGCCGTGGCGAGCAGCAGCCGACCGGTCCGGCGGCGCCTGGGCCCCCGGCCGGGGCCGGTCGCAAGACCGGGCCCGCCGCCGGGTCGGGTCCGATCCCGGACCGGGGGGCCGGGCTCGGCAGCGGCGGTGTCGGTGGGGGCGGCGGCCTCGGCCGCGAGTGCGGCGTCGATCCGGTCCGCGATGTCCGCAGGCAGGGGCGGCGCCTCGGTGCGGCCCAGCAGGGCACGGATCTCCAGCAGGGCGTCCCGGGTGTCGGTGCACTCGGTACAGCCGGCCAGGTGGGCACGGACCGTCTCGGCGGCCGCGGGGGTCAGCAGGTCCTCGGTGAGGTCGGAGATCTCCTCGACCGCCGGGTGGTCGGCTGGGTCGGCGGAACCGGCGGGGTCGGGCAGCGGTGGTTCGGTCGGGCCGGAACCCGGTGTGATCGGCGTCATGCTGGTGCTGCACCTCCTCCTGTGGTCAGATCTCCGGTCGGCAGTGCGCTGCCCCTCTCTCGGACGGTACCGCCCGCCGGGAGGTTCCCCCCGGTGGCGGACGGCGGGGCGGTGCCCGCCCGGGTCCGTGTTTCACGTGAAACACGGACCTCGGTTTCACGTGAAACAGTGCCCGGCGGCCCGTCCTCGTCGGTGCGCAGATGCCGAAGCAGCGGCAGCAGCCGGGCCCGGCCCCGGGCGCAGCGGCTCTTGACCGTCCCGGTGGGCACGCCGAGCAGCACGGCGGCCTCGGCCACCGGGTAGCCCTGCATGTCGACCAGCACCAGGGCGCTGCGCTGTTCGATGGGCAGCGAGGCCAGGGCGAGGGCGAGCTCGCGGCGCAGCTCGCCACGGACCACGGGGGCGTCGGCCGGTTCGTCGGTGCCGAGCAGGGCGTCGGCGGACGGTCGGCCGTCGTCCAGCGGGTCGGTGCGCCGGGACGCCGAGCGGCGGGCCCGGTCCAGGCAGGCGTTGACGACGATCCGGTGCAGCCAGGTGGTGACGGCGGAGCGGCCCTGGAAGGTGTGGGCGGCGCGGAAGGCGGAGACCAGGGCGTCCTGGAGCGCGTCGGCGGCCTCCTCCCGGTCGCCGAGCGTGCGCAGTGCCACCGCCCAGAGCCGGTCGCGGTGGCGGCGCACCAGCTCGCCGAAGGCGTCGTGGTCGCCGGCCGCATGTCGGGCGAGGAGTTCCTTGTCGGTCAGTGGGCGGGCGCTCGGTGGGTGGGCGTCGCTGGGCGGGTGGGCGTCGCCGGGCGGGGCGGCCTCGGCGGGCGTGTCGCGGGCGCCGTCGTCGGGCGTCGGGTCCACCGCGCCCCCTCCTGTGGTCGTCCTGCCCGTCAGCCGCTGACCTTGATCTCGGATACCTGGCCCCGGTAGGGCAGGCTGCCGCTGTCCGTCGCGGGCAGCTCGGTCAGCCAGACCAGCAGGAAGCGGGACTTGGTCGGCTTGGCGGGCTTCAGGGAGACATCGGTGCCCGAGCCGTCGGTGAGCGGGGTGAAGCCGTCGAAGCTGCTCGGGGCGCTGGTCGCGTCCGGCGGCGCCGCGAGCAGCGTCACCTTGGTCGAGCCACCGAACCGGACGGTCACGGCGGCGACGTTCTTGGCGCTGCCGAGGTCGAGGATGATGCCCACGCCCGGCTTGACGCCGCCGAAGTCGGCCCGGGTGTAGCCGTCGGTCCGCCAGTAGGTCGAGGGGTCGCCGTCGAAGGCCTTGGGTATGTCCTGCGGCTTCTCGCTGCGGTCGCTGCCGAACGGGTCGAAGTCGGTGGCGTGCACGACCGGCAGCGGCTGGGGCGCGCTCTTGGTCGGGGTCGGCTTGCCGCTGCTCTCGACCTCGGAGGAGGTGCTGTGGGTGCTGTCCCCGGTGTCGCCGTCCCGGTCGAGGAACTGGGTGGCCAGCTGCCAGCTGCCGAGGCCGAGGGCGACCAGCAGCAGCGCGGAGGCGCCCCACTTGACCACCCGGCGGCCGCGACCGCGACCGCGCCGGGCGACGGGCGGTGCGGCCGGGGGTGCGGCGGCTGCGGGCGCCACCGGGCGGGGCCGGGCGGCGGTCGGCGGCGGGTAGCTGGAGCGGGCGTGGGTGGGCTGCTGCTGCGGGTAGCTGGGCGCGGTGTAGACCGGGAGGACGGGCTCGGGCTCCGGGGGGCGCACCTTGGGCAGCAGGGCGATGGCCTTGGCCAGCTCCTCCGGGGTGGTGATGGGCGCCAGGTGGCGCGGCGGCTCGTCGCACAGGGCCCGTACGGCGATCTCCGACAGGCCGCGGTGCACCCCCGCCCGGACCTGGTCCGGCGGTACGCAGCCGATCTCCTTGGGCATGCCCTGGAGGTCGTACTTGTCCTCGGGGTAGGGCCAGCGGTGGGCCAGCGCCGCGTACAGCAGCGCGCCGATCGCCCGGGTGTCGTCCAGCTCGGCCTGCTCGTCGCTGAGGCCGTGCAGGGCGGCGTCCACCGCGAGGCCGTTGATCCGGTACTGGCCGCTGTCGGTGCGCAGCACGCAGGTCGGGGTGAGCCGCAGGTGCGACTGGCCCCGACGGTGGGCCACGGCGACCGCGTCGGTGACCTGCCGAACCATCCGGTAGGCGTCGTACGGCTCCATCGGACCGGTGGCGAGCAGGCTGGCCAGGTCGGTGGCGTCGGGCAGCCACTCGCGGACGATGTAGACCAGGTCGCCGTCGGTCACCGCGTCGAGGACCTGGACGAAGCGCAGGTCCCCGAGGAGCGCGGCGCGGCGGGCGGCGGCCAGCACGGCCCGGGACCGCTCGTGCCCGGCGGCCAGCAGGTGGATGCCGACGGCGCGGCGCAGCTTCTCGTCGACCGCGCGCCAGCTGGTGAAGACACCGGCCTGGGAGATGCACTCCTCCAGGCGGTAGCGGTTGGCGACCTTGTCGCCGCTGTGCCGGACCGGGACGGGCCGCAGGGTGGGCACCGGATCGGTGCCGGCCTCGGGCGTGGCGCTCTCCGCCGGGGCGTCCTCGGCGGGCGCGAGTACGGCGGCTTCCACAGCCGGAGAGCCCGCAGCCGGGTCGTCGTCCGCCGGGGCGTCCTCGGCCTGCTCGTCGGCGGGCCCTTCCTCGGCGGCCCCTTCCTCGGCGGCCTTGTCCTCGGCGGGATCGTCTTCGGCCGGGCCGCCGTCCGCCGTCGGGCCGTCGTCCGCCGCCTCGGCGGTGTCGGGCTTCGCCGCCTCCGCTTCGTCCGATCGGGTGGACTCCTGATGCCGACTGCCTGGGGCCGTCCGTCCGTCGTCCGTGCTGCCGGGAGCTGCGGCGGTCCCACCCGCGCCGTCCTCGGTCACCACGTCGACGGCGGCCCTGCTGCGATCCGCCACCGTCGTCCTGCCTCCCCTTGCATCGCCCCGGATGAGTACAAAGCCGTCCAGGGACAATTGTGCCCAGTCTCCCTGCCCGAGTACGACCGGCGGGAGGGCCGGAACGTTGCCCTGGCGGGAACGGAAGCCCTCCGGGCCGGGGGCTTCCGGGTAGGAGGAGATCATCCCGGTCCGGACCCTAGGTATGCAAAGGGCCCCGGAACCGCGTACCCGGTTCCGGGGCCCTCATCCGCCGACGGTCAGCGACCGAGGCGGCCCCGCACCATCCCGAGCAGCGCGTTCAGCTCCTCGATCCGCAGCCGCTTGGCGATCAGGACGAAGGCGGCCAGCTGCACCACGATGGCCACCGCCAGGGTGGCCACGGCGCCGATCCAGCCGGACGCCAGGTGGGAGAGGGCCTTGGCGACGCCGAAACCGATGGCGGCGGACGGCACACAGGCCAGCATCAGCCGGGTGTACATCCGGCCGACGCGCCGCCCGTCCAGGTCACCGAGCCGCCGCTTGAGCTTGGGCACCGCGACGATCACACCGACCACCGACGCCAGCCCGTAGGCGGCCGCCATGCCGGTGACCGCCCAGCGGGCGGGCAGCACCACGTAGCAGAGCCCGGCGAGGACGGCGTTGGTGATCGCCACCCAGACGGTGTTGGTGAACGGCGTACGGGTGTCCTCGTACGCGTAGAAGCCGCGCAGCAGCACGTACTGCACCGAGTACGGGATCAGGCCGAGCGCGAAGGCGGAGAGCATGACGCCGATCGAATGGCCCTGGGTGACGTCGTTGAAGCCGTAGACGGCCGATCCCATCCACGGTCCCAGCGACAGGAAGAGGAAGGCCGCCGGGACGATCGCCACCGCCGAGGTGCGCAGCCCGTGGGAGATGTCGTCGCGGACCGCTCCGGCGTCGCCGTCCGCCGCCGCCCGGGAGATCCGGGGCAGCACCGCGCTCATCACGGACACCGTGATCACGGCCTGGGGCAGCTGCCAGATCTGCTGCGCGTTGAGGAACGCGGCCAGACCGGCGGCGCCCTTGAAGCCCGCCTGCTCGGCGGCCTTGCCCGCCGAGGTGGCCAGCTGGGTGACCACCAGGAAGCCGGCCTGGTTGGCCAGCACGAAGAGGAAGGTCCAGCGGGCCAGCCGGGCCGCGTGGCCGAGGCCGTGGCCGCGCCAGTCGAAGCGCGGCCGGTAGCGGAAGCCCGCGTCGCGCAGGAAGGGGATCATCGACAGCGCCTGGACGGTGAGGCCCAGCAGGGTGCCGACCCCGAGCAGTCGCAGCCCCTCGGGGGAGATGGTGGCCGGGCCGACCTGGGTGTGGCGGAAGGTGCCGAACACCCAGATGTACATCCCGAAGGAGAAGATCACCACGACGTTGTTGAGGACCGGGGTCCACATCATCGCGCCGAACCGGCCCCGGGCGTTGAGGATCTGCCCCATCACCACGTGCACGCCCATGAAGAAGATGGTCGGCAGGCAGTAGCGGGCCAGCGCGACCGTGGCGTGGGCGCTGGCCGGGTCGGACATCGCGGCGTTGTCCACCATCCGCACCAGCAGCGGGGCGCCGAGCACCGTGACGAAGACCACTCCGGCCAGGCCGCAGATCACCAGGGTGAGCAGCCGGTTGGCGTAGGCGACGCCGCCGTCCTCGTCGTTCTTCATGCTGCGCACCAGCTGCGGCACGAAGACCGCGTTGAGCGCGCCGCCGCCGACAAGGATGTACAGCAGGGTGGGCAGCGTGTTGGCCGCCGCGTAGGAGTCGCCCATGGTGGTCGCGCCGATGGCCGCGACCATGAGCATGTTGCGCAGGAAGCCGGTGGCCCGCGAGACCAGGGTGCCCGCGGCCATCACGGCGCTGGAGCCGAGCAGCCCGGCGACCTTGCCCTTGGCGGGCGCGGCACCGGCTGCCGCGGCCTCCGCCAGCTCCTCGTCCAGCGGCGGCTCCACCGCGATCAGCGGCATGGTGCCGGTGTTCTCGGCGTTGCTGTCCCCGCCGGCCTCGCCGTACCAGTTGGGCGCGTACAGCTCGCCGGGGGGCTGCTGCTGCGCCGGCTGCGGGGCCGGCGGCTGTCCGGCGACGCCGAGCAGCCCGTCCATGCCGACGTACTCGGTCGTCTCGCTGTCCCACGGTGAACCGGCCGGCTGCGGCTGCTCGGGCGTGGGCGCGGTGCCGTACCGGTCCGCCGGGTAGCCGCCCTGCTGGTACTCCTGCGGGTAGGCGTTCGCCTGGAACGCCGTCGGCTGGGGGCCGCCGGGGCCCGGGTACGGGTCCTGGGCGTAGGGCGTCGGCGCGTACGGCTCCTGCGGCTGGGCCGCCTGGTCGTACGGCTGCTGCTGTGCGTAGGGGGTCTGGGTGTGCGCGTACGGCGACTGGCCGTACGGCGGCGGGGGGTGGCCCTCCTGGTCGTACGGGTCCCGCCCGTAGGTCCCCTCCAGGTACGGGTCCGACAGGTACGGGTCCGGGACCTGGCCCGGGGCCGCGGCGGCGCCGGGGCGGCCCTGCGGGACGCCGTCCCCGCGTCCGCGGCCCTGTGCTCTGTCGTCGCGCGGCGCGCTCATGCCACCTCTTCGCTGGTCTGGGTCTCTGTGCCGGGTCCCCGTGGGACCGCTCCCCGGGAAGACGGGGCTCAGGGTCCCACTTTCTCATTGCGAGCGGTCTGATCCCGGTCTTCGGCACCGACCGCCGGAGCGTCCGCCGCCGGAGCGCCCCCCTGCGGCGCGCCCTCCACCGGCGCGTCCCCGTCCTCGTCCGGCCCGTCCGACCCGCGCTTCTTGCGCTGGAGGTAGAACCGGACCCCGGCCAGCAGCGTCAGCAGCACCCCGACGGCGATCACCCACATGACGCCGTTGGTCACATCGGTCACCTGGAGGTTGAAGGTGATCGGATCGCCGTACTGCATCGGGTGGGCCCCGGTGGTCCACAGCTGGGCCATGACGGTCACCTCACCGTTGGCCGACGCCTTGGCGGGGAACCGGACCGACTTCTTCAGCTCGCCGCCGATCGTCAGCTGCGCCGGATCGGGCCGGTAGATGGACAGCCGGGTCGCCGACTGGGTGGAGAGCCGCACCTCCAGGTTGGAGACCGGCTGGTTCAGCCCGTTCTCCACGCTGACCTGGATCGTGCCGGAGTCGCCGGAGAGGGTGGTCGAGTTCTCCCGCTTCTCCACCAGCCGCACGGCCGTGGTGAGCGTCTTGAGATACGCCGCGACCCCCTCCCGGTAGGCCCGGCCGGTACCCCGGTGCGTCCGCCAGGAGGTGGACATCCCCCGCAGTATGGCCTGCCCGAACGGCTCGCGGACCGCGTCCGGCGAGCTGAGTACCCCCATCAGCATCTGCAACTGCCCCTGGGAGCCCATGGCGGCGGCCAGCGCCCGGTGGGACAGCTCGGTGGCCCGCGCCGCCTCCGGGTACTTGGTGGGGGCGGGGACCTTGGTGTTGGCGTCGCCGTCCGCCGAGGCAGCGGCCACCGTACCGAGGCCGGCCTGCTCCGCCCAGTGCCCGGCGGAGGCGTCGTTCAGCGCCTTGGCGAGCGCGTCGGCCGCGCCCGCCGACAGGTCCCGGGGCGGCAGCACCAGGATGCTGCGCTGGTGGCTCGGCTGCTCCAGTGTGATGGTCAGCGTCTCGGCGAGGAACCGCTGCACCGCCAGGGTCTGGGACTCCCGGCTGCTCAGCGAGCCCTGGAAGATGTCGGAGACCGTCGGGTCGGAGACCAGCGCCTTCTGGCCCTTGCCGATCGACCGGACGGCGTTCACCGTGTACTGCACCGACTCCGACGTCGGCATGCTGTCGCCGTTGACCAGCACGATCTTCCCGCCGGTGAGCCGCGACGTGGCTGCCACCTGCCGGTCGACATAGCCCTGGTAGGGCCAGGCGACGTCATTGCGGGAATCCGTCTGGAGCAGGAAGTCGGTGGTCACCGAACCCTCGGAGCTCGCCCGGCTCAGCGCCGTGGTCAGCCCCTGGACACCGCTGCCGTTGTGCGCGATCGACGCCAGGTCGGGATCGCCGTACGGCAGCGCGACCACCTCGTCGTTCTTCACCGCGTCCCGCAGCATCGCCAGCCAGGTGCCCGCCCGGTCGCCGCCGGCGCCCGCCTCGGTGTTGTCCGGCCGGGCGCCGTCCCCCGCGGTGTCCGCCTGCTGCACCCGGTAGGGCTTGGACATGGCCGACGCGGTGTCCAGCACATCCCCGTCGACGGCCCAGGTCACATGCTGGAGGCTGCTGCCCGCCGTCACCACCTCGTTCAGCCGGCCGCCGACGCCCAGCTCTGCCGCCAGGTCGTCGCTGCGCAGCACCGGGGCGTGCGAGGAGTCGGAGTAGGTCTGCGGGACCAGGTCCGGGGTGTGGGTGACCGGCCAGACGGTGGCGATCCTGGTCTTCCTGGTGTCGCCCTGCGACGGGTAGTACGGCAGGAAGGTCCGGGCGATGCCCAGCGTCTCGGCGGCCGCGTCGGCGCTGCCCCGTACGTCCACCGCCAGCTCGTACACGCCGTTGGCGGAGAGGTGCAGCTCCGAGGCGCTGACCGAGATCCGGAACTGACGGCTGGCCCCCGGGGCCAGATCGGCCACCTTGCCGCCGATGCCGGGCAGCTCCTGCCCGTCACCCGACACCGGGTCGGTGCGCGCGGCGACGGCGGCCAGCTCGCTGCGGGTCACCAGCGGTCGGCCGGTGCCGGTGCGCACCCCGGTGCGGACATCGTGCACCGGCTTGCGGCCGCCGTTGGCCAGCGTGCCGGTGACGGTGACCTTGGCGCTGCCGCCGGTCAGGTAGGTCGGCGACACCGAGCTGATCGAGACGGTCACCGGATAGTCGGCGGACGCCTTGCTGGCCCCCGGCAGGTCCGGGGCCTTGGCCGCCGCCTTGCCGGGCGCGGCGGCCACGGCCCGGTCCACGGCCGCCGTACGGGCACCGGCCTGCGCGGCCGGGGCGGTGGCCGCGCCGCCGAGCAGGGCCAGCGCGCAGGCGCCCGCCAGTGCGCCCGTCCGGCGCAGCCGCCCGGCCGCACCGCCCGGCCGCAGGCCGCGGCCCGCCCCCTCCGCGTACCGTGCTGCCTCGCCCACGCGCCTCGCCCTCGCCGTTCTCGTCGGTGCCGTTCGCACCGGCGTCGCTGCCGCCGGTGTCGTGCCGTACGTTCTACAGGGTGCCGCGCCGTTGTCGCGCCCTGGCATGGTAACGACGCTTCGCCCCGCCCCGTGCCACGGCCTGCGCCGGGGCCGCCGGTGGAACGCGGCGGCGGGGCACGGTCGCGGGCACGTACCCTTGTGGGTCGTGCCTAACGTCAACTCTCCCAGCAGCCCCGCTCCCGCCGTGCAGGCGGCGCCCGCCGTCTCCGGCGCCCTCACCGAGGCGCAGGCAGGAGGTGTGCAGGAGTTGCTGCGGGTCGCCCCGGTCGCCGTGGAGATCGCCCGCCGCTTCGCGGACGCGGGCTTCCGGTTGGCCCTGGTCGGCGGCTCGGTGCGCGACGCGCTGCTGGGCAGGCTCGGCAACGACCTGGACTTCACCACCGACGCCCGCCCGCAGCAGGTGCTCCGGCTGGTCAAGGGCTGGGCGGACGCCGTCTGGGACGTTGGCATCGCCTTCGGCACGGTCGGCGCCCGCAAGGACACCGCCGACGGCAGCTTCCAGATCGAGATCACCACGTACCGGTCCGAGGCGTACGACCGCACCTCCCGCAAGCCCGAGGTGACCTACGGCGAGACCATCGAGGAGGACCTGGTCCGCCGGGACTTCACGGTCAACGCGATGGCCCTCGACCTGCCGGACCAGGTGTTCATCGACCCGCACCACGGCCTGGAGGACCTCGCCGCGCGGGTGCTGCGCACCCCCGGCACCCCGGAGGAGTCCTTCTCCGACGACCCGCTGCGGATGCTGCGCGCCGCCCGGTTCGCCGCCCAGCTGGACTTCGAGGTGGCGCCCGAGGTCGTCGCCGCGATGACGGCGATGGCGGAGCGGATCACCATCGTCTCCGCCGAGCGGGTCCAGGGGGAGCTCAACAAGCTGATCCTCTCCGAGCACCCGCGCAAGGGCCTGCGGCTGCTGGTGGACACCGGGCTGGCCGATCATGTGCTGCCCGAGCTGCCGGCCCTCCGGCTGGAGCGTGACGAGCACCACCGGCACAAGGACGTGTACGAGCACTCGCTCACGGTGCTGGAACAGGCCATCGACCTGGAGACGGACGGCCCCGACCTGGTGCTGCGGCTCGCCGCGCTGCTGCACGACATCGGCAAGCCCCGCACCCGCCGCTTCGAGTCCGACGGCCGGGTCTCCTTCCACCACCACGAGGTGGTCGGCGCCAAGATGACCCGCAGGCGGCTGCGGGACCTCAAGTACTCCAAGGAGCTGACCGAGGACATCTCCCGGCTGGTGGAACTGCACCTGCGCTTCCACGGCTACGGCACCGGCGAGTGGACCGACTCGGCGGTGCGCCGCTACGTCCGCGACGCCGGGCCGCTGCTGGAGCGGCTGCACAAGCTGACCCGGTCGGACTGCACCACCCGCAACCGCAAGAAGGCCGCCGCGCTCTCCCGCTCCTACGACACGTTGGAGGAGCGGATCGCGCAGCTGCGCGAGCAGGAGCAGCTGGACGCCATCCGCCCCGACCTGGACGGCAACCAGATCATGGAGGTGCTTGGCCTGCCGCCGGGCCGCGAGGTCGGCCAGGCGTACAAGCACCTGCTGGAGCTGCGGCTGGAGCACGGCCCGCTGGAGCACGACGCGGCCGTGGCCGCGCTCCGCGAGTGGTGGGCGGGGCAGCAGTCCTGACGCCGCCCGGCGGCGTGGTGCGGCCCGGCCCGTCCGCCGGGCGGCACCGCGCCGCCGCAGTCGGTCAGCCCTCGGCCGGAGCCAGGCAGAGCACGAAGCGCGAGGAGCCCTGCTGCTGGTAGTAGCCGATCTCGGAGCCCTGGTCCGCGAACTGCCGGCACCTGTCGATGTCCGTGGTGCCGCTGAGCTTGCCCACCACCTTGTACTCGGCCTGGCTGCCGCCGCAGTCGGTGACCTCCAGGTCCGGGCTGCTCATGGTCCCGCTGTTGTGCAGGCAGTCGCCGACGTCGGCGTACGTCGGGTCGTTCATCACCGCCCTGGTCAGGGGGGCGATGATGATACCGATCACGATGATCGGCACCAGCGCCACCCAGGCGGCGGGCCGGGCGAGGACCGGCTTGCCGACCGGCATCGGGGTGCCCGGGGAGCCGGGTATCGGCGGCGGCAGCTTGTTGATCTTCAGCCGCTGTGGCACGTTGATCAGCATCGTGATCGGGTTGATGAACATCGAGAAGACGGACCACCAGCCCTGCCACAGGCTCCGGGTGGTCATCTCGCGGTGCGTCGCGATGCCGCAGGAGCGGCAGAACGGCCCATGCACGTACCGGAACCACATGATGATCACCAGGCCCTGGTGGCCCCGGATGGTGGCCTCGACGGCCGGTACCGAACCGCAGAAGCGGCACATCGGCCCCTGACCGGGCGGCGGCGGGGGGAAGCCGTACCCCGGGGCCGGCATGCCCTGCGGCGGGGCGCCGTAGCCGGGCGCCGGCTGGGGCGGAAACGGTGAGGCGTACGGGTTCTGATCCGCCGGCACCGGGGGCTGTGGGAGCGGCGGGGGAGGAGTGGTCACATGATTCCCTTGACGTTCGAGGTGGTTCGCAGTCCCGAACGATAGGAGCGGCCACTGACATCGGGGACGGCAATCCCGACTGTTGGACGGCCGTTGGCCGAATCGTGATGGCCCGCCGGCTGCCGACCGACCCTCAGGGAGCGGTGCTGCCGGGTCTGTTCCGGGTGAGGCAGAGCACATAGTGGGAGCGGTGCCTTCGGCTGCCCGTAGTGCCGCCGAAGGTCATGGTCGTGCCGGTGACCTCCTGGCACCTGCTGGTCAGGCTGCCGCTGAATCTGCCGATCACCCTGTACTCGGCGTCGGCGTCGGTGCAGGAGACGACCTTCACCGTGCTGCCCTGGTGCTGTACGCAGTCACCGATCTTGGCGTAGGCGGGGTTGCTGCCCTTGGTGAACAGGTACAGCACGAAGGCGCCGCCCAGTATCGCCACGATCCCGACCACCTTGAGCCAGAGCCTGTTCGACCAGCGCGGCGGCCGGGGCGGGACCGGCGGGGGTGGCGGCGGTGGCGGTGGGTAGCTGCCGGGCTGCGGCCGGCCGTATCCGTACGGCGGCGGGGGCTGCTGCGGCTGTCCGTATGGGGGCTGCCCGTAGGGCGGTTGCCCGTACGGGGGCTGGCCATACGGGGGCTGGCCATACGGGGGTTGCCCGTACGGCGGCGGCGGAGGCTGCTGCGGATACCCGTACGGACCCGGCGGCGGGCCGTACGGGTTGGGCGGCGGTGGAGTGCTCACGAGGCCCTCTCCGGTGCGGGTGGACGGAACTGACAGGCGTTCGAGTCCAGCACCGTAGCGGCTCCGGCCGCCCCGCGACGGCGAACCGCCCGGATCAGCCGACCGCCGCAGCCGCCTCGGAGGGGCCGGGCGGCGGGGTGCGGCGCACCGCGCGTGCGTAGCCGAGGGCGGTCAGCGCATACAGCACCCCCACGCCGACCAGCACCGGGACCGAGCGCCCGGAGAGCGGCAGCACCAGTGCGGTGAGCGCGGCGGCCGCCACGAAGGACACATTGGAGAGCACGTCGTACACGGCGAAGACACGGCCCCGGTAGTCGTCCTCCACCGCGCTCTGCACCACCGTGTCGGTGCAGATCTTGGCGCCCTGGGTGACCACCCCCAGCAGCAGCGCGGCCGCCATGACGGGCACCAGGGCGAAGGTGAGCCCCAGCCCCGGGACGCACAGCGCGGCGGCGGCCAGGCAGCCGACCATCCAGCCGGAGACGCCCAGCCGCCGGGTCAGCGCCGGGCTGACCACCGCCGCGACGAAGAAGCCCGCGCCGGAGAGGCCCACCGCCACGCCCAGGGTGCTCATGCCGCCGCCGGTGTCCGCCGGGTCGTTGAAGGTGTACCGGCAGAGCATCAGCACGGTGACCAGCAGCACGCCGTAGCAGAACCGGCCGACCGTCATGGCGGCCAGCGCGTGCGCGGCGGGCCGCCGGTCGCGTACCAGGTGCCGTACGCCGTCCAGCAGGCCGCGCGCCGTCTCGCCGACGGCCTGCCGCAGCGGCGGCCGGTCCGGGCGGTGCACCGGCCCCAGCAGGTCGGGCGGCATCCGCCGGGCCGCGAGCGCGGCGCCCAGGTAGAGCAGGGCGGCCAGCACCACCAGCGCGGTGTCCGAGGGCGTGCCGCGCGGCAGCACCAGGTTGACCACGAAGGCCGAGCCGCCGCCCGCAGTGGCCGCCACCGTGCCCAGGGTCGGGGAGACCGCGTTGGCGGTGACCAACTGGTCGCCCGCCACCACCCGGGGCAGCGCCGCCGAGAGCCCCGCCAGGATGAACCGGTTGACCGCCGTCACCACCAGCGCGGCCAGCAGGAAGAACCGGTTCGGTACGCCGGCCAGCACCAGCAGCGCGGTGCCCAGCACCAGCGCCGACCGGACCAGATTGCCCAGGAGCAGCACCTGGCGGCGGCGCCAGCGGTCGAGCAGCACCCCGGTGAACGGCCCGATCAGCGAGAACGGCAGCAGCATCACCGCCAGCACCGAGGCGATATCGGCCGGGGTGGCCTGCTGCTCCGGAGAGAAGATCACATAAGCGGCCAGGGATACCTGGAAGACGCCGTCCGACAGCTGCCCCAGCACCCGCACCGCCAGCAGCCGGCGGAAGTCGCGCAGCCGGAACAGCCCGGCCGGACCGGCCGACCGGGGCGGGCGCCCCGCCGGTGCTGCGGGATGCGCTGCCTGCTGCGGGGTGGGCGCGGAGGTGGGCCCGTCGGTGATCGCCACCCACCCAGGGTGGCATGGACCGCCCGACCGGCGGACGGAGAGGGGCCCCCACCCGTGACCGACACGGATGGGGGCCCCTCTCAGCCCTCGCGGGCACCCCTGACGGGGCTCACCCCTCGCGGGGCGTGGCGCTCGGCGTTCAGGCCTCGACGTCGCCGCGGATGAACTTCTCCACGTTCTCGCGGGCCTCGTCGTCGAAGTACTGGACGGGCGGCGACTTCATGAAGTAGGACGAAGCGGACAGGATCGGGCCGCCGATGCCACGGTCCTTGGCGATCTTCGCGGCGCGCACGGCGTCGATGATCACACCGGCCGAGTTCGGGGAGTCCCAGACCTCGAGCTTGTACTCCAGGTTCAGCGGGACGTCGCCGAACGCGCGGCCCTCAAGGCGGACGTACGCCCACTTGCGGTCGTCCAGCCACGCCACGTAGTCGGACGGGCCGATGTGGACGTTGCCGGCACCCAGGTCCCGGTCCTTGATCTGCGAGGTGACGGCCTGCGTCTTCGAGATCTTCTTGGACTCGAGGCGGTCGCGCTCCAGCATGTTCTTGAAGTCCATGTTGCCGCCGACGTTCAGCTGCATGGTGCGGTCCAGCACCACGCCGCGGTCCTCGAACAGCTTCGCCATCACGCGGTGGGTGATGGTGGCGCCCACCTGCGACTTGATGTCGTCACCGACGATCGGCACACCGGCCTCGGTGAACTTGTCCGCCCACTCCTTGGTGCCGGCGATGAAGACCGGGAGGGCGTTGACGAAGGCGACCTTGGCGTCGATGGCGCACTGGGCGTAGAACTTCGCCGCGGCCTCGGAACCCACCGGCAGGTAGCAGACGAGCACGTCGACCTGCTCGTCCTTGAGCACCTGGACGACGTCCACCGGCTCGTCGGTGGACTCCTCGATGGTCTCGCGGTAGTACTTGCCGAGACCGTCCAGCGTGTGACCGCGCTGGACGTTGATGCCGGTCGGCGGCACGTCGCAGATCTTGATGGTGTTGTTCTCGCTGGCGACGATGGCGTGGGCCAGGTCCTGGCCGACCTTCTTGGCGTCCACGTCGAAGGCGGCGACGAACTCGATGTCGCTGACGTGGTACTCGCCGAACTTGACGTGCATCAGGCCGGGGACCTTGCCGGCCGGGTCGGCGTCCTTGTAGTACTCGACGCCCTGCACCAGCGACGCGGCGCAGTTGCCCACGCCCACGATGGCTACGCGAACCGAACCCATTCCGGTTGCTCCCTGTGTTCTCAAGAGGACCGTTGCTCGGTCCTCGGTTTCGGTTGCTTCAGCGGACGGTCCGGTGCGCGGGGCTGTTCGGACCTGTCCTCCATGCAGTCGCCGGCAGTCCCCCCTGCCGCGCCTGCGCCGACCTCGGTGTCGGACGTCGCGCCGTCAGCGCTCCGGCCGGTCGGGCGGCAGGTCGGGGCTGCCGCGGCCGGTCCGGTTGGCACGCTCGGTCTCGATCAGCTCGTTGAGCCATCGGACCTCCCGCTCCACCGACTCCAGTCCGTGCCGCTGCAGTTCGAGGGTGTAGTCGTCCAGCCGCTCGCGAGTGCGGGCGAGTGCGGTGCGCATCCGCTCCATGCGCTCTTCCAACCGGCTGCGGCGCCCTTCCAGGACCCGCATCCGGACGGCCTTGTCGGTACGGCTGAAGAAGGCGAAATGGACGCCGAAGTGCTCGTCCTCCCAGGCGTCGGGCCCGGAGTCGGAGAGCAGCTCCTCGAACCGCTGCTTCCCCTCCGGCGTCAGCCGGTACACGATCTTCGACCGCTTGCCGTTGAGCGCCGTGGCCGGCACGTACTCCTCTTCCGGGTTGTCCTCCACCAGGAAGCCCTGGGCGACCAGGTTCTTCAGGCAGGGGTACAGCGTCCCGTAGGAGAAGGCGCGGAAGGAGCCCAGCAGCACATTGAGCCGCTTGCGCAGCTCGTAGCCGTGCATCGGGGCGTCGTGCAGCAGGCCGAGGACGGCGAATTCCAGGATGCCGGAGCGCCTGCCCATCTCCGCCTCGCCTCCTTCCGGGTCCGGTGCCGGGAGCCGGATGCATCGGAGCGATATGCCGCCGCGATGTATCGACTCGATATATCGAGCACCATAGGCCGGTGCGTCGACAGGAGCAAGGGGCACCCGGGTGAAAGCGATCACAGCAGCTCCGCCGGGGCCCGTGGCGGCCGACCTGGCAACGGGCGAGTAAGGATCTCCGGTCGCTATGCCCGGATTGGTAGTTGATGACCGTTTGGCAGTCCGTTACCCCTGCGTACGCTGTCGCCTGTGCACAGGGGATGCGGGAACCGACGTGACGCCTGGGACGTCAATGTCCCCGGTGCATTCCGCCGCGCCGGGCCCCACGGGCGTCGGCCGGCAGGTGATTCGGGGGAATCCCGCAGGTGCTTCGGCCGCCTGCGGGGAGTGGACGTGGACTACCGCCTTCAGGCCCGAGCGCCTGGCCGAGGAGTAGCTGGAGCATGAGCGAACACCGGCGCAAACCGCCACAGGGCGGAGACAACGCCCCGGGACGCCGCGGCGCGCAGCCGGGCGGCGGGCAGCAGCCCCCCGCCGGCGGCCCCCCGGGCCCGGGTCGACCCGGAGCGCAGGGCGGTCCCGGCGCGCCCCGCCGTACCACCGCGCGCCCCGGCGGCCAGCAGCCCACCGCGCAGCAGCCCCGGATGACCCGCGCCGAACTGCGCAAGGCCGCCAAGCGCGGCGGCGGCCGTGGCGGCGGCTCCGGCCCGACCGGCCGGGCCGGAGCCGTGCCGCCCAAGAAGCGGTTCATCGACTACCCGCGCTGGGGCAAGCACGGCGTGCGGCGCTGGCTGCCCTCGTGGAAGCAGGTGCTCAGCGTCTTCCTGGTCGGCATCGGCGGCCTGGCCACCGCCGTCGGCGTGGCGTACTCGCGCACCACGCTGCCCGACCTCAACGAGGCCGTGCGGCAGCAGAACAACATCTACCAGTGGTCCGACGGATCGCTGATGGCGACCACCGGTGAGACCAACCGTCAGATCGTGCACCTGGCGGACATCAGCGAGTCCATGCAGTGGGCCGCGATCTCGGCGGAGAACGCCAGCTTCAAGACCGACCACGGCATCGACCCCAAGGGCATCGCCCGAGCTCTCTACAACATGGCCAAGGGCGGCGACACCCAGGGTGGCTCCACGATCACCCAGCAGTACGTCAAGAACGCCTTCCTCAGCCAGGACCAGACGGTCTCCCGGAAGCTCAAGGAACTCTTCGTCACCCTGCGGGTGAACAAGAAGATGACCAAGGACGACATCCTCGAGGGCTACCTCAACACCAGCTGGTTCGGCCGTGGTTCCTACGGCGTCCAGGCGGCGGCCAAGTCGTACTACAACATGGACGCCAAGGACCTGGACCCCTGCCACAGCGCGATGCTGGCCGCCCTGCTCAAGGGCGCGGGCTACTACGACCCGTCGCTGAACAAGGAGAACCACGACCGGGCCGTGCAGCGCTGGGGCGACATCCTCGACCTGATGGTCCGGTTCAACCACCTCAGCCAGGCCGACCGGGACAAGTGCAAGACCTTCCCGGAGCCGATCAAGGAGCGCCCGGCGCCCAGCCTCAGCGGCCAGACCGGCTACCTGGTGAAGACCGCCGAGATGTACGTCATCAACAACGACATCGTCTCGGAGGAGGCCCTGAACAAGGGCGGCTACACCATCCGCACGACCTTCGACAAGAAGAAGGTCAAGGAGCTGGAGAAGGCCGTCCGGGACACCATGGACCCGGTGCTCGACCCCAAGAAGCGCAAGGTCGACCGGGACCTGCACGTCGGCGGCGCCTCGGTGGTCCCCGGGGACGGCGCCATGGTCGCCCTCTACGGCGGCCCCGGCTTCGAGAAGCAGCAGACCAACAACGCCGACTTCACCGGCGCCCAGGTCGGCTCGACCTTCAAGCCCTTCGTGCTCGCGGCCGCGCTCACCGACGGTGTCGAGGCCCCGGACGGCACCCGGAAGCCCATCTCGGTCAAGAGCCGCTACAACGGCAATGACATGGCCACCATCTACCAGCCGGACCACAAGACGCCCTGGCAGGACGAGCACGGCATCCTCAAGCAGGAGAACGACGACCACGACAGCCCCGGCTGGATCGACCTCAAGCAGGCCATGACGGAGTCGATCAACACCGTCTACGTTCAGCTCGCGATGGACACCGGCCTGCAGAACGTCAAGGACGCCGCGATCAAGGCCGGTCTGAAGGACGACAAGAGCATGGCCGGGGTCACCCCGACCATCGCCCTGGGCACCTCCAGCCCCAGCGCCATCCGGATGGCCGGCGCCTACGCCACCTTCGCCGCGGCCGGCACCCAGGTGGACCCCTACTCGGTCACCAAGGTCGAGAAGGAGGGCGTCAAGGTCTACCAGCACAAGTCGGAGTCCAAGCAGGCGTTCAGCGCCGACGTCGCCAACACCATCACCGACGTGCTGACCAACGTCGTCGAGAAGGGCACCGGCCGCAACGTCCGCAACCTCGGCCTCACCCGGCCGGTCGCGGGCAAGACCGGCACCACCGACGAGAACAAGACGGCCTGGTTCGTCGGCTACACCCCGCAGCTGTCCACCGCCATCGGCCTCTTCGGGCAGGACCCGAAGACGTACACGTTCGAGTCGATGTTGGACCTGGGCGGCCAGGGCAAGGTGCACGGCGCCGACTTCCCCACCACGATCTGGACCAAGTACATGCTGGCGGCGCTCGACGGCCTGCCGGTCGAGGGCTTCACCGCCCCGCCGCCGAACTTCGGCACCCGGATCGACCTGCCCGGCGCCCCGGTCAGCAGCTCCCCGACGCCGTCGTCCAGCGCCTCCATGGAGGAGTCCGCGCCGCCGCCCAGCACCCCGCCCACCACCTCCGCCAGCACGGAGGAGGACCCGGTCCCGGGCACCTCGGACTACCCCACCGGCGGCACCGACACCGACGGCGGACTGGCCGGCGGCCTGCTCGGCGGCACCGACGGCGGCGGCGGTCCGGGCGACGGGGGCGGCGACACCGGCACGGTCGGCGGCCCGGGTGGCGGCGGTCCGGGCGGCGGTCCGGGCGGCGGTACGGCGGGTACGTCCGCGCCCCCGCAGACCCAGCCCGCCAGCCCCACCGAGATCGGCAGACCCGGGGGCGGCCACGGCGGCCTGCCCGGCGGAGGGGACGGCAACGGCTTCAACTCGTCGGACAACTGACCGGTAGCCCACCGGGCACCGACACCACGGCCACGGCGGCCCGTCCGCCGTGGCCGTGGCATTTCCGGACAAAGCAGTGCGGGCCGCGCGATGCTTCGTACTGGAGTGCCGGGCGCCTACTGGCAGGCTAAGAATCGTGCGGCAGTATGGCGGCCATGACGTCGAGCGCGCATGACGAATCCGCCGGGCCGGAGCACCCCGAGCGGCCGGCCGGGCGGGCAGCCTCGGCCGTGGCCGACCCGGGCGGCGGCGCCGATCTCCAGGCCGACACCGTGGTCGTCCCCGCCGACGAGGACCCGACGGCCGCCGCCGGCAGCGAGCTGCTGGGCGGCGCGCCGGGGCGCCGGGCGCTGCTGGGCGTCTCGTGGTGGACCCCGGCGCGGTTCCTGGCGCTGGCGGTGATCGTCGTCTTCGTCCTGGGCATGGTGCAGAAGAGCCCCTGCTACAGCGGCGGCTGGTTCTTCGGCTCCAGCGACGCCCAGTACACCCACGCCTGCTACAGCGACATCCCGCACCTGTTCTCCGGGCGCGGCTTCGCCCAGGGCCTGCTGCCCTACAAGGACATGATCCCGCCGGGCCCGGACGGCAGCCGCGACCCCCATATGCAGTACCTGGAGTACCCGGTACTCACCGGGCTGTTCATGCAGGTGGCGACCTGGCTGACGCCCCGCTCGGGCGTCATCGCCCCGGACCGCGCCCAGTGGTTCTGGATGGTCAACGCCGGGATGCTGCTGGTCTGCGCCGTGGTGGCCGTCATCGCCGTGATGCGCACCCACCGCCGCCGCCCCTGGGACGCGCTGCTCTTCGCGCTGGCCCCGGCGCTGGCGCTGAACGCCACCGTCAACTGGGACCTGCTGGCCGTCGCCCTGACCGCCGTGGGCATGGCCTACTGGGCGGGCAAGCGGCCGGTCGCCGCCGGTGTGCTCATCGGCCTGGCGACGGCGGCCAAGCTCTATCCGGTGCTGCTGCTCGGCCCGCTGCTGGTGCTCTGCCTGCGGGCCGGCCGGATGCGGGACTTCGGCCGGGCGCTGGGCGGCGCGGTCGCCGCCTGGGCGGTGGTCAACGTCCCGGTGATGTTCTGGAACTGGGACGGCTGGAAGACCTTCTACAGCTTCAGCCAGAGCCGTACGGAGGACTACGGCTCCTTCTGGCTGATCATCCAGCACCAGCGCAATCAGGTGTCGCTCGGCACCGGCGTGCTCAACCTGTGCATCGCGATCCTGCTGATCTCCTGCTGCGCGGGCATCGGCTGGATCGCCCTCTCCGCGCCGCGCCGCCCCCGCTTCGCCCAGCTGGCCTTCCTGGTCGTGGCGGCGTTCGTGCTCACCAACAAGGTCTACTCACCGCAGTACGTGCTCTGGCTGATCCCGCTCGCGGCGCTGGCCCGGCCCCGCTGGCGGGACTTCCTGATCTGGCAGGCGTGCGAGGTCGCGTACTTCCTCGGCATCTGGATGTACCTGGCGTTCATCGCCGACACCAAGCAGCACGGCCTGCCCGTGTTCGGGTACCACGTGGTGATCCTGGTGCATGTCTTCGGCACCCTCTACCTCTGCGGGATGGTGCTGCGCGACATCCTGCTGCCGGAGCGCGACCCGGTGCGCTGGGACGGCAGCGACGACCCCTCCGGCGGTGTGCTGGACGGCGCGCCGGATCGTTTCGTCCTGGGGCAGGCCCGCTGGGAGCAGGAGGAGGCCAGCTACGCGCCGTACGCACCAGTCGGGGCGGTGGGCGCGGCGGACGGCGAGGACTGGCCGCCGCTGCCCGCGACCGACCGGCTCTAGCCGGCGCCCCGCCCCCGCCCCGGCCTCGGCTCGGGCGGGGGCCGGGGCTCTCAGCGGCGGGACATGTAGATGTCGAGCGCCTTGTGCAGCAGCCGGTTGAGCGGGAAGTCCCACTCCCCCAGGTACTCGGCGGCCTGGCCGCCGGTGCCCAGCTTGAACCGGATCAGGCCGAACAGCGGGTCGCCCGGGTCCAGGGTGTCGCTGATGCCCCGCAGGTCGTAGACGGTCGCACCGAGGGCGTAGGCGTCCTGCATCATCCGCCACTGCACGGCGTTGGACGGCCGGACCTCGCGCCGGTGGTCGGCGGAGGCGCCGTAGGAGTACCAGACGTGCTCGCCCACGGTGAGCATGGTGGTGGCGGCCAGTGGTTCGCCCTGGTGGTAGGCCAGGTAGAGCCGCATCCGGTTGGGGTCCTCGGCGGTCAGCGACCGCCACATCCCCTGGAAGTACGGCAGCGGGCGGGGCCGGAAGCCGTCGCGCTCCGCCGTGATCACATACAGCTCGTGGAAGGCCGGCAGGTCGTCGTAGCCGCCCTGGACCACCTCGACCCCGGCCTTCTCGGCCTTCTTGATGTTGCGGCGCCACAGCTGGTTGAAGCCGCGCTGCACATCGTCGAGCGAGCGGTTGGCCAGCGGCACCTGGAAGACGTAGCGGGGCTGCACATCGCCGAAGCCCGCACCCCCGCCGGCCCCCTGGAGCCAGCCGGCGCGGCGCAGCCGGTCGGCCAGCTCGAAGGCGCGTGGCTCGTACCAGGTCGCCTCGACGTCCCGCAGCCGCCTGGCGTGGCCGGCCGCGATGGCGTCCTTGACGGCGGTGGCGTCCCAGCGGCGGATGACGACCGGTGGGCCCATCTTCACCGAGAAGGCGCCCTGCGACTTGAGGTGGGCGAGCAGCGGCCGCAGCCAGCGGTCCAGGTCGGGGTCGAACCAGTCGATCAGCGGCCCCTCCGGGAGGTAGGCGAGGTACCGCTTGAAGGTGGGCAGCTGCCGGTAGAGGACCAGCCCGGCGCCGACCGTCCTGCCCTGCTCGTCGCGCCAGCCGATGCTCTCGGAGCGCCATTCCGCCTTGACGTCGCCCCACGAGGGCACCTGCATGTGGCTGGCGGAGGGCAGACCCCTGACGAAGGCGAGGTGCTCGGCGCGGCTGATCGTGGTCAGGCGCAGGCTCATGCTCGGTCGCTCCTCCCGGGGCAGCGGCTGTCCGGCGAGAGCCTAGTGCCCGGCCGTCCGCGCGCAGCCGCCCCGGCCGGGGGGTGCGCGCGGACGCCGGTCGCGGTGGCCGCGCTACCAGACGCCGCCGAAGAGGCCGCCGTGGGCCAGGCCGATGCCGAAGCCGATCGCGCTCGCCCCGAGGAAGATCACCAGGACGAACCGCTCCGCGGTGGTGGCCGACACGTACTGGCCCCACAGGCCGGTCACGATGCCGGCGAGGCCGCTCCAGGAGCTGAGCAGGTGCAGGTTGTGGAAGAACGAGGACACGAAGGCCAGCAGTCCGAGGACCACGGTCAACGCGGCGAGCGAGTTCTCCACCGGATGGGATTTGCCGTCGGTGTTGAGGGTGAACGCCGGCATCCGGCGTACCGCCTGTGCCATGGGACCAACCTCCTTGAGGAGGATCGCGCGCACTGTACGGACAGCGTCGCGCATCGTACGGCGCGGCGCATCCGGTGTGTCCAGATTGGGGGGACCCCCGCGCGGATTACAAGACCCCGTTCGGGTGCGGGTAGTCTGTTACGTCTGCACCGGTGCATTTCCGGGACGGCCCGACTGTCAGTGCCCCGCACTACGGTGGAGACGTCCTTGCATCGGCGCCGACGCAACAACCCTCCTGCCACGGAGAGACCGTGGCCGCTGAGTCCAAAGGAGGTGGGTTACACATGCGTCACTACGAGGTGATGGTCATCCTCGACCCCTCGGTCGAGGAGCGCGCTGTCTCCCCCCTGATCGAGAACTTCCTCAATGTCGTCCGCACCGGCGGCGGCAATGTGGAGAAGGTCGACACCTGGGGCCGTCGTCGCCTGTCGTACGAGATCAACAAGCAGTCCGAGGGCATCTACTCGGTCATCGACCTCAAGGCTGAGCCTGCGGTCGTCAAGGAGCTCGACCGCCAGCTCAACCTGAGCGAGTCGATCCTCCGGACCAAGGTGCTGCGCCCGGACACCCACTGAGCCTTTCCGGCGCCCGTACGGGCAACGGATGGCGCGCATCGCGTTGTTTCACGTGAAACACGCGATGAGCACCGCAGGACTCCCTGACCGCTGATGCCGACGGCAACCGCAGATCGGGAGCCCTGGGAACGGAACGTCTCCTCTCGAGAGGTCATCCCCACCATGGCAGGCGAGACCGTCATCACCCTCGTCGGCAATCTCGTCGACGATCCCGAGCTGCGCTTCACCCCGTCCGGTGCGGCGGTCGCGAAGTTCCGCATTGCGTCCACCCCCCGCACCTTCGACCGGCAGACCAACGAGTGGAAGGACGGCGAGAGCCTCTTCCTCACGTGCAACGTCTGGCGGCAGCCCGCGGAGAACGTGGCCGAGTCGCTGCAGCGCGGCATGCGCGTGATCGTGCAGGGCCGGCTGCGGCAGCGGTCGTACGAGACCCGCGAGGGCGAGAAGCGGACCGTCTTCGAGGTCGAGGTCGACGAGGTCGGCCCGAGCCTGCGCTCGGCCACCGCGAAGGTCACCCGGGCCAACCGGTCCGGCGGCCAGAGCGGCGGCTTCGGCGGCGGTGGCGGCCAGCAGGGCGGCGGCGGCTGGGGTGGCAACTCCGGCGGCGGCCAGCCCTCCGGCGCACCGGCCGACGACCCCTGGGCGTCCAGCGCCCCGGCGGGCGGCGGCCAGGGCGGCCAGCAGGGTGGCGGCGGCTGGGGTGCCCCGGCCGGTGGCGGCTACTCGGAAGAGCCTCCGTTCTAAGGGGCTTCCCGTTGGGGGAGCCTGCGCCAAGCGGACGAGATTTCGTGCGACCCGGGCGGCTGCGGCCGCTCGGATCGTGAACACCGATGGAGTACATGATGGCGAAGCCGCCTGCGCGCAAGCCCAAGAAGAAGGTTTGCGTGTTCTGCAAGGACAAGATCAACTACGTGGACTACAAGGACACGAACCTGCTGCGGAAGTTCATCTCCGACCGCGGCAAGATCCGTGCCCGCCGGGTCACCGGCAACTGCACCCAGCACCAGCGCGACGTCGCCACCGCTGTCAAGAACAGCCGTGAGATGGCGCTGCTGCCCTACACCTCGACCGCTCGCTGAGAGAGGATGACGAAGCCATGAAGATCATCCTCACCAACGAGGTTCCCGGTCTCGGCGTCGCCGGCGAGGTCGTCGAGGTCAAGGACGGCTACGCCCGCAACTACCTGGTCCCGCGCGGCTTTGCCATCCGCTGGACCAAGGGCGGCCAGAAGGACGTCGACGCCATCCGTCGCGCCCGCAAGGTCCGTGCCATTCAGTCGCTGGAGCACGCCAACGAGGTCAAGGGCAAGCTGGAGGGCCTCCAGGTCAAGCTGGCCGTCCGCTCCGGCGACTCCGGCCGCCTGTTCGGCTCGGTGACCCAGGCCGACGTCGTCGAGGCCGTCAAGGTCGCCGGCGGCCCGTCGGTGGACAAGCGCACCGTCACGATCGCCTCGCCGATCAAGACCGTGGGCTCGCACCGCGTCACCGTCAAGCTGCACACCGATGTCGAGGCCAACCTCGACGTCGCGGTCGTCTCCGCCTGACACCCGCTGTCCGCCTGCCGCCGCCCGCCCGCCGGGTGGCGGCACGGTACGCGGTCCCGAGGGCCGGGACTCCCCAGGGAGTCCCGGCCCTCGGGCTGTCCGCAGGCCCGTACGGCGGGGTGCCCCGGCGGCGGCCCGTCCTACCGTACGGCGCCGGCCACCAGCCAGGCCCCGCTGCGGGTCCGCCAGCCGAGCAGGATCAGCCGTACCGCCATGAAGACCGCCATGGCCCACCAGAGCGCCACCAGCCCGCCGCCCGCCGCCGGGACCAGCAGGGCCAGCGGGGCGAACACCGCGAGGGTGGCCAGCATCGCCCAGGCCAGGTACGGCCCGTCGCCCGCGCCCATCAGCACGCCGTCCAGCACGAAGACCACCCCGGACACCGGCTGGGTCAGGGCGACGATCAGCAGCACCGAGGCCAGCCGGGCCTGCACCGCCGCGTCCGGGCTGAACAGCGGTACGTACAGCGGCCGGGCCAGCACCACCAGCAGCCCCAGCACCACCCCGGCGCCGACGCCCCACTGGACCATCCGCCGGGTGGCGGCCCGGGTGCCGCCGAGGTCGCCCGCGCCCAGGTAGCGGCCGATGATGGCCTGCCCGGCGATGGCTATCGCGTCCAGTGCGAAGGCGAGGAAGCTCCACAGCACCATCGCCACCTGGTGCGCCGCGATCTCGGTGTCCCCCAGCCGGGCCGCCACGCCGGTGGCGATCAGCAGGATGGCGCGCAGGCTGAGCGTCCGGACCAGCAGCGGGCCGCCCGCCCTGGCGCAGGCGCGGATGCCGGCCGGGTCCGGCCGCAGCGAGGCGTGGTGGCGGCGGGCGCCCCGCAGCACCACCGCCAGATAGCCGGCCGCCATGCCGGTCTGGGCCAGCACGGTGCCCCACGCCGATCCGGCCACGCCCAGCCCGGCGCCGTACACCAGGGCGAGGTTGAGCAGCAGATTGGCCGTGAAGCCGCCGACCGCGACGACCAGCGGGGTGCGGGTGTCCTGGAGCCCGCGCAGCACACCGGTGGCGGCCAGTACGGTGAGCATCCCGGGGATGCCCAGCGCGCTGATCCGCAGATAGTCGACCGCGTACGGAGCCGCCGAGTCCGAGGCGCCGAACAGCCCGACCAGCCAGGGGGCCAGCGGGACGGTGAGGGCGACCAGGACGGCGGACAGCAGCAGGGCCAGCCAGATGCCGTCGATGCCCTGCTGTACGGCGGCCCGCCGGTCGCCGGCTCCGATCCGGCGGGCGACGGCGGCGGTCGTGGCGTACGCGAGGAAGACGAACACGCCGGTGAGGGTCGCCAGCAGGGTGGCGGCGACGCCCAGGCCGGCCAGCTGCGCGGTACCCAGATGGCCCACGATCGCGGAGTCGGCCATCAGGAAGAGCGGCTCCGCGACCAGGGCGCCGAAGGCCGGTACGGCCAGCGCCAGGATCTCCCGGTCATGGCGGCGGGGGGTGCTGCGATAGTCATCCACAGGTAAGAGACTAAGGCGACTGTCAACCATTACTCGCAACCCCGTGCGGTAGCCGCTCCCGCACCCTTTGTGGCGATCTACCGGTTGCCCGTAGAGAAATTCTCCTGCACAGCCGGTGGATGGAGTAATCCCAGGTCAGCCAGTTGACGCTGGGCAGATGGTGTGGTTATCCACAGGAGTTTCCCCCAACCTGTGCACAGGTTGGGCCCGCTTCTCCACAGCTGGCGGCCCGTCATCCACACCCCCTGTGGATAACCGTCTTGGCCGAGAGGGCCCGGCACCCGTAGCGTGGGCGTTCGCCCGGCCTGCCGCACCCGCTCCGGGCGGCTTCGATGTCGGTGGGGTGCCGTAGGAAAGAGCCAGGGCGCGCGACCCCGGCGGGAACCGGAGGCGGCGGAGTGCACCGTAGGATTCCGGCCCCCGCCCACCGCGCACCCCTCCCGCCCCACTCGCTGATCGGGGAACACGCGTGACCGGCCCCCAGTACGACGACAACAGCACCCCTCCGCCCCCGGAGGACGACTGGCCCGCTCCCGGCGACTCCTTCCCCAGTGGCTCCTTTCCCGGGGACTCCTTCCCCGGGGACTCGCTGCCCGGAAGCCCGCTGCCCGGCGGCCCCGGCGACCGGCTGCCCGTGCCCCGCAACCGCCGCGACGGCTCGGGCTCCGGCGGCCGGGGCGACTGGAAGACCGACCGGGGCCGGGACGGCGGCGGCCACGGCGGCGACGCCTTCGAGCGCGTCCCCCCGCAGGACCTCGCGGCGGAGCAGTCCGTCCTCGGCGGCATGCTGCTCTCCAAGGACGCCATCGCGGACGTGGTGGAGGTGCTCAAGCCCGCCGACTACTACCGGCCCGCCCACGAGATGATCCACGGCGCGATCCTGGACCTCTACGCCCGTGGCGAGCCCGCCGACCCCATCACGGTGGCCGGCGAGCTCACCAAGCGCGGCGAGATCACCCGGGTGGGCGGCCCCGGCTATCTGCACACCCTGGTCAACTCCGTCCCCACCGCCGCCAACGCCGAGTACTACGCCGAGATCGTCCATGAGCGGGCCGTGCTGCGCCGCCTGGTCGAGGCCGGTACCCGGATCGCCGGTATGGGCTATGCGGCCGAGGGCGACGTTGACGAGATCGTCAACGCGGCGCAGGCCGAGATCTACGCCGTCACCGAGCAGCGCACCAGCGAGGACTACGCCCCGCTCGCGGACATCATGGAGGGCGCCCTCGACGAGATCGAGGCGATCGGCTCCCGCAGCGGCCAGATGTCCGGCGTGCCGACCGGCTTCACCGACCTGGACCAGCTCACCAACGGCCTGCACCCCGGCCAGATGGTCGTGATCGCGGCCCGCCCCGCGATGGGCAAGTGCGTCACCGCCTCCACCCTCCTGGTGGACGCCGCCACCGGCGAGCGGATCGCCGTCGCGGACTTCGTCCGCCGGGGGCAGGCCGGTGAGCCGCTGCGCGTGCACACCCTGGACGCCGACTGGAAGCTGCGCAGCGTCACCCCGTCCGACTTCATCCACAACGGCCGCCGCGCCGTCCTGCGGCTCACCACCCGGCTCGGCCGCTCCATCGCCGCGACGCCCAACCACCCGTTCCGCACCCTGCGCGGCTGGGTCCCGCTGGCGGAGCTGCGGGCCGGTGACCGCATCGCGGTGGCGCGCGACCTCCCGGCCCGGTCGTCCGCCCGGCTCCCCGACGCCGAGGTGGCCCTCACCGGCTATCTGCTCGGCGGCGGCTGCCCGCCGGGTGCGGCGACGCTCCGGGAGGACTACGGCCGGTGGGCCGAGGCCGCCGCCGCGCTGCCCGTTCTCGACGGCGGCGGCCGGGACGCGTGCGTACCCGAGGTCTTCTTCCGGCTGTCCGAGCGGCAGCTCGCCCTCTTCCTGTCCCGCCTGTTCGCCGCCGGCGGCCGGGTCTCGGCGCCTGGCGAACGGCCGCAGCTGGAGTACGGCCCGCTCAGCGAGCGGCCGGCCCGCGAGGTGGCGCAGCTGCTGCTGCGGCTCGGCATCGTGGCCGAACTGCTGCCCGACCCCGCCCCGGGCCGGGCCGGTTTCCGCCTGCTGGTCCGCGACCCCGACCAGATCCGCACCTTCGCCGCCCGGGTCGGCGCTCTCGGCCAGGAGACCCGGCTCGCGGAACTGCTGGACCGGGTCGGCGGCCCGGCGGCCGTCCGGCCCGACCTCGACCTGATCCCGGCGGAGGTCTGGGAGCTGATCGCGGCCGAGGGCGGCCACCCCGACCCGTACGAGGGGCAGCCGATCAGCCGGGCCCGCCTGCTGGAGATCGCCAAGGCGCTGGACTCCCGGCCGCTGCGGGACCTCGCGGAGTCGGACGTCCAGTGGGACCGGGTCGAGACGATCGTCCCGGACGGCGAGGCGGAGGTGTACGACCTCACGGTCGACGGCACCCACAACTTCGTCGCGGACGACATCGTGGTGCACAACTCCACGCTCGCCCTGGACTTCGCCCGCGCCTGCTCGATCAAGAACGGCATGCCCAGCGTCATCTTCTCGCTGGAGATGGGGCGCAACGAGATCGCCATGCGGCTGCTCTCCGCCGAGGCCCGGGTGGCGCTGCACCACATGCGCTCGGGCAACATGACCGACGACGACTGGACCCGCGTCGCCCGCCGGATGCCCGACGTCACCGCGGCCCCGCTCTACATCGACGACTCGCCCAACCTGTCGATGATGGAGATCCGGGCCAAGTGCCGCCGCCTCAAGCAGCGCAACGACCTGCGGCTGGTCGTCATCGACTACCTCCAGCTGATGCAGGCCGGCGGGTCACGCCGGGCCGAGAGCCGCCAGCAGGAGGTCTCCGACATGTCCCGTAACCTCAAGCTGCTGGCCAAGGAGCTGGAAGTCCCGGTCATCGCCCTCTCCCAGCTCAACCGAGGCCCCGAGCAGCGCACCGACAAGAAGCCGATGGTCTCCGACCTCCGTGAGAGTGGCTCGATCGAGCAGGACGCCGACATGGTCATCCTGCTGCACCGCGAGGACGCCTACGAGAAGGAGTCCCCCCGCGCCGGCGAGGCCGACCTGATCGTCGCCAAGCACCGCAACGGCCCCACCGCCACCATCACCGTCGCCTTCCAGGGCCACTACTCTCGCTTCGTCGACATGGCCAACAGCTGACGGCCCATTTTTTAGGGTCTCAGATTTCATGTCGGAATCTCATGGTTGATGTCGGGGCAGGGTCGGATGCGACACCGTCTTGAGACTCGCAGGTCATGCCGTTGTCCCGTCTCGCTGGGCTTGGAGGAGTCTCACTGATCTGAGTGGGGTGGCCTCGAATCTCATACCCGGTGGCTGTTGTCGAGGGTGCGGTCACCCACAGGGGTGACCCGCGTCGCGTTTCGTGTGGCCTGTCTCATGGCATCCGTGATGGTCGAGTCATGGGTGGGATACAGGTGGTGCGAGGTGGGGCTCCGCCGGAGGTCTCGGATTTCGATCTGGCCTGGCTGGAGTATGGCGACGAGGTGCGGAAGCCGTTGGGGTACGCGGCGGAGGTGGCCTTCGAGGAGGTCGCGCCGGTTCGGGACTTTCCGTCGTACCGAGGGCAGCGGCATTTTCCGGGCCTGTACTGGTCGGCGACGACGGGTCGGCATGTCGGGTTCGAGTCGTGGCTGGAGCGTGATCACGCGATCCTGATGGACTTCGATCCGCAGGTTGCGGGGTTCGCCTCGCAGCCGTTCTGGCTGTTCTGGCGCGACGAGGCGTCGGGCCGCGGGCGGTCGCACGCGCCGGACTTCTTCGCGCGGGCAGCGGACGGGACGGGCCTGGTAGTGGACTGTCGTCCGGTGGACCGTGTCGATGCCCGGTCTGCGGTGGCGTTCGCCGCGATGCGCCGCGCATGCGACCAGCTGGGCTGGGCCTATCGGCTGGCCGGGGAGATCGATGCGGTGCGGGTGGCGAATCTGCGCTGGCTCGCTGGCTACCGCCACCCCCGTTACGGGCAGTCGGAGGGGCTCAATGCGGCGGTGACCGCGTCCTTTGCCGTCCCCGCTCCGCTGGTTGCCCAGGCCGCCTCCGTCGGCGATCCCCTCCAGGTGCTCCCGGTGCTGTTCCACCTGCTGTGGTGCGGACGCCTGGCTGCGGATCTGTCCTATCCGCTCAGCGACCGCACGCTGGTGAGCCGCAGCGAGGAGCGATGAGCCGGACAAGTCCGCGCGGAGCACTTCGTGTCGGCGATCGGGTCCGCTTCGACGGGCAGGTTCATACGGTGGCTGGGCTCGCGGGCACCACGGTCCGGCTGGTCGACAGCCACGGGGCACCGTCGCTGATGATGTTCACCCACCTCATGGCCGCCGAGGACTTCGAGTTGCTCGACTCGCAGGCCAGTACGCCGGGCCTGCCACCGTTCGGGCAACTCGACACCGTTCCAGAACCCGCCTTGCGCAAGGCGCAGTTCTTCGAACGGCACCTGATCGAAGTCGAGACCGGGGTGCCGCCGGATGCACCCGCGGGCACCAGTCCCCGGCCGGAGTTCGACCCGAGGTGGCGCACGATCAACGAGCGGATCGTCGCGAAGGCCGCCGAGCTGACCGCCTCGGGAACGTCGGTCTCGGAGCGGACCTTGCACCGCATGCGGTTGCGATGGCGGGACGAGGGTGTGTGGGGTCTGGTCGACCGGCGGGCCACTCGGCTGTCCATGCCGAGTACGGGACGAGTGGACGAGCGGCTGGTGGAGGCCCTCATCGAGGTGCTCGCCTCGCAGGAGAACAAGTCGACCGGCACTCGGACCCGGGTTATGAGGCAGGCCGAGCAGTTGGTGGCCGAACGCCACGGCGAAGGGGCGGTGCCCATTCCTTCACGGGCGACGTTCTACCGGCTGGTGAAGGCTCTGTCCGAGGGGCGGCACAGCTTCGAGGCGGCCACGACCAGGCGGTCGCAGGCCCGGCGGCCGGAGGCGCCGTTCACACCGACGATGGCTGCCCGGCCCGGCGAGGTGGTGCAGATCGACACCACCCCACTGGACGTGCTGGCGGTCCTGGACGACGGGGTCACCGGCAGAGTCGAGCTGACCATCGCCGTCGATATCGCGTCGAGAACGATCTGCGCGGCCATCCTGCGGCCGGCGGGCACGAAGGCGGTTGATGCCGCCTTGCTGCTGGCGCGGACACTGGTGCCCGAGCCGATGCGGCCCGGCTGGGCGGATGCGCTACACATGTCGGCCTCGCTGATCCCGCACGCCCGCCTGATGAGCATCGACGCCCGGCTGGAGCACGCCGCGGCCAAGCCGGTGATCGTCCCGGACACGATCGTCGTCGACCGCGGCAAGGTCTTCATCTCCGACACCTTCATCGCGGCCTGCCGGACACTGGGCATCTCCCTCCAGCCCGCACGGCCGGCCACCCCGACCGACAAGGGCGTGGTCGAGCGCACCTTCTCCTCGATCAACACCCTGTTCTGCCAGCACGTCGCCGGCTACGTCGGCTCCAACGTCACCCGCCGCGGCCAGGACGTCGAAGCCGTCTGGACCATCACGGAACTCGCCGACCTCTTCCAGGAGTGGGTTATCGCCTGCTGGCAAACCCGGCCCCACGACGGACTGCGCAGCCCATTCCTACCCGGCCGGGCACTGTCCCCGAACGACGTCTACGCGCTGCTGGTCTCCCGCTCGGGGCACCTACCGGTCTGCCTGAGCGGAGACGACTACATCGAACTGCTGCCGGTGGAGTGGCGGAAGATCAACGACTACGGGATCACCATCGACTACCGCACCTACGACTGCCGGGAGCTGGGCCCCTACCGGCGTCAGCCCTCCGGCGTCGACGTCAAAGGCAACCTCTGGGAAGTCCACTACGACCCCTACGACCTCTCCCACATCTGGGTACGCGACACCCGGGCCGGAGGATGGATCACCGTCCCGTGGAGCAGGCTGGGCACGGTCTCGGCCCCGTTCGCCGACTTCACCTGGCGCCACGCACGGTCACTCCTGGCCGCGCGGGGAGCGGACACCACCGACGAGGGCGCCATCGCGGCGGCGGTCGAGGATCTGCTGACCCGGGCCGGGGCAGGACCGGACCGGCGGATCGCCGCCCGCACCCGGGCCGCCTCAGCGATCCCCGGCCGCCCGGCGGCAGAGGTCTCGTCGGAGGCGGTCGAGGAGGCGGAGCCGGACGAGGATGAGCTGGTGGGCAAGGTCATCCCCTTCGGGGTGTTCGATGCCTTCACCGATGGGAGCCGCGGATGACGCACTTCCTGGAGCCGGAAGAAGTCGACTACCCGCTGACGACGAGGGAAGGCTGGGCTGCGTTTGTCGCAGAGACCATCGCGCCGCCGGTCGTCCTGCCGCCTGCGGCCCTGCAGCGGCTGCCGGAGCCTGAACGGGCGGAGTATGACCAGGTCCGGGAGGACTACCACTCCCAGTTGGTGATCGTCTCCACCCCGACGATCCGCCATGTCGCCGCGACCGGCCGCAAGCGCATCCTGCTCAACCGGCACCAGTACTCCGCCCGCCGGGGACTGATCGTCTCGGGCCAGGCGGGCACCGGGAAGACCACCGCCATCACGCAACTGGGCAAGAACTATGAGCAGTTGGGGCGGCGCCGGGGAGAGGTTCCGTCGAAGGCCCTGCCGGTCGTTTATGTCACCGTCCCGCCGGCCGCCACCCCGAAGATGCTGGCTATCGAGTTCGCCCGGTTCATCGGGCTGCCGTTGCCGTCCCGCTACAGCCAGGTCGAGATCACCAACAAGGTCTGTGATCTGCTCTGCACACTGGGCTGCCGTCTTGTGCTCATCGACGAACTGCACAATCTCGACATCGGTACGCGGGTCGGCGCCGAGGCGGCCGACCAGATCAAGTACCTCTCGGAACGCATCCCGGCAACCTTCGTCCTGGCGGGAGTCGACGTTGAGGGCACCGGTCTGTTCGCCGGACGGCGCGGCGGCCAGATCGCCAGCCGCTACAGCCTCATTCCCACCAGCCCCTTCCGGCACAAGACCGCAGACCAGTGCGGAGCTTGGCAATCCCTCGTCGCCACGCTCGAGGAATCGCTGCGACTCCATGCCCACCAGCCAGGCACTCTGCTGAAACTGAGTCCCTACCTGCACGACCGCACCAGCGGCATGATCGGCAGCCTGTCTCACCTCGTCCGCGAAGCTGCCCTGGACGCCATCCTCGACGGCAGCGAGAGAATCACCCAAGCCTCGCTGGAACGGGTCGACCTGGACGAGAGCGCCGAACAACAGAACCTCCCGCGCACACGCCGGCGCCGGTCCCGCCACGAGAAACGCACCGCGTGACCACCCGGCTGCGGGTCCTGCCGCTTGCACCACCGCCCGTTCACGGCGAGACGATCGGCTCCTACCTGAACCGGCTCGCAGACGCCAACCACCTCACCATCGGGCACTTCTCGTCCTTGATCGGCCCGTCACGACAGCACCGCCGTGACGACAACCGAGTCGGATACTGGACCTCTGAGGGCCTGATGCGGCTCGCCGCTCTGACCGGTCGGACCTCGGTCTCCCTGATCCACTCAATGCCCCCGCTCGGAACATTGGGCGACCCGATCCGGCGGCTGCCGCTGTCCGTCACTGAGGAGGTCATCGAGCCGCGACGCCGCCCCGCCTGCCGCCTCTGCATGGCCCGCCGCCACATCCGCGGTCTCGTCGTCCGCAGCACCCCGCACCATGAAGGCGTCTGCCACCGGCACCATCGCTGGCTCCTCGGAGACGAGCAGCACAGCCTCACACGACTGCCCGAGGTTGTTCGGGCCAACCGCCGACATCAGCGGATCGTCCGTCGGGGCACCCACCCCTCCACCGCGCTGGCCTACGTCGATGCCCGCGACCGCCTGACCAAGTGGTTCACCAACGAGGTCGGCAGCCCACCGCTTCTGCAGCGTTGGCACCGCCGACTCAACCTGCTGGGCGAGGACCCGTTCGGCGATCCTCACCGTCCGTCCGCATCCCGGATCGAATTGGTCACCTATCCCGAAGCCGTCGTCCTCACCCGCCTGTTCGCCTCCCCACACTGGCGAGGCCACAGCTGCCTGCCCGCCGAGGCGGCACGGCGTCTCGGTATCGCTCCCGATCAGATGCCCTTGTCGACGAGCCCGTAATTCCCAAGCTGTTGGCTGACGGGCTTTCGGGCAGAGCGTCCATCTTGCGGGCAGCGGAAAATCGTTCGACGGGGCGGGCCGGATTCGTCATGATCCGCACTCATGACGACTCCGAAGCAGTTCCTGGTCCGGGCCGCCGCCCGCAACAACGCCGAGTGGTGCGCGGCGATGAGCCGATCACACGGCTTGGCGGGCGAGTTCGGGACACATGCCTGGGCAGCTCCGTCTCGCACGCCGCTGTATTACCCCGACGCGGTGACGCTGGTGCCGGGCGCCGACCGAGCCGCGCTGGTGTCCCGGATCGACACCGTCGCACCCGGCGCCTCCGTCAAGGACAGCTTCGCCGACCTCGACCTGACGGAGGCCGGCTTCCAGATGCTGTTCGAGGCGCAATGGATCCACCGCCCGGCGAGTGCGCCCGCCCCCGTGTCGGATCTCGCCTGGGACGTGGCGGGCGACCCGGACATGCTGCACGCCTGGGCGCTCGCCTGGGACGACGGGGATGGCAACGCGGACCTCTTCCGGCCCGAACTACTCGACGACCCCGCCACCTTCGTACTCGTCGGGCAATCCGCCGACGGCCGCGTGGTCACCGGCGCGGTGGCCAGCCGCAGCGACCAAGCAGTCGGAATCTCCAATGTCTTCGCGCTGGACGGCGGCCCCGACGCGGCCTGGCCGGTCGTACTGGACGCGGTGACGTGGCTGTTCCCCACCCTGCCGGTGGTCGGTTACGAGCAGGGCGATGCCCTGGCGGCAGCCGTCCGTCATGGCTTCGAGCCGGTCGGTCCGCTGCGGATCTGGCTGCACAGTCAGTAACCAGACCAGCTCCAGGGCTGCCCGGGCCCGATTTCTTCCCGACCTGGCCCAGGAACTGCCACCTTCGGTGAGAACTCTGGACAAAGCCATCTCACCGTCCTGGCACAGAGCAGCTCAGGACGCATCACCGTCGTCATGATCAACGAGACATGCGTCCGGCAAAACCGACGCAACCTCCCGGGCACCCCGACAGCCCCGACGGAAATGTCACTCCCACCTGTCACACCCCAGGTCAGCAGCCCACCTTCTGCAAGATCTAATGAGAGGGGACAGCCGTCACTCGTTTGGGTGAAGTCCTGAGCGAGTGATCCCGCCCGGTGTGTCGTAAGCGGCAGCGTGCTGTCGACGGCACCGGAGCGGAGTGGGGGCATGGAGACTACGGTCAGCATCCTCGGAATGGGAAGGTCACGACCCCGAACAACTCACCTCCGAGGAGTTCGAGGAAGTCTGGGGGCCTGTCCGTCACCAGATCGCATCCCGGCCCCCTTGACCCAAGCTCGGTGCCGTGGGGCTTCTTGGCATCATCTCAACATGACCCCGACCCTTCCCCGCACTGTCCGGGCCGTCGACACAGCTCGGCTGCTGGACCTGGCCGAGGAGGCCGCCATGCACGGCTTCAGCCAGCGGCTCCCGGTCGACTGGCTCCGAGAGCACCTCGCGGCAGAGGCGACGCACTACCTGTTCCCGACACTCGTGCAGCGGCTCACGCACCGTCCCGAGACACCGCTGCAGTGGAGGTGCCAGCAACTGCTGACCGTCAGCACCGGCGAACAGATCTGGGGCTTGCTCGACGTCCTCCCCGACACTTTCGACAAGATCCCGGAGACCTTGGACACGGCGTCCAAGAAGGACATCGTCAGCCGCATCGACCGAGCAGTGAGGGTGCGGGAGTGGATGGAACGGACGGCCGCCGATGCAGGTTCATGAGGTCCGGCGCAGCCGGCTGGGCAGTCTGAGGAAATGGCACCGATCTGAGACAGCCGCCTGCCGACACGTCGTGAGACTGGAGGGGAACGTCCAGGTCATAGCGTCGGCTCATGACACCGAAAGTGAGATCCTACACGGCTGTAGGGTCTCAGAGCCGTGTCGGAGTCGCAGAGCTGAAGTCTGATCAGGGCGGATGCGGCACGGTTTTGAGGCTCGCAGGTCATGCCGCCACTCGTTCGGGTGACAGGGCGGGGCTGGGGAGGGAGCCGTAGGGCACCGCCGACGACTGGTGGGTGGAGACCGCGCGGGGGTCGTGATCGCGTTGGCTGGGCGGCTGGTTGTCTTGGGTGTGTTCGGGTGCATTCAGCCGGGTTGGAAGAATGCGAGCATTTTCCGGCCGGCGTCCGGTGAGGTCAGGATTTCCTGGATGTGCGCGGACTGGCGGCCGGCGGCGCTGGTGCGTGCGAACATCTCGCGTTCGTAGTCTTTGACGGCGGCGGGGAAGTCGGCCGGGTGTGCGGCCAGCGCGAGGCCGAGCAGTGCGCCGTCGAGCAGCGCCATGTTGGCGCCCTGGCCCACCGGCGGCATCAGGTGCGCGGCATCGCCGAGCAGCGTGACGCCTGGTGTCGACGGCCAGGTCAGGCCGACCGGGAGAGTGGTGATCGACCATGGCCGGATCGTGTCGTCGCAGGCGGCGATCAGTGCGGTGAACCGTGCATCCCAGCCGGTGAACAGGTCGATCAGCCGCACCCGGGCGGCGGCCGGGTCGTCGAACGGGATACCACTGGTGGCGAACCAGTCCTCGGCGGTGTAAAAGCTCAGGTAGATGCGTACGCGGCCGTCGCCGTTGCGCTGCGCCGACAGGGACTGTCCGTTGCCGAGCACCCAGTAGTTGCCTCGTCCGACCATCCTCGCGAGGCCGGGGTGGGTGTGGTCGATGTCGGGGATGCCGAGTTCGACGACGTTCTGGCCGGTGTGCGCCGGTCGGGCGTCGGTGAGAAGCGCACGGACCCGGGAGCCCGCGCCGTCGGCGCCGACCAGCAGGTCATATGTCGCGCTGCTGCCGTCGGTGAAGTGCAGCAGGCCGTGGTCGGCGTACTCGAACGCACGCCCCCAGTGCACCGCGTCTTCGGGGAGGGAGTCCAGCAGCAGGTTGCGCAGATCGGCACGGTCGACCTCGGGCCGTTCGAGTGGGGCGTCGTCGGGCGTGTCCTCCTGGAGCAGCAGGGTGCCGTCTGGTTCGAGAAGCCGCAGGTCCTGGCCCTCGCGACGGGCAATCGCGTGGAACCGGTCGAGCAGGCCGGCCTCGCGCAGCGCCCGCTGCCCCGTCCCGGAATCCAGGTCGAGCATGCCGCCCTGACCGCGCGCGCCGCGTGACGGTTCGCGTTCGTACACCACGGCGCCGATGCCGTTCATGTGCAGCACACGGGCGAGAGCCAGGCCGCCGAGGCCGGCTCCGATGATGGCGATGGTCATGGGCACCTTCCCTTCGATACACCGTACTGATCGATACACTGTATCGCCCAATGCGATGTACTGTTGGCGGCATGTTGGTGTGGGAGAGGCCGGAGCCACCGAATCGACCCGTGCCGGTCCCGCTGAACCGCGAGCGGATCGTGCGAGCGGCGATCCAGTTGGCCGACGCGGACGGCCTGGACGCGGTGTCGCTGCGCAAGGTCGCCACCGCGCTGGGCGTCGGGCCGATGCGGCTGTACGGCTACATCGCCGGCAAGGAGGAGCTGCTCGACCTGATGGTCGACGCGGTCCACGCCGAGATCCGGCCGGGCGGAGACGGCTGGCGGGAGGTGCTCCGGTCCCTTGCCGAAGCCACTCGGCACGCCGCTCACGAGCACGAATGGCTCGCTGATCTGCTTGGTGGCCGACCCCAGCTCGGGCCGCACGCGCTGGCCAGTGGCGAGACCGTGGTGGCCGCACTGGGCGGCGTCGACGTGGACGCCGTCATGCCGGTGGTCGCGGCAGTCAACGCGTACGTGATCGGCGCGGTGCGTCGGGAGATCGCCGAGCGGCGTGCCGAGCGGGCCACCGGGATGGACGAGAAGCGTTGGCAGGTCTCACTCGGGCCCTATCTGGAGCGGACCTTCGCCACCGGCCGGTTCCCCGCACTGGCCACGGTGGTGCGCGACGCCGCCCACCTGGACGCCGACCGCACCTTCCGGATCGGCCTCGACTTCCTGCTCGACGGCATCGAAGCCCGCATCTCCAGGTGACGCGCGGCCGAGGGAGCGGACCGGTACAGCCCATGGCACCGGGTCCGCCAGGACCGGCGCGGGCGGTTGTCGGGACGGCCGGCCTGGTCAGAGCTGGGGCTGGGGCTGGGAGTGGGACTGGAGGATCAGCTGCTGGAGTTCGGCGGTGCACATCATGTAGCCGTCGGGGGTCGGCAGGTGGTCCAGGTAGTGGGCGAGGTCGGACGCCAGCGAGAAGACCCGCACCGGGATGCCCGCCGAGCGTGCCGACTCCACCACCCTGCGCACGCCGTCCAGGACGGCCGGGTGGCGGGTGCGGTAGGAGTCGGCCACCAGGTGGTTGCCCCGGTCGGCCGCGAGGTAGAACTGCACCAGGTCCTTGATGCCGACGAACAGTTCGCTGACGCCCGTGGCGCACATCGCCGAGGTGGCGTGCACTGCGGAGGGCGTCTCGATGAACGCGGACAGGGGCGTCTCGTCCGGCAGTTGGAGGTGTGCCCTGAGCTGGGCGAACTCCACCTCGTCGTTGACGAACGGAACCGAGAGCCCGATGCGGTCGGCCTCGTCACCGAGCCGCTTGCGCAGGGACGCCAGTACGGCGTGCAGCGCGTCGCGGTAGGCGGCCGAGCCGAGCAGCCAGCGTGCGCCGTGCAAGCCCATCTCGGGGTTGGGCTCGACCGCGACCGGGGCGACCTCGGTGACGCCGGCCGCGTGGTCGGAGCGCAGGTCGAGCATGCGCAGCACCAGCCGCTGGCCGGGCAGGAGCGCCCCGACGAAGTCGCACAGCCGGTCCGCGATGGCCTGGCCGTAGGCGGCGATCTCGGCGGGGCCGCCGTCCATGGCGTCGAGCGGGCTCAGGCCCAGCGCGAGGCAGAGGAACTCCTCGCGGATGAAGAAGGACTCGACCCGATCGGCGTTCGGCCCGGCCGAGTTGATGGTGTCGATGTCCTGGAGATCCGCGATGACCGCGCACGCCGAGCCGAGGTCGTCCAGCGAGGGGCTCGCGGTCCGCGCCACCGCGCGCCGGTCCGACCCGACGACGATCGACGCGCTCTCCAGGTACAGCGTCACCTCGCCGGCCACGTCGGCCAGGTCCGCCTCGTCGACCCGGAGCACGGGTATGCCCCTGCTGCGGCACAGGGACTGCATGTGGCCGGTCAGCCCGCCGGAGCCACAGACGACCGCACGGGCCGCCACGATCGCGTCGTACAGGCTCGCTTCGAGCGCAGGGGCGACGAGGATGGTGCCCTCGCGTGGACTTCTGGTGCGGTTGCAGCTGCCTCGTAACACGCTCTCGGTGCCACCGGCCAGGAGAGATCCCAGAATCCGTCGCCCGTTCAACTAGTCCTCCGGTTCATCGGCGTTGGCTATCCCCAGGTGCCGACGCAGCTGCCGTGGCGTCATGCTGACGTCGGTGAGGCGTTGTACGGCGACCCGGTTGACCACCGTCCGGAGCAGGCGGTCGTACCGGGAAGCTTCTGCCGGAGGTGCCGGACGGTCGTCCAGCGAGCGGATGCATGCGTCCACGCGGGAGTCGAGCGCCTCTCGCTCTCTCCGTGCCCGTGTGGCCAACCTCCGCACCTCCAGGACTACAGCCTCCTCCAGCGCCGCCGGGGCCGCTTCCTTTGGGTTGCCTACACAAGTCCGGTAATGCGGGTGTTCTGCCGCGTTGTGCGGCAGACCGTCCTGCCGCAGTCGCAGTTGCTCGACCGCGTGCGCGGCGACGGCGATGGAGTGGTTCTTGATGGCGGCGAGATTGAAGGTGAACGCGCCGGTCCGGCCGTTGCGTACGATCTCGTCGCCCTCCCGCAGCACGCCGACCGCGAAGACCGGGCCGACCGGTCGCCCGTCGGCGCCCAGCAGGGTGCCGGTCTCGTCGACCTCCAGGCCGCGCCCGGTGCGCTCGTGGGGCACCGCGATCCCCCTCCGGAGGAGGTTGCGCCAGAGCGGTTGGCCGACCCTGGCGTAGTCCGACTCCCTGCCGAAGTTGGACACCACCAGGTCGGCTTCGATGGCGTGCTCCTCCCCCCGCGCCGCGACCGCGACGACCAGCCGCCCCGACTCCGCCGGGGTGATCGCCGCCACCTTTCCGACCACCAGCTTCAGCGGCCCGTCCGGTGGCCGCATGGCCCGCTCGATGACCGCCATGGTGTACTCCATCGCGCCGACGCGTAACGCCGCTATCGCGGTGCCGAAGTCGTCCAGCAGACGGCGCAGCTCGGCGGTGGGGATGTGCTCGATGGCCTCGGGGAGGTAGGGCTCCCACGCCTTGGACACGCGCTCGGCGACGATCACGGGATCGACGTCGGCGTGCTCCTCCTCGACCATCGAGCACGCCGTCTGCCACTCGGCCCTGACCCGGGCCAGGAACTCCTCGCGGTTCCGGTACGGCTGCAGCAGGGCGGCGGGGCGCGGCAGCCGCAGCACTCCGTGCTGGTGGCCGCCGGGGTAGGTGCGGAAGATCGTCCCCGACCTGGAGACGAGGTGGATCGGCCCGGTGTGCCCGTTGCGCAGCAGTAGGCCCGCCGAGTCGTACGCGCTGAGCACCGATCCGACGATCGCCACGGTGGCGTCGGGCGGCAGCGCCGCCAGCTTGCGGACTCCGGCCGCGGAGTACGGGTTGCGTACGAAGGAGCCGTGTTCGGCGACCTCGGTGGCGAAGGGCGGGTCCCTGAGCTCCAGGCCGGTGGCGAGGACGACATGGTCCGCGCTCAGCACCGTCGTCCCCGGGACCGGCCCGGCGCGCAGGCCGTCCAGACCGCTCGCGGAGAGTCGGCCCACCGTGACCTCGGCACCTTGGGCGCGTACGTCCATGTCGACCGCCTCGCCGTCGGCTTCCACGAGGACGACGCCGGGGTAGGACTCCCTTCTGGCCTCGGCCAGCCGGTCATGGAGGTAGTCCTGGAAGATCCGCCGGGGTGCCGGGCCGTGCTCGACGAACTTCGACTCGGCCCAGGGCGTCGGCCAGTCCCGGCGGTCGGCCTCCAGATTGGCCCAGCGGACGAAGTCGAGGACGTCCTCCCGGAAGACGGACATCCGGCCCGCCTGGATGTTGAACACGTGCTCCCAGGGGTTGCCGTCCCGGTGGTAGGCGACACCGGCGGACCGGTAGTCGGGGCGCCGTTCGAGCAGGACGATCTCCAGCGGACTGCGCGCGAAGTGGAGCAGTCGAATCGCCGTGGCGGTGCCGGCCAGGCCGGCTCCCACGACGAGCACTCTGGGGCGCGCTCCCGTTCGACTCATGCAGCCTCCGCCTTTGAACGATGGGCGCCGACCCGGCCGTTTCCCGCCGGGCACAGAATACTGACGGGGCGGCGAATTGCTCCCGGTCGCGGACCGTCGGGTCATCGGATTATCGGGGTGACGGGTATCGGGGTGACGGGTATCGGGGTGGCGGGTGCCGGGATGGCGGGTACCGCGATGGGGGCAGCGGCGTTCGCGCACGCGGCCGGGAGGACGCCCGCATCGGCGCCGGGGGCCGAGACGCCGGCGGTCGGGCGCGCAGCCCGGTGCAGGTCCGGGCTGCGCGGCCGGGGATGGTCAGGCGTCCAGGGCGGGGGCGGCCGGGACGTCGAGGTCGGTACGGGCGTAGTGGTTGAAGTAGTTGGTGTAGAGGTTCGCGGCCACGTGCGCGAACACCTCGGTCAACTCGGTGTCCGTCCAGCCCTCGGCCACGGCCTTGTCCCAGGCCGCGTCGGAGGCGTGACCGAGCTCGCCGGCGATCTCCCGCGCGACCTGGAGCAGGGCGGCCAGCTTGGCGTCGTCGCCGGTGTCGCCGCGGCGGATGGCGACGGTCTGCTCCTCGGTGAAGCCCGCCGCCTTCGCCGACACGGTGTGCGCCGACTGGCAGTACGCGCACTCGTCGACCGCGCCGACGGCCAGGGCGATCGCCTCTCGGGTGCGGGCGTCGAAGGTGCCGTGCTCGGCGATGGCCCCGTTGATCGCTGCGTAGGTCTCCAGGACCACGGGTGAATGGGCCATTCCCCCATGGATGTTGAGCACTCTTCCGAACCGCTTCTCCAAGCGGCGCAGCGTCTCCCGGCCGGCTGCGGGTGCGTTGTCGACGGTGTGGACGGGAATTCGCGGCATGTACATGCCTCTTCTCGTAGTAGGTCGGTGCTCCTCGCTCCCCGTAGTGTGCCCAAGCGGCAGACCCGGTGGGAGGGCATCGCACTTCTTCGCTCTCCGGCCCGCCGTGCCACCGGACGGACGGGCGTCCGGTCACCCGTGCGGCAGCGCCGGCCGAACGGCTCCGGAAGCGCGGAGGAAAGCGGAGGAAGGGGGCACGGATTCAGACCGCCGCCGGGTGGAGCGGCGTGCGGCAGAGGGGGAAAGCAGCAGGTCGCGGAGTGTGAAACCGGGGATGCCGACCGCAGCGCCGGTCGTCAGGGCGGGGGTGTGCGGGTCAGCGCGGCCAACTGGTCGTCGAGGAGTTCGGTCTGGCGGTGGGGTGGGAATGCCGCAGGGTCCAGCAGGGCCTGGACCACCAGGCCGAGTACGAAGGACTGGACGCCGGCCGCGATGCGGGCCGGGTCGCCGGCGGGGAGTTCGCCGGTCTGCTGGGCTGCGGCGACCAGGTCGCGCAGCCTGTCGCGGCTCTGCGCGTACTTGCGGGCGTGGTCGCCGTTCAGTTCGGGATCTGCGAGCGCGACATCCCAGGAGGAGACCCAGATCCGGTTGCTGTCGGTGGCCTCGCCGGTCAGCGGCAGCATGTCCAGCAGGGCGGCCCGCAGGGCGGGCAGTCCGGCCCCGGCGGTGCGCCGGGGCCGGGAGGCGCTGCGCCGGTCGAGCAGGTCCAGCGCGTGGACGACCAGGTCGCGCTTGGTGGGGAAGTAGTGGGTGAGCAGGCCGGTGGTCGCGTCGAGTTCGGCGGCGACGGCGCGCATGGTCAGCCCGCCGAAGCCGTGCCCGGCCAGCACCCGCCAGACCGCCTCGGAGACGTCGCGGCGACGGGCCTCGTGATCCCCCTTGGTACGTGGCATGCTGCTACGGTACATAAAAATAACGCTTGTTGTGTGAATGCGGGGTCACCATGTTCTCTCTTCCGCTGCGGGACGACGCCCTCCTCCGTCCGCTGGAGATCTGGCATGCCGAGGAGTTCGGCGCCCACCTGGACCGGGCCCGCGAGCACATCCAGCCGTGGGTCGGACCGGCGTTCGTCACCGACGACCTCGCCGGGGCGCGGGCCACCCTGCGCCGGTACGCGGAGCGCCAGGCCGCCGACGGTGCCCGTGTCTACGGCATCTGGCTCGCCGGCACGCTGGTCGGCGGCGTGATGTTCGTGGACTTCGACGCCGCCTCGGGGTCATGCGAGATCGGCTGCTGGCTGGAGCCGGCCGCCGAGGGCCACGGCCTGGTCACCGACGCCTGCCGCACCCTGCTCGACTGGGCGTTCACCACCCGGGGGGTGCACCGCGCCGAGTGGCACTGCCGCGCCGACAACGTACGCAGCTCCGCAGTGGCCGAGCGGCTCGGCATGACCCTCGAAGGCGTGCGGCGCGAAGCCTGGGCCTACGGCGGCGCCCGCCACGACAAGCAGGTCTGGGCGATCCTCGCCCCCGAGTGGCGAGCCCGTTCCTGACCGCCGGGCACCGGTCCCCCATGTACGGCCCCGGAGCGGCCGGACTCAGCGGGTGAGCAGGGCCCGGAGGGCGGCGCCGCCCTCGGCGGGGGCCTCCTCGGCCATGAAGTGGCCCGGGACATGATCGGCGCCGAGCTGGTCGCGCTGTCCGCCCGGCACGGCCTGGTCACCTATGAGGTGCTGGGCCACCTGGTACGCCTCCAGGCCCGCAGCGCGCTCGCGGACCTCCCGGCGGCCGACCGGCACGCGGCGGCGGCCGACCGGCTGGCCGAGCGGAATGAACTGCCGCTGGTCGGCGTGTTCACCGAGTGGTACCGGGCGCTGCGGCTCGCCGCGACGGGCACGGCGTCGGCGGCCGAGGCGGCGGCCTACCGGAGCGCCGCCGCTCGGCTGGACGGCGCCGGCGTGCCCGGCCTGGAGCGCGGGCTGCTGCCGCCGGCCCTGCTCTGCCTGCGGGTGCGGCGGGGGCGGCCCGCCCCGGGCGACGGGCGCCCCGACTGGGGACCGTACGAGCCCTGGGCGCGCCCGCTGGTGCTGCCGGCCCAGGGCCGGGACGGCGCGGCGGCGGGTGCGGTGCGCGCGCTCCCGGAGCCGCCCGGCGACCTGCTGTACGAGGCCCTGTGGTGCCCGGCCGCGCGGGCGGCCGTCGCCGTCGGTGACCGGGCGGCGATGCGACGTGCCCGCGCCGGGCTGACCCCGGCGGCGGGGGAGCCGGCGGGTGCGGGCAGCGGACCGGTCAGGCTGGGCCCGGGGGCGGGGTATCCGGCCGAGCCGGCGGCGGTGCTCGGCGGGTGCGGGGAGCAGCGGAGGGCGGTGACCGGCCGGGGGCGGCGGGAAACGGGTTGCCCGGGGGTTCGCACCGCCCGCAGACTCTGCCCATGACCACGACCCCCGCCGCCCTGCCGCCGACCGCCGCCGCCCGTCCGGTGCGGGTCCGGCAGCAGCCCGGCCGACCGTGGAGGCCGATTCCCGCCCGGCCGTGACCGCCGCCCTGGTCGCGGGGCTGCTCGCCGGCTACGGCATCGCCGTGCCGGTGGGAGCGGTCGCGGCCTCGCTGGTGGCCCTCACCGCGCGGACGTCCCTGGCGGTCGGCGCGTCCGCCGCCCTGGGCGTCGCCACCGCCGACGGCCTGTACGCGCTGGCCGCCACGGTCGGCGGTGCCACGCTCGCCCGGTTGATCGAGCCGGTCATGGGGCCGCTGCGCTGGGTCTCGGCCCTGGTGCTGGTCGGGCTGGCGGTCCGTGGCGGTGCCACCGCGATCCGGCGGTACCGCGCCCGGCAGCAGACGGCCCGGTCCGGGCGGGACCCGGGTGGTCCGGTCCGGGCCTATGCCGCGTTTCTGGGAATCACACTGCTGAACCCCGCCACCGTGGTCTACTTCGCGGCCCTGGTGCTCGGCAGCCGTACCGAGGCGGCGCCGGACCGCCTGGAGCAGGCCCTCTTCGTGCTCGCCGCCTTCACCGCGTCCGCCAGCTGGCAGCTGCTGCTCGCCGGGGGCGGCGCGCTGCTCGGCCGGGTGCTGACCGGCGGTCGCGGGCAGCTGGTCACCGGCGTGGCCGCCGGCGTGCTGATCACCGCGCTCGCCGTCCGGCTGCTCGCCCCGCCGTCCTGAAAGGATCGCGGACAGTAGTTGTCCGCATGGTCGGTTAGCGTCGCGCGCATGGTCGACACGAGAACGGGCACCGTCCTGGGCCGCCGGGCGCTGAACCGGGCGCTGCTGGAACGCCAGTTGCTGACGGAGCGCCGACCGCTGCCCGCACTGGCGGTGGTGGAGCGGCTGGTCGGCTTGCAGGCGCAGGACCCCCGGCCGCCGTACGTGGGGCTGTGGAGCCGGGTGGCGGACTTCCGGGCCGAGCAGCTGTCGCGGCTGGTGGCGGAGCGGGCGGTGGTGCGGATCGCGTTGCTGCGCAGCACCATCCACCTGGTCTCGGCGGCGGACTGCCTGGCGCTGCGGCCGGTGATGCAGCCGCAGCTGGAGCGCTGGGCGGCGGCGATGTACCGCAGCAGGCTGGCCGGAGTGGAGTCGGCGGAACTGGCCGCTGTGGCCCGGGGGTTGGTCGAGGAGCGGCCGCTCACCTTCGACGCGCTGGGCCGGCTGCTGGCCGAGCGCTGGCCGGGGCGGGACGCGGCCGCGCTGGCGCAGTCGGCGCGGGCGCTGCTGCCGCTGGTCCAGGTGCCGCCGCGCGGCCTGTGGGGCGCGAGCGGGCCCGCCGCGCACACCACCGCCGAGGGCTGGCTCGGGCGGCCCGGGGCGCCGGGCGCCGGGGTGGAAGCGATGGTGCTGCGCTACCTGGCGGCGTTCGGCCCGGCGACCGTCCGGGATGCGCAGAAGTGGTCGGGGCTGACCCGGCTGCGCGAGGTGCTGGAGCGGCTGCGGTCGCGGCTGCGCGTCTTCCGGGACGAGGGCGGCGCGGAGCTGTACGACCTGCCGGACGCGCCGCGCCCCGACCCGGACACGCCGGTGCCGGTGCGGTTGGTGGCGGAGTTCGACAATCTGCTGCTCTCGCACGCGGACCGTACCCGGGTGCTGCCCGACCCCCACTGGGCGCGGGTCTGCACCAGGAACGGCCTGGTGCGCGGCACGGTGCTCAGCGACGGCTTCGTACAAGGGACTTGGCGGATCGTCTGCGGCGGCCGGGAGGTGCCGCCGGCGCTCTCGGTGGAGCTGTTCGCACCGCTGCCGGCCGCCGACCGGGAGGCGGTGGAACGGGAGGGCCGGCGGCTGCTCGCCTTCTCGCTGAGCGGGGACTCCACGGCGCCCGACGGCGTCGGTGAGGTGCTTTTCACGGCTATGGACTGACTATCGGTCACCCCTGAGGGGGAATCTGCTGCCCCGTTCAGCCGCTGACCCGGCGTCTAATGTCGGACTTTCGGCTCGTAGGCGTGCTCCCTGGAAAAGGACAGACGTCGAACCCTGGTGTCGTCCGCAGCGCAGAACCGAAGGAGTCGTCCGATGCCGTCGTTCTCTCCGATGCGTGCCGCCGTCGCCGCGCTGGCGATCCTGTTGGCGGTGCTCACCGCCATGGGACTGGTCAGCCAGACCGCCGCCGCAGTGGGGGCGCGCACCACCGCGCCGGTGTCCGGTGACGCCGCTGCTGCCGACTGGCACCGGATCTCGCACTGCGAGAGCGGCGGCCGCTGGGACATCAACACCGGCAACGGCTACTACGGCGGTCTCCAGATGACCCAGGGCACCTGGGAGGACTACGGCGGCCGCCGCTACGCGCCGCGCGCCGACCTGGCGACCCAGGAGCAGCAGATCGCGATCGGTGAGCGGATCGTCGAGGCGCGCGGCCTCACCCCGTGGCCGGTCTGCGGCGCCCGCGCCTCGCGCGCCGGGGCTCGGGCGCCGCTGCACGTGGCGACAGCGGCGGCCCGGCCCGTGCACCAGGCGGCGCACACGCTGGCCGCGCCGGGCTTCCTCCAGCCGGTGTCGGTGCTGTCGGTCATGCCGGTGAAGGTCCCCGGGCCGGGCAGCGCCTACTGGACGGTGCACTCGGGCGACTCGCTCTCCTCCATCGCCCAGCAGGCGCATGTGCACGGCGGCTGGCACACCCTCTACGACCTCAACCGCGACACGCTGGGCGACAACCCGGACATGATCCAGCCCGGTCAGCACCTGCGGGTGTCGGCCTGAGCCGGCCGCGACCGGGACGGGTGGCGACGGTGACGACGGTGCGTACGGACGAGGTGACGACGGTGCGTACGGACGAGGTGGCCGGGGCCGACCGGTCAGAAGGCGCGGGCGTACTGCTCGGGCCGGGGCACGGCGGAGCCGAGTCGGAGCGCGGCCTGCTGCGGCCAGGTCGGGTTGCGGAGCAGCTCGCGGCCGAGCAGCACGGCGTCGGCGCGGCCGGAGGCGACGATCTCCTCGGCCTGCTCGGGCTCGGTGATCAGGCCGACCGCCGCGGTGGGCAGGCCGGTCCGGGCGCGGACGGTCTCCGCGAACGGCACCTGGTAGCCGGGCGCGACCGGGATGCGGGCGTCGGGCGCGTTGCCGCCGGTGGAGACGTCGAGCAGGTCGACGCCCCGGGCCTGGAGCTCCTTGGCGAGCAGCACGGTGTCCTCGCCGGTCCAGCCCTCCCGCTGGTCGTCGGTGTCACCGGACAGCCAGTCGGTGGCGGAGGTGCGGAAGAGCAGCGGGAGCTCGTCCGGCCAGACGGCGCGGACGGCCTCCACGACCTCCAGGGCGAGGCGCATCCGGTTCTGGGTGCTGCCGCCGTAGGAGTCGGTGCGCTGGTTGGCGTACGGAGAGAGGAACTCGTTGATCAGGTAGCCGTGCGCACCGTGCAGCTCGACCACCTTGAAGCCGGCGGCCAGCGCCCGGCGGGCGGCGTCCGCGAACGCCTGGACGATGCGCGGGATCTCCTCGGCGTCCAGCTCGTGCGGGACCGGCCGGTCGCCGAAGGCCAGCGCGCTGGGGGCGACCGCCTGCCAGCCGCCCCGGTCCAGCGGCAGCGGACCGGGCTCGCTCAGCGAGCCGTCGCCCGCCTTGCGTCCGGCGTGGGCGAGCTGGATGCCGGGGACGGTGCCGTGCTGCTCCAGGAACGCGGTGATCCGGGTGAACGCCTGCTGCTGGCGGTCGTTCCACAGGCCCAGGTCGTGGGTGCTGATCCGGCCCTCGGGGAGGACGGCGGTGGCCTCGACCAGGATCAGTCCGGCGCCGCCGGTGGCGCGGGCGGCCAGGTGCTGGAAGTGCCAGTCGCCGGGGGCGCCGGTGTCGGGGCCCTCGGGAGCGGCGGAGTACTGGCACATGGGAGCCATCCACACCCGGTTGGGGATGGTCAGGCTGCGCAGGGTGAGTGGCTCGAAGAGAGCGCTCATCGGGGTTCCTCGCTGGAGTCGTCGCGGCGGGTGCGGATCGGTGACGCCCTTCGACGATAGACAGCGCACGCAATAGGTGCAAGGACAACTATTGTGATCGGTACCGCACCCGACCCATACTCGGGCCATGGCGCAGCACAGCGGTGACCGGGCCGGATACGACGCACTCGTCCTGGCGGGCGGCGCCGCCCGGCGGCTCGGCGGCGCCGACAAACCCGGCCTGCTGGTGGGCGGCGCCACCCTGCTCGACCGGGTCCTGGCCGCCTGCACCCGGGCCGGCCGCACGGTGGTGGTCGGCCCGCCCCGGCCGACCGGGCACCCGGTGCGCTGGGCGGCCGAGGACCCGCCGGGCGGCGGACCGGTGGCCGCCGTCGCCGCCGGACTCCCGCACACCGCCGCGCCCGTGGTGCTGCTGCTCGCCGCCGACCTGCCGTTCCTGGCCGAGCCGACCGTGGCCCGGCTGGTCGCGGCCCTCGACGGTGTGGCTCCCGACGGCGTGGCCCTCGACGGCGTGGCTCACGGCGGCGGCGCGGACGCGGCGGTACTGGTCGACGCGGACGGCCGCGACCAGCCGCTGACCGCCGCCTACCGCACCCCGGCGCTGCGCACCGCGCTGGCCGCGCTCACCGCCGAGCACGACGGCAGCCCGGCCGGGCTGCCGCTGCGGCGGCTGGTGGGCGGGCTGCGTACCGTCCGGGTCGCGGACCGGGACGGCGCCGCGTACGACTGCGACACCTGGGAGCAGCTGGCCGAGGCCCGCAGGCAGGCCCGCTGAGCCGGCCGCAGCCGACACGGCCGCACCCGCTGCACGCCCCCGGCACCCCGATCCGGGAACATGGGCGGCGTGCTGGAAGAGTGGATCAAACAAGCCAAGTCTGAACTCGGGATCGATCTCGACGTCGACACCGCCGAACTGCTCGGCATGACCAAGACCGTCGCGCACGGCGTCGCCCGCCCCGCCGCCCCGCTGACCGCCTTCCTGGTCGGCTACGCCGCCGCCCGCGCGGGCGGCGGCCCGGACGCGGTCGCCGCCGCCAGCCGCAGCGCGGCGGAGCTGGCCGAGCGCTGGGCCGCCGAGCACGGCGACGGCGACTCCGGCTGATGGGCCCGGTGGCAGCGGGCGGCCCCGACCTCCCCTTCGACCTGGACGCGCCCCCGGCCGACCGCGCCCGGCGGGCACCCGCCCCCGACCTGCCCTGGAGCCAGGCCAGGGCCGCCGCCCGGCAGGCCGCCGGCGCGCCGCTGCCCGCCGTCGACCTGGAGCTGACGGCGGCCCTCGGCCACGCCCTGGCGCAGCCGCTGACCGCCCTCACCGACCTGCCGTCCTTCGACACCTCCGCGATGGACGGCTGGGCCGTCGCCGGCCCCGGCCCCTGGCGGCTGCACGGCCGACTGCTGGCCGGCCAGAGCCCGCCCGGACCGCTCGCCGACGGCACCGCCGTCCGGATCGCCACCGGCGCCCAGCTGCCGCCGGGCGCCACCGCCGTGCTGCGCCGGGAGCACGGCGTGGTGGACCGGCGCGAACCCGACGGGGACGCCGTGCTGCACGACCGCGCGCCCGGCGCGGCCGAGCCGGGCCGCGACGTACGGCCGCGCGGCCAGGAGTGCCGGCGCGGCGAACCGCTGCTGCCGGCCGGCACCGCCGTCACCCCGGCGGTGCTCGGCCTGGCCGCCGCCGCCGGATACGACCGGCTCGCCGTGCACCGCCGCCCCACCGTGGAACTGCTGCTGCTCGGGGACGAGCTGCTGGAGTCGGGGCTGCCGTCCGGCGGCCGGGTCCGCGATGCGCTGGGCCCGCTGCTGGCGCCGTGGCTGACCGGCTGCGGCGCCCGGCTGATCGGCCGCCGCCTGGTCGGGGACGACCTCGGGCTGCTGCGCGACGCCGTCCGGCTCTCCCCGGCCGATGTGGTCGTCACCACCGGCGGCACCGCCGCCGGCCCGGTGGACTACCTGCATCGCGCCCTGGCCGAGGCCGATGCCCGGCTGCTGGTGGACTCGGTCGCGGTGCGGCCCGGCCACCCCATGCTGCTGGCCGAACTGCCGCCAGCCCCCGGCACCGGCCCCCGCACCCTGGTCGGCCTGCCCGGCAATCCGCTGGCCGCGACGGCGGGCGCCGCCACCCTGGCGGTGCCGCTGCTGCGCGCCCTCGCGGGCCACCCGGCCGCCCCGCCCCGCCGGGTGCCGGCCGCCGCCGACCTCCGGGGCCATCCGCGCGACACCCGGCTGCTGCCGGTCCGCCTCGCGGAGCGCGGCGCGGAGCCGCTGGCCTTCGACGGACCGGCGATGCTGCGCGGGCTGGCCCTGGCTCGGGCGCTGGCGGTGGTGCCGCCCGGCGGCCTGCCGGCCGGGTCGTACGCGGAGGTGCTGGAGCTGCCCTGACCACCCGAGCTGCCCTGACCACCTGAGCTGCCCTGGCCACCCGAGCTGCCCTGACCACCTGAGCTGCCCTGACCACCCGAGCTGTCCTGACCAGCGGTGTCGCCGGTCAGGCGCCGTTGCCCCCGCCGGCCTCCTGCTTGATGGTGATCAGCCGGTCGGTGAGCTGGAGGGTGGCCACCTCCGGGTCCGCGAAGTGCAGCAGCCTGCTGCCCCGGACCACCGCCACCACCAGGTCCGCGCACTCACGCGGCGAGTGCCCGGTCTCGGCCCGGGTCACCGGGCGCTCCGCGACGTCCAGTCCGGTGCCGTACGTCAGCAGGTCCTCCAGCACCGCCCCGACGTGCGGGCTCACCATCGACATGCCGAGCAGCCGGCCGGCCGAACTGGAGCTGGTCACCACCACGTCGGCGCCGCTCTGCCGCAGCAGCGGCACGTTCTCGTCCTCCCGGATGGCGACCACGATCTTGGCCCGCCGGTTCAGCTGCCGGGCGGTGAGGGTGACCAGGACGGCGGTGTCGTCGCGCTGGGTCGCCACGATCACCTGGGCGGCCCGCTCGATCTCGGCGCGCTGTAGCGTCTGCGAGCGGGAGGCGTCACCGAGGATGCCCACCAGGCCGTCGTTGTTGGCGGCGTGCACCACCTTCTCCTGCGGGTCGACCACCACGATCTCGGACTTGGCGGCGCCCTGCCCCAGCAGCGTACGGACGGCGTGCCGGCCCTTGGTCCCGTAGCCGACGACGACGGTGTGATCACGCATGCGGGACCTCCAACGGTGGATGCGCAGCTGCTGCCGGGTGCGCTCGGTCAGCACTTCGAGGGTGGTGCCGACCAGGATGATCAGGAAGAGCACGCGGAGCGGCGTGATCACCAGGATGTTGACCAGCCGCGCCGAGTCGCTCACCGGGGTGATGTCGCCGTAGCCGGTGGTGGAGAGGGTGACGGTGGAGTAGTAGGCCGCGTCGAGCAGGTCCACGGTGGTGTCGGCGCTGTCGTGGTAGCCGTCCCGGTCCACCCAGACGATCGCGGTGGTCAGCACCAGCACCAGCAGCGCCATCGCCAGGCGTTTCAGCACCTGGCGGGCCGGCAGTGACACGGCCGCGGTGGGCATCTGGATGCTTCGGCCGGACTCCGCGTCCTGCGACGCCTCGTCCGGGGTGCGGCGTTGCAGCGAGTGGAGCATCAGCCCGAGGCGCCCCTCGGGGCGGACGGACTTGCGCACGCTCATCGTCGGGCACCTCCGGCCGTGGAGCGGTGCGCTCGCGGGTCCTCGGACTGTTGTCGGGCCGTTGGGGTGACGGCCACCCGTTGACTATGCACGCCCCCATGGTCCCGGACGCGGTCCCCGCCGTGCGCAGCGGTCCACCGGGAGCCCGTGCGGCCGGTCGGCGGCGGTGTGTCCGGGGCGTACGGTCACCGGTCGGCGGGAGGGCCGGGAGTAGCTTCGGACCATGCATGCGATCACGATTCCCGAACCCGGCGGCCCCGAGGCCCTGGTCTGGTCCGAGGTGCCCGACCCGGTGCCCGGCGACGGCGAGGTGCTGGTGGAGGTGGCCGCCTCCGCCGTCAACCGGGCCGATCTGCTCCAGCGGCAGGGCCACTACGACCCGCCGCCCGGCGCCTCCCCGTACCCGGGTCTGGAGTGCGCCGGGCGGATCGCGGCCCTGGGGCCCGGGGTGGGCGGCTGGGCGGTCGGCGACGAGGTGTGCGCGCTGCTGGCGGGCGGCGGGTACGCGGAGCGGGTGGCCGTGCCCGCCGGGCAGCTGCTGCCGCGGCCGGCCGGGCTGAGTGCGCCGCAGGCCGCCGCGCTGCCCGAGGTGGTGTGCACGGTGTGGTCCAACGTGTTCATGGTGGCGCACCTGCGGCCGGGCGAGACGCTGCTGGTGCACGGCGGCGGCAGCGGGATCGGCACCATGGCGGTGCAGCTCGCCAAGGCGGTGGGGGCCCGCGTCCTGGTCACCGCGGGCAGCGCGGAGAAGCTGGCGCGCTGCCGCGAGCTGGGCGCCGACGTCGGGATCAACTACCGCGAGCAGGACTTCGTGGCCGAGGTGCTGGCGGCCACCGCCGGGGCGGGCGCGGATGTGGTGCTGGACATCATCGGCGCCAGGTACCTCCAGCGGAACCTGGAGGCGCTGGCCGTCAACGGCCGCCTGGTGGTCATCGGGTTGCAGGGCGGCACCAGGGGCGAGCTGGACCTGAACGCGCTGATGCGCAAGCGCGCCGCCGTGGCGGCGACCTCGCTGCGGAGCCGGCCGGTCGCGGAGAAGGCGGCGATCGTGGCGGCGGTCCGGGAGCATGTGTGGCCGCTGGTGGAGTCCGGGCGGGTACGGCCGGTGGTGGACCGGGTGCTGCCGATGGCCGAGGCCGGGCGGGCGCACCGCCTGGTGGAGGAGAGCGGGCACATCGGCAAGGTCGTCCTGGCGCGCTGAGCCGAGGGCGGCGGCGGGTCCGAGAACTGATCGATATGCCCGGAATGTCGGATTGTGCGACTCTGGAGCGGAGCCGTCCGACCACACTCCGCCGGTCGGACGGTAGCGGCGCCGAGGTCCTGGGCGCCGCCGGCCTTGCCCGGTGCCGCCGCTTGCGAGGGGCGGCCGTCGGAAGGACGCCCGCCAGTGACCGCGATACCGTGCCCGCCGCACCCCGCCGCCGCCCGCCCGCCACTGCTCGCGGGCTCGCGGCCCTCCGAACACCCGCAACCGCCCCGCCCGCGCCACGGCGGCCGGGCCGGCCGAGTCCCCGTCACGGTGCTGCTCGGCGTCTGCGCCGGACTCGCCGCGTCGGCGCTGGTCGCGCCGCCGGCCGCCGCCGCGACCGGCTGCGACGGCGCAGGCCGGCGGCCCGCGCATGCCGCTGCCCAGGCACCGGCTGCCCGGACACCGGTAGCCCAGGCACCGGCTGCCCGAACGCCCACCCCCGCCCCCGCCGCGCGGCAGCGGCGGCCCGGCGCCCGGGAGTGCCGCGCCCCGGCCGGCGACCCGCCCGGGGCGCCACTGCCCGTCGCCGGGGTGCCCGGCCAGGCGCTGCCCGCCGCGCCCGCGCCCGGCGCCGAGGCGGTGCCCTGGCCCCGGCACCAGCCGCTGCGGCCGCCGCCCGTACCCCCGCAGGACGCCGGGGAGCGCATCGCCACCGGGATCGGCAGCGGCACACCGCCCTTCTCGGCGGTCGCCGCCGGAACGTATCTGCCGCTCGGCATGGGGATGAGCATGATCGGCTTCGGAGTGGCCCTGGTGGGCCTGCGACTGCGCCGCCACTGAATCGGGGCGGCGGCCCTCGCGTGGACCCCTTTCCCCCGGGGCAAGCGTCCTGCCCGCACTCCCGTGAGGAAGAATGGCACCCATGAACACGCCGATGAACGAACGGCCGGAAGAAGGCCCTCACGTCCTGATCGTCGGCCCGGACGGCATGGCCGTCGGCGATGCCGGGGGGTTCGGTCACGTACCGTCCGGTGGCGGTGAGGGAGGGGAACCCAGGGAACTGCCGGTCACCGAGATGGTGGAGCAGCCCGCCAAGGTGATGCGGATCGGCAGCATGATCAAGCAGCTGCTGGAGGAGGTGCGCGCCGCGCCTCTGGACGAGGCCAGCCGCGTCCGGCTCAAGGACATCCACACCGGCTCGATCAAGGAGCTGGAGCAGGGGCTCGCCCCCGAGCTGGTCGAGGAGCTGGAGCGGCTCTCGCTCCCCTTCACCGAGGACACCATCCCCAGCGAGGCCGAGCTGCGGATCGCACAGGCCCAGCTGGTGGGATGGCTGGAGGGGCTGTTCCACGGCATCCAGACCGCCCTGTTCGCCCAGCAGATGGCGGCCAGGGCCCAGTTGGAGCAGATGCGCCGCGCGCTGCCGCCCGGCCAGGGCGGCCAGCTCGACGAGCAGGGCGACCCCGGGCGCGGGATGCGGTCCGGGCCGTACCTCTGACCCCCGGCTGATTCCGGCCCCCAGCTGATTCAGGGCGGTGCGGGAACCGTCCCGGGTCCGGTCGCCGTGTACCGGGGCGTGCGCTGTACGATCGCACGCCCCGGTACCGCGTCGGAGCGTGCCGATAGCCTGGTTCCGGGCCCGGTTCGGGTCCAGGGGCGACCGCGCCGTGGGCCGGTCCACCACACCACGCGCGCGCGGCACGGCGGCGCGGCACGCCGAGGGGGATGTTGAGGACGATGGGCGAGGACGGCACCACCGACGGCGCGGCCGCCGGCCTGCGGGCAGTCGGCCACGGCAGGTACGTCCTGCGGCAACTGCTGGGCCAGGGCGGCATGGCGTCCGTCCACCTCGCGCACGACACCGTGCTCGACCGCCCGGTGGCGGTGAAGACCCTCCACACCGACCTCGGCCGGGAGTCCTCGTTCCGTGAGCGGTTCCGCCGCGAGGCGCAGGCCGTCGCCCGGCTGAGCCACCCCAACATCGTGGCCGTCTACGACAGCGGCGAGGACGCCGACGCCGACGGCGTCACCGTGCCGTACATCGTCATGGAGTACATCGAGGGCACCTCGCTCAGCGCGGTGCTCCGCACCGAGATCGAGCAGCACGGCGCGATGCCCGCCGACCGGGCGCTGCGGATCACCGCCGATGTGCTCTCCGCGCTGACCGTCTCGCACGAGCACGGGCTGGTGCACCGCGACATCAAGCCGGGCAATGTGATGGTGACGCCCAAGGGCGAGGTCAAGGTGATGGACTTCGGCATCGCCCGCGCCCTCCAGTCCGGCGTCACCTCGATGACCCAGACCGGCATGGTGGTCGGCACCCCGCAGTACCTCTCCCCCGAGCAGGCGCTCGGCAAGAGCGTGGACGCCCGCGCCGACCTCTACTCGGTGGGCTGCCTGCTCTTCGAGCTGCTGACCGGGCGGCTGCCGTTCGACGGCGACACCGCCTTCTCCATCGCCTACAAGCACGTCCAGGAGCAGCCGCCCGCGCCGTCCTCCGTCAACCGGGCGGTCACCCCGGCGGTCGACGCCCTGGTGGCCCGCGCGCTGCGCAAGGACCCGGGGCACCGCTTCCCGACCGCCGAGGCGATGCGCGACGAGGTGATCCGGGCGGCCAACGGCGAGCAGCGCGGGGTGACCCCGCTGGTGATCGGCGGCGGTCCCAGCGCGGCGCACGGGCAGGGGCCGGGCGGCCCGCTGTCGTCGGCGATCTTCCCGCAGGTGACGGGGGAGCTGCGCACCCCGACGCCGGACCAGGTACGGCAGCCGTACCAGCCGGGCCCGGCGCCCGCCTTCGGAATGGGCCCGCAGGCCGCGCCGCCGCACACTCCGCCGCCGCACGCCCCGCTGTCGCACACTCCGCCGCCCCGCACCCCGCACCCCCAGACCCCGCAGCCGCAGACCCCGCCGCCGCAGTACCTGCCGCCGCAGCAGCAGCCGCCGTACGGCTACCCGCAGCAGGCGCCCACGTCGATGCCGGGCCCGATGCGGCAGACGCCGCCGCCCCAGCCGATGTCACCGCAGATGTCACCGCAGATGTCACCGCAGCGGGCACAGCCGATGCCGGGCCCGATGGGCCGGCCCATGCCGCAGCCGATGGGGATGGCCCCGCAGCCGCAGCCCCGGATGGGGCCGCCCACCCCGCCGCCGGGGGCGTTCGCCCCGCCCGGTCCGTACCCGCCGGGGCCGCGCCCGGCGTCGGGCGGCAACGGCTGCGGGACGGCGATGGTGGTGGTCGGCGTCATCATCGGCGTGCTGGTGCTGATCGGCATCATCGTGGGGATCGTGGTCACCAACATGGATGACCCTGGCACGTCGGACGACCGCTACTCGACCGGCTCCGGCTACTCCTCGGCACCGCGCCTCACGGTGGTGCAGGGCACCCTGGAGGAGCGCGCCTGACCCCGGGCCGGGGCGCGCGGGCCGGTCCGCGCGCCTGGCGGACGGACGAGCATCCAACGGTACCGGCCGAGCGCCCGGCGGCAGGTCGAGCCGTCACGGACGATCCGCGAAGACGGTAGCGTGCACGGAGGGAATCTGCCCGCCGCCCCGCTCCGGGCGGGTGGGCCCGCCCGAGCGGACCGCTCCGGCGGGCCGAGAAGAGACGAGAGCGTGATCGCATTCAGGTCGACGACGGACGGCGAGGAGTGATGGCACAGACGCAGCACACGGGAGACGGCGATGCGCCCGGCGGTGGCCGGCCGCGCGACGAGTCCCCCCGTGAGCAGCCCCCGCACACCGCTTCGGGGCCGCAGGACGCCGAGCTCCACGGCGGCCGCACCGCAGCCGGCGTGTCGGACACTCCCCACACCCCGGTCGCCGGGCACGGCAGCGGCGGCTTCGGCCGCCCCGCGTTCGGCGCCCCCGGCACCCCGGGCCAGGGCGTCGATGGCGACTTCGGCACCGTCGGCGAGGGCCGCTACCACCTCAACCGGCGGCTCGGCCGGGGCGGCATGGCGGAGGTCTTCGCCGCCGAGGACCTGCGGCTGGGCCGTACGGTCGCGGTCAAGCTGCTCCGTACCGAGCTGGCCCAGGACGACGTCGCCCGGCTGCGGTTCACCCGCGAGGCACACGCCGTCGCGGCCCTGAACCACCATGCGGTGGTGGCGGTGTACGACACCGGCGAGGAGGAGCTGCCCGGTGGCGAGTCCATGCCGTACATCGTCATGGAGCTGGTGGAGGGCCGTACCGTCCGCGAGCTGCTGCTGGCCGAGGAGGCCCCGCCGGTCGACCAGGCGCTGATCATCATCGCCGGCGTCCTGGAGGCGCTGGCCTACAGCCACCGGCACGGCATCGTGCACCGCGACATCAAACCGGCCAATGTGATCATCACCACGACCGGTGCGGTCAAGGTGATGGACTTCGGCATCGCCCGAGCGCTCACCGGCGCGGCCAGCACCATGACGCAGACCGGCATGGTGATGGGCACCCCGCAGTACCTCTCCCCGGAGCAGGCCCTCGGCAAGCCGGTCGACCACCGCTCCGACCTGTACGCCACCGGCTGCATGCTCTACGAGCTGCTCACCCTGCGGCCGCCGTTCACCGGTGAGACCCCGCTGTCGGTGGTCTACCAGCACGTGCAGGACAACCCCGTCCCGCCGTCGCAGGCCAACCACCGGGTGCCGCCGCAGCTGGACGGCCTGGTGCTGCGCTCGCTGGCGAAGGACCCGGACGACCGGTTCCAGACCGCCGACGAGTTCCGCGCCCATGCCCAGCAGGCGCTGCGCGAGATGCACGGCGCGGCGACCGGCTCCGGCTACCCGGCGGGGCAGGCGTCGGCTGCGGGCCCGATCGGGCTGCGGCCCGGCCGCCAGGGCACCCCGCCGGCCGGTTCCGACGCCCTGACCCAGCGGTTCAGCACCTCCACCCCGCCGATGGGCACCGCCACGACCGCGCTCGACAGCGGCTACCGCCCGTACGAGCCCCCGCCGGGCGGCCCCGGCGGCGGTGACGAGCCGCCGCACCGGGCCCGCCGCAACCCGCTGCTCTGGCTGGCCCTGGTGGTGGCCGTCGCCGTGGCCGCAGTCGCCGCCGTGTTCACCCTCAACGGCGATCCGGACGACGCCAGGACCACCGGTCCGACCACCACCACCTCGCCCACGGCGCCGGACCCGGACGAGACCGGCGGGCCGACCACGCCATCGGTCGACCCGGCGCTGCCCTCCGGCGGCGACTCGGGGCTGCCGAGCGGCTCGGGGAACGGCCTGCCGCAGAGCCCGCCGCCCGCCACCGAGTCGACGCCGACCGAGCAGCCGACCACCACCGCGCCGACCACACCCCCGCCGCCGGTGACCTCCACCGCGCCGACGACGCCCCCGCCGCCGGTGACCTCCACCAAGCCGTCCGACCCGCCCGCCACGGACAGCGGCGGCGGGACGAGCGCCGGGAACGGCGACGGCGGCACCGAGGGCGGCGGTACCGGCACCGGCAACACCGGCGGCCCGGCCAGCCCGCCCGCGCCGGGCGGCGGTTCGGACACCGACGGCGGCGACAGCACCGCCGGCGACACCGCGCCCTGACGCCCGCCACCCCGGCGCCCGCCACCCGCCACCCCGGCGCCCGCGCCGACCGAACACCGCGGCCCCCGCCCGGCCTCCTCCCGGAGCCGAGCGGGGGCCGCGGTGCGCCGGGCCTCGGTGCGCCGGGCCTCAGTGCGCCGGGCCTCAGTTGGCGCAGGCGTCCAGCACCTGTTCGTACTCCTCGCACCACCACACGATCTGCGCCGAGGCGGCCGGGAACAGCGGGTCCGTCCGCCGGTCGCCGCGCTCATAGCGCCACTCCAGCATCCAGAAGTCGTTCAGCCGCTCCCACCACACCCGGTGCACCGCTGCGGCCATCTCCTCGGCGGTCGCGGCGCCAACCGCCCGGTACGCCCGGGAGAACCGCCGCACCCGGGCCAGGTCCAGCGCCCCGGCCACCGGGTGGTTGAAGAAGAGGGTGGCCCCCCGGACCGCCTCCTCCGCGCGGGGCTTGAGGCCGAGCCGGTCCCAGTCCAGCACGGCCACCGGGTCCGCCCCCCGGTAGAGCAGGTTCAGCGGGTGGAAGTCGCCGTGCACCCAGCCGGTCGGCGGTGCGGCGTCCGGGCGCGGCCGCCGGTGCCCGTACGCGGCGAGCAGCCGGCGCCGCTCCAGCAACCGGCGCTCGGCCAGCGCGTCCAGCCCGTCGTGCGGCCGGTGCCGCCGGGCGGCGGCCAGCAGCCTGCCGATCAGCTCCTCGGTGTGCGCCGGGTCGGCGGTGGGCTGTGCCAGCGGTTGCAGTACGGGCGGGTGGACCCGGACCAGGGCCAGGTGGAGCCGGCCGAGCAGGGTGCCCAGCTCGGCGCACTGGTCGGGGCTGAGCTGGTGGCCGGCGCGGTGGCTGCCCTCGACCCAGGGGAAGAGCGCGTAGCGCCGCCCGCCGTGGGTCGCCACCGTACGGCCGTCGCGGGCGGCGACGGGGGGCGCGGTGGGCAGTCCGAGGGCGTGCAGGGCGGCGGTGGCGTGGTGCTGGGCGGCGATGGTGGCCGGGGCGGCGGTGGCGCGGTCGACGTAGCACTTGAGGAAGTAGGCGCCGACCGTGGTCCGTACCCGGTAGCCGTGGTTGAGCAGGCCCTCCGCCACGGGGGAGACCTCCAGCGGGTCGCCGACGTCGTAGCGCCGGAGCAGGGCCGCGTTGGCGGGCCCGATTCCCTCGGACCGGCAGGCTGCCTGGGGCGGGACGGCTCTGGGCCGGGCTGTTCCGGGTTGGCCTGTCCTGGGTTGGCTCGTTCTGGGTTGGCCCGTTCTGGGTGGGGCTGTTCTGGACGGGACTGCTTTGGGTGGGGCTGTCTGCGGCTGGGCTGCGGGGGAGAGGACGGGCGGGAGGCCGTTCCGGTGGAGGGCGCCGACCGGACGCCTCCTGTCCAGGCTGCGGCGGTCAACCGTCTGACCGTTGATCACGTGGCTGATGTTACTGCTGTGACAGATGTGGCAGATGGTGACTGATGCTTCGTCAGGAATACTGCCCGCCGGTGCCCTGGGTCGGTATAGAGTCCCCATGCGGGCTCGCCAGGACAGTGGCATGCGCATGCCAGCCGCCCCCCGTCGCCGAGCCATGCCGCCCGCCCGCCGCAGCGGGCCGGCCGAAGTTCCCTGCCGGACCCCTTACGTGGAGCGGGTGCTGCCGGATACCGTGCCCACGTGCACCGACGGGCACTTCGGCAGCCGACCTCCCGAAGCCCCGCACCCAGGGAACAAGTAGGACGTCCAAGCTCAAGCGCGCTTCACGCTTCCGCTGGGTAACGTTCTCTGCGGAGCCGCCCCCGGGCACAGACCGCCACCCGCCTCGCACCTTCGCGCACACCCCGCGCGGACCCGCGAGGAGGCCGCCGAAGGAGGCGGCCGTACGGGCGGATGTCGGACCGGTTGCCGGCGACCCCGGGAGCCGGACAGACCGAGGAGTGAACGTGACCGTCGACAGCACGGCAGGAGCGCCCAAGAGGGCCTCCGGCACCCGCAGGAAGCGGGGGCCCTCCCGCCCCGGAAGCGTCGCGGCGGAGCCGGGGCTGGTCCAGCTGCTGACCCCCGAGGGCGAGCGGATCGAGCACCCGGACTTCTCCCTGGAGACCACCCCCGAGGAGCTGCGGCCCATCTACCGCGACCTCGTCCTGGTCCGCCGGTTCGACGCCGAGGCCACCGCCCTGCAGCGGCAGGGCGAGCTGGGCCTGTGGGCGTCCCTCCTCGGCCAGGAGGCCGCCCAGGTCGGCTCCGGCCGCGCCATGCGGCCCGGCGACTACGCCTTCCCCACCTACCGCGAGCACGGCGTGGCCTGGTGCAAGGGCGTGGACCCGCTCAACCTGCTGGGCATGTTCCGCGGCGTGAACCACGGCGGCTGGGACCCCAACGAGAAGAACTTCCACCTCTACACCATCGTGATCGGCTCGCAGACGCTGCACGCGACCGGCTACGCGATGGGCATCACCCGGGACGGCTCGGACGACGCGGTGATCGCCTACTTCGGTGACGGCGCCTCCAGCCAGGGCGATGTCAGCGAGGCGTTCACCTTCGCCTCCGTCTACAACGCCCCCGTGGTCTTCTTCTGCCAGAACAACCAGTGGGCGATCTCCGAGCCCACCGAGAAGCAGACCCGCGTCCCGCTCTACCAGCGCGCCTCCGGCTTCGGCTTCCCCGGCATCCGGGTGGACGGCAATGACGTGCTGGCCTGCCTGGCGGTCACCCGCTGGGCGCTGGACCACGCCCGCAGCGGCAACGGCCCGGTGCTCGTCGAGGCGTTCACCTACCGGATGGGCGCCCACACCACCTCCGACGACCCCAGCCGCTACCGGCTGAGCGAGGAGCTGGAGGAGTGGCGGCTCAAGGACCCCATCGAGCGGCTGAAGGCGCACCTGGCCCGCCAGGGCTGGGCCGACCAGGAGTTCCTGGACTCGGTCGAGGCGGAGAGCGAGCAGCTGGCCCGCCGGGTGCGGGAGGGCGTACGGACGATGCCGGACCCCTCGCCCCGGGCGATCTTCGAGCATGTGTACGCCGAGGGCCACGCGCTGGTCGACGAGGAGCGCGCCGAGTACGAGGCGTACGCGGCCTCCTTCGCGGACGCCGAGAAGGGGGCCCGCTGAGATGAGCAGCTTCACCATGGTCAAGGCGCTGAACGAGGCGCTGCGCAAGGAGCTGGAGAACGACCCCAAGACCCTGGTCATGGGCGAGGACGTGGGCCGGCTCGGCGGTGTCTTCCGGGTCACCGACGGCCTGTACAAGGACTTCGGCGAGAACCGGGTGATCGACACCCCGCTGGCCGAGTCCGGCATCGTCGGCACCGCGATCGGGCTGGCGCTGCGCGGCTACCGGCCGGTCGTGGAGATCCAGTTCGACGGCTTCGTGTACCCGGCCTTCGACCAGATCGTCACCCAGCTGGCCAAGATGCACGCCCGCGCGCTGGGCCACATCAAGCTGCCGGTCACCATCCGCATCCCGTACGCGGGCGGCATCGGCGCGGTCGAGCACCACAGCGAGTCGCACGAGGCGTACTTCGCGCACACGGCGGGGCTCAAGGTGGTCTCGCCGTCCAACCCGGCGGACGCCTACTGGATGCTGCGGCAGGCCGTGCGGTCCGACGATCCGGTCATCTTCCTGGAGCCCAAGCGGCGCTACTGGGACAAGGCCGAGCTGGACCCGGACGCCGCCGCCCCGACCCCGCTGCACCAGGCCCGGGTGGTCCGCTCCGGGCGGGACGCGACGCTGCTCGCGTACGGTCCGATGGTCAAGGTCTGCCTGGAGGCCGCAGCGGCGGCCGAGGAGGACGGCCGCAGCCTGGAGGTCGTGGACCTGCGCTCGCTCTCCCCGGTCGACTTCGACACCCTGGCGGACTCGGTGCGGCGCACCGGCCGGGCCGTGGTGGTGCACGAGGCGCCGGTCTTCATGGGCTTGGGCGCGGAGCTGGCGGCCCGGATCACCGAGCGCTGCTTCTACTCCCTGGAGGCACCGGTGCTGCGGGTCGGCGGCTACCACGCGCCGTACCCGCCGTCCCGGGTGGAGGACACCTTCCTGCCGGACCTGGACCGGGTGCTGGACGCCGTCGACCGCGCCATGGCGTTCTGAGGGCGGGGAGGAGAACCTGATGAACGCCATCGATGTACAGCAGGTCCGCGAGTTCCGGATGCCGGACGTGGGCGAGGGCCTCACCGAGGCCGAGATCCTCAAGTGGTACGTCCAGCCCGGCGACACCGTCACCGACGGGCAGGTGGTCTGCGAGGTGGAGACCGCCAAGGCCGCCGTGGAGCTGCCGATCCCGTACGACGGCGTGGTACGGGAGCTGTTCTTCCCGGAGGGCACCACCGTCGACGTCGGCACCGCGATCATCGCGGTGGCGGCGGCCGGCGCGGCGCCCGCCGCCCCGGCCGCGCCCGAGGCGGTGGCTCCGGCGGCCGCGCCGGTCGCGGAGGCGGAGCCGGAGCCGGAGCGGCGCGAGGTGCTGGTGGGCTACGGCCCGCGTACCGGTGCCGCCCGCCGCCGCCCCCGCAAGGCGCCGGCCGGGCCCGTCGCCACCGCCCCGGCCCCCCGGCCGGTTCCCGTGGCCGCCCCGGAGCCGGTCGCCGTACCGGTCCCGGCGCCCGCGCCCGCGCCCGCTCCCGCCCCGGCGCCCGCGCCGGTCGCGGAGCAGCCGGGTCGGCCGCTGGCCAAGCCGCCGGTCCGCAAGCTGGCCAAGGACCTGGGCGTCGACCTGCGGGCGGTCACCCCCACCGGCCCCGGCGGGGTGATCACCCGCGAGGACGTCCACGCCGCCGCCGCTCCGGCGGTCGAGGCGGTCCCGGCCGCTGCGGCCACCGCCGCCGAGGCCCCGGCCGTGCTGCCGACCGCCCCGGTGAGCAGGGACCGGCGGGTCCCGGTGAAGGGCGTCCGGCGGGCCACCGCGCAGGCGATGGTGGCCTCCGCCTTCACCGCCCCGCATGTCACCGAGTTCGTCCAGGTCGATGTGACCCGGACGATGAAGCTGGTGCGGGAGCTGAAGGAGTCCGGCGAGCTGGGCCCGGTCCGGGTGAGCCCGCTGCTGCTGGTCGCCAAGGCGCTGCTGACCGCGATCCGGCGCCACCCGGAGGTCAATGCGGCCTGGGACGAGCCCAACCAGGAGATCGTCTACAAGTCGCAGGTCAACCTGGGCATCGCCGCCGCCACCCCACGCGGGCTGATCGTGCCGAACATCAAGGACGCCGACGCCAAGACCCTCCCGGAGCTGGCCGCCGCCCTCCAGGCCCTGGTGGAGACGGCCCGCGAGGGCCGGACGGCGCCCGCCGACATGCAGGGCGGCACGGTCACCATCACCAATGTCGGCGTCTTCGGCGTCGACACCGGCACCCCGATCCTCAACCCCGGCGAGGCGGCCATCCTCGCCTTCGGGCAGGTCCGGGAGATCCCCTGGGTCCACAAGGGCAAGGTCGTCCCCCGCCAGGTGACCACCCTCGCCCTCTCCTTCGACCACCGCATGGTCGACGGCGAACTGGGCTCCCGGGTGCTCGCGGACACCGCCGCCGTCCTGGAGCGCCCCAAGCGCCTGATCACCTGGGGCTGAGCACGCCCGCCGGTCCGGGGGACGTCCGCCGCTGCGGACGCCTTCTCCCGGACCGGCGCCGTTCGGCGGGATGCTGAAGCAGGCATCCTGACGAGGTCGGCGCCTTCGTCGACCGGTCCACGGCGGAGGACCCGCTGCCGCGCGGGGCACCTGCTCTCTTCCGGTGACGTTGCGGTGCGGCGGGCGGCCGGGGGCGGCCGGGCGGGTACGTCTTCGCGGGTCGACCAGCCGACAGCGAGGACCGCCCATGCCCGGCACCGCAGGACGCCGCCGCGCCCCGGCGCTGCTCGCCCTGCTCGGCGCGGTGCTGGCGCCGGTGCTGGCCGGGGGCGCCGAGCCGGTGCGCCGCCCGCCGGTGGCGGCCGGGCGGCTGGTGCCGCCGCCGGGCCGGGAGGACGACGGCGCGCAGCGGGGCGGAGCGGCCCCGGCCGTCGACGTCCGGCGGGGCGGCGATCCCCGGAACCGGATCACCCTGGTGCTGCTGGGCGACGGCTTCACCGCCGGGCAGCTGGGCCTGTTCCGGGCGGAGGCGGAGCGGGCCTGGCGGGCGCTGATGGCGATCGAGCCGTTCCGCACCTACCAGCGCTTCTTCAACATGAGGCGGGTCGACATCGCCTCCCCGGTGCCGGGCGTCAGCGAGCAGCGGCCGCCCCGGCGGTCGCCGCCGAGCCCGCTGCGGATGCACTTCTGGTGCGACGGCACCGCCCGGCTGCTCTGCGTGGACGAGCGGGCGGCGGTGCGGCTGGCCGGGCCGGTGCCCGGCCCGCACTATGTGATCGCCATCGCCAACTCGGCCCGGTACGGCGGCGCGGGCGGCAGCGGGGTCACCACCCTGGCGGGCGGCAGCGCCGACGCCGGGCGGATCATCCAGCACGAGATGGGCCACACCCTGGGGGACCTGGGCGACGAGTACGACAGCGCGGACACCGACGCCGACTACCCCAACCTCGCCGCCGTGGACGCCGCCGCGATGCTCCGCGACCACGTCAAGTGGTGGCGCTGGCTGGGCAGTCGCGCCTCGGACGGCAGCGTGGTGGGCGCGTACCCGGGTGCCAACGGGCTCTACCGGCCCACGCCGGACTCGGTGATGCGCACCCTCGGCGGCGCCTACAACCCGCCGTCCCAGGAGGCGATCATCGAGGCGCTGTACCGGCGGGTGGACCCGGTGGACGCGGTCTCCCCGGCGGCCGGCCCGGTCTTCGGGCTGCCCAGGCTGGCGGTGCGGCCGGTGCCGCTGGCCGGCGGCTGCGCGCTGCGGGTCCGCTGGTGGGTGGACGGGCGGCCGGTGCGGGCGCAGTCGCCGGACGGCAGCTGGTTCGACCCGGCGTACCTGGGGCCGCTGGGCGGGCGGTCGGTGACGGTCACCGCGACCGTGCAGGACACCACCGACCGGGTCCGCGACGAGGCGTTCCGGGCCCGCTGGATGACCCGTACCGTGCGCTGGACGCTGCGCGGCTGACGGGCCGTTGCCCTTGGCCGGAACGGGCCGTGCGTACCCGGCCCCTGTTGCATCTATGATGGATGCATCATGAATGCAAAAGCCCCCGCCGCCGAGCGGGTCTACTCCTATGTCAAGCAGTCCGTGCTCGACCGCACCTTCGAGGGCGGGACGCTGCTGGTCGAAGGGGGGATCGCGGAGGCGGTGGGCGTCTCGCGCACCCCCGTCCGCGAGGCGCTGCTGCGGCTGGAGGCGGAGGGGCTGCTCAAGCTCTACCCCAAGAAGGGCGCCCTGGTGCTGCCGGTCTCCGCCCAGGAGATCGCGGATGTGGTGGAGACCCGGCAACTGGTCGAGCGGTACGCCGTCCGCAAGCTGTCGGCGACCCCGGCGCTGCTGGACCGTCTGGACGGGCTGCTGGCCGAGCAGCGGGCGCTGGCCGACGCCGGTGACCTGCGGGGCGCCGCCGCGGCCGACCGCGCCTTCCACCACGCCATCGTCGCCGCCGCCGGCAACCGCATCCTGGAGCAGCTCTACGACCAGCTGCGCGACCGCCAGCTGCGGATGGGCGTGCAGGTCATGCACGCCGAACCGGAGCGGGTCCGGCTGAACCTCTCCGACCACGCCGAGATCCTGCAAGCCCTGCGGGACGGCGACGCGGACCGGGCCGAGCGGCTGCTGGACCGGCACGTCGGGCGGCTGGACGTCCTGCTGCGAGGCACCGGTGCCTGAAGCGCCGGTACGTGAGGAAGGAGCCGACCCCGTGACCGGGAGCATGCCCGGACCCGCCGACGCGGCCGCAGCGCCGCAGCCAGAGCCCCGGCAGCCAGAGCCCCGGCAACCAGATTCCCAGCAGGTTGGCCCCCAGCGGGCCGCCGCCCGGCACCGCACCCCGGTCGCCGCCTTGGCCCTCGACCCGCCCGGCGGCCGGGCCGCCTGGCTGGCCTGGGGGATCGGCTGCTGCGTCTACGCCCTGGCCGTGGTGCACCGCACCAGCCTGGGCGTGGCCGGGCTGGACGCCGCCGACCGCTTCGGCGTGGGCGCCTCCGCGCTGTCCTCCTTCTCCATCCTCCAGGTGCTGGTCTACGCGGCCATGCAGATACCCGTCGGCCTGCTGGTGGACCGGCTCGGCCCGCGCCGGGTGCTCAGCTACGGCGTGGTGCTGCTGACGGCCGGCCAGCTGGGCTTCGCGCTCAGCACCGACTTCGGCCCCGCGCTGGTCGCCCGCGCCGTGCTCGGCTGCGGCGACGCGATGACCTTCGTCAGCGTGCTGCGGCTCGCCGCCCGCTGGTTCCCGGCCCGCCGCAATCCGCTGATCGCGCAGATCACCGGCCTGGTCGGGCTCAGCGGCAACCTGGTCAGCACCGCCGTCCTCTCCCAGGTGCTGCACAGCCGGGGCTGGACCGCCACCTTCACCACCACCGCGCTGTTCGGCGTCGGCGTGCTCGCCCTGGTGCTGGGGCTGCTGCGCGACACCCCGGCCAGCGGCCCCCCGCTGGCACGGCGGCGCTCCGCCGCCCGTACGGCTGGCGGCCGTACAGCTGGCGGCCGTACGACCGCCCCCCGCCCGCCGCGCGCCGCCAGGACCCCGGTGCCGGTGCTGCCGCAGATCCGCGCGGCCTGGCAGGAGCCCGGCACCCGGCTCGGCATGTGGGTGCACTTCACCACGCAGTTCCCCGGCAATGTCTTCGGCCTGCTCTGGGGCATGCCGTACCTGGTGGAGGGTCAGCAGCTGTCACGCGGCACCGCCGCCGGGCTGCTCACCCTGCTGGTGGTCAGCTCCATGGGCTGCGGGCTGATCTTCGGTCAGCTGGTCTCCCGGCGCCCCGGCGCCCGCGACGCCATCGTGTTCGCCGTGGTGCTGGGCACGGCCGCGCTCTGGGCGGTGGTGCTGGCCTGGCCGACCGGGCGGCCGCCGATGTGGCTGCTGGTCACCCTGATCGCCTTCATGGGCAGCAACGGCTCGGCGTCCCTGGTCGGCTTCGACTACGCCCGGCCCGCCAACCCGCCGGAGCGGCTGGGCACCGCCTCCGGGATCGTCAACATCGGCGGCTTCGTGGCCACCGCGATCACCCTGTTCGGCATCGGCGTGCTGCTGGACCTGGTCAGCCCCGGCGGCACCCCCACCGCCGGCTCCTACCGCTGGGCGTTCTGCTGGCTGTACGGGCCGATGGCGCTGGGCCTGGCCATGATCCTGCGGCTGCGCCCGGCCGCCGCCCGCCGCGAGGCCGAGCGGGCCGCCGCCGCGCCGCCGGTGACCGCCCACATCCCGGCGCCGCGTACGGACTGACCGGCCGTCAGAGGGTGACGGCGAAGTTGTCCAGGATGCGCCGCCCCAGCGCCTCGTCGCCCTCCATCTTCACCCCGGCGGTCTGCGGCCGGATGCGACCGCAGGCCAGCCGGGTGAAGGTCTCCCAGTCGGTGGTCAGCTGGACCCCGGGGGCCAGCGAGACCCGCTCCTCGACGCTGCCCCGGCCGCCGGCGTCCACCCGTACGGTGCGCATGAACTCCACCGCGCCGTGCACATCCACCACCACCGTGGAGCCGGCCGGTGCCCCCGCCTGCTTGGCCACGGCCTTGGGCAGCGCCTCGATCAGCAGGTCCCGGCTGACCAGCGCGCCGGGCGCGTCCAGATTGCCGGGCTGCCGCAGCGCCCGCCGCAGGTCCTGCTCATGCGTCCACACGTCGAAGACGCGGCGGCGCAGCACCTCGTGGTACGGCAGCTGCCGGGTGTACGGACCGGCCGGCCAGCGCACCTCGTCCTCCGGCTGCTGCCGGGCGGTGCGCAGCGCCCGAGCGCGGCGGATGATGGTGTACTCCAGCTCCGCCGTCATCTCCGGCGAGGTGTGGCAGCGCCGCTTGTCCACCGGCACCTCGCACCACCGGGTGAACTCGTCGGTGACATGCCGCAGGTCGCGGGGGAGCGGATGGATCGGCCGGGGGTCGCCCAGCAGCTCCAGCTCCACGGCGATGACATGCGAGACCACGTCCCGTACCGACCAGCCGGGGCACTCGGTGGGGTGGTTCCACTGCCCCTCGGGCAGGGGTGCGACCAGCTCGGAGATCGACTCGATGGAGTGCGTCCATGCGTCGATGTACGCCTGGACGGTCTGCTTGTCGGCCACGTGTCTTCTCGACCCCTCGATCGCTCCGGTGCGCCTGCGTGTCTGGGTGAAGCCGGCGCCCGCCCGGCGCCGGCTCCACTCAGGGGCAGAGGCGCTATCGGCACGTTACGCTTCCCCGTGTCACCGGGTCAGTGCTTTCGAGTGATGATCGTAGGACTCTTGGAGTGGACGGTGGTACTGTGCGCGCTTCTCTGATCCAGCTCTCCGTCACGGACACCGAATCCCCCGAGGAACGGCGGGCCCGGGTCTCCGCCCTGGTCCGCGGCCGTGCCGGTGACGATCTGGTGCTGCTGCCCGAGCTGTGGCCGCTGGGCGGCTTCGCCTACGACCGGTGGCCGACCGGCGCCGAACCGCTCGAAGGGCCCACCGCCGAGGCCATGTCGGCCGCCGCCCGCGCCGCCCGGGTCTGGCTGCACGCCGGGTCCATCGTGGAACGCGACCCTGACGGGCCGATGTACAACACCTCGCTGCTGTTCGACCCCCAGGGCAAGCTGCGCCGCACCTACCGCAAGATCCACCGCTTCGGCTTCGACGGCGGCGAGGCGGTCGCCATGGGCGGCGGCCGGGAGATCGCCACCGCCGTCACCGAACACGGCACCCTGGGCCTGGCCACCTGCTACGACCTGCGCTTCCCCGAACTGTTCCGGGCGCTGCTGGACGCCGGGGCCGAGATCCTCACCGTGCCCGCCGCCTGGCCGGCCCGGCGCGCCGAGCACTGGACGCTGCTGGCCCGCGCCCGCGCCGTGGAGGAGCAGGCGTACGTCCTGGCCTGCAACACCGCCGGCACCCACGGCGGCGTCGAGCAGGCCGGCCGCAGCCTGGTGGTCGACCCGTGGGGCGAGGTGCTGGCCGAGGCCGGCACCGGCGAGGAGGTGCTCACCGTGGACTTCGACCCGGCGGCCGTCGCCAAGACCCGGGCCGACTTCCCGGTGCTCCGCGACCGGCTGCTCGGCATCTCGGCACCCGTACGGCCCTGACCGGCCCGCAGCGCCGCCGCCCGCCCGTGGCCGGGCCCGGACCGGCGTGTCGGACCGGTGTGTCGGGGGAGCGTCGAGTTGCGAGGTTAAAGAGTGCATAAACACCATGGGGTACTGCTCGGGCAACGCTCTCTGATCGGACCTGATCGCCTCCGATCGGCCTTCGAGGATGCCTCCGGCGTCCCTGCACAAGGAGCTCCATGGGCCACCAGACCGCCCGCCGCGCCCCCAGGGCGGTTGCCGCCCTCGGTGCGGCCACCGCCGCCGTCCTCACCGTTGCCGGGACCGGAGCCGTCTCCGCCCCGGCGACCACCGCACTCCCGGCCACGCCGCGCCCCGCCGTGGCCGGCCATCAGCTGGTCAAGGCGGTGGCCAGTCCGCTGGCGACCTCCGCCTGTCTCAAGGAGTACCGCGTCCACTGCTACTCACCGATGCAGTACCGCAAGGCGTACAACCTCAATCCGCTCTACCGTTCCGGCATCACCGGCAAGGGCCGGACCATCGTCATCGTCGACTCCTTCGGCTCCCCCACCGTCCAGCACGACCTGGATGTCTTCTCCAAGGCGTTCGGCCTGCCCACCACCAAGGTGCGGATCGTCAAATGGGGCAACGTCCCGGAGTTCGATCCCGAGGACGAGACCGCGATGGGCTGGGCCGGTGAGACCAACCTCGACGTCCAGTACGCCCACGCCATCGCCCCCGACGCCAAGATCGTGCTGGTGGAGACGGCGGTGGCCGAGACCGAGGGCGTCACCGGCTTCCCCGAGATGATGCGGGCCGAGCAGGACCTGATCAACCAGGGCGTCGGCGATGTCATCTCGCAGAGCTTCGGCGCCACCGAGAACACCTTCCCCGGCTTCTCCAGGGGCGATCACTCCGCCCTGCTCAACCTCCGGTACGCCTTCAAGGCCGCCGCCGACGCCCGCGTCACCGTACTCGCCGCCTCCGGCGACTCCGGCGTCACCGACTTCAAGGCGGACGGCAGCACCCTGTATTCGCACCGGGTGAACTCCTGGCCCTCCACCGACCCGCTGGTCACCTCGGTCGGCGGCACCCAGCTCACCCTGGACGACACCGGCCGCCGACTGGCCCCCGACCGGGTCTGGAACGACGGCCGGGGCGCCGCCGGCGGCGGGAAGTCCGGCGTCTTCACCCGGCCGGGCTACCAGCGCAGCGTCGCCAGTGCGGTCGGCGGGCGGCGCGGCACCCCGGACGTCAGCATCAGCGCGGCGGTCGACGGCGGCGCCTGGGTGTACTCCTCGTACTCGGCCGCCGACAAGGGCTGGGGCATCACCGGCGGTACCAGCGAGGCCACCCCGATCTTCGCCGGGATCGTGGCCCTCGCCGCCCAGCAGGCCCACCACCGGCTCGGCCCGATCAACGACGACCTCTACGCCCTGGCCGCGCGCGGCAGGGCCCGCAGCGGCCTGATCGACATCGTGCACGGCAACAACTCCTTCGCCGGGGTGAAGGGGTACGCCGCCGCCAAGGGCTACGACCTGGCCAGCGGCCTGGGCACCATCGACGGCACCGCGTTCGTCCGCGCCCTGGCCCGGCGGGCCCGCTGAACCGGCGCGGCCCCGCACCCTGGCCGGGTGCGGGGCCGCGCAGTCGGCGGTCAGTCCTCCTCGGCCCGGCGCCGCTCCTTCTCCTTCTCCTCGTGCTCCTCGTGCTCCTCGGTCGACAGCCGGTCCACGCACACCGCCACCGACAGCAGCAGCGCCGCATCCGCCCCGTCCGCCACATCCACCGCATAGGTGTCCCGGACCCGGAACCACTTGCGGGAGATTCGCGCCACCCGCTCGCCGCCGTCCGCCTCGATGTCGTACTCCTTGTCGAGGAAGTCGCCGTGGATCTCCAGCTCCGAGCCGTCCGCCAGCTCCGCGTGGTACTTGTCCCGGAACGGCGTGAACAGCTTCTTCCGCACCGTGGCCACGGTCTCGCCGTGCGCGTCCTGCACCTTCATCGCGTCCCGCAGGCTCAGCACCTTCTTGCGGATCACCGTCACCACGTCACCCGCCGGGTCCCGCAGCTCGAAGGTCTCCCGCAGCCGCAGCGCCTTCCCGTCCACCAGGAACGCCTTCTCCCCGTGCTCGGTCTCGACCCAGTAGTCGTCACCGATCCCGAAGATCCGCTCCCGCACCAGATACCTCATGCCGTGCCCTCCTCCACCGTCCGGACGTCCCCCCAGCTTGGACGCCTCCCCCACCACCCCCGGTTCGACCCGCCGCCCACGGACCTCCCCCGGCAGCGGGTCGGAGATCGGAGGGGCCTTTCGTCGTCCGTGGCTGCTACCCGAGATGGGGAGTCGCCCGTTGCTCCAGGAAGTGGCGGAGCCGTAGTCGCTGGGTGTGGTGCATCGGGAGGGCCGCGATGTCGGCCGGGGCCACGAACTGGAGGTCGGTGGACTCGCCGGAGATCCGCAGCTCCCCGCCGGTGATGCGGGCGGTGAAACAGACGTTGAACTGCTGCCGTACCTCGCCGTCCGAGTAGGCGATCACATGTCGGGGATCGGTGTAGGTGCCGACGAGTCCGGTGATCTCCACATCAAGGCCGGTTTCCTCACGCACCTCCCGAACGGCCGTTCCCGGAAGCGACTCACCGAGGTCCATCGTTCCGCCGGGCAGTGCATACAACCCGTTGTCGGTGCGCCGCTGTAGCAGGATGCGCCCCTCGCCGTCCGTCACCACGGCGGACGCCGCCACTACCAGCCGGTTCGGCTTGGGCGCGGTGGGATCGTCGTAGTACTCGGTCCGTGCCATGTGATCAGCTCCCCTCAACGGGTCGAGCGGCCTCCCACACCGCGTCGAAGCTCGCAGCATAGGTATCGAACAGCGTTCCGGTGCCGGTCCGCCGGAGATGCCAGACCGGGGCGCCGAAGGCGTTGACCCCCCAGATGTGCGCATTCACCAGAACCTGATCATCCGCCCGGTACAGACTGTTGTAGAGCGTGGTCCCATGGGTACGGATCTCGATTCCGGGGGTTCCCAGGAGCGGCCGGTAGTGCATGAGGGCGAGTCTGCAACGGGACTCGATTCCGTGGCCGAACTTCTCCTCCTCGCCGCGTTGCCTGACGTTCTCGCTGTCCGCATCACCGAGGGCGATACGGACTGCGCAGCCGTCAGCGGCGCGCTCACGAAGCAGGTCGTTGAGCCGGGGGTACGTCTCGTGGAGGAACACCGCAGCGTAGACCAACACGTCGATGCGTTCCGCAGCCTTGCCGAGCAGGTCCACAAAGACGGACACCGGCAAGTCGGCCCGCTGCTCATGGAGCGCCACCAGCTCAGGGCTTGTCGCTCGTGCGGCTCGGGGCTGCCGCAGGCTCGGCCACAGTGCGAACATGTCTTCTCCCAAGGCTTCGGCAGCCAGACGGGCTGTCCCCAACCGGGGCGTCCTGTTCTGGTTGGCCCACCGCTCGACCGACTTGGTGTCCACGCCGGCCTTCGCTGCCAGGGCAGCGCACGTCCAACCACCCGACGCCATCACACTTTTCAGTCTCCCGTTTGGCATCTCGCTTGTCTCCCCACAGACACCGGCCCTCCGCCAGGGACGTTCTACCGCGCACGGGACGTTCCGAAGTGTCCTTTGCGCGGGGTTCCACCGTCCCGGGCGACTGCGTGATCGTTGTGGCGGCTCGATCGGAGGGCAGCCGAGGACGGTCGGCAAGGTGCACGACAGGCTGGGGACCGCCTCGGTATGAGCGGCAGAGAGGGGAAGTCCATGGGTGAGCACGGCGGCGGGACCGGCGACGGCAAGGGCGGCGGCCAGCAGGACGACAGCAACAAGGGCGCCGGACACGGCGGCGGCGGGTCCGACGAGGGCGGCAACACCTCCGACGGCTCGTCCCCGGCGGGCGGCGGCAGGTGACCGGCCGGACGCACCAGGAGGCGGGCCCCCAGGGGCTCGCCTCCGCGCTGGTGGCCGGCGGCGCACTCTCCCCGGACTGGCTCCCCTCCTTCAAGGCCGTCCCGCGCGAGTTGTTCGTCCCGGACCGCATCTGGCCGGGCATCGCGGACGGCACTCGGCAGAACCCCGTGGTGTACCGGTCGCAGGACCCCGGGGCGTGGCGGCGGGCGGTCTACTCGGACATCCCGCTCACCACGCAGTGGGATGACGGAGGCCATGAGGGGGACGGGCTCGGCACGACCCCGAGTTCGTCCAACTCCATGCCGACCATGGTCTTCTCGATGCTCCAGGACCTGGATGTCCGCCCGGGTGACCGGGTGCTGGAGATCGGCACCGGGACAGGTTGGAACGCCGGCCTCCTGGCCCACCGCCTGGGCAGCCCCAACGTGGTCACCGTCGAGTACGACCCGGACATCGCGCGCGGCGCGCGGGAGAACCTGGCGAAGGCCGGACTCGCGCCGACCGTGGTCGAGGGCGACGGGCGGTCGGGCTGGGCGGGGAGCGCCCCCTACGAGCGGATCATCGCCACCTGCTCGCTGCTGGAGATCCCTCCGGCCTGGCTGGAGCAGTCCGCCCCCGGTGGGGTCATCGTTGCCCCGTTCGGCACGGAGTACGGCGGCGAGCAGGTCATCCGACTGACCGTGAACGCTGACGGGACCAGCGCGAGCGGCATGTTCACCCGAAGCTCGGCCTTCATGCGGCTCCGGCAGCAGCGCACCGAACGGCCGCCGTTCGACGCCTACCTGCGGGGGAGCGAATGGCCGGCTGACGGGGTGAGAAGCACAACGGCCCTGGCCCCGCCGGACACCGGCGGGTGGCTCGAACAGTTCGCCATCGGGGTGGGCGTGCCCGGTGCGTTCTGGCGGGCGGAGCGCTACGGCAACGGCGCGTACACGCTCTGGCTCTACAGCCGAGACACCCGGTCATGGGCCTCCGCCGACTACGAGCGGGACCGTACGGAGTACGAGGTGTACCAGTCCGGCCCCCGGAACCTCTGGGACGAGGTGGAGGCCGCGTGGCGCTGGTGGGACGGCCAGGGCCGCCCCGGCCCCGACCGCTTCGGCCTCACGGTCACGGCCGACGGCCACACGGTGTGGCTGGACAGCCCGAGCCACCCGGTGCCCGTCCGAGGCCGATCACGGACCGCCCCGGCCGTTCGGCGTCCCTCCGGTGGCAGGGCGGACGCCCTGGAATGCGGACACCGGACGTGAGGTTTGATTGAGGCATGGCTTCTCGTGCACGTGTCCGCGCCCCCGAGCTGGTCGGCGCCGGTGGATGGCTCAACACAGGCGGCAAGGAACTCAAGCTTGCCGACCTGCGGGGTAAGTGTGTCGTACTGGACTTCTGGACGTTCTGCTGCATCAACTGCCTGCACGTCCTGGACGAGCTGCGCGAGCTGGAGGAGAAGCACCGCGACACCGTGGTGATCGTCGGCGTGCACTCGCCCAAGTTCGTGCACGAGGCCGACCACCGGGCCGTGGTCGACGCCGTCGCCCGCTACGAGGTGCACCACCCCGTGCTGGACGACCCGGAGCTGGCCACCTGGAAGCAGTACGCCGTCCGGGCCTGGCCCACCCTGGTGGTGATCGACCCCGAGGGGTACATCGTCGCCCAGCACGCGGGCGAGGGCCACGCCCACGCGATCGCCGCCCTGGTCGAGGAACTGGAGGCCGAGCACGCCGCCAAGGGCACCCTGCGGCGCGGCGACAGCCCGTACGTACCACCGGAGCCGGCCGCCGGCGACCTGCGGTTCCCCGGCAAGGCGGTGACGCTGCCGGGCGGCGGCTACCTGGTCGCGGACTCCGGCCACCACTCGCTGGTCGAGCTGGCCGCCGACGGCGAGACGGTGCTGCGCCGGATCGGCGACGGCGAGCGCGGGCTGCTGGACGGCCCCGCCGAGCAGGCCCGGTTCAGCGAGCCGCAGGGCCTGGCGCTGCTGCCGCCGCAGGCCGCCGCCGCGCTCGACTGCGACCTGGTCGTCGCGGACACCGTCAACCACGCGCTGCGCGGCGTCCGCCTCGCGGACGGCCGGGTCAGCACGCTGGCCGGCACCGGTAGCCAGTGGTGGCAGGGCTCCGCCGTCAGCGGCCCGGCCCGCGAGGTGGACCTCTCCTCGCCGTGGGACGTCGCCTGGTTCGCGGACCGGGTCTGGATCGCCATGGCCGGCGTGCACCAGCTGTGGACGTACGACCCGGCCACCGGCACCGTCGAGGCCGCCGCCGGCACCACCAACGAGGGCCTGGTCGACGGCCCCGCCGCCGAGGCGTGGTTCGCCCAGCCGTCCGGCCTGGCCGTCTCCCCCGACGGCCGCACCCTCTGGGTGGCCGACTCCGAGACCTCCGCGCTGCGCCGGATCGACGCCGCCGACCTCACCGTGCACACCGCCGTGGGCACCGGCCTCTTCGACTTCGGCCACCGGGACGGCGCCGCCGACCAGGCACTGCTCCAGCACCCGCTGGGGGTGACCGCGCTGCCCGACGGTTCGGTGGCGGTCAGCGACACGTACAACCACGCGCTGCGCCGCTTCGACCCGGCCACCGGCGAGGTCAGTACGCTCGCCACCGATCTGCGCGAGCCGTCCGGCGCGGTGCTGGCCGGGGACGACATCGTGGTGGTGGAGTCGGCCCGGCACCGGCTGACCCGGCTGCGGCTGCCCGAGGAGGCGGTCCGGGTGGCGGCCACCGCGCACCGCACCCGGCGGGCGTCGACCGAGGTGGCACCCGGACCGTTCCGGATCGACGTGGTCTTCAGCGCCCCGGCGGGCCAGAAGCTGGACGAGCGCTACGGCCCCGCCACCCGGCTGCTGGTCAGCGCCACGCCCCCGGAGCTGCTGGAGTCCGGCGCGGGCGCGGACAGCGCGCTCTCCCGCGAGGTGCGGCTGGCCGCCGACGGACCCACCGAGGGCGTGCTGCACGTCTCCGCGATGGCCGCCTCCTGCGACGACGACCCGGCCGTGGAGTACCCGGCCTGCCATGTGCACCAGCAGGACTGGGGCGTCCCGGTCCGACTGGTGCCCGGCGCCGCCGCCCGGCTGCCGCTGGTGCTGGCCGGGCTGGACGACCCGGGAGCCGCCGAACCGAGCTGACGCGGCGTCAGAGCCGGGGGTCCTCGTAGTAGTGGTGGCGCTCCTCCACGACCTCGTCGGCGCCGGGGCCGAAGCCGCGCCGGGGCCGCCGCAGCACGCTGCTGAAGGTCACCAGGCCGAGCAGCCCGGCCGCCATCAGGATCACCCCGACCACGGTCAGGTCGACCCCATGCAGGTGCCAGTCGGTGGCGAAGGTGAGGATGGCGCCGAGGGCTATCAGGATCACGCATCCGCCGAGGCCCATGTGGGTCCCTCCCAAGGGAGTTGGTCTGCCCCGTACGCGACGGGCCGTCAGTGCGCGGCTACCCGCACCCCCGGGCTCCATGCCGCACACGCCGACGGGCGGGGCGGGGCCGACCGGCCCCGCCCCGCCCGTCGGCGGCCGTCCGGTCAGCCCTCCAGGAAGCCCTTGAGCGCGGCGGCCAGCAGGAACGGGTCGTCGGCCCCGCACAGCTCGCGCGAGGAGTGCATGGAGAGCGCGGCGACCCCGCAGTCCACGGTGGCGATGCCCAGCCGGGCGGCGGTGATCGGGCCGATGGTGGTGCCGCAGGGCATCGCGTTGTTGGAGACGAAGGTCTGCCAGGGCACGCCCGCCCGCTCGCAGGCGGCGGCGAAGACCGCGCGGCCCACGCCGTCGGTGGCGTAGCGCTGGTTGACGTTGACCTTGAGGATGGGGCCGCCGTTGGGCAGCGGGTGGTGTCCGGGCTCGTGCCGCTCGCTGTAGTTGGGGTGGACGGCGTGGCCCATGTCGGCGGAGAGGCAGACGGTGCCGGCCAGGGCGCGCGCCCGGTCCTCGGCGGTGCCGCCCCGGGCGAACACCGACCGCTCCAGCACATTGCCCAGCAGCGGGCCCTGCGCGCCGGTGTCGGACTCGCTGCCGGTCTCCTCGTGGTCGAAGGCGGCCAGCACCGGGATGGCGGCCGGCTCGGTGTCGGCGGTGGCGACGGCGACCAGCGCCGCGACGCCCGCGTGCACGGAGAGCAGGTTGTCCAGCCGGGCGGCCGCCAGCAGCTCCCGGTCGCGGCCCAGGTAGGACGGCGGCTGCACGTCGTGGACCATCAGGTCCCAACCGGTGACGTCCTGAGCGGCCACTCCGGCCCGCTCCGCGACGTACTCGATCAGCGCGCCCTCGTCGACCGGGCCGATGCCCCACAGCGGGGTGAGGTGGCGCTGCCGGTCGAGCTTCAGCCCTTCGTTGACCTGGCGGTCCAGGTGGATGGCGAGCTGCGGCACCCGCAGCAGCGCCTCGTCCACCTGCACCAGGGCGGTCCCGCCGCCGCGCAGCGCCAGCCGGCCGGAGAGGCCCAGGTCGCGGTCGAGCCAGGTGTTCAGCGGCACGCCGCCGTAGACCTCGACGGCCACCTGCCGCCAGCCCACCGAGCCGGTGTCGGGCAGCGGCTTGACCCGGAGGTTGGGGGAGTCGGTGTGCGAGCCGACCACTCGGAACGGTGCCTCCGGGCCCATCCCCTCGGGGACGTACCAGGCGATCAGCGCGCCGCCGCGCACCACGAACCGGCCGCCGGCCTGGTCGTCCCACGCCTCGGTCTCGGTCACCTGGCGGAAGCCGGCCTTCTCCAGCCGTCCGGCGGCCGACGCGACCGCGTGGTAGGGCGACGGGCTGGCATTGAGGTAGGCGATCAGATCGTCGGTGTGGCTGCGGTCGAAGAAGACCGTTCCGGCGGCGGTCGGCATGCTGCTCCTGGGTCGAGGGTCGAGGGAAGACGCGGCGGGTCTCGCCGGACGCCTCCCGCTTTCGAGCATAGGCGGCACCCGGACGGGGACCGGGCAGGGCCGGAAATCGCCGCCTTGGGCATGACAATAATGCCTGCCAAACGCGCCGAAGGGGCCCCAAAGGCATCGCCCGGGGCCCCTTCGGCGGGAAGACCGCCTCGCTCAGCAGCTCAGAACGCGTCCTCCGGCAGGTCCATCAGCGTGTTGTCCACGCCCTCGGCGATCAGCCGCTGCGGGGCGACGGTGGGCAGGACGTTGCGGGCGTAGAAGCGGGCCGCGGCGACCTTGCCCTGGTAGAAGGCGACGTCCTTGCCGGTCGCGCCGGGCAGCTTGGCCAGCGCCACGGCGGCCTGGCGCAGCAGCAGCCAGCCGATCACCACATCGCCGGAGGCGAGCAGCAGCCGGGTGGTGTTCAGTCCCACCTTGTACATGTTCCGGGCGTCCTGCTCGACGGCGGAGAGGTCGGCCAGCATCTTGCCGACGATCGCCTCCAGGTCGCCGGCCGCCTTGGCCAGGAACTCGCGCTCGGCGGCCAGCTCCTCGCCGCCCTCGCCGCCGGCCAGGAACTTCTGGATCTGCTCGGAGAGCGCGGTGAGCGCCTGGCCGCCGTCGCGGACGATCTTCCGGAAGAAGAAGTCCTGGCCCTGGATGGCGGTGGTGCCCTCGTACAGGGTGTCGATCTTGGCGTCCCTGATGTACTGCTCCAGCGGGTACTCCTGGAGGTAGCCGGAGCCGCCGAAGGTCTGGAGCGACTGGGCCAGCTGTTCGTAGGACCGCTCGGAGCCGTAGCCCTTGACTATCGGCAGCAGCAGGTCGTTCAGCCGCTCGGCCGCCTCGGCCCGCTCGCCGCGCAGCTTGGCCGCCTCGATGTCGTCCTGGACGGAGGCGGTGTAGAGCACCAGGGCGCGCATGCCCTCGGCGTACGCCTTCTGGGTCATCAGCGAGCGGCGGACGTCCGGGTGGTGGGTGATGGTGACCCGGGGCGCGGTCTTGTCCAGGAAGTCGGCCAGATCGGGGCCCTGGACGCGCTCCTTGGCGTACTCCAGCGCGTTGAGGTAGCCGGTGGACAGGGTGGCGATGGCCTTGGTGCCGACCATCATCCGGGCGAACTCGATGATCTTGAACATCTGGCGGATGCCCTCGACGCTCTCCCCGAGCAGCCAGCCCCTGGCCGGGTGCGGCCTGCCGTCCCGGACGCCGCCGAAGGTCAGCTCGCAGGTGTTGGACGCCTTGAGGCCCATCTTGTGCTCGACATTGGTGGCGTAGACGCCGTTGCGCTCGCCGAGCTCGCCGGTCTCCCAGTCGAAGTCGTACTTGGGCACCACGAAGAGCCCCAGGCCCTTGGTGCCGGGGCGGCCGCCCTCGGGGCGGGCCAGCACCAGGTGGACGATGTTCTCGGACAGGTCGTGCTCACCCGAAGTGATGAAGCGCTTGACGCCCTCGATGTGCCAGGAGCCGTCGTCCTGCCGGACCGCCTTGGTGCGCCCGGCGCCCACGTCGGAGCCGGCGTCCGGCTCGGTGAGGACCATGGTGGCGCCCCACTGGCGCTCGATCATCCGCAGCGCGATCTTCCGCTGCTCCTCGGTGCCCTCCTCGAAGACGACCTGGCCGAAGGCGGGGCCGGAGGAGTACATCCAGATGGCGGGGTTGGCGCCCAGCACCAGTTCGGCGAAGGACCAGAGCAGCGAGCGCGGGGTGGGGGTGCCGCCCAGCTCCTCGGGCAGGCCCAGCCGCCACCACTCGGAGTCCATGAAGGTCTGGTAGCTCTTCTTGAAGCTCGCCGGGAGCGGGGCGGTGCCGGTCCCGGGGTCGAAGACCGGCGGGTTGCGGTCGGCGTCGGCGAAGGAGGCGGCCAGGTCGTTCTCGGCCAGGCGGGCGATCTCGGCCAGGATGTTCCTGGCGGTCTCGACGTCCAGGTCGGCGAACGGTCCGCTGCCGTACACCTGGTCGCGGCCGAGTACCTCGAAGAGGTTGAACTCCACGTCGCGGAGGTTGGACTTGTAGTGCCCCATGGCCTTCTCCGGTCATCGCGTCGGTCGGTGCCGGGGTTCTGCTCGCGCCCGTGCGGAGGCGCACCCCTTACCCGTCAGTAGCACCCATGATGCTACCCGGCGGTAACATCTTCAACCCCATGGGGGGCATGAGGGCCGTCACGTCCACTGTGCCCGGCATCGCACCGGTACCGCCGCCGCTTTCCCGAACGGGCGCTCCGTCGGGGGCCGCCGGGCCGATAGCCTGTCTCCGTGTACGGCTACGACCAGACCGCGACCGGGGCAGGACCCGGCTACCCGGGCGGCCCCTACCAGCAGGCAGGGCCGCAGCCCGGGATGGGCGGCATGCCCGGCCCCGGCGGGGGCCCCGACCCCCAGGCCGGCGCCGGATACGGCGCCCAGCAGTCGCAGCAGCCGCTCTACCCCGAGCCCTCGCCGCCCTCGCTGGCCGACGCGGTGCGCGCCTTCACCAGCGGCGGGCTCACGGTGGAGGACTTCCAGGCGATCTTCATCACCTCCAAGGTGTACTGCCCCCGGGGTGAGCGCCCCGGCTTCCTGGCGCTGCACAACACCCCGACCCCGGTGATCCCGATGTTCAGCTCGCTCAAGGAGCTGCGCCGCTACGCGGGCAAGGAGTCCAAGTACTTCACCGTCACCGGTGCCGAGGTGCTGGACCTGCTGCCCACCGGCTACGGCTTCGCGCTGGACATGGAGGGCGACCACCGGATGGTGTTCGACGCCAAGGCGGTGGAGCAGATGGTCGACTTCACCATGCGGCGGATGTACGGCTGACGGACGGCCGACGTACCCCTGCGGGTGACCCCGGCGCGGAATAGTTCAACCTTCAACGCTCTTGTAGTTGATTGTTGAACTACAGTGGTCGCAGGCCACACAGCCCAGAGGAGGCCCGCCATGCCCGCCGTCACCGTCGCCAACCCGCTCGTCCTGCCCGCGGTCGACACCCCCGACCCCACCACCGGCCGGGCCCGCCGGGTCCGCCAGGTCGCCACCGCACCCCAGGGCTACGAGGGCGAGGGCTTCCCGGTCCGGCGCGCCTTCGCCGGCCTCCACACCCGCCACCTGGACCCGTTCATCATGATGGACCAGATGGGCGAGGTGGAGTACGCGCCCGGCGAGCCCAAGGGGACGCCCTGGCACCCGCACCGGGGCTTCGAGACCGTCACCTACCTGATCGACGGCAAGTTCGTGCACAAGGACTCCACCGGCGGCGGCGGGTTCCTCGGCGACGGCGACACCCAGTGGATGACCGCCGGCTCCGGCCTGCTGCACATCGAGACCCCGCCCGAGGACCTGGTGGTCTCCGGCGGCCTCTTCCACGGCATCCAGCTCTGGGTGAACCTGCCCGGCGCCGACAAGATGACCGCCCCCCGCTACCAGGACATCTCCGGGCAGCAGGTCAAGCTGCTCACCTCCCCGGACGGCGGCGCGATCCTGCGGCTGATCGCCGGTGAGCTGGGCGGCCACCAGGGACCGGGCATCACCCACACCCCGATCACCATGGTCCACGCCACCGTCAGCCCCGGCGCCCGGATCACCCTGCCGTGGCGCAGCGACTTCAACGCCCTGGTGTACGCGCTGGGTGGCAGCGGCACGGTCGGGGAGGAGCAGCGGCCGTTCGGCATGGGGCAGGCGGTGCTCTTCGGGGACGGCGACAGCATCACGGTGGCCGCCGACGGCAAGCAGGAGAGCCGGTCGCCCAATCTGGACGTGGTCATCCTCGGCGGCCGTCCGATCCGCGAGCCGGTCGCCTGGTACGGCCCGTTCGTGATGAACAGCCACCGCGAGCTTGAGCAGGCGTTCGAGGACTTCCGGGCCGGCCGCCTCGGCCAGATCCCGGCCGAGCACCGCTGACCCTCGTCCGCTTCCGTACCCGCCTCCGCCCCCGCCGCAGCACCGTCGGCGGGGGCGGAGTGCTCAGCGCAGCCGCAGGTAGACGACGGTGGCGTCGTCCCTGGCCTTGCCGCGTGGCCAGCGGACGCAGTCCGGGTCGGACTCCTCCGCCGCCCGCACCCGGGCCAGCAACTCACCCGGGCCCGAACCGTCCAGCAGCGCCATCGCCGCCGCCCAGTCCCCGAGCCGGTAGCGCTCGACATAGCGGCTCGCGCCGTCGGAGAACGCCGCCACGCCCCGCAGCCCGGCGATCGGCACGGTGCCGACCTCGGCATACTCGGCCGCCCGGGGCAGCGCGGCGGCCACCCAGGGGCCCCGGCCGGTGTTGCGGGCGGCCCGCACCGCCAGTGCGTACCGCATGTGCAGCGCCGCCCGCTCCGGCGAGCCGGCCGCCGTCGCCCACAGCTGCCGCCGCAGCTCCTCGCCCGCCGGGAACGGCTGGTTGTCCCCGACCACCCGGGGCCCGCCCACCTCCGGCTGGATCACCAGCAGCGCGTCACCCAGCACGGCGTACTCCAGGACGGTGCCGCGCAGCCGCACCGCCACCACCATGGCCGCCGGGGTGTTCGGGTGGGCCAGGTCGCAGCGGGCGCCGTGCAGCGCGGCGGTCTCGGCGATGGCGTCCGCCAGGCACTGCGCCGCCGTCCGGTCCGCCCGGTCGGTGAGCCGGGCCAGCAGGTGCGCCCCGAGCCGCCGTACGTACCACGCGGTGCCGTGCCGGCAGCCCGACTCCAGGCCCGCCGGTGAACTCGACCCGTCCAGCAGGACCAGCGCCTCGGGCGTCGCCGCCGCGAAGTCCTCGCTCTCCCGGCCTGGCAGCTGCGGTTCCCCCGCCATCTCCACACGCACCCGCCCAGTGTGGCGGCCGGTGGCACCCGGGCGGCCGGTTTCGGCGGACGGTCACCCGAATGCGGCAGGCGGCCGGGTGCCGCTCAGGGGTGCCACACCTCGCTGAACCGGGTGATGCCGCCGGAGTCCCCGGTGATCTCGTAGAGGTTCCCGGAGCAGGAGAACGGCTCCGGCACGGCCTTGCCCGCCAGGCAGGCGGCCAGATGCCCGGTCAGCGCGGCCAGGGTGACCGCCTGGTGGGTGGTGGCGCCGGTGCTCAGCTCGGCGGTGGCCCCGGCGGCGAGCCGGTAGTCGGCGGCGGCGCCGGTGCCCGCGTAGTCCCCGCCGTCGGGGTCGCAGGCGAACTCCGCCCGCCTGGCCCGCAGCACGCCGCCGACCGGCGCGGCGGTCACCTGGACCACCCGGTGGCCGGCGGGCAGCTGGGCGGCGGTGCAGTCGAAGGTCGGCTCGGGGTCGAGCGGCAGATCGCTCACCGCGGCGGTGGGGGAGGCCGCTGCCGGGGCGGCGGCTGCGGTGGTCGGCGGTGATGTCGTCGGGCCGGTGGTGGTGCTGCCGGAGGCGTCCGCGTCACCCGACGCGCAGGAGGTGAGCGGGAGCACGGCCACGGCGAGGGCGGCCATGGCGAGCAGGCGGCGGGAGGGCATGGTGAGGGGTTCCCCGTCTGGAGGCGGTTCGGGTCGTTGCGGGCAGCGCGGCGGGCCGCCGCCGGAAACCTTCCCGGCGGCGGCCCACCACGAGCGGGGCCGGCTACGAGCAGGTGCCGGCTAGAGGCCGTTGCGCCGGTAGGGCACGTACGGGTGGCCGATGGCCTTCTCGTGGGCGGCGTCGCCGGAGTAGTACGGGTACGGGATGACGTGCGAGACCGTGCCCTGGGAGCCGTTGTCCTCCAGTGCGATGTACTTGGTGTGCGCGGCGTCGGCCCAGCCGCCGAACAGCACGGTGTGGTCGCCCGCGATCAGCGCGTCGCCCGGCTGGAGGTCGTCCTTGGAGATCGGGTGCGCATATGCGCTGCCCATCAGGCCGTAGGTGTTCAGCCCCGGCGGGTTGAGGCCCCATGCGGCCGAGACGAAGCCGGAGCAGTCGTCCCGGTAGCCGTTGGTGGTGGCCGACTGGCTGTAGCCGATCCGGTGGTTGATCCGCTCCAGCGCGCGGTCCAGGATGTCGCGCCGCTCGTCCGGCAGCCCGGTGAGGTCCGGGGCGGTGACCACGCCGGCGCCGGTGGTCGTGTGGTGGGAGCCCGGCTTCCAGGCGTCCCAGTCACCGACCGTCTGCCATGTGCCGTCGCCGTGCCCGTCGTACGAGCCACCGCCTCCGCCGCCGGAGCCGCCGCCCTTGGGCGGGGTGACCGCGCCGCCCTTGCCGCCGCCACCGGCGGGTGCGGCCGAGCCGCCTTTGCCGCCGCCCGGCTGGGCCGGGCTCTTGGGCTTGGCGTGCTCCTTGTCGTGCTTCTTCAGGTCGTCATGGATCTTGCGGTCCGCCGCGATGTACTCATCGGCGATGGACTTGATCTTCTTGGCGTCGGCGGCCAGCTTCGCCCGCAGCTTCTCCTGGAGCTCGCCCAGCGCGTCGGCCTGGGACGCGATGGCCTTGACGTCCTTGAGCACCTCGTAGGCGGTGGCGATCCCGGCCACGCCGCCGATCGCGCTCGCGGCCAGGTCGATCTCGGCGGCGCGGGCGAGCGTGGCCCGGATGCTCCCCAGCTTCTGGGTCACCTCGGCGACCCGCTCGCCGGCGGCCTGCCACTCCTGGCTGAGCTTGGCGAGTTCCTGCAACTGAACGCCGAACTGGTCGTCGGCCATGCGAATCCGTCCCCCTGTGTCCGGTGTGCCGATGGCTGAGCCGCGTACCCGGGCTCACATCACCTTGGCGAGGCGCTCGACCGACTTGCCCAGCGACTGGAGGTCGTCGGCGGCCGACGCCAGCTCCCGCACCCGGCCCTGGGCGTGGGAGGTGAAGGCGTCCGCGGCGGCCCCGTGCCAGCTGATGCCGCCGACGGTGGAGCCGATCTCCTTGCTCAGCTGGTCGAGCTGACCGCCGAGTGCTCCCAGGTCGGCCGCGATCCGATGCAGGTCGCCGCCGTCACCGAACATCGCGTTCAGGGTCCAGTGCGCGATCTCCACCGGCGTCATCACGATGTCCTTGGCGACCTTCACGGCGTCACCGGCCAGCTGTGTGCCGTCGTGCCAGGCTTCGCTCAGAAAGTTCATACCGCCGTTCCCCCGCGTCTCCGAAAGCCGTTTCGGTGCCCCGCGCGGCAGCCTGGTCAAGAGCCCGTACCACAGCGCGGCCACCGTCGAACCCCCACCGTAGCGAGGGATATGACCACGCGTCAGCATTCCGTACACAACCGGTCCGCCCCGCCAGGGCCACGAGGGGCGTCCCTCCCGTCAGCCGTCCCGCACCGCACGGGGGTATGAGCAACCCGCCACGCGCCCGGCAGCCCGGCTATGACAACGGGCCGCCATCCCGTCCCCCGAGCACCGCATGCACCACGGTCGCGTCATCGCTGACCTTCCCCCGCCGCCACCGAAGCCGTTCCGGATCAGCCGCCTCCGCCGCCCGCACCCGGCCCAGCAGCTCCCCCGGCCCGTCCTCCGCCAGCAGCCGCATCGCCGCCGCCCAGTCGCCCAGCCCCAGCAGGTCCACGTACCGGCTCGCCCCGTCGCTCATCGCCGCCACTGACCGCAGCGCCCCCACCGCCACCTCGCCGGTCAGCGCCTCGGCCGCCACGGCCGGGTCGGCGGCGGCCGTCCAGAAGCCGCCCGGCCGGTTCCGCAGCGCCTCCACGGCCGTGGCGTACCGGGCCCGCGCGGCGGCCCGCTCCGGCGAACCCTCCGGCAGCGCGCCCGCCGCCCGCCGCAGCTCCCGGGCCGCCCGCTCCACCCGGTCGTCGGTCACCGCCGCCAGCAGGCCGGGGCCCGCCAGCACCAGCGTGCAGTCCGCGAGCACCAGATACTGGAAGTGCCCGGCCACCACCCGGCCGACCGCGACCGTGGCCTGCGGCGTTCCGGGCGCGGTGAGGTCGCAGCCGTCGCCGTGCGCCGCCGCCGTGCCGCCGACCGCCTCGGCCAGGCAGTCGGCCAGCGGCCGTTCGGGGGCGGCGGTGGCGGCGGTGAGCAGTCGGCTGCCCAACTGCCGTACGTACCAGACGACCCCGTGGTGGCAGCCCGGGTCGGCGGGGCCGGGAGTGACCCCGTCCAGCACCACGAACGCCTCCGGGGAGACCAGCGCGAAGTCCTCGTTGGCCCGCTCGGCCGTGCCGGGCCGGGTCGACAGCTCGATCTGCATCCGCATCCGCCCATCCTGCCCCGCCGCCCCGCCCGACCGGCCGACCCCGACCGGCCGGCCCCGACCGGCTCAGGCGGCCGCGTCCAGCCCGGTACGGTCGGCGGCCGAGGCGTCCCTCGGGTCGGGGCGCGGCCCGGGTAGCCGCCGCACCGGGGCGGCCGGCTCCGGCTCCGTACGGCGCCCGTCGCCGGAGAAGACCAGCAGCCGGAGCACCAGGAACCGCCCGATCCCGGCCAGCCCGGAGGCCGCCAGGTAGACCGCCTGCCGCAGCAGCGCGCCCGCCGCCGGGTCCGCCGAGTGCAGGGCGGTCAGCGCCGCCGTGGTGAAGAGGTAGCTCACCACCACGGTGAGCCCGGACTGGAGATGGCACCGCCAGCCGGTCCGCGCGGCGCGGAAGGAGAAGCGGGCGTGCAGCTCGGTGGCCAGCAGCGTCGACCCGACGGTCACCAGCGCGTTGGCCACCGCGAACGGCAGCCAGGCGGCCAGCGGCAGCAGGACACCGCCGGCCGCCACCCCGACGCCCCCGCCGCAGACGGCGAAGCGGACGAAGGCGGCCGGCGGTGTCAGTGCGGTGTGCTGCTCGGCGTCCTGGTCGGCGGTGTCGGCGGCGGCTGCGGATTCCATACTCCGTAGCCTGCTCCTGCCCGCCGACAGTTCGCTCACCGTTCGCTGACAGCCCGCCGACCATCACCGGACGGAGCAGCGGAGCGAGCGGCGGACGGAGCAACGGACTCCCCGTCGGACTTCCCGTCAGCTGTTCCCTCAGGTCCCGCAGCCGACTGCCCGTCGACCACCGCCACCGGCGTCCCGCCGCGCACCGCGACGGCGGCGACGAGCGCGGCGACCAGCAGCAGCGCCCCGGAGACCAGGAACGCCCGGTCGTAGCCGACGGTGAGCGCCCGCAGCGGGTCGGCGGCGCCGGAGTGCCGGGTGGCGGAGACGGCGACCGTGGAGAGCGCCGCCAGGCCGATGCTGCCGCCGCACTGCCGACTGGCGTTGAGCAGCCCGCTGACCAGCCCGGCCTCGTGGTGGCGGGCGCCGGTGGTGCCCATCGAGGTGTTGGCCACCAGGCAGACCCCGATGCCGGCGCTGGTGACCAGGCACGGGCCCAGGAACCCGCCGACGAAGGTCGAGTCCACGCCCAGCAGGCCGAACCAGGCCATCCCCACCGCGCCCACCAGCAGCCCGCCGGTCAGCAGCACCCGGTTGCCGAACCGGGCGGCGAGCCGGCCGCTGACCATGCTGCCCGTCACGATGCCGACGCAGAACGGCAGGAACGCCGAACCCGCCGCCAGCGGCCCGTAGTGCAGCACCTCCTGGAGGAAGAGCGAGCAGAAGTAGAAGCCGACCAGCATCGCCGAGCCGATGAGCAGCACGATCACATTGGCCGCCCACACCGACCGGGCCCGGAAGACGCTCAGCCGGACGATGGGTTCGGCGCAGCGCCGCTCCCAGAGCACGAACGCCACGCCGAGCAGCACGGCGGCGCCCAGGGTGGCCAGGGTGCGTGCCGAACCCCACGGGTGGGAGCTGGTCTCCACCGTCCCGTACACCAGGAGGCTCATCGCGGCGGTGCCGAGCACCGCGCCGGTGATGTCCGGGAGGCCGCTGCGCGGGGCGGGGCGGCCGTGCACCGAGCGCAGGGCCAGCGGGACGACCACCGCGATGATCGGCAGGTTGATGAACAGCACCCAGCGCCAGTCGAGCACTTCGGTGAGCACGCCGCTGAGCAGCACGCCGAGGGCGCTGCCGACCCCGGAGACCATGGCCCAGATGCCGACGGCCCTGGCCCGGACGGGGCCTTCGGCGAAGTTCACCATGATGACGGTGAGGCTGATCGGGGCGAGCACGGCGGCGGCCAGGCCCTGTCCGGCGCGGGCCGCGATCAGCTGGGACGGGTCCTGGGCGAAGCCGCCGAGCACCGAGGCGACCGCGAACAGCAGCAGGCCGGCCAGCAGGGCGCGGCGGTGGCCCGCCAGGTCGGCGATCCGGCCGCCGAGCAGCAGCAGGCCGCCGAAGACCAGGGTGTAGGCGTTGATCACCCAGGAGAGGGCGCCCGGCGAGAAGTGCAGCGCCCGGTCGATCGACGGGAGCGCGACATTGACCACGCTGGCGTCGAGCACCACCAGCAGCTGGCAGAGGCAGGCGGTGGCCAGGATCAGGCCCAGGTGCGGCGGGGGTGTGGCCGGTTCCGGGGCGGGCCGAGTGACGTCCGTCATGCGAGTTCTCCCGATGCGTACAGCATTCGCGTTAGGTATGCCTAACTTAACCGCGCCGAAGGGTCGGCCCGCAAGGGCGTTCTGAGAAGATGGAGGCATGTTCGAGCGCACCGGGCCCATCGACACCGGCGGGCGGGTGCGCCGCCCACGCCCGGGTCTCACCACCGGCGCGGTCGTCAGCGCCGGGCGCCGGGTGATCGAGCGGGACGGCCTGGACGGGCTGACGATGCGCGCCGTCGCCACCGAGCTGTCCACCGCGCCGACGTCGCTCTACCGCCATGTCGCCGACCGCGAGGCGCTGCTGCTGGCCATCCTGGAGCAGATCGCGGCCGGCCTGCCGGTGGAGGTGCCCGGCGACACCCCGTACGCGCGGCTGCTGCGGCGGCTGCTCGACGCCCATGACTACATGGCCGACCACGTGTGGGTGCTGCACATCCTGATCCGCGGCGAACTCGTCGCGGAGACCGCGCTCGCCTTCAACGACGCCTGCCTGGCCGACTTCCTGGCGGCCGGGCTCGGCCCCGGCGAGGCGATGGCCGCCTTCCGCACCTGCTGGCACCTGACCCAGGGCGAGCTGCTCAACCAGTACCCGCTGCAGCCGCCCCGCGAGCCAAGCCAGCGCTGCCTGGCCTTCGCCGCCGTCGACCCCCGGCGCCTCCCCGCCCTCGCCGCCTGCCTGGCCCACACCCCCGGCCCGCACGCCCCGCGCGACGAGTTCCCGCACGCCCTGGCGACCCTGCTGACCGCCCTCCTCCCCCCGGCCCCGCCGCCGGGTCAGCCCCGGGTGCGGTAGAGGGCGGTCAGGTCGAGGGGCGCGAGGCGGGCGGCGAGGGCCGCCTCCTGGGCGGGGGTGAGGGTGACGCACAGGCCGGTGCCGGTGTCGTACGCGCCGTACAGCTGCTGCCCTTCCCCGTCCCGTGCCTCCGCGCAGACGCTGTACGGCGCGAGGGCCGCCAGGACGGCGAACCGCCCGTCGTCGCGGACGTCCACCTCGATCCCCGCCGCGGGGTCGGGCGCTCCCTGCTCGGCGCCCATGCGCAGCGCCCGCTCGTGGCTGGGCAGGGTCTCCGGCGGCCAGGGCCGGTCGCTGTACGCGTCCAGGTAGGCGGTCCGGAGGTCCGCCCGCAGCACACGCAGCGGCTCCCGGTGCGCCCGGACGGCCGCCGCCGCGCTCAGCCCGTCGCGGCGGAACCAGTCGCGACGCGGCGGAAGACGGGTGGCGGGCATGCCACCCATCTTCCGCCGTCCGCCGAGGGTCAGCCGGTGGTGCGGCCGGCCGGGGCGGGCAGGTACTCGCCCGGGACCACCGACGGGTCGGCCGTCGGCCGGGACGGCGTGGTCGGGGTGGGCGGCGCGGTCGGGGTGGTGAAGGACCGCAGGTTGTCCAGGGCCGACAGAGCACCGTTCGGGATCTTGACGACCGGCGCCCAGTCGGCGCTCGCGGCGATCGACGCGCCGATGGCGCGCAGCGTGCCGGCCCCGTACGACGACCCGCCGCCGTAGGTCTGCACCGAGCCGACGCTCGCGGCCTCCTGGCTGAGGTAGCCCCCCGTCGCGGCGGAGAGCGAACCCGAAGCGGACCACAGCAGCGGCCCGTAGCCCACGGTGGCCGAGGCGCCGGCCACGGCGTCCCGCCAGTTCCCGTAGTGCAGCACGGTGGCCGACACCGGGGAGACCCACCAGAAGCGGGCCAGGTTGGCGGCGACGCTCTCGTGGGTCTTGCCGCCGACGGTCCAGAAGGTCCACACCTTCTTCAGCGACACCCTGGTCATCGCGGTGGTCGCCTTGGAGCCGACGGTCACCATCCGGGTGCGCTTGGGGTTCAGGCCGTTGAGGTAGTTCCGCATCGAGGCGGGGATCTTCTTGCCGTCGGTGAGCAGGACCACGCCCTTGCCCTGGTAGCCCAGCGCCCCGGCGGCCGAGGCGGCGGCGAACGGGTCGCGGTACTCGCTGCCGTCCGCCACGAAGATCCACTCCGGGGCCTTGGCGATCTGCCTCGCGACCCGGACGGACAGCGCGTACCGGTCGGCGCCGTCGAGCCGCACCGGCTTGTAGCCGAGCGCCCGCACCCGCTTCAGCACCTTGTCGCTCAGCGCCTTGCGATTGCCGACCAGGTAGACGGTGCGCCCCTTGGGCAGCACCCGCTTGAGCTCCTTGGCCGCGGCGGCGTCCAGCGAACCGGCCGAGGTGGTCAGCACCGGCCCCCGCTTCTCGGCGCCCAGCGCGATGGCGGGCGCCGCGTAGGCGGCGATGCCCTTGTCGACCAGCACCGCCGACTTGGCCGTGATCAGGCCGTCGACGTGCTTGCCGCCCGTCTTGTCGTAGGTCCAGCGGGAGGCGGCGGTGTCGATCCTGGTGCCGCCGGTCCCGTACACCCGGAAGACGGCGTTCTTGCGCAGCGGCTGCCAGGCCGGCCGGCTGCCCTTGCCGGTGAGCGTGGTGGCGGTGCCGGTGGCCAGGTCGAGGATCTTCGTCGCCGGCACATCGTCGGACCAGCCCGCGTGGCCGCTGTGCGCGTCGTAGGCGATCCGGCCGCCGGACGGGGCCCAGCTCGGGTTCAGATGGTCACCGTCGTCGCTGGTGAGCTGCCGGATGCCGCTGCCGTCCGCGTTGGCGGTGAACAGCTGCGTCCAGTCGCCGACGACCCGGGTGAACGCCAGCTTGGTGCCGTCCTCCGAGTACACCGGCGCGGAACCGACGGCGATGATCTTCTTCAGCTTGCGGGTGACGCTGTCGTACGTCCAGATGCCGGCGTTGTCGTAGCAGCCGTAGCCGCTGCGCCGCTCGAAGGCCAGCGTGCCGGTGAAGGAGGCCGCCGGGTGGACGTCGCAGACCGTCTCCGGCTCCTGCTTCTCGGTCAGCAACGGCTGCGGCGCCCCGGTCCCGTCCGAGGGTCCGTACGCCAGCTGGCCGCCCGTACTGAAGACGATGTAGCGGCTGTTCCACCAGAACACCGGGTCCTCGTAGCTCGTGCCGGACCGCACCCCGGTCGCCCACGGCAGGGTGATGGCGGCGGTCCGCCCCTCCGCGCGGGCGGTGACCAGCTGGCTCCAGCCGGCCACCAGCCGGCTGCCGTCCGACGACCAGCTGGGCGTGTAGCCGTAGTTGGGGACGCCCGGGACGGAGCGCAGGCCGCTGCCGTCCGCGTTGACCAGTTGGACGCCGCTGCCGCCGTACAGGGCGATCCGGCCGTCGGCGGGGCCGGTCGCGGCGAGGGCGTCCGGCGCGGTGGCGCCGATCAGCCCGGCCGCCAGCGAGCCGGCCGAAGTGAGCGCCGCGAGCGTGCGGCGCGTACGGGATATCAAGAAGGAACCCCCCAGGGTGTGGTGTGGATACGGATGCCGCCGAGCCCCGCCCCCCGTGCCGCTCGACCGGCAGGGACAGAGCTTAGGGGCAGGGCGGCCACCGGCGACTCCCCATTTCCGGTGGCCGGGACGGAGCAGCGGCCACCCCGTCCACGCCGTCCGCCGCACCGGCTCCCGCGACCACCGCCGCCACCCCACGGTGGCCCGGTACGCTGCAAGGTTTTCGCAAGGGCGCGGCAAGCCTTCCGTCAGCCCGGCCGGGCAACCAGTCGGAGGCAGTGAGGCTGCGGGGAGACCCGCCGGGGGAGACAACAGGGGGACGCCATGTCGGCGTTGAGTAGGACCACGGAGCCGTCGGCCGAGGACCGCCAGTGGCTGACACTGGTCGGCCGGAAGCGGGTCCTGGCAGTGGTCCACACCGTCACATACGGGAAGCGGCTGCTCGATGTCCTGTCGCTGCTGGAGGCCGACTTCCGGCTCCAGGTGGTGTTCACGGCGCCGCCGCACACCTTCGGGGACGAGGTGCCGCGTTTCCTGGCGCGGCTGGAGAGCGCGGTGCTGCCGTGGGACGAGGCCGTCCGGATGACCTTCGACCTCGCCCTCACCGCCGGGCCGAGAGGGGTGGAGCGCCTGGACGCGCCGCTGATCACCCTCCCGCACGGCGCCAACTACCTGAAGCTCATCACCGGCAGCGGCGAGGGCGCGGCCGGACTGCGCAGACGGGACCTGGCCCCCGGCGGGAAGCTGCCCGCCGCCGTGGTCGTGCCGCACCACGCCGACCTGCGCGAACTGGCCCGCCACTGCCCGGAGGCGCTGCCGGTGGCGCATGTGGTCGGTGACCCCGTCCACGACCGGATCACCGCGAGCCTGCCGCTGCGCGCCGCGTACCGCAGGGCGCTCGGACTGGCCGACGGGCAGAAGCTGGTGGTGGCCGCCTCGACCTGGGGGCCCCGGTCGTCCTTCGGCCGGTTCGAGGCGCTGCTGCCCCGGCTGATCGCGGAACTGCCGGCCGACCGGTACCGGACGGCCGTCCTGGTGCACCCCAATGTGTGGTCGGGGCATGGCCCATGGCAGGTCAGGGCCTGGCTGGCGCGGTGCAGCCGGCTGGGGATCGGCCTGGTGCCGCCGGACGCGGACTGGCGCAGCGTGCTGATCGCCGCCGACTGGATCATCGGTGACCACGGCTCGGTCACCCTGTACGGGACGCTCACCGGAGCCCCGGTGCTGCTCGCCTGCTCGCCCGAGCAGGAGATCAACCCGGCGTCCCCCGCCGCCGCGCTCGCCGTCACGGCCCCGGCGCTGTCCCCGACCCACCCGCTTGAGGAGCAACTCCGCTACGCCGCCGCCGAGTACCGCAGCGAGGCGCACGCGGCCATCGCGGCGCGCATCACCTCGCAGCCGGGCCGCTTCAACCGCAACATGCGGCGGCTGATGTACCGGCTGCTGGGCCTGGGCCAGCCCGCCCACGAGCCGGTGACCCTCCGGCTGCCGCCGCCGCTGCCGCTGGACGCCTGGGCGGCCGACCCGGGGGAGGCGTCGGCATGAGACGGTTCGTCACCGTCGAGCTGCGCCGGACCGCGCCGCCGACCCGGTACGACGCCGATCCGGCGCGCCCCGGCTACGCGGTGTCGGCGCGGCCGGCCACCGCCGACGGGCCGGCGGGCGGGCGGCTGCTGCTGCTCGGTGCCGACCGCCGGGGCGTCCGGTGGGCGCCGGTCCGCGACGAGCACTTGGCCGTCGACCTCGACCGCTGCCGGGAGCGGCGCTGGCTGGACTGCGCCGACGTGCTCCAGGGCAGCCGCCCGTGCCCGGCGGCCGACGCGGCGTGCCGACTGGCGGAGATCACGGCCGCCCACCCCGGCTGCGGCCTCGCGGCGGTACCGCTCGTCGGCGGTGGCTGGGCGGCGGTCGGCGGCGCGGACCGCCGCGTCGTCACGCTGCCGTGCCGGACGCCCCCGCAGTGGTCGCTGCTCCCGTCCTGCCTGCACGGTTGGCTGGTCGCGGGCGGCTCGCTGCGGGAGCTGGTGTCCGCCCGGTGCGGCTGCGGAACCCGCGTGTCGTGGGTCAGCCCGGCGGCCCGGCCGACCGTTCGCTGAGCCGCTGCGCGTCGGCCGGGCTGGTGCTCCGGTACAGGGCGAGCGCCCGGGTGTGGAAGGCGGCGGCGGCCGGGCCGTCACCGTGCTCCCGGGCGGCGTCGCCCAGCATCTCCAGGGTCCGCGCCCGCCAGTGCGCGGCGTCGGAGGAGGTGAACACGGCGAGCGCCGCCTCCAGCTGGGCCGTCCCCGCCGCGTGCTCCCCGGCGCGGGCGCGGGCGCGGCCCAGGAAGGCGAGGGCGCGGGCCGCGTCATGCGGGTCGTGCACGGCCACCAGGTCGCCATGGGCCCGGGGCGGGGTCGTCCTCCACCGCGCGGTCGCGGGCATGGACCCGGACCAGGTCGTGGAAGCGGCAGCTGTCCGGGCCGATGTCCTCCACCAGGTTGGCCTCGACCAGCTCGTCAAGCCTGCGCTCCGCCCAGGGGAGGGATTCGGCGCAGGCCGCGGCGGCGGTCCGGGTGCCGAAGGTGAGCACCGGCAGTGGGCCGAGCCTGCGGTACAGCAGGGCGGCTTCCGGGCTCAACACCGCGTACGACGCGTCCAGGGCCTTGCGCACGGTTGCCTCTCCTTCGACTTCCAGCGCGGCCAGGCGGTCCGCGTCCCGGGCGAGCGCCTCGGCCAGCGCCTCGACCGGCTGCATCGGCCTGGACGCCAGCCGGGCGGAGGCGAGGCAGACGGCCAGCGGCAGCCCGCCGCAGAGCGCCACCAACCGCTGGGCGGACGGCAGTTCGCTCGCCACCCGGTCCTCGCCGATCCCCAGGCTCAGCAGCTCCACCCCGGCCGCGGTGCCGAAGGCCGCGAGCCGGTGGAACTCCGCCCCGTCCATCCGCAGCCCCGAGAGCCTGCGGCGGCTGGTCACGACGACCAGCCCGCCGGGGCCGCCGGGCAGCAGCGGCCGGACCTGCGCGGCGGTGAAGGCGTTGTCCAGCATCACCGCGATCCGCAGACCGGCGGTGCGGGAGCGCCAGAGCGACGCCAGCTCCGCCAGATCGGTCGGCACCGACGCCAGGCCGAGCGCCCGCAGGAACTGCCCCAGGGCCTCGCCCGGACCCGCCGGGCCGTCCACCGAATGGCCCCGCAGGTCGGCGTAGAGCTGGCCGTCGGGGAACTCGGCGTCCAGCGAGCGCAGCCATCTGGACACCAGCGTGGTCTTGCCGACCCCGGCCGGGCCGTTCACCACGATCAGCGGGCGCGGGGCGCCGTCCGCCGCACCCGACGCGAGCATCCTGTCCAGAGCCGCCAGGTCGTCCCGCCGGTTGGTGAAGTGGGCCGGTACCGGCAGCAGTTGCCGTGGCGCCGGGGCCGGGGGCGGTCCCTGGGCGGCGGCCGGGTGCACATGGATGCCGCCGTGCACGTCGCGGGCCTGGACCGTGGCGCCGTACAACTGGGCCGCACCGCCGATGGTGTTGCCGTGGGCATCGTCCGGAACCGCACCCATCAGTCCGCCCCCCGTCGATCGGTCGCGCTCGTCCGGATCACTCCGGTCCTACCCCCCGTCAGGTTCGCGATGCGGCCGACCGGCGACGAACCCGGATCGGCGCGGCCGGCCGACCGGTGCGGCAGTGCCATCTGGCGGCCCCTCCCGAGGCATGTCATGCTCACTAAAATGGACGAACCAGCGGAAGGGTGGCGCTGGTGGAATTCCACATACTGGGACCTGTGGGGCTCCAGCTGGACGGACGGCGCCTTGAACTGGGATCGGACAAAGCACGCATTCTAGTGGCGTCGCTCGCGCTCGACGTGGGCCGCCCGGTCGCTCTGGACACGCTCATCCACCGGCTCTGGGACGGCGAACCGCGTCCGAACGCCCGCGAGAATACGCACACCTATATCTCGCGCATCCGCAAACGGCTGCGCCCCGCCGGTACAGCGCCCAGCGGTACCCCGCGCGGTGGTCCGCTGCCCAGTGGTCTGCCGCGCGGTGGTCCGCCGCACAGCGATCTGCCGCGCATCGTCGGCCGGGCCCACACCTATGTACTGGAGGCCGACCCCGACTCCGTCGACTGGCACCGCTTCCAGCGCCTCACCGGGGCGCCCACCGCCGGCGACGACGAGCACGCGGTGGAGCTGCTGCGCCGTGCGGCGGGGCTGTGGCAGGGCGAGGCCCTCGCCGGGCTTCCCGGCCTCTGGGCCGAGACCGTCCGCAGGACGCTGGCGGAGCGGTGGTTGGGGGCCACCGTGGCCCGGGTCGCCGCCGAACTGCGACTCGGCCGCTTCGCGGACCTGGTCGGTGAGCTGTCCGACCTGGTCGACCGCCATCCGGGGAACGAGACGCTGCTGGGCCAGCTGATGCTGGCCTACTACGGCAGCGGCCGGTACACGGACGCGCTGCGGGTGTACGAGCGGACCCGCAGACTGCTGATGGCCGAGTACGGCTCCCGGCCGGGCGCCGAGCTGAACCGCATCCACCGCGGCGTGCTCGACCGGGTACCGGTCCCCGACCTGGTCGGGGGCAGGGCGGTACGGGCAGCGGCGGCCGCGCCGCCGACCCCGCCGGTCCGGCTGCCGCCCAGGAACCTCCCGCAGCAGTCGCCGCTCGTCGGCCGCCGGGCGGAGCTGCGGGCACTGAGCGAGGTGGTCGACGCGGCGGCGGACGGATCGGTCATATCGCTGGAAACCGTCACCGGCATGGCCGGGGTGGGCAAGACCGCCGTGGCCGTGTCCACCGCGAGCAGACTGGCGACCCGGTTCCCCGAGGCGCAGATCTATGTGGACCTGCGGGGGCACTCGCCCGCCCAGGAGCCGCTGAGCCCGGACGCCGCCCTGGCCACCCTGCTGCGGCTGCTGGGAGCGCCCGCCGACACCATCCCCGGTGGTCTGGAGGAGCGCACCGCGCTGTGGCGCACCATGCTGGCCGAGCGCCGGGCGGTCATCGTGCTGGACGACGCGATCGGCCCCGACCAGATCCTCCCGCTGCTGCCGGGCGACTCGCCCTCCCTGGTGATCATCACCAGTCGGCGCCACCTCACCGGCCTCCCGCACGCCCGCGCCGTCCCGCTGGACGTCATGCCGCCGGCCGACGCGATCACCCTGTTCCGGAGGTTCGCCGGGGAGGGCCGCACCCGGGACACCGAGGAGATCGCCCGGATCGTCTGCCTGTGCGGATACCTTCCGCTGGCCATCGAACTGGTCGCCAACCGCTTCCGGGTCCGCTCCTCCTGGACGCTCGCCACCCTCAGCGGACGCCTGGCCCGCAGCCCGGGGCGGCTCAGCGAGATCCGCGACAGCGGCGACCACGAGATGGCCCGCGCCTTCGACCTCTCCTACCGGACCCTCACCCCCGCGCAGCGCACCGCGTTCCGCCGACTCGCCCTGCACCCGGGCCCCGACTTCACCGTCTCCGCTGCCGCCGCCCTGCTGGGCCTGCCGCCGGAAGCCACCGAAAGGCTGCTGGAGGCCCTGCTGACCTGCCATCTGCTGCGCGAACCCGTACCCGACCGGTACCAGTACCACGACCTGCTACGGGAGTACGCCCGCTTCCTGGCCGCCTCGGAGGACGGCGAACACGACTGCGACCAGGCGGTATGCCGGCTGACCGACTTCTACCTCCAGGCCGCCGACCAGGCCGACCGCCTCGCGTACCCGCGCCGCATCCGGCTGGAGACGCGGCACGACGGCCTCGCGGTGGAGCTGCCGTACCCGCCCGACGCCGAAGCCGCGCGGTCCTGGTTCGCCGCCGAGCGGGAGAACCTGCTCGCCGTCGAGAACCACGCCCGCACCCATGGGCAGCCCGAACGCGCCGCCCGACTCGCCTACTTCCTGGCCGGCTTCCTGGACGCGGAGTGCCACTGGCAGGACGCCGGGACCGTCCTCCAGCACGCCGCAGCCCACTGGGACCGCACCGGCGCCCAGGCCGCCCTGTGCCGCGCGCTGTTCCACCTGAGCGTCGGCTACACCAGCACCGGGCGCTACGCGGAGGCGGCCGAGGCCGGTGAGCGTGGGCTGGCCATCGCCCGTACCCGGGGGGACACGGAGGCCGAGGCGGAACTGCTCCGCGTACTGGGCGCCCTGAACTGGCACCTCGGCGAGCACCGCACCGCACTGGACAGATTCCGGCAGTCGCTTGCCATAAAGGCGCGTGCCGGAGATGTGTGGGAAAACGCCAGAGGACACAACAACATCGCCATAACCCTGCTCTTCCTCGGGGAGCACGATCAGGCCCTGGACTATTTCCACACCGCCCTCGACGGATTTTTGGCCGTGGAGGACAGGACGGCCCTTGCGAAGACCCTCAACAACATGGGGGATCTGTACATGCGGGCCGGGAAGCCGGATCTCGCCAGGAAATCGCTGGAACAGGCGATGTCCTTCCTGGGGGCCACCGGAAACCGCTATGACCGGGCGACGGTACGCGGCAGCCTGGCCGATCTCCTCACCGAGTCGGGGGAAGCGGAGGCGGCCCTTCCGCTTTACCGGGAGATGCTGCTGGAGTTCCAGGAACTGGGTGACCGGAAGAGTCAGGCGGACACCCTGATCGGCCTCGGGGAGGCGCACCGCAGGACGGGGGACCACGCGGCCGCCGCCCGCTACCACCTGGACGCCCTCGAACTCGCCCGCGCCATCGGCGCCGCCCACCAGGTGACACAGGCGCTCCGCTGCCTCGGACAGGCGGAGTCCGCCGGTGGGCGACCGGCCGCCGCGGCGGGGCATCTGCGGGAGGCGGTGGCCATGGCGACCCGGACGCAGGACCTGGACGAGGCGGTCAGGGCGCAGGGCGTACTGGCCGAGGTGCTGCTCGCCGTCGGAGACCTGGCCGGGGCCCGGGTGGCGCTCCAGCGGGTGTTCGATTCTGGGCGGCCGATTGACCGGCAGGAAGCGGTCAGAACACGCGAACGTCTGATAAGACTCGAAAGGAAGCAGCGGGCGGGCAGTCAATAAGATTGTATGACGTGACCCGCCGTCCCTTATGGACTTCTGGGGTCGAGCAAATTTTCGATGTTAGAACGGATGCGTGATACATTCCCTCCACATGATCATCGGTGGAAGGGGAACTCGCGCGTGAGCAGGGTGCGTTGGACGGTTTCGGTGGCCGGGTTCGCCGTCGTCCTGGGGCTGGCAGCGACGTTGGTCGGCCCAATCGCAGTAGTACCACGATCTCCGTATCTCGTACAGATCGATTGGTCGCAGCCGCCGACCCTGGACACCCAGGCCAGGTGCATCATCATCATGACCGTCTCCAGGGACCCCGGCTCCGCCGCCCCGGCCGCACCTACACTGGCGGCACCAGCCGCGCTGATCACGTGAGGGGTGCATGGTGTCCGCCACCGCCCGTGCCGTCACCAACGCGCTACAGCCGCGCAACGCCCTGCTGACCGGTCTGGTCGGGCTCGGGATCGCTGCGGACGGCGGGCCGGCCGGGGCCGGGTGGGGTCTGCTGGCGGCACTGTGCGCGGGCATCGTCCCGGCGTCGTACATCGAGTGGGAGCGGCGGCGCGGCACCTGGGGCGACCGGCATGTGGTGGACCGCCGCCAGCGCCCCCGGATCTTCGCGGTGATCCTGGCCTCCATCGGCACCGGCACCGTGCTGATGCTGCTCGCCCACGCGCCGGGCGACGTACTGGCCGCGATGGTCGCGCTGTGGGCGATGACGGTCGTCCTGCTGGTGGTCAACACCGGGTGGAAGATCTCCGTCGACTCCGCCGTGGCGTCGGCCGCCGTCACCCTGCTCGCCGTGGTGCACTCCCCCTGGTGGCTGCTCGCCCACCCGCTGACGGCGGCCGTCTGCTGGTCCCGGGTCGCCCTCGGGTACCACAGCGTCGCGCAGACGGCGGCCGGGGCCGCGCTGGGCGCGGTCGCCGGTGCGTCCCTGCTGCTGTGCTAGCGGTGTTCCAGCGGTCCGACGGGGAGCCGGTCGGTACCTCCCGCGATGTCGCAGCGGGCGGCTACCGTTTCGCCCATGACATGTGCACCGTGGGGATGCGTCGCATGACCGGGGAGTCCCCGGCCGACCTGACGCGGGCCGAGGACGCTCTGGCACTGCTGCGGCTGGTGGGCCGGCGGGGAGCGGTGCGCGCCGTGCTGGAGTGGCTGGCGCGGCGGACCGGCGCGGCGGTCGCGCTGGTGGCGGGCGACGGATCGGTGCTGGCCTCGGCGCCGGACCAGCCGACGGCCGAAGTCCCGTCCGCCGTACGGGAGTTACACCGGCGCGGCGCACCGGCGGGCGTGGTCGGCGCGGCCGGGGCGCGCACCCTGCACCTGGTGGCGCTCGGCCGGGAGCCGTACCTGGTCGTCGACGCGGTCGGCAGCCACCGGTACGGGACCCTGCTGGTCGACACCGTGCGCATCCTCGGACTCTGCTGGCACCTGGAGGAGGCGGAGCGGACCTCGCGCCGGACGGAGTTGGCGCAGGCGCACAGCAGGGAGGCGGTGCTGCATCTGCTGATGAACGGCAATGTGGCGGCGGCGCATCGGATCGCGGGGGCGCTGGGCTCCCGGCTGCCCAGCCCGGCGCGGGTGTACGTCGTGGAGTGCCCGAAGCAGCGGCGGGCCACGACGGCCGAGCGGCTGACCGGGCTGGTGGAAGGTCCGGCGTGGATCGTGCCGTGCCCGGTGCGGTTCAACCACCTCATAGCGGTCGTCCCGGCCGGGATCGACCAGGGGGAGCGGCGGATCGTCGAGCAGCTGCCGGAGTGCCGGGTCGGCGCGAGCGACGAGGTGGCGCTCAAGGAGATGTCGCTCGGCTATGAGCAGGCGTTCCACGCGCTGGCGGTGGCGCGCAGCGCACCGGACCGCTGGGCCAGGTTCGGGCGGCACCTCGGCCTCGCCCCGCTGCTGGGGCCGGACGGGGCCGGCTGGGCGCTGGAGCTGCTGCGGCCGTGCCTGTCGTACGAGCCGGCCCGGCAGGCCGACCCCGGGGCGGAGGAGCTGCTCGGGACGCTCGGCTCCTGGCTGGCCTTCGGCGCCGGGGCGAGTCGGCATCTGAAGATCCACCGCAATACGCTCGCCGCCCGGCTGCGGCTGATCCGGAAGCTGCTGGGGCTGGACCTCGCCACCAGCCTGGCCGACCAGTCGGCGGCCTGGCTGGCGCTGCGGCTGTACACCCGGCACCCGCCGTCCCCCGGTGGCCCCGCCGACCTGGGCCCGCTGCTGACCACCCCCGCCGCCCAGGGCTGGGCCCGCTGCCAGCTCGACCCGCTCGGCTCCGCCACCGGCACGGTGCACGCCTGGCTGCTCGCCGACGCCAGGCTCCCGAAGACGGCGGCCGCGCTCGGCATCTCGCTCCCGGGCGCGCGCAAGCGCCTGACCAGGGCCGAGGAGCTGCTTGGCCGCTCGCTGCTGCACGCGCCGAGCGCCAAGTACGAGCTGTGGCTGGCGATGCGGGCGCTGGGGCGGCTCTGAAGCGGAGCGCCGCCCGCCGCTGTGCGGAGAGAAACCCGGGCGGCTGCGCGCTGTGCGGACTGTAACTGGTTCCGCTCGGCGGCCCGGTCTACCGTCCCTGTGTACGACGGGAGCCGGTCCGTCGGGGGGCACGTCGGCCACAACCGCGGGGGAGTCGCGGAGGCGCGCCCCGGACGGGCCGGTGATACCCGGTCGGTCGGGTGCGTCAGCCCCGGCCGAGCCAGCCATGCCAGTGCGGCTGCACCAGCCGGGCGTACTCCGCGTAGCCCTCGCCCGCAGGGTGGGCGCCGTCGCCGTCCCGCACCTGGGCCATCCACACCTCACTGGCCAGCAGCGGGTCGAAGACGCTGAGGTAGCCCACCCCGGCGTCGCGGCAGACGTCCGCGAACCGCCCGTCCAGCAGCGCCGTACGCCCGTTCTGCCGCTCGTCGGCCACCGGCGGCGGCCCGACCGCCAGCGCCCGCCACCCCGACTCGTCGGCCTGCCGGAGCAGCGCGGCTAGGTGGGCGGCCGAGTCGGCCGGGTCCACCCGGGGCCCGCCGTTCTCCCAGGTCGTGTCGTTGACGCCGAAGGAGAACACCACGCGGGCGTCACACCCGGCCGGCAGCCGCAGCGCGCACTCCCGGTGCCAGCGGTCGCGGATGTCGCGGGAAGTCTGCAATCGCACGCCGAGGTTGTAGGAGGTCAGCGGCTGCTGCTCCCGGTGGGTCCGGCCGCTGAGCCGTCCGACCCAGCCGAGGTGCTCGGGGTCACCGACCCCGGCGACGAAGGAGTCACCGACGAAGCAGACGCGCAGATCACTGGGCACGGGCGCCATGCTCCCACGCGGCCCCCGCCCGCCGAGAGGCCCCAGGTCCCGGGCCGCCGACGACACGTCACCTCTCGGCTCCCCCGGCCCCGCCGCCCCGCCCGGCTGGCCGGGGACGCCGCCCACCAGCACGCTTCTTCCACGGGATGTCGAACCACTCGGTGTGGGGGACGCGATAGAGGGTGCCCCCGGTGCTGCGGACCAGCATGTCGTCGTACCCGTTGTCACCGTCGCCGTTGCCGTCGCGGCCCGTCCAGCCCCCACAAGTCAGCGCCCCGATCCCCCACCGCCCGGCCGCACACTCCGTATGCGCGCACCGGCCCGCGCCCGCCAGCCACGGCGGACCTTCCCGGTCACCGTGGAAGCCGGGCCCCCGGCGGCCGTGTGCCGAGGGGTCAGCGAGCGGGCTGCCAGCCGAGGGCGGGGCCGAGGTGGGTGGTGATGTCGGTGAGGATCTGGACGTAGTCCGCGTGGTCGAAGCTGAAGGGCAGCGCGAACGCGACCTCGTCGACCTCCCGGAAGGCGGGGTCCGCGTAGAGCCGTTCCGCGAGCTGCGCGGACGGCCCGACGAGGTCGGGCGCGAACATCAGGCGCGCGGGCCCCTGCGGCGTGGCGGTGCGCGGCGTCCGCTGCCGGGCGTACTCCTCGTACTTCGCGCGCTGCTCCGCTGAAGCGGTGTCGGTCGGGATGACGACGAGACCCTGCGAGACGCGGGCCCGAGCGCCGTCGGGGTGGTGGGTGCGGAACGTCCGGATGTGCGAGAGCTGGATCTCGGCGAAGTCCTCGGACTCCTCCGCCTTGACGACGCTGCTGGTCAGCAGGTTCATCCCGTGCTCTCCGGCCCACCGGGCCGACCGCAGGCTCCCGCCGCCGTACCACATGCGGCGGCTCAGGCCGGGGGCGTGCGGCTGGACCCGGTCGGAGTACACCTCGAACCCCTCGACCCCGCTGAAGTCGGTGGCCGGTTCCCCCCGTACGAAGTCCAGCAGCCGCTCCACCCGCCCGTAGCCGAAGTCCTCCGCGTCGGCGGTGTCGGGGTAGAGCGCCGGTCCGACCTGGTCGTAGTGCATCGGCGGACCGACGCTGACCCCGGGGTTCAGCCGGCCCCCGGACAGGAGGTCGACCGTCGCCAGGTCCTCGGCCAGCCGCAGCGGATTCTCCCAGCCCAGGGGGATGACCGCCGTGCCCAGTTCGATGCGGCTGGTGCGCTGCGAGGCCGCCGCCAGCACGGCGACGGGCGACGAGATGCCGTACTGTAGGTGACGGTGCCGCACCCATGCGCTGTCGAAGCCCAGCCGCTCACCCAGTTCGATGATCTCCAGCGTCGATTCGTGCCCGCGCCGGGGATCGGCCCCGTCGAACAGCCCGATCGTCAGGAACCCCAGCTTCCGCAACGGCTCCGAGGTCAGCGGCACGGGGGTCCTCCATCGTCTGCGGCATGGTCTGTCGAACACCGAACCGCTTCGATGATGTCAGCTCACCGCCGTGCCCGCCTCACCCAGTGGTGTGCCCCCTCCCGGCGAGGCGGCTGCGGCGCACTCGACGCACTCGACGCACCCGACGCACTCGGCCACCGACCCGGGGAACCGGCGACGCGGCACGTCGTCGGTCCGGCGGGCGGTCCCGTGCCTCAGACCAGTGGGCCGTAGAGCCAGTTGCCCGCCGCGTCGGCCTCCGGGCTGATGTAGTACTGGCGGATGGCGGCGAGGAGTTCGTCGACGCTCAGCTTGCCGTTGCCGTTGGCGTCCAGCTTCCGGAACGCGGCGGCCCGGTCGGCGGGCGCGGTACGGAACACCTCCTGCCAGGCCTGGAACTCCCGCTCGTCCACCTCACCGTCCCCGTCGGTGTCGAGCAGCGCGCAGACCGCTTCGGCCAGCGGCCGGAACGACGCGTCGAAGCCTTCGACCGAGGTGACGAACGCACCGGTCATGCTCACGCGGTACTCCTCGGGGGAGAGCTTCCCGTCCCCGTCCAGGTCCGCGACGGCCGAGAGGGCGTCCCAGAAGCGGGTCATCCCGTCCATCAGCGCGGTGCCCTTGGGAGAGGTGACGGGCTCACCGAACCTGGTCAGCAGCTGGGAGCCGAGGGTGAGCAGGTCATCGCGGTCGATCGAGCCGTTGTCGTCGGTGTCGAAGTGCCTGAAACAGATGTCGATCTTGTGGTGCAGCAGGGGGGTGCCGGAAAGCATGGTCATGGGCGGTGCCTCTCTCGTGGTGGTGGTTGTGGTTGTGCTCATGCGCACGGGTGGCCTCGGTCGGCGGCCCGGTGGAACCCGGCCGCGGCGAGGTGGTCGAAGTGCCCCGCCCCGCCGGTGCCGATGCTGATGCCCTGGAGCCGGGTGGTCCGCAGCAAAGGGATGTTGGCCTCCCCGAACACCCCGCCGGAGAGCCCGGTACCGCCGATGATGGGCAGGACGGGCAGGGTGCCGATGTGGCTGTCATTGACCTTCAGCACGCCGCCGTTGGTCACCTCGTCGGTGAACCGGTCGACGACGTACGGGTCGCGGGCCCACAGGGAGTTGCGCAGCCCGTACCGGTTCGCGTTGACGAAGGAGATGAACGCCTCCAGCAGCCGGCGGTCGGCCGCCGGCTGCGCGGCCGACACGCTCTCGGGCACGATCACGCACATCAACGGGAAGAACGTCTCCTCCGCGACCGCCCGCATCACCGCCGCCTCCCGCAGCCCCCGCACCCGCAGCAGCACCGGCCTGATGAAGGGCCCCCGGAGCGACGGCCTGTCCCGTACGTCCACCAACTCGCCCCCGCAGAGCAGCTCGGCGCCCCCGGCCACGGCGTCGTCGAGCACGTCCTTGCACTCCGAGCGCTTGACCACGGGGGTGAGTACGACCTCGGGGTCCTCGGGCGGCCCCACCCGCAGCGCCGCCACCCGACTGCGCAGCAGCTCGGTGAACTCCTCGGCCACCGCCGGGTGGACCAGCGCGAACTTCGGCGCCAGGCAGAGCTGCCCGGACCCCTGGTAGCGCTCCAACGCCGCGTCGGCCGCCTGCGGCAGGTCCGCGTCCCGCCAGACCACCAGGGCGTCGTTTCCGGCCAGTTCCATGACGGGCTTCTTGCCGTGTTCCAGACAGGACCGGGTCAGCTCGGCGCCCTGGCTGGAACCACCGAAGAAGAAGATGTCATCGCAGTCGGGCGAGGCAAGCCACGTCCGCAACACCGGCCGCGCCGGCGCGCACAGCACGCTGAGCGTGCCGGGCGGGGCACCGTACTCGGCCAGCAGCGGGGCGACCAGCTCGTGGAAGAGGTACGCGACGCTCAGCGGCACCGACGGCGGGGCATTGACGACCAGGGCGTTCCCCGCCGCCAGCGTCGGCACCCCGGCCAGGGCGGTGAGCACGGGGGCGTTGCGCGCCGGGTCGAGGCAGACCACCCCGTCCGGCTTGCGCACCAGCCGGACCCGCCGGCCCGCCTGCTCGCCCTCCCACACCATGGCCGCCCGCGCATGGTCGAGCGTGTCCGGGTGCGTCAGATTCAGCGCCGCCGACAGCGCCCAGTCGGCCACCCGTACGGGATGCCCCTCGGACACCAGGACCGCGCTGAACTCCGCCGCCCGGTCCCGCAGCAGATCGTGGAACGCCCGCACGAAGTCCAACCGCCGCTCCAACGGCACCCGCGCCCAGGCCGGCTGCGCCGCGCGGGCCAGCGCGAGCGCCGCGACGGCCTGCGTCCCGGTGGACCGCGCCACCCGCCCGACCAACCGGGGATCGGTGTGGTCCTCCGGCGCGGCACGGTGGTGGTCCAGGCGCGCCTTGAGCGCGAGCACCTCGTACGTCTCCTGGAGCATCGCGCTGCTCCTGGGCCAGTGCACCCACCCCTCACCGGGCTCGGGCACACCGCCCAACAGGACGGGATAGGTCGGCAGCTGCTCACCGGGGGAACGGGTCACGTCCCGGATTCTCTGTCCCCGTCCGTGGCTTTCACCTGCCCGGCCCAACCAATCACCCCGGACGAGTGATGTTTCCCTTCAGCCGGATTCAGCCTTGCCAACGCAACGACGGTACGCACCCGGCCACCCCGCCGCGCGCCGCCGCCGGTGGCCCACCCAGCGGGATCGGCCTAGCCTGGACGGGCCGGTCCGTCCGCATCGCGCATCCGGGCCGGGGGCCCGTCTTCTCGCCGAGGGAAGGAAGTCCCGTGGCACGTCCATCAGCACGCCACCACCTGGCTCCACTCCTCCTCCTTCTCGCTGCCCTGCTCGTACCGGCCACCGCGCCGGCCGCCCGCGCCGCGACCCCCACGATCCTGCTGGACGACCTCCTGAACCGCCCGTCCGTCAAGCCCGCGACCTTCCAGGTGACCTGGACGGCCCAGCTCAGCGGACTGCACTGGACACACTGGGGCACCGGCCTGGCCTCCGGAACGGGCACCCTGCGGATCAACACCTGCCTGCCGAACTGCGCCCAGGGCCACATCCGCGTCCTGCCCGGCGCCCACCTCCAGGCCACCGGCGTGCGCCTCGACCGCAACCAGCCCTACTACCGCCAATACCGAATCCTCGCCCCGACCTTCTCCCCCGCCGACCGCACGGCCTACTCGCACTGGACCAACGCCTACACCCCCAGCGACTTCCGCTGACGGGTGCGGTTGACTGGCGCCCATGGAGAACTCCGAACCTGTCTCCACCGTCCGGGAGCTGATCGACCAGGTCGCGCCCGCTCCTGACGCGCCGGTCGTCCTTGAGGCCCCGGAGGACACCCGCCTGGCCGAGCTCATCGCTGAGGTAGGCCGCTGGGCGGGGCGACCCCGCAGCCTCGCAGCGGGCGGTCTCACCGACCCGTCGCTCACCGAGCGCACCGGACTGCCGCTCGCCCAGCCGTTCGGGGGCGAACTGCTGGAGATGGTGGGTTGGGCCGACAAGTCCCGCTGGATCGGGTGCGGACGCGTCCCCGGCCCGGAAGGCGCGCTCCCCGTACCTGCGGGGATGGTCCCGTCGTGACCAACGCGGCGTGCACCGCCACCTCGTGCTCTCCGCGCTGGCGATGCGAAACAGAAGGGGAGTCATCTTGGCAATATCGATCATTTAGGGTCGAGGTTGGGCGCAATGTATCCCGAGAAAAGCGATTGTGGCCAAAATCGATCGCTCGGGCCAAGCTGCTCATCGTTGTCAGACCCAGCGTGTTCAATGCCGTCATGCACGAGGAATCACCTCCCCAGATCCGCAGCCGATGGCCGCGGTTGAGCCGCGCCGCGCGGACCGTCTGGGCGAAGCACGACCGCCCCACGGAGAAGTGGTTGCCGTTGTGGCGCCATATGGCGGACAGCGCCGCCGTGGCGGGGTTGCTGTGGGATCGGTGGCTGCCTCGGAATGTGAAGGAGATGGTCGCCGAGGTGCTTCCGGGCGGCGCGGACGACGCGCGGCGGCTGGCGGTGTGGTTGGCGGCGACGCACGACATCGGGAAGGCGACGCCGGCTTTCGCCTGCCAGGTGGACTCGTTGGCGGGCGCAATGAGCGAGGTCGGGCTCCGCATGCGTACGCAGAAGCAGTACGGCGAGGACCGCAAGATGGCGCCCCATGGGCTGGCCGGGCAGCTGCTCCTACAGGAGTGGCTGATCGAGCGGCAGGGCTGGACGGGCCGTACGGTGGGGCAGTTCGCCATCATCGCCGGTGGGCATCACGGCGTACCGCCCGACCACTCGCAGATCCACGACCTCATGGTGCACCCGGAGCTGCTGCGGACCCCGGGACCGGCGGAGACCGAGTGGCAGCGGGTGCAGACGGAGCTGCTCGACGCCTGCGCCGAGACGTATGACGTAGCAGGACGGTTCGATGACTGGCGGAAGGTGAAACTGCCCCAGCCGGTCCAGGTGTTGCTGACAGCGCTGGTCATCGTTTCGGACTGGATCGCCAGCAACCCCGATCTCTTCCCCTACTTCCCGGAGGACCATCCGCGCGGTGACGACGAGCGGGTCAAGGCGGCCTGGGCAGGGCTCCGCCTGCCGCCACCCTGGGCCGCCGCCGAACCGACCCTGTCCGCAGCCGAGTTGATCGCCTCACGCTTCGACCTGCCGCCGGGCGCGCGGGTGCGGCCGGTACAGGAGGACGCGGTCCGGCTGGCGAGGGAGATGCCCGCACCCGGCCTGATGGTCATTGAGGCGCCGATGGGCGAGGGGAAGACCGAGGCGGCCTTGGCCGTGGCGGAGATCTTCGCGGCCCGGAGCGGTGCCGGTGGCTGCTACTTCGCGTTGCCGACGATGGCCACCAGCAACGCGATGTTCCCGCGCCTGCTGGCCTGGCTGGACCGGCTGCCGTCCGACACCCTCGCGGCGGGCGACCGGTCGGTTCTGCTGGCGCATGCCAAGGCGGCATTGCAGCAGGACTATGCACTGTTGATGCGCAAAACCCGTCAACGGATCGCAGCCGTCGACCAGTTCGGACAAGGCGAAGACCCGCGCAGGAGCGGCAGCAAGGCGGATGCTCGCGAAGGCGGCACCACGGCCGCACGGGACTCCCGGCCCGCCGCACCCGCCGACCTGATCGCCCACCAATGGCTGCGGGGCCGGAAGAAGGGCCTGCTCGCGTCGTTCGCGGTCGGGACGATCGACCAGTTGCTGATGGTCGGGCTCAAGAGCCGCCATCTCGCCCTGCGCCACCTGGCGATGGCGAGCAAGGTCGTCGTCATCGACGAGGTACACGCGTACGACACCTATATGAACAGCTACCTCGACCAGGTGCTGTCCTGGTTGGGCGCCTACCGGGTGCCGGTGATCGTGCTGTCCGCGACGTTGCCCGCGTCCCGGCGCCGCGAACTGGTCGAGGCGTACACCGGCACAAGCGCAGGCACTGCTGCCGTCCCGGACATCGCGGACATCGAGGACGCCGAAGACTATCCGCTGCTGACAGCGGTATCACCCGGCAACGGGCAACCGGCCGTGCTGGCAGCGAGCCCGGCCGCCTCCGGACGCAGGACCGACGTGGCACTGGAGCGGCTGGAGGACGACAACGACCACCTCGCCGACCGCCTGGGCGAAGAACTGGCGGAGGGCGGCTGCGCACTGGTCGTACGCAACACGGTCGACCGGGTGATGGAGACGGCCGCCTGCCTGCGGGCACGGTTCGGTACCGAGCACGTGACCGTCGCCCACGCCCGGTTCGTCGACTTGGACCGGGCACGGAAGGACGCCGACCTGCTGGCGCGATTCGGGCCGCCGGACCAGGACGGTACGTCGCCGGCCCGCCCGCAGCAGGCGCACATCGTGGTGGCCAGCCAGGTGGTGGAGCAGTCCCTCGATGTGGACTTCGATCTGCTGGTGACCGACCTGTGCCCGGTGGACCTGCTGCTCCAGCGCATGGGCCGACTGCACCGCCACCCGCGCGCCGACCGCCCGCGTCGGCTGCGGACCCCCCGGTGCCTGGTCACCGGGGTCGACTGGCAGACCCACCCCGTACCGTCGCCGGTCAGAGGCTCCCAGACCATCTATCGCGCGTATCCGCTGCTGCGCTCCCTCGCCGTGCTGGCCCCGCACTTCGACCAGGGTGTGCCCGTACGCCTTCCCGAGGACATCAGCGGGCTGGTGGGCAAGGCCTACGGCACGGAGGACCCATGCCCCGAGGAGTGGGGCGCGGCCACGGAGTCCGCGCTGGCCGACGACGAGAAACACCACGAGGACCAACGAAATCGGGCGGCCGTCTTCCGGCTGGGCGATGTCCTCAAGCCGGGCAGGCCCTTGATCGGGTGGATCGACGCCGGCGTGGGTGACGCCGACGACAGCCGGACCGGCAGGGCCCAGGTGCGGGACAGCCGCGACAGCCTGGAAGTCCTGGTGGTGATGCGCCGCGCGGACGGCGGCCTGATCACCCTGCCGTGGCTCGACGACGGGCAAGGCGGGCTGGACCTGCCCACGGACGCCGCGCCGTCGCCGCGCGCCGCCCGCGCCGCCGCCGCGAGCGGCCTGCGGCTGCCCTACCACTTCTCGTTTCCCGGGCCTCTGGAGAAGGCGCTCGGCGAACTGGAGCGGAACTGGTTCCCCGCCTGGCAGGAGAAGGAGAGCCACTGGCTGGCAGGGGAGCTGATCCTCGTGCTGGACGAGGACTGCCGGACCAGGCTCGCGGAGTGGCAGCTGCGGTACGACCCCGAGGAGGGACTGCTCGTGGCCCGTGACGACTCCGCAGCGGAGACCGGGATGCCCGCACCAAGGACGGCGCGGCCGCACGTCGTCGGCCCACCGTCGTTCAATCTGGTCGACCGTCCCTGGCTTCCGGTGCAACTCTCCGACGGCACCGAGCGCAGTCTGTCGCTCCTTGAGGTATTCGACCAGGCCCGGACCATCCGTCGGCTGGTCGGTGATCTGCCGACTCAGGAGTTCGCTCTGCTGAGGCTGCTGCTCGCCGTCCTGCACGACGCCGTCGACGGCCCGGCGGACATCGAGGCCTGGGCGGAGCTGTGGGAGAGCGACACACCGTTCGCTCCGGTGGCGGACTACCTGCGGGAGCACCGGGAGAAGTTCGACCTGCTGCATCCGACCATCCCCTTCTTCCAGGTCGCGGACCTGCGCACCGCCAAGGACGAGGTCGCCTCGCTCAACCGGCTGGTGGCCGACGTGCCCAACGGCGAACCGTTCTTCACGATGCGGATGCCCGGCGTGGACCGCCTGTCGTTCGCCGAGGCGGCCCGCTGGCTGGTGCACACGCAGGCGTACGACCCGTCGGGCATCAAGTCCGGTGCGGTGGGCGATCCCCGGGTGAAGTCGGGCAAGGGCTACCCGCAGGGCGTCGGCTGGGAGGGGAACCTCGGCGGCGTGACGATCGAGGCGGACACCCTGCACGAGACCCTGCTGCTCAACCTTGTCGCCCGCGACACCACCTCACTGGACCTTCGAGGCCGCGACGACCGGCCGGCCTGGCGCTCCGCACTGCCCCACGGCCCGGCCGAGGCCACCGACCTGGGCAAGCGCCCGTACGGGCTGATGGACCTGTACACCTGGCAGTCCCGGCGCGTGCGACTGCACCACGATGCGGAGGGGGTGCACGGCGTCGTCCTCGCGTACGGCGACCCGCTCGCCCCCCTCAACCGGCACCGCCAGGAGCCGATGACCGGCTGGCGTCGCAGCCCGGCCCAGGAGAAGAAGCACGGCGTGCCGCTGGCCTACCTTCCCCATGAACACGATCCCGCGCAGTCGGCCTGGCGAGGTCTGCGCGGTCTGCTCGCCGGGCGCGACCACGGCGCTGAACAGCGCCAGGAGGGCCGGGACTACCTGCGCCCCCAGGTGCTCGAATGGCTGGCCCGACTGATCGTCGAGGGCGCGCTCCCGCCGAACCACCTCATCCGGGCCCGGACCATCGGCGCCCGGTACGGCACCCAGCAGTCGGTGATCGACGAGGTGGTCGACGACGGCGTGCTGATGCCCGTGGTGCTGCTCCACGAGGGAGACCGGCGCTACGGGCAGGCCGCCATCGACGCGCTCGGGGACGGCGAATCCGCGGTCAATGTGCTCGGAGACCTCGCCGCCGACCTCGCCCGCGCGGCCGGGGCCGAGGAGGAGCCGCGCAAGAGTGCCGCCCGCGACCTCGGGTTCGCCACCCTGGACACGCCCTTCCGGCACTGGCTGTCCGACCTGGTACCCGGCACCGACCCCGCCCTCCAGCGCGACCGGTGGAAGCGCCGACTGCGGACCCTCATCGGTGATCTCGGGACCTCCTTGCTGAACGATGCGGGGCTCGCCGCCTGGGAGGGCCGGGTGGTCTCAGGCCGTGGCGGCTCCGAGTGGCTGAACGACGCCGCCGCCGACCGGCGCTTCCGGCTCCGCCTGAACAAGCTCCTGACCACACCCGTGGAGGTGGAGGCATGACGATCAGCCCTCCCGTCGCTCCCGTCCCCGCACCCCGCGCCGCCGTCCGCCGGGCGCCGCTCGGCCTGGTCGGAAGCACCGTCGACAAGCACATCAACCGTCTCCAGCACGGCTACCTGCACGACCGCAGCGACGCCGTTGCCGCCCTCGCGCGCCTGCGTCGCGGAGTCGGCCGGTCAGCGGGCGCGACACCCGACCTATGGGGCCTGACCGGTACCGAACCGCTGTACGAGGCATACGAGAGCGGCAAGCTGACCGAGGAGGAACTGCGCCGGGCGGACGAGGCGGCCCATGCCGCAGTCACCCTGTGGGCACTGCACCAGCAGGCCCACCACAACGCCCGCATGCACCGCCGCTACGGACCCGAACTCGGCACCGCCCTCCGCCGACTGCACCCGGGGACGGACATCGATGAGCCGACCCGCAAGCGTTTCGTGCGTGCTGGTACGGCCACCACGCCCGCCGTCCTGGCCGGACGGCTGAGGGATCTCGTGCTGCTGCTGCGCCGCGACGACATCCCGCTCGACTACGGGCTGCTCGCTGACCAGTTGTACGGATGGCAGCAACCAGGCGGCCCGCAGCGCATCCGCCGCTCGTGGGGCCGCTCCTACCAGTTCGCGCACCGGACGGCCGCCACCCCGGATGCGGCGGACGGACCCGATGACACCGACAGTACGACCCCGGAGGACGACACCCCGTGAGCCGCACCATCATCGACGTGCACGTCCTGCAGACCGTGCCGCCCAGCAACCTGAACCGCGACGACACCGGCAGCCCGAAGACCGCGGTGTACGGCGGAGTCCGGCGTGCCCGGGTCTCCAGCCAGGCGTGGAAGCGGGCGACCCGGCAGGCTTTCCAAAATCTGCTCGACCCGGCCGACCTCGGCGTCCGGACCAGGCGGGTTGCCGAGGTGCTGGCCGAGCGGATCACGGCGCAGGAGCCGTCGCTGCCGGGCGACAAGGCCGTCGCGCTGGCGGCCGAGACCATGGCGGCAGCCACCGGGTCGAAGATCGAGGTACCGAAGCGCAAGGTGGAGAGTGCCAAGAAGAAGGGCGAGCCGGAACCGCCGCCGGAGTCCTCCTACCTGATGTTCCTTAGCGCCCGCCAGCTCGACGGGCTCGCCGCCCTCGCGATCGAGGGAGCCGAGGACATCAAGGAGTTCCTGAAGCTCAAGGAGAACAAGGCGCGGGCCAAGGAGATCGCTGACAGCCGGCACTCGGTGGATGTCGCCCTCTTCGGCCGGATGGTCGCCGACTCCGCCGACATCAACGTCGACGCCGCAGCCCAGGTCGCCCACGCCATCAGCGTCCACCAGGTCGAGAACGAGTCCGACTACTACACCGCCGTGGACGACCGCAACGAGAAGGAGGAGACTGGCGCCGGCATGATCGGCACCGTCGACTTCAACTCCGCCACCCTCTACCGGTACGCGGCACTCGACGTCGACCGGCTGCGCGACAACCTCGGCGTCGGCCTGCGCGAGGACGAGCCGCTGACCGAACCGGTGCGCAAAGCGGTCCGCGCCTTCCTGCACGGGTTCATCTCCTCCATGCCGACCGGCAAGGTCAACACCTTCGGCAACCACACCCTCCCCGAGGCGGTGGTCGTCACGCTGCGCTCCGCCCGACCGATCAGCTTTGTCGCCGCGTTCGAGGAGCCCGTTCTCCCCAAGCAGGACGTCGGCGGCCATCTGTACGGCGCCAGCGAGCAGTTGGTCGCCCATGTCTCCGACATCGAGAAGGCCTACGAGGTCAGCGCAGATCCCGCCTGGGTGCTACGCGTCGGCGCCGCCACGGAACGACTCGGCGTACTCGGCACCGAAGTCACCCTGAGCGGACTGCTCGACTGCGTCGGCGACGCGGTCACCGAAAGGCTGAACGGCAAGGCATGAGCGTGCTGACCCTGCGCCTCGCCGGCCCTTTGCAGTCCTGGGGGTCGGCGGGCCGTTTCGCCCGGCGTACGACGGAACGGGCACCCACCAAGAGCGGTGTGCTCGGTCTGCTCGCCGCCGCCCAGGGCCGGGACCGTGCCGCGGACGTCTCCGACCTCGCCGCGCTGGCGTTCGGCATCCGCATCGACCAGCCCGGCACGCGAGTGCGGGACTTCCAGACCGCACACCACGGTGACAGCGGCAAGGCCATGCCCGTCTCGGAACGCTTCTACCTCGCCGACGCCGTGTTCGTGGCCGCCGTGGAGGGCGACGAAGCCCTGATCGCAGCCCTGCACGCGGCCGTACGGACCCCGCACTACCTGCCGTTCCTGGGTCGGCGCTCCTGTCCCCCCTCGCATCCGGTCGATCTGAACACGCACCAGGAGACGGACCTGCTGGACGCACTTCGGACGGAGCCGTGGCAGGCGGCCGACTGGGTGCAGCGGCGCCGGCGAAGGGAGCGACGCGTCGAGCTGGAAGTGATCAAGGAGCTTCCCGCCGGCGAGGGTCCCGGCGACACCCTGCGTGACCAGCCGCTGAGCTTCGACTCCGGGCACCGCCGGTACGGACTGCGCAGCGTCCACTCGTACCACGTCACCGTGCCCAACCCCCATGCCCGGAAACCCCCCCGCCCGCTGTTCGAGGACCATGACCCGATGCTCGGGCTGGGTGACGCCTGATGTGGAGGACGACCATGCACGTGCAGAAAGGCGACTGATGTACCTGACCCGCTTCCGGATCAACACCAGGCGCATGGGAGCGCGCCGCCTGCTCACCTCACCGCAGGCACTGCACGCCGCGGTCATGGCGTCCTTCGCGGAACGGGTCGCCCACTCCGGCCAGGGTCCGCGGGTGCTGTGGCGCCTCGACAACACCGCAGATGGCGATGTGCTGCTCTTCATCGTCAGCCCGGAGCGGCCCGACCTCACCCACCTGGTCGAGCAGGCCGGTTGGCCTGAAACGGGGCGCTGGCAGACCGCACCTTACGGCCCCTTCCTCGCGAAGCTCGCGGTCGGTGAGACGTGGGGATTCCGGCTGAGCGCCAACCCCGTCCACAGCATCCGCCGTACCCCGGACGAACCCACCAAGCGGACGGCGCACCTCACCCCCCGCCACCAGGAACAGTGGCTGCTCGCACGCCAGGAGAAGGGCGGCTTCGCCGTCCTGGACCGGCCCGCAGCCCAGCCCGGCGACCTGGAGAGCGTGGAATACGAGCTCCTGGTGCACTCCCAACGCGAGCTTGCCTTCCGCAAGACCGACAGCTCCAGCGGCAAGCGCCTGGGCGTGAAGCTGGCTCGGGTCACCTACGACGGACGACTACGGGTCACCGACCCCGACGCGCTCCGGCGTACGCTCACCGCCGGCCTCGGCAAGGGGAAGGCATACGGCTGCGGTCTGATGACCCTCGCGCCGGTGGCGGTGCGTCCATGACCACCGTCAGTCGGCGCCCCGCGTCCTCACCGCGCCAGCTCACCCGCGTCGCAGACCGCCTCTCCTTCGTCTACCTGGAGCGGTGCACCGTCCATCGGGATGCCAACGCCATCACCGCCGAAGACGCGGAGGGCACCACGCACATCCCCTCCGCCACCATCGGCACCCTGCTGCTCGGCCCCGGCACCCGCATCACCCACCAGGCGATGAGCGTGCTCGGCGAGTGCGGCGCGGGAGTCGTCTGGGTGGGCGAGTACGGAGTGCGGTACTACGCCGGCGGCCGCTCCCTCAGCCGCTCCTCCGCCCTGGTCGAAGCGCAAGCCACCAAGTGGGCGAACCGCAACAGCCGAATCGATGTCGCCCGCGCCATGTACCGCCTCCGCTTCCCCGACGAGGACCCTGCCGGACTCACCCGGCAGCAGCTCCTCGGCCATGAGGGCGCGCGCGTCAGGGACTGCTACCACGCCCAGGCCGACCGGACGGGAGTCCCCTGGCACGGACGGAAGTTCACCCCCGGCGACTTCACCGCCGACGACCCGCCCAACCAGGCCATCACCGCCGCCGGCCAGTGCATGTACGGCATCGCGCAGGCCGTGATCGCCGCACTCGGGTGCACACCGGGACTCGGATTCGTCCACTCGGGCCACGAACTGTCCTTCGCCATGGACGTGGCCGACTTCTACAAGACCGACATCGGCATCCCGCTGGCCTTCGACGTCGCCGCCGAGGGCGACGAGGACATCGGCCCCCGTACCCGCCGCGCCCTGCGTGACGTGATCAACGGCTCGAAGCTCCTCGACCGTTGCGTGGCCGACATCAAGTCCCTGCTGCTGCCGGAGGCGCCCGCCGAGGACGACGCGACCGAGTTCACGGACCGGGTGACGCTTCAGTCCGACCGAGGCATGGAAGTCGCCTCAGGCCGCAACTACGCGGACGAGGTCATCTGGTGACCGTCATCGTCCTCACCCACTGCCCCGTCGGCCTGCGCGGCTTCCTCACCCGCTGGCTCCTGGAGATCTCGCCGGGCGTCTTCATCGGCAGCCCGTCCGCCCGCATCCGCGACGCCCTCTGGTCCGAGGTCAAGCAGTACGCCGACCAGGGCCGCGCCCTCCTCAGCTACACCACCAACACCGAGCAGGGCTACGCCTTCGAGACCCACGACCACAAGTGGCACCCCGTCGACCACGAAGGCGTCACCCTCATCCGCCGCCCCGCCGACAAGCCCCCCTCCGCCCCTCCCCGCGGCTGGAGCAACGCCTCCAAGCGCCGCCGCTTCGGCAACCGGTAAGCCGCCTCACCTCCGCCGCGCCCCGGGCGCGGCGGAGGTGAGGCGGCACCCGTCACCTTCGGCGGGGGCGGGGCATCCTGGGCTGGGTGGTAGAGCACTTGTGGCACAGGGCGGTGCACAGGGCCAGGCCGACAACTGCGATTGCTGCAATGCCCACCGCCGCACACCACCTGCTGGCGGTGTCTCCCGTGGACGTGATGGTCACGCGCATGGTGAATTCCTCATGGATCGGTGTACCCCGTTTGATTTCACCTGGAGACAGTAAGTCGCACCCAGTCGCTCCGATCTGCCGACTCGCCGCGTCCAAACAGGTGTCTCCTCTATGAGCAGAACCCTACGACAGAAGCCAGTTATCGGGTTCGCCCGCTCTCAGATCCGCAACAGGTACCGTAATCGAGTTCAGAAGGTGCGCCGCCAACGGGCGATGCCAAGCGTCATTGACCTGAGCGGAACCTAAGGGAGAGATGTGGCCTTCTCCTCGCCACAACAGACGAGGAGAAGCCGGCCATCCCCGCAGACGTGGGGAGCAAGGTTGGTCAGTCCCTCCACAGACGCCGTTATCGAGGGAACATCCAGAGGTGCTTGGCGCTGCGGTCGCAGTGGGGCTGATCCCATGCCCAAGGCCTCACCCACAGCCTACCGGCACTCAAGGCCCTGTATTCACAGACCAATCAGTGTGCTCCCCATGCCCGAAGGGACGGCCCCGATCGTGCGGGACTCGGTGATCAGGCGCAGCGGTGTTCCCCCGCGCCTGCGGGGATGACCCCTAGCGGAGGTGGATGCAAGCTAGCTTTAACCTGTACTCCCCGCGCTTGCGGGGATGCTCCCTTGGGAGATTTTTGCCAGCAACTGCTCCCCGCGCCTGCGGGGTTTCATCGGCAGTCAGGTGGTGGCCATGTGACGCAGGTACTTTGGATAAACAACTTGGGAGGTTTGTGGCCAACTCGACCCGACACGCCGGAAAGGCCGTCCTTCGGCGGGCATCAGCCCCAAGCGCTTACGGTGGATGAATCGAGTGGATCGGGCAGAAGACCCGTCCAAATGTACGAGGAGGAGGCCCTCCATGGTCCCAAACGTGGTCATTCACTGCTCCAACGCGTACGCCTTCTGCGTGAGCGGGTTGGCGCTCGGCGGCATGTGCTTTCTCCTTCGCAGGGTGCTTGTCGTGGTCGTACTGGTGGTGACTGGCAGAGCACCGACACGGAGGACGGGGAGGGGTGGGCCGTGCTGCGTGGGTGGGCTTTGATCCGCCCGTGCGACCGGCCAGCCGTCTTCGTCGTCGGAGGCCGCCGCTACGGCGTGCCGCCTGGTGATCTCCAGACCACTGAGCTGCCGGCTGCCCGCGCCGGATGCGGCGGAGTCGTCGGGCCACGGGGTGACCTCGTGATGCCTCACCGAGCCACCGCAGCTTCCCGGACTGGACGGCGAAGCCCGTCATATCCGGCTGCGCCGCGCGGAAGAAATTGATCACCAGCCGCACGTCGGCGCTGTTGGGCGGGTTCAGCGCAGCAGCGGGCGCAGGTCACTGCGGGTGACCTGCGCCCGCTGGGTTCGCGGGTGCACTGCCGGGTCAGTGGGCCTTGATCGTGAAGTAGGCCTGGGCGCTCCAGGCGGCCGTGCCGAGGGCGGCCTTGCGGGGTGGGGTGTAGTGCATGCGGATGCGGAAGCGGCCGTTGACGGGGAGCGAGCTCCACGGAACGGTGTAGGCGCTGTAGCCGTTCTTCCCCACGGGGAGGCACTTGCTCGTCCTGACGGTGTGCCAGGCGTGGGAGACGTACCGTTGCGTGGTCGCCTGGTAGCAGCCGCTCGCCTGCGCCAGGGAGGCCTTGGCCTGGAGTACCGGCCGGTGGTGCCGGCGGTGGAACACCTGGTACACCGTCTTGCCGATATGCACGGTGCCGCCGCTGTACTTCAGGCTCGCGACCACCCGTGGGGTCGCCGCGACGGTCAGGCCGACGGTGCGCGGAGCGTACTGGTAGTCCCCGGCGAAGACGGCGGTGAAGGCCGTGGTGCGGGCCAGTTTGTATGCCACGGCGAGATTGCCCTTGGCGTCGACCCTGCCGGACTTCACCAGCGTCTTCCGGCCGGAGACCGGCTGTGCGTAGATTGCCACGGTGCGGCCGTTGTGGGTGCTCCCCAGGTGGGCGGTGACCGTGGGGGTCGAGTTCTGGGGGTAGGTGTGGGCATGTGAGCCGAGGGTGAGTGCCGGGCTCAGCCGGGAGACCTGCACGGTGACCGAGGCCGAGGCTGCCTGCTGGAGCGCGTCCCCGTCGAAGCCCACGCGGTAGGTGTTGTCGCCGCCCACCTGGGGGGTGTCACCGAAACGGAAGCTCCCGTCGGCGGACAGCGGAGCGTCCGGCAGTGCGACACCGCCCGGATGGGCCAGGTCGGTCCGCGTGATGTGCACTACTTCGTCGGGCGTGTATGTGCCGGGCGAGACCCGTCCGCTGACAACCAGCTTGGTGGCGCGGGTGCTGCCGACGGGTGCGCTCAGTTGGATGGTGCTGGCTGCCGGAGGCGGGAGCTGCGAGGGAACGGTGAAGGCGTAGCGGCCCTCACCGCGGTTGCCCGCGCCGTCCACCGCGTAGACGTACAGCACGTGCGAACCCCAGGCGGGGGTGAGGGTGAGCGTGGCCTCGCCGCTGCTGTCGACCGGATAGGTCGTACTGCCGACCGGCGGCGGCTCGCCCATCGACCATGTGAAGGACTTCACCCCGCTCATCCGGCAGCCGGGGCCTCCAGCGGTGGTGCACCCGGCAGGCAGGACGTCGCTCGTCCTGATGGTGAACGTGGTGGGCTGCCCTGCGGGCTTCCGCGGTGTCCCCTCGGTACCCGGCTGAGGAAAGTCCGGATTGGTGATGCTGGTGACCACCGGCCTGCCTGAGTCGATCGTGAAGTAGCAGGTCGAGGTGGCAGGCGAGGAGGCCGTTCCATCGGAGGTCTGCGCCGACCAGGCGTAGGTGTGGCCGTCTGCCGGGGACAGGGGGACGTAGACGGACTGGGAGGGCAGCGGCAGGCCGTCGACTTCTCCGTCCGCCTGGATCGCTGGGTCGTCCACGTCCCAGGCGTGGACAATGCCCTGGTACCGCACCCCGTTCACCACCGGGCGCGGCACGCCGATGGTGAAGGTCATCCCCTCCGGTGCGGGAATCCGTGTGCTGTCCCACACCGGGGTGCTGCTGCTGCCGCAGTCCTGCCCCGACACCAGCGTGGGCACCGGCAGTGCCGGGTCGATCGGCGGGTCCGCCGCCACCGCTGTCGTCGGCAGCCCTGCGAGCAGGGCCCCGACCAGCAGCGATATCCCCCGTAATCCTTGGTGCGCGAATCGTCCCATGCCCAACCCCCTCCGGCCCGCGCTGCGGGCCGCGTCATCATCGCGGAGATCCTTCAGAGCAGCGGGAGACTAGCGGGCAGACCGAACGACCTGAGCGCCGTCGAGCGGCTTCGGTATCGCGAAAGCGCAGTGGGTGGGCAGGCCCGGCTGCTGTTGCGCGGCAGCGATCCGGTGAAGGCCGTGGAAGTATGCGACACGGAGCTTCGAATTGCGATATGGAGTTCTCGCAAGAAATAAGAAAGGCCCGGACCGGGGATTTACTCTCCGGCTGGGCCTTTTACATGGAGCGGGTGACGAGAATCGAACTCGCGCTCTGAGCTTGGGAAGCTCATGTTCTACCATTAAACTACACCCGCCTGAGCCGCCGTCAGACGGTGGCTCGTTGCTCCGTCACTGTACCGCATTGCTGGTGGTGGGTGCACGGATGGGTGTGGGGTGGGGGCGGTGGGGTGTCGGGGCGGTGGGGGTGGGGGTGCGGGGGTAGCGTGGGGGCCGCGAATCCCGAGGCTGCCGTTTGGGTGGCGCGCTTGTGTGGCGTATGTCCGGAATGTCCCCTGGTGTGACGCTGCTGCGCGGCCGGGCCGGCCGAGGGAGGTCGCAGTGAGCCGTCCGATGGGGAAGGGGATCGATGGAGCAGCGCACCGTCGTCCGTTGTGCCGAAGGGCACCTGTTCAGCACCAGCACGTTCCCGATGCAGAACCTCGGCCCTGGGCGGTTGGGCCCCGGGCGGTTGATCCGGTGCCCGCGGTGTGGGCGGTTGCGCAGTTCGGTGCCGGCCGATGTGGGGGCCCTGTCGGGCAGCCAGTTGGCGCGGGCGATGCGGCTGGAGGCGTCGGAGTTCCTGGCGTAGGCCGGGGTGGAGCACCGGGCGGGCCCCGGCCGGATTGGGCCGGGGCCCGCCGCAGCACGTAACCTCGTGGCGTGCTGCTCTCTGACAAGGACATCCGGGCCGAGATCGACCGGGGACGGGTGGTCATCGACCCGTACGACCCGTCGATGGTCCAGCCGTCCAGCATCGATGTCCGGTTGGACCGCTTCTTCCGGGTCTTCGAGAACCACCGCTACCCGCACATCGACCCCTCGGTGGAGCAGCCGGACCTGACCCGGCTGGTCGAGCCGGTGGGCGATGACGCGTTCATCCTGCACCCGGGTGAGTTCGTGCTGGCGTCGACGTACGAGGTCGTCACGCTGCCGGACGACATCGCCTCCCGGCTGGAGGGCAAGTCCAGCCTCGGGCGGCTCGGCCTGCTGACGCACTCCACGGCGGGCTTCATCGACCCGGGGTTCAGCGGGCACGTCACGCTGGAGCTGTCGAATGTGGCGACGCTGCCGATCATGCTCTACCCGGGGATGAAGATCGGCCAGCTGTGCATGTTCCGGCTCACCTCGCCGTCCGAGTACCCGTACGGGTCGGAGCGGTACGGGTCGCGGTACCAGGGCCAGCGCGGGCCGACGCCGTCGCGCTCGTACCTGAACTTCCACCGCAGCCGGATCTGAGGCGCTCGAAACAGCGGGCGGCCGACCCGGTGGGGTCGGCCGCCCGCTGTTTGTCATGTCCGCTACTTCTTGTTGAGGCAGAACACGAGCTTCTCGCCGCTCATCCGCTGGGAGAGCGCCGCGTCCGCGATGTTGTTGCAGGCACCGGTGTCGGTGCTGCCCTTGACGACCCGGACCACGACGTAGTCGGCGTTGGGGTCCGTGCAGTCCACGGCGGAGACGTTCGGGTTGTCCTGGGCTCCGGCGACATGGACGCAGTCCCCGACCTTGGCGTGGACGGGCCCGGCGGTGGCCCGGGTGTAGCCGATCCACGCGCCGGCCGCCACCACGACGACGGCGGCCACGATGAGAGCCTTCTTGCGCCCGCCGCCCTTGCGGGGATGCTCACCGGGCGGCGGTAGGGCGCCCTGGGGTGTTGAGTAGGGCTGGGTGTCTTCGTGCTGATACGGCGTCGTTGCCATGGAACACGTCCTTGCAGGGTGATACCTGGGGGGGAGGGTGCGGGCAACGTACCGACTCGTACACACGCTGTGAAGGGGGTGTGTGCGGCTTTGTGAGGTTCGGTTGTGAAGTCGTGATCTTCCGGAGATCAGCGCCGCTCGGGCACCGTGACGGCCGTCAGTTCGCTGCCGTCGGCGGAGAGCCGCAACTCGGTGCGGAGGGCGGCGAGTTCGCCCAGTCGGTGCAGATGGGTGCCGCCGCAGAAGATGGCCGCCGTGCCCTCGGGGAGGTCGCAGGCCCAGCGGCGGCGGGCGGTCAGCTCCGGACCCGGCACCTCGATACGTACGGCGGAGTCGGCCGCGACCCAGGCGGCGAGCCGGGCGTTGACCGCTTCGGTGAGGGCGGGCAGCGCGTCCGCCAGGGCCGGGAGCTCCTCGGTGGCGTCGGCGGTGAAGCCCTTCTTCCGCAGCGACTTGCCGAGCCGGTAGACGTCCGTGCTGGCCGTGGTGTCCATCCGGGAGAAGGCCATCGCGAGGCTGTCGAAGTCCGGGTTGCCGAAGGCGTCGGCGCGGCCCGGGTCCTTGCGCCAGCGCGGCGCCAGGGCGGCGTTCAGCGCCAGGGCCAGCAGATGGCAGCCGGTGTGCGCCGCGGACAGCGCGGCGCGGCGCTCGGCGTCCACCCGCAGCTCGGCCTCCGCGCCCAGCAGGTCCCCGGCCGGCAGCGACTCCACCACGTGCAGCACCAGCCAGACCCAGCCGTCGTCGCCGCGCCGCACCGGGATGTCGGCGCCGACCAGGACGGCGGCGGAGTCCGGGCCGACCGCGCCGGTGAGGCAGTCCACCACCGGCAGCTCGGCGCCGCCGACGGTCAGGGTGCCGGTGTCGGCCGGCTGGTCCGGCCAGGTGTGGTCCAGCGGGTGGAACGGGGTGGCCGCAGTGGCGATCCCGTGCCGGCCGTCGCCCAGGTCGTGCACGGCGACGACGGTGGAGCGGCCGGACACCGAGCCGGCCGGGAAGCCGACCTGTGTGGAAGCGGCGGGGATGGTGGGGAGGGACATCGGGGACTCCGGTGAGGTACGTGGTGCGTCGTGCGGCGGACACGGCGGCTCAGGGGTCTCCCGGGCCGCCGCAGCCGTCGGATCAGCTCAGGGTGGGGAGCTTGATCAGGATCAGCAGGGCGATCAGCTGGACGGCGGCGGCCCCGGCCGCCTTGCCCCACGGCAGGTCGTGGACCCGGCGGACCATGATGGTCATCAGCACGGTGCAGAACACCCAGCTCGCCCAGCCCAGCAGCTGGACGAACATGCCGTCGGCGGGCAGGAACAGCGCGAACAGCAGCCGTGGCGCGTCGGTGGTCCAGGCGATCAGCGCGGACAGCCCGACGGTGGACTGCCACGGCCCGTCGCCGCCGAACTGGCGGGCCAGCCCGTAGGTGACCCCGCCGAGCATCGCCCCGGCCAGCAGAAAGGCCACCGCCGCGCCGAACAGCGACCACAGGGCCACCGAGAAGGTCGCGTTCAGCACCTCACTGCGGGTGTCGCCGAAGCCGAGCACGGCGAGCACCCCGTAGACCAGCGAGACGGTGAGCATCGGCAGCCACGCCTGGTGCTCGCGCATCCGGTCGAAGGTGCGGGCCGGGTCGCGGTAGATGCCGACCAGCAGTTCCCGCCAGTGCGGGCGCGGCCCGCTGAGGTGCGGGCCGACCTGGCTGCCGGCCCGGTAGACGGCGACGTGGTCCGCCTCGGGCGGCGGGGCGAAGCCGCCCTGGCCGCCGTAGGCGTCGCCGCCGGTGGTGAAGGCACGGGTGTGGCCGGGGTTGTCGTCGTACCGGGGGTACGGGTCGGCGGCGGGGGCGCCGCCGAAGTACTCGGGCTCGCCGGTGGGCCGCCCCGGGTACGGGCCGCCGCCCTGCGGGCCGTGGCCGTACGGGGCCGGGCCGGGCTGCTGCTGCGCGCCGTCGTAGCCGCCGAGGCCGCCTGCGGGCGGGGTGGCGGGCACGCCGCCGTACTGCTGCGGAGCACGGCCCCGGCCCTGCCGGGGGGTGCCGCGACCGTTGTCGTATCCGTTGCCAGCCACGCTTTGAAGGTACCCGGTGGCGGCGGTGCGGCAGGTCGGGGATGCCGGTTTCGGGGTTGTTGCAGCGCAGTTGTGACAGCGGTCCGGGGTGGTCGTACGGCGGCCCGGTCGGCCGCCGCAGGGTCGCGGGGGCCGGCCGGGCCGTCGGTGCCGGGGGTGCGGGTCAGGGCTGCTCGGGCTGCTCCGGCTGGGCCGGTTCCTCGGGCTTGGCGGGCTTGGCGGGCTCGGCGGGCCCGGTCGAAGCGGCGGGTGCGGCGGGTGCGGCCGGGGCGGCCCGCTCCGGCCGCTGCACCGGCTCAGCGGGCTTCCCACCGGGAGCCGCAGCGGGTGCGGCCGGCTTCTCGGCCGGTACGGGCTTGGCGCCCGCCGCCGGAGCCGCACCCGCCGCCGGAGCGGTCGGGGCCGTCGCCGTCGGAGCCGCGCCCACCAGGGCCGGCTCCGGCAGGGCCTTCACCGAGTCGAGCAGCAGCTGCGCCACGTCGACCACCCGCAGGTGCTCCTTGGCCGCGCCCTCGTTCTTCTTGCCGTTGACCGAGTCCGAGAGCATCACCAGGCAGAACGGGCAGGCGGTGGAGACGATGTCCGGGTCGAGCGACAGCGCCTCGTCCACCCGCTCGGTGTTGATCCGCTTGCCGATCCGCTCCTCCATCCACATCCGCGCGCCGCCCGCGCCGCAGCAGAAGCCGCGCTCCTTGTGGCGGTGCATCTCCTCGTTCCGCAGGCCGGGCACCCGGGCGATGATCTCGCGCGGCGGCGTGTAGACCTTGTTGTGGCGGCCCAGGTAGCAGGGGTCGTGGTAGGTGATCAGCCCCTCGACGGGGTTGACCGGGACCAGCTTGCCCTCGTCGATCAGGTGCTGGAGCAGCTGGGTGTGGTGGATGACCTCGAAGTGGCCGCCCAGCTGCGGGTACTCATTGGCGATGGTGTTGAAGCAGTGCGGGCAGGTGGCCACGATCCGCTTGGTCGGGGCGTCCTCCAGCGCGGTGTTCAGCGTCTCGACGTTCTGCGCGCCGAGCATCTGGAACAGGAACTCGTTGCCCAGCCGGCGGGCGGAGTCACCGGTGCAGGACTCCTCCTTGCCCAGGATCGCGAACTTCACCCCGGCGGTGTGCAGCAGCTCCGCGAACGCCTTGGTGGTCTTCTTGGCGCGGTCCTCCAGGGCGCCGGCGCAGCCGACCCAGTACAGGTACTCCACCTCGGCCGGGTCGATGTCCGCGCCGATGACGGGGACCTCGATGCCGGTCTCCTTCTTCAGCTCCTTCACCCAGGCCACGCGGGCCTTGGTGGCCATGCCCCACGGGTTGCCCTTGTTCTCCAGGTTCTTGAGCATCGTCCCGGCCTCGGTCGGGAAGGACGACTCGATCATCACCTGGTAGCGGCGCATGTCGACGATGTGGTCGATGTGCTCGATGTCCACCGGGCACTGTTCGACGCAGGCGCCGCAGGTGGTGCAGGACCAGAGCACGTCCGGGTCGATGACCCCGCCCTCCTCGGCGGTGCCGACCAGCGGCCGTTCGGCCTCGGCCAGCGCGGCGGCGGGGACGCCCGCCAACTGCTCGGCCGTCGCCCGCTCCTCGCCCTCCGCGTCCTTGCCGCCGCCGGCCAGCAGGTAGGGCGCCTTGGCGTAGGCGTGCTCCCGCAGGTTCATGATCAGCAGCTTGGGGGAGAGCGGCTTGCCGGTGTTCCAGGCGGGGCACTGCGACTGGCAGCGGCCGCACTCGGTGCAGGTGGAGAAGTCGAGGATGCCCTTCCAGGAGAAGTGCTCGACCTGCGAGACGCCGAAGATCGCGTCGTCCGCGGGGTCCTCGAAGTCGATCGCCGTGCCGCCGCTGGTCATCGGGCGCAGCTCGCCGAGGGCGACGTCGCCGTCCGCCTCGCGCTTGAAGTAGATGTTGAAGAACGCCAGGAAGCGGTGCCAGGCCACGCCCATCGACGGGTTGACGCCGATGGTGATCGCCCAGGCGAAGGAGATGCAGATCTTCAGCATCGCGACCAGGTAGACCAGGTTCTCCAGCGTGCCGCGCGAGAGCCCGGCGAAGGCGCGGACCAGCGGGTAGCTGACCAGGTACGCGGCCTCGTACGCGTGGACGCCGGCCAGCGCGCCCTCCAGGCCGCGCAGCACCATGATGCAGAGGCCGATGCCGAGGATCGTGTACTCGACGTAGAACGCCTGCCAGGCGATGGAGCCCGCGAAGCGGCTCTTGCGCCCGGCCCGGGACGGCAGGCTCAGCAGCCGGATCGCCATCAGCACCAGGATGCCGAGGGTGGTGAGGGTGCCGATCAGCTCGACGAAGACCTCGAACGGAGTCCAGTCCCCGATCACCGGCAGCAGCCAGTCGGCCTTGAACAGCTGCCCGAAGGCGTTCACCAGGGTGAGCACCAGCGAGAAGAAGCCGACGGCCACGAACCAGTGCGCGACGCCGACGACGCCCCACTTGTTCATACGGGTGTGGCCGAGAAACTCCTTGGCCACGGTCTTGACGCGCTGCGTCGGGTTGCCGGTACGGGTGTCGTCGGGCTGTCCGACCGTGACGACCTTGTAGATGTACGCGGCCGCGCGAACGGCGAGCGCGATGCCGATCACGCTGGTGACCAGCGAGATGACGATCGCTGCGAGCTGCATCGGCTGCTCCGTCTCCTCCGGCGGTGGTGGATGGGGTCTGAGGGTGCAGGGGTCCCCTCCCCGGAGTGTACCGATCGGTAACTTCGCAGAGAGTGGGCGGATCGGACACTACTGCCCGGTGTGACTCGTTCAGAAGATCTGGTTGCTATGGCCGCTGTCACGTAGGGCCGCACTCACCCTTCCGGCCCCTCGGGCCGCCCTCCTGTGGGCCGGGCAGGAAAGTTGAGCCCGCCGGGCTCACCTCTGTTGACAGCGGCGTCGGGGTGAGGCACGCTTGAGTCTGTTCTACTCAACTTCCGGTGGAGGTAACACACGATGGCTCGCGCGGTCGGCATCGACCTCGGTACGACGAACTCCGTCGTCAGCGTCCTCGAAGGCGGTGAGCCCACCGTCATCACCAACGCCGAGGGCGCCCGGACCACGCCGTCCGTCGTGGCCTTCGCCAAGAACGGCGAGGTGCTGGTCGGCGAGGTCGCGAAGCGTCAGGCGGTCACCAACGTGGACCGCACCATCCGGTCGGTGAAGCGCCACATGGGCACCGGCTGGAAGGTGAACATCGACGGCAAGGACTTCAACCCCCAGCAGATCAGCGCCTTCATCCTGCAGAAGCTCAAGCGGGACGCCGAGGCCTACCTGGGCGAGAAGGTCACCGACGCCGTCATCACCGTCCCGGCGTACTTCAACGACTCCGAGCGGCAGGCCACCAAGGAGGCCGGTGAGATCGCGGGCCTCAACGTCCTGCGCATCGTCAACGAGCCCACCGCCGCCGCCCTCGCCTACGGGCTGGAGAAGGACGACCAGACCATCCTGGTCTTCGACCTCGGCGGTGGCACCTTCGACGTGTCGCTGCTGGAGATCGGCGACGGCGTGGTCGAGGTCAAGGCCACCAACGGTGACAACCACCTCGGCGGTGACGACTGGGACCAGCGGGTCGTCGACCACCTGGTGAAGACCTTCCAGGCCGGCCACGGTGTCGACCTGTCGAAGGACAAGATGGCCCTCCAGCGGCTGCGCGAGGCGGCCGAGAAGGCCAAGATCGAGCTGTCCTCGTCCACCGAGACCTCGATCAACCTGCCCTACATCACGGCCTCCGCCGAGGGCCCGCTGCACCTGGACGAGAAGCTCACCCGGGCGCAGTTCCAGCAGCTGACCGCCGATCTGATCGAGCGCTGCAAGACCCCGTTCCACAACGTGATCAAGGACGCCGGCATCCAGCTGTCCGAGATCGACCACGTGGTGATGGTCGGCGGCTCGACCCGGATGCCCGCCGTGGCCGACCTGGTCCGCGAGCTGACCGGCGGCCGCGAGCCCAACAAGGGCGTCAACCCGGACGAGGTCGTCGCCATCGGCGCGGCCCTCCAGGCCGGCGTGCTCAAGGGCGAGGTCAAGGACGTCCTGCTGCTCGACGTCACCCCGCTGTCCCTCGGTATCGAGACCAAGGGCGGCATCATGACCAAGCTGATCGAGCGCAACACCACGATCCCGACCAAGCGCTCCGAGATCTTCACCACGGCCGAGGACAACCAGCCGTCGGTGCAGATCCAGGTCTACCAGGGCGAGCGCGAGATCGCGGCGTACAACAAGAAGCTCGGCATGTTCGAGCTGACCGGCCTGCCGCCGGCGCCGCGTGGCGTCCCGCAGATCGAGGTCACCTTCGACATCGACGCCAACGGCATCATGCACGTCGGTGCCAAGGACCTCGGCACCGGCAAGGAGCAGCGGATGACCGTCACCGGCGGCTCCGCGCTGCCGAAGGACGACATCGAGCGCATGATGCGCGAGGCCGAGCAGTACGCGGACGAGGACCACAAGCGCCGTGAGGCCGCCGAGGTCCGCAACCAGGCCGAGCAGCTCGTCTACACCACCGAGAAGTTCCTCAAGGACAACGAGGACAAGGTGCCGGGCGAGGTCAAGTCCGAGGTCGAGACCGCCGTCGCGGACCTCAAGGAGAAGCTGAAGGGCGAGGACTCCGCAGCCATCCGCGAGGCCACCGAGAAGGTCTCCACCACCGCGCAGAAGCTCGGCCAGGCGCTCTACGCCAACGCCGGTGCCGACGCCGCCGGTGCGGCCGGTGCCGCCCCCGGCTCCGACGAGGCCAAGGCCGACGACGACGTGGTGGACGCCGAGATCGTCGACGACGAGAAGCGCGAGGGTGGTGCGGCGTGACCACGGAGGACACGCAGGGCTTCGCTTCTGAGCCCGGCGACGCCTCCGAGGCCGGCCAGGCCGCCGGGACCGCCGACAAGGCGGCCCCGGAGGCCCCGGCCACCGAGGCCGACGCCGGCGGCGGCAAGGACGGTGGCGCGGCCGCCGAGCTGGCGGCGCTCCGCCGTCAGCTCGCGGAGCGCACCGCCGACCTCCAGCGCCTGCAGGCCGAGTACCAGAACTACCGCAAGCGGGTCGAGCGGGACCGGATGACGGTGCGTGAGATCGCCGTCTCCAATGTCCTGGAAGCGCTGATCCCGGTGCTGGACGACATCGGCCGGGCCCGGGAGCACGGTGAGCTGGTCGGCGGCTTCAAGCAGGTCGCCGAGTCGCTGGAGACCGTGGTCGCCAAGCTGGGGTTGCAGCAGTTCGGCAAGGAGGGCGAGCCCTTCGACCCGACCGTGCACGAGGCGCTGATGCACAGCTACTCGTCGGACGTCACCGAGACGACCTGCGTGCAGATCCTCCAGCCGGGGTATCGCATCGGCGAGCGGATCATCCGCCCGGCGATGGTGGCCGTGGCCGAGCCGCAGCCGGGCACGCAGTCCACCGCCGCTCCGGAGGCGGAGGACGCCAAGGGCGACGGTGCCGAGGAAGGCTGACGCCGAGTGCGCTGCGGAGCCGTACGCCCGGGGGACCGGAGTGCGGTTCCGCAGCGCCATGGGTAGGAGCAACAGCAAGGCCGGGAGGAGGAGTCTCCGTTGAGCACCAAGGACTACGTGGAGAAGGACTACTACAAGGTCCTGGGCGTGCCCAAGGACGCCTCCACGGCCGAGATCAAGAAGGCGTACCGGAAGCTGGCCCGGGAGTTCCACCCCGACGCCAACAAGGGCGACACCAAGGCCGAGGAGCGCTTCAAGGAGATCTCCGAGGCCAATGACGTGCTGTCCGACCCGGCCAGGCGCAAGGAGTACGACGAGGCGCGCAGCCTCTTCGCCGGCGGGTTCCGCGGCGGGGGCGGCGGCGCGGGCGGAGCCGGGTTCGGCTTCGACCTGGGCGACCTCTTCAACGGGCCGCAGGGCGGTCCGGGCACCGGCGCGGGCGGCGGGTTCGGCGGCGGCATCGGTGATGTCTTCGGCGGCCTGTTCAACCGGGGCGGCCGGCAGGCCGCGCCGCGCCGGGGCGCCGATGTGGAGTCCGAGGTCACCCTGGACTTCGACGAGGCGGTCGACGGCGTCACCGTACCGATCCGGATGACCAGCCAGTCGCCGTGCAAGGCGTGCTCCGGCACCGGGGCGCGGGCCGGCACCACCCCCCGGGTCTGCCCGACCTGTGTGGGCTCCGGCCATGTCAGCCGGGGCCAGGGGGCGTTCGCGCTCTCCGACCCGTGCCGCGACTGCAAGGGCCGCGGGCTGATCGTGGACGACCCCTGCGAGGTCTGCCACGGCAGCGGGCGGGCCACCTCGGCCCGCACCATGCAGGTCCGCATCCCGGCCGGGGTGCAGGACGGCCAGCGCATCCGGCTCAAGGGCAAGGGCGCCCAGGGCGAGCGCGGCGGCCACCCCGGTGACCTGTACATCACCGTCAGCGTCCATCCGCACCCGGTCTTCGGCCGCAAGGCCGACAATCTGACGGTCTCGGTGCCGGTCACCTTCCCAGAGGCCGCGCTGGGCGGCACCATCGAGGTACCGACGCTCGGCGGCCCGCCCGTCAAGCTGAAGCTCCCCCCCGGGACCGCCAACGGGCGGACCCTGCGGGTACGTGGCAAGGGCGCCACCCGCAAGGACGGCACCCGCGGCGACCTGCTGGTCACCGTGGAGGTCGTGGTGCCGGACCAACTGGCCGAGGAGGCCGTGTCGGCGCTGGAGCAGTATCGCGAGGCCACCGCCTCGGAGGACCCGCGTGCCGCGCTGTTCAAGGCGGCGGAGGGAGCGTGACCTGATGGACCCGAGAGGCACCGGCGGCATCGCCCCCGGCGTGGGCGAGGGCCTGCCCGGCGGACCCCGTCCGTCCCGCGCGACGGTCGGCGGCGCCGCCCCGCGCAACCCGGCGGCCTACGGGCTGACCGAGGACACCCCGGTGTACGTCATCTCGGTCGCCGCCCAGCTCTCCGGGCTGCACCCGCAGACGCTGCGGCAGTACGACCGACTGGGTCTGGTCTCGCCCGACCGCGCGGCCGGGCGCGGCCGCCGCTACTCGGCGCGCGACATCGAGCAACTGCGCGAGGTCCAGCGGCTCTCCCAGGAGGAGGGCATCAACCTCGCCGGCATCAAGCGGATCATCGAGCTGGAGAACCAGGTCGCCGCGTTGCAGTCCCGGGTCACCGAACTGCTGGACGCGGTGGAGGGTGCGGCGGCGACGCTCCAGCAGCGGGAGGCCGCCGTGCACGCCTCCTACCGCCGCGACCTGGTGCCGTACCAGCAGGTTCAGCAGTCCAGCGCGCTGGTGGTCTGGCGGCCCAAGACCAAGCGCCACGGGCAGTAGCGACCCCGGGCACCGGGCGCCCGGCTCCCCCCGGGAGGAGCCGGCCGCCCGACCGGAGCGACTCCCCGGCCCAAAGTGCGGTGCTGGCGTGGCGGTTCTGGCCTTACGATCGACCGATCCGCAGTCGTTCGCTCATATGTCACGCCGGGCAAGGGGTCGCAGATGACTACCGCAGACGGGCCTGAACAGCCGGTGCAGCCGTTCGGCGATCTCTCCGCGGAAGCGCGCCACATGTATGTGCAGACGCTCCGGGCCGGCGGTCGGCTGGCCTGGGCCGGCGGGCGCAAACCGGCCTCGGAGGAGGACCGGGCGCTGCGGGAGCTGCTCAATGTGGGGCTGCTGGTCGGTGACCCCGACGACCCGGCGGCGCTGGTCGCGGTCGACCCCCGGCAGCTCGTCGCCAATCTGACCGCGGCCTGGCAGCGGGGCGCGCTGGAGCTGCTGTCGCAGTCGCTGGCCCTGCCGACCGCGCTGCGGGAGCTGAGCGAGGCGTATGACGCCATCGGGAACCAGCCGAAGACCGGCGGCGACATCGAGTACGTGGAAGGCAAGGTCGAGATAAACCAGCGCCTGACGGCGCTCATCGACCAGTGCTCCGAAGAGGTGCTGACGGCACAGCCGGGCGGCGGGCGCGGCGGCCCCATCGAGATGAAGGTCGCGGCGGAGCAGGACGCCGTCGTGCTGCGGCGGGGGGTCTCCAGACGGACGATCTACCAGCCGAGCGCCCGCTACTCGGCCCCGACGCGTCAGTACGTGGAGGCGATGACCCGGGAGGGCGGCCAGGTCAGGACGCTGGCCGAGCCGTTCACCCGCCTGTTCGTCTTCGACCGGCGCATCGCGATCATCCCCATCGTGGGCGATGTCCGCCGTGCCGCGTTCGTGGCGGACGATGTGGTCGTCGGCTACCTGGTCAGCGTCTTCGAGGGCCTCTGGGAGCGTGCGATCCCGTTTCTGGGCGACGTGGAGGTGCCCCCCCAGGTGATCTCCCACCTGCGGGAGAAGATCGTCCAGATGATGATCCAGGGGGTGGGTCACCGGGTGATCGCGCGCAGCCTGGGGCTCAGCGAGCGGACGCTCGCCCGCCACATCGCGGAGATGCGGGAGGAGCACGGCGTCGACACGCTCTTCCAACTGGGCTGGAAGATGGGACAGGCCGAGTCCTACCGGTTCGCCGACGGCGAGGACGTGCCGTAGCGGGCGCTCGCCCGTCAGCCGTGCCGGACCGTACCGCGCCGGGTCAGTCCCAGCGCATGTCCAGCAGGGCCTGGGGACGCAGCGTCTTGGTGACCGCCTCCGTCTGGGTGGAGTGGGTGGCGGTGATGTCCCAGCGCAGGTCGGCGGGCTTCACGGAGCCGGCGCTCAGGGCAAGAGCCAACCCGGCAAGCAGTCCATAGGCCATGAGATGACGCGCTTTGCGCATGACCGTGCTCCCTTCGCGACTTGAGTCGCCACCGTACCTCAGTTATGCCAGTCGAGATATGAATAGCTGACCCATAATGACGTATCCTCACCGCGATTGTCATTACTGCCCAGCGTGAAGTGGTTGTGCCTGCGTGTGCCGGCCGGTGAAGGCAGGAACGGAGCGGACGGCGCCGACCCCGGTCGGCGGTCCCCCCACGTCCCGTCACCCGAGGTGGAGCGGCTCTGTCTGGGCGTCCTCGCGGACGATGGGGGACTGCGCCGCCCCGATGCCGAGACGCGGCCCGACGGTCCGCTCGGGCAGCCGGTGGCGCCGGGCCTGATGGTCCGGGACGAGCTCAGGTGCCCGCTGGACCGCGCTGCCGCGCTCACGGTTCGCCGCGCGAGCCGGTCGGGGAGTTCCGGGCGGGCAGGTGGCCGACGGGCAATCAGGTGGGCACCCCCTGGGTGAGCAATCCGAGCGGATGTTCGCGTTCGATCGAAAGACTGTGGTCGTCCCCGTGCGGGGTGGCACCGATACCGCGGCATTCATCGAGGACCCGGTCACGGCCGGCTACCTGCTGGACCGCTTCGAGCGGGACCGGGCACGGGCGGACCCGTACGACGAGTTCGCGCCGATGTCGGTGCAAAAACTGACGCAAACTCAGCGCTCCGGGTGTGGCTGCCGGGCGGGACAAGGCGCCGGTGTGGTCACCTTGGTGCGCTTGCCGGCAGATGCACGCTCACGGACGCGGACGCCCGACGCCTGCGCCACCCGGGGAACTCACCGGGGGTGGCGTCCGTCACACTGTTGCAACGATCCTGGGAAACGACCTCCGCGCGACGGCCGGTGAGGTGCGTCATCTCGCTGCCAGGCAGACAGATGACACCGGGTGCCAGTGGACGTGCGGTGTGCGTGCGGTGGACGATCGGTGCTACCCCCAAGGCGCCGGGCCCGGCAGCCGATCGTCCCCCGATACCCCACCGTCACCAGGGGCTTGGCACTCCCCCCGGTCGGCCGTTCCCCCGGAGTCGACAATGAGTGATGTCTTCACGCGCCCCGGCGCGCACCGTATGCACACACCCCGGCGGGCCCGGGTGTTCCTCGCCGCCCCGCTGATGAGGCTCACCGGCCCGGCGGACAGCGTCGTGACACTGTCCAGCCGCACCAGGCTGACGGCGCTGCGCGCGTCGCTGCTGCGCTCCGGCGCGGCGGTCTTCAGCGCGCACCACAGCGACGCGTGGACGATAGCCGGGCGGGTCCCGGAACCCAGAGTCCCGTCGGACTACCGGGCGATGCAGTCGGCCGACCTGGTCTTCGCCTATGTGGGCGCCCCGCTGTCGGCGGGCGTGAGCCTGGAGCTGGGCTGGGCGTCGGCGCTGCGCAAGCCGGTGGTGCTGCTGGTGGAGGAGGCGGTCACCTACAACCCGCTGATCGCCACCATCGAGCAGGTGGCCCCGGTGCTGCCGCTGGTGTTCGACGATTCCTGGTCGCCGGACGCCCTCGCCCACACCGTGGAGACCGCGCTGGACTGGGCCGGGATGGCGCTGTCCAACGCCGAGGGGTTCTGGACCGCCCCGGAGGATGACCTGTTCGGCCTGCACCGGGCGGCGGTCGGCGAGGGCTGACGGCCACCGGGGCCTACGGTCATCCGGGCCTACGGTCACCGGGGCCTACGGTCATCCGGGCCTACGGTCTCGGGGCCTCCGGCGACACGGGCTGACAGCGAGATACGAACAGCGAGACTGCGGGGCCGACTGATCCAGTCGGCCCCGCAGTCCGCTGTCCGGAGCCGGGCGCGCTCCCGGAGCGCGGGCCGTGGCGCGACGGCCGTACCACTGAAGCATCGGCCGAGGTGGTTCGACCACTGGCCGAAGAGCCAGTTGTGACGTCATGTCAGCAGCTTCTAGCGTCGGATGCCACACGCACAGCCACTGCGTGACCGACGCGCCGCCCGGTAGCCGGCGGCCGTCCCGCGATCCTGCGGGCCCAGCCGGGACGGACTGTCGTGGAGCGGCCTCCCGATGGGTGCCCAGAGCCCTGATCGGAGCCGCACGTGGTCCGTCCCCCCGTCCCGAGGGTCGCCGCCGCGGCCCTGCTCGCCGTGCTGGCGACCACCGGCTTTGCGTCCGGCTGCACCGCGCCGTCCGGCGGTCCGGCGGAGCCGACCGGCCGCCCCGGTGCCGGTGCGGTGTCGGAGGCGGCGGCGCGGGGGTACGCCGAGTGCATGCGGGGCCAGGGGCTGGTGATGAAGACGCCCCCCGAGGGGCCGCCGACGGTGGACCCGGCCAGGAACCACCCCGCCGCCGTCGAGCGGGCCACCGAGAAGTGCGGGCATCTGCGGGTCCGGTCGGGCACCGTCCGGGTCGCGGACCCGGTGGTGGTCGCGCGGGTCACCACCTGCATGCGGAAGCACGGCGTACCGGAGTATCCGATGCCGGACCCGGTGACCGGCAGTGTCTACCTCACCGATGAACTCGCCCGCCGGCTCCGCAACGACGCCGACGCACACGCCGTGCAGACCGCCTGCGAACGCGCCTCCGGCGGCACCCCGAAGCCCGGGTCCACGCCCCGGTCCGTCGTCACTGGGCAGTCCGTCGTCACCGGGCAGTCCGTCGCCACCGCGCGTCCCGGGGCCGCGAAGCGCTGACCGGCCGGCACGGGCGTTGAGCGCCGTTCAGCGCTGTTGAGCACCGTTCAGCGCCGTTGAGCACTGTTGAACGCCGTTCAGCGCCGTTCAGCGGGGGAGCGCCGCCATGCCCCGGTGCGCATAGGCCACCACCGCCGCCTCCACCCGGGAGCGCAGCGCCAGCTTCTGCAGGATCGCCGCGACATGGAACCGGACGGTGCGTTCGGTGATCCCCAGCGATCTGGCGATCTCCCGGTTGGAGTCGCCGGTGGGCAACCGCAGGAAGACCTGCAGTTCCCGGTCGCTCAGCCGGTCCACGGCGGTCAGCGCGGTGTCCATGCCGCGGGGTCGCTCGGTCGGCGGCGGGGCGGCGTGCGGACGTTCGCTCCGACTGCTCGGCATGGGGCCCCCTGTGGCGCTGTTCACTGGCGGCGACGGAACGGGCGCAGCACGGAGCAGCCCCATGGGAGCGCTCCCACGTCGCACCCCGCCGACCCTGCCATCTGTGGCGCGGTGCGGCAAGCTGGCCTTGTGGCGGGGGTCCCCTCGCGTACGCCCCCGCCGGTGCCGTACCGGGTCGAGCCTGCCGAAGTGGCTCGCCAAGCAACCTTGAGCGGACTAGACTCAACTTGTCTTACGTTGGGGCAGGCAGGTCGGCCACCGCCGAACCGCTGCCGGCGACACGGGAGGAAGCGCGAGCGTGGACGCGAGCAAGTTCACCACCAAGACCCAGGAAGCCCTGTCCGCCGCCATCCGGCAGGCAGCGAACGCGGGTAACCCCGACGTCGCACCGGTGCATGTGCTGCTCGCACTGCTGGAGCAGCCCGACGGCACCGCCCGGCCGCTGCTGGAGGCGGTCGGCGCCGGGGTGCAGCGGGTCCGGGCGGCCGCCCAGCGGCTGGCCGACGCACTGCCCAGCGCCCAGGGCTCCACCGTGGCCGCCCCGCAGCTGGCCAGGGAGACCATGGCGGTGCTCACCGACGCGGGCAAGCGCGCCGCCGAGCTGGACGACGCCTATGTCTCCACCGAACACCTGCTGGTCGGGGTGGCCGCCGAGGGTGGCCAGATCGCGGAGGTGCTGGCGTCCGAGGGGGCCACGCCGCAGGCGCTGCTGGGCGCGTTCAAGGAGGTGCGCGGCAGTGCCCGGGTGACCACCCCCGACCCGGAGGGCACCTACAAGGCGCTGGAGAAGTACGGCACCGACCTCACCGAGGCCGCCCGCTCGGGCAGGCTGGACCCGGTCATCGGCCGCGACCAGGAGATCCGCCGCGTCGTCCAGGTGCTCTCCCGCCGGACCAAGAACAACCCGGTGCTGATCGGTGAGCCCGGCGTCGGCAAGACCGCCGTGGTGGAGGGCCTGGCCCAGCGCATCGTGGCCGGTGACGTCCCCGAGTCGCTGCGCGGCAAGCGGCTGGTGGCGCTGGACCTGGGGGCGATGGTCGCCGGGGCCAAGTACCGGGGCGAGTTCGAGGAGCGGCTGAAGGCGGTGCTGAACGACATCAAGTCCAGCGACGGCCAGGTGATCACCTTCATCGACGAGCTGCACACCGTGGTCGGCGCGGGCGCCGGCGGCGACTCCGCGATGGACGCGGGCAACATGCTCAAGCCGATGCTGGCCCGTGGCGAGCTGCGGATGGTCGGCGCCACCACGCTGGACGAGTACCGCGAGCGGATCGAGAAGGACCCGGCGCTGGAGCGCCGCTTCCAGCAGGTCTTCGTCGGCGAGCCCTCCGTCGAGGACACCGTCGCCATCCTGCGCGGCCTCAAGGGACGCTACGAGGCGCACCACAAGGTGCAGATCTCGGACGCGGCGCTGGTGGCCGCCGCCACCCTGTCCAACCGCTACATCACCTCCCGGTTCCTGCCCGACAAGGCCATCGACCTGGTCGACGAGTCGGCCTCCCGGCTCCGGATGGAGATCGACTCCTCCCCGGTGGAGATCGACGAGCTCCAGCGCTCCGTGGACCGGCTGCGGATGGAGGAGATGGCGTTGGACAAGGAGTCCGACCCGGCCTCGGTCAGCCGGCTGGAGAAGCTGCGCCGCGACCTCGCGGACCGGCAGGAGCAGCTGGCCGGCCTCACCCACCGGTGGGAGCAGGAGAAGAAGAGCCTCAACCGGGTCGGTGAGCTCAAGGAGCGGCTGGACGACCTGACCGGGCAGCTGGAGCGCGCCCAGCGCGACGGCGACTTCGAGACCGCCTCCCGGCTGATGTACGCGGAGGTGCCCGCCGCCGAACGGGAGCTGGCCGAGGCCCAGGCCAGGGCGCAGGACGAGGACGCCTCCACCTCCTCCATGGTCAAGGAGGAGGTGGGCCCGGACGACATCGCGGACGTGGTCGCCTCCTGGACCGGCATCCCGGCCGGGCGGCTGCTGGAGGGCGAGACGGCCAAGCTGCTGCGGATGGAGGATGAGCTCGGCCGCCGGCTGATCGGCCAGCAGGCCGCGGTGCGGGCGGTCTCCGACGCGGTCCGGCGCTCCCGCTCCGGGATCGCGGACCCGGACCGGCCCACCGGCTCGTTCCTCTTCCTGGGCCCCACCGGCGTCGGCAAGACCGAACTGGCCAAGGCGCTGGCCGACTTCCTCTTCGACGACGAGCGGGCGATGGTCCGCATCGACATGAGCGAGTACGGCGAGAAGCACTCGGTCTCCCGGCTGGTCGGCGCCCCGCCCGGCTACGTCGGCTACGAGGAGGGCGGCCAGCTGACCGAGGCGGTGCGCCGCCGCCCGTACAGCGTGGTGCTGCTGGACGAGGTGGAGAAGGCCCACCCGGAGGTCTTCGACGTCCTGCTCCAGGTGCTGGACGACGGCCGGCTCACCGACGGCCAGGGCCGCACGGTGGACTTCCGCAACACCATCCTGATCCTCACCTCCAACCTGGGGTCGCAGTTCTTGAGCCAGCCCAGTCTGAGCGAGCCCACGCTGAGCGGGCAGGGCCTGCTGGACCCGGCCGCCACCGAGGAGCGCAAGAAGGAACTGGTGCTGGAGGCGGTGCGGTCGGCCTTCAAGCCGGAGTTCCTCAACCGGCTGGACGACATCGTGGTCTTCGACGCGCTGGGCATGACGGAGCTGGCCCGGATCGTCGACCTCCAGGTCGCCCGGCTGGCCGACCGGCTCTCCGAGCGCCGGCTGACGCTGGACGTCACCCCGGCCGCCCGGGACTGGCTGGCGCTGACCGGCTACGACCCCGCGTACGGCGCCCGGCCGCTGCGCCGCCTGGTGCAGTCGGCCATCGGGGACCAGCTGGCCAAGGAGATCCTGTCCGGCCGGGTCCAGGACGGGGACACCGTGCTGGTCGACCGGGACGAGGAGGGCGACCGGCTGACGGTGGAGCCGGCGCCCGGCGGGGCCACCCAGGACGTCCCGTCGCTGCGGAAGGGCTGAGCGGAAGGGCTGGGCGGAAGGGCTGGGCGGAAGGAGTGAGCGGAAGGGGTGATCCGGGGCCGCTCCCGGGCCGCCGGGCCGGTGTGACCGGCGGCCCATCGGGCAGGCTGACAAGAGGTGGCGGCCATCCGGACCAGTACCGTTGCCGGCCGTCCTCGAAGCCCCTTCGTACCGAGATCCAAGGGCCTCCGTCCCTTCCCGCGGTCGAGCGTCCTGCAGACGCTGGGCTGCGGCGGAGCTATGGGGGAGGATGGCAGCCGAACCGTTATCGAAGGGACCCGCTGTGAGCATCGACCCGTCCTCCATTCCGTCCTTCGGCCTGCCCCCGCAGCAGCCGGGAGGTGGGCAGCCGAACCCGCAACCTCCGGTGGTGGTGCCGAACCAGGACCTGGTCAAGCAGCTGCTGGACCAGATGCAGCTGAAGCACGTCGTGGACGAGGAGGGGGACCTCACCGCGCCGTGGGAGGGCTTCCGGATCTACTACATGTTCCGGGGCGAGGAGGGCGAGCTGTTCGCCGTCCGCTCCTTCTACGACCGGGCGTACCCGATCGAGCGGAAGGGCGAGATCCTCGACCTGATCGACGAGTGGAACCGGGACACCCTGTGGCCCAAGGTCTACACGCACACCCATGAGGACGGCGTGGTCCGCCTGATCGGCGAGTCCCAGATGATCGTCGGCATGGGGGTCAACCTGGAGTACTTCGTGGCCACCACGGCGAACTGGACCAACGCCGCCGTCGGCTTCGAGCAGTGGATGGTCGAGCGTCTCGGCCTGCAGAAGGAGGTCGACGGGGAGGGCGGCGACGCCGACTCCGGCTCGGACTCCGACGAGGGCTGACGGCCCCGTACGCAGATCGAGGCCCGTACGCACATACCCGTACGCAGATCGAGGCCCGTACGCACATCGAGGAAGGCCCGGCCCCGGACAGGGGCCGGGCCTTCGTGTGTCGGCGGGGCCGCCGGGTCGGCATATCGGCGCGGGGCGGGGTTCGAACAGCGGGGCGAGCCGATCGGAAGCGAAACCTGGGGATCGGGGTCGGAAGGGCCAACCGCACTGAATGGTGATTCATCGGAGAAGATGGGTAAATCCCCCACGGGCTCGCAGAATTCATGCTTTCCTCGTCTGAGTCACCGCAACGATCTCTTTCTCGCCCTGGCGGGTTGCGCCCGGCGAGCACGCGGAGCCGAGAATGCTCACCACACTGCAGACCTCTTATACCGACACCCGCGCCGGGGAACTGGCCTGGTGCCTCGGTGCCCGCCCGCTCCCGGCGCTGGCGGTGCTCGACCTCGACTTCGGACCGACCACCCTCCAGCTGCGGCTGCTCGGGGCGTCGCACCAGGTCATGCTGGCCTCCGACCAGGGGATCTGCTCCGAGACGGTGGCCTGCCTGCCGGGGCGGCGCGCCCCGCTGCCGGCTGCGGTCGCGGAGCGGGTGGCGGGCTGGGAGTACGAGTTCGCCGCCCGGATCGAGACCCTGCCCGAGCATGTCTTCGCCGCCCGAGCGCAGGAGCTGATCGCCCTGGTGGAGGGGCATCCGAGCGGCCTGGCCGGGGTGTTCCCGGGCCACCCGAGCGCCTTCACCGCGCTGGTGGCGGGCGGCAGCGGGCGGCGGGTGCGGTGGCGTACCTGGCACGCCTATCCGCAGGAGGGCACGCTGGTGTGCACCCGGTCCGCGCTGGTCGCCCGGAATAGCGTGCTGACCGGTTGAGAATTCGCTCGTGCGAGCGAATCATCAGGAATTCCGGCGAGTAACCCTCGAACGGGTGACGAGAATTCAGGCATATGTCGCTTAGCGTTTGTTTGTGATCGATAATTCGTCCGTGACGGCACCGCCCCGCATCCTCGGAAGCACTCCCGTCCGGGGTCCGGAGCCGTCCGCGATACGGCCCGGCCCGGCCCGGCTGCTGGTGCTGCTCGCCGCCTTCGTCTGCGCGGCCTGCGGCCTGGTGTACGAACTGGAGCTGGTCGCCCTCGGCGGCCGGCTGTTCGGTGACCCGGTCACCCAGACCTCGGTCGTGCTCTCCGTGATGGTCTTCGCCATGGGCATGGGCTCGCTGCTGGCCAAACGGTTCGCCCGCCGCCCGGCGACCTCCTTCGCCGTGGTGGAGTCGGCGCTCGCCCTGGTGGGCGGCCTGTCCGGGCTGGTGCTGTACGCCTGCTGGGCCTGGCTCGGCCAGTGCCGGGCGGTCACCGTCGGCCTCGCCGGACTGATCGGGGTGCTGATCGGCGCCGAGATCCCGCTGCTGATGACGCTCATCCAGCGCGTCCGCCGCCAGGACCCGGGCCGCGCGGTCGCGGACCTCTTCGCCGCCGACTACGTCGGCGCCCTGGTCGGCGGCCTCGCCTTCCCGTTCCTGCTGCTCCCGGTCTTCGGCCAGGCCGCCGGCGCCCTGCTGGCCGGCGGCGTCAACGCGGTGGCGGGCGGCGTGGTGGTGCTCTGGCTCTTCCGCGACGAGCCCGCCCGGCGCACCCGGCTGCTGCTGTGGGCCGGCTGCGGGCTGGTGCTCACCACGCTCGCCGCGGCCGCCGCCTGCACCGGCGTCATCGAGCGGGCCGCCCGGCACGCGCTGTACGGCGCCCAGGTGCGGTTCGCCGGGCAGAGCAGCCACCAGGAGATCGTGCTGGTCGGTGACCGGCCCCGGGCGGGCACGGCACCCGGGATGCGGCTCTACCTGGACGGGCGGCTCGCGGTCTGCGGCGCCGACGAGCAGCGGCTGCACGACGCCCTGGTCCGGCCCGCCGCGGCCGGTCCGCACCGGCGCGTCCTGGTGCTGGACGGCGGCGACGGGCTCGCCGTACGGGAGGTGCTGCGGCAGCCCGGCGTACGGCGCGCGGTGGTGGTGGAGCCCGACCCGGACCTCACCGCCCTGGCCAGGACCGACCCCGGGCTCACCGCGCTCAACCACCGCTCGCTGGACGATCCCCGGGTGCGGGTCGCCGCCTCGGACGCCCTCTCCTGGCTGCGCGGCGCGGCCGCCGGGCCGCGCTTCGACGTGGTCCTGCTCGACGGGCCGGGGGCGGCGGGCGGGGCGCCGTACCCCGAGGAGCTGTACGGGCTGGCCGCCCGGCTGCTGGCGCCCGGCGGCCGGCTCGCGGTGCGGGTCGGGCCGCTCGGGGCGGAGCGGCGCTTCTGGGCGGTGGAGGCCACCGTCCGCTCGGCGGGGCTGCGGACGGCGCCGTACGACGCTCCGGTGGGCGGCGGCTGCGGCGGCCCGGCGGACCAGGGGTACGTCCTCGCCGCCCGCCAGCGCCCCGCCCTGCCCCCCGGCGTCACCCCCCTCGCCCCGCGCCGCCCCACCCCGGCCCCGGGCACCCTGCTCCGCCCCCTCGGCTGACGGCCGCGGGGCGGCGGGGGCTCTCGGGGCGGGTGGGCGGTTGCCCGCGCCGTTTCCCGCGCCCCTGAGGCCCGTGCCGGGCGCGCGCCCGGCACGGGGGCGCGGCCGACCATCCCCAAGACGTCACCCGCAAACGGGCGCGCGCTCCCGGGGCGCAGGTGCCCATGTCTCCGAGGGCGGCGCCGCCAGGGCTGGGTGGGGTTCCGGACATTCGGGTTGGCGGGGCCGCGTGTCCGTGGCAAGGCTCTGCTACGTCCCGGGGCCGATGGGTAGGCTCCCCGACATGGAGCATCAGGTCCTCGTCCCGCTTCCGGTCCGGCTCGTCCGGCAGGCGCTGCGTGACCCGGGGCTGCCGGCCCGGTGCGTGCCCGGACTGATGGTGGACGGGCCCGCCGCCGGGGGGCGGGTCACCGGGCGGCTGCGGCTGCGGGTCGGCGGCGTCACCATCACCTACCGGGGTGAGTTCACCGCCGCCCCTGACGACGGCGGCGTCCTGTCGGTCGTCGCGGAGGGCCGGGAGGCGCGCGGCGGCGGTGAGGCGTCCGCAGCCCTGCTGTTCACCGCCGAGGAGGAGCGCCCCGGCGCCCCCACCACGCTGCTGACCGTCCGTGGTGACCTGGCCGTCAAGGGGCGGCTGCTGGAGCTGGACGCGCCCGCCGTGGCCGTCGCGGGCCAGCGGCTGCTGGAACGCTTCGCCGCCGCCCTCGCCGCCGACCCGGCCGCCACCGACCAGGCCGACCAGGTCGAGCAGCCCGAACCGCTCGGCGACGCCGCCGACACCGTGGACGCCGTCGAGGTCGCCGAGGCCATGGAGGAGCTTGAGGAGGAGCTGCGCAGCGCCGAGGCCGGCGAGCTGGACGCCTTCCCGGAGCTGGGCCCGCTGGACGCCCTGGACGATGTGGACCTGCCCGGCGTCGACCTCCCCGATGCCGAGCTGCCTGACGCCGAGCTGCCCGAAGCCGAGCTGCCCGGCGTCTCCGGCGAGCCCGACCCGGCCGAGACCGTGGACGCCGACCTCAGCGCGCTGGACGCCGCCCGGATGCTGGACGGCGAGCTGGGCGACGGCGCCCCCGCCGACGCCTCCGACCTGCTGGACGGCCCCGTACGCCGCAGCATCGTCGGCCGCTCCGCCGAGGAGGTCGACCACGCCCCGCCGCGCGGCCGCTACGCCCCCGCGCTGCCCGCCCGCAGCGCCCGCGCCAGGGCCGCCGCCCGCTGGACCGGCGCCGAGCGCGGCCCCGCGACCCCCGTCGCCACCCCGGACGCCGAGCGCAACCTGATGCCCTGGGTGATCGGCGGCGGCGTCGCCCTGCTCGGCGGCGCGGCGGTCGCCCTCGCCCGCGCACTGCGCCGCCACTGAGGCCCAGGCCCCCGACCAGCCGTACGCCACCGGAAGCCGCCGAGAAGTCGCCGAGAAGTCGCCGGAAGTTACGGAGAACACGTGACCAGCGCCGCCACCGACCCTGTACGGGCCCGGGAGTCCGCCGTCCGCCTCACCGCCGGGGACGCCGAGGCCACCGTGCTGCCCGCCGCCGGCTGCCGGCTGGCGAGCCTGCGCATCGGTGGCCTGGAGCTGCTGCGTCCGGCCCCGGCGGAGCCCGCCGGGCTCTCGGACCGGTTGTTCGGCTGGGGCAGCTTCCCGATGGTCCCCTGGGCCGGGCGGGTGGACCGGGGCGTGCTCGACAACGGCCCGGTACGCCATCAGCTGCCCACCGGCGTGCTGCCGCCGCACGCCGTCCACGGCACCGGCGTGGCCGAGGTCTGGCGCCGCGCCGCCCCGCCGACCGACGGCGAGGCCGCCTTCGTGTACGACCTGGCCGACCCCTGGCCGTACCCCGGCCGGGTCACCCAGCGCTTCGAGCTCGACCCGGACCGGCTGCGGATCACCCTGGCGGTGGAGACCCGGGGCGACTCCTTCCCGGCGCAGGCCGGCTGGCACCCGTGGTTCCTGCGCCGGCCGCTGGGCGCCCCCGAGGACGCCGAACCCGTCCGGCTGGACTTCGCACCGGCCTGGCAGGAGGAGCGCGGCGCCGACGACCTGCCCACCGGCCGCCGGATCGACCCGCTGCCCGGCCCCTGGGACGACTGCTTCGGCATGCCGGACGGCATGCGCGCCACCCTGGACTGGCCGGGGCTGCTGCGGCTGACGCTCACCAGCGACTGCCGCTGGGCGGTGGTCTTCGACCGGCTGGGCGACGCCCTCTGCGTGGAGCCGCAGACCGGCCCGCCCAACGCCGTCAACACCGATCCCCGGCTGGTCACCCCGATCGACCCGCTGGAGGCGGTGACCACCTGGCGGTGGGAGCGCCGGTGAAGCACAACTACTGTTGTGGTCCATGAGCAACGACCGCGACGCCCTGCTGGCGCAGATCAAGGACAAGGCCGTCGTGCACGGCAAGGTCATCCTCTCCTCCGGCCGGGAGGCCGACTACTACGTCGACCTGCGCCGCATCACCCTGGACGGCCAGGCCGCTCCGCTGGTGGGCCGGGTGCTGCTGGACCTCACCGCCGACCTGGAGTACGACGCCGTCGGCGGCCTGACCCTGGGCGCCGACCCGGTGGCCGGGGCGATGCTGCACGCCGCCGCCGCGCGCGGCCGGGCGCTGGACGCCTTCGTGGTCCGCAAGGCGGGCAAGGCGCACGGTCTCCAGCGCCGGATCGAGGGCCCGGACGTCAAGGGCCGCCGGGTGCTCGCCGTGGAGGACACCTCCACCACCGGCGGCTCGGTGCTCACCGCCGTGGAGGCGCTGCGCGAGGCCGGCGCCGAGGTGGTCGGCGTCGCGGTGATCGTGGAGCGCGGCGCCGCCCCGGCGATCCAGCAGGCCGGCCTGCCGTACTACACCGCCTTCACCCTCCAGGACCTCGACCTGGGCTGATGGTGTCCGGGGGCTGATCGGGTCCACCTGTACGGCGAGGGCGGGCGGATGTTTCACGTGAAACACCCGCCCGCCCTCGCCGTACGCCCGTTCGGCCGCGCACCCGTTCAGCGGCGCCGGTGCCGGCCGCCGCCGCCCGGCGGGACGGTGTCCCGGTCGACCGGCTCGGGCGCCGCCTCGACGTCACCGCCGGCCTTCTTCTTCTTGCGCTCCCGCAGCACCTCGAACAGGATCGGCGAGACCGAGAGCAGCACGATCAGCGCCATCGCCGGGATCAGGTACTTGTCGATCACCCCGGCCAGCTGGTCACCGGTGAAGTAACCGATCAGCAGCATCGACTCGGTCCACAGCACCCCGCCGACGACATTCCAGACGAAGAACTTCCGGGCCGGCATCTCCAGCGTGCCCGCCACCGGATTCAGGAACGTCCGTACGATCGGAATGAAGCGGGCCATCACCACGGCTTTGGAGGGCCCGAACTTCTCGAAGTAGAACTCGGCCTTCTCCACATACTCCCGGCGGAAGATCTTCGACTCCGGTTTGTCGAACATCCGCAGGCCCACCTTGGCCCCCAGCAGATGTCCGAGCTGCGCACCCGCGATGGCGCACAACGGCGCGCCCACCAGCAGTACGCCGATGGGCATCTGCACACCGTCCCCGAAGGCCTTGGCGGCCGCGCCCGAGGCGGCCACCCCCGCCAGGATCAGCAGCGAGTCGCCGGGGAAGAAGAAGCCGATCAGCAGCCCCGTCTCGGCAAAGAGGATCGCAAGGAGCCCGACCGTGCCGAGGGAGGAGATCAGCGACTTGGCGTCGAGGAGGTTGAGCGCGAGCGTCGTCGTGTCCACCGATGCAGAGTAGCGGGCCGACCTTTCGGCACCGTGAGTCGCGCCGCCGTCCCGCCTGTCGGGCAGGAAGATGAAGCAGGGCCGCTCTTCTGGGAAGATGGCGCAGGCGTTCACAGTACGTACACCGCACACCGACAGGAGCGGATTCCATGCCCATCGCAACTCCCGAGGTCTACACCGAGATGCTCGACCGGGCCAAGGCGGGCAAGTTCGCCTACCCGGCCATCAACGTCACCTCGACGCAGACCCTCCACGCCGCGCTGCGCGGGTTCGCCGAGGCGGAGAGCGACGGCATCATCCAGATCTCCACCGGCGGCGCCGAGTTCCTCGGCGGCCAGTACAGCAAGGACATGGTCACCGGCGCCGTGGGCCTGGCCGAGTTCGCCCACATCGTGGCCGAGAAGTACCCGGTCACCGTGGCGCTGCACACCGACCACTGCCCCAAGGACAAGCTGGACGGCTATGTCCGCCCGCTGCTGAAGATCTCGCAGGAGCGGGTGGCCCAGGGCCGCAACCCGCTCTTCCAGTCGCACATGTGGGACGGCTCCGCCGAGACCCTGGCCGACAACCTGGAGATCGCCCAGGAGCTGCTGGCCCAGGCCGCGCAGGCCAAGATCGTCCTTGAGGTCGAGATCACCCCGACCGGCGGCGAGGAGGACGGCGTCACCCACGAGATCAACGACAAGCTGTACACCAGCGTCGCCGACGCGATCCGCACCGCCGAGGCGCTGGGCCTGGGCGAGAAGGGCCGCTACCTGCTGGCCGCCTCCTTCGGCAATGTGCACGGCGTCTACAAGCCGGGCAACGTCGTCCTCAAGCCGGAGCTGCTGCGCGAGCTGCAGGACGGCGTCGGCGCCAAGTACGGCAAGCAGGACCCGTTCTACTTCGTCTTCCACGGCGGCTCGGGCTCCACCGCCGAGGAGATCACCACCGCGCTGGAGCACGGCGTCGTCAAGATGAACATCGACACCGACACCCAGTACGCCTTCACCCGCCCGGTGGTCGACCACGTCTTCCGCAACTACGACGGCGTGCTGAAGGTCGACGGCGAGGTCGGCCGGAAGAACACCTACGACCCGCGCACCTGGGGCAAGCTCGCCGAGGCCGGCATGGCCGCCCGCGTGCTGGAGGCCACGCAGAGCCTCCGCTCCGCCGGTACGAAGATCAAGTAAGCCCGCCGCCGAGTGCCCCGGTACGAACCCCGTACCGGGGCACTCGGCGTGTCCGCACCGTGCAGACTGGTGCCATGAGCATCCACGAGAACCTGCTCGGGGGCCCGCCCCCGACCCATCTGCCCGTCGAGCCCGAGCCGCTGGAGCAGCTGGCGGCGGGCGCCTCCCCCGCCGAGGTGGCCGCCGCCCACCCCACGTCGTCGCTGGCCTGGGCGCAGCTCGCCGACGACGCCTTCGCGGCCGGCCGGGTGGTCGAGTCGTACGCGTACGCCCGCACCGGCTACCACCGGGGGCTGGACGCGCTGCGCCGCAACGGCTGGAAGGGCCACGGCCCGGTGCCGTGGGAGCACGAGCCCAACCGGGGCTTCCTGCGCGCCCTGCACGCCCTCGCTCGGGCGGCCGACGCGATCGGTGAGAAGCCGGAGGCCGACCGCTGCCACCAGTTCCTGCGCGACAGCTCCCCCACCGCGGCGGAGACCCTGGGCTGACCCGGCCCGACCCCCGTACGCCCGCCGGGCCGGTCCCGGCGGGCGTGCGGGGGGCGCGCGAGCGCCCTTCCGCCGGTCGGCGGCACATGATAGGGATCACAGCGGTTCTCGGAGCCGCAGAGGAGATCCCTGATGATCGAGCCCGAATCCGTCCCCGCCGACTCCGCAACGGGCACACCCACCCTGGAGTTCGCCGGGACGACCCCGTACGAGGAGTATGTGCACGCCTCCGTGCTCGCACAGCTCCAGCAGCCGCTCTCCGACGACCCGGGGGAGCTGGCCTTCCTGGTCACCACCCAGGTCATGGAGCTGTGGTTCGTCCTGCTCGTCCACGAGTGGCGCACCGCCCGCGACGCGCTGTACCGCGACGACCTCGAAACGGCGATGGACGCGCTGCGCCGCAGCCTCACCGCGCACCAGGCGCTCAACGACTCCTGGCGGCCGATCGCCGCGCTCACCCCGGTCCAGTTCAACGCCTACCGCAGCGCGCTCGGTGAGGCGTCCGGCTTCCAGTCCGCGATGTACCGGCAAGTCGAGTTCCTGCTCGGGGACAAGTCGCGGTCGCTGCTGCGGCCGCACCAGGGCCACCCCAAGGTGCACGAGGAGCTGGCGGCGGCGCTCGCGGAGCCGAGCCTGTACGACGCCGTGCTCGAACAACTGCACCGCCGGGGGCTGCCGGTGCCGCAGGAGGTGCTGCGGCGCGACGTCACCGAGGCGTACACCGCGCACCCGGGCGTCGAGGAGGTCTGGCGGCAGATCTACGCCGGGCCGCAGCACAGCCCGCTGCTCGCCCTCGGGGAGGCGCTCACCGACATCGGGGAGCTGGTCTGGCGCTGGCGCAGCGACCATCTGCTCGCCACCCGCCGGGCGATGGGGGCCAAAGCGGGCAGCGGCGGCTCACCCGGCGTGGCCTGGCTGGAGAAGCGGGCCGCCCGCACCGTCTTCCCCGAGCTGTGGACGGCCCGCAGCCGTGTCTGACCCGGCCGGCGCCGAGGAGCGCGCCCTGCTGGGCCGCGCGCCGGTCCCGCCGCCGCGCACCCTGCGCTACGGCGGCCACCCGGACCAGCTCTGCGACCTGTGGCCGGCCGCCGACCCGGCGGCGCCGACGGTGCTGCTGATCCACGGCGGCTTCTGGCGGCAGGCGTACGACCGGCGCCACCTCTCCCCGCTCGCCGCGCACCTCGCCGGGCACGGCTACACCGCCGCGCTGGTCGAGTACCGGCGGGCCTGCGGCTTCGCGGCGACGCTGGACGACATCGCGGCGGCGGTCGACACCATTCCCGCCGCCACCATCCCCGCCGGCACCACCCCCGCCGACACCGGTCCCGCCGCCGGGCCGCCGCTGCTGCTCGGCCACTCGGCGGGCGGGCAGCTGGCGCTCTGGGCCGCCGCCCGGTCGCAGCTGCCGGCGGACGCGCCCTGGCGCGGCGGCCGCCGGCCGCGCGGGGTGCTGGCCGCCGCGCCGGTCGCGGACCTGGCCGCCGCCGTCCGGGACGGCCTCGGCGCGGGCGCGGCGACCGCCTTCCTCGGCGGCGCGGACCTGGTCGCGGGGCGGCTGCCGTACGCGGACCCGGTCGCGCTCGGGCCCACCGGCGTGCGGACCGTACTGCTGCACGGCGCGGACGATCCGGACGTACCGCCCGCCCAGTCCCGGGCGTACGCCGCCGCCGACCCCGCCGCGCGGCTGCTCATCCTGCCCGCCACCGGCCACTTCGCGCCGGTCGACCCCGGTACGGCCGCCTGCGCGCTGCTGACCGCCGCCCTGGCCGACCTCGCTCGGGACACCGCGCGGGCCGCGCCTACAGTGGCCGCAGCACCCCCACCGGCCGCAGGCCGTCAGCGCAGGAGCCGCACGTGAACACTCCGCCCCCCGACCAGGCCATATCCGCCCCGTCCGCGCCCAGCTGGGGGTTCGACCCCTGGTCCGCCGAGTTCGTCGCCCACCCGTACGACGTCTACGCCCGGCTGCGCGAGCACGCCCCGGTGACGTACTACGAGCCCAGCGACCAGTGGCTGATCTCCCGGCACGCCGACGTCAGCGCGCTGCTCCGCGACCGGCGGCTCGGCCGCACCTATCTGCACCGGTTCAGCCATGAGGAGTTCGGCCGCACCCCGCCGCCGCCGGAGCACGAGCCGTTCCACACCCTCAACGGCAACGGGCTGCTCGACCTGGAGGCCCCCGACCACACCCGCATCCGCCGGCTGGTCTCCAAGGCGTTCACCCCGCGCATGGTGGAGTCGCTGCGGCCCGCCGTGCGGCGGATCGCGGGCGAACTGGTGGACGGCCTGGTCAAGGACGGCGGCGGCGACCTGGTGGCCCGGGTCGCGGAGCCGCTGCCGGTCGCGGTGATCGCGGAGATGCTGGGCGTCCCGGAGGGCGATCGGCACCTGCTGCGGCCCTGGTCGGCCGCGATCGTCGGCATGTTCGAGCTGAACCCCACCGAGGAGACGGCCCGGCGCGCGGTGCGGGCCAGCATCGAGTTCTCCGACTACCTGCGGACGCTGATCAGCGAGCGCCGCCGTACGCCGGGCGAGGACCTGGTCTCGGCGCTGATCGCCGCCCACGACGAGGGGGAGAAGCTCACCGAGCAGGAGATGATCTCCACCTGCGTCCTGCTGCTCAACGCCGGGCACGAGGCCACCGTGAACACCACCGGCAACGGCTGGTGGTCGCTGCTGCGCAACCCCGACCAGCTGGCGGCGCTGCGGGCCGACCCGGCAGGGCTGCTGCCCACCGCGATCGAGGAGCTGATGCGGTACGACACCCCGCTCCAGATGTTCGAGCGCTGGGTGCTGGACGACATCGAGGTGGCGGGGGTGCGGATTCCGCGCGGGGCGGAGGTGGCGCTGCTGTTCGGCTCCGCCAACCGCGACCCGGAGCGGTTCACCGACCCCGACCGGCTGGACCTGGCCCGCGCCGACAACCCGCACATCACCTTCGGCGCGGGCATCCACTTCTGCCTGGGCGCCCCGCTGGCCCGGCTGGAACTCACCGAGTCCTTCGGCGCCCTCCTCCACGCCGCCCCCACCCTCCACGCCCTCCACGAGCCGACCTGGCAGCCCGGCTACGTCATCCGTGGCCTGACGGAACTCCTGGTCGAACTCTGAGCGGGTTGCGTGGTTGACCGCTTGCCTTGGACGCGGGGCCGGGCGGTGCCCCGTCAGGGGCGCGGGGAACTGCGCGGCCAGCCCCGCACGGCCGTAGAGCGTCGGGTGTGGCCTTTGTCGCGTCGTTGGGTGGTGGGTTGCTCGCGCAGTTCCTCGCGCCCCTGGGTGGTGCGTGGTTGGCCGTTTGCCTTGGGCGCGGGGCTGGGCGGTGCCCCGTCAGGGGCGCGGGGAACTGCGCGGCCAGCCCTGCACGGCCGTAGAGCGCCGCGCAGTGCCGTCCCCGCACCCCCGGGTGGCTACCTGCGCCGTGGGGCTGGGCGGTGCCCCGTCAGGGGCGCGGGGAACTGCGCGGCCAGCCCCCCACTGCCGTAGAGCGCCGCGCAGTGCCGATCCCGCACCCCCGGGTGGCTACCTGCGCCGCAGGGCTGGGCGGTGCCCCGTCAGGGGCGCGGGGAACTGCGCGGCCAGCCCCGCACGGCCGTAGAGCGCCGCGCAGTGCCGTCCCCGCACCCCCGGGTGGTGGCCCCGCCACGGCAACCTCCCCGCCCCCGGACCGGGGGCACCCCGCTCACCCCGCCGAAGCCGCCGGCACGGTCAACCGCCAAGCGGCGGGCCGGACCGTCCAGGTACGGGAGCGCACCGGGCCGGTGAGCTCGCTGTCGGCCTCGTAGCTGAAGTCCCGCCCCGCCACCGTGACCGTCCGCGCCCGTACCCGCAGCGTCCGCCCCGAAGCCGTCGGCGGCCGGACCAGCACCTCGGCCGCACCGTCCACCGGCTCGCCCGCCCCCGCCGCACCCGGCCGCGCACTCTCCACGGCGGCGAGCCGGACCGCCACCAGCCGCACCGGCCGGTCGACATCGGCCACCAGGGCGCCGTCCACCTCCACCCGGAGCCGGTGCCCGGGTCCGTGCCCGTCCGACGGCGCTGCCGCACCGGGCCGCACCGCCCGGACGACCGATCGGGCGGTCCGCCGCAGCACGGCCGGGGCCAGCGACCACCAGGAGCTGTCCGCCGAGCCGAGAGCCGTCCCCTGCCCGGCCGCAGGCTGTTTCGCTGAGAGCGAACAGGTTTCGCCGCCATTGGGATCGTCGACCCCGCCGCGCGCCTCCCGGAAGCCGACGCGCCCCGTCGCGGACCCACCCCCGGACCGGTCGGCGGCAGCATCCCCGGCGCCCGCCGCGCCGTCCCGCGCCCCGCCGTCGCGCGCGCCCTCCGAGGTCGCCGCGCGCCCCGGAATGCACAGCTCACCGAGGACCACGCCACCGCTGTCGTCCACCAGCAGGTCCAGGCTCCGCTCATGCCCGGCCAGCACCGCGCGGGCCGCCGCCACCGGCTCGGTCGGAATGCCCAAAGCCCTGGCCAGAGCCATGGTGGCGGGCCCGCCGACCGGTATCAGGCCGACCGCTCCGGCCCCCAGTTCGCGCTGCCGGTACAGGGTCTGGACCACCAGTTGGAGAGCCCGGTCGTCACCGATCACCACCGGTCTCTTCCGGCCGCGATGCGCCAGCACCCGATCGAGCTCAGCCGGGCCCTCCGGCATCGCGACCTTCACCGCGGCGCCGCCGCACAGCACGTCCTTGGCGATCCGTACCGACTCCGGGTCCACCCGTCGGGCGGTAGGGGCGATGACCACCAGCAGCGGCTGCCCCGCCGTGTACTCGGACGACACGCGCGGTCCTTCCTCAGGTAATCTCTCGGTGCAAGAGCCCCTTGCGCTGTTGCGCCAGGGGCTTCGTCTATCTCGGGGCCGAATCCGGCGGCCTTCCGCCGCCAGGATGCCCCGCCCGGAAGGGGTGTACGCCTGTGCCCGCACTCGTGCTCGTCGGCGCTCAGTGGGGTGACGAGGGCAAGGGGAAGGCAACCGACCTCCTCGGCGGTTCCGTGGACTACGTAGTCCGCTACCAGGGCGGCAACAATGCCGGCCACACCGTGGTCGTCGGCGATCAGAAGTACGCCCTCCACCTTCTCCCCTCGGGCATCCTCAGCCCCAACTGCACACCGGTCATCGGCAACGGGGTCGTCATCGACCCGGGTGTGCTGCTCTCCGAGCTGACCGGACTCCAGGACCGCGGCATCGACACCTCGAAGCTGCTGATCTCCGGCAACGCCCATCTGATCACGCCGTACCACCGGACCCTCGACAAGGTCACCGAGCGGTTCCTCGGCAAGCGGCGGATCGGCACCACCGGCCGGGGCATCGGCCCGACCTACGCCGACAAGATCAACCGGGTGGGCATCCGGGTGCAGGACCTCTTCGACGAGTCCATCCTGCGGCAGAAGGTCGAGGCGGCCCTCGCCGACAAGAACCAGATCCTGGTCAAGCTCTACAACCGCCGCGCGATGCCCGCCGACCTGGTCGTCCAGGAGTACCTGGGCTACGCCGACAAGCTGCGCCCCTACCTGGCCGACACCACCCTGGTCCTCAACCAGGCGCTGGACGCCGGCAAGGTGGTGCTGCTGGAGGGCGGCCAGGGCACCCTGCTGGACGTGGACCACGGCACCTATCCCTTCGTGACCTCGTCCAACCCCACCTCGGGCGGCGCCTGCACCGGCTCCGGCATCGGCCCCACCCGCATCGACCGGGTGATCGGCATCCTCAAGGCGTACACCACCCGCGTCGGCTCGGGACCGTTCCCGACCGAACTGCTCGACGAGGACGGCGAGGCGCTGCGCCGGATCGGCGGCGAGCGCGGGGTGACCACCGGCCGCGATCGGCGCTGCGGCTGGTTCGACGCGGTGATCGCCCGCTACGCGACCCGGGTCAACGGCCTCACCGACTTCTTCCTCACCAAGCTGGACGTGCTCACCGGCTGGGAGCAGATCCCGGTCTGCGTCGCGTATGAGGTCGACGGCCGCCGGGTGGAGGAACTGCCCTACAACCAGTCGGACTTCCACCACGCCAAGCCGGTCTACGAGCTGCTGCCGGGCTGGTCCGAGGACATCACCAAGGCCAAGTCCTTCTCCGACCTGCCGAAGAACGCCCAGGCGTACGTCAAGGCGCTGGAGGAGATGTCGGGCGCCCCGATCTCCGCCATCGGCGTCGGTCCGGGCCGCACCGAGACCATCGAGATCAACTCCTTCATCTGAGCCCACTCCGGAAGGCCGCCGGCACACCGCCGGCGGCCTTCCGGCATGTCAGCGGGCCATCGAATGAACTAATGCAAAACCTACTTGCAGCTAGTGCAAAGGGTGGCTAGGTTCTCCCCATGCCTGCCAAGACCCCGCTGCCCACCGTCCTCCAGGGCCGCCACATCCGCCTCGAACCGCTCACCCTCGACCACCTGCCGGACCTCTTCGCCGCCGGTGGCGACGACGACGAGGTGTGGCGCTGGCTGCCGCACCCGACCCCGCGCACCGAGGCCGAGCTGCGCGCCATCGCCCGGTCACTGCTGGCCGACGCCGAGCGCGGGGCGTACGTCCCGTTCGCGGTGATCGAGCCGGCCGGCGGCCGCGCCATCGGCTGGACGACCTACTGCGACATCCACGAGGCCGACGAACGGCTGGAGATCGGCTGGACCTGGTACGGCCGCGCCCACTGGCGCACCCCGGTCAACACCGAGGCCAAGCTGCTGCTGCTCACCCACGCCTTCGAGGAGCTGGGCTACGGCCGGGTGCAGTGGAAGACCCACCACCGCAACGAGCGCTCGCAGAACGCCATCGCCCGCCTCGGCGCCGTCCGCGAGGGCGTGGCCCGCCGCCACCGCCGCTATCCGGACGGCACCTGGCGCGACAGCGTCTACTTCTCGATGCTCATCGACGAGTGGCCCCCCGCCAAGCAGGCCCTCACCGCCCGCCTGGCCCGGGGCTGAGTGACAGGGTGTCGGGACCGCCCCGGTACGGCAGACACCGTGCAAGTGTCCGGGACGGGGACGGGCTCCCTAGGGTGGGCGGTATGAGCATCCCCGCCGACCCTTCCGCCGGGCAGGCCGTCAAGGCCGCTGACCGCGCGCACGTCTTCCACTCGTGGTCCGCGCAGGGCCTGATCGACCCCCTCGCCGTGGCCGGCGCGGAGGGCTCGTACTTCTGGGACTACGACGGCAACAAGTACCTGGACTTCTCGTCGCAGCTGGTCAACACCAACATCGGGCACCAGCACCCCCGGGTGGTCGCCGCGATCCAGGAGCAGGCCGCCAAGCTGTGCACCTTCGCGCCCGCCTTCGCGATCGACGTACGCAGCGAGGCCGCCCGGCTGATCGCGGAGCTGACCCCGGGCGACCTGGACAAGATCTTCTTCACCAACGGCGGCGCCGAGGCCGTCGAGAACGCCGTCCGGATGGCCCGGCTGCACACCGGCCGGCAGAAGGTGCTGGCCGCGTACCGCTCGTACCACGGCGCCACCGCCAACGCCATCGCCCTCACCGGTGACCCGCGCCGCTGGCCGAACGAGACCGGCACCTCCGGCGTGGTGCACTTCTGGGGGCCGTACGCCTACCGCTCCCACTTCCACGCCGACAGCGAGGCGCAGGAGTGCGAGCGGGCGCTGGCCCACCTGGAGCAGGTGATCGCCTTCGAGGGCCCGCAGACGGTGGCCGCGATCGTGCTGGAGACGGTGGTCGGCACGGCCGGGGTGCTGGTGCCGCCGGCCGGCTACCTGGCCGGGGTGCGGGAGATCTGCGACCGGTACGGGATCGTCTTCGTGCTGGACGAGGTGATGGCCGGCTTCGGCCGTACCGGCGAGTGGTTCGCCGCCGACCACTGGGGCGTCACCCCCGACCTGCTGACCTTCGCCAAGGGCGTCAACTCCGGCTATGTGCCGCTGGGCGGCGTCGCCATCTCCGCGAAGATCGCCGCGACCTTCGCCGAGCGCCCCTACCCCGGCGGCCTCACCTACTCCGGCCACCCGCTGGCCTGCGCCTCCGCCGTCGCGACCATCACCGCGATGCGCGAGGAGCGGATCGTGGAGAACGCCCGCGAGATCGGGGAGAAGGTGCTCGGCCCCGGGCTGCGGGAGCTGGCGGAGCGCCACCGGTCGGTGGGCGAGGTGCGTGGCCTGGGCGTCTTCTGGGCGGTGGAGCTGGTCCGGGACCGCGCCACCCGTGAGCCGCTGGTGCCGTACAACGCGGGCGGCGCCGCCAACCAGCCGATGGCGGAGCTGGCCGCGGCCTGCAAGCAGCGCGGTCTGTGGCCGTTCATCAACATGAACCGGCTGCACGTGGTCCCGCCGTGCAATGTCTCGGAGACGGAGGCCAAGGCGGGCCTGGCGATCCTGGACGAGGCGCTGACCGCCGCCGACGCGCACACCGTCTGACGACCGCCCGGCGGCGGGCCCGACGCGGGCCCGCCGCCGGGCCGTCCGGCCGCCTGCCGGGCCGGACACGGCCGTTCGTCCGCGATGGAACGGGCTGCCGCCCGCCCTCGCGCGCCCTTCGCGTACGGTGTGCGGGAGGTCGGCCGTCGAGGAGGAGTGCCCACATGCCCGCTGGCAGCGGACGCACCGCCGTGCAGCGCAGCAGCCTCCGCGAGCAGATCGCCAACGCCCTGCGGGACGAGATGATGGCCGGGCGGCTGGTGGCGGGCAGCCATTTCACCGTCAAGGAGATCGCGGAGCTCTACGGCGTCTCGGCCACCCCCGCCCGGGAGGCGCTGGTCGACCTCACCGCCCAGGGCCTGCTACGGGTGGAGCACCACCGCGGCTTCGCCGTACCGGCGCTGACCTGGCAGGACTTCCTGGACATCGTCGAGGCGCGCACCATGCTCACCGACAGCGTCTTCCGCCACCTGGGCCGCCGCTCGGGCCGCCTCGGCTGGGAGCGGCTGCCGTCGGTGCGCCGCCGTGCCGAGGCGGCGGCCCGCGCCGCGCAGACCGGGCAGCTGGATGTGCTGGTCGGCTGCGACCACCGCTTCTGGCAGGAGGTGTGCGGGCTGCTGGGCAACCCCCGGATCGCGCACTACCTGGACTGGCTGCGGGTCCAGTCGTGGATGTACGCCGCCCCCCAGCTGCGGGCCGATCCCGACCGGGCGCGGCTGTGCTGGTCCGGCCATGTCGAGCTGGTGGACCGGATCGCGGCGCGGGACCGCACCGGGGCGCACCGGATGATCCTGGCCTACAACCGGTCGACGGTGGAGCTGATGGCCGAACTGAGCGGCCATCGGCTCGACGAGGCACGGCTGCCGCTGCCGCTGCTGCTGGACGACGAGGCGGCGGACGAGCCGGACCCGGGACCTGCCGCCGCCCAAGGACCCGGCGCCGCTCGTCCCGACCCGCGCGGCGCGCCCGGCCGGTAGGGTGAGCGGTCCGTGCCCGTCCGGCGTGTCCAGCGCCACGGCGTACGGTCACCCCCGCCCCCGACGCCCCGCGCGAGCAGCGCACAGGAGTGCTTGTGGCCTGCGACATCTGGCTCGTCCCGCTGGTGGACGTGCTCTGCCACGCTCCGGAGAACCCCTTCCGGGACGACCTCGACGTCTACAACGCCGCGCTGGTGGCGCAGGGGCTGCCCGAGGTGCCGGTCTTCCAGTACATGCCCGGACTGAGCGGCGACGTGGAACCGGTGGCCGCCTTCGACTACGACTCGCTGCACTTCCTGCGCCGCGCCTACCTGCTCCAGCTCACCGGCTTCGAGGTGACGCCGGTGGAGGCGCTGGGCAGCGACTACGAGCAACTGCTGGAGATGTTCGAGGGCACCGCCGAGCAGTCGCACCTGGTCTGGCACTTCGACCATGCGGGCGCCTATGTGCCGGTCGACTTCGCCACCCCGCTGGTCGACGAGTCGCTGCTGGCCGCCGGGGGGCCGCTCGGCTCCGCGCACGGGCTGCTGCGGGAGTTGCAGGCGGTGGCGCCGGTGCTGGGCATCGACCCGGCGGCCCCGCCGCGGCCCACCCGGCCGCTGGGACCGACCGAGCTGGAGCAGCCGTTCAACCCGCCGCTGGACGACCTGGGCCCGTTCGCCCGGGAGCGGCACGCCTGGGCGGGACTGCACGCGGCGGCGGTCCGCAGCCTGGGCCAGGGATCGATGATCGTCTTCGCCTGATCCCGCGTCCGGGCCCGAGCCTGAGCCCGTGGTCCGGGCCCCAGCTCCCAGTCCATGCCTGAGCCCAGGCCGGGCGGCGACCGCAGGGGCGCGCGCCGACCGGTACGCGCCCCTGAGCGGGCCCCGCACGCGGACTACCGCAGGGGCCCCTCCGGCGGGCGCTGACGGGGCATCGTCGGCCGGGTCCCCGGCGTCGGCAGCACCCGCACCTGGGCCCCCGGGCTGCCCTCGCTGCGGTTGCCCCACGCCCCCGGCGCCTGGGTCGGCAGCCGGCTCATCCCGGCGCGGAACTCCAGCATCCACTCGGCCGTCTCGCTGCGCACCATGTCCGAGACGTCCTCGCAGAACCGCCGCAGCACCCCGAGGCAGCGCTCCGCCGCCTCGGCCGCGGTGCCCTCGGTGGGGCCGAGCACCTCGCGTACGCACTCCGACGCCCAGTCGAACTGGAACGCCTCCAACCGGCGCTGCAACGCCTGCGCCGTGCTGACGTCGCGCATCCAGCCGGAGGTGAGGCCGAACGCCCGGTCCGCACCCAGGCAGGCACCGGCCAGCAGCAGCAGGACGTAGCCCCAGTGCGAGGCGCCCGGCCACAGCGTGGTCAGATCGACCAGCGGCAGCACCGTGCCGCCGACCGCGAGCAGCGCGGCCAGCACCCGCAGCGCCCTGGCCGTGCGGCGCTTCCACGCCCGGTCGCGCAGGTACCAGTCGATCGCCTCGACGGCCCGCTCCTCCGACCAGCGGTACAGCTCCTCCAGCCGCTCCGCGGGCTCGCCCCAGTCACCCAGCGGGAACTGGCGTGCGCTCAGGTCGGTGCGGCGGGGGCGCGACCGGTCCTCGGCGATGATCGCCGTGGCCTGGTCCTCCTCGCCTGGTTCGTTGCCCCAGGGGTTCTCCTCGGGCTGCATTTCCGGCTGGCTCACCTGTGGGACTCCCTGTGCGGCCGTACCGGCCGGGTGCCGGCAGTTCTCCAAGAGGACTTCTTACCGCCAAATGGCTGACCGTGGGGAGCCTTCGCCCCGGAAGGTGGCCGCAAAGGCCCCCGGGAGGCCAAGGCGGGGGCGATTTGCCGGGTAGTCGGATTTCACCCGGGAGAGTGGGTGTCCGGAGAGCCTCAAAAGTGACGGAATCGACAAATCGCTGATTCCACCGCTTCCCGCCCGCAGCCGACCGGCCCGCGGACCCCCGGCGCCCCGCGTCCGGACCCCGCCGCCCGGCCCCGCGCCCCGGCCGCCGACCGGCCAGGCACTACCCTTGCCAGGCGTGAAGGTCCTTGTCATCGGCGGCGGCGCCCGCGAACACGCCCTGTGCCGTTCCCTGTCCCACGACCCCGACGTCACCGAGCTGCACTGCGCCCCCGGCAACGCCGGTATCGCGCAGGTCGCCCGGACGCACCCGGTCGACCAACTGGACGGCTCGGCGGTGGCCGACCTGGCCGTCCGGCTCGGCGCCGACCTGGTGGTCGTCGGCCCGGAGGCCCCCTTGGTGGCCGGGGTCGCCGACGCCGTACGCGACCGTGGTATCCCCGCCTTCGGCCCCTCCGGGGAGGCCGCGCAGCTGGAGGGCTCCAAGGCGTTCGCCAAGGACGTGATGGCCGCCGCCGGGGTGCCCACCGCCCGCTCCTACGTCTGCACCACCCCCGAGGAGGCCGCCGCCGCGCTGGACGCCTTCGGCCCGACGTACGTGGTCAAGGACGACGGCCTGGCGGCCGGCAAGGGCGTGGTGGTCACCGACGACCGCGCGGCCGCGCTCGCCCACGCCGCCTCCTGCGGCCGTACGGTCATCGAGGAGTTCCTGGACGGCCCGGAGGTCTCGCTCTTCGCCGTCACCGACGGCACCACGGTCGTCCCGCTCCAGCCCGCACAGGACTTCAAGCGGGTCGGCGACGGCGACCAGGGCCCCAACACCGGCGGCATGGGCGCCTACTCGCCGCTGCCGTGGGCCGACCCCAAGCTGGTCGACGAGGTGCTGGAGAGCGTGCTCCAGCCGACCGTGGACGAGCTCCGGCGGCGCGGCACCCCCTTCTCCGGGCTGCTCTACGCGGGCCTGGCGATCACCTCGCGCGGGGTGCGGGTGATCGAGTTCAACGCGCGCTTCGGCGACCCGGAGACCCAGGTCGTCCTGGCCCGGCTGAAGACCCCGCTCGCCGGGGTGCTGCACGCCGCCGCCACCGGCAGGCTCGGTGAGGTCGAGCCGCTGCGCTGGAGCGACGACGCCGCCGTCACCGTGGTGGTCGCCGCCGCCGGCTACCCCGAGTCGCCGCGCTCCGGCGACCCGATCGGCGGTCTCGCCGAGGCCGAGGCCGCCGACGGCACCGCGTATGTGCTGCACGCCGGCACCCGGGCGGGCGAGGACGGCGCGATCCTGTCGGCTGGCGGCCGGGTGCTCTCGGTCACCGCCACCGGCGCCGACCTCAAGGCCGCCCGTAGCCGGGCGTACGACGCGGTGGCCCGGATCGAGCTGGCCGGCTCGCACCACCGCGGCGACATCGCGCTGAAGGCCGCCGGCTGACGCCGGTCGCGCCGTGGGGGCCTTGGGCCCGGTGTCGTGCGGGGTCCGCCCCTCACCTCACTGGGCCCAAGGCCCCCGATCCGTTTCCGGGGCCCCGCCGCCCGCCGCCGCCCGCGCCGAACGGCGCCCGCCGCCAGTCCTTCGAGTGATCACGGGCGCATCCGGCTGACGGCGGACGGGCGGCTCCCTTATGGTGCGCAGAACCGCGGTTCCGGGCCGCCGCTTCGGGGGAGCGTCGGCAGGTGGCCGCGTCGCACCGGGGGGATGCTGCGGATCAGGAACACCCGCCTCTTTCGGGGGAAGGAGACGGAACCCCGGAACGGCGGCACCGCACCCGGGCGTCAGCAAGGGCAGAGGCGCCACGGAGAGGGTCCGATCGATGATCGGACCGAGGCGGTTCTCCACCGTCCCGTGCACGGACGTACAAGCGGGACTGCGAACTCTTGAACTTTTCGAACTCTTGAACTCTTCGAACCGGGCCGCGAGGCCGACCGCCGGAGCAGACCGGCGGCCGACCCGGCGGCGGCAGGGGGTGTGGCGAACGGTGGCAGGCGTCGACGCGGCACGGGCACGTGCCCACGCGGTGCTACGGGTCCGCGGCCTGGCGGTGGCGGCCGCCGCGCTGCCCGCCGCCGTCGCCGTCGTGCTGCTCGCCGGGCGGTTCACCGGCCGGATCGGCGCCCCCGGGTCGCCCGACGCGGCCGGCTGGGACACCGCCCGCTGGATCGTCTGCGGCCTGGCCGCCGCCGCCCTGCTGGTGGCCGGCGCGGTGGCCGCCGTCTTCGCCAGGGCCAGACCGCCGCGCACCCCCGCCGTCACGGTGCCCGAGCAGGACGCCCCCGAGCTCTACCGGCTGATCCGCGACCTGGCCGCCAGGATGGCCGTACCGGCCCCCTCGGCGGTCGCGCTCACCCCCGACTGCGACAGCTGGTTGGAGGAGCCCGAGACCGCCGCGCATCGCCGCCCGCCCGGCCGCCGCCCGGCGTCCCCCGCTCCGGTGCTGGTCATAGGCTCGCCGTTCCTCTGGTGGATGCGGGTCCCCGAGCTGCGGGCGCTGCTCGCCCCGGTGGTGGCCGGCACCGCCGCCTCCGCCGACCCGGAGATCGCCGCCGCCCGCCGCTTCGTCCGCGGCCTGGACGCCGCCGGGGCCGCCGTACGCCGGGGGCGCGCGGCCGGACGGGGGCGCGCAGCCGGGCAGGGGGGCGCATCGGCCACCGCCGCGCGCCGGATGTTGCGCCGCCCCGCCCTGGCGGTGCTCGACCGGGTCACCCGCGCCCTGCTGGCCGCCTGCCGGGGCCACGCCGCCGAGCTGGAGCGCGCGGTGGCCGGCTGGGCCTCCGAGCAGGCCCAGGCCGTCGACTACGGGCTGCGCATCGCCGCACAGGAGCAGGTCGGGCTGGCCTACGCGGGCTGGGACCGCCTGCTGACCAGGGTCGCGCTGCCCGCCTGGCGCATCCGCCGACTCCCCGCCCGGCTGAACACCGGCGTGGTGGCCGCGCTCACCGAGCTGTCCCGGCGCGACCGGCTCGCCGAGGGGTACGAACGGCGGCTGGCCGACCGGCCCGCCTGTGACCTGCTCGAAGACCCCGGCGCCGTCGACGAGGCGACCTCGCTGCTGGCTGCCCGGCTCTTCCACGGCCTGCCGCGCGGCGCGGGCGCCGGGGCGGGGGGCTGGAGCCTGATCGGCTGGGAGGAGTATCCCGGGCAGGTGGTGGACCGGATCTGGCGCGCCCAGGCCGCCGCCCTGCACGCCGCCGTCGACCGGCTCGCCCCGGGCGGCGCCGGGCCGCGTCCGCCGCACTCCGCCCCGGGGCGCGACACGCCCGCCGATACACGCGCTCGGGTGACCACCGGGCCCGATGTCGCCCGGGTGCTGGAGCGGCTGCGGGCGGGCGACGGCGACCGGTTGGCGGCGGAGCTGGCCGCCCGCCCCGCCGCCGGCCCGCCGCCCCCGTCCACCGAAGCCGCCGGGCCCACCGAGGCCGCCGGGGCCACCGGGGCCACCGGGCCGGGCCTGGCGGCCCGCTCGGCCGACCCCGACTCCGACGACGGCGACGAAGGGCCGGTCGTCCAGCTGGCGCCCCCGCGTACCGGCCGTGACCTGCTGATGGACCACGTCACCGCGATGGTCTGCTGCGCCGCCGCCGACACCGCGGGCGCCGCCCCCGGCCTCGACTGGCTGGACGGTCCGGTGCTGCTGGTCGGCGGCGCCCGCCGCACCGATCTGGCGGCCCCGGTCGCCCGCGCCGTCGAGCACGGCGACGACGGGCCGCTGCGCGGGTGGCTGGAAGGCGTCGGTGTACGGCTGGCGAACCCGGTCCGGCTTCGCTGATCCGCCGCCCGGATCGGCGGTGAACATCCGGAGGTACATGCCTCTGGCATATTCAGCTACACGGGGGGTGACACAACGGTGGCGGGATGTGATGTGCTTGTCCCGCGCTGGGCAAGGGCGACCGGTGCCGGTCGCCGCACACCCGCGCGTCTGCGCCGGGTCCAGGAGGAACTAGTGGGGACGGATCAGATCCGCCGCTGGGAGTCGGGTGCGCTCGCACACGGGGTGACCGACCCTTTCGGTCAGGGGCCGCTGCCCTGGCTGCGCGGCGCCGACACCTATGTCGAGGGCTCCGGCCCCGACGCCGTGGGGACGGTGGTCCCCTGGTACGTCGACCTGGGCGCCCCGGGCCAGCAACTGCTGCCCGGCGCCCGGCGCGCCCTGGACGGGGGCGGCTCGGTCGGTGCACCGCGCAACTCGGACGACGTCGACTGCCAGATCAAGGGCTTCCCCTCGGCCGGAGTCGTCCGGCCCGGCGGCTCGGTCGACCTGCGGGTCAGCGTCAACCCGCCGCGCGAGTTCACCGTGGACGTCTACCGCATCGGCCATTACGGCGGCGCCGGCGCCCACCACATGACCGCAGGTCCGGGCGTGTCCGGCCTCAAGCAGCCGCCCCCGCTGGTGGCGGGCCGCACCGTCTCCTGCCACCACTGGTGGCTCTCCTGGCGGTTGCACATCCCGGCGCACTGGCAGCCGGGGGCGTACGTCGCGGTGCTCACCACCGTCGACACCCGGCACCGCAGCCACATCCCCTTCACCGTGCGGGACGACCGCCCGGCCGACCTGCTGCTGCTCCTGCCGGACGTCACCTGGCAGGCGTACAACCTCTTCCCGGAGGACGGCCACACCGGCGCCTCGCTGTACCACGCCTGGGACGAGAACGGCCGGCTGCTCGGCGAGGAGGACGCGGCCATCACCGTCTCCTTCGACCGGCCGTACGCGGGCGCCGGGATGCCGCTGCACGTCGGGCACGCCTATGACTTCGTCCGCTGGGCGGAGCGGTACGGCTACGACCTCGCGTACGCCACCGCCACCGACCTGCACGCGGGCGAGGTGGACCCGACCCGCTACCGGGGGCTGATCTTCCCCGGCCACGACGAGTACTGGTCGGAGCCGATGCGGCGGGCCGCCGAGCGGGCGCGGGCCGCCGGGACGTCGCTGGTCTTCCTCTCCGCCAACACCATGTACTGGCGCGTCGAGCTGACCCGCTCCGCCGCCGGGGAGATGGACCGGCTGGTCAGCTGCCGCAAGCGGCGCAAGCCCGGCCCCGGCGGGTCCTACCAGGGTGCGCCCGGGGCCCGTACCGCCCTGTGGCGGGACGCGGGCGAGCCGGAGCAGCACCTGATGGGCGTCCAGTACGCCGGGCGGGTGCCGGAGCCGTCGCCGCTGGTGGTGCGCAACGCCCACCACTGGCTCTGGGAGGGCACCGGAGTGCGGGAGGGGGAGTCGGTGCCGGGGCTGGTCGCCGGGGAGGCGGACCACTACTTCCCCCGGGTGGCGCTGCCGGAGCACACCGAGCGCATCCTGCTGGCGCACTCCCCGTACACCGACGCCGCCGGGATCGGCCGCCACCAGGAGACCTCGCTCTACCGCGCGCCCAGCGGCGCCTGGGTGTTCGCCTCCGGCACCTTCGCCTGGTCGCCGGCGCTGGACCGGCCCGACCACACCGACGACCGCATCCAGCGGGCCACCGCCAATCTGCTGGACCGGATCTGCAAGCGCGACTGAGAGCCGGGTGCGACCTGAGAGCCAGGCGCGGCCGAGAGCCAGGCACGACTGGACCACCGCTGGGAGCCCCCTCCCGCTGCGGGCGCGCTGCGCCGGCCGGGCTGCGGAGCCGGGCCCGGCGGCGTGGGTCCGGCACCGGGTGACGCCGGGGTGATATTCGTCGCCTTACGGGCGGAATATGACGGTATGCCTGGTCTGCGGCAGCCGACCCGCCCCGGCAGGCGCGCGCGGAACGGAGAGGGGCCCCGGATGTCCGGCGGTGACGAGCAGACGACGGGGCTCAGGACGGCGGAGCCGAGGCCCGAGGCACCCGAGACGGCGGGCGGCGGCCAGACCCCCACCCGGGCACAGCACCGGTGGCTCCGCTGGCCGCGCGAGCGGAAGCTGCCGGCCGCGCTGGTGGCCGGCGTGGTGCTGCTGGCCAGCGGCGCGGTGGCGGCCTGGCTGACCGTCGGCGGCCCCGGGGGCGTACGGACGGCCACCGTGCTGCGCAGGGCGCTGGACGGGTCGGTGACCGCCCGGGGCACGGTGACGCCCGCTCAGACGGTCCAGGTGACAGTGCCGACCGGCGGCCGCGCCGATGCGGTACGGGCCGTGGTGACCAAGCTGCCGGTACGGCCCGGCCAGACGGTCGCCGCCGGTCGGGTGCTGGTCGAGATCTCCGGACGCCCGGTCTTCGCGCTGCCGGGCGCGCTGCCCGCCTACCGCGACCTGCGGCCGGGCGACCACGGGCAGGACGTCCTCCAACTCCAGAAGGCGCTGCGCGGCCTCGGCCTGCGCACCGGCGGCGACCAGGACGCCGACTTCGGCACCGGCACCGCCGCCGCGCTGACCGCCCTCTACACCGGGCAGGGCTACCAGCCGCAGTCCGCCCAGACCGACGGCGGCGCCCGGCAGGCGGCGGCCGAGGAGGCGGTGACCGCCGCCCGCCGCGACCGGCAGGACGCCCAGGACGCGCTGGAGGCCGCCCGGCAGCGGGCCGCCAACCCGGTCGGCGGCGGCGGCCTCCCCGGCGCGGACCGGATCGCCGCCGACCAGGCGGTACGGGCGGCCGAGCGCCGGGTCGCCCGGGGCGGCGAGGACCTGGCGGCCGCCAAGCGCAGGCTGGCGGCGGCCAAGGCGGCGGACGGCCCGATGCTGCCCGCCTCGGAGGTGCAGTACCTCCAGGGCTTCCCCGCCACCGTCGACTCGGTGGCGGCGGAGGTCGGCTCGGTACTGGCCGGCAGCGCGATGACCGTCTCGGCCGACGGGCTGGTGGTCCGCAGCGGCCTCCCCGCGTACCAGCGGGGGCTGGTGCGGCCCGGCCAGACGGTCAGGATCGTCTCCGACACCGACCGGGTCAGCGCGAGCGGCACCGTCGTCTCGGTGGCCGACACCCCCGGCACCGTGCAGCAGGTCGGCACCGCCTCGGACAGCGTCCCGGCCGCGTCCGGCGGCAGCTACCCGATGGTGGTGCGCCCCAACCAGGAGCTGGACCCAGGGCTGGCCGCCAAGGACGTCCGGGTGACGGTGCAGGCGGCGCCGTCCCGGGGCCGGGTGCTGGCCGTACCGGCCGCGGCCCTGGCCACCGACCGGTACGGCCGCACATCGGTGGTCCGCTACCGCGACGGGGGTCGCCACCGGGTCGAGGTGCGGACCGGCACCTCCGGCGGCGGCTGGACCGAGATCCGGCCGCTGGACGCGGGCGCGCTGCGGGAGGGTGACCGGGTGGTGGTCGCCGACCCGGCCGTGGACGGCGACACGCCCAGCCCGGTCGCGCCCGCACCGGCGTCCGTGATCGGCCTCACCTCGGGAGCGGTACCGGGGCGGGTGACCGGGGCGGCCTCCCGCACCGCGTGAAAGACTCCCAGGAGGCAGCCCACGATCACGAGGACAGAACCGTTGAGCGGATTCGTCGAGAAGCCTGAGCCGGTGCAGGTGCCCGGACTGGTTCACATCCACACCGGCAAGGTGCGCGACCTCTACCGGAACGACTCCGGCGAGCTGGTGATGGTCGCCAGCGACCGAACCTCCGCGTACGACTGGGTGCTCCCCACCGACATCCCGGACAAGGGCCGCATCCTCACCCAGCTCTCCCTGTGGTGGTTCGACCAGCTCGCGGACCTGGTCCCCAACCATGTGCTGTCCACCGACCTCCCGCCCGGCGCCCCCGCCGACTGGAAGGGCCGCACCCTGGTCTGCCGCAGCCTGGAGATGCTGCCGGTGGAGTGCGTCGCCCGTGGCTACCTCACCGGCTCCGGGCTGGCGGAGTACGTCCGGGACCGCACCGTGTGCGGGCTGGCGCTGCCGGAGGGGCTGGTCGACGGCTCCGAGCTGCCCGCGCCGATCTTCACCCCCGCCACCAAGGCCGAGGTCGGCGAGCACGACGAGAACGTGTCATACGAGGAGGTCGCCCGGCAGGTCGGCCCGGAGGCGGCCGCCCAGCTGCGCCAGGTGACGCTGGCCGTCTACAGCCGGGCCAGGGACATCGCTCGGGCGCGCGGCATCATCCTGGCGGACACCAAGTTCGAGTTCGGCCTCGACCCGGACGGCGACAAGGACAGCCCCGGCCTGGTCATCGCGGACGAGGTGCTGACCCCGGACTCCTCGCGCTTCTGGCCCGCCGACAGCTGGCAGCCGGGCCGGCCCCAGCAGTCGTTCGACAAGCAGTTCATCCGGGACTGGCTCACCTCCCCGGCTGCCGACTGGGACCGCACCGGCGAGCTGCCCCCGCCGCCGCTGCCGGACGAGATCGTCGAGCGCAGCCGGGCCAAGTACGTGGAGGCGTACGAGCGGCTCACCGGTACCACCTGGGCCTGACCCCGGCCGGTTGCGGGGGCGCGATGGCGCCCCCGCGACCGGGGGGCGACCGGGGGTGACCGGTGGGCGTGCGACGGCACGCGGAAACGCCGGAGGCCCACTCTTCCGAGTGGGCCTCCGGGTCTGGAGCGGACGACGAGATTCGAACTCGCGACCCTCACCTTGGCAAGGTGATGCTCTACCAACTGAGCCACGTCCGCATGATCTGTATGGTGTCGCTCCCCGATGTGAGGAACGGCACATTTGTACGACTGAGAGCGGACGACGAGATTCGAACTCGCGACCCTCACCTTGGCAAGGTGATGCTCTACCAACTGAGCCACGTCCGCCTGGCGCCTGGGGCACCCGCCTCCGCTTCCCTTTCGGTCTGCGGCGACGAGAAGTACTCTACCCCATCCATCGGGGTGCTTGCTGCGACCCCGCCGCCGTGGCCCACCTGGACGGCGGGTGCGGCGGCGGGACGGCTGCCTCAGCTGGCCTCGGCGAACTTCTCGTACACATGCTTGGGAATCCGGCCGCGGGCCGGCAGGTCCATGCCCCGGGACTGTGCCCAGGCACGGACCGCGGCCGGGTCCGGTGCAAGGGCGGTACGGCGGAACGACTTGCCGGAACGGCTCTGCCGACGGCCCGCCGCCACATAAGGGGCGAGGACCTCCCGGAGCTTCTCGGCGTTGTCGACCGACAGGTCGATCTCGTACGACTTCCCGTCGACGCCGAAGTGGACGGTTTCCGCCGCCGCACCGCCGTCCAGGTCGTCGGAGAGCGTGACCACTACACGCTGAGCCATGGGTGTCAATCCTCTCGGGCAATGCGGCCGCTGAAGTGCCGAAGGCGCTGGGCGGCCCGGAGTGCACCGGCTGCCGTGAGGTTCGCCGCACGGGCGTGACGCTCCGCCTGTCGCGAACCGCCTGCCGCAACCGGTGCCCCTTATTCTGCACCAAAACCGGTCGGAAATTGAACCCTCGACTTTTCTGCGGTGGAATATCCGTACGGTTCGGCCGCTCCGGTGATACCGGTCGATACCCCCGCCGATGTACGAGTGATCTGTGGGCCGATCTGCCCGGAGTGCCGGTAATGACGCCGTTCCCGAGGGCCTTCCGTGGCGTCGCTCCGAGGTACGGAATCCGGCAAAAGAGGTGCATTTCCCAGTGATCGCGGCCGGAGCGTCGCAGGTGGCGCGGCAGGTCAGCGGCAGGGCACTGTCTACGCGCGTTGCGACTGCCGGGCCGCCGGAGTGCCCGAAACCCTAGGTATTCTGGGGTTCCCGCCCACACGCACCAACATCGGGAGTGCCAGTGGCACGCGTCGTCGTCGACGTCATGCTCAAGCCGGAGATCCTCGACCCCCAGGGCCAGGCGGTGCAGCGTGCACTGCCGCGCCTCGGATTTGCCGGGATCTCCGACGTCCGCCAGGGAAAGCGCTTCGAACTGGAGCTGGACGGTCCGGCCGATGAGGCCACCCTGGACCGTATCCGGGAAGCAGCCGAGACCTTCCTTGCCAACACCGTGATCGAGGACTTCACCGTGCGCGTCGAGGAGGAGGCGAAGTGACCGTCCGCGTCGGCGTCGTCACTTTCCCCGGTTCGCTCGACGACCGCGACGCCCAGCGCGCGGTACGCCTCGCCGGCGCCGAGCCGGTCGCCCTCTGGCACCGTGACCGCGACCTCCACCAGGTCGACGCGGTGGTCCTGCCCGGTGGCTTCTCCTACGGCGACTACTTGCGCTGCGGCGCCATCTCCCGCTTCTCGCCGGTGATGGACACCATCATCGAGCAGGCCAAGGGCGGTCTGCCCGTGCTCGGGATCTGCAACGGCTTCCAGGTGCTGTGCGAGTCCCACCTGCTGCCGGGCGCGCTCACCCGCAACGACAGCCTGCACTTCGTCTGCCGTGACCAGAAGCTGCGGATCGAGAGCACCGCCACCCTCTGGACCTCCGACTACACCCAGGGCCAGGAGATCACCGTCCCGCTGAAGAACGGCGAGGGCCGCTTCGTCGCGGACGAGCACACCCTGGACGCCCTGGAGGCCGAGGGCCGGGTCGTCGCCCGCTACCTGGACGTCAACCCCAACGGGTCGTACCGCGACATCGCCGGCGTCAGCAACGCCGCCGGCAACGTGGTCGGCCTGATGCCGCACCCCGAGCACGCTGTCGAACCGCTCACCGGCCCCGGCACCGAGGGCCTCGGGTTCTTCACCTCGATCCTGAAGAAGCTGGTCAACGCCTGATGTCGCAGAAGCACCTCGACACCGTCACCTACGCCGCCGAGACCCCCGACGTCGAGCAGCCCTGGGCCGAGCTGGGGCTCAAGCAGGACGAGTACGAGCGCATCCGCACCATCCTCGGCCGCCGCCCCACCGGCGCCGAGCTGGCCATGTACTCCGTCATGTGGTCCGAGCACTGCTCGTACAAGTCGAGCAAGGTCCACCTCAAGCAGTTCGGCGAGAAGGCCCCGGCCTCCGACGCCATGCTGGTCGGCATCGGCGAGAACGCCGGCGTGGTCGACGTGGGCCAGGGCTATGCGGTCACCTTCAAGGTGGAGTCGCACAACCACCCGTCCTATGTCGAGCCCTACCAGGGCGCGGCCACCGGCATCGGCGGCATCGTCCGCGACATCCTCGCCATGGGCGCTCGCCCGATCGCCGTGATGGACCCGCTGCGGTTCGGCGCCGCCGACCACCCGGACACCAAGCGGGTGCTGCCGGGCGTCGTCGCCGGCATCGGCGGCTACGGCAACTGCCTCGGCCTGCCCAACATCGGCGGCGAGGTCGTCTTCGACCCCTGTTACCAGGGAAACCCGCTGGTCAACGCGCTCTGCGTCGGGGTGATGAAGCACGATGACATTCACCTGGCCAAGGCGTCCGGCACCGGCAACAAGGTCGTCCTCTACGGTGCCCGCACCGGCGGCGACGGCATCGGCGGCGCCTCCATCCTCGCCTCCGAGACCTTCGACGACGCCAAGCCGGCCAAGCGGCCCGCCGTCCAGGTCGGTGACCCCTTCCAGGAGAAGCTGCTCATCGAGTGCACCCTGGAGGTCTTCCGAGAGAAGCTCGTCACCGGCATCCAGGACTTCGGCGCCGCCGGCCTCTCCTGCGCCACCAGCGAGCTGGCCTCGGCCGGCTCCGGCGGTATGCGCGTCGACCTGGACGTCGTACCGCTGCGCGACTCCACGCTCTCGCCCGAGGAGATCCTCATGAGCGAGTCGCAGGAGCGGATGTGCGCCGTCGTGGAGCCCGACAAGGTCGAGCGCTTCCTGGAGATCTGCGAGAAGTGGGACGTGATCGCCACCGTCATCGGTGAGGTCACCGACGGCGAGCGGCTGGAGATCTTCTGGCAGGGCGAGCAGATTGTGGACGTGCCGCCGCGCACCGTCGCCCACGAGGGCCCGGTCCTCAACCGGCCGTACGCCCGCCCCGACTGGCAGGACGACCTCCAGGCCGACGCCCCCACCGCCGAGCGCCTCAAGCGCCCGGCCAGTGGCGACGAGCTCAAGGCCACCCTGCTGGCCATCGCCGCGCACCCCAACCACGCCGACAAGTCCTGGATCACCTCCCAGTACGACCGGTATGTGCTCGGCAACACCGTCCTCGCCCAGCCCGAGGACTCCGGCATGATCCGGATCGACGAGGACACCAACCTCGGCGTCGCCATCGCCACCGACGGCAACGGCCGCTTCGCCAAGCTCGACCCGTACACCGGCGCCCAGCTGGCGCTTGCCGAGGCGTACCGCAATGTCGCCGCCACCGGCGCCAAGCCGCTGGCCGTCACCGACTGCCTCAACTTCGGCTCGCCCGAGGACCCGGCGGTCATGTGGCAGTTCGCGGAGGCGTGCCGGGGCCTGGCCGACGCCTGCCAGGTGCTGGGCACCCCGGTGACCGGCGGCAATGTCTCGCTCTACAACCAGACCGGTGACGTGGCCATCCACCCGACCCCGGTGGTGGGCGTGCTCGGCGTGATCGACGATGTCACCCGGCGGACCCCGATGGCATTCGCGGAGGAGGGGCAGCTCGTCTACCTCCTCGGTGACACCGAGGACGAGCTCGGCGGCTCCGCCTGGGCGCAGGTCGCCCATGACCACCTCGGCGGGCTGCCGCCCAAGGTGGACCTGGAGCGCGAGCGGCTGCTGGCCGAGATCCTGATCGCGGCCTCCCGCGACGGCATGATCGACGCGGCGCACGACCTCTCCGACGGCGGCCTGGCCCAGGCCCTGGCGGAGAGCTGCCTCAGGGGCGGCCGGGGCGCCCGGATCGTCGTCCCGCAGGGGACCGACCCGTTCGTCCTGCTCTTCTCGGAGTCGGCGGGCCGGGCGATCGTCGCGGTGCCGCGCAGCGAGGAGCTTCGCTTCACCGACATGTGCGGTGCCCGTGGCCTGCCGGCCACCCGCATCGGCGTGGTGGACGGCGACCGCATCGACGTGCAGGGGCAGTTCAGCGTCACGCTGGACGAGCTGCGTACCGCGCACGAGGCCACCTTCCCGGCGCTGCTGGGCTGAGCCGAGGGGCCAGAACCCGCCGTCCTCCACCCGTGCCCCCGAGCGTCCGCGCCCGGGGGCACGGGCCTGCCGCCCCTCCGGCCGGGGAACCGGCCACCCGCGCCGTACGTCGTCCAGGGTGGCTGCCTTCGTGGCAGCCGAGGCGACGACGGCGGCCGGTCGAACGGGGAGGGCACCGCCAATGCGGGATGCGGGTGGGGCAGGTGGCAGCGGATTCGCGGTGCACCCTGCGGCGCTGGACCAGGCGGGCACGGCGTCCCAGCAGTGCGGACAGCAGGTGAGGCAGGACCTCCCCCGGGTGGTCCAGGCGGACACCGAGGCGGCGAGCGGCCTGCCGGGCTGGCAGACCGCCCAGGAGCTGGAACGCACCAGCTCGGCCTGGAGCAGTCGGCTGCGCGCCCTCGCGCAGGAGCTGGACACCACCGGGGCCGATCTGCACCGAACCGCTGAGGCGTATCGCGGGACCGAGCGCGATGTGCACGGCAGCATGGCGGTGTGACGGGGATGCTGACCATCGCGCAGATCCAGTCGGCCCGGGTCGACGGAGTGCTGGAGGCCGCAGCGGAATGGCGGCAGCACTCCGGCTGTCTGGCGGAGATCGCGGACGAGTTCCGGGTGAATGTGGTCGGGGGAGTGGACCGCAGCGGCTGGACCGGGCCGGCGGCGACCGGCGCCCAGGCCCGAATGGAGGCCGAACTCCAGGAGCTGGAGGCGGCGCAGCAGCGGGCCGCGGCGATCTCCGCCGCCCTGGAGCGCGCCGCCGACGAGTTCCGCGCGGCGCAGTTGCACCTGCTGGGTGCGCTGGACTCGGCGGAGGGCCAGGGGTTCCAGGTGCACCCGGACGGCAGCGTGGAGATCCCGCCGGACCCGGACGCCGACCCGGCCACCACCGGCCTGCGCCAGAGCGCGGCCACCCAGACCGCAGCGGAGGTCCGGGCGGCCCAGGAAGAGGCCACCCAGGCGGACGAGCAGGCCGTCATCGACCTCCGCGCCGCCACCGGCCCCGACGTGGGTGCCGGCGGTGTCGGTGGTGGTCCGGTGGGTGGTGGGGCCGGCGGCGTCGCTGGCGAGGCCGTCGGCGCCTGAGCGTGTCGTGGCCCGGGGAGAGTTCGCGCCGGTGGGGCCGGGCGCTGTCGGTCGGTGTGGCTCGGCGCTTGCCGAGGCATGGGGGCCCGGCCCGGCGCTCCGGGGAGCCGGGCTTCGCTGAGAGCGGTCGGCCGGTCGGCCAGGACGGCGGCTGGCTAGGCTCGGCGCATGCCGCCGTCCAGTGCCCGCAAGAACGCCCGCCGTACTCGCAGCTACGACCCGGGCCGGGTCAGGACCGCGCTGGTCGCCCAGATCGAAGCGCTGCGCGAAGCCGTCCACAGCCTGTGTGCGCATCCGCAGGCCGACGCGCTGCTGAGCGCCCCGACCCGGCGCGGGGACCGGGCCGTATGGGACCTCGTGGCGCAGCTGGCTTCCGAGCTGGCCGCAGTGCCGGCTCAGTTGCAGGAGCCGGTGCCGGAGGGTGACCCGGGCACTCCCACCGCCTGGGCGCTGGCCGGTCGGGCGGCGGAGGAGAAGGGCACCGAGGCAGCGCGCCCGGAGGCCGTGGTGGCCCCCGGCGACCTCGCGTCGGCGTTCGACCGCGCTGCGGACGCCCTGCTGGCGCTGCTGGCGGGACCGGAGGCAGCCGAACCGGGGCGCCGCATCGCCGTCTCGTTCGGGCCGATGCTGTTCACCGACTACCTGGTGACCCGGCTGTTGGAGACCGTCGTACGCGCCGACGACCTGGCGGAGGCGGTCGGCCGAGCCGCCCGCGCGCAGGCGGTGGACAGCCCGATGGCAGCGCCGGAGGCATTCCGCCACGATCGGCAGGCGCTGGCGGCGGCGACCCGGCTGCTGGCGGACACCATGGCCGAGGCGGTGCCCGGTGGCGCGGTCGAGCTGCGGGTGCCGCCGTACGCCGTGGTGCAGTGCGTGGCCGGCCCCCGGCACACCCGTGGCACTCCGCCCAACGTCGTGGAGACCGACCCGCTGACCTGGCTCCGGCTGGCCACCGGCAGGGTGGCCTGGGCCGACGCGGTCGAGGACGCCGCCGTGTCCGCGAGCGGTGAGCGAAGCGACCTGTCGGGCTACCTCCCCGTACTGGGCTGACCTGCCCGCCGCCGGTCCGGCGCTGAGCGGAGCAGCCACGCCCCCGCACCCGGCTGACCCGTCCCCGGCCGGTCCGGCGCCGTGTCGGGCATCCGCGCCGCCGTGTCGGTGAGCGGTGAGCGAGGCGACCTGTCGGCGCGCGCCCCCGTACTCGGCTGGGCCGCCGCCCCGGCTGCGGGCCAGCCGTGCCGCGTCCAGGGCCAGGCCCTCGGCCAGCGGGACCAAGCCGCCGTGGCGGTCGTGCAGTGCGCGCCGCAGCAGTTGGTGGACCCGGGTGGCCTCGGCCGGGCAGAGGGCCGCGCAGGCGGTCAGCGCGGGCTCGCGGGCCACCTCACTGGTCCGCCGCGCGATGTCCCGTACGGCCCGAGCGGCGTCGCCCCACACCCGGGCCCCGGCGATCGGCCCGCTCATCGCCGCACCGCCCCGGCCTGGCCCGCGGCGAACCTGGCCAGCCGCACCCGGTGAGCCAGCACGGCCTCCAGCCGGTATGCGTACGCCTGGGCCGCCGCTGAGGCGTGCCGCAGCCGGTCGGCGGCGATCGGGGCGTCGCGCACCCGCTGCCGCATCTGCCGTCGCAGGGCTTCCTCCGCCCCCGCAGCCCCGGTGCGCAACCGGTGCGCGCAGCCGTCCATCTCCTCGGCCAGCAGCCGCAGCCGTGCGGCGAGCCCGTGCAGGGCGCTCGGTGAGCCTGCCATGGTCAGCTCCTCCCGTCGTCGAATGGCGGTACGGGAGGAAGGCAGACGACGGACGACCGTGCGTGCCCACCCCAGTCGCACCGGTCAGTCCGCAGTCACCGTAAGTCGCGGGCCACCCACCCCCGCAAGAGGGCCGCTCCGGGATCACCCGGACGAGTGAAGGGCGGATGTGACCAGGGTCATGTCGGCCGGTCCGCCGACGTCCGGTCCGCAGCGGTCCGCAGTCCCGCGCATCCCAGGCGCAAGGCCGCTGAGCGGGCCTGCACCGCTGCTCGTACGACCGTGCGACAGCAGGCCGTAACCTCGCCGGAATTGCCGACACCAGGGCCCTCTACGCGCGTCAATCGGGCTGCTGCCGATCCCCCGTTCGGCCGGGCGCCGCCGCCTGCCCTAGACTCGAAGACGTGCCACGTGGTGACGGACGACTCAACCACGATCTTCTTCCCGGCGAGAAAGGCCCCCAAGACGCCTGCGGCGTCTTCGGAGTCTGGGCCCCGGGCGAGGAGGTCGCCAAACTCACCTACTTCGGGCTGTACGCCCTGCAGCACCGCGGACAGGAGTCCGCGGGCATCGCAGTGAGCAACGGCTCCCAGATCCTGGTCTTCAAGGACATGGGGCTTGTGTCCCAGGTCTTCGACGAGACCTCCCTCGGTTCCCTGAACGGCCATATCGCCGTGGGTCACGCCCGCTACTCCACCACCGGCTCCTCGGTGTGGGAGAACGCGCAGCCGACCTTCCGGGCGACCGCGCACGGCTCGCTGGCCCTCGGCCACAACGGCAACCTGGTGAACACCGCCGAGTTGTCCCGGATGGTCGCCGAGCTGCCCGGCGAGGAGCACGTCTCCCGCTCCGGGCGCACTGCGGCGACCAATGACACCGACCTGGTGACCGCGCTGCTGGCCGGCCACCCGGACCTCTCCATCGAGGAGACGGCCCGCCAGGTGCTGCCTGCGGTCAAGGGCGCCTTCTCGCTCGTCTTCATGGACGAGAACACCCTGTACGCCGCCCGCGACCCGCAGGGCATCCGCCCGCTGGTGCTGGGCCGGCTGGAGCGCGGCTGGGTGGTCGCCTCCGAGACGGCCGCCCTGGACATCGTCGGCGCCAGCTTCATCCGCGAGGTGGAGCCCGGCGAGCTGATCGCGGTGGACGAGAACGGCATGCGGGCGTCCCGCTTCGCCGAGGCCAGGCCCAAGGGCTGCGTCTTCGAGTATGTCTACCTGGCCCGTCCGGACACCTCCATCGCCGGGCGCAATGTGCACCTCTCCCGGGTGGAGATGGGCCGCCGGCTCGCCGCCGAGGCCCCGGCCGACGCGGACCTGGTGATAGCGACCCCGGAGTCGGGCACCCCGGCCGCGATCGGGTACGCCGAGGCCAGCGGCATCCCGTACGGCTCCGGCCTGGTGAAGAACGCCTACGTCGGCCGCACCTTCATCCAGCCGAGCCAGACCATCCGGCAGCTGGGCATCCGGCTCAAGCTCAACCCGCTCAAGGAGGTCATCGCCGGGAAGCGGCTGGTGGTCGTCGACGACTCGATCGTCCGCGGCAACACCCAGCGCGCCCTGGTGCGGATGCTCCGCGAGGCGGGCGCCGCCGAGGTCCACATCCGGATCTCCTCGCCGCCGATCAAGTGGCCGTGCTTCTTCGGCATCGACTTCGCCACCCGCGCCGAGCTGATCGCCAACGGCCTCACGGTCGAGGAGATCGGCAAGTCGCTCGGCGCCGACTCGCTTTGCTTCATCTCGATAGAGGGCATGGTGGAGGCCACCACCCAGCCCAAGGACCGGCTCTGCCGGGCCTGCTTCGACGGCGAGTACCCGATGGAGCTGCCCGACCCGCAGCTGCTCGGCAAGCACCTCCTGGAGGCGGAGATCGCCTCCGGTCGGCAGCAGCCCGCCGGCCGCGGCAGCGCGGCCGCCCAGCTGACCGACCTGGACGGCGTCCAGACCCTGCTCGGCGGCGCAGGAGCCGCCGACGCGCTGCGCCGTCCTTAAGCGTGCCGCCGCAGGCCCGTACCGATCGCGTACGGGCCTGCGGCCGCCGCTCCCACCCCGCATTTCGCACCCCGCACCACTCTCCCCACGACCCGAGAGGGCCGCTCCCGTGACCGAACAGACCTCCTCCGGCGCCACCTATGCGGCGGCCGGTGTCGACATCGAGGCCGGCGACCGTGCCGTCGAGCTGATGAAGAGCTCCGTCGGCAGGGCCACCCGGCCCGAGGTGGTCGGCGGCCTCGGCGGCTTCGCCGGGCTCTTCGACGCCTCCGCCTTCAAGCGGTACGAGCGGCCGCTGCTGGCCACCTCGACCGACGGCGTCGGCACCAAGGTCGCCATCGCGCAGGCGATGGACAAGCACGACACCATCGGGCGCGACCTGGTCGGGATGGTCGTCGACGACCTGGTGGTCTGCGGTGCCGAGCCGCTCTTCATGACCGACTACATCGCCACCGGCAAGGTGCACCCCGAGCGGATCGCCGCCATCGTGGGGGGCATCGCGGAGGGCTGCGTGCTGGCCGGCTGCGCCCTGGTCGGCGGCGAGACCGCCGAGCACCCCGGGCTGCTCTCGCCGGACGAGTACGACGTGGCGGGCGCCGGCACCGGTGTGGTGGAGGCGGACGCGCTGCTGGGCGCCGAGCGGGTCCGGGCCGGTGACGTGGTGATCGCGATGGCCGCCTCCGGGCTGCACTCCAACGGATACTCGCTGGTCCGCCATGTGCTGCTGGACCGGGCCGGCTGGAAGCTGGACCGGGAGGTCGCGGAGTTCGGCCGCACGCTGGGCGAGGAGCTGCTGGAGCCCACCCGGATCTACTCGCTGGACTGCCTGGCGCTGACCCGGACCGCCGAGGTGCACGCCTTCTCGCACATCACCGGTGGCGGCCTGGCCGCCAATCTGGCCCGGGTCGTCCCGGACCACCTGCACGCCCGGCTGGACCGTGGCACCTGGACCCCGCTGCCGATCTTCCAGACCGTCGCCGAGGTCGGCAAGGTGTCCACCCTGGAGATCGAGAAGACCCTCAACATGGGGGTCGGCATGGTCGCCGTGGTGCCGCCGGAGTCGGTCGACGTGGTGCTGTCGGCACTGGCCGACCGCGACCTGGAGGCATGGCTGCTCGGAGACGTCGTGGAGCGCGGCGCCGAGCACGAGTCCGGCGCCACGCTCTACAACAGCTATCCGACCGCCGGCTGAGCATCGCGCCGGCGCCACATACGCCAAGGCCCGGTCCGGGGTACGGGACCCCGGACCGGTGCGGAGGCGGAGTGAGGGCTAGGCGCCCCGGCGGGAACGACTGCCGTCCTCGCCGTCGCCCTCGTCGGAGTAGTAATCCGCATACGACCCGTAGGGGTCGTCCTCGTCCTCGTCCTCGAACGGCTCGCCGTTGACCGGCACCGGCTCGTTCGACGGTACGCCCAGCTCCTGGGACAGACGGGAAGCGTCGAAGCCGCCGCTGTTGTACTTCAGCTGGCGGGCGACCTTCGTCTGCTTGGCCTTGGCCCGGCCGCGCCCCATGGGTCGACCCCCTCAACGACGGGGCTCACGGCCCCGAGTCTGACACGCGTTCATGTGCGGGAACGGTCTCTCCGAATCGAGAGAACCGCTCCTTAGAGCAATAACGGTACCTGCTTCCGCCGCCGGGCGGTACGTCGCCCGGACGACGTGGCGCAGACTACCGTGCCTCGCGACTGCGTCGTTCCTGGTCACGAGGGTAGCCGACTGCTTCCGCAGGGCGGCCGGGGGAGCCTGCTGACCGCCGTCGCAGGACCGATTATCCCCCGCCGGAGGGCGTCGCATCCCCCGTTCGGAGCCATCGGGTGAGAACCGCGTTCTCATTCTGGCAGGTCACCGGCGCGCGCGGTGGGGGCGGCCGCGCCGCGCCGGTGACCAATCACACACCGGGGCCGCTAGCCCCGGCTGCCGTCCGGCAGCAGGATCGTCCGCAGCCGGCCGATCTCCGACATCCGGCGCTCGGCCAGCCGGTCGGCGGCCGCGGCCGGCGGGACGCCGTCCGCCGTCGCCAGGGCGAAGATCTCCAGCGTGGTGTCGTAGATCTTGGACGCCTTGTTGCGGGCCCGCTCGAAGGAGAACCCGTGGATCTCGTCGGCCACCTGGATCACGCCGCCGGCGTTCACCACGTAGTCGGGCGCGTACAGGATGCCCCGGTCGGCCAGGTCCTTCTCCACCCCGGCGTGGGCGAGCTGGTTGTTGGCCGCGCCGCAGACCACCGAGGCGGTCAGCGCGGGCACGGTGCCGTCGTTCAGCGCGCCGCCGAGTGCGCAGGGGGCGTACACGTCCAGATCGGCGCGGATCAGCGCGTCGGCGTCCGCGACCACCTCGACCTGCGGGTGCGCGGCGCGGACCCGGGCGATCGACGCCTCGCTGATGTCGGTGATCAGCACCGTCGCGCCGTCCTCGACCAGGTGCTGCACCAGGTGGTGCCCGACCTTGCCGACCCCGGCCACGCCGACCCGCCGACCGCGCAGGGTCGGTGTGCCCCAGAGGTGCTGGGCGCTGGCCCGCATGCCCTGGAAGACGCCGTACGCGGTCAGCACCGAGGAGTCGCCGGCGCCGCCGTGCTCCGGCGAGCGGCCGGTCACCCAGTCGCACTCGCGGGCGATGACGTCCATGTCGGCCACGTAGGTGCCGACGTCGCAGGCGGTGATGTAGCGCCCCCGCAGGGACTGCACGAAGCGCCCGTAGGCGCGGAGCAGCGCCTCGGTCTTGATCTCGGCCGGGTCGCCGATGATGACGGCCTTGCCGCCGCCGTGGTCGAGTCCTGCAAGGGCGTTCTTGTACGACATGCCGCGCGAGAGGTTGAGCGCGTCCTGGACGGCCGCCTCCTCGGAGGCGTACGGGTAGAAGCGCGTCCCACCGAGGGCGGGGCCGAGCGCGGTGGAGTGGAGGGCGATGACCGCCTTGAGGCCCGAGTGCCGGTCGTGGCAGAGGACGACCTGCTCGTGGCCGTCGCCGGGGGCTCCCTCCGACTCGGTTCCGAAGATGCGGCTGAGCACCCCGGTGCTGGTGGACGGGGCTGACTGCTGCTGTACGTCGGTCACTGTGGTGACTCCCGTGGTACGGCCCGCTGCTGTGGGTGCGGGCGCCTGCACCGAAGCGTAGGTCCTGGCGGTCCCGTCGGGTATGGCGGGCGCGGGAAGTCACCCCGCCGGATGCCGGACGGCGAACCCGGCCCTTCCGCCCCCGGGCCGACCCGGCGCGTGCGACGATGCCTTGCGTGACTGCCGTGCGGACCTCGGTACTCCCGCCCTACGCCGCCTATCTGCGTGTGTACGAGCCGCTGGCTGCCTTCCCGGAGCCGGACCGGGCGCACTGGCAGGCGTACGCGGCGCGGCGCGGCGCGGACGCCGACTCGGTGCAGACCGCGCCCTCCGCACTGGACGAGCGCCGCCGTGGCCTGGCCGAGCTGGGGACGGTCACCCCCAAGGCGCTGCCCGAGCGGGAGAGCCGGGACGCGCTAGTGCGGGTGGTGGACGGGGTGACCTATGTCTGCCCCTCCCGGCTGCGGTTGCGCAGCTGGCTGGCGCTGGAGGAGCTGAAGGAGGAGCTGCCGCGCCCGCTGCTGGACGCGGTGCTGCCGCCGGCGGTGCGCGAGCAGGCCGAGGCGGACTGGGAGCGCTGGCGGGCGGACCATCCGGACGGCCGGCCGTGGATTCTGACCCGCACCTGGCATGTGCCGGTGCGGTGGTTCCTGCTCTTCTCCGACGAGGAGCGGCGTTTCGCCCCGGCGCTGCCGCCCGCGCCCGCCGAGGGCGCCGAGGCCGCCGCTGGTGGCCGGGGGGAGGCGGGCAGGGGGGCGCCGCCCGCGCTGTTCTACCTGACGCCGATGGCGCAGGCCCGGCGGCGGCTGGCGCGGGGCTACCGGGTGCTCCGGGAGAACCTGGAGGAGGGCCCGCTGGTCTCCGGGGTCGAGCAGGTCGGCCGCTGGCTGGAGGAGTTCCACCCCCGGTCGCTGGTGGAGCTGGACTACGGCGGCCTGGTGCACGCCATCCCGGAGGCGCGGCTGGCCGAGGACCGGTCGGCCGCCGAGGTGGCGGAGGGCATCGCCGCGCTGCGGGCCGGGGACGGCGTGCGGGCCGGCCGGGCGTACCGGACGGTGACGGAGCGCTGGCGGCTGGTGCAGGAACTGCTCTACGCGAGCTGACGGCGGTGCCCGCCAGGGTGGCGGGTTCCCGCCAGGGGTTGATCACGCCATGATCAATGCGGTGGGCTTGTCGGACATGCGTGGCATCCTGCGTGTCGGGGCGGGCTGCTTTGCGTGTTCCAAGGCCGTCGTCCCCTTTTGGGTCAATACCTCGGAAACGTGACGCTACTCACCGTTGACGTGAGGTGGTCCCTATGTGGCAAAATAGGACAACAAGACCAGCTGTCGGTGGATGTGCCCACTTTTGGGTGTATCCACGGGGGGATGAGGTCTTTGTGGGAGAGCAGTACCTCGACGATGTCATGACCGATCGTCACTTTGGGGTGACTGTCCGCTATGGCATGGTCCATCGGCTTCCGTCGACCTTGGCCCCGTGAGGTGCCAATTCCGGCGGTTTGGCCGATGGAGCTGGACGGATGGTGTAGTTGTAGTCCCCAGGACAAGCCGTTCGTCCTATTACCGACTCGGCCCGTGTATGCCATTTCGGGCATCGCGGGTCAAGGTGCAGAATTTGAAGGAAAGAACCGTGTTGGTTCGGTTCTCCCGAGGAGGCCGCTCATGACCGCTCGCACCCCTGACGCCGAGCCGCTGCTGACGCCGGCTGAGGTCGCCACCATGTTCCGCGTGGACCCCAAGACGGTCACACGCTGGGCCAAGGCCGGCAAGCTCACGTCCATCCGCACGCTCGGCGGGCACCGCCGCTACCGGGAGGCGGAGGTTCGCGCCCTGCTCGCGGGTATCCCGCAGCAGCGCAGCGAAGCCTGACGCTTCGACAGCGGCCCCTTCCCAGGCCACTGGGCGGTCGACGCGCCAGCGACGCGTCCGCCCCCGGAGACCGGGAACTCAGGGTCTCAGCCAGACCGCACAAGAGGTCGTATCGGACTCCGCCGGGTCCGATACGACCTCTTGTCATTCCCCGACACGTCGACTGTCGGACACCTGTGCAATTTCATATGTTAAATCGCGAGGCGGCCGAGAGTGCTCCGAAGGGCCCCGCTCCGCAACGACTTCCGTGACACCCGTCACATGAGGCGCCCTCTTGCGCACCTCGCCCTACCTGGGATACCGGTCCTGACCTCGATCACAGCGGCCCGTCGGGACCGCCGACGGTACACCGCCGCACCCGCCCGCCGTACCCGCCGAACGGCTGGACCCGCCCGAGCCGGAGGGGGCCGGACGGGGCCGCACACGGCAAAGCGAGAGGCCCGGAACCTCACGGCTCCGGGCCTCTCGCCTCTTGCGATCCCGACGGGACTTGAACCCGCGACCTCCACCTTGACAGGGTGGCGAGCTAACCAACTGCTCCACGGGACCAGGATCTTCCTGCGTCGCTGCTCGCGCGGCGACAACACTGATGTTACTGCATGCGGAGCCCCAGGTCGAACCGCCTCCCGGGGCCCCGCAGGCGGCTCAGGCGGCCGCCGCCTCCATGGCCTTGCTGATCCGCTTCTCCGAGATCGGCGTCGGCGTACCGAGGGTCTGCGCGAAGAAGCTGACCCGCAACTCCTCCAGCATCCAGCGAATCCGCAGCAGCTCCTCGGAGGGTCGGTGCCCGGCCGGTACGGCGGCCAGCAGCGCCGCGTACTCCTCCTGGAGCAGCTGCACCCGCCGCAGATGCTGGAGGTCCCGCTGCGGATGGTCCGGCAGCGCCTCCAGCCGCCGCTCGGCGGCCAGCAGATAGCGCTTGAGGTCGGGCAGCCGCGCCCAGCCCGTCCCGGTGACGAAACCGGGGTGCACCAGCGCCGCCAGCTGCGCCCTGACATCCGTCACCGCCGGCAGCAGCACCGGGCTGCTGACCGCCTTCAGCCGGTTCGCGGCCCGCTGGAAGGCGATCAGCGCCGAGGCGGTCTTCAACGTGGTGTCCGCCGCGGTGTCGTACAGGTCCGCCCGCACCCGGTCGCGCAGCTTGCCGAAGCCCTCCTCGTCCCAGGCGGGCCCTCCGGCGTCCGCGACCAGTTTGTCAGTGGCACAGGAGACGATGTCGTCGAAGAGGGGGGCGATGCCGCCGTGCGGATTGTTCGACAGCGCCAGCTTGGCCTGGTTGCCCAGCCTGCCCTGGATGGACTTCACCGGAGAGGGGGTGGTCAGCATCAGCAGTCGGCGGGTGCCCGCCCACATCGAGTGCGCCTGCTCCTCCGCCGTGTCGTACAGGCGTACCGAGACCGAGCCGCCGTCGTCCGCCAGCGCCGGATAGGCGCGGATGGCGTGGCCGTGGCTGCGCCGCTCGAAGGTACGCGGCAGCGTCGGCACGCCGACCGGCCAGGCCGTCAGCCCCTCCTGCTCCAGGCCGTGCCCGGAGGCCGCCGACGACAGGGTGGCCTTCAGCTTGGGTTTCAGCCGCAGCCGCAGCTCCTCCAGGTCCTTGGACTCGGCAAGCCTGCGCCGGCGCTCGTCCACCACCCGGAAGGTGACCCGCAGATGCTCGGGCACGGGCGTCTGCCCCCATGCCTCCGGCGGGATCGTCACCCCGGTCATCCGGCGCAGCTCCCGCTCCAGCGCGGGCAACAGCGGCTCCTGGCGCGGCGTCAGCCGCTGGAGCACCGCCTTGGCGAAGTTCGGCGCCGGTACGAAGTTGCGGCGCACCGCCTTGGGCAGCGACCGGATCAGCGCGGTGACCAGCTCCTCGCGCAGCCCCGGGATCTGCCAGTCGAAGCCCTCGGAGGAGACCTGGTTGAGCACCGGCAGCGGCAGGTGCACGGTGACCCCGTCCGCGTCGCTGCCCGGCTCGAACTGGTACGTGAGGCGGAACCGCAGCTTGCCCTGCTGCCAGTGGTCCGGGTAGTCCTCCTCGGTGATGCCGCCCGCCGACTCGTTGATCAGCATCGACTTCTCGAAGGACAGCAGATCGGGCTCGTCCCGCCGCGCCTGCTTCCACCAGGAGTCGAAGTGCCGGGCCGAGACCACGTCCTCCGGCAGCCGCTGGTCGTAGAAGTCGAACAGCGTCTCGTCGTCCACCAGGATGTCGCGGCGCCGTGCCCGGTTCTCCAGCTCCTCCACCTCGGAGAGCAGCCGGCGGTTCTCCGCGAAGAACCGGTGGTGCGACTCCCAGTCGCCCTCCACCAGCGCATTGCGGATGAACAGCTCCCGGCACAGCTCCGGGTCGATCCGCCCGTAGTTCACCTTGCGCTGCGCCACGATCGGTACGCCGTACAGCGTCACCTTCTCGTACGCGAGGACGGCACCGGCCTTCTTCTCCCAGTGCGGCTCGCTGTAGGTGTGCTTGACCAGGTGCCCGGCCAGCGGCTCCACCCACTCCGGCTCGATCTTCGCGTTGATCCGCGCCCACAGCCGGGAGGTCTCCACCAGCTCCGCCGACATCACCCAGCGCGGTGGCTTCTTGAACAGCCCCGAGCCGGGGAAGACCGCGAAGCGCGCCCCCCGGGCGCCGACGTACTCGCGCTTCTCCACGTCCATCAGACCGATGTGCGACAGCAGGCCGGACAGCAGCGAGGTGTGGATGCGCTGCGCGTCCGGCTCGGCGCCCGGCTCGGGTTCGGTGATCTGGACGCCCAGCTGCTTGGCGACCGTCCGCAGCTGGGAGTAGATGTCCTGCCACTCCCGTATCCGCAGGTAGTTCAGGAACTCCGACTTGCACATCCGGCGGAAGGCGGAGGAGGACAGCTCCTTCTGCTGCTCCCGGACATAGCGCCAGAGGTTGAGGTAGGCCAGGAAGTCGGAGGTCTCGTCCGCGAAGCGGCGGTGCCGCTCGTCCGCCGCCTGCTTCTTCTCGCCGGGCCGCTCGCGCGGGTCCTGGATGGACAGCGCCGCCGCGATCACCATGACCTCGCGCACGCAGCCGTTGCGGTCCGCCTCCAGCACCATCCGGGCCAGCCGGGGGTCGACCGGGAGCTGGGCCAGCTTGCGGCCGAGCGGGGTGAGCCGCTTGCGGGGGTCCTGCTGGGCCGGGTCGAGGGCGCCCAGCTCATGCAGCAGATTGACGCCGTCGCGGATGTTGCGCGAGTCCGGCGGGTCGATGAAGGGGAAGGCCGCGATGTCGCCCAGCCCGGCCGCCGTCATCTGCAGGATGACCGACGCCAGGTTGGTGCGCAGGATCTCCGCGTCGGTGAACTCCGGGCGGGAGAGGAAGTCCTCCTCGGAATACAGCCGGATGCAGATGCCGTCCGAGGTGCGGCCGCAGCGCCCCTTGCGCTGGTTGGCGCTGGCCTGGCTGACGGCCTCGATCGGCAGCCGCTGCACCTTGGTGCGGTGGCTGTAACGGGAGATCCGGGCGGTGCCGGGGTCGATGACGTACTTGATCCCGGGGACGGTCAGCGAGGTCTCGGCCACATTGGTGGCCAGCACGATCCGCCGCCCGCCGTGCCGCTGGAAGACCCGGTGCTGCTCGGCGGAGGAGAGCCGGGCGTACAGCGGCAGCACCTCGGTGTTGCGCAGGTTCATCCGCCCCAGCGCGTCGGCGGTGTCGCGGATCTCCCGCTCGCCGGAGAGGAAGACCAGGATGTCGCCCGGCCCCTCGGCCTGGAGCTCCACCGCCGCGTCGCAGATCGCCTGCACCTGGTCGCGGTCCCGCTCGACCTCCTCGGCCCCGTCGCCCTCCTCCACCACCGGGCGGTAGCGGACCTCCACGGGGTAGGTCCGCCCGGACACCTCGATCACCGGGGCGTTGTCGAAGTGCCGCGAGAACCGCTGCGGGTCGATGGTGGCGGAGGTGATCACGACCTTGAGGTCGGGCCGGCGGGGCAGCAGCTGCCGCAGATAGCCCAGGATGAAGTCGATGTTGAGGCTGCGCTCGTGCGCCTCGTCGATGATCAGGGTGTCGTACTGGCGCAGCTCGCGGTCGGTCTGGATCTCGGCCAGCAGGATGCCGTCCGTCATCAGCTTCACCAGGGTGTCCTGGCCCACCTGGTCGGTGAAGCGGACCTTCCAGCCGACCGCCTCGCCCAGCGGGGTGTCCAGCTCCTCCGCGACCCGCTCGGCCACCGTGCGGGCGGCGATCCGGCGCGGCTGGGTGTGCCCGACCAGGCCGCGTACGCCGCGACCCAGCTCCAGGCAGATCTTGGGGATCTGGGTGGTCTTGCCGGAGCCGGTCTCGCCCGCGACGATCACCACCTGGTGGTCGCGGATGGCGGCCAGGATGTCGTCCTTCTTCTGGCTCACCGGCAGCTCGGCGGGATAGCTGATCCCGGGCACCGCGGCCCGCCGCTGCTCCAGCCGCAGCTCGGCCTTGTCGATCTCGGCCGACAGCTCCTCGATGACGCTGCGGCGGGCCTCCGGGTTCCGCAGCCGGCGTGCGCCGTCCAGGCGCCGCTCCAGCCGCCGCTGGTCGCGCAGCATCAGCTCGGGCAGGCGGGCCTGCAGGTCGGAGAAGGCAGAACTCACGGAGGGCATCCCCATACAGTCGCAAGAAACGGCGGGCGGCCGCACGCGGGTTTTGCCCGGCGTGCTGCCGCTGTCCACAGCCAGTGTGCGACAGGTGCCCCGGCCGCTGCCGCAGGGCCCGCACCTCGGCGCGCGGAAAGGCCCCTTCGGCCGGGCCACCGGGTCCGCGCCGAACTGCCGATGCGGCTCTCCGACGTGGACGGCCTGTACGGGGGCCGCCGCCCACCCGGCGGCCGGACTGCCCCGGGCGGCGGCATCGCCCCGACCTGGCAGGCAGGGCGCCGGGGGGACACAATGGAACTTCCCGGACAGACCAGGGTGCGACGGGCAGGTGGTAGCGATGCCCGCATGGCGTCTCCGCGACTATCACGACGACGATCTCGACCAGGCGATCCGGATCTGGGACCAGAACCGCCAGGCCGATGACCGGGACCCGGTCTTCCCGGTCTCCGAGGTGATGGCCGCAGCCCGAGCGGGCCAGGCGGCGGTGGTCGCGGTGGTCGGTGACGAACTGGTCGGCATGGCGGTGGCGCAGACCCAGGGCGAGCGGGCGTGGGTGGTGCTGGTGGCCCTCTCGCCCCGCTGGCGCGACCGCGGCATCGGCAGCGCCCTGCTCGCCGAGCTGGAGCGGCGGCTGCGAGCGCTGGGCGTACGCCGGGTCAGCGCCCTGCTGCCCGCGAGCGCCACCGGGACGAAGGCCCTGGAGCACTCCGGCTATCTGACCCGGACGGGTCTCGTCTACTACGAGCGGATCGAGCCGCCCGGAGCGGCCAACACGGAGGTGATCGACCACCTGGGCGGCCGGATGCTGCCCCCCGGACTCTGGGAGGGCATGGCCGGCATGGAGCGGGAGAAGCAGGTCGTCGAACGACGGATCGTGCTGCCGCTCACGGAACCGGCGGTGGCCGACCGCTATGGCGTCACCCCGCCGAAGGCGGCCATCCTGTTCGGCCCGCCCGGCACGGGGAAGACCAGCTTCGCCAAGGCGGTGGCCTCCCGGCTGAGCTGGCCGTTCGTGGAACTGTTCCCGTCCCGGCTGGCGGCGGCCACCGACGCCGGGCTGGCCGCCGCCCTGCGGGACGTCTTCGCGGACCTCGCCGCGCTGGACTCGGTGCTGCTGTTCATCGACGAGGTCGAGGAGATCGCCGGCACCAGGTCCGGTCAGGCCGTCGACCCCAGCCACGGCGTCACCAATGAACTGCTCAAACTCATCCCCGGCTTCCGCGAACACGACGACCGCCTGCTGACCTGCGCCACCAACTCCGTACGCTCCCTCGACCCGGCCTTTCTGCGTCCGGGCCGCTTCGACTACGTCATCCCGATCGGGCCACCCAACCCGGCGGCCCGCGCGGCGATCTGGACCCGCTACCTCGGACCCGCCTCCGACACGGTGGACCTGGACCATCTGGTGCGGGTCAGTGAACTGTTCACCCCGGCCGACATCGAGTTCGCCGCCCGCAAGGGCGCGCAGGCGGCGTTCGAACGCGAACTCGTCCACCGCCGGGGCGCCCCGGCCACCACCGAGGACTACCTCATCGCCGTCGCTGACACCCGGCCGACGCTCACCGCCCAGGCGATCGAGGAGTTCACCGAGGACATCGCAACCTACAGCCGCCTCTGACCCGCGCCGGCAGCTCGGGTGGCGTCCGGTCGCGAAGGATGTGGGCCCAACTGCCGGCACCGTAGGGACTGTCCAGCCAACGGTGTGACTCGTGTGGTGTGGGTTATCGGCGGCCGATGGAGAGTCGGCCGTCGAAGGCGATGTCGAAGGCCTGCAGTGCGGGCTTCCATCGCGTGGTCCAGCGTTTGCGGTCCTGCCCGGTGGGGTCCAGGCTCATCACCGCCATGTAGACGCACTTGAGCGCTGCGGCCTCGTTCGGGAAGTGCCCGCGGGCGCGGACGGCCTTGCGGATGCGCGCGTTGACGCTCTCGATCGCGTTCGTCGTGCGGACGGTCCGGCGGATCTCGGCGTCGAACTGGAGGAACGGCACGAACTCGGCCCAGGCGTTCTCCCAGAGCCGTACGATCGCCGGGTATCTGCCGCCCCATTCCTCGGCGAAGTCCAGGAAGCGTTCCTCGGCGGCCTTCGCGGTGGGGGCGGTGCAGACGGGCTTGAGCCCGCGGGAGGTCTTGTCCCAGTCCTGGCGGCCCGTGTAGCGGAACGAGGCCCGCAGCAGGTGGACGACGCAGGTCTGCGTGACCGCCCGGGGGCCAGACCGCTCCGATCGCGTCCGGCAGGCCCTTGAGACCGTCGCAGACGACCATGCACACGTCTTCGACGCCGCGGTTCTTGATCTCCGTGAGGACCTGGAGCCAGTACCTGGCGCCCTCGCCTCCGTCGCCGGCCCGCAGACCGGGGATGTCACGGGTGCCGTCCACGGTCACGGCGAGGGCGACATAGACCGGCCGGTTGGCCACCCGCCCGTCGCGGACCTTCACGTGGACGCGGTCGATGAAGACCACCGGGTAGACCGGGTCCGGCGGCCGGTTCTGCCATTCGGCCATCCCGTCCATGACCTTGTCGGCAATGGTCGAGATGGTCTGCTTGGACACGCTGGCGCCGTAGACCTCGGCCAGGTGCGCGGGGATGTCACCGTGCGTCAGACCCCTTGCGGACAGGGACAGCACCATCTCGTCCACGCCGGTCAGCCGGCGCTGGCGCTTCTTGACGGTCTGCGGCTCGAAGCTGCCCCCACGGTCCCGCGGGACTGCGATCTCGACCGGGCCGACATCGGTCGGCACGGTCCTGGAGCGGACGCCGTTGCGGCTGTTGCCGCTGCCCGCGCCGGCCGGATCGTGCTTCTCGTAGCCGAGGTGGTCGGTGATCCCACCCTCCAGGGCGGACTCCAGCACACGCTTGGCCAGCCGCTGCAGCAGCCCTCCCTCACCGGTCAACTGGAGCCCGCTCGCGCGGGCCCGGTCGACCAGCTGCCCGATCAACTGCTCGTCCAGCACGTCCGCCGGCAGCTCGACCGGCAGGACCCCTTCAACCCCCTCAACCGAGGCAGTCACGTCGCTCATCAGGTGCTACTTCCATGATCGGGAGTTACACCGAAGACCGTACAGACCCGCGCCGAGCTGGCAGCAGCACCTTCAAGCACCACAACCGGCCCTACAGCGAAATCATGGAGGAGTCCCCGTTCAACCAGGTCGAAGAGGTCCGGGTGCCGGTCCAGCGCACCTGGACCACCGAGGGCATCCTCGGCTACCTCTACTCGACCAGCTTCGCCGCACCCCATCTCTTCGGCGATCGACTCGCCGACTTCGAGGCCGCTGTCCGAGCCGCCCTCGCCGAGCACAGCAGCGACGACACGTTCCTCGAGGACAACGAGTTCCTCATCCGGATCGGCCGCCGGAGCAGGACGTGACGCCAGCCGCAGCAACGGCTCGGCAGTACGGTCGGCTTGCCGCCCCGGACGTCGCTGCCGAGCTCGGTGCCGGATCGGTGCTGTGCCTGCCGATCGGCTCCGTCGAACAGCACGGCCCCCACCTGCCGTTGAACACGGACACGGTCATCGCGGAGCAGTTCACCACCCGGCTGGTCGAGCGCTACGGCGACCACCACGACTTGTGGGTGCTGCCGGCGATCCCGTACGGCCTGTCGCTGGAACACATCTGGTCGCCCGGGACGGTCTCGGTGCGGGTGGCGAGCTTCATGTCGCTGCTCGATGCGGTGGTCGGCGGCTACGTCCGATCCACCCCGGCCCGGGGCCTTCTGATCGTCAACGGTCAGGGTGGCAACCGCGGCATCCTGGAGGCCGCACTCTGCCCCGTCCCTGGCGGACTGCGAACAACGCTTCGTGATCTCCGAGGAAGCCCGGCATGGACTGGCAGGAGAACGGCCTCGTCTTCCCGTCCCGGATCGGCACCCCGTACGAGCCGGACAACCTGCGCCGCAGCTGGCACGCGGTCCGCGGGCGCCTCGGCTTGGACGACCTCCGCTTCCACGACCTCCGCCACACCTGCATCACCCTGCTGCTCGACCTCGGAGTGCCCCCGCACATCGTCCGGAAGATCGCCGGCCACAGCGATGTCGGCGTGACCATGAAGGTCTACGCGCACGCCTCCCTCGCCGAGCGCCTCAAGGCCCTGAGCCGCCTCGGGGACGCGCTCGCCTCACCGCTTCCCCTGACCCGTCGTCATCCTCCGGCGTCCGGTAGGACCCAAATCCATTGGGCCTGCCGGGCACCGGTGTCACTGGCCCGGCGGCGGGGTCAGGTCGAGGGGCCTCCCTCATCGGCGGGGACGTATCCGCACTGCTTCGGGCCGCAGTGTGTCTTGTGGTCACGGCCCCATAGGCCGGTGTCACGTTCGGTGGCGCGGGCGATGTGGGCGAGACGGCGCTGTCTGAAGCGCGGCACGGTCGAGGGCAGGGCGGCGAAGGTCTCGGGAAGTACGGCCAGCATGCTGCTGACCTGTTCGCCGTCGATCATCGTCAGGAGCACGCGGCACTGCCACCAAGGTCGTCCCGCCTCCGGGTTCGGCCAGTAGTAGTCCGCCGGGTCAGGAAGAAGGTAGTGGGGACCGCTGGGGTCGAGGTGAGCTTGCAGCCAGGGACTGCTCCCGCCCAGGCCCAGCCGCAGGCGTCCGGCTTCCTCGTGGAGGGCGAAGATCGCGTCGCTGTCCAGAGCCTTCAGGACCCGCGCCTCGCGGGGGAGCGGCTGACGACCGGAGGGGGTGTTCACCGGCCAGCCTGCCAGCAAACCTATGCGCTGGCGGGTGCTGAGCGGGGGGACTCCCTTGCGCGGGGTCGGGAGCGGAGGCGGGGGAGTCCACTGGAGCCCGATCTCCTCGACGTGCGAAAGGATCCAGGCTCGTTTCTCCGGGCCGGCTGTGTTCCAGAGCCAGCTCATCGGCCGTTCCCTCATCGCCCGCTCCCGCCTACTGCCGGGCTTCCTGCGGGCGGGACGCCGAGCGCGCGGCGCGTCGCCCACGGGCAGGTTGTGGCCCAGGTCGGCCAGGAGTCTGATGCGGTCGAGGGCCTCGGCGGACGAGACCTCCTCCGGGGACCGCCGAGCGCGGCCGGCCAGGGACCGGATCTCGATGAACGCCTGAATGGCCAGGTGCGCGGCCAAATCCCGGTCGTCGACCTCCCCTGAACGGGTAGGCCCGGTTGCGGGTGAGCTTGTGGACTTTCTGATCATTGCTGTGACAGCTCGGGATCACGGTGGCCGCTGAGCGATTGCCCGGCGACGAGTTCGGATCGGACCAGTTCGAGCAGGCGGCCCATCCAGTTCCGCCCGCGGCTGTCGGGGACGTCCCGCCAGAAGGGGGAGTCCGAGGAGCCGGTGTAGCTGATCCTCGCGTCTCCGGTGGAGAGAAGGATCTCGCCGAGCTCGGGGTGCTGGGCGAACTTCGCGCGCAGCAGCCCGGCCATGACCGCGAGCCGCAGGGCGGGCCAGTCTGCCCGCTGGGCCGCCCGGCCACCCAGATCGTGTGCTTCCCGACCGGACGGCGCCTCCCGGATCCGCAGGCGATCGGCGTCGTCGGCTGCCGACAGGGCCCAGTAGCCGTGGAGTACAGAGGGGTAGGTCTCGTCGGCGAAGACGATCTGTACGGGGTAGTCGTTGCGCAGCACGAACAGGTCCAGCACCTCGGGCCAGCCCTGCGGGTAAACCGTCTGGTGGGAGATCACGGCCGCTCGGCCGGGCCCGGTCGGATCAGCGGCGTACTGGACAGTGCGCCGCTCCTCTTCGCGGGCGGCACCGTCGTACACGCGGTGGAAGTAGTCCAGCACCTCCCGGTGCATATCCGCTGTCACCACCGGACCGTCGCCGTCTACGGCCTCACCCACATCGGTGAGCAGGATCCGCAGGGGGCGGTCCTGGCGGTCCATGTCGCCGAGGACGTAGATCCGGCGGTGCGGCGGCACCGCCAAGTAGGCGTCCCGCAGCAGCCTGCGGTTCGGCTCGTCGGGCTCCCGCTGGTAGCGCTGGATCACCTCCCAGCAGCGCTGTCCGGCGGTCGGTCGGCCGTTGAGCTCCTCGATCTTGTCGGCGACCTCGCTCAGGAACCCTTCCGGGCTCAACGGTTCACCGCGGCGGGAGCGCCACTTCGAGGGTTCGTCACGAAGATCGGGAGCCCCGGGACGTGTCACGGTGATTCGGCCCGAGGCCAGTAGCTTCTCCAAGCCGGCCAGGTCGGTCCGTTCCTGGCACCTGACCGCGCCGTCCGCGAAGACGATCAGATCGTCGAGGAAGTACTCCCCATCCCATTGGCTCCGCTGCCAGACGTGGCACCAGACCCCGTCGACCCTCTCCCCGTCCACCATCCGATATGTCGGTCCCCGCCATGTCATGGCTGCACGCTACTGCTTTGGTGGCGCGGCGACGCGCGTTATTCGGCTCGGCCTCGGGAGGAGGTGGAGTGGCCCAGGCGACGATTCCCTGTGACCGACGTCGCATCGTGCCGGTTGCCGGAGTTCCTGCCTCGACTGCCTGGATCCGCTGCGGTTCGGGCCCGTTGGCGTCAGCGTTGGCGTCAAACGGCACAATGCCCTCGAAGCGATCCGCTTCGAGGGCATTGTGCCTGGTCAGGCTATGTGGCCAGGGCCGGGGTCGAACCGGCGACCTTCCGCTTTTCAGGCGGACGCTCGTACCAACTGAGCTACCTGGCCGTACTGCATTGCGCATCCCCAGGGTAGGGGATGAGCGATCCCGACGGGACTTGAACCCGCGACCTCCACCTTGACAGGGTGGCGAGCTAACCAACTGCTCCACGGGACCTCGTAACGCAGATGGACTCTGCGCATAGGCACTGCGGTGCCCCCAACGGGATTCGAACCCGTGCTACCGCCTTGAAAGGGCGGCGTCCTGGGCCACTAGACGATGAGGGCTTTATGGCCCACCCGGCGTCCTTGCGGCCGTCGGGGACGTCGAGAAGCATATGGGATGCCGGGCGGGAACGCCAAAACCGTTTGCGGCAGGTCGCTCACCGGTCACCGGGGTCGGCGCTGGTCAGCGATCGGCCGTCCGGCTGGGGGCGGGCGTGGCGGTGGGGGTGGACGGTGCTCCCGCCTCGCCGGGTTCGGCGGCCAGGTGGCGGTCGATCTTCGCCGTGGTGCGGCCGAGGCCGCCGAGGGTGATGTCGTCCCAGGCCTGCAACCGGTGGCTGCTCCGGTCGAAGAAGAGCACCGAGAGCTCCACCGGGCTCGGCGGGTTGCTCTCCAGGGCCCGCAGCCCCGAGCCGCCGGTGGAGCCCTGGATGAAGAGCCGGGTGCCGTGGTCCAGCATCCGGGTGGCCCGGACATGGGTGTGGCCGGCCAGGACCAGCGGCACCAGGCCGTCAAGCTGCTGAGCGGCGGTCGGCTCGTGGACGGCGGCGATGTCGGGCGGCGGCCGGGTGGCGGTGATCTTCGCGGCGAACGCCTGGCCCATCGCCACCTCGGCTTCCTCCCCGCCCACCTGCACCGAACGGTCCGGGGTGAACTGCGGGTCGCCCCAGCCCGCGATCCGCAGCCCGGCCACGGTGACGGTGCGGCCCTCGTCCAGCACGATGGCGTGCTTCTGCCGGGCGACGGCCTGCTGACTGCCCGCCGAGTCGTGGTTGCCGCGTACGTAGACGTAGGGCGCGCCCAGGCTGGGGATGTCGTCGGTGAAGGCGTTCTCGGCGGCCGAGCCGTGGTCCATCAGGTCGCCGGTGTCCACGATCACGTCGATCTTGTAGTCGGCGACCACCGACCGGATCAGGTCCCAGGCGGCCGGGTTGAGGTGGATGTCGGAGACGTGCAGCACCCGCACCGTGCCCGGGTCGGGGTTGTAGGCGGGCAGCGTGGTCGCGGTGTCGTACAGCCGGGTCACATTGGTGACCAGCTTGGCCAGTTCACGCCGGTAGACGTCGAAGTCGCTGACGATGCTGCGGGCGTTGCCGACCACCTGCGGCGCGCCGGCCAGCAGGCCGGTGAAGTGCGGTTCCAGCACCGACTTGGGGTTCCAGCTGAGCGCCGCCCCGCCGAAGGTCGCGCCCAGCAGGCCGAGCGAGGTGGCGGCGGCGGTCAGCGCCCGGCCCGGACGCCGGTAGACCACCAGGCCGACCGCGCAGGACCCGGCGGCCACCGCCACCGCCGCGCGCAGCCCCAGGCGCAGCATGCCGTGCTCCACCCCGGTGACCACCTCGTCCTGGAGCCCGGCCAGCCGGGCCGGGTCCTTGGCGATGGCCCGAGCGGCGTCCGGATTCAGCCGCCGTACGTCCACGTCCAGCCGTAGCGGGGCGCGGTGGGTGTCCAACTCCAGGGCGCCCAGCGGCGCGATGTCGACCCGGCTGCCGCCGGCCAGGTCGGGGTGGAGCGACATCCGGGTGTCCATCGGTCCGACCCTGGCCGGTGAGCCGCCCGCCACCAGCAGGCCCAGCCAGCCGCCGATCAGGGCCACGGCGGCCAGCACGGCGGCGCGGCGCAGGCCGGTGGAGAGCCACGGCAGGCGGGGCGGGTGCGGGGCACGGGCCCGGCGGAGCCTGGCGCGCTTCGGGTTGCGCTGGTCGGCGGCCATCGCCCGGAGCATTCCCGCCGGGGGCGCGCGTCATGCGGTACGCGCCCGGCGCCACCCCTCGGGGAGCACCACCCTTCGGCGAGTGCGACCCTTCGGCGGGTCAGGCCCAGCCGAGTTCGTGCAGCCGTTGGTCGTCGATGCCGAAGTGATGGCCGATCTCGTGCACCACGGTGGTGCGGACCTCCTCCACCACCTGCTCGCGGGTCTCGCAGATCCGCAGCGTCGGCCCCTGGTAGACGGTGATCCGGTCGGGCAGCACCCCGGCGTACCACTCGCCGCGCTCGGTCAGCGGGGTCCCCTCGTACAGGCCCAGCAGTTCGGGATCGTCCGGGCCCGGCTCGTCCTCCACGAAGACGGCCACGTTGTCCATGACCTTGGCCAGTTCGGCGGGGATGCGGTCGAGCGCGTCGCCGACCAGGGCCTCGAACTCGTCTCGGGTCATCTCCACCGACCCATTGTCGGCCGGGCGGCCCGATCCGTACACCGGGCCGCGCGGCCGGGCGGCCGTGTCCTCCGGGGCGCGGGCGCGTTGGGCACCTGTAGTGGCCGCACGCAGCGGGCGGTCCCGGTGGGGTGTGTAGCGAGAGGCTTGCTGTGACTCCGGTGACTCCTGTGTCTTCCGAACCGGCCGTGGCGACCGCCGCCACGGCCCGGCCCCCGGCGCGCCGCGCCGCCCTCGGCCGTGCGCTGGCGGTGGCGGCGGCCGGTGTGCTGGCCGCCGCCGCGCTCAGCGGCTGCATGGACGTGAGCCGCGCGCCGACCTCCCAGGGCTCGCAGAACGGCGGTCAGGGCGCCGCCGACCAGGGGTCCGAAGCCACCCCGGGCGGGGCAGCCGCCGGGCCGGGCGGCGCGCAGCCGGTGCCGGCGGGGTCCACCGGCGCGGCGGCGGCCCACTCCCCGGTGCGTCCGACCGGTACGGCCAGCCCCTCCCCGTCCCCGGGCGAGTCGGCCCGTCCCCATGACCGGCCCTCCGAGCACCCGCACCCCGGCGGCCCGGGGGCGAGCGCGGGCAGCGGGTCCGCCGGTGGCGGGGCCGGCGGGGGTGGTGGGCCGGTCGGCGGTGGCGCCGGCGGCTCCGGGGGCCGTTCGTCCGCCGGTACGGACGGCGACGGCGGTACGGGGGGCGGCGGCTCCCGGCCGACGAGCGAGCCGTCGGTCGTCCCGCCGCCGACGCCCGCCGGCGGTCCGTCCAACGCCCCGGACCCGACCCCCAGCCCCAGCAGTGAGGACCCCCCGCCCGCCGCAGGCGACGGCGGCGGCACCGGCGGCTGAGCCGTGGCGACCGGGAATGCGGCGCGGTCCGGTACGGTTGGGCACAACAGCCCGGCGGTGTGTGCCGCTGGGCGGACGGCGGGCGCACCCCTGCTCCAAAGGGGCGATTTGCGTTCGCCCGTTCGTGGCGTCTATAGTGGCAGATCGTTTGATTTCCTCTGCCCGGCGCCGCTCATCTCAGGCGCTCTTGGCGCGTTCCGGCGATCCGTGGCTTGACTGCATCGAGGCGGTCTGTGCGAACCCGCGGACTTAGGCGCGTGCCACTTCCGGAAGGTTCTGCATGTCTCTCGTTGACGACGACCGCTTCGCCATGCCCGCGAGCGGTTCCGCCGCCGATGCCCCCGTCGAGGCCGTAGTGGTCCCCGACGCCCTCACCGCCGATGTGGCGGATGTCACCGATCCGGCGGACGTCCTGGACGACGCCGCCGACATCGACGCCGACGCCCCCGCAGCGGGGTCCGTCGAGGAGCCCACCGCCACCTTCGGTGACCTGGGCCTGCACGACGACATCGTCCGCGCCCTCGCGAAGCGCGGCGTCACCGTCCCGTTCCCGATCCAGGCCGCGACCATCCCGGACGCGCTGGCCGGCAAGGACGTGCTGGGCCGTGGCCGCACCGGCTCCGGCAAGACCCTGAGCTTCGGCCTGCCGCTGCTCACCCGGCTCGCCGAGGGCCGCACCCGGGCCAAGCGGCCGCGCGGCCTGATCCTGGTCCCGACCCGCGAGCTGGCCATGCAGGTCTCCGACGCGCTGGAGCCGTACGGCTCGGTGCTCGGCCTCAACCTCAAGGTGGTCTGCGGCGGCACGTCGATGCCCCGCCAGATCTACGCGCTGGAGCGCGGCGTGGACGTCCTCGTCGCCACCCCCGGTCGGCTGCGCGACCTGATCGACCGTGGTGCCGCCACGCTGGACGAGGTGCAGATCGCCGTCCTGGACGAGGCGGACCAGATGGCCGACATGGGCTTCCTGCCCGAGGTCACCGAGATCCTCGACCTGGTGCCGGCCGGCGGCCAGCGGATGCTCTTCTCGGCCACGCTCGAGAACGAGATCGACACCCTGGTCAAGCGTTACCTGCAGAACCCGGTCACCCACGAGGTCGACCCGTCGGCGGGCGCCGTCACCACCATGACCCACCACATCCTCGTGGTGAAGCCCAAGGACAAGGCGCCGATCACCAACGCGATCGCCGCCCGCAAGGGCCGCACGATCATCTTCGTCCGTACCCAGATGGGTGCCGACCGGGTGGCCGAGCAGCTGATCGAGGCCGGGGTGCGCGCCGACGCGCTGCACGGCGGCATGACCCAGGGCGCCCGCACCCGGACCCTGGGCGACTTCAAGGACGGATACGTCAACGTCCTGGTCGCCACCGACGTCGCCGCCCGTGGCATCCACGTCGACGGCATCGACCTGGTGCTGAACGTGGACCCGGCCGGCGACCACAAGGACTACCTGCACCGCTCCGGCCGCACCGCCCGTGCCGGCCGCTCCGGCATCGTGGTCACCCTGGTGCTGCCGCACCAGCGCCGGGGCATCTTCCGGCTGATGGAGGACGCCGGGGTCGACGCCTCCCGCCATGTGGTGGGCGGCGCCTTCGACGCCGATGTGGCCCGGATCACCGGCGCCCGCTCGCTGACCGAGGTCCAGGCGGAGGGCGCGGCCGGTGCCGCCAAGGCCGCCGAGCGCGAGGTCGAAGAGGTGACCCGCCACCTGGAGAAGCTCCAGCGGCGCGCGGCCGAGCTGCGTGAGGACGCGGACCGGCTGGCCGCCCGCGCGGCGCGCGAGCGGGCCGAGCTGGGCATCGAGGACGAGGCGCCGGCCGAGGCCGTCGTCACCCTCGACGAGTCCGCCGCCGCTCCGGTGGTCGAGCCCGCCGAGCAGGCCCCGGCCGTGGCCGCGGCCGAGCCGCAGGAGCGCGAGCGCGAGCGTGGTACGTCGTACCGCGAGGCGCGCAGCGAGCGCCCGCCGTACAACCGCGACCGTGACCGTGGTGGGGACCGTGGCGGCGAGCGTCCGGCGCGTTCCTTCGACCGTGACCGCGACGACCGTGGTGGCCGTTCGTTCGAGCGCCGCGACGACCGTGGCGGTCGCCCGTACGAGCGTCGTGACGACCGGGGCAACTTCGGCAGCCGTGACCGCGACGACCGTGGTGGCCGTTCGTTCGAGCGTCGTGACGACCGTGGCGGTCGCCCGTTCGAGCGCCGTGACGACCGTGGCGGCAGCTTCAACCGCGACCGTGGCGGCGAGCGTCCGGCGCGTTCCTTCGACCGTGACCGCGACGACCGTGGCGGCCGTTCGTTCGAGCGCCGCGACGACCGTGGCGGCAGCTTCAACCGTGACCGTGGCGGCGAGCGCCCGGCCCGCTCCTTCGACCGCCCGTACGGCGGCGACCGCGACCGTGGCGCCCGCCCGTCCTTCGGGGACCGCGACCGCACCAGCCGTCCGTTCGCCCGGCGCGACGACCACCGCTCCGGCACCGGTCGCCCGCAGGGCACGCACAGCGGCTCGTCGTACGGCGACCGCGACCGCAGCGGCGGCACCGGCAGCCGGGGCTTCGAGCGCCGCGACAACGGTGGCACCGGCGGCGGTGGCTTCGGTGACCGCAAGCCGCGCTGGAAGCGCAACGGCTGACGCCGACTCAGCACTCTGACGGCCGCGGGCCCGCCCTATCGCACGGGGCGGGCCCGCTGCCGTACTCCCGGCGCCACATCTCGGCCCCCGGCTCCGCAATGCGATGGCGAAGCCACCGGCATCTCCGGGTAGTCTTCTTCCGGCAGCAGCCGCACCCTACGGCCGCACCGCCACCGGGCCGCTAGCTCAATTGGCAGAGCTGCGGACTTTTAATCCGTAGGTTCAGGGTTCGAGCCCCTGGCGGCCCACACGGTCAAGGCCCAGCTCATTCCGTATGAGCTGGGCCTTTCGCGTTTTCATGGGCTATCGGGTGGGTTTCGGCCGTCCGCTCCGGGTGGGACGGTCGGCCCGGGGTCGCCGGGGGTCAGCCGTTGTAGCCGAAGCCCGGGGTGAGCGGCTGCTGCCGGAAGAGGGTGGTCGGGATGGCTTCCGCGAGCGCCTGGTAGCCGGTCGGGTTGAGGTGCAGGTGGTCTCCGACGTCGAAGGTGGGGCGCAGCTGCCGGGGGTGCTGCGGGTCGCGGGCGGCCCGGTCGAAGTCGATCACGCTGTCGAACCGGCCGCTGGTGCGAATCCAGGTGTTCACCGTCTGCCGGGCCGCCTCGCGGTAGCCGTCGGGGTCGTCGTAGTCGGCACCGCCCATGGGGGTCAGGGTCACCCCGTACACCCGGATGCCCTGGGCGTGCGCCATGGCGACGATCTGCTCGTACGCCGCGATGACATCGGCTGCCACCTGCCGCTGGGCCGCCTTGGTGGCGTCCGCCGTACCGATGTCGTTGATCCCCTCGAAGACCAGGAGCCAGTCGACACCGCTCTGCGCCAGGATGTCGCGGTCGACCCGGGCGAGGCCGTTGGGGCCCAGCCCGTCGTTGAGCAGCCGGTTGCCGCCGGCCGCCTGGTTGAGCAGCGCGACCGACGCGGAGCCCGGCCGGCTCTCCAGCCGCTTCAGCAGCTGGTCGGGCCAGCGGTCGTTGCCGTTGGTGGTGGAACCGCGGCCGTCCGTCAGGGAGTCGCCGAGCACCACGGCGGCGGAGGTGTCGGCCTTGGACCAGACCTCGACGCCGCTGAGGAAGTACCAGTGGTCGGCGGTGGCGGCCCCGGCCAGGTTCGCGTCCTTCACATGGTTGCCGGTCAGCAGGTACGAGGTGGTACGGGAGCCCGGGTGCGAGGTGATGGAGGTGGACGCCTGGCCGTCGGCCAGGTAGAGCGTCACCGTGAGGTTGGAGTCGGGCTGGATCGGGAAGTCCAGCGGGTCGGAGACGGCCTGCGCCCCGACCGGTACCGACGCCGACGACCGGCCCTGGAAGGTCACCGGGTGCGTGGTGCCGGGCTGGATGGCGCCGGTGCCGGCCTGGCCGCCGGCGGGGAGGGCCACGGACACCGCGGTGATGGGCAGCGCCGCGCCCCCGAACGCGTTGGAGATGCGCAGCCGTATGTGCTTGCCGCCGACCGAGACGTGGACGGTCTGGCGCACCGTGGCGTTCACCAGGACGGCGTCGTCCTGGGTGAAGGGCGCCGGCGGCATGTTGCTCGGCTCCGTCAGCTGCGGCATCGCGGCCCAGGTGCCCACCCAGTGGGCGTTCGGCTCTCTCGGGCCGGCGGCGTTGGCCGGGCCCGGCGCATGGGTGAGGGGTGGGTGTCCGGCTCCCACCGCCGGTGTGGTCACCACGACGGCGGCTGCCAGGGCGCCGGCCGCGATCAGGCTGACAAGGGAGGACTTGGTGCGCATGGTGGGCCTTTCCTACGGTCCGGTACGGCCTGCTTCGGTCCTGGGTGACCGGCAGGCGGTGGCGTGGTAAGGGGTGGGCGGCCTGCCCTGCCCGGTACGGGGGTGAGCTGCGGCGGGCTCCGGGGCGGCCCTCGCTCCGGGACGAGGGGCGCGGGCAGGGCCACGGGTGGGCTGTTCGGGCGGGTGGGCTGTTCGGGCGGGTCGGCTGTTCGGGCGGGTCTGCGGCGGCTTGGAGTGGGCGCCACCGAGTGCCGCTCGGGATCGTTCGGCTGGTGCCGGGGCAGCGAGGTGCGCGGCCCGGCCTGGTCCGGGCGCTGGCGGCGAACGCTCCCTGCCGCTCCGTCCCCCGTGGTCCGTCCGGTGGCGGTCCCGCTGGGACGGGTGCCGTGGGCCCGGGTCGCCGGATCGGCGGCCGCCGGGCTCCCGCCCCGGCGCGGTGCGTCGGTGCCGGGGCGGGAACTCGGGGTGGCCGGGGTGATCAGGGGCTGGTGCAGGTGATGTTGCTGGGTGCGGCGGAGGAGCTGCCGGTGGCGGTGTAGCCGAAGGTGGTGGTGCCGTTGGCGGCGAGGGTGCCGTTCCAGTCCACGTTCTTGACCGTGATGGACCCGCTGGTGCCGCTGTTCGCGCCGCTCCAGATGCTGCTGATGGTCTGGCCGGATGCGAGGGTCATGCCGACGGTCCAGCCGTTGAGCGTGCCGGTGCCGTTGTTGCGGACCGACACCTCGCCCTGGAGGCCGCCGGGCCAGGTGCTGATGTTCTGGTAGGTGGCAGTGCAGGCGCCGCTCGTGCCGCCGCCGCCCGTGGTGGCTCCGCCGGTGGTCGTGCCGCCCGTGGTGGTGCCGCCGGTGGTGGTGCCGCCGGTGGTGGTGCCCCCGGTGGTGGTCCCTCCCGTGGTCGTGCCGCCGGTGGTGGTCCCTCCCGTGGTGGTCCCGCCGGTGGTGGTCCCTCCCGTGGTGGTCCCGCCGGTGGTCGTGCCGCCGGTGGTGGTCCCGCCGGTGGTGCTTCCACCGTCGGTCAGGGTCGGCGTCTGCCAGTCCCGCCAGGAGGCCAGGTTGCCGGACTTGCTGGGCGCGATCCGGAACACACCGGAGCCGTTGCCCGTGCCCAGCAGGAACTTCTGGAGGTTCTGCTGCAGCGGGGTCTTCCACTCGGACCTGACCGCGCAGTGGGTCCCGTCCTGGACGTCCGACCAGTAGGTGATGTTGCTCTGTACGCCGAGCGCCTTGTAGACCTCGGCTCCGCCCAGAGCGGCCACACTCCCCGACTTGGCGGCCAGCCAGTCGACGGAGGGGTTCTCCATGATGAACAGTCCTCGCGGCGCGACCATGCCGACGATCTCGTGGGTGTCCACCGGCAGCGTGTTCGGGTTGCCCGTGTAGGGGCTGAACGCGTCGCCGAGCCACGGCTGCTCGGTGAAGGCGCTGTTCAGCGGCTGGGCGCCGTTCTCCCCGGGAATGCCGCGGAGGATGGGGACACCACCGCTGCCCGACTCGATGGGCATGGTCAGCGCGATGCGCTGGTCGAAGGCGCCGGCCACGATGGCGCCCTTGCCGAACCGCGAGCATCCCGTCACGCCGGTCGCATCCGCCTTGAGGATGTTGCCGCCCGACTGCTCGATGACGTCGATGATCCGGCTCACGCCCCAGGACCAGGCCATCAGCAGCCCCGTGCTGCTTGACGAGCCGTAGATGCTGTAGAACGCGCCCTGCTTGTTGTTCCGCGCCGTGCCCTCGGCGCCGACCGAGTAGGGGTCGTAGCTGATGATGGCAGCGCCGGCGGCCTTGATGGTGGCCGTGTCCGCCCCGAGGCCGCCCAGCACGATGACGGCCGGGAAGGGGCCGGAGCCGCTGGGCAGGCTGACGCCCGCCGAGAAGCTGGCGGTCTTGCCCTGGTCCGTCACCTTCACCGTGATGCTGCTGTTGGAGACCGTACCCGTGACGCCGGCGGGCTTTGCGGGCTTGGGGCCGTAGACGGTCTTCTCGGCCAGCGACTCGATCTCGGCCCGGCGACACCGCCAGTCGGACTTGGTGGAGATGCGGGTGCCGTCCAGCTTCTTGAAGGGGTCGGGCAGCATGGAGTTGGACGGCGAGGAGCCCTGGTTGGGCACCGTGCAGCCGGCACTGTCGTCTTCCACGGCGGCGGCCTGTACCTGCGCGGCGGCGACCGTTCTGTCGGCGGCACCTGCCTGCGGGGTGAGGAGGGGGACGGTCAGGCTCGCGGCGGCCACCAGTACGGCGGCTGCCCACGCCTGGGGCCGATATCGATAGCGAGGAAAGCGCATGGAGGGACCTCCGGAGGAAGGCGCGCGGTTGACGCGGGTGGGCCCTGCCCGGTCGGCCGGGAACCGCGGACCCGCTGGTGCAGGTGGGTTGGGGTCGCGGACCCGCCGTGGGAAGTGCCGCTGCGAGCGTGGTGTCCGGGAAGGGGCTTGGGTTTCCCGGTGGGGCGTTTCACGGGTCGCAGGGCACCAGAACCAGAACCGGGTGGGGTTGGGAGCGCTCCCAAGAGTAGGAAGTGGCCAAGGGCATGACAACACATGGGCACGGGGGTGCTCAGGTTGGCTGTTCTGGCACTTCTTCCGACGCATACGACGCCCACCAAAGCCGGGCGGATGAGTGGAAATCAGCCGCGCCTTCGACCGGTAGTGACTTCATGCAATAGAAAGAACCAGCCACTTTGCGAAGCATTGTCGAAACTTTCGGAATCCTTTGACGAGCCTAGCCCGCATTTCGGTGAGGCGCGAGGGCCCCGTGCGGTGGGCCCCGGACAACTCCACCGCATCGGGGTCTCCGCGCTCGGATCAGGCCCCGCTGCCGACTGTCGACAACACCGGTGACGGATACGGCTAGCTGCCGATCTTCTTGCGCTTGCGCGCTTCGAGCCGCGCATACCAGCGCCGGCCCTCCGCGCCGCAGTGGTCCCGGATGTGGTCGCGGAGCACGGCCGTCCGGTCGTTGCACTCCTTGACGCGGAGGCTGCCCCGGTCGATCTCCGCGCTGAGGGCGGTCAGCGCGCCGTACAGGTCGTCAATGGTGCTCTGGGTCGCCTGCAACTGGCGCACCGTGCCCGCCCGGCTCCGGGCGGGCAGGCGGTCGCGCTTCCGGGCCAGCTGCCGCTTGTCCTCGCGCAGTCGGTTCAGTACGCCGGAGAGCGTGCCCCGGGTCTGGACGGCGCTGCGCTTGAGTGCGTACCAGCGGTCGGCGAGCAGCAGGCTTTCATAGTGCCGCTGCCGGTACAGCGCGAAATTCACCTCGTCGTGCGCCACGAGGCGCATGCTCGCCAGAAGCGCCGATTCGCGTTCCAGTCCGCTGCTGATGTCGCTCAGCCGACGGCGGACCGCGCGGGCGTCGGCCAGGGCCGAGCCCGAGGCGGCGGCCGGTACGCGCGAAGTCGACCGGCTGCTCCGGTACCAGGCGATGAGCGCGATGGCCGCGAGGACGAGAGCGAGGACGACGTACGGCAGCTCGTTCTGGAAAAGCCAGGCTATTCCCCAGCCGATGAATCCGATTGCGAGCAGCGCCAGGGCGAAAAGGAGCAGGATCTCCCCGGGTTCCACCTGGGCCCACCTCCGAACAGTGCGACTGGGGATCAGGAATTGATGGCACGCCAGGCCGCGACCGCCGCCTCGGCATCTCCGAGTCGCAGCGAGTCGCTCAGCCGGATGAGCTGATCGCCGCTGGTGATGTGGTAATGCAGCATCTGGCCGGTCAGGATGCTGATGGTCTGCACCGCCAGGATGCGCTGCTCCTCGGAGACCGACAGATCGCTGGACTGCTGGACCATGGCCTGAATGGCGAAGGACTGGTTTTGCAGCGAGAAGTGCACCATGGCGGCCTTGGCCCGCTCCGCCTCGAATGTCCGCACGATCGTCTCCTGCCGCATTCGGATGATGTCGGAGGCGATGGCGCGCTGTGTGTTGAACCGCTTGAACTCGAACGCGCAGGCCGAGAGCGTGGCGGTGATTCCGGCCGCCGCGCCGAGCGGGCTCAGTGCGGTGGCGATATGGCCGACGGCCGAGTTGTAGCTGACCCGGCGATCGCCGGCGACGCGGATGAGTTCGGCAACCATGGCGTTCACGCCCCTTGATCAAGACGTCCGGACCGGGACGGCGGCCCGCTGGGGCCGGCCGACGAGTGGTTGCACGGTAGGCGGGCTATGGCGATCGTATGGCGATGGACGGCGGCCGCCCGGTCGGCGGAACGCGCGCACCGCCCGGCGCCGGTACCGGCCAGTGCAGCCGGTATCGGTCAGTACATGAGCGGGTAGGCCGACACGATCCCCTCGCCGTAGGGCTCCACGATGACGCGCAGTCTGACGCCGTCGTACAGCCCGTCCACCCGGAAGCGGGCCGGGATGGCCCACTCGACGTCGGGGAGGTCGTGCCACGGGTTGAACAGGGTCTCGGGCTCTCCGCCCGTCTTCCCGTCCCGGGACCAGGCCGCCGCGGGGTCGCTGGCGACGGCCTGGGCCGCCGTGAATATCGCGTCGTCGGTCCAGTGCGCGGGGAAGAGGCTCTTTCCCAGACCACGGGCGGATGCCCGGTCGGAGTGCAGTTCCGCAATGTGGTCCATGCGGTAGGGCGAGAGGTAACTGGCCCGCTCGCGCAGTTCCGGGGTGATGGCGATTTCCTCGCCGCGCACTTCGGCGTCCTCCCAGCCGCCGTACCGGCCGCGGGAGGCTCCGCGCCCGCTGGCTTCCTGCCCGTAGACAGTGCGTGGGTCATAGGGTTCGGGGGTATCGGCCACGGCGTCTCCACCTTAGGATCACCCGCGTACGCTCAGGAGGCGGCTGGGGCGCGATTTTAGCGCCGCGGCGGCTCGCAAGGGGGGCATGTGTCCGACCCGGTGCCTTCAGGAGTGGCAGCGGCGGCCTCGCGACTGCGGGCGCTGCTCACCTCGACATATCAGCGCCGATGGCTGGCCCACTCCCGGCGGATGAGGGGCGACGGGCTCAGCTATGCGGCGGTGTCGCAGGTGGTGGCGCTCCACCTCTGGGAGAGCGGCTTACGCACCGACACCGACCGCGATCTGCCGCGCAAGCTGCGGGACCGCATCCGGCAGGCGCTGCGCGGCGAGCAGCTGACCCAGGAGACCATCGGCTGGTTGGTGGAGGCATTCGACTTCACCGAGGACGACGCCCGCTCGGTGTGGGACGCCTTTTCCGGGGGGAATGCGTCCGATCTGGAGGACGACGGTATTTCCGCCACCCTCCGGCAGCTCGCGGTGCCGATCGTGAAACCGCAGCGGCATCGGACGACGGCGCTTTTCTCGCGTTACCACATCGGGCCGGACCTGATGCTCCGCAGGATAGAGTCCAGCCATGTGATCGTCGCCCTGGAGGACGGCGTCGACACTTTCGCCTACAGCCCGCGGGACACCGTGGTCGACGCGGATGTGGTCAGCGGCGGCACTCTCGTCGGGCGCCATGAAAGCACGCTCGGATTCATCGGGCTGGAATTCCGGCTGGACCGTCCCCTCGCGGAGGGCCGGCATGCCTCGCTCCAGTACTACACGACCCACCGCCCGACCCCCGAGCCCTGCACCCAGGTGCGCCGGGCCGCCCGCAAGCGCATCGAGAACGTCGACCTGCGGGTGATCTTCGAGGGGCCGGTGCCGGCCAGGGCGTGGTGGTGCGTCTGGGACGCCTACAGCGAGGGCGACGCGGTGCAGCGCCGGCCGGCGCGGGTCTCGGCCCGGTCAGAGCTGCACCAGTTCCTGCCGTATGCCGAGGAGGCCGTCATCGGCTTCGAGTGGGAGTGGTAGCGCCCGGGTGGGGTCAGGTAGGTGTCAGGTAGGTGGGGTCCCGGCGGCCGGGCACGGGCCACAGTGGTGACGCAACGTAGCCGATTCTGCTGGGCGGGACGGTTGGCCGGGCTGGGTGGCTGCTCCGTTCGGCCCGGGGTCGGTGGGGTCCGGTCGGCCTGTACCGGTTCTCCACAGGGCCATCCACAGGCTGTGGACATGTCAGCCATCACCCGGTGGACGACTGCGGTCGCGGCGGTCCGCGACCGCTCCGCCACCCACCGCCACCGTCCAGGAGGTCCACAGCACGCGCCGGGGTCGGGTTCGCCAGTATGGATTCGGCCAGAGTGTCCGGGGCGCCGCGGCGACGCCGATACCGGGAAACGGTGCACAGCGGGGGAAAACGCGGTGGTGATGAGGGTTCCGGGGGCGACCCAATCGGCATATGCCAGGACTTTGGGGTCGATGGGGCTGGATCTCACTCCGGTGAAACGTGGCTTGATCATGCGCACCGGGGCGGCCGGAACCCGACCTGGACGCAAGTGATCATGGCTGCCTAGCCTGAGTGGTCTGTCCCACTACACCTCTGGGAGACCCGTCATGACGACGACTCAGCAGGCACCTGACATCCTCTCGCCCGAGTTCGCGTCCGACCCGTACACGGCTTACCGCATCATGCGGGACGACTTCCCGCTGATCTGGCACGAGGCCACGCAGAGCTACATCGTGTCCCGGTACGAGGACGTCGAGCGCGCCTTCAAGGACCGGGAGTCCGTCTTCACCACCCAGAACTACGACTGGCAGATCGAGCCGGTGCACGGCCGGACCATCCTCCAGCTGAGCGGGCGCGAGCACTCGGTGCGCCGCGCGCTGGTGGCGCCCGCCTTCCGGGGCAACGCGCTGGAGGAGCAGTTCCTGCCGGTGATCGAGCGCAACTGCCGGGAGCTGATCGACGGCTTCCGCGACGCCGGGACCGCCGATCTGGTCTCGCAGTTCGCGACCCGCTTCCCGGTCAATGTGATCGCGGACATGCTGGGCCTGGACAAGGCCGACCACGAGAAGTTCCACGGCTGGTACACGACGGTGATCGCGTTCCTGGGCAACCTCAGCCAGGACCCGGAGGTGGCCGAGGCGGGCGCCCGGACCCGGGTGGAGTTCGCCGAGTACATGATCCCGATCATCCAGCAGCGCCGGGAGAACCTGGGCGACGACCTGCTCTCCACGCTCTGCGCGGCCGAGGTCGACGGCACCCGGATGAGCGACGAGGACATCAAGGCGTTCTGCAGCCTGCTGCTGGCGGCGGGCGGCGAGACCACCGACAAGGCCCTGGCCTCCATCTTCGCCAACCTGCTGGCCCACCCGGAGCAGCTGGCCGCAGTGCGCGCCGACCGCAGCCTGATACCCCGGGCGTTCGCGGAGACGCTGCGCTACACCCCGCCGGTGCACATGATCATGCGCCAGACCGCGAAGGAGGTCGAGGTCAGCGGCGGGGTGATCCCCGAGGGCGCCACCGTCACCTGCCTGATCGGCGCCGCCAACCGGGACGACCGCCGGTACAGCGCCCCCGACACCTTCGACATCTTCCGCGACGACCTCACGGCCACCAACGCCTTCTCCGCCGCCGCCGACCACCTGGCCTTCGCGCTCGGCCGGCACTTCTGCGTGGGCGCGCTGCTGGCCAAGGCGGAGGTCGAGATCGGCGTCGACCAGCTGCTGGACGCCATGCCCGACATCGCGCTCCAGGAAGGCTTCGCCACCACCGAGTCCGGCGTCTTCACCCGTGGCCCCCAGGCGGTGCCAGTGCGCTTCACCCCGGTCGGCGCGGCGTAGCCCGCAGCCGCCCGCGACGGCCCGTATGGACCTCGGGGCGCGGGAAGCAGTGCGGTCGCCCGCACCGCTCCCCGCGCCCCGGACCGGGTGCGCGGCCGGTCAGCCCCGCAGGGCCGGCCCCGGGGTGAACTCCACCGGCAGCGACTCCAGCCCGCGCATCCAGATCGACGGCCGCCAGACCAGCGACTCGGCGTCCACCGCGACCACCACGTCCGGCAGCCGGTCCAGCAGTACCTCCACCGCCGCCTTGGCGATCACCTCGGCCAGCTCCGGCGCCGGGTACGGGCACTGGTGCTCGCCGTGGCTGAACGACAGGTGCGCCTGGTTCCCGGCGGCGCCCGCCGCCGCGTCCGGGCGCACCTGCGGGTCGGTGTTGGCCGCCGCCAGCCCGAGGACCAGCAGATCGCCCCGGCGGATGCGCCGCCCCGCCAGCTCGGTGTCCTGGGCGGCCCACCGCCCGATGAAGTTCTGGGTCGGGGTGTCCTCCCACAGCACCTCGTTGAGCGCCTGGCCGACGCTGCGCCGACCACCGGAGAGCGTCACCGAGAACCGCTCGTCGGTCAGCATCAGCCGCAGCGTGTTGCCGATCCAGTTGGCGGTCGGCTGCTGCGCCGCCGCGATCACCGAGATCAGGTCCTGGACGATCTGCTCGTCGGTCAGCCCCGCCGAGTGGGCCAGCAGCCGGGACGGCACATCCGGGCCCGGCCGCCGGTGCTTGGCCTCGACCAGCCGCTGAATCCGGTCCTGCACCCGCTGGTAGGCGGCGACCGGGTCGTCACCCTCGCCCGCGTCGAGCGACACCGTCAGGTCGTGGACCAGGTCGTCGACCTCGGAGTCCGGCAGACCGCACATCCGGACGATGGCCAGCAGCGGCAGCTGGTGCGCGTAGTCGGCCATCAGATCGGCCTCGCCGCTGCCGACGAAGGCGTCGATCAGGGTGTCGGCGATCCGCTCGCAGACCGTCTGGAGCTCGAACTGGTCGACCGCGCCGAGCGCGTCGCTGATCGCGCCGGAACGCCGCCGGTGCTCGGGCCCCTCGGTGAACAGCACGGACGGCTGGTAGCCGACGTACGGGAGCAGCGGCCAGTCGGCCGGGATGCTGTCCCAGGCGTGCCAGCGGCGGGAGTCACGGGCGAACAACTGGTCGTTGCTGGTGACGTAGTGCACCTCGCGGTAGCCGAGGACCAGCCAGGCGGGCACGCCGCCGTCCAGCGCGACCGGGGCGACCGCGCCGTGCACCCGGCGCAGCTCCCGGTACAGCTCGGCGGTCTTCTGCTGGAACTGGAGGCTGTTCAGCTCCACTGCGCCGGCGTGCGCCGGGCAGCCGGCGGGCGCGGCCGGGGCGCCGTCGGCGGTGGTAAGGCTGTCGGTCATCGCGTCTTCTCCTGGGCGGATGACAGGGAGTGGAGGTGGTTCACGAGGCTGATCAGCACCGCCTTGCTCGATCCGCGGTCACGTGCGTCGCAGTCGATCAGCGGGACGTCCTCGGAGAGCGACAGGGCGTCCCTCACCTGCTCCAGCGAGTGCGTGGGGTTGCCGAAGTTGTTGCGGGCCACGATGAAGGGCATGCCGTGGTGCTCCAGCCGGTCGATGGCGTACCAGGAGTCGGCCAGCCGCCGGTTGTCGACCAGCACCACCGCGCCGAGCGTCCCGGAGAACAGCCGGTCCCACAGGAACCAGAACCGCTCCTGGCCGGGTGCCCCGAACAGGTACAGCACCATCTGCTCGTTGAGGCTGATCCGGCCGAAGTCGAACGCGACCGTGGTGGTGCTCTTGCCCTGCACCTGCGCGGTCTCGTCGATGCCGAGACCGGCCTGCGTCATGGTCTCCTCGGTGTTCAGCGGGCGGATCTCGCTGACCGAGCGGACCAGGGTCGTCTTGCCCACACCGAACCCGCCGGCTACGACGATCTTGAGAGCGTTGTCCGCGGTGTCCGGCAGGGGGACGCGCGCGGTCGGCTCAGAGATTCTGGAGTCCAACGAGTACCTGCTTAAGAAGGTCGGGATCGGGCAGCCGCGTCCTGGAGGCGGTCAGCCGGGGGTGGCGGGCGGTGATCCGGCCGGTGCCGTGCAGATCGCTCAGCAGGATCCGTACGATGCTCACCGGCAGGCCCAGGTCGGCGGCGATCTCCACGACCGCCGTCGGCCGCGCGCAGATGCGAAGGATCTTGGCATGCTCGGACTGCATGCCGGGGGTCGGCTCGGATTCGCTCAGGATCAGCGTGACCAGGTCGAAGACGGTGTCGTCCACCCGGCTGCGGCCACCGGTGACGGTGTACAGCCGGTCCGGGTCCTCGCTGTCGACCGGACGTCGGATCATGCCGGCCCGCTGGCCGAGCCGGCGCTGCGCGGCGGTGAGCTGAGGTGCTCGCCGAGCTGCTCCACCAGTTCGTCCATGTTGTGGCCGATGGCACCGGGGTCGGCCTCGTCGCGGGCCACCACGGCGAGGTGCGCGCCCTCGCCGGCCTCCACGATGAACAGCAGGCCGCCGTGGAACTCGGTCATCGACTGCCGGACGCCGCCGGTGCCGTCGCCGAACTCGACGGAGGCGCCGTGCGAGAGGCTCTGGATGCCCGACGCGATGGCGGCCAGCTGGTCGGCCTGGTCGGTCGACAGCCCGGCCGACCAGCACAGCTTCAGGCCGTCCCGCGACAGCACCAGCGCGTGTCGGGCCCCCGGAGTCTTCTCCAGGAGGTTCTCCAGCAACCAGTCGAGGCTGCGGTCTGTGGTCTGCATCGCTGCTACGGGGCCGGGCCCGGCGGTTGCCGCCGGGCGGGGTCGGCCCCTGCCTCCAATCTGTTGACGTGCTCCGCCCCGGCCGGGGATCCCCCGGTTCGCACCGGGCAGGGCAGCGGTGTGGGAAGAGCGCCGGGTGCCGTCGTCGCGTTTGCCTGCGGCGCCGGCACCCGGATTCCGTTCAGGAGGGGGTAGTGGTCACTGGTCGCCGTCCGCCGGGGTGCGCTCCGGGGTGCTGCTCTCCGGGTCACCGTTCGGGGCGCCCTTCAGGGTGTCCTGCGGGGCGTCCTTCGGGGCGCTGCTCGGGGTGCCGCCCCTGACCGCCTGCCGGAAGGCGCGGAAGCGCGCGCCGGAGCCGGTCCTGGGGGCCTGCGGCTGCGGCTGGGGGGCCTCCTCGACCCGGGCCTCGGAGGCGGCGAGGGTCTGGCCGCGCGGCCGCTTGGGCAGGCCGTGCACCTCCGCCGTACCGGCCGCCGGCGACGACGCGGACTGCGCCGGGAGCGCGGCCGGGGCGGACTCGGCGGCCCGGGTGGACTCGGTGGGCTCACCGGCCCGGACGGGCTCGGTGGTCCGGACGGCCTTCGGCGCGGCGGCGGTGCGGCCGGCCGGGGCGGCGGTACGCGGGCGCGGGCGGCCGGTGGCCCGGGGCCGGTCGGCGGCCGGGGTGGCCATGCCCTGCCGGGGCTGGGTGATCAGCTCCCGGGGGATGAGCACCACCGCTCCGGTACCGCCCCGCGAGGACGGCCGGAAGGACACCGTCAGCCGGTGCTTGCGGGCCAGACACCCCACCACCGCCAGGCCCAGCCGGGTGCTGGACAGCGTGGCGAAGTCCAGCGGCTCGGTGGAGACGGCCCGCTGCGCCCGGCTGAGCTTCTCCGGGTTCATCACCAGGCCGCCGTCCTCGATGGTGACGACGACCCCGGCGGCGACCTCCTCCACGTACACGTGCACTTCCTCGGTGGGCGGCGAGAAGCTGGTGGCGTTGTCCATCAGCTCGGCCAGCGCGTGCATGACGCCCTCGGCCGCGTGGCCCGCGACCGCCACCGAGCAGGTCGAGTGCCAGCGCACCCGCTGGTAGGCGCTGATCCGGCCCATCGCGCCGCGCAGGATGCTCTCCATCACGATCGGCTTGGTCCAGCGCCGACCGGAGCGGGCCCCGGTGAGCACCGCGATGCTGTCGGCCAGCCTGCCCGCCTGGGCGGTGGCGTGGTCCAGCTTCAGCAGGTCGCCCAGCACCTCCTCGCCGTGCCGCTCCTCCATGGTGCGCAGGTCGGCCAGCATGGTGGTGGCGAGCGCCTGCACCCGGCTGGCGGCGTTGGCGCAGGCCGACATGGTGGCGGCCCGCATCCGCTCGCCGGCGGCCAGCTCATGGGCCACCGTCTCCAGCACCCGCCGGTGCACCGCGTCGGCGGGCTCGGGCAGCTCGGTCAGCGCGGTGTCGGCCGACGAACCGGCCCGCAGCCGCTTGACCAGGCCGGGCAGCAGCTCGTCCGCCAGCATGCCGGCCTGGGCGGCGAGCCGCGCGGTCTCCTCCCGCAGCCGCTCCGCCTCGGCCTCCTGCTCGGCGACCCGGTCGCGCAGCCGGCGGGTTTCGGACTCCGCCCGCGTCAGGTCGGCGCCGAGGCGGGTGGTGTCCCGCGCCAGCTGCTCGCTGCGGGCGCGGGCACCGCGTACGGTCCCCAGCGCGCGGGCGGCGACCGTCACGGCGGCGGTCAGCAGTACGGCGGCGGTGACGCCGGTGGCGGTCACCGCCGTACGGGCCGCTTCGGGGGCGGCGAGGACCGCCCAGAGGCAGGCGGCGCCGGTGACGAGCGCGGAGAGCGGGAGGGCGAGCAGCGTCCGCCCCTTCGGCAGGCGGACGGCCTGCGGGCGGGAGGCTCTGGAGGGTGGCATCAGGCGGGTCCTCATGGATGGGACAGGTGCGGCGGCTGGACTGTCGCACGGGGTGAGGGCTTCTGCTGCGCGCGGCGCACGGTGGTGACGCTGAGGGGACGGCCGCGAGTGCAGTCTGAGGTGCCGTCAAGTGGGCTTGAGTATAGTCATGTTGTCTGTTGAGACGCATGTGATGGGCCCCGCTGCCCCGGTTGCCCCGGGCCCGTACGCCGCCGCCCGGCACCGTCGCGCGGCCCGCCCGGCAGCCGCGCTCCCGGGCCGCTCCGGGCGGTCGCCCACCACCCGCCGCGACCCCCGCGATGCCCGCCCGAACCCACCCCGGCCAGCGGTTTCGTCCCGGCGGACCGTAGCCTTCGACAGGTCGCCCGACTCCCGTTGCAGGAGCGGGACATGGCGCTGACGGGCCCGTGAAGCGGGGCCGTCAGGCTGTGATCACCGGCGCCGGGGAGGGGCTCGGCCCCGCCGGGCCGGGTGTGAAGGATCTGAGGAGAGGGGCAGTGCCGTGAGGCTCGGCAGGGGGGTGGTGGCGGTGCTCGCCGCCGCAGGGCTGGCAGTGTCGGTGGCGGCCTGCGGAAGCGGCGCGGCCCCGGTGGCGGACGGGACGGCACCGGGCGGGGCCGGTGCCCGCCCCACCAGGCAGCACGACCGGGTGCCCGAGCCCCCGCCGACGCCCACCGTCGGCAAGGAGATCCAGCACACCCTGGAGGACGGCGGCCGCAGCGTCGGCCTGACCTTCGACGACGGCCCGGACCCCACCTGGACGCCCAAGGTGCTCGCCCTGCTCGCCCAGCACCACGCCAAGGCCGTCTTCTGCATGATCGGCCCCAATGCCGCCGCCCACCCGGAGCTGGTCCGCCAGGTCGTCGCCGCGGGGCACCGGCTGTGCGACCACTCGGTGCACCACAACGAGAGCCAGAGCAGCCGCTCCGCCGACTACAACGTGCACGAGATCGTCGACGCCCAACTGGAGATCGCCAAGGCCGCCGGACCCGGCGCGCCGCTCTGGTACTACCGCGCCCCGGGCGGCGACTTCACCCCGGCGATCCGCACCGTGGCCGCCGAGCACGGCCTGCGCCCGCTGGGCTGGCAGGTCGACTCCCGGGACTGGCAGCGGCCCGGCGCCCAGGCGATCGTCAACACCGTCTTCGCCGAGCTGAAGCCCGGCCGGATCGTGCTGATGCACGACGGCGGCGGCGACCGCTCGCAGAGCCTGGCCGCGCTGCGGACCGTACTGGACCGGCTGGACAGCGAGGGCTGGACGTACAGCTTCCCGCGCCGCTGACCGGCGGCGGGCGGGGCGCCGGGCGGCTTCCGGACGGGTGCCGGGCGGGTTCCGGGGCGGGCGGGCCGTCGTCGACCGAGCCCATGGTAATGGAATGGTAAAATTCTATGCTGTTGGGAGACCGCAGCCTGCCCGCCCGCCACCCGGAGCCCTGCCATGGAACACGCCGCCCACGCCCGCCGCACCCTGCTGCCCGGTGTCGGGGTCCGCTACGACCTCGTCACCGAGGAAGGCCGCCACGTCTCCGTGGTGGCCCATCAGGACGGCCGCCGCTTCCTCGCCTTCCACGACCCGGCCGACGACGACGCCTGCCGGGACACCGTCCCGCTGGCCCCCGCCGAAGCCGCCGGACTGGCCAAACTGCTCGCCCCCGACCCCCTGCGCCAGCACCTGCCCAGCGAGGTCGAGATCGACCTCGTCACCGAGAAGATCCCGGTCACCGCCCGCTCCCCGTACAGCGGCCGGACCCTCGGCGCGACCCAGGCGCGCACCCGCACCGGCGCCTCCATCGTCGCCGTGCTGCGCCGCACCTCCGCCACCCCCTCGCCCACCCCCGACTTCCGCTTCGCGGCCGGGGACGTTCTCGTCGTAGTCGGCACCCGCGAGGGTGTGGAGGCCGTGGCGGACCTGATCACCGGAGGCTGACCGCCCGTGCACGACACCACCACCAGCCTGCTCATCGAACTCGGTGCCGTCATCCTGGCGCTCGGCATCCTCGGCCGGATCGCCGGCCGCTTCGGCTTCTCGCCCATCCCGCTCTACCTGCTGGCCGGGCTCGCCTTCGGCCGCGGCGGCCTGCTGCCGCTGGACGCCAGCGAGTCCTTCGTCGCCACCGGCGCCGAACTCGGCGTGATCCTGCTGCTCCTGCTGCTGGGCCTGGAGTACAGCGCCCCCGAACTCGTCACCAGCCTCAAGACCCAGTACCCCTCCGGCGCCGTCGACTTCGCACTCAACGCGCTCCCCGGCGCCGCCGCCGCCCTGCTGCTCGGCTGGGGCCCGGTCGCCGCCGTGGCACTGGCCGGCGTCACCTGGGTCTCCTCCTCCGGAGTGATCGCCAAAGTCCTGGGCGACCTCGGCCGGCTCGGCAACCGCGAGACCCCGGTCATCCTCGGCGTCCTGGTCATCGAAGACCTCGCCATGGCGCTCTACCTGCCCATCCTCACCGCACTGCTGGCCGGGATGAGCCTGGCCGGTGGCAGCATCGCGCTGGTGGTCTCGCTCGGCACCGTCGGCGCCGTCCTCTATGTCGCGCTCCGCCACGGCCGGCTGATCAGCCGCGCCGTCTCCTCCGACGTCCCCGAGATGCTGCTGCTGGTCGTCCTCGGCCTCACCCTGGTCGTCGCGGGCCTGGCCCAGCAGCTCCAGGTCTCCGCCGCCGTCGGCGCCTTCCTGGTCGGCATCGCGCTCTCCGGCGAGGTCGCCGAAGGCGCCCGCAACCTGCTCACCCCGCTGCGCGACCTGTTCGCCGCCGTCTTCTTCGTCTTCTTCGGCCTCAGCACCGACCCGGCCGCGATCCCGCCGGTGCTGCTCACCGCGCTGCTGCTGGCCGCGATCACCGCCTGCACCAAGGTCGGCACCGGCTGGTACGCGGCCCGGCGCGCCGGGGTCAAGCCGGCCGGCCGCTGGCGGGCGGGCGGCGCGCTGGTCGCCCGGGGCGAGTTCTCCATCGTCATCGCGGGCCTGGCCGTCGGCACCGAGCCCCGGGTCGGCCCGCTGGCCACCGCCTATGTGCTGATCCTGGTCATCGTCGGCCCGCTGGCGGCCCGCTGGACCGAACCGATCGTCCGCAGAACGCGGCTCGGCCTCCGGAAGACCCCGCCGCCCCCGTCCGGCCCGCCTCCCGCCGGGCTGGCGGAGGTGCCGACCGCCACGTCCGGCTGACCGGGCGGGCATGAAGGGGCGGGCGTACGGGGCCGCCGTACCGGGCCGCCGTACGGGTGGCCCGGCGCGGCCCGGGGCGTAGCGGGGCCGAATCCGGGAACCGGCGGCGGGTCACCGACACCCAGGAGGCCACCCGTGCGACTCCCGATCAAGGCCCGCCACCTCGCGCCCCGACTGATCACCGGCGCGTTCATCCTCAACTCCGGGCTGGGCAAGTTCCAGGCCCGGCACGACGAGCAGACCGCGCAGGCCCTGCACGGCATGGCGGCCGGCAGCTACCCGTTCCTGCGCCGGGTGCCGCCCGCCACCTTCGTCACCCTGCTGGCCGCCGCCGAGACCGCCCTCGGCGGCGCGCTGCTGCTCCCGGTGGTCCCCACCGCCGTCGCCGGCGCCGGGCTGACCGCCTTCTCCGGCGGTCTGCTGGGGCTCTACTTCCGTACGCCCGGCCTGCGCAAGCCGGGCAGTCTCGCCCCGACCCAGGACGGCCTGCCGATCGCCAAGGACAGCTGGCTGCTCGGCATCGGCCTGGGCTTCCTCACCGACGCCTGCGCCGAACGGCGGCGCTGCTGCCGCTGATCCACTGCGCCATCTGTCGGGCCATCCGTCGGGCCATCCGTCGGGCCGTGCGCTGGGCCATGCGCTGGGCCGTCCGCCGGGCCGTCCACCGACGCGCTCCGGCGGCCGCCGCTCGACCCACGCTCCCGTAACCTGGCGCCCTTACTGTTGCTCCCATGGGCGATCAGCAGGAAGAGAGCCAGGGGGACGCCGCGCCGGAGATCGAGGCCGTCGTCACCCTCCAGATCCGCGTCACCGACTGGGCCGCCCTGCGCGCGGCGGGGCACCGGGCGGTACGCGGCATCAGCTTCGAGGGCACCGACCCGGAGCGGCAGCGCGCCGCCATGGCGGCCGAGGTCGACGACGGCCCGCAGGGCGCGCTGAACGTACTGCTCGACCCCGAACAGCTGCTGGAGGGCGTCCCCGGCGTGGAGCTGCTCGGCGGCGCGCTCACCACCCGGCCCGCCGACTCCTTCGAGCCGGACTTCGCGGAGCTGTTCCCGCTCGACCCGGTCCCCTCCGGGCCGGGTGAGGGCTGGCTGCTCACCCCGCGCACCGCCTGCCTGCTGTACGAGCAGCTGTCCGCGCTCGCCGACGCCGGGTACGACGACGTGGAGGAGTACGGCGGGGCGCCGGTCGTGTCGGGCGAGGAACACGAGTGGGCGCTGCTCGGCCGGCTGCCCCGGATCACCTGGCACCAGGACGTCGACTGGCGGCGGGCGATGACCCGCTCCTTCGACGACCTGGCCGAGGACCTGGCCGGCGGGCTGTGGCCGCAGCCGCGCTGCCCGGCCGAGGAGCTGGCGCTGCACCTGGCGCTGACCGACGCGGCCGCCGCGCTGGAGGATGAGCCCGACCACATCGCGGAGCTGATGGTCGCCCTGCCGGCGCACCCCTTCGACTACGACTGGGGCGGCTGCCACGAGCTGCTCCTCCAGGACGGCGACCTGCTGCTGGTGGACGCGCTCGGCGCGGACGGCGTCGAAGGACCGGGGGCCGACCGGGAGCCGGGCGACGGCGGCCGGTGGCCGTCGGCCTGGTTCGTCCGCTTCGACGGCGCCGACCCCCGCGACCCGGACCGGGGCTTCCGGCGCTGAGCGGCCCCCTGGCCGACGGTTGTGCGGCGGTCGGCAACCGATCGGCCGCCGCCGGGCGTCCTCCCGGGTGTCAGCTCCTCCGCGTACCGAGAGGCAGGGAGTACCGCATGGGAATCATCGGCTGGGTCGTCCTCGGACTGATCGCCGGGGCCATCGCCAAGGCCGTCCTGCCGGGGCGCGACCCCGGCGGCCTCATCGGCACCACGGTGATCGGCGTGGCCGGCGCCTTCGTCGGCGGCTGGCTGTCGGCCACCTTCCTGCACCGGTCCGTCGCCCGGCAGTTCTTCGACGGCGCCACCTGGGTGTCGGCCGTCGCCGGTTCGCTGGTGCTGCTGATCGCGTACCGGCTGGTGTTCGGCAACTCGCGGGACTGACCGGGCCGACCGGTCCCGGCCGGTTCCGACCCCTTCCGGGGGACGGATCGGCGGATCGCGGAACGCCGGGTGGCCTCCCGACGTTGGCTGGGCAGGCGCTTTACGCCCCCATTACCTAGGAGAGATTCACCCATGGCACTGTGGAACCGGCTGAAAGAGTCCGCGCAGACGATGCAGACCCAGCTGGAGGCCAAGAAGAACGACCTGAAGAGCGGCGCCTTCCGCGACGCCAGCATGGCGATGTGCGCCCTGGTCGCGGCCGCCGACGGCTCGGTCGACCCCTCCGAGCGGCAGCGGGTCGCCTCCCTGATCGCCTCCAACCCGGTGCTGCAGAACTTCGCCGCCGACGACCTCCAGCGCCGCTTCGACGCCTATCTGGCCCAGCTCAGCGGCGACTTCGCCATCGGGAAGGTCGGCATCCTCCAGGAGATCGGCAAGGTCCGCAAGAAGCCGACCGAGGCCCGCGCCGTGATCCAGATCGGCATTGTGATCGGCGGCGCCGACGGCGACTTCGACAAGACCGAGCAGGGCGTCGTCCGCGAGGCGTGCTTCGCGGTCGGCATCTCCCCCGACGAGTTCGACCTGTAACGGCCCGTCAAGGTCTGGCCCCGGCGGGCGGCCGCCGGGGCCGGACCGGGCAGCCTCAGCGTGGCCCCGCCGGTGCGGCGCGGCCCACCACGGCCCCGGCCCGGTCGACGCAGATCACGTCCACCGCCACCGGGGCGCCCCGCAGCACGTCCAGCGCCGTCCGCCGGGCCGCCGCCGCGACCAGGTCGCCCAGCGGCACGCCCCGCGCCGCGCAGAGCTGCACGGCGGCCAGCCCGGTGTTGGCCGCTGCCACGGCGTCGGCCAGCGCGTCCCCCGCGCCGCCGACCCTGGCCAGCCCGGCCAGGTACCCCTTGTCGACCTGCGAGCGTCCGGAGTGGAGGTCAAGATGTCCGGCGGCCAGCTTGGAGAGCTTGGCGAAGCCGCCCGCGACGGTGAGCCGGGGCACCGGGTGCCGCCGCAGGTACTTCAGCACCGCGCCCGCGAAGTCCCCCATGTCCAGCAGCGCGTCCTCCGGCAGCCCGTACGCGGCCACCGCGACCTGTTCCGAGGTGGAGCCGGTGCAGCCCGCGACATGGGTGCGGCCCGCCGCGCGGGCCACGTCGACGCCCCGCCGGATGCTCTCGATCCAGGCCGAGCAGGAGTACGGCACCACGATGCCGGTCGTCCCCAGCACGGACAGCCCGCCGAGGATGCCCAGCCGGGGGTTCCAGGTGGAGCGGGCCAGCTCCTCGCCGTGGTCCACCGACAGCTCGACCACCAGGTCACCGCTGCCGCCGTACCGAGCCGCGACCTCCGCGACCGCGTCCCGCATCATCCGCCGGGGCACCGGGTTGACCGCCGGCTCGCCCACCGGCACCGGCAGTCCCGGCTTGGTCACCGTGCCCACCCCCGGCCCGGCCCGGAAGACCACCCCGGCCCCGGCGGCGGCCGGCCGCACCGTCGCCCGGACCAGCGCGCCATGGGTGACGTCCGGGTCGTCCCCCGCGTCCTTGACCACCCCCGCCGTGGCCTGCCCGCCGCCCAGCTCCTCCACCGCCAGCGCGAACGACGGGCGTTCGCCCCGGGGCAGCGTGATGGCCACCGGGTCCGGGAAGTCGCCGGTCAGCAGGGCCGTGTACGCGGCGGTGGTGGCGGCCGTGGCACAGGCGCCGGTGGTCCAGCCGTGCCGCATCCGGGTCCGCTCCAGCTGGGCGGCGCGACCGCTCGCCCCGGGCCGCGGCTCAGCCACGGCGGGCCCGCCGCCACCGGACCGGCGCCGGGCGGCCGCCGATGAGGGTGCTGATCCTGGGCGGTACGGCCGAGGCCCGCGCGCTGGCCGCCGAGCTGGCCGCCGACCCCCGGATCGAGGTGACCAGCTCACTGGCCGGGCGGGTCGCCGCACCCCGGCCGCCCGCCGGGCGGCTGCGCGTCGGCGGCTTCGGCGGCCCGGCCGGCCTGGCCGACTGGCTGCGCGAGCAGCGGACGGACGCACTGGTCGACGCCACCCACCCCTTCGCCCGGACCATCACCGCCAACGCCGCCGAGGCGGCCACCGCCGCCCGGGTGCCGCTGCTGGTGCTGCGCCGCCCCGGCTGGCGCCCGCAGCCCGGCGACCGCCGGCACCCGGCCGACTCGCTGGAGGAGGCCGCCGCCCTGCTGCCCGGCCTGGGCCGCCGGATCTTCCTGACCACCGGCAGGCTGGAGGCGGCGGCCTTCGCGCACCTGGCCGACCTGTGGTTCCTGCTGCGGTCGGTGGACCCGCCCGAGCCGCCGCTGCCGCCGCACACCCTGGTGCTGCTCGCCAGGGGCCCGTACACCGTGGCGGGGGAGCGGGAGCTGCTGCGCGAGCACCGGATCGACGTCCTGGTCAGCAAGGACAGCGGCGGCCCGGCCACCGCCGCCAAGCTCACCGCCGCCCGTGAGCTGGGCCTGCCGGTGCTGCTGGTGCGGCGGCCGCCGCTGCCGCCCGGCGTGGCCTCGGTGCCGGACGCGGCGGCGGCTGCGGCCTGGGTACGGGGCCTGCGCGGGTAGCGGGGGCTGTGCGGGCTGCGGGGAGCGCGGGGGTGAGCCGGGGTCACTCCGCCTCGCAGGCGATGGCGTTCACCGCTGCGGCGGCCAGCGCACTGCCGCCGCGTCTGCCGTGCACCACCAGATGGTCCAGGGCCGCCGGATGGTCCGCCAGCGCCTGCTTGGACTCGGCGGCGCCCACGAAGCCGACCGGTACCCCGATCACCAGCGCCGGGCGCGGCGCACCGGCTTCCACCAGCTCCAGCAGCCGGAACAGCGCGGTCGGCGCATTGCCGACCGCCACCACCGCCCCGTCCAACCGGTCCCGCCACAGCTCCAGGGCCGCCGCGCTGCGGGTGGTCCCCAGCCGCTCCGCCAGCGCGGGCACGGCGGGGTCGGCCAGGGTGCACAGCACCTCGTTGCCAGCCGGCAGCCGCCGCCGGGTGATCCCGCTGGCGACCATGGAGACATCGCACAGCACCGGCGCCCCGGCCCGCAGCGCCGCCCGGCCCCGGGCCACCGCGCCCGGACTGACGGCCAGGTCGCGGACCAGGTCGACCATCCCGCAGGCGTGGATCATCCGCACCGCGACCTGCGAGACCTCCGGCTCCAGCCCGGCCAGGTCCGCTTCCGCGCGGATGGTCGCGAACGACTGGCGGTAGATCTCCGCGCCGTCCTTCTCGTACTCGAACACAGGGTCCTCCCGGCCGGAGCATAGCCCGGTATGCCCCGCCGGGCTGTGGCGCGCCTTACCCCTCGTCCGCCTCATCAGCCCGGTCCGCCCGGTCCGCCCGGTGCGATCCGCCCTGCCGGTGCGCTCCGCCGTCCGCGTCCGCGTCCGCGTCCGCGCCCGCGTCCGCGCCCGCGTCCGCGTCCGCGCCCGTCGTGCGGCGGCCCCGGCGGCGTCGCACCAGCCGGTGCGCGACGAAGCCGACGACGGCGACGCCCAGGGCGATCAGCAGATAGCTCTGGTAGCGGCTCACCTCCGCGTACACCGCGTCGATGTGCGAGCCCGCCAGATAGCCGACCCCCGCCCAGAGGCCGACCCAGAGCGCCGCGCCCAGCGCGTTGAACAGCAGGAAGGTACGCCAGTGCATCCCGGTGGTGCCCGCGATGATGCCGTTGGCCTGCCGCAGCCCCTCCACGAACCGGGCGATGGTCACCACCGCCGGGCCGCGCCGGGTGAAGAAGTCCTCCGCCTTGCCGAAGCGCTCCGGGGTGAGCAGCACATAGCGGCCCCAGCGGTGCACGAACGCCCGCCCGCCGGTGCGCCCGACCACATAGCCGATGTTGTCCCCGACCACGGCGGCGGCCAGCGCGATCAGCACCACGGCGGCGATGTCCAGCCGCCCGGCACCGGCGTAGACCGCTGCGGCGACCAGGATGGTCTCCCCCGGCACCGGGACCCCGAAGTCCTCCACCGCGACCAGGGCGCCGACCGCCCAGTAGCCGTAGTGGTCCAGCACCGGGGCGAGGTGGGAGAGCGGGCCGGGGAGGGTCGTCGCCGCCATGCTGCCCACCCTACGGCGGGCAGGCCCCGCGACGGCGCCTGACGCGGCGGGGGTGGTCGGCCCCGCCGCGTCAGGCGCCGACGTAGGCCGCGAGGTGCTCGCCGGTGAGGGTGGAGCGGGCGGCGACCAACTCGGCGGGGGTGCCCTCGAAGACGATCCGGCCGCCGTCGTGGCCGGCGCCCGGCCCCAGGTCGACGATCCAGTCGGCGTGCGCCATGACCGCCTGGTGGTGCTCGATGACGATCACCGACTTGCCGGAGTCCACCAGCCGGTCGAGCAGCCCGAGCAGGTTCTTGACGTCGGCGAGGTGGAGGCCGGCGGTGGGTTCGTCCAGGACGTACACGCCGCCCTTCTCGGCCAGGTGGGTGGCCAGCTTGAGCCGCTGCCGCTCGCCGCCGGACAGCGTGGTGAGCGGCTGGCCCAGGGTCAGGTAGCCGAGCCCCACGTCGGAGAGGCGTTCCAGAATCCGGTGGGCGGCGGGGACGCGTGCCTCGCCGGTGCCGAAGAACTCCTCGGCCTCGTCGACCGGCATGGCGAGGACCTCGCTGATGTCGCGGCCGCCCAGCCGGTACTCCAGGACCGACGCCTCGAAACGCCTGCCCTCGCAGTCCTCGCAGGTGGTGGCGGTGCCCGCCATCATCCCCAGGTCGGTGTAGAGGACGCCCGCGCCGTTGCAGGTGGGGCAGGCGCCCTCGGAGTTGGCGCTGAACAGCGCGGGCTTCACGCCGTTGGCCTTGGCGAAGGCGGTGCGGATCGGGTCGAGCAGGCCGGTGTAGGTCGCCGGGTTGCTGCGGCGGGAACCCTTGATCGGTGACTGGTCGACGGCCACCACGCCGTCCCGGCGCGCCACCGAGCCGTGGATCAGCGAACTCTTGCCGGAGCCCGCCACCCCGGTGACGACGCACAGCACCCCGAGCGGGAGGTCGACGTCGACGTTCCGCAGGTTGTGCGTCGTCGCGCCGCGGATCTCCAGCGTGCCGGTGCGCGTCCGCACCGTCTCCTTGAGGGCGGCCCGGTCGTCCAGATGGCGGCCGGTGAGGGTGCCGCCGGTCCGCAGCCCCGCGACGGTGCCCTCGAAGCAGACGGTGCCGCCCGCCGTACCGGCGCCGGGGCCGAGGTCGACCACATGGTCGGCTATCGCGATCGTCTCCGGCTTGTGCTCCACCACCAGCACCGTGTTGCCCTTGTCCCGCAGCCGCAGCAGCAGGCTGTTCATCCGCTGGATGTCATGGGGGTGCAGGCCCGTGGTGGGCTCGTCGAAGACATAGGTGGTGTCGGTGAGCGGCGAGCCGAGGTGGCTGACCATCTTGATCCGCTGTCCCTCACCGCCGGACAGGGTGCCCACCGGACGTTCGAGTGCGAGGTAGCCGAGGCCGATCTCCACCAGGGAGTCCAGGGTGTGCAGCAGCTTGGCCAGCAGCGGCGCCACCGACGGCTCGTCCAGCCCGCGCACCCACGCGGCCAGGTCCCTGGTCTCCATCGCGCAGGCGTCGGCGATGCCGATCCCGCCGATCTTCGACGACCGGGCCGTCTCGCTGAGCCGGGAGCCGCCGCACTCCGGGCAGGTGGTGAAGGTCACCGCCCGCTCCACGAACGCCCGGATGTGCGGTTGCAGCGACTCCTTGTCCTTGGAGAGCATCGACTTCTGGATCTTCGGGATCAGGCCCTCGTACGTCAGGTTGACGCCGTCGACCTTCACCTTGGTCGGCGCACCGTGGAGGAAGTCCCGCAACTCCCGCTCGGTGAAGTCCCGGATCGGCTTCTTCGGGTCGAGGATGCCCGACTCGGCGTAGACCCGGGTGGTCCAGAAGCTGTCCTGCTTCCAGCCGGGGATGGTGAACGCGCCGTCGCCGATCGCCTTGGAGTCGTCGTAGAGCTGGGTGAGGTCGATGTCGGAGACCGTGCCCCGGCCCTCGCAGTGCGCGCACATGCCGCCGTGGTAGACGGCCTTGCGCACCACGACCCGCTGGCCCTTGCCCTTGTCGACGTTCATGGCGCCGCTCGCCGTCCGCTTGGGGACGTTGAAGGCGAACGCGCTGGGCGGGCCGACATACGGCTGCCCGAGCCGGCTGAAGAGGATGCGCAGCATCGCGTTGGCGTCGGTGGCGGTGCCGACCGTGGAGCGGGGGTCGGCGCCCAGCCGCTGCTGGTCGACGATGATCGCGGTGGTCAGCCCTTCGAGCACGTCGACCTCGGGCCGCGCCGGCGTCGGCATGAAGCCCTGGAGGAAGGCGCTGTAGGTCTCGTTGACCAGCCGCCGCGACTCGGCGGCGATCGTGCCGAACACCAGTGAGCTCTTGCCCGAGCCGGAGACGCCGGTGAACACCGTCAGCCGGCGCTTCGGGAGCTCGATGCTGACGTCCTTGAGGTTGTTCTCGCGGGCGCCGTGCACGCGGATCAGGTCGTGGCTGTCGGCAATGTGCGGCTCAGGCGCGTGCGTGTCCGTCCTCGGGGCCGTGCTCATCGTGTCTCCGTCTGTCGGGCGGGCCGCCTTCGCGGTCTCCGTCGTGTCGCCTGGCTGCTCGGTCCGACCGGTTTCGAGCAGTACGGGTGGGTTTTCGCGCCGCCGACGCGGTCGCGGCGGCGGCCGGGCCGTGCACCTGCCGGGCCGCAGCCGGCCGCTCGCTACCGCTTGCGGGGCTGGTTGAAGCGGATCATGTTCCCGGCCGGGTCGCGGAAGGCGCAGTCGCGGACGCCGTACGGCTGGTCGATCGGCTCCTGAAGCACCTCCCCGCCGGCGGTCCGGATGCGTTCGAAGGTGGCGTCGCAGTCGTCGGTGGAGAAGATCACGCCGCGCAGCAGGCCCTTGGCCAGCAGCTCCGCCATCGCCTGCCGGTCGGCCGGCGAGGCGTTGGGGTCGGCGAGCGGCGGTTCGAGGACGATCTCCACACCCGGCTGCGTGGGCGAGCCGACGGTCACCCAGCGCATCCCCTCGAAGGCGACGTCATTGCGTACCTCCAGGCCGAGGACGTCGCGGTAGAAGGCGAGCGCCTTGTCATGGTCGTCGACGGCGATGAAACACTGCGAGAGCTTGATGTCCATGCCTTAGACGCTACGAGGCGGCGGCGGCATCCGCTTCTCCGATCCTGATCGGTCTGTTCGTTCTGATCGGTCTGGTGAGGATCTTGGCGATGCAGGCCGGGATCGCGGCGCCGGCCTCGTGGCGGCGGGCCCGGTAGGCGCTGGGGCTCTCGCCGACCAGCTCGGTGAAGCGCGAGCTGAACGACCCCAGCGAGGTGCAGCCGACCGCGAAGCAGACCTCCGTCACGCTCAGGTCGCCCCGCCGCAGCAGCGCCTTCGCCCGCTCCACGCGGCGGGTCATCAGATAGCGGTAAGGCGTTTCCCCGAAGGCGGCGCGGAAGCTGCGGGAGAAGTGCCCGGGTGACATCAGGGCGACGTTCGCCAGCGCGGCGACGTCCAGCGGCCGTGCGTAGTCGCGGTCCATCACGTCCCGGGCGCGGCGCAGCAGTACCAGGTCCTCCAGGGTCATGCATCCCAGCATCGCACGGTGGCGACGGCCGTCCGCCGTGATCGGCGCCACCGGGCCCTGGGTGCACCACGGCCTCGTCGATCGCGGGGTACGCCCCAGGCAGGGCGGTCAGTCGTCGGCCATCCGCAGGAACCATTCGGCGGCGGCGTCGGCCACCCGCTCCAGCGCGCCGGGCTCCTCGAACAGATGGGTCGCCCCGGGGACGACGGTCACCGTGTGCGGGCCCGCCAGCCACTCGGCGGCCAGGATGTTGAGCCCCAGCACCTCGCGGTCCGCGCCGCCGACCAGCAGCAGTACGGGTGCCCGCACCTGCTCCAGCACCTCGGCCGCCAGATCGGGCCGCCCGCCCCGGGACACCACGGCCCGTACGCCCTCCGGCCGCTCGGCCGCCGCCACCAGCGCCGCCGCCGCGCCGGTGCTCGCGCCGAAGACACCCAGCGGCAGCCCGGCCGTCGCGGGCCGGGCGGCCAGCGCGTCCACCGCCGCGACCAGCCGCCGGCCCAGCAGCGGGATGTCGAAGCGGTACTCGGCGCTCACCCGGTCCGCCCGCTCCTCGGCCTCGGTCAGCAGGTCCAGCAGCAGCGTGCCCAGCCCGGCCCGCCGCAGCGCCTCCGCCACGGCCCGGTTGCGCGGGCTCTGCCGTGAACTGCCGCTGCCGTGCGCGAACAGCACCATGCCGCGCGGCCGCTCGGGCAGCGCGAGGTCGCCGGTGAGGACAGAATCTCCGGCGGCCACCTCGACCGTCTCGCTGGTCATGTCGCCTCCGATCGCCGTCGCGGGCCCGGTGCCCAGCCGTCGCGGGCCCGGTGCTCAGTACCCGATCTCGCGGGACAGCTCCAGCGCCAGCACCCGGTCCAGATACACGAACGTCTCGAACCGCGTCCCCGCCGGCACCTCGCCCACCTCCGCCAGCCCCCGCAGCAGCTCCAGCACGGCAGCGGTGTCCAGCCGCTCGGCCAGCAGCTCCCGCGCCGCCCGTACGGTCTCGGCGTGCACCGGCCGGGACGGCTCCCGCGCCCACTGCGCGACCAGCCCGCGCCAGCGTGCGAGCGTGGTCCCGGCGTCGGCCAGCGCCGCCGGGGTCAGCCCGGCGGGCGCCCCCGGGGCGTACCGCAGCAGCGCCAGCCGCAGCGTCTGCGGGTCGGTGGCCAGCAGGCCGGGGAAGAGCGTCTCGGCGTCGGCGTCCGCCTCCGCGCTGAACGGGGCCGCGCCGACGTCGATCCGCGAGCTGTCGACCCGTGAGCCGCCGATCCGCGAGCCGTCTGGCCCGCCGCCGACCGCGACGCCGTGGCCGACCACCCGTACGTCCGCCGGACCGCCCAGCGCCGCCGGGACGTCCCGGAAGCCCGCCTGCACGGTCGGCGGGTGGATGCCCAGCAGCTCGGCGTCGCGGACCAGCGCCTTGACCTGGTCCGGCGCCAGCTCCGGCAGACCCAGCCCCACCACGGACTGCCGCCCGCCGAGCGCGGCGGTCCGCAGCAGCACATCGCAGACCAGCAGCACCCGCAGATCGGCCAGGTGCGGTCGACCGTCCGCGCACGACGCGTCGGCGTAGACCCGCAGCAAGGTCCGGCGGGAGCCGGGGATGAGCCGGTCGGTGGCCAAGGAGTCCTCCAGGCGGTCGGTACAGCTGGCCCCTGGTTGCCTCGTGCCCAGGGCGGCGGGTACGCACGCCCGTCCGGCGCGACGCATTCGCCGGGGTGGCCCGGGTAGGAGACGGACTCGGTTGCGAACAGTGTCCCCGAGATTGGGGAGATCATGGAAACAGGCTTTCTCAGACCACTTCTCGACCACCACGGCCCCTGGGCCTCGGTCTACCTGGACACCTCGCGCGAGACGGCCGACGCCGCCAAGCTCCAGCAGCTGCGCGTGCGCGCGGTCGCCGAATCCCTGCTCGCCCAGGGCGCCGACGACCGCACCCGGCAGGCCGTGCTCGACCGGCTCACCGAGGAGGCCGTCTCCCGCGCCCCGGCCGGCCGGGCGGTCTTCGCCGCCCACGGCGAGGTGGTGCTCGATCTGCCCCTGGACGTCTCCCCGACCGCTGTGGAGACCGCCTGGTCGGCACTGCCGCACATCGCCCCGCTGGTCGGCCTGCTGGACGACGATCCGCTCTGCCTGGTCGCGTACGTCGATCGAGGCGGCGCCGACCTGGAGCTGCGCCACCCCCGGGGCAACCGGTCGCTCGGCAGCGTGGACGGCCGGGACTTCCAGGCCAGGGGGCACCGCACCGTACCCGCCGACCGGGCCGAGTGGCACTACCGGAACCGGGTCGAGGAGCAGCGCAAGCGGGTGGCGGGCCAGGTCGACGGCGAACTCGCCCGCCGGTTCGCGCAGAGCGGCGCCGAGCTGCTGGTGCTGTGCGGTGACCCCAAGGACCAGCGGGCCGTCCACCAGCGGCTGCCCGAACCGCTGCGGGCGGCCACGATCCAGGTGGACGGCGGCAGCCGGGGGGCGGGCGCGTCCAAGCGGCTGCTGGACCAGGAGATCATCGCGGCCTGCGAGCAGTACACCGGGCAGCGGCTGACCGAAGCCCTCAGCCGCTTCCACGCCGGACGCGGCCGACCCGGCGAGCACGGCGCGCTCGGCCCCGACAGCGCCCCGGGCGGCGCGGCCGAGGGCGTGCCCGCCGTGGTGGACGCCGCCCGCAGCCGCCAGGTGGCGGCGCTGCTGCTGGCGGAGCAGGGCGCCTACGGGCGGCAGCCGGTCTGGGTCGGCCCCGAACCCGACCAGGTCGCCGTCCAGCGCGGCCAGGTCCGCGCCATGGGCGTCCCGGACCCGGTCTCCGTCCCGGCCGGTGACGCGCTGCTGCGCTGCGCGGCCGCCGCCGACGCCGAAGTACTGCTGGTCCCCGACGGCGTGCCGGGACCGGCCGGCGGCCTCGGCGCGGTCCTGCGCTGGAGCTGATGCGCCGGAGCTGACCGGCGCACCGCCGACTGCCGCACCGGAGCACGGGGGCGGCAGTCGGCGCCTACCGGCGCTCGGTCCGCTGCCTGCGGTCGGCCGCCTGCTGCTCCACCATCCGGCGGGCGACCACGGCCAGGTCGATCACGGCGATGACGGCCAGGGCGGCGCAGATCGCGGCGAAGACGATGTAGGTGCCCCGGTTGGGCGCGGCGCCGCCGGAGCCAGCCCGCCAGGCGAGCACCGCGAACAGGGCCGCCCCGAGCACGAACAGCGGCGCGAAGATCCGCGACAGCGTCCGGCGGAACCCCAGGTCGCTGCGGGCGGTCCGTGGCTCGGTCCCGGCCCGTGGCCGGGGCTGCCGCTGCCGGTGCGGGCGCTCGGGCGGCTGGTACGGCCCGTACACCACCGTCCCCCGCGCCCGCCGGTCCGACCGCCGCCTCCATCGCATGCCCTCACCCCGTCCTCGCTCCGCCGTCTCGCTCCGCGACCGGTCCGCCTACCCCCGCCCCCCGCCCCCACACCGGCTGACCAGGGCTTCCCGCCGGAGACAGCCCAGGCCCTTCGGTAAGGACTACACTCCTTAGGGGTGTGGTCCTTACGATTGGAGGGTGTCGGTGCAGCGGACGACAGGACCCGGTAAGCCGCCCCACGTCTTCGCCAGGGAAGCCGAGTGGAGCGGCCTCGCGGCCTTCGCGACCCGGTCCGCCCCGCACGCCATGCTCGGGGTGGTCAGCGGCAGGCGCCGGATGGGCAAGACGTATCTGCTGCGCGCCCTGGTCGAACAACTGGGTGGCTTCTACTTCGGAGCCACGGCCGCGACTGCCGGAGAGTCACTGCGGCAGTTCGGCGCCGCGCTGGCCGACCATGCGGGCTCACCGGCCCCGTTCTCCTTCGCCACCTGGGACGACGCGGTCTCGTACCTTTTCGGACTGGCCGCACCCGACCGGGGCGAGGGGCCCGTGCTCGTGGTCATCGACGAGTTTCCGTACCTGGAGAAGGCGGCTCCGGAACTCCCCTCCCTCATCCAGCGGGAGATCGACCGCTTCCAGGTGGCGGGGAGCCGGATGCGGCTGCTGCTGTGCGGCTCCGCGATGTCCGTGATGGGCGGTCTGCTGGCCAGCACCGCGCCGCTGCGCGGGCGGGCTCAGCTGGAACTGGTCGTCCGGCCGTTCGGATACCGGTCGGCCGCCGACTTCTGGGGCGTCGCGGACAGTCCCGCGCTCGCGGCCCGGCTCCACGCGGTGCTGGGCGGCACACCGGCCTACCGGCGGCAGTTCCTCGCCGACGACGTCCCGGAGAGCCTGGCCGGGTTCGACGACTGGCTCTGCCGCACTGTCCTCTCCCCGCTCAGCCCGCTCTTCCGCGAGGCCCGGTACCTGCTCGCCGAGGAAGCCGACATCCGGGACACCGCCCTCTACCACTCCGTCCTGGCGGCGGTCGCCGAGGGCAACACCACGCGCGGTGGAATCGCGGGATACATCGGCCGGAAGTCGGTGGACATCTCCCATCCGCTCAACGTGCTGGAGGACAGCCATCTGCTGGTCCGGGAGGCGGATGTGTTCCGGGCCGGGAAGTCGCAGTACCGCATCACCGAACCGCTGATCAACTTCTACGAGGCGGTGCTGCGCCCGTCCTGGGCCCGGTTGGAGGGCGGCCAGGCGGCGCAGGTGTGGTCGCAGTCGGCCGAGCGTTTCGCGGCACAGGTCGCGGGCCCGCACTTCAAGGAGATGTGCCGCGCCTACCTGCTCGGTCCGGGCAGCGCCCTGCTGGACGGCAGCCTGGGGCAGGTCGGCGGCGGTGTCGTCGTCGACCCGGTGGCGCGGCGGCAGATCGAGATCGACGTGGCGGTGGTCGAGCCCGGCTCGGGAGGCAGCAGACCCGCCGTCGCGCTGCTCGGCGAGGCCAAGTGGGGCACCGTCATGGGCCTCGGGCACCTGGAGCGGCTCCGGCGGGCCGCAGAGGTCCTTGCCACGCGCGGCCTGGACACCGGCCGCTGCGCCCTCGCCTGCTTCAGCGCCGCCGGGTTCAGCGACCCGCTGCGGGCCGAGGCGGCGCGGTGCGGTGCGCTGCTGATCGGGCTGGAGGAGCTCTACGGCTGAGGGCGGGGGCTACGGCCGGGGGTGGTGGCGGGTGAGGGTGCGGCCGGCGGCGAGGGCGGTGGCGGCCAGGGCGGTGGCCAGGGTGGCGGGGAGGACGGGGGAGGGGTCGTCGGCCGGGGTCGGCGGGATGGGGGTGACCGAGCGGACCGAGCCGTCCGGGTTGAGCAGCATCCGGGTGCGGTGCGGGTGGTCGAAGTCGAAGGCGTGCACCAGGGTGCCCGCCCGGCCGTCGAAGGAGGCGCCGCCGATCCGGCCGGTGCGCCAGTTGTCCTCGATGAAGGCCGTGATGGACGCCTGCTCGGTGGGCGTGTGGTCGATGTGGCCGACCCTGGCGTATGGGGAGACCACCAGCAGCGGCTGGCGCGGCCCCGGCCCGCAGCGGTCCTGGAAGCCCAGGGCCGCCGGGGGTCCGGCCTGGCAGGCGGGGCCGTCGGTCGGGCCGCCCCCGGCGGCGGGCGTGGTGTCCCGGGAGCCGTTGGTCGGCGGCGTCCAGACGTGGTCGTACCAGCCGTCGGAGTCGTCGTACGCGATGACCACGGCGGTGTGCGGCCACTGCGGGGACAGCTGGATGCGGTTGATCTCGTCCACCAGGAAGTGCTGCTCGTCGATCGGGTCGGAGTACCCGGCGTGCCCGTCCTGGTACTGCGCGGCCTTGAGGAAGCTGACGGCCGGGAGGCGGCCGGCGGCGACGGCGGCGTGGAAGTCCGCCAGGTCGTAGTTGTGGTTGGCCGGGCCCGGGTAGCCGATCTCGGCGACCGAGGCGGGCGGCAGGTGGTGCGGGTTGGCGGTGGACCGGTAGTACTGGAACGGGTTGTGGTGCGGGCTGTAGTCGACCACCGGGATGCCGCCCACATTGGTGTGCGTGGTGCCGCCGCACCGGGCGTGGTGGCCGGGCAGCCCGTCCCACGGGGTGCTGGGCCGGAAGCCGCCCTGGAACCAGCCCCAGCTGACCCGTGCCTCGTTCAGCAGGTTCCCGATGTTGCGGCCCAGCATGGCGGCGAGCGCGCTGCCGCTGCTGCGGTCGTTGCCGGAGCAGTCGTCGAACGCCGGGTCGGGGTCGTTGATCATCGTGCCGACGCCCCGCGCGTCCGGGGAGGCGACCGCGTACGGGTCGGGCGCGGCGGTCCGTACCGGGTCCTCGGAGCCGGAGGCCGGGTCGACCGAGACCACGCCGTGGGTCTGCCCGGAGATCAGTTCCAGCGCGCCGGGGGTGGACGGGCCGTACGCCGAGCCGAAGGAGCGGTCGCCCAGGGTGTAGTGCCGGGCGTAGTTCCACAGCGCGGTGACGGTGTTGCCGTCGAAGTAGTCCAGCACCAGGCCGGGGTCGCCGTGCAGCCGCCCGGAGCACTTGCCGTACTCGGTCTGCTCCACGAACCGGTCGGCCGCGCCGCCGTGGTAGGCGAGCTGTTCGGCGGCGTAGTCGTGGTTCTGGTCGCAGGTCAGGGCCTCGGCGGGGGAGAGCCGCCGGGGGGCGTACTGGTTGGGGTTGCGCTTCAGCAGCCCGGCGGACTCCAGGGTGTCGGCGCGGGGCGCGGTGGCGGTGTTGGCGGCGTGGGGGATGTCGGGGTCGGCGTGGAAGGGCGTGCCGTCGGTGTTGGCGGCGTGCGGGTAGGTGGCGAAGTAGTGGTCGAAGGAGACGTTCTCGTCGTAGATCACCACCAGGTGCCGGATCGGTGACCTGGTGGGTGTCGGCCGCCCGCCCCCGGCGGCGGGCGCGGCCGCTGCCGTACCGGCGGCCGCCAGCGCGGCCAGCAGCACCGCCGCCCCCCGCCGTACCCCCGACCCGCCGACCATGCGCCACCTCTCCCCGGCCGTACCCGCGCTGCCCCTCCACCATGGCCCATCCGCCCACCCGCCGCCGGGACCGCCACCGCGCCCCGCGCCCGCTTCACCCGCCCGCCGCCCGGTCGGCCGCCGCCCGGTCGGCCGCCGCCCGGTCGGCCGGTGTGCGGTCGGCCGGTGTGCGGTCGGCCGGTGTGCGGTCGAGCAGCGCGCGGCCCAGCCAGTCGGCCGCGTCCCGCACCCCGGGCAGCGCGAAGAAGTAGCCGCCGCCGAACGGGACGGCGTAGTCGGTCAGCGGCTCGCCCGCCAGCCGCCGCTGCACGGCGGCGAACTGGCGGTCCAGATCCTGCTGGAAGCAGCAGAACAGCAGCCCCGCGTCCAGGTCGCCGTTGGCCCGCACCCCCCGGTCGTAGCTGTAGCCGCGCCGCAGCGGCTGCTCGGCGGCGCTGCCGGGGGTGCGCGGGTTGGCCAGCCGGATGTGCGCGTCCAGCGGGATGACCTCGCCCTCCGGGTCCTGCGGGTAGTCGGGCGCGTCGGACTCCCGCCGCCCGTCCAGCGGGGCGCCGGTGTCCCGGGCGCGGCCGATGATCCGCTCCTGCTCGGTGAGCGACACCCGGTCCCAGAACTCCACCAGCAGCCGGATCAGCCGCACCACCTGGTAGCTGCCGCCCGCCGCCCAGCCGGGCTCGCCGCCCCCGGCGGGCACCCAGACCAGGCGGTCCATCGCGCGGGCGTCCCGGGGGTCGGGGCCCGCCGTGCCGTCCTTGAAGCCCAGCAGGTTGCGCGGCGCGCCGGACGGGCGCGGCGGCGGCCGGAAGCCCTCGGCCCGCCAGCGCAGCCGGGTCAGGCCCCGGGTGTGCCGGGTGACGTCGCGCAGCGCGTGGCAGAGCGTGTCCGGGTGGTCGGCGCAGAGCTGGAGCAGCAGGTCGCCGTGGCACCAGGCGTCGTCCGGGTCGTCATCGGGGAAGACGTCCATCGGCCGCAGCCGCCGGGGCCGCCGCGCGGCCAGCCCGTACCGGCCGTCGAACAGCGACGCGCCCACCGCGACCGTCGCGGTCAGCCCGTCGGCGGGCACCACCGGGCCCAGCTCGCCGGAGTCCGGCGGCGGCGCGGAGATGCCTAGCGGCGCGGGGGCGCCGCCGATGGTCAGGAAGCGCAGCCGGTCGGTCAGTACGCGCAGCAGCTCGCCGAGTTCGCGCCGGTCGCGGGCGGTGACGTCCAGCGCGGCGAAGCAGGCGTGCGGCTGCGGGGGCGTGGTGACGCCGGCCTGGTGCGGGCCGTGGAAGGCCACCGGCGGCCCGGCGGTGGCGGCCCCGCCGCCCACCGCCCCGGCCGCGCCCGCCACCAGGGCGCCGCGCAGCAGCGAGCGGCGGTCGAGCCGGGCGGGGGTCATGCGGTCCTCCCTGAGTGGCGGTGCGCGGTGGCCCGGTCTGGTGGCTCGGTACGGGTGGCGGGGTTGGTGCTGCCCGGGGGCCGACCGGCCGCGCGGGGGTCATGCGGTCCGCCGTGGGTCGCAGCGGGTGGCGACCCGGGCGAGCAGTTCCGCGAGCGCGCCGAAGTCTGCGTCGATCCGCTCCCGGTCGGGCCGGGCCAGCGCGGCGGGCGGCTGCCAGCCGCCGCCGGGGCGGGCGGCGACGGCGAGGTCGCGTACGGCGCGGCGCAGCAGCGCGTCGGCGGACCGGGGCAGCCGGGCGTCGCCGCGGACCAGCAGCGGACGCAGCAGCCGCAGCAGTTCGGCGGTGCCGTCCAGCCCGGCGCGGGCGGTGGCCAGCGGGGTGCCGCTGCCGTGGTCGCTGCGGCCGGTCAGGTCGGCCTGGAGGGCGTCCTCGGTGATCTCATGGGCGCGGACGGGCAGTTCGGCCGGGTCCAGCCGGGTCCGCGCCCACTGGGTGCGCAGCGCCCGTACGTCCCGGACCAGCCGCTCGACGGGGGTGCGCAGCGCGGCGGCGGACTCGCCGTGCCACAGGCCGCGCTCGACCCGGTGGAAGCCGCTCACCGGCCGCACCACGCCGTCCACCGCCTCCCCCAGCTCCCCGAACGCCCCGTACGCGCCGCCGAGCCGGGCATAGCCGAGGTGCGCGGCGAGCCAGGCCGTGCGGGCGGCGGGCAGGTTGCGCCGGGCGACGGCGGTGCGCAGCGCCTCGACCCGGCCGACCAGCCGGTCCAGCCCCCGGGCCACCCACCGCTGGTAGGCGAGCGCGGGCGGGATCAGGTCGTGCCGGGTGACCGGCGGCACCGCCGGCCCGCCCCGGACCGGGCCGTCGGTGACCCGTACGGTCGGCCCGGTCACCGCCCCGGAACCCTCCGGCAGGCAGCGGAAGGCGTACTCGCCCCGGCCGAGGGTCACCCGCAGCTCCCGTACGGTGCCCGGACCGAGCCCCTCGACCTCGCCGAGCAGCGCCCCCGAGGCGTCCATCAGCTGCACGTCCGCCGCGCCGCCGGAGGTGTTCCGCAGCTCGAAGACCTGGGTCCCGCCCCGGGGCCGGTCCCACCCCCGCCCGCAGCCGCCCGGCGACACCTCCACCGCACCGCCCGCCACCGGGCCGCCCCCACCGCCCCCACCGCCCCCACCGGCGGCGGCCGGGGCGCAGGCAGCCAGTGCGGCCCCGGCGAGCAGCAGCGCCGCCCGCCGGACACGGCGGCCGCCGCCGGGATGCGTCATCGATCGATCACCCTCCGCAAAGTACCGGGACCCCGATGCTAAACGGGTCAAACCGGATATCCCCCAAGACACCGCCCACCCACGCCGCCGCACTGGCCGGCTCCCGGATGGCGCCAGGCGCCCCGGCGCCCTCTTGGTGGCCGGCGGAGGCGGCTGTATTCTGGCGGCAGTGTCAGTGGCCGTGGGCCGCTGGAAGTGGAGCCAGGTGACCTGGGGCAGACCGGGAGCCTGGCTCGGCGCCTTTCCGGGGCCGTATCAGCAGGCGGTGTGGACATCGAAGTCCAGCACCGTGCCGCCGAGGAGGTCCCGGTACTCCCCCCGTCCCAGCCGCTCGGCGCGGCAGGCTCCCGCCACCACGTCGGCGACCCACAGCAGCGGCTCCATCGCCCCGAGGACGTGGTCGACGCGAAACCGCGTCCCCTTGGGCAGGCCGCTGCGGGCGGCGATGACGGTGGTGACGTCCCTGCTGTTGAGCTCCTTCTCGCGGGCTTCCATGTAGAGCTGGGCGACGCCGAAGCCGTGCAGTTCGACAACCAGGGCGGTGAGGCACTTGCTGCGTGCCCTCTCCTGCCTGCGCAGCGGCACCGGGGAGCCGACGGAGACGACGTGCAGCCCCGGCAGGCCGGCGACGAGCCGGGCGGCGGCGCAGCGGTCACGGTGGTCCATCTCGGTCCAGTGGGCCTTGGCGGTGGCCCGGCGGCCCCGCAGCCCGCGCATCGCCTCGCGGACGGTGTCGGCGGCATCGGGCTCGATGACGGCTGCGGCCAGGATGTAGAACCCGGCCGAGTCCTGCTCCTGGAACGACTCGTCAAGCCACGCGGCCCGAGCGGTCCCGGCCGGACGGCCCGGGAGCGGCGTACCCCTGTCCACGGCTACCGGGTCACCGCCTGGCCGGAAGAGTGGTCGCCGCCCTGCTTCCGCCCCCTGGGCGGCCGCAGCCAGTCGACCAGGCGGTACCGGTACACGAGCGTGGCGCCGGTCGGGGACAGCGGTGCGGGCTCGTAGGTGGCGCGGCGTTCCGCCAGACCCGTCGTCACCAGCGTCTGCAGACCCCGCAGCTGGGTGTCGGCGGACCAGCCGTACCACGCCGGTGCCTGCTCGGCGGGGAAGGACGACCAGGGCTTCTCCTTCGCCAGGGCCAGCAGCATGGCCAGCCCCGGAACGTCGATCGCCTCGTCGTGGCCGTTCGTCCAGAAGGCCGTGGGCAGGCGCAGGAACCTGTCGGCCTCGGTCTGCCCGTCCGGCCAGGTGTACGGAGCGCCGGTGCCGTCCTCGCGGAGCAGGGTCACCGAGATCCGGGTGCTTCCCCTGGGCCGTTCGCAGACGACGAGACCCCGGTCCTCCAGGCGCCGCAGAACGCGCCAGGCACCGGTGCGCGCCGACTGGCCGGACACACCGAGGTCGGTGTCCAGCAGCCGGGCCCAGACCATGCTGTCGTGCGTCGTGACGTGGTGGCCGTCCTGGTCCTTGCCGCCGGAGGCCGCCATGACCAGGAGCAGGGCACGCAGGCCCCGCAGGTCGCCGCCGCGCACGAACTCCCGCAGCGGAGCGTGACGGCTCGCCGAGCCCCGGACCGCCTGGACGAAGGTGTGCCGCAGCGGGACGGTGCGATGGGCCGCGCGCATGAGTTGCGCGATCCGGGCGTCCCGACCGGTGATCTTCGGCGGCTGCGTGTCCGGGGCCTCGGACGGCGTCGTGTGCATGGTGTCAGGCTAGCCATGGCAGCCTGCCCTGTTCAGACGAATGATCACGCTTGATCTGGCTGCTCCAGCGGGTGCAACTGTGCGGACCTGCTGACCAACGGCTGCGGTGACCACGCCGAGGTCGTACAACCGACCCTTGTCCGCGCCCGCTTCGCACTGCCGCAAGTCGGCCGTACCACTGATGCGGACGGTCGTTCGGGGGGAATGGGGGCACCAGGTGTCCCAAGACGGGGGTGGGACGGGCGGGACGTGGCTAGCATGCGGGCTGACGGCCCGTGGGGCCGAGACGGTGGGGTGGGTGCGATGGTGGGTACCGACTGGATGCGGCAGGGTGCGCGGGGGGCGGGTGCGGAGCCGGTGGATCTGCGGACGGATCGGCCGCACTCGGCGCGGATGTACGACTACTGGCTGGGCGGCAAGACCAACTTCGATCCGGACCGGGCGCTGGGGGAGATGTTCGAGCGGCAGATCCCCGGCATCCGGAGCATGGCGCGGGAGAACCGCCGCTTCCTGGGCCGCGCGGTCCGCTACCTGGCGGCCGAGGGTGGCATCCGGCAGTTCCTGGACATCGGCACCGGCATCCCCACCGAGGGCAACACCCACGAGGTCGCGCAGGCCGTCGCCCCGGAGAGCCGGGTCGTGTACGTGGACAACGACCCGATCGTGCTGGCGCACGCCCGCGCCCTGATGGCGGACGGTGAGCACGGCCGCACCGCGTACATAGACGCGGACCTCCGCGACCCCGGGGCGATCCTGGCCCACCCGGAGCTGACCGGCACCCTGGACCTGTCGCAGCCGGTGGGCCTGACCCTGGTCGCGGTGCTGATGCTGATCGCGGACCGGGACGACCCGTGGGGCCTGGTCCGCCAGCTGCTGGACGCCCTGGCGCCGGGCAGTTACATCGCCGTCAGCCACCCCGGTTCGGACTTCGACCCGGCGGCTATGCGGCAGATCGCGGACGCGGCCGGCCACGACGGGATGACGCTGGTGCCGCGCACCCAGGAGGAGGTGGCCCGGTTCTTCGGTGACTGGGAGCTGGTCGACCCGGGCGTGGTGCCGGTGATGGGCTGGCGTCCGGACGGCGAGCCGCCGGCCGACCCGGCCGCCGCGTACTACTGGTCCGGAGTGGCCCGCAAGCCCTGAGCGGCGGGTCCGGCCCGCCCGGCCCGGGGCCTGCGGATGCCCCGGGCCGGGCGGAGCCTGCCGTTCAGGCGCCGGCGGCGGCGGTGAAGCGGCGGGAGACGTCGGTCCAGTTGACCAGGTCCCAGAGCTTGGTCACATAGTCCGGCCGGACGTTCTTGTACTGCAGGTAGTACGCGTGCTCCCAGGCGTCGAAGACCAGCAGCGGCGTGCTGCCCTGGCCGACGTTCCCATGGTGGTCGTACACCTGCTCGACGATCAGCCGCTTGCCCAGCGGCTCCCAGGCGAGCACCCCCCAGCCGGAGCCCTGCACCGAGCTGGTCGCCACCGTGAGCTGCTTCCGGAACGCCTCGAAGCCGCCCAGGTGCTCGTCGATGGCGTCGGCCAGCGGGCCGTCGGGGCGGTCGCCGCCGTCCGGGGAGAGGTTCTCCCAGAAGATCGAGTGCAGCACGTGGCCGGAGAGGTTGAAGGCGTACGTCTTCTCCAGGCCGACCAGCCCGGTGGGGGTGATCCGGTCCTTGTCCCGGGCCTCGGCGATCTGCTCCAGGGTGTCGTTGGCGCCCTTGACGTAGGCGGCGTGGTGCTTGGCATGGTGCAGTTCCAGGATCTGCCCGGTGATGGCCGGCTCCAGCGCCGAGTAGTCGTACGGCAGGTCGGGAAGCGAGTACGTGCCCATCAGGCACAGCCCCTCTCAGTGGTGTGATCAAGCTGGGTCCACCTTATTGCGAGTCACTTGCAATAACCACTGGAGTGCATCAGCATGAGAAACGACGGGGTCGGCCCGTCAGCTTTCGGGTGACCGCTCCCCGCTTGGTGGTGCGTTCCTTCCGTGAGGTGATCGTCTTCCCACCCGGCGCCCGCCGGGCCCCCGGCCGACCCCGCCCCCTCCCCGCTCGCCCGGGACACCGGCCCGCCGCCTGGCGGATTTCGGACGTCACCGTCCCGCAGCCCCCGCCCGCCGCCCGACCTGGGCGATGCTGGAGGAACACCGGAAGCACCGGAAGCACGGGAAACACCGGAAACACGGGAAGCACGGAAGACGGGGAGCGAGCCATGGCTGCGGGCTGGGTGAGCGTCGAGGCACCGGAACCGCTGGGCGCGGTCGGCGCCGCCGTCACCGCCGCAGGCGTCGCAGCGGTGGCCTTCGCGGTACGACCGCCCGCCGACCTCACGGCCCGGCTGGCGCCGGCACCGGCCGCCCGACCCGAGCAGGCGGCACTGGTGGCCCGGCAGATCGCCGAATACCTCGCCGGGCGGCGGCAGACCTTCGACTTCCCGATCGACTGGAGCCTCACCGCCGGCGCCCAGCGCACCGTCCTGCAGACCCTGCACCGGACGGTCGGCTACGGCCGGACGGTCACCTATGGCGCACTGGCGGACCGCAGCGGCGTCTACGACGACGCGGGGCCCGGCGAGCGGTGGGCCGGGGCGCGCGATGTCGGCCAGATCATGGGGTCCAACCCGGTCGCGCTGCTGGTGCCCTGCCACCGGGTGGTCGCCTCCGACGGCCTCGGCGGGTACGGCGGCGGATACGGCGGGGTGGAGACCAAGCGCTGGCTGCTCACCCTGGAGGGCGTGCTCGCGCCCACGCTGGACTGGAACGGTCCGGGCTGAGCCTGCCCGCCCAACCGGGAGCGGCGGCGCTCAGAGCCCGGTGGCGGTACGCAGCGCGGCCACGGTGGCCTCCGGGTCCGGCACGCTGATCAGCAGCACGTCGAAGCTCCCGTCCCCGGAGAGGTCGACGCGTACGCCGCGCTCACCCCGGGAGGCGAGGACGAACTGCCGCCCCGCGTGCGAGCTGCGCCAGGTGCCGGCCTTGACAACGCCCGGCAGGTCGGTGCCGGGGACGCGCAGCCCCCGGGGCGCGCCCAGCGGGTCCTGGAGCACCGAGACGGCGCGCACCTCGGTGAGCGGCACGGTGACATCGCCGTGCAGCGCCTCGACCTTCTGCCAGCCGGACAGCCGGACGGTGAGCCGGGGGCCGTCGATCACGATCTCCGCCATGGTGCTGCTCCGTTCGGCGCGGTCGCTGTCCCGGTGACAGTACGCCCCAGTCGACCGCCACCGCCGTACGGGGCGGGGGCCGACCGGGGCGCGGCGGAGGTCAGGACGCCTTGCGCTGCGGCTCCTCGACCCGAGGGGCCGCCGTGTCCACGGACGGCTCCTCGGTGACGCGCTCCACGGACGGAGGCTCGTCGCGCATGGCCTTGGTCTCGGCCTTGAGGATGCGCATGGACTTGCCCAGCCCGCGTGCGATCTCCGGAAGCTTCTTGGAGCCGAACAGCAGGACGACCACGACCAGCACCAGGATCAGGTGCCAGGGTTCCAGCCCATTCCTGAACCACACGGTCGACTCACCCCTTTCTGCGTCTCGTGGGCCGAGCCGGTGCTCAAGCCCCCCAATGCAGTATCACCCACACCACCCCGGGTGCAGACCTGGTCGAGCCACCCGGTTCGGGCCGGGGACCGCGCCGCCCGGCCCCGGGAGCCACGGCTGCCGTAGGCGGCCGCCGCCGGGGGCGGCCGATCCCGATCGGTGGCCGGCGCCTTCGCGGGGTGCCGCTTGGTGCGGCGCCCGCTGCGGTGATGGAGTGGTTCCCGTGAACGGGCGGTGGCAGCACCGGCCCGTCGGAGCAACGATACTGACGAGGAGTCAGCCCATGCCGCTCATCCAGGTCAAGCAGCTCGCCGGCCGCAGCACCGAGCAGAAGCGCGAGATCGTCCGCGAGCTCACCGACGCGTACGTCCGGATCACCGGCGTCAAGCCGGAGTCCATCTGGGTCACCATCGACGAGCTCCCGGCCGACAACTGGGCCACCGGCGGCACCCTCCTCGCCGACCGCACTGCCTGACCCCCGCCCACCCCGGGCCGCCACCCCGCCACCCCGGCGGCCCGGGGCCCCTGCGCCTGGACACGGGCATGGGGAATCCGCTCTGGGACGCGCCCCGCTCAAGGACCGGCAGCAAGGTCGGCGGTCCCGGCCAGGGCCTGCGGCCGATCCGGGGCCCGGACACCGTCGAGGACGCCGGCGAGGAGGCGCAGGGAGCCGTCACGTCGGGCCCGTGGTGGGTCGGGGAGGTCAGTCGCGGCAGCCGCATCCGGCACGGCAGCCGCACGCGTCCGGCCCGGCGGACGGCACCGCCGCAGCCGTGGGGGCGCAGCAGCCCTTGCCCTGCCAGGCGTCGCGGCCCTCCTTCACCGCGACGGCGGCGATGACGAGCGCGGCGACCGGGTCGGCCCAGGACCAGCCGAGCGTGGCGTTGAGGACCAGGCCGATCAGCAGCACGGCGGACAGGTAGGTGCACAGCAGCGTCTGCTTGGAGTCGGCGACCGCGCTGGCGGAGCCGAGTTCACGTCCGGCCTTGCGCTGAGCGGCCGACAGGAACGGCATCGCCGCCAGCGACAGGGCCGCGATGACGATGCCCGGGATGGAGCGTTCGGCCTCGCCGGTCCCGGCCAGGGCGCGGGCGGCGTCGACGGCGACGTACGCGGCGAGCGCGAGGAAGGAGACGGCGATGATCCGCAGGGTGGTCTTCTCCCGCGCTTCGCGGACCGTGTGCTCGCGGGCGGAGAACTGCCAGGCGACCGCAGCGGCGGAGGAGACCTCGATGGCCGAGTCGAGGCCGAAGCCGATCAGGGCCGTGGAGGAGGCGGTCGTCCCGGCGGTGACGGCGACGATCGCCTCGATGACGTTGTAGGCGATGGTCACGGCGACCAGCAGCCGTATCCGGCGGGTGAGCGCGTCCCGCCGGGCCGGGCCGGGGCCGAGGGATATGGACATCTCCGCGGACATGGTCAGCAGCACTTCGTCTCGGCGTCCGGGCAGGTGCGGTCGGTCTCGACGGCGACCACGGCGGCGCGCAGGTCATCGAGCGCGTGGCCGAGGCGTTCGTCAGCGAGCTCGTAGCGGGTACGCCGGCCGTCGGGGACGGTGACGACCAGCCCGCAGTCACGCAGGCACGCGAGGTGGTTCGACAGCCGGGTGCGGGAGATCCCGAGGGCGTCGGCGAGGTCGGCCGGGTAGGCGGGTGCGTCGCGCAGGGCGAGCAGGATGCGGCAGCGGATCGGGTCGGCGAGCGCGCGGCCGAACCGGGCCAGCACTTCGATGTCGGAGGCAACAGTCAGCACGGCACGACAGTACACGTACTCCTGAATTCAGGGAACCATGGATAACCACCGCGTCGGCTCGCCCTCCACGTCTTCGCCGCCCTCGCCGGGTTCACCTGCGAACCCATCGTCGGCGGCAACGAGGGCCTGGCCGCCGCCCGGGAGCGCGGCCGGGTCGGCGGGCACCCGGGCTCGCCGGCGAGGTGGGCCAATACCGGCCAGGCCCGATGTCCGGGAGTGGCGGCAGTAGGTTGGGGCGCGTGCTGGGGCGAATCGAGGAACTGGTGATCGACTGCGCCGAGCCGGCCGTGCTGGTGCGGTTCTGGGCGGCGGTGCTCGGCGGGAGTCCGGTGGACCGGGGGCCCGACTGGTCGTACGTGGACCCGCCGGACGGGCAGCCGAGGATCGCCTTCCAGCGGGTGCCGGAGCCCAGGGGGGACCGGAAGAACCGGCTGCACCTGGACATCGGCGTGGCCGACATCGACCGGGTCCGCGAGCAGCTGCTCGCGGCCGGCGCGCGGGCGGTCGGCGGGGTGCGGACGGACGAGCAGGGGGCCTTCCAGGTGATGTCGGACCCGGAGGGAAACGAGTTCTGCCTGGTGCGTTAGGCCCCCCGGCGGGGGCCCGCCGGGGCGTGGTGTCGCTCCGGCACGGCCGGGGCAGACGCCCTCCGCAGCTGTGCGGGCCACAGCGGCGGCCACCGGCGCGGCCGGTGGCCGGGGGCCGATCGCGGAGGGCCGGGCATGAGTTCCACGGCAGGCAGGGACACCGGGGCGGGTGCGTCGGAGGACGGGCCGCCGGCCGGGGGCGGCGGTGGCGGCGGGCGCGGTGGCGGCGTGCAGACCGGCACCATCCGTACCAAGGTCCCCGCCCGGCTGGACCGGCTGCCGTGGTCCGGCTGGCACTGGCGGATCATCATCGGCCTGGGCACCGTCTGGATTCTGGACGGGCTGGAAGTCACCATCGTCGGCAATATCGCCGGCCGACTCTCCGAGTCCGGCAGCGGCCTGGCCGTCAGTGCCGCCCAGGTCTCCGGGCTGGCCGCCGCGCTGTACGTGGCGGGGGCGTGCAGCGGGGCGCTCTTCTTCGGGTGGCTGACCGACCGCTACGGCCGCAAGAAGCTGTTCATGCTGACCCTCTGCCTCTATCTGGCGGCGACCGCGCTGACCGCCGTCTCCTGGACGGCCTGGTTCTTCTTCCTCTGCCGCTTCTTCACCGGCTTCGGGATCGGCGGCGAGTACGCGGCGATCAACTCCGCCATCGACGAGCTGATCCCGAGCCGCCACCGGGGCCGGATCGACATCGTGATCAACGGCAGCTTCTGGATCGGCGCGGGCGCCGGCGCGCTGATCTCGGTGCCGCTGCTGAACACCTCGCTGCTGGCCGTGAACGTCGGCTGGCGGGTCGCCTTCGCCCTGGGCGTGGTGCTCGGGCTGGTGATCCTGCTGGTGCGGCGCCATGTGCCGGAGAGCCCGCGCTGGCTGTTCATCCACGGCCGCGACCGGGAGGCGGAGGAGGTGGTCGCGGAGGCCGAGCGGATCGTCGAGGCGGAGACGCACCAGGCGCTGGCGGAACCGGACGAGTCGATCACCATCCGGCAGCGCCGCAGCATCGGCTTCATCACCATCGCACACACCGTGATCAAGCTCTACCCGGGCCGCACCGTGCTCGGCCTTGCGCTCTTCATCGGCCAGGCGTTCCTCTACAACGCGGTGACCTTCGGGTATGCCACCATCCTGAACACCTTCTTCGACGTGCCCAACGGCCACACCGGCTACTACTTCGTGATCATCTGCGTCGGCAACTTCCTGGGGCCGCTGCTGCTCGGCGGATTCTTCGACTCGGTGGGCCGCAAACCGATGATCTCCGGCACGTACATCCTCTCCGGGGTGCTGCTGCTGGGCACCGCGCTGCTGTTCCAGCACGGCGTGCTCTCCGCGCTCACCATGACGTTCTGCTGGACGGTGGTGCTGTTCTTCGCGTCGGCGGGGGCCAGCTCGGCGTACCTCACGGTGAGTGAGGTCTTCCCGATGGAGACCCGGGCGATGGCCATCGCGTTCTTCTACGCGGTCGGCACGGCGGTCGGCGGTATCTCCGGGCCGCTGCTCTTCGCCGACCTGGTGAGCACCGGAAAGCCGACCGACACCGCAGTGGCCTTCGCCATCGGCGCGGCGCTGATGATCGCGGCCGGGGTGGTGGAGCTGTTCCTGGGCGTGAAGGCGGAGCGGCGCGGACTGGAGAGCATCGCGATGCCGCTCACGGCGGAGGACCCGGCGGCGTCCGGAGCCGCCGCACCGGGCCGAACCTGACGTACGGTGACCGGCTCCTGACCCTGGGGAGGGGAGCGGTGCCGCGCTTCCCATCAACCGCGACAAATCACCCCTTCCGTCGTTCATGTGACCGTCTGCATTTCCCAAGTGGCTTGGAATTGCGGCGGCCTGGGATTAACGTTTGATAACGCAGCGCGGTCGCAAACGCCGTACCACGACGGCACCGTGCGCCAACGCCTAATCCTGGAGGCGCCGTTACGGCGGCGTCCGGGAGCCGGGGAACCACCGTTCCTTGGGGTGAATCGGCGGCGGCGGACCTGTTCGCACCCTGACGGAGCGTTACCAGACGCTCGCCCGGGTACGGCCGCAGGCCCCCGCAGCCGTAGGAGACCTTCCTGCTCCGAACCCGTCAGCTAACCCGGTAGGCGTGAGGGAAGGAAAGGAGTGCGCCTGCCGTGGCGTCGACGTACCGTTCCGAGGGCATGCCCTCGACCCTGCCGCTCACCACACTCTCCGGGGCGACCGGGCCGACCGGGCCGACCGGGCAGCCCTGGCCCGAGATCCCCGCGCAGGCCGACGGCTTCGGCGGCGAGCCGGACCGCGGCCGCCACCGGATGCCCAGGCAGCGCAGCGGCGGCATCGGCTCCTCCGCGGTGATAGGCGTCGCCGCGATGGCCGCCACCCTGGGGACGACCGGCTTCACCTCGTACGCCGCCACCGCCACCGCCGAGCAGGCCGACGACGCGCGGAGCACGGCGTTCGCCGAGGCCACCGACCCCGGCGTGGCCCTGGCCGCCCGTATCCAGGCGCAGGCCGACAGCCAGCGCACCGCCGCCGAGGAGACCGCCCGGGTGCAGGCCGCCCGCGAGGCCGAGGCCAAGCGCGCCGTCCAGGAGCAGGCCGCCCGCGAGGCCGCCGCCAAGGAGGCCGCCGCCCAGCGGGCCGAGGAGGCCCGGCAGCAGAAGGCGGCGGCGGAGCGCGCCGCCCGCGAGGCCGAGCGCGCGCTCCTCGGTGACCTGGTGCTGCCGGTCTCCGGATACACCCTCACGGCGGGCTTCGGGCAGGCCGGCTCCTACTGGTCCCACCTGCACACCGGCCTGGACTTCGCCGTCCCGACCGGCACCGCCGTCAAGGCGCTGGGCGCGGGCACGGTCACCTCGGCGGGCTGGTCCGGCGCCTACGGGTACCGGGTCATCGAGCGGCTGCACGACGGCACCGAGATCTGGTACTGCCACCTGTCCTCGATCGGCCAGGGGTCCGGCGCGGTGCGGGCCGGCGACGTCATCGCCCGGTCCGGCGCCACCGGCAATGTCACCGGGCCGCATCTGCACCTGGAGGTCCGGCCGGGCGGCGGCGCGCCGATCGACCCCAAGCTGTGGCTCCAGTCGCACGACCTCACCCCCTGAGCCGGCAGCGGTTCCGAAGCTCCGGCAGCCCCCGGCCGCCGACGGCCCCGGCGATCATCCCCCCGACGCCGGGGCCGTCGGCCTGCCCATCGGACGGCCCGGTCAGCCGCGCCGGTCCGCCACCACGTAGGAGGCCAGCGCCATCGCGCCGGACACCGCGAAGACCGAGGGCCAGGCGCCCACCTTCTTGGCCAGCGGGTGCGAACCGGCGAACGCCGCCGCATAGAGGCCGGTGAGCGCCGCCGCGCCCGCCGTACCGGTCTGCCGCTGCCACTGCCGGGCCGCCACCGCCCCCGCCGCGGCCAGCGCGACCCCGCCCAGCGGCCGCTTCCTGGTCCACCGCGCCACGCCGTAGCCGCCGACCAGCCCGGCCGCCGCCACCGCCGCCGTCGGAATCCTCGCCATCGTGCGCCTCCCTGTCCGCGCTCACGCGCCGTGCGACATCTGCTTCCGCACCGACCCTAGAACGTCCGCTCCGGGCCCCGCGCCCACCGGCCGGAGCCGTCTCGAATCCCGTTCCGCTCCCCGTTCCGCTCGCGGACCTATTGCGGACCGATCCTGACCGCATTGCCTCCTATGGTGATCCCAACGGACAGCGGAAAGGACCAACGCATGACCAGCGACCAGACCCCCGGCACCCAGACCCCCGGCACCCAGACCCCGCCCGCCCCGGCCGGGGAGCGCGACGAGCTGCTCCGGATGCTGGCGGAGCAGCGGAACACCCTGCTGGTCACCGTCCGGGGGATCGGTGACGCGGAGGCGGCGCGCCGCACCACCGTGAGCGAGCTGACCCTTGGCGGCCTGCTGCGCCATGTCGCCCACTGCGAGCGGGCCTGGATGCATGTGATGACGCGCCAGGACGGCAGCCTGCCCGACGGGATGCTGAACGGGGACCAACACCGCATGGCGGAGGACCAGACCCTGGCCGGTCTGATCGACGACTACGCGGCGGCGGCCCGGGAGACCGAGGCGGCCGTCGCGACGCTGCCCGACCTGGACCAGCAGATCCCGCTCCCCGAGTTCCCGTGGAGCCCGCCGGAGCGGCAGTACTGGTCCGCTCGCCGCATCCTGCTGCACCTGCTCCGGGAGACGGCGCACCACTGCGGGCACGCCGACCTGATCCGGGAGGCGCTGGACGGGGCCAACACCACCCGGCAGCTGGGCGAGGACAGGGCCAAGCAGAGCGCCTGACCCCGGTCCGGGCCGCCGCGCCCGGCCGGGTCGGGCCCGGCTCAGGCCCGGTCGGCGGCGGTCAGGTACCCGTCCAGCTCGGCCTGGCCCGGCTCGGGGGCCAGGTCGGCGTAGTCGGCGCGGAGCAGCGCGGGCAGCCCCGGCACCGTCCACTCGCCCAGCAGCCGCACCGCCTCGTCCGCGACCAGCTCCCCGTAGCGCTCCACGTCATGGCCGAGCTCCGGCGGCAGGCTCTGCCCGGCGGCGACCAGGGCGGAGAGCGAGCGGTACACCCGCTCCAGCAGCCGGTTGCCGAGCAGCAGCCGGGCGTTCTCGGTGGACATGCCGAGGGTGATCAGCCGGGTGCGGTCCCAGGCCTGCGGGCGGCCGTGCTCCTCCTCGGCCACCACCAGCTGCGGCAGCCCGGCCCAGGCCGCCGCCCGGCCGTCCTCGCCGCGCTGCCGGAAGGCGTCCAGCCAGGCCCGTACGGCGCCCGCGTCGGTGGTGTCCACGCCGTCGGCGTGCAGCAGCATCGCATACAGCCGGGGCCAGGTCAGCCGGCCCGGCAGCCGCATGACCAGCGGGAACCCGGCACCGAGCGCTTCCAGTTCCTCGCGCAGCCGGGCGTGCCGCTTGGCGTTGAGGCGCTTGGCGGCCCGCTGGTGGTCGAGGACGGCGGCCAGCGCGTCCAGGTACGCCTGGTGTCCGTCGCCCTCCGCGTCGGCGGTCAGCGGCAGCAGCTCGTACAGCAGCTGGTCCAGCTCCTTGGCGGACACCTCCGGCCAGCCGTCGCGCAGTCGGCAGCCGGTCAGCTCCAGCAGGGTGAGCACGATGCGCAGCGGCCGCTCGGCCACCTCGCGCCCGTCCGTGGCGCACCAGGTGAGCAGGTCGTCGGTGCGGGTGCGCGGGATGAGTTCGAGAGCCTGTGCGTCGTCCATCCCCGTACCGTAGTCCGGTCCCCGGAGCCGTGCCGCCGCCGCGCGAGTGCCGCACCGGCCGTGTGCTTTTCGGCACGGGATGTTCACGCGCCGGGCGGCCCACACCGCTGGCGGGAACCCGGGCGGCGATGGCACGGTGGATCGGTACAGGCCCTCGTCGGGGGCCCGACCCGGGTCCGTGCCGCGTGCCGCCGGGCCTTCGACCCGCGAAGGGGCCGGTGCACGTGCGTCAGACCCTCACCGCCACGCTCGACCACCGGGCCGGATGCACGGTGCTCACCCTGGTCGGGGAGATCGACCACGACACCCGGCCGCTGTTGGACGGCCTGCTGGACGGCCTGCCGGCCCGGCTGCCGCAGGCGGGCGGGCCGCTGCGGGTGGATCTGCGCGGGGTGCCGTTCATGGACTCCGCCGGGCTGCACTTCCTGGTCGAGCTGCGCCGCAGGCAGACGGTGGGCGGCGGTGCGGCGCCGGTGCTGCTGGGGGTGCAGGAGCAGCCCGCCGGCGTACTGCGGCTGATCGGGCTGGACGGCCTGCTGGGCGTCGCCGCCTGAGGCCCGCCCGGTTGCCTGGTCACTGGTCGGCCGGGGTCAGGGGGTCGCGCGGGCGGCGGCCAGGGCGATCCGGGCCGCCCGGTCGGCGGCGGCCTCGTCGAGCGGTTCGCCGGTGATCAGCAGCTGGAAGTAGACGGGGGCGGCGAGCGTCCGGACCACCTCGGCGGGGTCGGTGCCGCCCGGGAGCTCGCCCCGCTCGACGGCGCGGACGATCACCGGCGCGGCCCGCCGGACGCGGTCCTCGAAGATGTGCCGCCGGGCCTCGGCGACCTCCGGCAGGCGGATCGCGTCGGAGAGCATCACCGAGAGCACGGCCCGGCCGGACGGGCTGGTGGCCCAGCCGATGAGTCCCCGGGCGAGCAGCCGGAGGTCGGTCTCCACCGCACCGGTGTCGGGGATCGGGATGTCCGCCGCGATGTGCTCGGTCAGTGCGGCGACCACCAGGGTCTCGCGGTCCTGCCAGCGCCGGTAGACGGTGGTCTTGTGGACCCCGGCCCGCTGGGCGACGTTGTCGACGGTCAGCGCGGCGTACCCCGTCTCGGCCAGCTCGGTGAGCGTCGCGGCGAGGACGGCGGCCCGTACCTTCGGGCCGCGCCCCACCGGCCGGGAGGCTGCGGAGGCGGCTGCGCGGGTCGGGCGGTCGGACTGCATTGCAACTCCTGGTTGCGTTGGATCGGGTGGCGTGGCACGCTCAGAATATTGCAACTCCCAGTTGCAATACCATTCGAGGGGGTCAGCCATGCCCGCGCTCTACCGGTACACCGCACCCGTCCGGAAGAAGGCCGCCACCGGACCGGTCGCCGCCGTCTACGCCCAGATGTCCGCCGACTTCCTGCTCGGCGACGGGCCGCTGATGGCCCTGTCGCCCGCCCCGGACCTGCTCACCGCCGCCTGGGCGCTGCTGCGCGAGGCGCAGGTGGCCGGAGACGCCTCCCGGGCGGGCCGGGAACTGGTCGCCGCCGTCGTCTCCAGCGGCAACGAGTGCCCCTTCTGCGTGGACGCGCACACCCTGCTGGTGCACGCCACCGGCGCCCACGCCTCCGCCGAGACCGTACGCAGCGGCGGCACCCCGGCCGACCCCGGGCACGCCGCGCTGGTCGCCTGGGCCACCGGCACCGCCACCGCCGCCACGGCCGCCACCGCCGCCACGGGGTCGGCCGCGCCGCCGTTCCCGGCCGCCGAGGCGCCCGAGTACCTGGGCACCGTACTGGTCACCCACTTCATCAACCGGATGGTCTCCTCGCTGCTGACCGAGGAACTGCTGCCCGGCGGCCTCCAGGGCTCGGCGCTGGTCCGCCGGGTGGCCGGGCGGGTGGCCGGCGGCAACGCCCGGCGCCGCTCGCGCCCCGGCGAGAGCCTGCCGCTGCTGGCCGGCCTCCCGGCCGCCCCGCCCCCGTCCTGGGCCGGGGACTCCCCGGTCGGCCCGGCCTTCGCCGCACTGCGGGCGGTCGCGGCCACCGGCGGCGACCTGCTCACCGACCCGGCCCGTACGGCGGTGCTCGACACGGTCGCCCGCTGGGACGGCGGGCCGCAGCCCATGGCGTCCGGCTGGCTGGACGCCCCGCTCGCCGCGCTGCCCGCCGCCGACCGACCGGCGGCCCGGCTCGCCCTGCTGGCCGCCCTCGCCCCGTACCGGGTCACCGATGCCGACATCGCCGCTTGGCGCACCCCCCACCACCGGCCCGACGCCGAACTGGTCCGGCTGCTCGCCTTCGGCGCCATGGCCGCCGTCGAACGCGTCGCCACCTGGGTCGGCGTCAGGCAGCCGACCCCGTGACGTCCGGCCCCCCGGCTGCGGGCCCCGGGCTCAGAGCCAGTCCTGCTCGGGGGTGGCCGCGCGGAGGACCGGGCCCGCGCCCCGGAGGATCGGGTCGCCGTGCGGGACGCACAGGGTGTCCGGCTCCAGCGCGGCCAGCCGTCGGAAGGAGGCGATGGCCGCAGCGCGGTCCACGTTGATCGGGCCGAGGATCGCGCGGTGCTCGGCGGTGGCGATGAGGTCGCCCGGGAACAGCACGCCCCCGCCGGTCGGGAGGTGCAGCGCGATGCCGCCGGGGGTGTGGCCGGGCACATGCAGGACGTGGACGGGCTCGCCCCAGCCGTCCAGGGTGTCGCCGTCGTGCAGCTCCACATCCACCGTGAGGTGCCGGAGCGGTGGGGTGTCCGCGTCCGCGAAGCCCGCCATGACCTGCTGGTGCAGGGCGCGCTCCGCCGGGGTGTACACCGGCTCGGGCTCCGGGGCGGCGGCGCTGATCACCGGTGCGTCCAGCGCCCCGGCCAGCACCCGGGCGCCGGTGGCCGCCACCAGGTCGGCGGCCGAGCCCATGTGGTCCAGGTGCGAGTGGGTCAGCACGATCTGCCGCAGTTGCTGCGGCCGGCCGCCGAGCCGCGCCAGCGCGGCCAGGATCGCCGGGGCCGAACCCGGGAAGCCGGTGTCGACCACCGCGAAGCCGTCCGGCAGCCGTACGAGGTGCACATGCCCGACCGGCAGCGGCAACTGGTGGACGGTCGGGGTGATCCGCAGCAGTTCCATACGTCGACGCTACGGCCTGCCGACGCCCCGCCAACCGCTTTGCGCCGCCCGCGAATTCAGCGCAGCGGAGAATCCCGCACCACCCCCGGCCGGGTGCGGCGCGGTCAGATCCAGCCGCGCTCCCGGGCCGCCATGCCGGCCTGGAAGCGGGTGCCGGCGCCCAGCTCCCGCATCAGGGTCTGGAGGCGGCGCTGGGTGGTCCGGGCGCTCCAGCCGAGCGAGCGGGCGATCGACTCGTCGGTGAGCCCGGCGGCCAGCAGCGGCAGCAGTTTGCGGTGGTCGGCGTCGGGCTCGCTGCTCTCCTGGACGGTGCCGATCGCCGCCTGGAGCGGCACCGCCCGCGCCCACTCGGCCTCGAAGAGGGCGTTCAGGGCCTGGAGCAGCGTCGACGGGTGGATCACATAGGCGGCGTCCAGCACCCGGTCACCGAAGCTGATCGGTATGATCGCCATCCGGTCGTCCGAGATGATCATCTTCATCGGGAGCGCGGGCCGGACCCGGGCCTCCTCGCCGTCCTGGACGCTGACCAGGATCTCGTTCTCCAGGCGCCCCGGCCAGGCCAGCGCGTCCCGGTCGAAGACGGTGCGGAACCGCACCCCCGACTTGAGCTGCTGACGCTGCCTGGGCAGGTTGGCGCCCAGCTCCTGGATGTACGGCGGGCAGTCGAAGCCCCGCACCTCGTGCTGGCTGGCCCCGGTGAGGTGCTCCAGCCGCTGCACGATGGCCTCGCCGCCGGTGAGCACCTCCACGGAGCGGGCCGGGTCGGTGAACTGCGACGCCTCCCGGAAGAGGTCCATCAGCCGCTGCATCTCCGTCCGCGCGGTGTGCAGCTCGGCCTCGCGGTGGGCGATCAGGGTGCCCAGGGCCGCCTCCGGGGCGACGGCGAGATAGCGGTCGCGGTCGGTGGACGTCCGGGTGGCCATGCCCTGCTGGGTCAGCCGGGTCAGCGACTTGCAGCAGTGCTGGACGGGCACGCCGCACGCCTCGGAGAGTTCCTCGACGGTCGCCTTGGGTGCCACGACCAGTGCCGAGTAGACCTGCCCGTCAAGCTCGGAGAGCCCAAGCGCGATGAGCGCGTCGAGCACGGTGTTCCTCCCCGTCGGCGGGTTCCTGGCTGCAAGCAGGCCACTGTCCAGCGACCATCCTCGCGCGGCGCGATCCCCGGTGACAAGCTGGTCCCGGGGATCGCGGCCCGCTGCGGAGCAGCGCTGCATGCGGCGCTGTGACGTCTCTCACCTGCGGTTATGGCAGTCGTACGGTGCTCAGGGCGCGGCCGTGCCGGTGCTCCCTCGGCATCGCCCGGGAGATGGCGGTGAAGACCACCCAGATGACGGCGGCGATGGCGGCGGCCAGGATGCCGACCGGGGCCAGCAGCGCGACGAACGGGGACGCGACCAGCCAGCCGAGCGCGCGGGCCGGCTCCCGGCGGTCCATGGCCGCCCTGCCCAGGCAGATCAGGAAGGCGAGCACCATGAGTGCGTAGTAGAGGTAGTTGAACCAGCTCATGCGGGGACCTCCCTGGCCGCAGCCTGCGGCCACCGTGAATCCCGCCCGCACGCGGGGACCGGGCCCGGTCCCGCCTCGATCGGCGGGTGGGAGAAAAGGCACGTATGTCCAGGCTTGCGGCTGATGTCGGCTGGGTCAAGGGGGCGGGGGGCAACGGGCCGGGCAGCGCGGGAGGGGCCGAGGTGGGAGGGGGAGCCGTAGCCGGACCACCCCCGGCCTCCCGCCCCCGCCACCTCGACCCCTCTCACCGCCCGGACCACTCCCACCGCACGGGCAGCGCGCCGAGTTCAGGAGGAGTAGACCCGGAACTCGGACACCTGGGCGGCCGGCCACCCCGTGTTGCCGGTGAAGGAGAGCCGCAGATAGCGGACGCTGGCCGCCGTCGGGAAGGTGAGGGTGACGGTGTTGCCGGTGGCGGGAGCGAAGGTGTAGCCGGCCGAGCCGACCACGGTGCTGAACTGCGAACCGTCGGTGCTGCCGAGCACGGAGAGGGTCTGTGTCCTGGTGCCCCAGGCGGCGGCCGGCGGCAGGGTGAGCACGACCCGCCCGACGCTGCTCCGGGCGCCGAGGTCGACCTGGAGCCACTGCGGGAAGGCGTTGTTGGCGCTCTCCCAGTAGCTGTCGGTGTTCTCGTCGACGGCGTTGCCGCTGCCGTAGTCCTGGGTGTGGCTGCTCTCCGAGGTGGCCCGGTGGGCGGCGAGGTTCGTAGTGCTCGCGGCGTCGGTGGTCACGGTCACCGTGTTGGAGGCGCCGGAGGCGTTGCCGGCCGCGTCCTGCGCGGTGACGCAGAAGGTGTAGGCGGTGGCCGGGGTCAGCCCGGTGACGGTGAAGGTGGTGGCGCCGGTGCTGCCCAGCTCCGTCCGGCTGGAACCGGTGACCCGGTACACCCGGTACGCGGTGACCCCGACGTTGTCCGTGGCGGCGCTCCAGCTCAGCGTCACGGTGGTGCCGGTGTGGCCGGTGGCCTGGAGCCCGGCCGGGGTGCTGGGCGGCTGGTTGTCGCCGCCCGACCCGGCCACCGGGGGCGTCGGGCGGACGGCGGTCAGGGCCAGCTGCCCCTTGAGCATCCGGCCGCCGTCGGCGGTGAGGCGCAGGTAGTAGTCGGACGAGCAGGCCGTGCCGTCCTCGTCCAGCGCCAGCAGCCCGGAACCGGTCGGCACCGCCGCCGCCGTGGCGGCCGTCTTGGCGATCTGGTTGCCCTCGTTGTACTCGTCGAACATGGAGATGTAGATGCCCTGGGCGCCCACCCGCACCATGTTGTAGAACTGCCGCCACATGAAGTCGCCGTGCGCCCGCTGGCGTGCCGAGACGTCGCCCGGCAGCACGCAGGGCTGGTAGTCGATCCCGTGGGCGTTGCAGTCGGCCTGGTCCGGGACGTTGCAGTCGTTGTAGAAGCGGTCCGAGTCGGCCGCGTTGCCGATCCGCCCCACCATCCACGGCGAGAGCATGTCGAAGGCGTGGTAGACGTCGAGGTAGCCCGCCCGGGAGTCACTCACCCCGGTCCGCCAGTAGGTCGGCACGCCGCCCATGACATAGCAGCCCTGGCCCTTGAACCAGTTCACCACGTCCAGGCAGACGCTCGGACTCCAGCCGTGGTTGGCGTCGTTGAAGCCGAAGCCCCAGATGCCCACCACCGGCTTGCCGCCCTGCCTGGCGTATGCGGACGACGCGGTCAGCGCGGCCATCTTGGCGGTCCAGTCCGCCTTGATCTCCGACTGCATGTTCGTCCAGCCGCTGACGTCGTACATGATGTAGAACTTCCGGCCGTACGCCTCGGCCGCGCTGCGCACCTTCACCGCCATGCCGTCCCGGGTGGGGCCCTCGCCGCCGGTCGGGTTGAACCGCTGGAGGGCGGCGGTGTCGCAGCCGTTCTGCTGCATCCAGCGGAAGTGGGTGTCCACCGTCTGCTGGTCGTAGGAGGAGAACAGCGTCGCCGGCCTGCCGTCGCCGAGGTTGCCGAACGCGGTCGGATAGCCATGGGTGTACTCGGCCATGTCCGGCCAGGCCTTGATGGCGTTGGTGGCCGGTGAGGGGGCCTTCGACCAGTCCTGGCTCCAGTGCCACCAGCCGTTGATGGGCGCCCCGTCGCCGGTACAGGCGAACCAGCCCTGGTAGCCCACGGTGATCTTCCCGACGACGTCACCGGCGGCACTGGCGGCGGGAGCCGCGACGGCACCGGCGGCGGGCACCGCCGCGCGGGCGGGCTCGGTGAGCGACCAGGCACCGAGGGCCGACCCCGCCGCCACCGAGGCGATGAACGACCGGCGTGAGACTCCCATGTGACTCCTCCGCTCAGCGCCCGACACCGGGACCACCGGTCCGTGGCAGGTGACTGGTTGTCAGCGGCAAGAGCATGCAATGGACATGCTGAGTCACGCAAGAGATGTGACAGGACCCGCAAAAATCTGCGAATGAGCTCACGTACGGCCATGCGTCAGCGCAACCGCTTGATGTCGCCCCGGGCCCGGTAGAAGCCCCCGGCCGCCGACGACCGCACCTCCGCGACCAGATAGCGGGCCCCGGGCACCCGGATGTCCTTGGGGAACTGCACCCGCATCGCCGGGTCGTACCCGGGCGACACCACCCGCACCCGCAGTCGGCCCCCGTCCTGCACGCACTCCACGATCACGCCCCCCGCACCGCCCGCCGACCGCACCGACGCCTCGCTGACGCTCTCCAGCTCGGTGGACGGCGCCACCGCCGCCCAGTGCGACGCCTTGATGTCGTCCCGCTGGGGCAGCCGGCCCTGCTCGGCGTCCCGCACGGCCGCCTCGCCGGCGTCGATGCAGGCCAGCGAACCGTCCGTGGTGACGATGTACAGCCGCTCGTCGCGGTACTGCATCGAGTACGCCGAGCCGCAGCCGGTGCCCAGCTTCCACAGCCGGGTGCCGTCGGCGGCGAAGCAGTACACCGAGGAGTGGTTGTCGCCCGCGAAGACATACCGCCCGTCCGGCGAGGTGGCGCAGGAGAACACCGCCGCGTCGCAGCGGTACCGCGAGCGCACCGTGCCGTCGGCCTTGGCCAGCCGGTAGACCCAGCCCCGCCCGGTACCGGCGAACACCTCCCCCGGCTCCTGCCAGCCGAACAGCACCGGCCCCTCGGTGGCGGTGTGCCACAGCGGATCGCCGCTGCGGGCCGCGTACGAGGTGACGCCGCTGGAGTGGCCGTGGAAGACGCTCTCCCCGGAGCAGCGCACCATCCAGCCGGAGCTGCCGCCGCTGCGCCGGGACCACTGGTACTCGTCCTCGTGGTCCACGGTGGTGATGCCGCCCCGGCGGTCCGAGACGCCCAGCACCCCGTCGTCGATGTCGAGCCAGTAGATATCCACGTCGCCGGCGATCTCGTACGCCACGTGCGGGATCTTGCCGCTCAGGTCGTAGACCCGGCCGTCGTCGCAGCCGGCGTATATCCAGAAGTCGTCCGCGACGATGCACTTCACCCCGTCCGGCAGGCCGAAGCGCCCGGTGACCCGGCCGTCGTGGGTGAGGGTGTAGACGTCTCCGCGCTCATTGCCGACCCAGGCGTGCTCCTCGCCGACGAAGATGCCGAACGCCGCCGCCCCGGAGTCGAACCGCCACAGCACCGGAGCCTGACGCGCCGTCGACCTGGTGCTGGTGATCTGCCGCCGGGTGACCGGCCGGGCCTGCCGCACCCCCTGGACCGCCGGAGCGTACCCCTTGCGGACCTTCTCCCCGATCTTGCGGGCGGCGGCCGCGGCCGCCTTCTCGGTGCTCGGGTAGCTCGCCGTGCGCACCTGCCCCGGCTCACCGATCCGGCCGTACCGGATCGACACCTCGGTGCCCGCGACCCGCACCTCGTAGAACTTGTGGGCACCGCTGCCCTCCTCGGACAGCTCCAGATAGGTCGTCCCCCCGGCTTCGGACACGGACACGGACGCGGTACCTGCGGCTGCGGACATGCGGAAACAGCCCCCCCTCGGGCGGTCGGATCACTTCGACAGGAACTACGGTAGGCACCGGCACTGACAACGGGCCGGACGCGGCTCGACGAGGGGGAGGCGGAGCGGGTGGACGAGTACCACGTGGTTGACTGGGCGGACGCGACCTGGCTCAACCCGCCGCCGGCCGCCGAGCCGGACGCCGACGGCCTGCTGGTGACCGCCCGGGGCCGGAGCGACTTCTGGCGCACCACCAGCTACGGATTCGTACGGGACGACGGGCATGCGCTGCTGACCGGGCTGCCCGCCGGGTCCGCCGTCGAAGTGACCTTTCCGGCGGCCTTCGACAGCCTCTACGACCAGGCCGGAGTCATGGTCCGGGTGGACGAGCAGACCTGGATCAAGGCCGGGATCGAGCTGACCGACGGGGTGCCGCACCTGGGCGCCGTGGTCACCCGGGGCCAGTCGGACTGGTCGCTCTCCCCGGTGCCCGAGTGGGCCGACCGCCAGGTCACCGTCCGGGTCAGCCGCGCCGGTGACGCGATCACCGTCCGGGCGCGCTGCGACCAGGGCCCCTGGCGGATGGTCCGGCTCGCCCCGCTGGCCCCGGACGCCGTGGCCTCGGCCGGCCCGTTCTGCTGCTCCCCCGAGCGCGACGGCCTGAAGGTGCGGTTCACCCGGTTCGTCACCGGCCCGGCCGACAAGGCCCTGCACGACGCCTGACGGCCTGCGGACCGGCCTAGACCTCCACGCCGAGCGGGACGCCGAGCAGGGCCTCCAGCTGCGCGATCGTCCCGGCGGGATCGGTCGCGTGCACGGTGGCGACGCCCAACTCCGCCGCCGGCGGCAGGTGGTGCGCGGTGTCGTCGACGAAGACGCAGCACTCGCCGGGCAGGTCCATCAGGTCCAGCATGATCCGGTAGAGCGCCGGGTCGGGCTTGCGCATCCCGTAGTGCTCGGAGATCAGCACCGCGTCGTACAACCGGTTGAAGTCATAGCCCTCGTACGGGTCGAACGGCTCCGTACCGATGCCATTGGCGAAGATCCCCACCTTCACCCCGGCCAGCCGGGCCGCCTGCACCGCCGCGATGACCGACGGCTCCGGCGCCAGATCGGCCAGCACCCGGCCGCACAGATTCGCCGGCCCGACCCCGAGGATCGCGGCGGTGCGCTCGTTCCACTCCCGCTGGCTGATCGCCCCGCGCTCCAGCTCGCGATACAGGGCCGCGCCCTCCGGGTCCCGAGTGATCACCGCCGAGAACGCCCCCTTCCGCAGGCCCTCACGGCGCTCGTACGCGGCCACCCCGGCGGCGACGCTGGTGGTCAGCACCCCGTCGAAGTCGAGGATCAGGCCAGTGCGGTGGCTCATACGGCACTCCCGGCGGTCGTGAGGGCGGTGCGGTACACCCGCCGCTCCCGGCCGGGCAGCGGCATCCGGTCATCCGGCCCCCGCCGACCGCGACCCGCCGCAGCGGAGGACGCGGGGTCGGCATGGCCGGTCCCGGTGAGGAAGTCGCGGCGGTTCACACTGCTCCAGGTCGAAGTGGCGGCGCGCACGGCGTCGGCGGGCTCTCAGGACAAATCCAACCTCATCACCCCCACCGCTGTCTCAACCTTGCCCATACCGAGCCCGTACAAGTCACCCGCACCGGTTCATCTCCGGCGTGGTGGATGCCGAAGGGGCCGCGGGTGGGTGGGTGCGGCCCCTTCGGGGGAGGGGTGGGCGTCAGGCGGCCGGGATGTCGGCCGGGCGGGGGGTGTCGAGTGACAGGACGACGGTCCGTACCAGGTCGACGGTGTCCCTGGCGATGGCCTCGATTGCCGCCGGGACGCCGTCCGCGTCACTGGCCCGGACCGCTGCGAGCAGGGCCTGCACGTCCTGCCGGAGCGCGGACAGCGCGTCCTCGATCGTCGTGGCGCGGGGGGCGTCCGAGCCGTCCGTGTCGCGGTGGGCGGCGGACGGGCCGCCCCGGCCCGCCGGGCCGGCCGTCCGGGCCAGCAGCTCCGCCGCCGCGCTGCCCAGGGCGCTCGCGCTCTGCCGGACGTCGTCGATCCCGGCGCCGTTCCGCGCGGCGCCGACCAGGTCGCGGACGCCACGGGTGACGTCGCCGAGCGTACCCAGCGCATCGACCGTCACGGCCGGGTCGAACTTGGACGAGGTGGCCGGGCCGACCGGGTCGGCGGGGTCTGCCGGAGTGCCCGGGGCGGCCGGGGCCTCGGCGCCGGGGGTGGGCGCGACCGGGGCAGGTACGGGCACGGTGTCGCGGTCGGCGGTCGCGAGGGCGACACCCGCCCCGGCGGTCAGCGAACCGGCCAGCAGGGCACCGGTGATTACGGCGGCGAACCGTCTGTTGCGCATGGCGGAGCCTTTCGGAGGGAGATCCTTGGCTCCACGGATTTCACGGTTGGTCACGCCCCGCAACCGGAGTGCGACATACGGTGCTCACAACGGGTCACCTGGCCTATCCGACGGGTGGGATCGGCCGGGCGGGACGTGCGGGCAAGGGGGGTGACGGGTCATCGGGGAGCGGGGCGGCTCGCCGCGGGGGTGGGGAAGGGCGACCAGGGCGAGTACGGGGGCGGCCCAGCGGCGGCGTTCCCAGAGGCGGTACAGCAGTTCCCGTTCGCGTGCGGTGAACTCGGCGACCGGGGCCGCACCCCGCTCCGCCCGGCGGCGCAGCAGTGCCAGCGCGGTGGCCAGGGCGATGTACTCACCCATCAGCCGCCCGCCCGCCGGACCGTACAGCGCCCGAGCCCGCAGCCGGGCCCGGCTGCGCAGCCGTATCGTGCCCAGCACCATCGGCTCGGCGGGCCCCAGCCAGCCCGCCCAGACGTACATCGGCAGCCTGGTCCCGACCGCCCTGAGCTCGTCGCCGCGCGACCACACCGCCAGGCCGACCAGCCCGCCGAACGCGGGCACCATGCAGACCCCGTACACCAGCAGGAAGCCGCCGGTACCCAGCGAGGCCGCGCCGTTCCACAGGCCGTGCAGCAGTACCGCCGCCAGCCAGCCGCCGACCGGTGCGGCCACCCGCAGCAGCCGGCCGCGCGCCACCGCCGCCAGCGCGAAGCCGATCCCGATCACGGCGGTGAAGAACGGGTGCGCGAACGGCGACAGCATGCCGCGCAGGACGAAGGTGCAGATGGTGCTGTCGAAGCCGTCGCCGATCGCCCGGTCCTCGGTGTACGAGCGGCCCAGGTAGAGGACGTTCTCGGTGAAGGCGAAGCCGCAGGCCGTGAAGCCGGCCAGCACGATGCCCCGGGTGAGACCGGGGTGGCCGCGGCGGCGGAAGGCGAAGAGCAGCAGCACCGCCGCGCCCTTGCAGGTCTCCTCCACCATCGGCGCCACCACGGCCGACCCGATGGTCTCGCCGCGCGGGCCCTGGTGCGAGACCAGCAGGTCGGCCGTCCAGCTGTTGGCCACGATGGCGACCAGGGTGGCCGCACACGCGCCCCAGGCGAAGCAGAACACCAGGTCACGGGGGGTCTGCGGCGCCACCCGGTCCAGCCAGGCCAGCGCGCCCAGCACCAGCGGCAGCGGCAGTACGGCCAGGCCGAGCCCGACCAGGAAGCCGAGGGCGCCGGTCTGCCGCTCGACCATCCCCAGCATCACCGCCCCGCAGAGCGCGAGGACCGCCGCCGTCACCCCCAGCCGCAGCGCCGGCGGCCGCTCCACCAGGACCCGCCGCAACCGGCCGGTCCCACCGAAGAACCCCCACCGCGCCCGGAACCGCCCCGCCCCCGAACCCAGCGACCCCGGCCCCACCGCACCCGGCCCCAGTGACCCCGGCCCCACCGCACCCGGCCCCAGTGACCCCGGCCCCACCGCACCCGGCCCCACCGCACCCGAACGCGGCGGCGCGGAACAGGGCGGGCGGGCCCGTGCGGGATGCCACGGGCCGGTCGGCTGCGGGCTGCTCACCCCACGACCTTAGGGGACGACCCCCGCCCCCGGGAGTGGTTGCGTACACCCTGCGTACCCGAAGCCGCACCAAACGTAAGCGCCCGGCCTCACCGCACCAGCAGCCTCAGCGCCGCCGGAACAGCAGATCGTGTACCACATGCCCCTTGGCCAGGCCCTGCCGCTCGAACTTGGTCACCGGCCGCCAGGCCGGCCGTGGCGCGTACCCGGGCCGGCTGCCGTCCGCCAGCACCGTGCCGTCGCCCTCCGGGTGCAGATTGACCAGCTCAGGCGAGCCGGACAGCACCGCCAGCATCTGCTCGGCGTACGGCTCCCAGTCGGTCGCGCAGTGCACGGTCGCCCCCGGGGCGAGCCGGGAGACCGCCAGGGCGATGAACTCCGGCTGGATCAGCCGCCGCTTGTGGTGCCGGCTCTTGGGCCACGGGTCCGGGAAGAAGACCCGCAGCCCGGCCAGCGTGCCGGGCGCCACCATGTCGCGCAGCAGCACCACCGCGTCCCCGGCGGCCAGCCGGACGTTCGCCAGTCCGTCGCGCTCGATCCGGCTCAGCAGCCCGGCGTGCCCGGGGGTGTGCACGTCCACCGCGAGGATGCCGGTCACCGGGTCGGCCGCCGCCATCGCGGCCGTGGTCTCCCCCATCCCGAAGCCGATCTCCAGCACCACCGGCAGCCCGGACCGGCCGAACAGCTCGGCCAGGTCGAGCGGCGCACCGTCGACCGCCGTCCCGTACCGGGGCCAGAGCCGCTCCAGGGCGTCGCCCTGGGTGCCACTCAGCCGCCCGCGCCGGGGGTGGAACGAACGTATCCGCTGCTCCCGGTGCTGTTCGGGCGTCGCGGCGTGCGGGTACGGGCGCGCGGCATCGGTGCGGGAGGTGGTGGAGGCAGTCACAGTGGGCCAAGTCTACGGGGAGGCCCACAGCCTACGGGCGGCCGCCGACACCACTGCCCCGCCCGGTGGCCACGTCCAGCGCCGCCAGCGCCCGGCGCGCCACCTCCCGGCCGATCGGCAGCGACGCCGTCGCGGCGGGGGAGGGCGCGTTGAGCACATGCACCAGCCGGGACGGTACGGCGGCCCGCGCGTCCGGGTCGAAGCCGGCGAAGGCGAAGTCGTCCAGCAGCGAACCGTCCCGCGCGACCGCCTGGGCGCGCACCCCGGCGGCGGCCGGCACCAGGTCGTCCGCCGTCACCTCCGGCAGCATCCGCCGTACGGCGGCGGTGAAGGCCCGCTTGGACAGCGACCGGTGCAGCTCCCCGACCTCGTACCGCCAGTGCCGGCGGGCGATCCGCCACGTCCCGGGGAAGGCGACCGTGCCGGCCAGGTCGCGCAGCCGCACCGTACGCCAGTCGTAGCCCTCCCGGGCCAGCGCCGGCACCGCGTTGGGGCCCACATGGACGTCACCGTGCACACCCCGGGTCAGATGCACCCCCAGGAACGGGAACGCCGGGTCCGGCACCGGATACACCAGCCCGCGCACCAGCCCCCGGCGCCCCGCCACCAGCTCGTAGTACTCACCGCGGAACGGCACCACCCGCACCCCCGGGTCGTCCCCGGCCAGCCGGGCGATCCGGTCGCTGTGCAGGCCCGCGCAGTTCACCAGCACCGCCGCCCGCAGCTCACCGCGCGGCGTCTGCACCACCACCCCGTCCGCCCGGTGCGACACCGCGCGCGCCTCGGTCGCCGGGTGCAGCCGGGCGCCCTCCCGCTCGGCCAGCGCGGCCAGCACCCGCGCCACCATCGGGTAGTCGCAGATGCCGGTGGAGCCGACGTGCAGCCCGGCCACCCCCGACACATGCGGCTCGTACTCGGTGATCTGCGCCGCGCCCAGCTCCCGCACCGGGATGCCGTTCTCCCGGCCGCGCTGCGCCAGCGCGTGCAGCCTCGGCAGCTCCTCGCGGCCCACCGCGACGATCAGCTTCCCGGTGATCTCGTACGCGACGTCGTGCACCCGGCAGAACTCCACCAGCTCCGCCGCACCGGCCACCGCGAACCGCGCCTTGAGCGAGCCCGGCCGGTAGTAGATGCCGCTGTGGATCACCCCGCTGTTGCGGCCGGTCTGGTGCGAGGCGAGGAAGTCCTCCTTCTCCAGCACCCCGACGGCCAGCCCCGGGCGCGCCCGCACCAGCGCGTACGCCGTGGACAGCCCGATGATCCCGCCGCCGACCACCAGTACGTCGTAGTCGTACGCCACGAGGCCCGCACCCCTTCCGCCGCCACCGCGCCCCCGCGATCGTGCCATGGAGCACGGGGGCGGTCGAGAGGGCGCAGCGCAGGGGCGCGCACCCCGGCGCGCGGGGACTACGCCGGCGCCGCCAGCACCAGTTTGGCCCGCTCCGTCAGCTCCCGCACTGCCTGCTCACCCCGGAACGGCTCCAGCCGCCGCAGCATCTCCAGCACATACTCCCTGGTCCGCTGCGAGGAGATCCGCCCGGCCACGTCCACCGCGCGGGCCCCGGCGGCGACCGCCGCGTCCAACTCGCCCGCCTGCGTCTCGGCCATCGCCGACACCACCAGCCGCAGCCCGTGCGACCGCACGAACCCCTCCGTCGGCCGGGCCAGCGCCTCCTGGGTGAACTGCCGCACCTTCGCCGGCACCCCGAGATCCCGGAAGCACTCCGCCGCGTCCGCCGCCAGCCGGTCGTACGAGTAGAAGTCGATCCACGCCGGGTCCGCGTCACCGGCCCGCGCACGCTCCAGCCAGGACTCCGCCGCCGCCAGCGCCGCCGCGCACGGACCCGCACTGCCCGCCCGCGCGTGCGCCCGCGCCTCCACCAGGTGGAAGAAGCTGGTGGTCCGGGCCGTCGCCAGCCCCCGGTTGCGCTCCAGCGCGGCCTGCGCCAGATCCACCCCCTCGTCCGCGAAGCCCCGGTAGGTCGCCTGGAGGCTCATCGAGGCCAGCACATACCCGCCCAGCGGCACGTCCGCCGCCGCCCGTGCCAGCCGCAGCGCCTGGATGTAGTACCGCTGCGCCGCCTCGTGCTGCCCGGTGTCGAACGCCATCCAGCCCGCCAGCCGGGTCAGCTCCGCCGTCGCGCCGAACAGCGCCCGGCCCACCTCGTCGCTGTACGACGCCAGCAGCAGCGGCGCCGCCTCCACCCGCAGGCAGTCCGGCACCATGGACGACCGCCAATCGCCGCCGCCGTACTTGGAGTCCCAGCGGCGGGCCTCCTGCGCCGCCTCCCGCAGCTTGGCCGCGTCCGCGTGGCCCACCCGGTACGACGACAGCTCGGCCGGCGAGGCGGCCGCCAGCACGCTGCTGCGCCGCCCGTGGTCCGGCGGCGAGCCCGCCGCGGCCAGCGCCGCCGCGTCGCGGGCCACCGACGCGTCGGCGGGCGTGATCAGCCACCGGGACGCCGGGGTGGCGTACGCGGCCACCGAGAAGGTGCCCGCCAGGCTGTCGCTCCACCGCCCGCCACCGGGGGCCCGGCGGTTCTCCAGGTCCACCTTCCACAGGTCGGTGGCGGTCCGCACCGCCTCCGGCACCTCACGCGGAAAGGCCAGGCCCACCTCCGGCGCCGGATCGGTGTCGCCCAGCCCGATCTCCTCCAGCGGCACCGGGCGGCCGAGCTTGCCGCCGATCGCGCTGGCGATCAGATGCGGCACGGGACCCTGCGGCACCATGCCCTTGGTGACCCAGCGGGCCACCGACGTCTTGTCGTAACGGAGCGTCAGACCCCGCTGCGCGCCCAGGTCGTTGACCCGCCGCGCCAGTCCGGCGTTGCTGATCCCGGCCAGCGACAGCAGTGTGCCGAGTTTCTCGTTCGGTCCCCGCGGGCTGTTGATCGTCAACCCTGCCACCCCCTCGGCGCTGCGGCCCGACAGCCTTGGCACACCCAGAGTAGTTCGGTGCATCCCGACGGTTAAGAGCTGGGATTCCGGATGGCGGGATTGTGTGCCTCCGCGACCGCCCGGCGCGGGCGCGGACGGCCGCCGAACGCCCCGTCCCGGGCGGCGCCGCGCCCGGCGCCGACACCCGTTCGTGCTCCGGTGGCGTGCGGACGTGCGCCGCCCTGTGCGACCTGTCCAGGCCGGTGGGGCAGCGCTTCTCTGGACGGTGTGGGTCGGCCCGCCGTCCGAGGACCCGGTGGGCCGGGGGATACCGCCGCCTCATTCCCCGCGGGTGGCGGACCGGCTCGGGAGGGCGTGCGGACGCCCTCCCGGGCTGTGTGTTTCCAGCCGGTCCGGGCCCAGGAGGGGGCGGCCCGGACCCGCTGCCCGACTTCGTGATGAAACGTCACCATATGCTCGCCACAACGGCCGGACAAGCCCCACCGACACCGCCGCCCGACCGCAGGACAACTGGCACGATTGTGCCCGACGGCCACGGGCGCACCCCGCCCCGCCGCCGTCCAGGTCCGGTGGAGGCGCGATGCGGTGGTTGGCGGGATGGAGCGGCGCCGTGCCGGGCGCCGGCGCGTACGAACCCGGTCCCGACCCGCTGCGCACCGTACGCCCCATCGCCGCCCGCCTGCTCTGGCCCGGTCCCGACCCGCTCTGGGCGGTCGGCGACTGGCGGCCCGAGGAGATCCGGCTGGTCACCCTGCGGCCCGGCGCCGCCGCCGAGACCGCCACCGGCTTCCCCGACATCCCCCAGGACCCCGACGCACCCCCCGCACCGCACACCGTCCCCACCGCCCGCCGCGCCGCACCCCCCGCCCGGCTCGCCGTGGTCGGCCGCTGCGGTGCCTCCGACGCCGAACTGCGCTCCGGCCTGGCCGCCGCCCGGGGCGGCGCGCTGCGCCACCTCACCGCCTGGCCGGGCAGCTACACCGCCGTACTGCACCTGGGCACCCGTACGGTGCTGCTCACCGACCTCGCCGGGGCACTGCCCGCCTTCCACACCCCCTGGTGCGGCGGCACCGCCTACGCCACCGCCGCGCTGCCGCTGGCCGACCTGATCGGCGCCGGCCTGGACGCCGGGCACCTCGCCGCCCGGCTGGCCTGCCCGGAGGCCCCCGAGGCCACCGGCACCAGCACCCCGTACCTGCACGTCCACCGGGTGCCGCCGGCCCACTCGCTCTCCATCCGCTCCGGGCGCGCCCAGAGCACCTCGTACGACGCCCCGGCACCCAGCGCCGGCGGCCCGGTCCAACTGGCCGAGGCCCCCGCCGTCCGCGAACTCACCCGCTCCCTGCTGGAAGCCGTACGCTGCCGCATCCGCACCGCCGCGCCCCGGCCGACCGGCACCACGCAGCGGCCCAGGATCGGCGCCGACCTCTCCGGCGGCACCGCCTCCACCACCCTGGCCCTGCTCGCGGCGGCCACCCCGGCCGCCACCGCCCCACCGAGCCGCCCGGCCCCCGACCTGCGCACCCCCACCGCCTTCCGCACCGCCGACCTCGGCGCCCCGGCCGCCGGCTGGGGCGGCCTCCTCGCGGACCACGGCGCGGCCGAACCGAGCCCGCGCAGCGGGGCGGTGAAGGGCTCCTGGGCGCGGCCCCCGGCGCCCGGCCCGGCACCCGTGCCGCTCACCGCCGTCACCTTCGCGGACGCCCCGGCCGCACCCGTCCCCGCGCTGGCCCGCGCCCGCAGCCTGGCCGGCGCCGTACCGCGCCTGCACCACGCCGTGGTCCCGGCCACCGCCGCCGCCCTCCCGTACGCCGACCTCGCGGACGACCCGCTGGCCGGGCCGCTCACCGACGAACCCGGCCCGGCGCTGGTCGAGGCCCCCGCCGTACGCGCCCGACTGGCGGCGGGCGGCAGCGACCACCTCACCGGCTACGGCGCCCGCCAGGCCCTGGACGGGCACCCCGCCCGGCTGGCCGACCTGGTCCGCGACCACCGCCGCCGCGACCTGATCCGGCCGGTCGCCGCCCTCGCCCGCGCTGACAGCGCCGCCGAAGGGCCGCTCACCGGCGCCCTCGCCACCCCCGTCTCGGTCTTCCGCGCCGCCCGCCGCCTGGCCCGCGCCTCCTACGCCGAAGCCCTGGAGGACGCCGCCGTACGCCTCATCGCCCGCCGGGGGCCGGGCGCCGCCACCAGTCCGGGCAGCGCCTCCACCGCCGCGCTGGCCTGGTGCGTCACCGGTCCTGCGGCCCGCTGGCTCTCCGACGGCGCGCTCTCCGGCATCGCGGTACGCCTCCGGCTCGCCGCCCGGGGGCCGGTACCCGCCGAGCGGCCCGGTGAGCGCCGCGCCCGCCTCGCCCTGCACCGGCACGCCGCCGCGTACCGCACCCTGGTCCAGGTGGCCGAGCAGCACGGCCAGCGGCTGCACGCCCCCTTCCTGGACAACCAGGTGATCCGGGCCTGCCGGCTGGTCCCGGACGGCCTCCGCGTCCAACCCGGCGCTCGGCAGACCCTGCTCCGGGCCGTCCTCGCCGGCGCCGGCATCGCGGACCTGCCCGCCGACTGGGGCGCCGGACCCCGCCCCGACCGCGCCGCCGCCACCCGCACCGGCCTGCGCCAGGCCGCCGACGGCCTCACCGAACTCCTCCACGCCCCCCTCCTGGCCGACCTGGGCCTCATCGACCTCCCCGCCGTCCGCCAAGCCGTCCGCCACGCCACCGACGGCACCGCCCCGGTCCCCCTCGACGGCCTGGCCGACCTGCTCGCCACCGAACTCTGGCTCCGCCGCTACCACGCCCGCCAACACGGCTCCTGCTGGACCGGCATGCCCCTCGCCACCCGCCGCGCCCTCACCCCCCACCCGGCCTGACCCATCCCCCCACCGACCCCAACCCCCGGCCCCAACCCACCCGACCCCTGCCCCACTTGGCCTCAGCCCCGCCCGGACCCTTCCTTCCCCACCCTCCCCAAGCGGTAGCGACCCACCCACCCCAGCCACGCACGGACCCTTCCTCCCCCATCCCCACCAAGCGGCACCAACCCACCCACCCCAGCCCCGCACGGACCTTCCTCCCCCACCCCCACCAAGCGGCACCAACCCACCAACACCAACCACGCACGGACCTTCCTCCCCCCTCCGGGCGGAAGGGTGGCGGACGGGGAGGGGTGGGGGTCCCGGGCACTCA